>JADJOU010000016.1 GCA_016713645.1 Bacteroidota bacterium
TGCACGGTTTAAGTCGATCAAGGAGTGGTATGGGTCTAAATCGTGGATGCTCTTTCCCGCGTCTTCTTCAATATGGATTTGTGTGATGCCGATGGTCTTCTTTACGCCATTGGTTTCAATCTCAAATTTCCCCTTGGTGCATATGGGCGTATTGAATTGAGAGATTTGATAACCTTTTGGTAAATCGGCATAGAAATAATTTTTTCTTGCAAATTCATTATAGGGATTGATGGTGCAATGCGTCGCCAAGCCCAATTTAACTGCGTATTCTATGACAGCCTTATTGATTTTGGGAAGTGTTCCAGGATGACCTAAAGTAATCATACTGGTGTATTCATTCGGAGATGCCCCGTATAATGCACTGTCGCTGCAAAATGCCTTGGATTTGGTGCTCAATTGTATATGCACTTCCAAGCCAACTATCAATTCGTATTTACTATATGTATCCATCTTAAAGAGAGGCAAAGATATAGAAAGCATTTTATTTTATCTTGATTTCATGGGGCGGGGGATTTGAGGGCTTGTATCAATGTCGTTTGGTTAAGGAAGTTCCTCATTTTATAGGTTTCTATAGGGCATTTAGATTCTTTTGCCTTCGGCGACTTACTTTTATTCACTTTTTCTAGTTTTAAATTTTGGTGTTCATTACTGCGTGATGGCTTATGAACACATCATTTTAGCCCAATTCAAAATTAGCAAATTAAGTAGGCTCCGCTCTTGGGGCGGAGAGATTGCGGCTCGCTGGCCGCAATGACGCATGGCGGGCTATCGCTGGCGCATGAATGCATGCGCCAGCGATAGTAGCGAGCGATATCCCCGGGATCGTCATTGCGTCCCTACACTGTGTACTATCGTGTGGACACATTTTGTTGACCATATGTAAGAAAAATAAAGATTTTGATTGTGCTTTATAAAAGTTAGTAGTGCGCGAAGCGGTTGCCTCGGATCGTCTTTGCGGGCTTGACCGGCAATCTCTCCGCCCACAGAGCGGAGCATATCTTACGTTTCTGTCGTTAATTTAAACCCTTTTGCCTTCGGCGACTTACTTTTATTCACTTCCTCTAATTTTATTTTTTTGGTGTTCATTACTGCGTGATGCCTTGACGCAAAAGTAAGCAAAAGGTCAAGGGCCGTTATAAAAAGACAAAGATCTACAGTACGGATTTTTGCCCGCGCGATTAAAGGTATTTGCCGCTATCGTCAGCTTTTCAAGTCAATTGTCCGTCAATGCAAATACTAAATCGCTAAATGCCTGCTAACCCACAAATCCTTTGATCTTTAGTCATTTTTATAAAATGGCCCACATTGCGCATATCGGGCGTTTATTGAAGTTAATAAATTCGCTTCAATTTTCTGGCTAATTATTGAAGAATTGACCTAAGAACAAAAAAATCTTTGTTTAGAGATTGTAAAATAAGAAATATTTGTGTCCACACGATAGTATAAAGTATAGGGAATCTTCGCCCCTCAAGAGGGCGACATAAGTTTACTATTTTAAATTAACTAAAAAGACAATTAAGACTTTCAAAGATTATCTCAATAATGTTGTAATTTCTCATACCTTAACAACATTGAGCTCAAGGCCAGGGGCACAATTAATCGCCCTGACCTCCTATATGTCCTATCCACCGCTATTTAGCCATGATTTAGTCTCTTTTCTTCCTATCTCTTAAACATTAATCAACCTAAGCATCATCTCTACATCATCTCGGGTTAAATCGGCACGCTGACTGCAATTAGTTTATTTTGTTCTGAAATATATTTTAAATTTGGCATCTTAAATTTCATTTATGACAAGAGGATTTTGTTTGCTTATGATAGGCTGTTTTTCCATATCCATTTTATTTGGACAAAGCGCTAAAGTGACAGCAGTAGTGAGCGATGATAAGCAAAATACGGCAGTGCCCTTTCCCAATGCCATTCTCAAAGGAAAGTCATTTCACAAATCGACTTCTGATAAGGACGGGAATATCGTTTTTGAGAACGTTCCCTATGGCAATTATTATTTAGTCATTCAGGAAAATGGATTCTTTGAATTCTCCAAGAATATTGAAATCAAAGAGGCTCAGGTCAATTTAGGGGCAATCACTATTGAAGGCATCGATCAGATTAAAGTCAATCAAGACAATATCCCGACAGTGATCAATAATGATGAGGAGAGCTCTTCTTCAGGAAGCAGTGCCGTCGTTTCCAGTTTGCTCACCGCCGCTAGAGACCCATTTATCAGTGGAAGTAGTTTTCAATTGAGCGCCGCGCGATTCAGAAATAGAGGCTATGACGGCGATGACAATATATTGATGTTGAACGGAGCACCCTTGAACAATCTAGAGCGCGGCGAGGCGAGTTTCAGCGAGATCAGCGGTTTGAACGATGTATTGCGCGCTAGGGACAATAATTATGGCTTAGAGGCGAGTACCTTTACTTTTGGGGATATCGGCTCTGCAACCAATATTGAGGCCATGGCCGCCAAGCAGCGCAAAGGCTATCGATTCTCCTATGCCATGACCAACCGCTCGTACCGCAATCGATTGATGGCGACGTATTCTTCGGGACTCACAGCCAAGAAATGGGCATTTACGATTTCAGGCTCCAGAAGATATGCAGAAGAGGGCTATTTCGCAGGCACCTTTTACGACAGTTGGGGATTGTATACCAGTATTTCTAAAAAATTCGGAGATGATCACACCTTGAGTATAGCAGGTTTTGGGTTAAAGACAGTCCGTGGAACCAATGCAGACGCGACAGCGGAGATGTATGAATTGTATGGCAATCACTATTATAATTCAGGATGGGGATTTCAAAATGATGTCAAGAGAAGTGCAAGAACGCGCAAGGAATTCACGCCAAGTGTCATTTTAACGCATGAGTGGAATCCAAATGCTCATTCGAATTTGTTGAGCGCCTTTTCTTTTCAAACGGGCAGCAAAGCCAGAGGCGGCTTGGATTGGTTCAATGCCCTCAGCCCGGCACCAGATTATTATAGAAAACTGCCTTCTTATCAAACAGATCCAGTGATCGCTCAAGGCGTGCGCGATTATTTAATTTCTAATCCCGCAGCACTCCAACAAGATTGGGCGCGCATGTATGAGGCGAATCGGAATAATTTCGATTCTGTCTATGATGTCGGCGGTGTAGTGGGCAATAATGTCGGCGGTAAATGGTCGAGATATGTATTGTCTGATCAAGTGGATGACAACAAAGAATACGCTTTCAATACCGTATATAATAATCAAGTCAATGATATCGTCGCCATCACTGCGGGTGCAATGGGCCAAAAATCGATGGTCACTTCATACAGGAGATTGGAAGATTTGATGGGTGGAGATTATTATGTCAATGCCAATCAATTTAGAATTGGTCAGAGTTCAGATTCGCTATTGGCACAGAATAACGCAGATAATCCAAATCAAATTATCAGAGAAGGGGATGAATACGGATATAAGTATATCGCCAATACGCAGAAGGCATCGGCTTTTTTACAATCTGTATTTGTATTTAAGCATATCGACTTTTTCTTCGCGGGTAAATTTTCCTATACAGAAGTTTGGAGAGAGGGATTGTATCGCAATGGGGCATTCTTGAATAATTCATTGGGAAAATCTGAAGTCGTAGAATTCAGAAACTACGGCGGGAAGGGCGGAATCACGTATAAATTGAATGGAAAAAATTATTTCTTCGCTAATGGAATATATGAAACGCGCGCCCCTTATTACAATAATGTACTCGTCTCTACAAGAACAAGAAATGCTGTTGTCAAAGATCCTACGAGCACAGAAATTATCTCTGTAGAAGGAGGATATATCTTGCGCGATGCCAATTGGAAGGGAAGATTGGTGGGTTTTTACACCACGACGAAAGATGAAATCACCACAACCAATTTATTCAATGACATCACCAATGAGATGACGACCATGATCTTGAAGGGAATCAATAAAGAGTATAAAGGGATTGAATTGGGCGTTGAAGGGAAATTGTACAAAGGATGGAAAGTCTTGATTGCAGCATCTGTTGGCGATTATACGTATACCAATAGACCGACGATGTATTTCTTGAATGACAATAATGAGAATCCAATTACAGAAGATACGGTTTACTTCAAAGGATTGCATTTGGCTTCAGGACCACAGAATGCGGGTACTTTGGGATTTCAATACAATTCGACCGCCTTCTGGAGAGCGGGAATTAATTTTAATTATTTCGATAAAATCTATGTCGACCCAAGTGCCAATCGAAGAAATAAGTTTGCCTTGGATTTAGTGGAGAAGGGCTCTGACCAATACAATAAGATATTGACTCAAGAGCATTTGCCGAGCGCCTGGACGATCGATTTAAATTTCAGCAAATCCTTTTATTTGAATAGGGCCTATCCTAAATTGAAAAAGAAAATCTATATCGATGTGAGTGCGAATGTGAACAATGTATTAGATCACCAAAATTTCATCATGAGCGGTAGAGAGCAATTGCGCTTTGACGACACGAAAAATGATCCGAATAAATTCTCGAATAGATATTCCTATATGCAAGGGAGAACCTACTTTATTAATATAGCGCTTAGGATGTAATATAGTTGTCAGTTGCTCGCTGTCGGTTGTTCGGTGTTGGTTTGTCACGACACTTAGTCCTATCGTATGGACACATTTTTGTTGACTACATTTAAGAAATGTAAAGTTTTTATTTTGTCTTTGAAACAAAGCTAGCTTTGCGCGAAGCTACATCCTCGGGATCGTCTTTGCGGGCAACGAGCCGCACGTGTCCCTATAAAGTATACTATCGTGTGGACACATTTTTGTGGACACAATTAGAAATATTATTCAATTATTTGTCCTTGAATCAAAACTAGCAGTGTGCTAAGCGATTACTTCGGGATCGTCTTTGCTCCCTACACTGTGTAGGGACGCAATCTCTCCGCCCAAAGAGCGGAGTCTATTTCTTTCAATGAAAAATGAAATTGATTTAGTATGTTCAATCAATGCAGTATAGTTAAGAGAAATTGCATTTTATGTGAAGTAAAACTATTATTTATAATTTTCTTTTTGCCTTCGGCGACTTACTTTTATTCACTTCCTCTAATTTTATTTTTGGTGTTCATTACTGCGTGATGCCTTGATGCAAAAAGTAAGCAAAAAAATCAAGGGCCGTTATAAAAATGACAAAGATCTACGGTACGGATTTTTGCTCGCGCGATTAAAGGTATTTGCTGCTATCGATAGTTTTTTCAATTCTTTGGTCTGTTAATGCAAATACTAAATCGCTAAATGCCTGCAAACGCGCAAATCCTCCCCTTGATCTTTAGTCATTTTTCTAAAATGGCCCGCATTGCGCATATCGGGCGTTTATTGAAGTTAATAAATTAGCTCTAATATTCTGACTCATTATTGAAGACTTGACCTAAAAACAGAAAAAATGCTATGTTTAGAGATTAAAAAATAAGAGGTATTTGTGTCCACACGATAGTATAAAGTATAGGGAATCTTCGCCCGTCAAGAGGGCGACAGGTAGTGACCGTGTAAACTAAATTGTGCAAACCGCATATAGTTATTCCTTTTCTCTTATATATTTTGTATATTCGTTAAAATTGAAAGCTTTTGCCAAAGATTCTAAAATGTTTTTAATTGAAAGATAAGATGAGAACTGGGTGGTTTTTATTGGTTTTACTTTGCTGTTCCACTTGTAAGAAGGAGGATTATAGGGAAAAGTATGTGGGGGTGTATAATACGACAAAATTGAGCAGATATTCCTCTGGAAATTACGCTGAATCATATGTGTGTTTTGGTAAAGTTGAAATTAGCATTTCAAATGATGCTCCTGACATGCTCATCGCAACCTTTGATGATAGTCTTGATTATAAGACACCAAATGTTGCAAAACTCTTATATGATATCACTCCTGAGAATAAATTGTATCTACAAATAAATGAAGAGGGTTTAGTAGATGCATATGTTTATAATTACATAAATCCAGAAATTAGAATTGATTTAAAAATAGATAAAGGAGAGCTGAATGCCACGTTTGTGAATAGAGTGGTTTTAAGTGTAAGGATTACTCACCTTTTAAAAGGGAAAAGGGCACTATGATTACAATTTTAATAAATTAAAAATGTGCGATTTAACAGGAATTCTTAAATCGACTATTCCTCTTGCAGATCAAAGCGGCTTGGGACAGGTGGTTTTAATAATGTTGCTTCATCTTATGCAGTAGCGCTCTCTCCCCTGGGTATTATGTTTATACCCTCAAATTAAATGCTTCTCTTAAAGATTCCAAAATGCTATTAATCGGTCAATAATATGAAAATAGGCTACTTGATAATTATTATACTATGCTTTTCCACTTGCAAGAAGGGGGATTATAGGGAGAAATATGTGGGGATTTATAAATCTACAAAGTTTAGTCTATATGAAACTTCAAGCAATAGTAAATCGTATGCAACTTTTGGGGAAGTTGAAATTAGCATTTCAAATGATGCTCCTGACATGCTCATCGCAACCTTTGATGATAGTCTTGATTATAATATTCCGGATGTTGCAAGGCTTTTATATTTAATCACAAAGAGAATAAATTGTATTTACAAATTGATGAGAATGGAATAATTAATCCTCGTGTGTATAATCACATAAGCATATATATAGATGTGATTTTTGAGATTTCAAATGAAGAATTGAATATCACTATCGTTAACAAAGTTGACCTAAGATCTCGCATAACACATATTTTAATTGGAAAAAGAAATGAAGATTAAGAACATTTTACTGGCATTAATCTGCCTTCAAGTAAATTTAAAAGCACAAGTCTCTTATCAAGGAAATCCAAATTTTACAAGGGGTGTAAAAAAAGTCCTATGAGATAAGTAGTTTACCATCCAGCTATCAAGGAACTAGGGTTTCATTTCTTGCCACGGATTTTATTCAATTCAATCCTAGGTTTGAAGTAAATTTAGGAACTGATTTGGAAGCGGGAATCATTGAATGTGATTAAACGATAACGTGTATGATGCTTTTAATCGGTCAATAATATGAAAATAGGATATTTGGTTTTGATTTTATTTTGCTTCACAGCTTGTACCAAGAAGAATTCAAGTAACGAAATAATTGGTTACTACAACATTACAATGTTAAGTATATATGCTGATGCAAATACAATTCCTATTACAGACACTTTAATACAATTAGGAACACTAGAGATATCCTTAACAGAGTCTTCAAATAAATATTTAATCACATTTGATAAAAATATAAAATTTTGGTATCAAGATAGCTTAATTGTTTATGATGAAGAATTGCTAGATAACAAAATGTATATAAAACGTGATGAAGATAGACAAATCGATGCGAAAATATTTAATACATTTAATAATGTTTTTACAAATATCGATTGTGAAATATCTAATAGTATCTTTTATTTATACTACAAGAACGAATCATTTCGAGATAAAAAAATTCAATATTTAGTAACAGGGAAAAAAATATGAAAATAGGATACTTAATATTGATTCTACTATGCTGTTCCACTTGCAAGAAGGAGGATTATAGGGACAAGTATGTAGGAATCTATAAAACCACGATGTATAATTATTATTTACATCAGCTGAATCCATTTTCCCCCAATTGACAGCAGTACTCCGCAAAGATTTGATACATTGAGCGGATATTCATTCATTTCCAAAGATCTTACAATTTCAAATAAATTATTAGTAACATTTAGTTCGAGTTTGAAATTTTTCACAAAAGATAGCGCAATGTTTCAAAGCATGGATCCTGAGTTTGCAGATAATAAATTTTTTATTCAAATTGATGATACTGGAAAATGTGAAGTGTTTAATTGTAATTCATTTAAAAATTTGGGAACTTCTGTTGATTTTGAATTAAATCAAAGTGGGTTTACATTTTATTATTTTCATAATTGGTTAAAAGGGCAAGCAACAATCTACAATGTAAGAGCAACTAAAATTTAACATTATGAATATTATTAGTCTAATTTTCTGCACAATACTTATATCTAAACTACATGCACAAAGTTCATTTAGTGATAATAAGAATTTCACAATTCTAAATGCTAATTCAATGAAAACGGTCATTTGGTTATAGCAAGTCTACTTTATTGGATTTGAATTTCCATTTTCCTTTCGCATGAAAGAAGTTAGACTCAATTCTTTTCGAGATAAAAAAATTCAATACTAGGTAAGAGGAAAAAAGCTATACCAATAAAGAGTTTTAAGAAATTGACTCCAAATATTACTCCGTCCACTATGCTAAACTCCCCTTCGGGGTTGGGGGCCTATTACATCTGCAGCAATGCCTCTACAGGATCTTGCCCGATGAGCATTTTTTCTGGATTCTCTAGGAAGTCTTTCACGGTTACTAAGAAGCCGACTGATTCTTTTCCATCGATGATTCTATGGTCATAAGATAATGCAACATACATCATCGGTCTCACGACTATTGCGCCATTGACGACCATCGGTCTATCTTGAATTTTATGCATGCCCAAGATAGCAGATTGCGGTGGATTGATAATCGGGGTGCTCATCAAGGATCCAAATACACCGCCATTGGTGATGGTAAATGTTCCACCTTGCATATCGTCCATCGAAAGTGAACCATCTCTTCCCTTGCCCGCCAATCTTCCCACTTCTTTTTCAATCTCTGCCATGGAGAGCGATTCTGCATTTCGAATCACTGGCACGACCAATCCCTTAGGCGTAGATACAGCAATTGAAATATCTGCATAATCGTGGTAGATGAATTCTCCTTTGTCTACGTCGATATAGGCATTCACATCGGGATATTTCATGAGAGCCAAACTGCAAGCCTTTGTGAAGAAACTCATAAAGCCCAAATTGACGCCGTGTTTCTCTTTGAATTTATCTTTGAATTTAGCGCGAATGTCCATGATAGGCTGCATATCCACTTCGTTGAATGTGGTGAGCATGGCCGTTGAATTCTTGGCATGCACGAGTCGCTCAGAAATCGTCTTTCTAATACGCGACATTTTCTTTCCCTCTTCTGTTCTTGCAAATGCAGGCTTTTGTTGAATCATTCCCTTGTATGCATCTTGCATGGTCGCAGTGCCATTCTGAATCGCTTCCAATACATCTTGTTTGGTGATTCTTCCATCTTTGCCACTTGCCGCAACTTTATTGGCATCTAATTTATTTTCTGCAATCAATTTATGTGCCGCCGGACTTTGAACCCCGCTGGCATATGTTTTTGCAGCGACTTCTTTCTCCGCTGCTATTGGTTTCTTAACCTCTTCTTTCACTTCCTTTTTTGGCGCTTCTGCCACTGGAGTTTGATTCGCAGGTGCTGCCGCCGCTGTATCAATTTTTGCAAATAACACCACCAACAAGTACATCATCTCCTTCGCTGACGACGAGT
This sequence comes from Bacteroidota bacterium, assembly GCA_016713645.1. GTDB lineage: Bacteria > Bacteroidota > Bacteroidia > Chitinophagales > JADJOU01 > JADJOU01. The sequence goes on from JADJOU010000016.1 coordinate 9,372, forward strand.
TGAACGGTTCCCGCTTTTCTGCAAATATCTCTTGACTCGCTTTATCTGTTTCCACTTCGCAAAGAGGCTGATCGATGATGACATAATCGCCATTCTTTACCATCCACTTTCCTAAGGTCACTTCTGAAATTGATTCTGCTAAATTCGGTATTTTTACTTCTAGTATCATTTGTCCTATTAAAAGGTTGCAAAACTAGTCTAAAATTGCATTTTCACGCAGAAAAATACGAGGCCATTTAGGGTTAAATCCGCCCTAAAACAAAAATGGACAGAAATAATCTGTCCATTTTACTTGTCTTATAAATTTGCTTGAATCCAGCGGGATTTAACAGGCGCTATTTTTTCTCGATAAATTCAGCGAGAATATTTCTTTTGTTATCCATTAAGACCAATTTCGTGTCTTTGTTCTCAATATAAGCAGTGGTTAATATAGCCTTTCTGAATTGAGATTCGACCTCTCCACGCTTATCCATGCATGCCATTTTGGTCATCATCATGCCCGTAAAACTGCAACTATCGTATTCAATTTTGCAATTTGATTTGAATCGATTGCATCCCGTAGATCCCTCCAGTCTGCCTTGTACAAATTTGATATACGGATCTAATTTATCCCCGCTAAAAGTGAAATTATTCAATTTAGTGATTCTGAATGTGCGGGTATTGAGCACAAAGTCCAATGGGACTATTTCCTTAATCGTCTTTTTGTCCTTCTCATTCAAAAGGAATTGAGGCGTTGATTTAGAGCGCTCGATGATTTTCAAAAGTGAATAGGCTTTTGCTCCAGGTGTAGGCTCTTCAATCACTACCTGCACAAAATAAACGAAGCCCTCGTAATAAATTAATCCGTTAATTTCAGCATCTAGGTATTCCCAATTATTGCTGTCCTTCTTCTTAATGATGAAACATTTTTTATTTGCATTGTCCTTACATGGCAATTGCTTGCTATCAATTAACCATTCTTGAATAGTCTGGGCTTGAATACTGCTTGAAAAGCCGAGGAATAATAAAAATAGATATAAGTTGAATTTCATAAAAAGTGGATAATAAATATGCAATTTAATACAAATATTTTAGATTGTCAAATATTTTTTAAAAAAAATATCGATAGCATCGCGGATTCGCAATCCCTTTCGATTAGCGCCCTTTCTTCAAAATATCACTCCAACCAAAGACATCTTTGATTATCTGTGTCGTTCTGCTAATAGGGTCTTTGCGTATTTTTCTCTCCTCTTCTGCCAATACTAAAAACAAGCCATCAATCGCTTTAGTGGTCACGTATTCAGAGAGGTTGGTATTGATTTTCTGCGTTCCAAAGGGAATGGCATTATAGGCTGTCATGGCCGATCCCCAGTATTTCGTAGCATCCACTTTATCCAAGTTTGATTGTACTAATGGCTGAAATCGCTGCTGCAAAGATACCCCGACGGTTTTTCTCAAATATTGGGTGGCTGCATCATCGCCGCCTGTGACGATATTGACGGCATCCATAATACTCATCTGTTTGATGGCACTGATAAATATCGGCTTTGCTTCTTTCGCTGACGCTTCTGCTGCTCTATTCACGCTCAAGAGGAAGTCGTCGCAGACTTTTCCCATGCCGATTGACCGCAAGGTCGTTTCCACTTGCTTAGCTTCCGGGGGGAACAAAATCTTAATCAAGGCATTTCCAAAGAAACCATCCAAAGAACCCAATCGGTCAGAGGCATTGCTAAATCCGACTTCCAAAGCGCTTTTCAAGCCATCGGCCATCAATTGATTGGAGGGTTGAGTTGTATTTGTTGTAGTCGTTGTCGTAGCAGGCGTGGAAGGCGTTCTCCCAGTGCCATTCTCTGTTGTAGTTGTTGGTGTTGGTGTTGACGTTCCCGGACTGGTAGTGCTCGCACCCGATCTATCTGAAGTAGACGCCGGTGTTGCAGTCGTGCTCTTTTTGGTGATTGTCTTCTTCGTTTTTTTCTTTTTGGTTTGCGCTGAAGTATCTAGCGCATAAATTGAGAAGATTAAGCTGAGAATAAGTAATGTTTTGTTCATAGTAGTTGATTTATATCCAAGGTCATTTCAATTGACAAGCCAAAATAAACTAAAATTTGTTATAATCTCTTCCAAAGAATTAATTTTGTGCACAAGATGCTCCAACTCACACAGAATAAAATTGCCTTTTACATTGCCTTTTCAGCATTTTTAGCGGGATTAATTTTTTTAACCATCTTCTTCTATTTATTTCCAACAATGTCTCGTTGGTTATTTATTCTTCCATTTCTAGTGGGAATTGTAAGTTTTATCAGCAATAAGATTTTGGTGGAATCTTTTATGTACAGCAAAATCAAGACGCTATACAATGCGATATTAAGTGTAAAGAAAACAGAGAATGTAGATATCAAAAACCCCAATCTCATGGAGATTGAGTACAAAGTAGAACAATACACCAAGAATCAAGCACAGGAAATTGAGACGCTCAAAAAAATGGAAACCTATAGAAGGGAGTTTTTGGGCAATGTCTCCCATGAATTGAAGACACCCATATTCAATATACAGGGTTATTTGGAAACGCTCTTGGATGGCGGGATTGAAGACCCTGAGATCAACTATAAATTTTTGAAAAAAGCCAATGACAATGTTGAGCGAATTTCAAAAATTGTCGAAGATTTGGTATTCATTTCGCTCTCTGAATCAGGTCAATTAAAATTGAAAAAGGAAGTGTTCAATATTTTTGCCCTTGTACAAAAAGTCTATGGCGACCTAGAAGACGAGACAAAAAAGAAGCAAATTAAATTGAGTTTTGAAAATAATATTTATCAAAATATTCCAGTGCTAGCAGATGAATCAAGGATATATCAGGTATTGCACAATTTAATTCAAAATGCCATCAAATATTGTCCCAGCGGAACCAAAGTGAAGACTTCATTCAGCGATATAGGCAACCATATTTTGGTGGAGATCAATGATAATGGAGATGGAATCGCCGAAGAGCATTTACCGCATTTATACGAGCGATTTTATCGCACAGATCACTCTCGCAATCGCTCAGAAGGAGGAACAGGCTTGGGACTCGCCATTGTCAAGCACATTATTGAATCACACGGACAAACGGTCTCTGTTCGATCTAAGGTTGGAAAAGGAACGGTATTTAGTTTTACCTTAGGCAAGCCATAAAGATTGATGTCTATGAGACAAACAAATCTTCTTGTAGATAAAAGAATTCCGCAATTGATTTACTAAAGCTTTCTCTTCACTTCAGTCTGCTCGTATGCTTCGATGATATCGCCCACTTGGATATCGTTGTAGTTTTTGATATTCAAACCGCAATCTTGGCCTTTTTGAACTTCTTTTACGTCGTCTTTGTAACGCTTCAAAGATTCTAACTCGCCATTGAAAGTAACGATGCCCTCTCTGATGACACGTATTTTCGATTTATTCGTGACCTTGCCATCCAAGACATAACATCCCGCAATGGTTCCCACTTTAGTGATTTTGAATACTTCTTTGATTTCGATATTCCCCACGATTTTTTCTTCAATCGTCGGCTCGAGCATTCCCTCCATCGCAGATCGAATTTCATCGATAACTTGATAGATGACAGAATACAATCGGATATCGATGCTCTCTTTCTCTGCGAGAATCTTCGCTTGTCCGTTCGGTCGAACTTGGAAGCCAATGATAATCGCATCAGATGCAGAAGCCAACAAGACGTCAGATTCTGTGATAGGACCAACTGCTCTATGCAATACAGTGACATTGATTTCTGCAGTAGATAATTTCTGCAATGAATCTGTCAAGGCCTCTACTGAACCATCCACGTCTCCTTTGATAATGACATTGAGTTCTTTGAATGTACCTAATGCCAAACGTCTTCCGATTTCGTCGAGGGTGATATGCTTGCGCGTTCTCATGCCTTGTTCGCGTTCTAACTGCGCTCTCTTAGAAGCCAATTGCTTCGCCTCTTGTTCGTCTTCAAATTCTTTGAAACGCTCACCTGCTGAAGGCGCGCCATTCAATCCCAATATTTGCACAGGTTCCCCTGGGTATACTTTTTTCTTCTTGATACCATTGTGGTCATACATGGCTTTGATATTGCCAAAATAAGAACCCGCTACGATGAAGTCTCCGACATTCAATGTTCCACCTTCAACCAATACTGTAGCAACATAACCACGACCTTTATCGAGGGATGCTTCAATTACAGCACCAACAGATAATTTATTTGGATTGGCTTTCAATTCCAACATATCCGATTCGAGCAAAATCTTCTCGAGCAAATCATCAATACCCATCCCCTTTTTAGCAGAGATTTCTTGTTCTTGGTATTTTCCACCCCAACTCTCCACTAAGAGATTCATCTCAGCCAATTGACTTCTGACCCCTTCTGGATTGGCCCCTGGCTTATCCATTTTATTGAAGGCAAATATCATCGGCACGTTTGCAGATTGTGCATGACTAATCGCTTCACGCGTCTGTGGCATCACTTTGTCGTCCGCCGCAATCACGATGATGGCGATATCCGTCAATTTGGCTCCACGCGCTCTCATCGCTGTAAAGGCCTCGTGACCTGGAGTATCTAAGAATGTAATTTTTCTATTTTGTTTAGGAACCAATACATCGTATGCTCCGATGTGCTGGGTGATTCCTCCTGATTCTTTTTTCACGACATTTGTCTCGCGAATATAATCGAGCAAGGAAGTCTTACCGTGATCGACGTGACCCATGATGGTGACGATTGGAGGACGCGGCAATAAATCTTCTGGATTGTCCACTTCATCTTCAAATTTCGTACTGTCTTCGAGTGAAATAAACGATACAGAGAATCCAAATTCAGATGCCACCAATTCGATGACTTCTGCATCTAAACGCTGATTGATCGATACAATCACCCCAATGCTCATACAAGATTTGATCACCTCAATGGCTGATATATTCATCAGAGATGCCAATTCACTTACAGAGATAAACTCTGTCACTTTCAACATCATATCATCCACCAATTCTCTATTGGCTTCAGCCTTTTCGGCCATATCCGCTCGCTTGCCTCTTCTGATTTTCTGACGAGAATTCTTTGAACTCTGATCGGCGATAGCCGCTTTGGTTCGCTTGATTTTCTCATCAATCTCCTTCTGCGTAATTCCCAATTGACCAGGAACTGGCTTCACAGGATCGCCTTTCTTAAACGGCGTATCTCTTTTGAAATTCGGCCTTTCCTTTGGCTTATTTTCTAGCTTAATTCTATTGTTAACGGTACCCGGTGTATTCGGTCCTGTTGCGATTCTCTTGCGCTTCTTCTTCTCATCGCGCTCTTCCTTAGTTCTATCTCTATCGTCTTTCGGAACATCCTTGAGATCGATTTTTCCCATTTGTTTGAGACCAACGACTTTCTGATATTTCGTTTCGACATGCTCTACAACGACTTCTTCAACCGCTGGCTTCACTTCTTCCGCTACCGGCGCTGGTGTTACGATTTCTACCTTTTCTTCAAAAGGCAATTCAGCTGGCGTTTCTTTGGTTGTCTTCTTAGGTTTCTCAACCTTGGTTGGCTTGATTTCCTCTTTGACTTTTTTCTTGTCGTCAGAATCAATATCCACTTTGCCCACAATTTTTGGACCGATGAGCTTGGTCTTAGTCGTCTCTATTTTTTCAACTTCAGGTGATTCGGCTTCTTTCTTTTTAGACTTTGCTCCAGGAATTTCAACTACTGGAATTTCCTCTTTTACAGGGACTTCCTTCGCGACTTCTTCCACTTTGACCTCTTCTTTCTTTACTTCTGCCTTCTTCGTCTTTGCAGCAGCTGCTTTCGTAGCTTCAGCAATGGACATTTCCTCGTCTCGATCCAATTCTTTTCGAGATTGGCCAAGAGAAATTTGATCAGCCTCTTCCTTGAGATACAAATCCTCGCGATACTCCTTGATGAGCAATGTATACATCTGCTCGTCAATTTTCGCGTTTGGACTATTTTCAATTTCTATCTTCTTTGACTTTAAGAAATCAAAAATGGTGTCTTTGCTGACATTAAAATAAGTTGCTGCTTGCGCTAGCCTTGTTGGTCTTTTATCCGACATAATGTCAAATTTGTAGCTGTTTTACCAGGTACAATTTATTTATTGTTTAATTTTTAAAATACTAATTACCCTCAAATTCCTCTTTCAAGACATTCAATACATCGTCTATTGTCTCTTCTTCCAAGTCACTTCTTCTGACCAATTCATCTCTGCTCAATGCCAATACACTTCTAGCTGTATCACATCCGATCAATTTCAATTCATCGATGATCCACTGCTCGATTTCATCGCTGAATTCATCCAAGTCGATATCCTCTTCTTCATCATCGATATCTCTAAATACATCAATTTGGTAGCCAACGAGCTTACTTGCCAATTTGATATTCTGTCCACCTTTTCCAATGGCCATACTCACTTGATCAGGCTCTAAGAAAACCTTCACGCGCTTTGTATCTTCATTAATTTCCACAGAATTGATTATTGCTGGTGCCAATGAACGTTGAATAAACAAAGGTAAGTTATTCGTATAATTGATGACGTCAATATTTTCATTTTTCAATTCGCGCACGATTCCGTGAATTCTAGATCCTTTGACACCCACACAAGCACCAATTGGGTCAATGCGCTCGTCATAAGACTCTACAGCCACTTTTGCTTTTTCTCCTGGTTCGCGAACGATTTTCTTAATGGCAATCAAACCATCAAAATCTCTGGAACTTCCAATTCCAATAATTTCGCTAAGAACGATGGATCCGTTCTCGACAAGATAATCTTTGGATTGCTATTTCTAATATCAACTTCCTTGATAATTGCTTTAACGGTATCACCTTTCTTGAAGAAATCACTTCTGATTTGCTCTTTCTTCGGCAAAATCAATTCGTTGTTTTCATCATCGACAATCAACAATTCTTTTTCCAAACTTGGTAAACTTCACCTGTAATAATATCACCCACTCTATCTTTATATTTGCGATAGACTTCGTCTTTTTCCAATTCAGAAATACGCGCTTGAAGGGTTTGCTTAGCTGCCAATACACTTCTTCTTCCAAAGAAATCCATTTTCACTTCTTCGTAGGTCTCTTCACCCACATCAAAAGTGCTATCAATTTTCAATGCGTCTGTAATGCCGATTTGCGCCACTGGATTTTCTACCGTGCCATCTTCAACGATTTCTCTTCGCTGATAAATTTCCAAATCTCCTTTCTCCGTATTTACAATGATATCGAAATTCTCGGTGCTGCCATATTTCTTCTTTAACAAGGTAAGGAATACATCTTCCAAGACCTTCATCATGGTAGGTCTATCAATATTTTTAAATTCCTTAAACTCTTGAAACGAGTCTATTAATTCAATGCTATTCATTGGTTGGTCATTTATTTTTATTGTTTAAAATTAAATTTTACGATTGCTTTTTTAATATTTGCCAATTCTATATATCGCTGCTCAACAGGCAATTCAACTGCCACTGCTTTGCTCTTCTTTGCTGTTTTCTCTTTTTTCTCGATCTCTATGGTGATGCCCAAATCATCTTGTGCCTTCAAAATTCCCTCTACTTTGGTACCATCATTTAAGAGAATATCCAATTCTTTGCCCATGCGCTTTTGATACTGCTGAGGAACTCGAAGGGGATTGCTCATTCCCGGCGAAGAAACCTCCAAGGTATAATTGTCTGAGACGCCAGGTTCTTTATCCAATTTGTCCCCCACCAATTTGCTGATTTCTGCACATTGATCAATGGTCACATTCACCATCCCATCGACAAAAATCTGCACCTTATTCGCCACCAATTTGACTTCTACTAAAAACAAATTCTCTTCAGCGAGCTTTTCCTTGAGCCAATTTTCAATATGTATTTTAATAGATGCCTGCACCGAATTCTCAATTATTATCCCTTATGAAACAAAAAGAGGAAGCATCTCGCTTCCTCTTTCACACATTCACGGTGCGAATATAAACCAATTTTTATTAAAAATCGATGTTTTTTTTCAATTTCTAGCGATTGAGCCAAGTCTAGTCCTCGTCCAATGGCCGATTGAGCTCTTTCTGCATTAAACCCAGATTACGCATTATAAATTCTATTACAAAGCCAATCTGCTGTGATCGGTCGCGTGTCTCGATTTTTCTCCTCAAAATAGGGTAAACTATTCTATCGTCAAAAAATCTTGTGTGCGCCCTTGCTATCTTTGCATATTGTCTCCTCACTACGAATTCTAACACGTAATCTGGGTTAAATGAATCAGCTTATTCCCTTATCCGTCTCCTGCTTATGAATAGGGAGATTGACAAGATAAATAGCAATAGACCAATTCCCCAACTCGTCAAATCGCTCTTATTCTTGACCGTTTTCACAGATTTCTTGGTGGACTTCTTAGGCTTTACACTATTCGTCTTAACCTCCGTTTTGGACCCTGAAGCATAGTTGGCAAATTCATTTTGATAGGACCCATAAAGGGAAACATCCCATCCCGTAAGGGTATTTAAAGTCATCAATTCCTTTTTTCTGCGCGCATTGACTTGCCCATAATATTCCTTTGCCGACTCGCAAGTGATTTTTTCTTTGATGGCATGTTGCATAATATATCGCCCTTGAAATTGATCTTGATTCGGTGTTTCCTGAAAAATCAAGTCTTGCGGGAAGTTTTGTCTGTCATAGCGCACATGCAATCTCGTAAAAAACACCTCACCATCGTAATCAGAGATTCTGCTCGAATATTGCTCTTGATTCTGATATGCGGTCACCCATTCAACACCCGCTTCTTTGAATTCATTGAATTTGGGAGGGTTTCCTGCGCATGGGTCGCAATGGGTATAATTATTGGAATTCAAATTCCATGCATATTCGAGATAGGTTGCCTGTCGGTCTTTCTTATAAGTGACCTCAAACAAGTCCTTATAAAACTGTCCAAATTTTGGTTTGAGGAATTCAGGGATATTCGCATCCGTTGGAATTTTTAATGTCTTGTAGTTCGTTGTCTCCACGCGCCCTTTTTGCGTAAAAGCATAGATAATCAAATCTTGCGCACTCCCGTCTGAATTGGCCATGCCCAGTCTAATTGGCAACATAAATTTAGGCGAATTGAAGGCGATTTGAATCGGTCTCAATTTATTCAAGCCCGCTTTCTTCTGCTCACCTAAATTCACTTTCACCACAAAAAATTTCAAGTTGCTCTTGATATATGGATCTAAAACCTCTTCTGCTTTGTCGGGGATTTTATAGCCATTCGCCAATAACCAAGACTTCAACCCGCCACTCTCCTCTGCGGATAGAATCAAGATATCGTATTCGCCTATGGTATAAGAGGCTTCGATTTTCACTTTATAATTTTCAAGGCCTTGAGATGGCGCTATATCATCCATAACGCGTGAACTAGATTTCAACATCATCGACTCAGCCATGTATCTTCTCATATCACAAGGATTCTGATCGTGGTATTCCACCAATCGAGGCCCAGAATAGGCATCCAATTTGTCGAATATACTTTGATCGACGACTTTGATATCCTCCTTTTTCAGCACGACAGGGACAGGCACTACCATGGCAAAATCTTTAGCATCGCCGTCGAAGTCATTGCTCATGGTGATTACTTGTCGCTCACCATTTCGAGTGATGATCACCTGTGAAGATTTGTTGAACAATTTGGCATCTGCTTTGGCGACATAGAATCCGCAGAAGGCGTATGCACGCTCATTAGCCATTAGAAGGGCTATCGCGAGCAAAAGTTTTGGAGCATTTTTAAAGCGGTACATAGTATATATTTTTAGGTGAATAATTTAAATGGTTGGCAATGTATTACTAATAGGTTGAAGCGGATTCTTTGACCGCCAATTGAATCGATTTTCTTTGAATAATTTATCAAACAAGATTGTCAAAGGCGATAAGAAAAAGAGTGCCCAAACTGGCGCTGCATTGACAAATTGAAAATTGGCTAGATAGAAGGCTAAGACGGCGATGCAAGCAGCCCAAATTAATCTACCTAATTTAGAATTGGGTGTGGAGACTGGATCCGTAATCATAAAAAAGGAGAATAATAAAATAGAACCATTGGAAATTTGATGTAAAAAGAAATCAAATGGCCAACCTTTATAGACAACATTTCGATAAAATTCCAATCCAAAAAACACGAGCATAAAGCCCAATGTCGTGTCAAATTTTTCCACTTTTGTCACGACGGCGACACCCAAACTTCCCACTAAAAAAATCAAAATCGCCGTGCTGCCCCATTGTCCAGGGCTAATCCACGCATCACCTGTCAAAACAATCGCAGCGACGATGCCGATATTGGCGGGGTTGTAAAAATGTTTCTTTTGAATTTGAAAAATAAACTTAGAGGCTATAGCAACAAAACTTGCGAATGCATAGGTGTATACATGATTGGCTTTGAGCAAGAGGCATAGGCCCAAAGATGTGATTAGTGCGGATTTTAACGCGCTGTAATCTTTATTAAATATTTTGCAAAAGAGCAATTGGCTGAAAAGAGAAGTTGAAAATATGGTGATGAACTTTTGCCAATCGGCCTCCCAGCCAATATAGCGAATTCCGTAATATAAGAATGCGGATAAAAACAAGATTTGCAAATGCCTCGCATCCGCTAGCAGGAATTGAATTGGATCTATTTCTTTTGTTTTCATATGCCCTAAGATGCAGGAAAAAATATTTTCCATAAAAGTATGTTCAATTTAATACTATCTTTATTTTTTTTCTAGTAAAAGCCATGATTCGGAATTTTTTTATCTATCTCATTTTATTCACTGCGAGTCTTTCTCCATTAAAAGCTGAAATCGATAAATATTATGTGAGAGACCTCTCTGAAAAATTCACTTTTAGGCCATATTTTTCGCACTACAATATGACCTTTAATTATATACAGCCCGATTCAATTCCCAATGTCACGTATAAACCCAATACTACTTTTGATTTGGGATTGGGATTCAGTCATCGATGGTTGTCCATTGGCTATTCATTTGCGGTGGCCAGAAGAGGTGATCCGAAAACATATGGCGTTTCTAAATCCTTCGATATTCAAGGTGATGTATATGTAGATAAGAGCATCATTCAATTTGCCTATCAAAATTACAAAGGCTATTATGCCACAAAAGGAACGGATTGGTTCCCCACCATTGTTGATAGCGTGCCCAATATTGTGCGCCCCGACATGCATACGCATAATATTGCCCTTGGCTATATGTATATATTCAATGGGAATAAATTGAGTTTTCGTTCTATATTCTCACAGAGTCAATGGCAAGTCCATAGTGCTGGATCCTTCCTGATTGGTGGCGGACTCTCTGTCTTTATCATGAACGCTGATAGCTCCATCACCAGCAATCCCAATCTAAGCAATGATCCAAAGGCGAATGAAACCAATTTCCAATCTGGCTACTTCATTGCACCGTCAATTAAATTCGGCTATGCCTATAACTTAATTATCATGAAGCATATATCCATCATGGGAGCTGCATTGCCAGGATTGAGTTATGGTTATTCCGACTATGAAATTAAAGGCGGCAAACCGAGAAGTGATATGAATTTCAATTTCCAAGGACAATTGCGCTATGGCGTTTTATACAATAGTAGGTATTTCTTTGGAGGGTTTAATGGCGTAACCGATATCTATTCACATCAAATTTTAGAAAACAGATTTTTCTTTGTATCCCACAGGCTAGAGCTCTTTGCAGGATTCAGATTCAGAGCCCCTAAATTTATTTGCAAAAAATGCAGATAGACTCAATGTACATTTAAGACCATTCCATTTTCAGGATCTTTTTCGTTTCGCTATTTACTCTAAATCGATGATCTATTCTGCGACCAATGATCCATGCCATTTTTTGATCGCTATCGCATAAGAGCCATTGCTTTTCTTTGTCAAAAACGGAGACCTTATTGTCTGTAAAATAATCCTGCAATTTCTTGGACTTTCCGTCCATCCCAAAGGGTTGAAAATTGTCTCCTGGTTTGACTTTCCGAACAATGAAGGGCCAAACAATGCTCTCATAATCTAAATAGGCGATTTGCTCACTTCGATGTTCCATGGTATCTATAAAACCCAAGGTCAATTTATTGGTTCCTATTTGAATTTCATGGCCAATCATGGACTCATCAAGGATATAAACACAGTCTTCACTTTGCTCATTCAATGCCGATATAAATAAACAAGTTCGATCTTTTAATACGATGTGTGTATCGCTGTAAAACTTTTTTCCAGAGATGCCATTCAGCGATTCAACAATATCCTCTATGACTGCAGCATTGAATCCATAAGGCCTGAGCAATTCAAATAGAATGAGTTCGCGAAAAGCATATTGATTCAATTTATCTATGTCTATTTTCTTATTCACTTCAAAATCTGTGTAGAAATGTTCACGAATAAAGCAATCGACCATAAGCTGAATTTCGCTGTTTCGCTGATGGAATTTTAAAAAAGTGGCTTGATAATCGGGATTGATTTCCTTGACAATGGGCAATACTTGATTTCGAATTTTATTGCGCAAATAATCATTGGAATGATTGCTGCTATCGATTTTAAATTCAATCGCTTTATCGTGGAGATACTTCTCTAAGTCCTCCTTTTCAATGATTGAAAATGGTCTGTCGATATTTCCATTTGAAGGCAAAATTCCGCGCATACCGCGAATTCCCGTCCCTTTGATCATGTTCAACAGGGTCGTCTCCACGCTATCTCGGAGGTGATGCGCTGTGGCAATTTTCGCACAATGGTTCTGTGCCCGCAATTCCTCAAACCAAGCATACCTCATTTCCCTCGCTGCCATTTCGATGGAAATACCGTGTTCTTTGGAATGTGCTAAAGTATCGAATCGCTTGGAGAAAAAGGGGATCTTTAACTGAGCTGCACAATTTTTTACAAATTCCTCTTCGATGTCGGATTCCGCTCCGCGCAGTGAAAAATTGGCATGGGCGATTACCATTGAATAATTCAATTGATGCAGGACATGGAGCAAAGCCATGCTATCACTGCCGCCGCTGCAAGCCAATAATATCACATCCGTCGACTGAAATAGTTGATGGGATTGAATATAATTGGAAACCTTGGATTCGAGGGAATGCATGGAATCAAAGGTCAGAAAAAGAAATTAAACAAAGATAAAAATAAGCCTGCTAGCTCCCAAAGGGTTAAGTCTTTATGATAAATTACATTTTATTGAGATAATCTGTGAATAAATTAATTGTCTTTTTGCCTTCGGCGACTCACTTTTTTTATTCATAATTCTAATTGTAAAGCATTGTATTCATTGGCTACGCGATCTTGAAAAAAAAGTAAGCAAGCGTGGGATGCGCTAGCATAAGCATGGCAAAGGTCAATGGCTGTTATAAAAATGATCCCCACACTGTGTAGGGACGGTTCGGATTTTTTGCTAGCGCGATTAAAGGTATTTGCCGCTTTCGACAGTTTTTCTTTTCTTTGGTCTGTTAATGCAAATACTAAATCGCTAAATGCCTCCTTACGCGCAAATCCTCGCCTTGATCTTTATTCATTTTTATAAAGGCCCACTTCGCGCGCATCGGGCGTTTTTTTAATGTTAATTAATTAGCATTGATATCAGGCTCTTTTTTGAAGACCTGTCCAATTACTAAGAAAAATTCCCTTTCAAAAAAGGTTGATTAAATTTACGCAGATTTAAGAAACATGATCGATCATTCAAGCATAAGAGCAGACTTTCCCATTTTAAAACAAATCATTCATGGGAATAAACCCTTGATTTATTTTGACAATGGCGCGACGACCCAGAAGCCGCAAGTCGTGATAGACTGCATGAATGAATACTATACTTCTTACAATAGCAATATTCACCGGGGGGCGCATTTCCTCGCCAATAAAGCGACGGAGCGATATGAAGATGCGCGTATCACGATTGCCAATTTCATCGGGGCACAGCCCGAAGAGATCAATTTTACGCGCGGTACCACAGAGAGCATCAATCTATTGACCTATGCTTGGGGGAGAAAATTCGTCAAAGAAGACGATGAAATCATCATCTCCACCTTAGAGCATCACGCCAATATCGTGCCATGGCAAGTGCTCTGTGCAGAGCGCAAAGCCCATCTCCGCGTCATTCCCATCAATGCGAAAGGGGAATTGATATTGGAGGAATTTGATGCACTGCTCAATGCGAAGACAAAAATCGTCTCCATCAATTATGTTTCCAATGCTTTAGGAACCATCAATCCCATTCAATATATCATCGAGAAAGCTCATCAAAAGGGTGCGCTAGTTCATATCGATGCAGCGCAAGCCATTCAACATATGCCCATTGATGTGGTAAAAATGGACATGGATTTCTTATCTTTCTCAGGACATAAATTATACGGACCGACGGGAATTGGCGTATTCTGGGGGAAGGCTGCCTTACTCAGAAAAATGAATCCCTATATGACGGGTGGTGAAATGATCAAAGAAGTGCGTTTTGAGAATACCACTTTCAATGATATCCCTTATAAATTCGAAGCGGGCACACCCTATATCGCTGGGGCCATCGGACTTGGAGCGGCGGTTGAGTATATTCAATCCATCGGATTTGAAAATTCAATTGATCGAAAATGAATTGCTTGAATATGCGACCAATGAAATCAATAAAATTGAAAACATTATCCTAGTGGGCACTGCGGCGTATAAAGCAGCCGTTTTATCTTTTAATATTCGAAATGCACATGCCTATGATATTGGGGTCTTACTCGACAAACAGGGCATTGCCATTCGCACAGGACACCATTGCTGTCAACCGCTGATGGCGCATTGGAATATCGAGGGCACTTGCAGAGCATCATTTTCTTTTTACAACACCAAGGAGGAAATCGATGTATTTATCGAGGCTTTGAAGCGGGTGGTGAGGATGTTGAGGTAATTTAACATATTCACGTTTATTTATAAATCATGTTTCTCTAAAATTTTGTTTTTGAATGATTCTTCCCTTCACTTGGATTCTTTGGTATTAAAATCGAAATTTTCAATGTATTTTTTTCTGCAGATATTCTAAACCCAATTTTAATAGTCATCAATAAATAGAATACTGGAACCTGCGCAAACCGGCGATGCGTCCTTGCGGGCTTGACCCGCAATCTCTCCGCCTAAAGAGCGGAGTCTTCAATTAACAATGTATATGTTAAGTCATTCCAATAAGGATTAGCCTTATTAATTAAATCATCTTTCCATATTCGTTTCCAATTTTTCAATTGTTTTTCTCTTGCAATGGCTTCTTCTATTCTAGTATAAGTTTCAAAATAGACTAATTTATTGCAATTAAATTTAGCAGTGAAAGAATCGGGATATCTCTTTTTTTTGTGCTCTTCTACTCGAATTATTAAATCCGAAGTTACGCCAACATACAAAACAGTATTTGTATAATTTGACATTATATAAACAAATCCTCCAAAAATGACCATGAATCAAAAATAACAAATTTTATTAAGATCGCCCTCTTGGGGGGCGAAGATTGCGGGTCAAGCCCGCAAGGACGATGCCGTGGTAGCCGTTTGCGTATAAATAGAACACAGTTAACTTATCATGCATCTCAAATGAACGCTACAAAACCTTTTGAGCTAAAATTGCAACTCGTTCTTAACTGCACAATATTGATTTCTATGTGTGAAACTAATTCTCATTTCTAAATTCTTGTTTTACCACTTTCCCTTTTCTGTTGATTTGGATGATGGTGATATCTGTAAAATTCTTGATTAAGCCATATACATATTCTTCATTCGGTCTTTCTTCGATGATATCGGTTGGTACATTATCAAACGCCTTGTTCGTAAACATTTGCCATGAAGATGATAATGCTTTTAATCAAACTTATTTTAGTTCAATCAAAATATTCGATTTATAAAAAACAAATTCTTCCCCTACTTAATTATAATTTTCTCAAAATATGAATTGTTTCCTTCTCCGAGAACTATCGTATAAATACCTTTGCTTAAGTTAGATAAATCGATGCTATTAGTCCCTTTGATTAAAGTAATTGATCTATAGAATTGTTTACCTATAGCATCATAAACTTCCATGTTAACATCCTTATCAAATATAGATTGAACTTCAAATATTCCATGATTTGGATTCGGATGAATTTTGAAGTTTTTAATGCCATATTCATTAAGACTTGTCGTATTAAAATTAAAGGATTTGAAATTGACTCACAACTATTCGTATTCGTAACAATCGTTGTGTAACTTCCCGATTGAATAGGAATATATGATGAACTTATTGCTCCTGGTATTAAAATTGCATTTCTATACCACTGATTTCCTTGTGCCTCTGATGAAAACAAAGTTCCTGAACTTAATGTAATAATTGGTTTAGTTGGGTTAACATTAACATTGACAATCATATTTGTTGAACTTGATTTACAACCAAAACTATTTGATATTTCTAGTCGATAAATCCTGCTAAATTAGCATATAAGTTGGGGAATTTGCCAATGTAATATTATTGTTATCCTTTACCCATTGATAATTAACACCTGTGAAGTTCGTTGATAATGTAACTTGTTTCCCCTCACAAAAAGTTGTTGGTCCATAAGCATTAATTGATGGAACTGATGGTTGTGGATTTACAGTTACGGTTTTAGTAATTGAGTCCTTACAACCATTATTAGTAGTCACTATCAACTTTGCTGTGTAGGTATTTACGCTGGGGAAAGTTTTACTAATTGGGCTGATTGATCCATTTGTAGCATAACTAAACTTCCATTCTCTAGTCATTGTACCAACACTTAACGTAGTTGTATCAGTAAATATAAAATTATTTCCTGGCAAACATTGTGAAGCACTATTTATAGTAAAACCTGCCTTAGGAATTGGCTTAGAGATACTTCCACAAACGGATGTTGAATTATACTTCGCATTCCATCCAGACCTCCTCAATGCTTGATCTGATAGAAACCACACTAACATTGACCCCGATGAAGAATTAACTGTTGGAGGTATAGTATTCCCAGTAAATACTCCCAATTTTGCAGCATTAGTATCTGCTCCATCATATACAACTACTCCATCTAAATTTGATTCAGTATCAAATGAAGTGAAATTCAAACTAATTGAACTAGCTCCTGCTGGTTGAATTAACCATTTACAATCTGCATTATTTCCATAATCAAGTCCTCCACTTCCGTCAGAAAAGGTTCCAGAATCTGCAGTTAAAGTTGTAATTCCACTGCATGCATTGTTCGTAACTGAAGTGTAAACTGCAGACCATCCAGAGTCACTTACGGCAACATTAGAATAGAATTTAATATACATAGAACCACCAGTTGATGTCAAGCTAGGAGGCAATGTGTTCCCGCTATATCTTCCCAATAATGGAGCAGACGTATTTACACCATCATAAACTTCTACCGCATCATAGATTGATTTTCCATCAGAGGAAGCGGCTTCAATGTTAAATGATGTAAACCTCAATGTGACAGAACTCGCTTGAGGCGGCTGAATGAGCCATCTACAATCTGTATTATTGCAATAATTATTATTCCCACTGCCGTCACTGATTGTTCCATAATCACTAGTATTAAGCGTTGTAGTTCCCGAACAATATGCAGAACCAGTTGAAGTATAATTTGCAGAAAACCCAGGAAGTTTAATAATATAATCAGAGACAAATACAACCAACATCTCACCGCTTGTCGCAGTAACATTGGATGGAATTGAACTTCCAGAAGTATTTAAAATCAATGGAGCATTTGTATTATTCCCATTATAAACCAGAATTCCATCATAATTTAATTCTGTGTTGAATGAAGAAAAAGATAGTGTAACGCTATTTGCGCATGGAGGTGCTATTAGCCAATAACATAAGGAATTATTTCCATAATTATTGGCTCCGCTTCCGTCAGAGAAGCTGCCACTTGCAGTTGTTAGCAAATTGCCCCCATCACAATAAGTTGTGCCATAGGATACATAGCTTGCCTTCCAACCGGAATCTGTATTAGAAACATCACTGCTAAATCGCACTAGCATAGCTCCTTTATTTCCCTTAATGACTGGTGGAATTGTATTCCCCCACCACGTCATCAAAAGTGGAGATGCCGTTGTTGGTCCATTATATACGAATACTGTATCATAACCAGCTTCAGTTTTAAAAGCAGAAAAAGTTAGTGCTATAGAATCTGCTCCTTTGGGTTTAATTAGCCAAGAACAATTCAAATTATTTTGATAATTTCCGGTACCACTTCCATCACTTAGTGTCCCCGATACATCTGATAAATTTACAGTTCCTATACATTGATCACTTGGACTATTGCCAATACCCACTGCATACCATGCTGATCGGACTGCAGCCACTTGTGTTGAATTAACGCCATATAAATCTTGCGCTGCTTGCAATGAGCCATTGAATGAACTACTATAATTTGAATTTTTTGTCAAATAATAAGCTAGATTTCTATAGGCAATCTGGGTTGCTTGGTTTATTCCAATTCCAGTTACAGAAAAAACATTACTAATGTCATTTGTTCCACTTCCTCCTTGAGATAATAAATAAAACCAATAATTTTGAACGCCGCTATTTGTATGAACTCCTCCATCATCTGAAGGACTTGTTGTGCTGGCCCAAAATGTGCCATTATATGTGTCAGGTTGCATCATATTTAATAAGAAAGACGCAATATTTGGATTTGACATTGAGCGCATATAAAAAGGTGGTTTCAAGAAGACATTTTCCCCTATTGTCCAATTAGGTGATCCTGCACTATAAAATTCAATAGCGGTTCCAAAAATATCAGCAAATGATTCATTTAACGCTCCTGATTCGCCTTGATAGGCTAAATCCGCAGTATATTCAACAACTGCATGTGTGAATTCATGTCCGACGACATCTAAACTTACCAATGGACTAGTCAATCCACCATCACCATCGCCATAACTCATTACTGAACCATTCCAAAATGCATTGCTTAGCTTGACATCGTAGTGCACATAACTTTTTATAATACTTCCAGCATTATCGTAACTATTCCTATTTAATTGATTCTTATAAAAATCAAATGTTTTTTCTATCCCCCAATGAACATCAAGAGCAGGATTTTTTAAAGTATCTATAATGTATGAGCCATTATTTCCTCCTCCTGACCATGATTTAGTTCCTACAGATGTAGTTATTGAATAGCTACCTCCATAATCATCTCCTCCTATTGCGTCATAATCCCAAACTTCAATTTTATACGGTGGGTTTCCCATTGAAATATTTAAATTATTAAAAGCAACAGGTGGATTTGTATTATTAATATATTGAGTGGTGAATACTACAGTATTTGATCCATCAATCACTTTGATATAAAGGTCAGGGACTACATCTGTAAATGCAGAATACCACCAAGATTGAGCTATTGATGAAATAGAAAATTACTTTAATGTTGGGTTATTTGCTGGCCATGTTGTCGTAAGATTAGTGAAGTCTGTTGCTGCTGCATAATTTTTTCCATAATTCATATTGAATGTTTGAATTGGCCTGCCTGTTTCTCTCAATCGATATGAACCATTATAAGAATCCATTTTAATCGTATTTATACCGCTATACATAGTATTTGCAGTTCCTGTGACATCAGCATGCGCAATTCTTGAAATTCGATTCACAATTTCTCCTGTATGTGCATCAACAAAGACATCATATATATTATACGGTTCACTAATAGTGACATTTATTTTATAACACAAACGAAAATTTTCATTTATATAAACTCCATTTAGTGGGCAATTACTAAATCTAGATAAGAACAAATTATTTCTATAGAATCATTACTTATTGATATCGACTCTTGTTTTCCACTTTTATTATCTATTTGAATAATCTCTTTTCTAAATTTTTGTTTGATATTTTCGATTGAATTCTCTTTAGATATTGTTGGTATGACATCAACTTGAGGGAACTATAGATATTCCCATTTGCCGACACTAATAATGTATTTTTCTCATGCAATAAATATTCCCCTCCAAAAACAGGAAGTCCTTTAAAACATTGTTGGTAGCGATAATGTGTAAAACCGATATTATCTTTTTCACTTCTATAAAGTGCAAACGAATCATTCTTTGTTAAACCAAAATACTTATAAAAAGATTGAAAAAAATTGCTTGCATCTATTTTACTTTTTTCTGAAAATTTTATAAAATTACTATAAACTTTTTTTCGTTGATAGAATTTTCATCACCTTGTGCTTTAGGCACAATTACTATACCTTGGTTGGTATTTGATGTTGGTTTGTTTTTTAAAACTTCACCATTAGTGGATCGGTTTTGCTGTGTTCGCGTTTCTAAAAACAATAAATAGAAAACATAGAGTCTGAATGAGATTTTTCATAATTTAGGTTTTTACAATTATATAAATAGTTAATTCCATTTTATAGAATTACAATCAAATATATAAACATATTCATATTTTTAAAACTAAATTTTCAGTTTATACGTTTGTTACTTACAGATTTTCGTATTCACTCGCATTCTATAATGCTTCATTTCCAATCCCCATTCACAAATTATTCTACTTTCGCACCCAGTTTGGAATTTATACTATGAGTGCAGCGACTTTCAATCATTTACAAGAATTAGAATCTGGAGGCGATATTCGTCTTGCGCGAAGTAGCTGCGCAGTTTCAGAATCCCGCCATTCTTTTCAGCGGTGGCAAGGACAGCATCGTCGTGGCACATCTCGCCAAGAAGGCATTTTATCCCGCAAGGATTCCCTTTCCATTGGTGCATATCGATACAGGACATAATTTTCAAGAGACATTGGATTTTAGAGATGATTTGGCTGCGAAATTGAATGCCAAACTCATTGTAGGCTCAGTCCAAGAGATGATCGACAAGGGATTGGCGAATGATGAAAAGGGCTATAGCGCCTCTAGAAATGTCGCACAAATTCCCGCCCTATTGCATACCATCGAAGCGCATAAATTTGATGCCCTTTGCGGCGGTGCGAGAAGAGACGAAGAGAAAGCCCGCGCCAAAGAGCGATTCTTCTCCCATCGAGATGAATTTGGACAATGGGATCCCAAAAATCAGCGACCAGAATTGTGGAATATATTCAATGGAAGAAAGCATATGGGTGAGCATTTCCGCGTATTCCCAATTTCCAATTGGACAGAATTGGATGTATGGCAATATATCGGCAAAGAGAATATCGAATTGCCTTCGCTTTACTATGCACATCAAAGAGATTGTTTTGTGCGAGACGGCGTCATCTATGCAGCCAGTGAACATATCAAGATGAAGCCGAATGAAAAAATCGAAAACATGACCGTTCGATTCCGCACCATGGGCGATATCACCATCACAGGTGCTTATCTTTCTACTGCAAGCACCATCGACGAAATCATCCAGGAGATTGCCGCCTCAAGACATACAGAGCGAGGAACGCGTGCAGATGACAAGCGAAGTGAAACGGCTATGGAAGACAGAAAAAAAGAAGGTTATTTCTAATTTACAATGATTGAACACAACATTGTTAGCATAAAAACGCCTTCATTGAAGCACTAACAGCAGTTTATCCCGACACAATATTCATGAAAATAGGCATTATCAAAGAGGGGAAGATTCCCAGAGATACACGCGCAGCGCTCAGTCCAGAGCAATGTAAAAATATCCAAAGTCAATATCCATCCATACAAATCATCGTACAACCCTGTTCATATAGGTGTTTCAAAGATGAAGAGTATAGCAATATGGGCATTGAATTATCAGAGGATTTAGCCTCTTGCGATATCTTGTTGGGCATAAAGGAAGTTCCTATTCCCCAATTGATTTCGGGTAAGACTTATTTATTTTTCTCGCACACCATCAAAAAAGCAAATGCACAATCAAAATTGCTCAAGGCATTGTTGGAGAAAAAAGTGCGGATGGTGGATTATGAAACACTTTGCAATCCAGCAGGCGAGCGTGTTTTGGCCTTCGGAAAATGGGCGGGGATTGTCGGTGCGCACAATGGGATTTGGACCTATTCCAAGCGAACCAAAAAATTCACCTTGCCGAGAATGTATCAGAGCTTTGATTTTGAGACGGTGAAAAAAACCTATTCCGATATTTCACTCGGCAATATAAAAATCGTCTTGACGGGCACTGGGAGAGTCTCTTCGGGGGCAGCAGAAGTTTTAGATGCGATGAAAATTCAACGCGTCGACGCTCAATCATTTCTTACCGAAACTTATTCCAATCCAGTATACACCCAATTGAATTCAGCGCAGATGTATGCCAGAAAAGCTGATAATGGTTTTGACCGGAATGAATTTCATCGAAATCCAGCGCTCTATAAATCCATCTTTGCCCCCTATACGGAGGTCTCCGATATCATGATCAATGGAATATATTGGAATAAAGAGGCGCCTACTTTTTTCTCTGCTGAGGATATGCAAAAGCCCGAATTCAAGATAAAGACCATTGCAGATATCACTTGTGATGTGATGCCATTTAGTTCGATTCCATCGACTTTGTATGCGACAACTATCAACGAACCCGTATTTGGTTATAATCCCTTTACGAAAGAAGAAGAAGCGCCATACAGTGCCCATGTAATCGATATGATGACCATAGATAATTTGCCCAATGAATTGCCGCGAGACGCCTCAGTCGACTTTGGGAATCAGCTCATCAACCATGTTTTGCAAGAATTGCTGCTTCCTCAGAGTGAGATGATCGATAAAGCGACGATTTGTGCCGAGGGCAAATTGAATGAGCCCTATGAATATTTGACAGATTACGCATTGGGCTAAATAATCAATAAATATTGAAAATCAAGCACTTGAAACACAACTTTCCATTGTTTTCCCTAATATTTGGGAATTAATTTGAAAATATTGTGGGATAATTTGGTTTTAGACAAATAAGTTCTATATTTGCACTCCGATTTAAAAAATCTATATCAAAATGAAAGCAGATATCCACCCAAAGAATTACAGAATGGTCGTATTTAAAGACTTCTCTTGTGACTATGCATTCCTTACAAGAAGTTGTGCGAATACAAAGCAAACCATTAAATGGGAAGATGGAAATGAATATCCATTGATTCAAATAGAAATTTCAAACATGTCACATCCATTCTTTACAGGTAAGATGAAGTTCATCGATACTGCAGGACGTATTGACAAATTCCAAAAGAAGTTCGAAAAGAAACTTACAACCAAGAAATAATTACCTTGTTTTATACACAGAAGCCCTCGATTTATCGGGGGCTTTTTGTTTTATAGTTTGTCATATACTTGGATAAACACATTCCAAAATATTGCAATAAAAAATAATTTCAAAAAAGATGATTTATAATGAGTTCTTTTTGTATTTTTGCGAGAATAGAGGATAATCCAATTAAACCATCCCCAATCCGTTAATTTCTAATGAAATTATTTAACTTTTTTACACAAGAAATCGCTATAGACCTCGGTACTGCCAATACCATTATTGTTCACAATGACCAAGTTGTCGTCGATGAGCCGAGTATCGTAGCCATAGACAGATTATCGCAAAAGGTAATCGCAGTAGGCAAACGAGCGATGCTCATGCACGAGAAGACGCATGAGAATATCAAGACAATCAAACCATTGAAAGATGGGGTAATTGCCAATTTTAACGCTGCTGAGAATATGATCAGGGGCATGATTGGGATGATACACGAAAACAGAAACTTCCTATTTCCACCGACATATAAAATGGTTATCTGCATCCCTTCGGGCATTACCGAAGTGGAGAAGAGAGCCGTTGTTGACTCTGCAGAGCATGCTGGAGGCAAAGAGGTGAAGTTGATTCACGAACCGATGGCTGCGGCTATTGGAATTGGCATCGACGTACAAGAGCCTGAGGGAAATATGATTATCGATATAGGTGGTGGAACGACAGAAATCGCTGTAATCGCGCTATCTGGAATCGTCTGCGACCAATCTATCCGAGTTGCAGGAGATGAATTTACAGAAGACATCGTAGAATATATGCGCCGTCAGCACAATATGCTCATCGGAGAGCGAACAGCAGAAGCGGTTAAAATCAACGTCGGTTCAGCTTTGACAGAATTGGAGAATCCACCAAATGACTATCCAGTCAATGGAAGAGATTTGATGACGGGAATCCCTAAGCAAATTGTGATATCTTATTCTGAGATTGCCCATTCACTCGACAAGTCTATTTCTAAAATTGAAGAAGCCATCTTAAAAGCATTGGAGACTACACCACCTGAATTGGCGGCGGATATCTATAGAACAGGTCTTTACTTGACAGGAGGAGGTGCCTTGCTCAGAGGTTTGGACAAGCGAATTGCTCAGAAGACTAAATTGCCTGTGCATGTTGCAGAAGATCCACTTCGCGCTGTGGCTAGAGCTACTGGAATCGCGCTCAAGAACATGGACAAATTCACTTTTTTGATGTAGGCTCAATCTCTATTATTCAATGAATAATATATTATTTCTCTTATCGAAATACGCTGCATTCATTGTATTGGTGCTTTTAGAAGTCATTAATTTATCCATTCTATTCAACAATAACGAGTTTCACCAAGCGGCTTACATCAATCAGGCCAATCATTTCACCAATTCGATTCAAGAAAAAATCAGCAATACCAAGGCTTATTTTAATTTGACGCACGTCAATGACAGCGTCACGCAATTCAATGCAGAATTGTTAAAACAAATCTACAATGCCCCGAAACCGAGCATCCCGCTACCTCATGACAGTACGGGTCCTTTGGCCAGTTTAAATCAATACCAATTTATTCCCGCGCGCGTCATCAACAATAGCACCTCGTCGAGCAGAAATTATATTTATATCAATCGAGGCACGGCAGATGGCGTAGAAAAAGACATGGGCGTAATCAATGAAAATGGCCCTGTGGGGGTTGTTGTGAATAGCACAGAACATTATGCAGTTATTATGTCCTTCTTGCACAAGCAATCTTTTATCAGTGCAAAAGTCAAGAACACGAATTATTTTGGAGAATTATCTTGGGACGGCAAGAGCAATAAAATAGCTGATTTAAAGGAAATACCCAAGCATGTGAAAGTGCGCAAAGGCGATACCATTATCACCAGCGGACATTCATCTTATTTCCCTGAAAATATTGACATAGGCATCATCACCAAATTTGTCAATGAATCGCAAAATAGATATGCCGAAGCACAGGTCATTTTATTCAATGACTTTTCAAATTTGAATTATGTCTATGTGATTAAAAATGCTGAACAGAAGAACATTCAAGCGCTCGAGAAAATAGAAGAATCGCTCAATAAAGATCAAGATGAATAATGACATAGTCTTAAATATTCTCCGATTCCTCGGATTAATGGCTTTGCAAGTTTTATTTGTAAACAATATTAATCTATTTGGCCTAGTCACGCCTTCTGTATTCGTGCTATTCATCTTACTTCTCCCTCATGCAATCAAGCCCACCGGACTCATGCTCATCGCTATGTTTACTGGATTTACCCAAGATCTATTTCAAGGAACACTTAGATTAAATATGTTTTGCGCAGTCTTCCTCGCATTCTCTAGGCCCTATATTCTATCGATTATCACGGATAAGAAAATGGATGATGAATTCAAGATATCTTTGCAAGAGCAAGGATTTAGATGGACAGTCTTATACCTCATTCTATCCTTTTTCCTTTACCACATGGTCTACTTTACTGTAGAAATATGGAATTTTCAAAATATATTATATATTATATTTAAAAGTGTCTATAGCGGCCTATTTAGTGTGGTCTTCTCGCTCATACTCTTGTACACTTTTTACAAGGGGAAGGACAGAAAGTATTGAGTGTTTAATTGCCCCGTGGAAAATTCCATCGCTTGAATGATGCACGATTTAATTCTCTTCAACCAGAAATTATTTTACTTTTATTACATGAAATCAATGCACATTTTGATTGTTTGTCTTTTTTATGGAATAAATTCCATGGCACAAGGCAGCTATATCCCGCTTCAATCTGAATCTTACCATCTATTAGACAGAATGGATATTCTGGATGACAGCAATTTCACGGGCATGCACATGGGGATTAAACCATTTGATAGAGCTAAAATTTTTCGCCCATATCAAAAAGACAGTTTTAATAATTCAACGATGGTCGATAATGGTTCGCGAGATGATTTCAACCGCAATTATTTATACAAAGACAATATGGAGTGGAATGGCGGTAGGCCAATTTCGCCGGTGCAGAAGCCATTGCTCAAAGTATTTTACAAAGAAGAGGCCTCTTTGCTCGTATTCAATGACAAGGATTTTACCTTGAGAATAAATCCCGTGATTCAATTGGCAGGTGGTAGTCAAAATGATTCAGGCAAATACCTCATCGAGAATAGAAAAGGGGTAGAAGTGCGCGGGACAATTGCCAGGAAAGTCAGTTTTTACACCCTCATCACCGACAATCAAGAGCGCTTGCCCGATTATGGCGTGCAATATGCCAATGGCCAATTCGGTCAGAATAATTATGTCTCCATTCCTGGGAATACCTATTACAAACCCTATAAAACAGATGCGTACGACTATTTCAATGTGCGCGGCTATGTCAATTTCAATTTTTTAAAATACTTCGATATCCAGTTGGGGCATGATAAGAATTTCTATGGAAATGGCGTCAGGTCTTTGTTTCTGAGTGATCAAGCAGCGCCTTATTTTTTCTTTAAGTTGAATACGCGCATATGGAAAATCAATTATCAGAATGTTTTTGCTGAGCTCACACATCAATATGTGCGTGGGCTGATCAATTATTGCCAAAAAAATATGGCGTCTTTCATCATTTGAATTTTGCTGTGTCCAAAAACCTCGATTTGGGCTTATTTGAAGGTGTGATTTTATCGCGCAACAAGGGCTTTGAATTGCAATACCTCAACCCCATTATATTTTATAGAGCTATCGAGCAGAGTTTGGGCAGTCCAGATAATGCGGTGGTGGGGGCAGATTTTAAGCTCAATGTCGCACGAACGGCTCAATTATACGGTCAGTTCCTATTGGACGAATTCAATTTTGGAGAGATCACGGCAAATAAAGGTTGGTGGGGAAATAAGCTGGGAGCGCAATTGGGACTTAAGTATATCGATGCTTTTAAAATAAAGAATCTCGACTTGCAAGGGGAATTCAATATGGTGATGCCTTATACCTATACCCATCGATCGCCTGCCATTACCGATTCTGCTGCGAATTACACCCATTACAATCAATCAATGGCCCATCCATTAGGGGCCAATTTTAGGGAGATTATATTTGTCATTCGCTATCAGCCGATCAAGCGATTGAATACCCAATTCAAGTGGTTCAATACTGCGCGCGGCGCGGATACAACGGGGCAGAGTTGGGGAAGCGATATCTTCTTTCCCGCTTCTGCCAATACCATTCCCAAAGAATACGGCAATAGCATGATGCAAGGATACCGGACAGAGGTCAATTTATTTGAATTGCGCTGTTCATATATGCTCTATCACAATTTGTTTATTGATCTACATGGCACCTATAGAAAATCTGTCAGCGAATTATCCAGTTTAAACAACTCGGAAGTCTATATAGGCGCGGGAGTGCGGCTCAATATTGCGCGCAGAGAAAACGAATTTTGATTTAAAACATCCTTGAATTATTTTTTTGGTGCTGTATTTAACTATTTTTAAATCTAAAAACTATCTTTGCAACCTTTTAAAAACTATTTTTGGACCATATTTTAATTTTATGAGAAAGTTTATACTCCCTGTTTTGCTTAGTTTATTTATGATGCATGCCCATGCGACATCACAAAAAAATTACACCATCAAATTAAAAGTGCCGCAATTAAAGGGAATGGATTGTTATCTATCCTATCACTTTGGCGACAAGAAGTATATTAAAGATACCGCAAAATTTGATAATAATGGTGTGGTCATCTTTAAGAACAAAGGCAAAAACGACAGCATCAAAGGCGGAATTTATTTAGCTGTTTTTCCAGGTATGGGCAATCGCTATATCGAATTTTTGGTGAATGAATCTGATGCATTGATTGAAATGGAAACAGACACCACAGATCTTGGCGCGAAGATGAAAGTCTTGGTGAGCGAGGACAATAAGGTTTTCAATGCAGATATTTTCTTTTTGGCGGGAAAACGCCAGTCGATGGAATCTCTCGGTGCAAAGTTGAAAGATCCAAATAGCTCTGCCAAAGATAAAGCATCGGCAAAAGAAGGTTTAAAGAAATTAGAAGAAGAAATCAAATCACATAGATTGAATATCATCCAAACGAAGCCGCATCTCTACTACTCAAAATTATTGAGTTTGATGCGCGATATAGATGTGCCAGAAGCGCCTAGAAATGCAGATGGTTCTATGATAGATTCAAACTTTCAATACAATTATTACAAGGCGCATTATTGGGATTACACAGATTTCAATGATGATAGAATATTGCGCACGCCGATATTTGAGCCTAAATTCAAAACTTATTTCGACAAGATTGTCATCAAGCATCCAGATACCTTGATTCAAGAATGCGATAATTTATTGAAGAAAATCAAGAACAAAAATTCCGATACGTGGAATTACTGTTTAGTTACTCTATTGAATGATTATGCCAATTCAAATATCATGGGTATGGATGCAGTATACGTGCATTTGGTGGAGAATTACTATGCCAAGGGAATGGCACCATGGGTGGATAGTGCTCAATTGGGCAAAATCATCGAAAGGGGATTTGCTTTAAAACCGCTTTTATTGGGCAAGGTCGCGACCAATGTGAAGGGCTTTGATACTTCATTGACGAAGCCATTCCAATTGTATGATTTGAAAAATGATTATATCGTTTTATATTTTTGGAATCCAGATTGTGGACACTGTAAAAAGACGACACCAGAGTTAAATGAAAGTTACGACAAAATTAAGAAATTAGGTGCAGAGGTATTTGGTGTTACAACGGCAAATTATGAAGAGATCAAAATGTGGAAGGAATTTACGAATGAGCATAAATTGAGGTTCATCAATATTGGCGATCCATACTTTAAGAATACGCCACATTTCAGGTTGAGCTATGATATTCAATCAACTCCACAAGTCTATATCCTCGACAAATACTACAGAATTATCGCCAAGCGAATAGGTGTAGAGCAGATCACAGATTTCTTAGAGAATCACAAAAAGAATCGAGGGAAATAAGGATTTCAAAGATACCAATACATAAAATGCCCTTCAAATTGAGGGGCATTTTAATTTTTTAAGACAATATTCGCGATCCTTTTTAAATTCGCACAATAAAGCAAACAATTTGGAATTAGAACAACGGCCATATCTAGATACATACTATATTGAAGAAGGAGAAGGTCAAACGATACTTTTGCTTCATGGTTTGTTTGGTGCCTTGAGCAATTTCAAAGAAGTTACGCAATACTTTTCAAAGAAATACAAGGTAATTATCCCCTATTTGCCCTTATATTCAAATCCACTAACAGATACTTCTGTCAGCGGATTGGTGGAATTCATTGTCAAGTTTATTCAGGAAAAGAAATTGGAGAACATCGTCATCGTCGGCAATTCACTGGGCGGACATGTGGGAATTTTATATGCACTAAAATGCATGTCCAATGTGAAAGCATTAATCTTAACGGCATCATCAGGATTGTTTGAGAATTCACTTGGAAATTCATACCCTAAAAAGGATTATATCTATATCAAGAGAAAGACGGAAGAGACGTTTTATGACCCCGCAGTGGCGACGAAAGAATTGATCGATGAAGTCTATAAGATTGTCAATGATAGAGAAAAAGCCATTCGCGTTTTATTTTTAGCGAGATCTGCTATTCGATATAATTTGAGATCAGAATTGCCGAAATTGACCATTCCAACACAATTGATTTGGGGGAAACACGACAAGATTACACCTGTTTTCGTTGGCGAAGAGTTTCACAAATTACTCCCTAATTCAGAACTAGAAATCATCGAAAAAGCAGGCCATGCGCCGATGATGGAGCAACCAGTAGAATTCATTGCCTACATGGAAAAATTTTTAGAAAAAGTTTTGAAATAGGTTTGCTAAATTTGTAAGACCATGAATATTTCCAGTCTTCTTTCCGGTACAATTAATCCACTGCACGTAGGAGATGATTTTGGAATTGCGATTGCTATGATGCAAGATTTTGGGGTGCGGCATTTACCTTTAATAGATGATAAAGGCCTCTTTATCGGAATCATTGCAGAAGATGTCTTATTGGATAGCGACGATCAAATCAGTTTAGAAAAACTCATCCTGCCATTTGAAAATCTCACTTGTTCGCATCGCGCGCATCTATTCGATTTTATCCATTTTTTCAAGGAAAAAAAGTTGAGTATCGTACCGATTGTAAATGATGAAAACATTTATCAGGGCTGCATCGGCTATGAAGACATCGTGATGTATATTGCAGAAAAAGATTTTATCAAGGACCAAGGGGGTTGATAGAATTGGAGACGAGTGTTTTCAATTTCTCCTTGATGGAGATATCCAAAATCGTTGAATCAGAGGGCGCGCGCATTATGCATTCTGATGTACAAACCATTGATGCGGAAAATTTACTCATTACGTTGAAGATCAATTCCAATAATTTATCAGGCATCATTGCCGCATTTGAAAGATATCAATACACGGTGATTCAATCATACAGAGACAAAGAAGAAGAAGATTCCCTAAAAGATCGATATGATTTACTCATGAAATACTTAAGCATTTAATCACACCATTTTGACTAAAATAGGCATATACGGCAGATCATCGCTCACCAAGCACAAAGAGTATATTCAATACCTCTGCGCACTTTTGGAGAGCAAAAAAATTCCCTTTTGCCTTTCAAAGCATTTGGTCGCAATAGCAGATTGCCAATGCACGGATTCTTTTTCGAATCACGAAGAATTTATGCAATGCAATGTGGACCTTCTCATCAGCCTTGGAGGAGATGGGACGATATTAGACACCTTGACCTTAGTGAAAAATTCAGGCATCCCCGTATTGGGCATCAACCTCGGCAGACTGGGGTTTTTAGCGAATACCTCGAAGGAAGAAACAGAGAAATCAATTTATTCTTTGGAGCGCAATTCATATCAAATTGAAAAGCGCATGTTGTTGGAATTAAATTCAAATTTTCCTCTGTTCAAGGATGAAAATTATGCCCTGAATGAGATGACGATTCAGCGCAGCAATTCATCTAGCATGATCATCGTCAATGCTTATATGAATGGAGAATTGTTCGACACCTACGGGATCGACGGGCTATAATTTAAGTTGCGGCGGACCAATTATTCATCCTCTATCGAATAATTTTATCATCACGCCTATTGCCCGCATAACCTCAATGTGAGACCGATTGTATTGCCAGATGATGTCACTTTGACTTTTGAAGTTTCTGGGCGCACCAAGGGGTTTTTATGCACGTTGGATTCTCGTGCGGCGAGCATTACAGCTGAATACGAATTGGCGATAAAAAAGGCGAATTTCTCTATGAATTTGGTCAAACTCCACGACAATACTTTCTTGGATGCCCTCAAGACGAAATTGATGTGGGGATTGGATCAGCGAGGTTAGTTCAAGATACGAATATACTTATTGCGCAATATAGCTGTGATGAATCCTCTGAGCGATATCACTCATCTCAGCAGCATCCAATTTCAATCGAACATTCTTAAAGTCCATATCCGCCAATGCATTGATTGGAATAAGGTGAATATGGGCATGAGGGACTTCTAGGCCAATGACGGCAACTCCAATTCGCTCGCAAGGGAAAACTGCTTTTATAGCATTGGCTACTTTTTTAGAGAAAACCATCATAGGGCCAATTAGATCATCTTCGATATCGAAGATATAATCGATCTCCTTTTTGGGAATAACGAGCACATGACCCTTTTGAACGGGTGTAATATCGAGGAAAGCTAAGAAATGTTCGCTCTCAGCAACTTTATAACAAGGGATTTCTCCCGCTACGATTCTCGAAAAAATGGTCATGCTTATAAATTAAAGACTGATACTCAAAATATCGAATTCGATTTCGCCGCCTGGTGTCATCACCTTTGCTTTTTCTCCGAGTTTCTTGCCGAGCAAGCCCTTTCCTATTGGCGATGTTACGGAAATTTTGCCCGCTTTGAGATCTGCTTCTTTTTCTGAAACAAGGGTATAGGTATATTCCTTTTTGACCTTTAAATTCATCACTTTCACGGTGGTGAGGATAGAGACTTTAGAAATATCGATTTCGCTCTCATCAATAATTTTTGCGTTCATGAACATCTCTGCCAATTCAGAAATCTTCTTTTCCAAGATTCCTTGGGCTTCCTTCGCTGCATCATATTCTGCATTCTCCGACAAATCCCCTTTCTCCCGTGCCTCAGCGATGGCAGCAGCTGCTGCTTTGCGCTCGACTGTTTTCAAATGATGCACCTCATTTTTCAAATTTTCATAGCCCTCTTTTGTTAAATAAATTGTCATAATCTCTTGAATTTGATAAATGTGTTAAAAATGAAAACGCTTCTACTTTTGGAGTAGAAACGTTTCCTTGTAATTCGACTGCAAATATAGCACTTCTTTGTTTTAAAAACAATAAGAAGATGTATTAGAAGTCAGGGATTAAAATTCTATCTTAATTTCGACACGTCGATTTTGGGCTTTGCCCTCGTCTGTATCGTTTGGCGCCAATGGCTTTGTTTCACCAAATGCCGCTACTTTCAACTTGCTCTCCTTAATTCCTTTTTCAACCAAAGCATTTTTAACTGTCTCTCCTCTCTTTTGAGATAAAGCCATATTTGACTCTGGAGTTCCTTCGTTATCTGTATGTGCTTCAATAGTAATATTTGCCTTTGGATATTTCTTTAAAACTTCATAGAGTTTGTTCAAAATGCTCTCGCCTTTTTTGTTCAAAGTATCACTCGCTGTTTTAAATTTGATATTGCTCGCAAACAAAATGACGCTATCTCTATCTTCATCAGACACTTTTGGAGCAGGTTCTGTGCTAGAAGTCGCCTCTGCATTTTTATCATAGGCATCTTTCTTAGGAATTTTTTTGCAAGACTTATTTGGCGCTGCCATATTATAAGTCAAACCAAATGTATGATTATTTTTAAATACCCTTGTCAATCCGAAAGCGTAGTCAATACTGATGGTTGGTCCATTCTCTTTCTCTTTATTCAAAGGAAGGTCATAAGAGAATCCAGCGGTAAGACCAGTCTTTCCAGTCATGTAATCTGCATCGAACGTTTTACTCTCGTATAAGAATCCGACGCGGCCTGTAAACATTTCCTTGAATGAGTATTCCAATCCACCACCATATTGATTATTGATAAATGAATTATAGATAAAATTTCCTGCTACAGTCAATCTATGCGCTGGATAGCAATTAGCTGCAGCTGCCCCCATATAGAAATCATAAGCACCTGCAATCGTAATTAACGATGGCATATTAAATCTTGCAGATCTATTGGCAACCGTATACTTATAGCCTTGATCTCCTGGTTCCGTAGCTTGAAATGCAAAACCATCTCCAGAGAACGACATATTGGTTCCGGCATTTCTAACAGCAACACCGAAGTGCACATTATCTCTTTTTCCGGTTTTATATTGTAAGCCCAAATCAAACGCAATGCCTGTGGCAGATAAATTATCGATAGACTCGCTGATCATTTTTACTTGAATACCTCCAGAGATATCCTCTGTAAACAATCGTCCATATGATAAACCAATATTGACAAAAGCCGGACTAAATGTTCCGATTCCCTCTGGGTTTGATACAGTGGTTTTAGTAACCTTGCCGTAGTTTAGTGAATTGATGCAAATCCCAAAAACATTGCCTTCAGAAATTTCTTGAGCCAATGCTGCACTGAATAGATTTGTTTCTGTACCAGTAAAATATGAAGTATAATTCACCCCCACACTGGTTTTCATGCCATAAGCTAAGCCTGCAATATTTGAACTAAAGGCATAAATTCCCTTAACTCTAGCAGAATTGATTCCATTGATTCCCGCAGAGCGCGCGATTGGATTGAGCAATAATTCAGATGCTCCTGACTCCCCTGTTCTGTCTGGGTTTCCTGCAAAGAGAAAATTTCCAGTGAGTAAGCATAACCCTAATATATAATTAACTTGTTTCATGTTCATATCTACATTAATAATTTTAGAAATTGTTTACGTCAGTTGGTCTAAGTGCACCAAAGAATTTGATTGTTCGCTCTCCAACGCCTGGAGCGCTAATATGAATGTAATACAATCCACTCGCAATTGGAACGCCTTTGTGATTTTTCAAATCCCATTTGATGGCATTGTCCAAATTGTCTGTTTGCGCTTCAATGCTTTGACCATCAGAGACGTTGGTTTTGCTTGGATCAATATCTTTGTTAAATCTTCTCACCAATGCGCCATTTATATCAAATATCGTTACGGTACATTTATCTGGCAAATTGGTAATTTTCACCACGTTGGACAATTGATTGACCTCATAATCAGAGAATGCATAGTATGGATTAGGCACTGCATTGATTTTTGACAATGCATTCGTCTTTAAAGTACTATCATTTAATTTTGGCGCCAATCCCTTCGTAGAGAATGTATACACTAAATGACTATCAGGATAAGACGCTGCATTTGCAGTTGGGAATTGCATCAACGGATTTCTTACGCGAATTCTAATTCGCGCTTCAGTTGGCAATTCATACCCGATAATCTCACTCGTTTTATCCCCTGGCACTTTGCGTTTGTATATGTCAAATTTTGCATCTACCATAGGAACCGCTGTATACATGATGGATTTGTAGAAATTTCTGAACACTGGTTTAATTGTGTTACCTGCATTATACTTATTAAATTCTTCAAGTAGTGAATCTCTATATACGCGGCCTTCATCATAAGGAGAAGACATCACATAGAGGTATTGCATTCCACCGAATATCGGCTCACCGAATTTTGCCAATTCAGTGCTTGATGGATCCCAAATCATATTCGCTGCATAATCTCCTGTTGTTTTGGAATTCTCCCCAAACATCATGTTTAAACGCTGACCTGTTTCTACATTGACAGCAAATCCAGGGAACCAACCGCGACCAATTTCAGTCTCAATTTCTGTCAACTTAAAGCCATCTTATGTCCATCATTGTCATTTGCTAAATCAACTAATTCAGTTGAAAGCGAACTTTGATATTCCCTTTTTGCCCCATTGACATTCACAGCATAGTCTTCGCCCGTTTCCATGACAATACATCTTGTCCATTTACTTCGATCGTTTGTAAATACTATATCGACACTTTGCAATTCATCCATTGTATTGATTGGACTCTTAGAACCATTGACTGTTCCTTCCGCAAGTACAGTAGTCTCTGTCAAATTATTGGTGTTTTGTCTAAACGCAGGACCATAAGAAATATACTTCTCATCCTGAGCAGCCGCATCATAAAGTCCATTCGCTGCAAGGCAATATGGAGCAATTGTACCATCAAGCATTTTCGAGTACTCTGAATTTCTATCATGGAAAATAGGAATTCTGCCTGATCCATTTGGATCTACGATATCTGTAAAGTGAGGATTATTCCTTTGATTAGAAGCCGCTTTTGTTATCAAAGTCGCCCCGCCTTTAATCCAATCCTTATACGTTGAACCGTCTTCATCTTTCAAGAATGTCAACCATTTCTTAAAATTATCTTTGAATTCAAGTGTCGCATTCATGAATCCATACAAGTTTTCTTATTAACAGGGTTGGTGCCAGTTGAATCAATTGTACCGACTTCGATACTAATTCCATATCGCTTGCCCGTTTTTTGACTATACATGATTTGCTCATTTGGTCGAGTTAAATCTCTCTCTCCAAACAAGGTATCATTATTTGTTTTGTCCAATACAAACCATGAAGAATTTCTAGCAACTTGCTGTTTAGTCGTAAAATAGCTGCTATCCACCACTTGCAATTCGAAGTCAACATCTTGAAGACTTCTAGGATCAGTAACTCGAACCTTTACTGGACTCGCCCCACCTTTGTATTCCAAATTATCTACTAGGTTTTTCAAAGAATTATCTTTATCGAAGAACATTGAGTATGTTGAATCCAATAGGTCTAATTCTACGCCACCATTTCCTTTACCAAGTACTCTTGTGACTGGAATTCCTTGACCAAATTTCGCTTTATACTCTACCCCATTTACATCACTCATGTGAGGAATAGCAGAGGCTACGTATAGATTAGATCCCGCTAAGAAAGGGCGTTTTTGTTTATCTATGGTTGTAACTGTACTTCTAACTGGTCTATCGATTCCAAAAGTATCTTTAACCAAAGTAACCACTTCTTGTGTCTTCGTGATATTGTAATAATTGGAAGAATAAGCGATAGATGCAAAATAATACTCTTTATTGTTGACTAAATTCTTCACCCCAAGTGTTTGGAATAAATCTTCAGTCACTTCAATTGAATGCACGATGCCATTGTTTGAACCTTTTACTTTCAATACTTGCACAGGCATTTTTACCCCATCAACATCAACAAAACCTTCGTTGGTAATGTCTTTGATATCATTTTTGATATCGCATTGCATGAGCAATTTTGCTTTGGAAGGATCTTCCAACTCGCTTGAAGTAACAGTCGGGCTGATCAATTGGTAAACCAAATATCCTTCGAACTTATACTTATTGTCTTTTGCTTCTTTCGGTATATCCGGAGAAGGCTCAGCATAGGCCTCTTGGAAATTATTAGACGTGATCGGGTTGACTAAATTCAAGATCAACTTCTTATCCAATTCTCTTACAGCCAATTCAGGGGCATTCGGGCCTTTAGCCACTTTAAAATCATTGTCAAATAGGTTTTGTGCCAAATCATCTGCTTTGCCTAAAAATCCATCAATATCGACTTTACAGCCATTGTAAGAACCAACAGGAGGCTGAACAAATACTGCCCCGATCGTGATATAGGACTCTTTACCAGACTTCATCGTAAACGGTCCCGAATTTTGAACGAAACGCAAATCTTGAGGAGCTAAGGCCTCTTTACACATTGACCAGCCGGCAGCATTACTTGGATAATCAGGGAAACAATATTTTGTCGGATCGGTTCCAACAATACCATTCCCGCCTTTCGTAAACGGTTTTCCTGTTCGGGTAAACCCTGTTTGCACATTTCTAAATTCCACTGCCACTTGCGGGTCACTTAAATTTGATCCCGCTTGGTTGATAAAATAAGAGAATGAGGTCAAGCCCAATTGCTTTCCATCATCTCCGATCGGACCCTCAAAGAAATCAATCCCTTTGAATAGGCACCTGAGTTCCATAACCAATCGCCGAACCGCTATTCGCATCGATGGCTTTTGAATTGTATACATAGCCCATAGATCTTGGCACATCGCAACCTACATAGTCATCGCTGTAATCACCCAAATCACAATCTACAAATTGAGACATATAAGTTTGAGAAACATCATCGCCAGATTTGTTGATGATATGATATCTATAGAAGGTCATGTCATTCAATTCGTTCGAAGAAGCAAAAGCGAAAGCCAAACAATTCATTTGAATCCCCAATGGCTGTCCTTGAGTAGCAGTATGGTTATTTCCATAGTCGTTCAAAACCCAAAATACCATTTGATCTGCATATGCTTCAGCTTTAGGATTAATGACAGGATAATCTCCCTTACTAGGATCATAAATTCCATCATTATCTCTATCTAAAAATGGCGCCATATAATCATCCACATCCAATCCCTTATCTCTAGATAAGAAATCATTTTTTCTACCTGGCCAATATTTAACACCATCTGGTATCTCCGATTCAGCCACTGCACCGTTCTTTTTATAAAGACCGACGACTTTGTCGATGTCCTTTCCCAATACATTGAAGAACTGATCCCAATCTTTACAAGTCTTTTTGTTTACTGCATCTAAATTATTTTGAACAAGCGGACCTGGCCAGTATTCACTTTCGCTGCCGCTGAAGGTAATAGCTGCTATTTTGAGGTTTCCTCCCACATCTTTTCCAGATACCCAAATTGCTCCAGAAAACAATGAATTCGGACCTTTCTCACCATTGGCTAATTGCGCTTTGGAAATTTTTGGCACTTGATATTTGGCGCTATTTCTATCCCACCACATATCACCTGTATTGAGCAATTTCGTTCTGACATTGTTGATATCCATATCAATTTGAACCAATCCA
Source organism: Bacteroidota bacterium (assembly GCA_016713645.1). Classification (GTDB taxonomy): domain Bacteria; phylum Bacteroidota; class Bacteroidia; order Chitinophagales; family JADJOU01; genus JADJOU01. Next base: position 47,405 of record JADJOU010000016.1, read on the forward strand.
GGATCGCAATCTCTAGCATTTGTCTTTTCAGTTGCCACTGCAGATTTGCGCTTTACTGATACGCTCTCTCTCGCATCTATATTCATTGACATCGCCATGAATAGGGCGCCTGTCGCTATTTTTAAATAATTCATTCGTTTCATAATATAATCTATTTAGATGATTAGAAGTTGAAATTAATCCCCAATTGAATGGTTCTAGGTGATGAGAAATTAGAAGTTCTGCTATTTGGCATCTCTAAAGCTATCTTGTATAAGTCTGAGAAAGATTGACCTCTTCCTGTAACCTCCGCTTCTTTAGCATTCACCTCCGCTATACCAATATCAGATACCAAGTACCCATCATCAGATGGATTTCCTGTATAGTTGTATACACCCAAGATATTCTCTGCATTCAACAAGTTTCTGATTTGAACATACACATTGAAATCGAGATGTTTCGCTTTGTCTTGCCCTTCTTTTTGTTTCAATTTTACGATGAAAGATTTATCAACTTTCATATTGATATTGAAACGCATTGGCAATCTCGAGCTGTTGATAGACTCGCTATTGAAAGGACGACCAGTACCAGTAAGTGAAGCAGAAGGCGTTGGATTCCCTTGTCTTGTATAAGGGGTTCCTGAACGAATATTCGTGGTAAGGTTCACACCAAAATTTTGCAATACTTTCTCCAATGCTTTAGGACCAACATATCCGCTTCCATCTCTGAATCGATAGTCCGCTGAAATGGTCAAATTATGTCTAGCATCATAGTTCAATGGATTCACCAATTTCAAGTTTGCATTACCTGCATCTACGATATTGAATTGAGTTCTAGCATCTGATCCTGTTCCTTCTGCAAATGAAAGGGTATAACCTACTTTCAATCTCAAATTAGAGGTCTTTGTTGTTCTCATTTCATAATCCACTTTAATACCTAAAGTCGTACTAAAGTCAATATTTCCGAATGTGAAATAGTTTTTAGGATATGCACCTTGAATTTGTGTAAATTGAATTTGGTCTCTATACTCTCTATAGAAAGTAGAAATGGTGAAAACAGAACTCTTTGAAAGTGTTTGTTTGAAACCCATTTCGAAGTCAACTGTTTTTTGAGCGCGCAAGTTTGAATTGTTCACAAACGATGAATAGTTTTTACCAAAAGTGGTATACCAATCAAATGGAGATGCAAATAATACGTCTACTTGTCCTCCGAAGCCATTACCTGTTGGTCTCTGAGTCAATACGTCATAGTGCGCGAAGAATTGAGATTTATCCTCCACCAATGGGAAGGTAAATTGCAAACGCGGCATGAAATTCCAATTCGGAGAGTAGTCTGTAAATGATGTCTCAGGATCGTAAAGTGAATCTGTCATCGTATTTTTCGCAACATCTTGCTCAGCCAATAATGGTTGGATAACTCCACCAGAAGCGGAGATGATAGAAGCTGCAGAGGCGATCAAGTTTCCATTTGGATCATACCAAAAATCTCCCTCTCTAAATCCAGTAATTCTCGTTGGTCCAATTGCTTTATCTACATAGATAACGGCATCTTGGCTCATATTAGAAGGAATTGAATTTTTAATTTTATTTTGAACATTATCAGATTGATTGCCCAATGTTCCTACAGTAGTAACTCCATAGACAGAGTATTTATCTCGCAATACTTTTTGATTGGCGTCAAAACGGTCAACTCTCAATCCCACAATAAATGTCAATTTCTTAAATTGGAATTTATCTTGGATATAACCACCTAAATAGATAGGATTAAATGCGCCAACTTCTCTCGTATATTCTCCATTGGCATCTTTCTTTTTAAAGAAATCATTGAATGAAGGCGAACCGCTCGTTCTATTTCCATAAGGATCATATCCATTATATCTAACACCGTTGAATCCCCAGTTATCAATCAATTCATCTGGTGAGAAATAACTCAACTTTAATTGCGATGGATCTAAGGCATCTACATTGATGAAATCAGTTCCATTTGCTGGCAATCCTAAAGCACTGCGCAAATTCTTACTAAATCTCGTCTCCAATTTTGCATTGTACTCAGGCAAATACTCAATTGTATCAGTCAAATAGAAAATCGTCGTATCATCATTGGCTTTGATTCTCTTCACATATTCTTGAAGGGTAATCTTAGTAGCTCCATCATTAATAGTCAATGTAGGATTGTAGCTCTTTACATTTCTCGCGGTGTGCGCGTTCGCTTCAAGTGCGGCCAATCTCCACAAAGAAAGTGGGTTGATGCTATATTGACGCAATGTTCTCGATTCAAACTCCAAACCGAATTCGATAGAGTGGGTATTTTTGAATCCTTTTCCTTGGCTAGAGATATCGAATGACAAGTCCATTCTCGCTCTGAATTGATCTACATCTTGACCAACAGAGAATCCGCCGTATTGGCGTCCAAATGGATAATACAAACCGTGAATAAATTGATTGGCTCTTGTTCCATTCACCAATCCTCCATTTTGTTCAATCGCTTGAATTGTCTTAGAGAATTTCTCAGGGTCTACGTTCTTCACCAAATCCAAATACTGACTCGTGATACTTGCACCCAATGGGTTCACAGTGCCTGGGGTATAAACTACGCCTGTATCTCTATCACTTTGAATAAAGAATCCCTCCATATTGACAAAATCATTTGCTCCATCGCCATAGAATACTTTTTCATTTTTCTTATACTCTACATTTTTTGCTCTCAAACGGTCAAATTTTCCAATGTGTCCGTAGTCAAAGTGATTAGAACCATGCTTCTCGTTATAAGTCTCTTCAAAATACTTTTCAATATCCGCTTGAACTGTATAGAATGCATTTTCAATGATTGTTCCTTTGCTAGTAGGTTTACTATCTGTCGTCGCATTCATTTTACTCGCACCTATATTATGTCTAAATCGAACGTAGCCTCTGATGCTTCTATTGAAGTTAATTGGATAGTTCTCATAATTAAATAGGGAATATCGCTGAATGTAGCCTTTATACTTCTGCATATCAAAACCACCACCGACAGTCAAACCAAATTCGTCGGAAATTTTGAAATCCAATTTTCCTTGCATTCTCGCTTGCCACTCATTGTTGTTGAGGTGAGCAGGAATTCTCTCGATATCTGATGAATCAAGCAATTCCGCTGTTTGAATGATTCTCGACCCATCATTTGAAAATTGAAAAGGTTTTGCTTTCAATGAATCATATACATCATCCTTTATTTTGTAAATACCATTTGCCGTTGGATTTCTATCTCCTTGCGTTTGGTATTCTCCCGTGATGAAGTAACCCAATTTGACGATTTGTCTAACGCCGCCGCCAGGCAATGAATCTCTTTTCTTCCAAAGTGGACCAGAAATACTTCCGTTGACGAGGTTATAAGCCCATGGATCTAAATACTGAGAAGTAATCGCATCTACTGAACCTGAAAATACTGATGGTGGGTCTTTTGTTGTAATTGTCACCAATCCACCACTCAAGTCACCATATTTAGCAGGAATACCTCCTGTCAATACTTGTAGATTTGCTATGGAATTCGACGGAATATTTGCTCTATTTGTTTTAATTCCATCAATCATATACTGAACGCCATCCTCTCTCGAACCTGCAATACTCAAACCCCCTCCGTTATCAGATTGGAATACACCACCTTGAGATGCTGCTAAGTCAGTGATTGATCTAGAGCCCGTATTTTTGATTTCCTCTGCTGTTAAGTTTTTGATTTCTCCACCATCCCCTTTTGCAATCAATGGCTTCTCAAAACGCTTTACCTTAATGACAGCTTCCTTTAATCCTTTCGCTTTTGAAGTTGCCAATTTAAAATTCACATCCGTTCTTCCATTCGCATTGACCTGAATGCCTGACTCAATATCAGTTTCATAGCCAAAATGGCGCACCATGACATTATACGTTCCCGGGGTTAGTGGTTTAATTGTATAGTAACCATCAATATTGGTTTTAACCGGACGGGTCGGATTGGTTCCTTTCTCATCTGCGACCAAAACCACCGTAACAAAACCTTCGCCTTGTCCTTTCTCGTTTAATACGCGTCCTTGAATCTCTCCCGTTTGCGCCCATGCGCTCATCGTTCCAAGGGCAATAAAAATTGTAATCAGTAATCTCCTCATATATTGTTTAGTTTAATCTCCTCTTTTCTGTATTGCAAAAATTGAGAAAATGAAGCAACAAAACTATAAGAATTGTTAAAATTTGTTTAATTAATTTTACATTTAAAAAAACAGTATATGAATACGTTGCTAATCGCTGTAATTCACATCTTTACGAATACGCTTTAATTCGCTAATGATTTTATTTGCAGTGATTTCAGCCAATTTCAATTTGGATTCCGATGTCCAACCTGCAATATGGGGTGTCTTTAAAATCTTTGGGGAAGCAATAATTTGCTCCCATAATTGATGATCTTCTGCTGAGCGCAAAGACCCGTTTTCATTTTCAAACACATCCAACCCTGCTCCATACACTTTGCCGACCTCTATGGCATTCAACAATGCAGCTGTATCGCAGACACTGCCTCTTGAAGTATTTATCAAGAAGATTGGCTTGGCAAATTTTTCGAAAAATGTGCGATCTGCAAAAAAATTGGTCTCTTGGGTCAAAGGCAAATGCAGCGAGACGATATCAGCCTGAGCATAAATCTCCTCCAGACTTGACTCCACGACGCGGTCATTCCCGAAATTTGACTTGTATTTGTCATGCGCCAATATGCCCACTTGAAATCCGTGAAGCATTTGAGCAAATGCATTTCCTGTATGGCCATAACCGATTATTCCCACCGTCTTGCCCGTCAGTTCTATTCCGCGATTCGCCTCCCGCTGCCATATCCCTCGGTTGATTTCATCATTCGCTTTAGAAATATGATGAAGCAAATTGAGTAATAATGCTAAACAATGCTCTCCTACTGCTGTGCAATTCCCTTCTGGAGCGCTGAATACAGCAATCTGTCTTTCCAAACAAATATTCAAATCGATGATTTCTAAACCCGACCCTACACGGCCGATGATCTTTAGCTTCTTTGCTCGATCGAGCATTTTCCGATCCATGCGCATTTTACTATTCACCACGATAATGTCAAATCCATCGATGATGTCCAATACTCCGCCGGTATCAATATCTTCCAACACGAGACATTCTATCCCTGCATTCGACAATTTGATTTGCAGGTTCTCATGAAACTGCTCCGTGATTAAACATTTCACTTAGTTTATTTTAGCGTTTTTAATTTCTGTTTGTAATTCCATATCTGCTGTCATCTTTGGGACTTTATACTGCCCGCCCAATCGATTCTTTTGCTTTAACCAATTATAGAAGCACCCCTTTGGTGCGATTTCAACTTGCAATTGTGCAAGGAGTAAATCACCCTGTCGCTTCGCTTCATAATCAGAATTGATTTGACAAAGCGCTTCATCTAGGCGTTTTGCAAATTCATGCACATCTTTTGGATCATGCTCAAACTCAATCAACCATTGATGTACAGCTCTTTGATTCTCTAACAGTTTTGGTGAAACGGTATAATTCGTCACGATCAAATCCATCTTCTTGCATACCATTTCGATGCCCTTGTCAGCATTATGCACCATCAATTCCTCGCCAAAGATATTGATGCATTGCTTAGTTCGACCACAAATAATAAATCGGTGTGGTTTCAAAACTGTGAACTCAATGACATCTCCCAATTGATACCTCCACAATCCAGAGGCCGTGGTTATAACCAAAGCATATTTTCGACCAATTTCTACTTGAGTTAAATTAATTATTTCATTTTCCGCGTTTAAAGGCATAAACTCATAATATACTTCGTGGTTGCACAAGAGCATCATATCGCTTCGCCTCAAATCATCTTGGATGCCAAAGAATCCCTCTGAGGCATTGTACAATTCCATATAATGGATTTTCCTGCCGATTAATTGTTCAAATTTTTCTTTGAGTGGTCTAAAATGAACTCCACCGTGGAAAAACACTTCAACCTTATCCCATACAGGCTTATGTTCTGTATTCGCCTCTTTGACGCGCTGCAGCACTAAAGTCATCCAGGAGGGAACTCCAGACATACAAGAGATGGGCTCGTGGAGCACTTGTTGGACGATGCCTTTCAATTTATCCTCCCATTGAGACATTTCAGCAATTTTGCTCTCAGGACAGCGGAAATACTTGACCCAACTGGGCAGATTAGCAACCACATGCGCTGAAATATCGCCGATTCTAGGATAATGCGCCGATTCAAAGGTTCCCGAAATGGTTAAATTATTGCCGCAAAACAATTTCGATGTTGGGTTATTCTTAAAATAAAGCGTCAACATATCTTTTCCCCCTTTAAAATGATTGCGATACAGCGTTCTATAGGACAATGGAATCAATTTACTTTTATCGGTTGTTCCAGATGACTTTGCAAACAATCGAATTTTATCCGCGCAGACAACTCCTTGTTCCCCTTCTAAAACCGCACTAAAATAGGGTTTCAGACTTTCATAGTCTTGGAGGGGAACCAGTTTTGCGTAATCATCATAAGTCGAAATTTTATCAAAATAATAAATTGTACCAAATTTTGTTTTTCGATGTTTCGCAATCAGGCGCTTCAATATTTTATCTTGAAAGGCATGAGGATGATTGGCTGCATAATCAATTTCATGCTGACGGCATTTCAAAAAGAAAACATAAAAATAATTTAAGACTTGCCTCAACATAATTAAACGCCGAATTCAGCTATTTTTTCCTTTAGCCAAGCGGTTTCCGCCACGGGTTTGAGGGATTCAAATTTTAATTTAATCGCTGTCAATTTTTTCTTGTCGCGCGGGTTGACATCCACCAATTTCTTGACAACAAATATCACATTTTGATGCGCTAATTTATAATAATCCGATATACCTTTTTTCCTGCTGATAAATACTTTAAAACTCTGCAATAAATGGTCTAAAGCCTCCATTTCATCGAGTTCATAATAAGACTTCATCAGCAACATGCGCACATTGAATCCATAGTATAAATCATCATATTCCACCTTGCTCAACAATTCGATGGTCTTGGAATAATGCTTGATTTCAAATTGATAAAAAGCCATATTAAAATTATACGCTTTTTCATATTCACTCTTAGGCAAAAACTTCGAATATGTCTTTATAAAATCATGCGTCCAATCTGCTTCTCCCACGCGAAGCGCCGTATTGACTACATTCTTAAACAACCTCGGATTGATTTCATTTTGCGATAGAACAAAATTGTTTTCAATTCTATAAACGTATAAATCGTGCATTTTTTCGAAAAATTCAAACTTGGAACTATTGATTTGCTTGATGCAATAATTCTGGGCATGGGCCAAAAAATTAAACACTTCATAGATCGATAATTTCTGCGCATTCTCCTTGACCAAGTCGACAAATGGATCGTAGACGCCATCTTCTTTATTGATCAAGCGATAGAGCAATTTATATAGGCGAATCGGAATGATTTCGTCCAATTGATCGCTGTAGATAATTTTGAGCAATTCATCTTTATACGTCAATTCATATTGCGTATTCAAAATCGCCTGATCATTGGTAATATTGCAGAGCGATTTTAATTTTTTCGTAATAAAATAGATGTCGAAATTCTTGTTGAATTCGATGATATTGTGCTTGTAATCTTCAATGTGATCGCCAATAGAGGGGCTCAAATACGCGTTGTAATCTTCATAGAGCAAGCTTTTAGAGAGATAGAATAAATCATCTTTAAAATTTTCAGGCTCCAATGAAATCGTCTTTTTAATTAAGATCTCATAATTTCTTTTCAATTTGAATCGCTGCAGCACTTCGAACTTTTTGTGATACGGAACTGAGCAATATTCTGTTTCTATGAACTTTTCGATGAGTTTGATCAATTTGGTCATCAAAACCCGGAGATACGATTCGTTGTATTTTTTGCTTGGGAATAATTTCTTATGAATTTCCGCTAAATCGATCTCTTCCATTTCCTTTTTTGCAGACACCTGCTCCATAATCGCATGATGCAATTGAACCAGTGCCGCTTCATTATTGAAATACGCAGATTCGAGAAACAAAGTCAAGCGCTTGATTTCTGACAAAGAAAAATAATAATAGTATTCCAGTATTTTCAAAACATGTCGTTTGTAGAACAAATATTGGAATATTATTTAAGATTATAAGAGGAATCTACAAGAATATTCAATAAAAAAATCACAATAACGAGTCAAAAACTAATTAATATTTAACTAGTAATCAATTATTTAATTATATTTGTACAGAATTTTAACCTATAAATCTGAATAATATTTGGCATTATTTGTATTGTATAATGAACCCTTTTAGCACTACTATTGTATTGTGAAAATCTACATACCATGAAAACAATTATGATTCACCGAAAAAATCTACTAGCGCTCCTCGCATTTTTTATGCTCGGTTCTGGTCGTTTATTCTCTCAAATTAACACACTACCCGATATTGGTTACACGGTTAAAAATGCGAGCATTACTTTTTTCCCTACAAACAATGATGTCTTAGCGGACCCAACCAATTACAGTGCAGTGGTAGACTTGGCGTCAAAACATGGGACATTTGCCATCAATTCCACCTATCCATTTATGGCTACCTATACGCCACAAAACGGATATACAGGAGCAGATACGATGTTTTATAAAATTTGCAATGCCGGAAACGTCATTTGTGGCGTTACCTCTATTACGATCTATATTGAGAATGCGACTGAGTCGAATGTATGGCCAGGTGACTTTAACAATGACGGGGTCGTGAGTGCATTTGATTTCCTATTTATATCCAATAGTTTGCATCAATTGGGGAAAAGCGGGTTCAACAGAAGCAATGTTTGGGGGCCGTATTTTTGTGATAATTGGAATCAATCGATTTGGGGGATTGATATGAAATACCTCGATGGCGATGGGAATGGGGTATTGGATTACAATGATGTGACCTATGCAGCGAGTAATTTTGAAAAATTCAGAACGGCGAATATCAGTCCTAAAAACTATGCGCCATACACAAGTTCCAAATCCATGCCTGTCAGTGCCAAGATTCGAAATAAGAATTTGGTTAAAGGAGACACAATGCAAATTGATGTATATTTTGGAGATAGCGGCATATTAAATGCATCACAGCGATATATCACAGGAGCAGCATTTACAGTTGGATTTGACTCTGCACATGCTATAGCATTTAAAAATTCCAAAGCATGGTTTGAACCCAATAATAATTGGATTACAAAAGGCTCCGGAGGCAATTCCATTGAATTCTCTGCGCGCAAAAAAGATTATTTGAGTTTCGAAGTTGCCTTGGGAAGGACGAATCACCTTGCGAAGACCATCAACAACAATCCAGGTTGTAATAATTTGACACTCTCCTTAACCACGAAAGATAAGACGACTGCCAATACTGTCGGAGAAATATACTCCACCATCACTGGCGGTAACGCGCCATACACCTATTCTTGGAGCAATGGATCAACCAGTTCCAATATTACGGGACTGAATATTTCTTTTCCATCAGCACATTCAGTCACGGTGACGGATAATAGCGGCTGCACGGCAACAGGTGCCGTTACTGTATTGGATAGAAATAAGAATGACAATGGCAATATGGGAACATTAAAAGTCATCATTGACGAAGATATTTTCCAATTGTCTGGCGGCGGAAACATCGGCGTCGAATTGAAGAATATGTATTTAGTCGATGATCAAATGCCCGAATTTGTCACACCAAATTATACGACAGAATCATGGAAAAGTCCATTCAGCAGTGTATCGAATAGAGTGTTGGGAGGTGGCTTTTCTCTTGTAAAAATGATGACAAGTCAATCATATGAAATTAGCTTAAAAGACGATTTCGAAACCATACAAAGAATGGAACTCGTCGATATGACTGGAAGAAGCCAAATATTGCCGGTTCAAATTGGCACAAAATCTTCAATCATTCATCTATCCAACCAACCACTCGGCAATTATATATTGAAAATGAGCACGGATAGGGATGTTTACCATATCAAAATACTCAACTAAAGTTTACTAGATATACAATTAAGAGCAAGGGTCATCGCCCTTGCTTTTTTTATTTCCACAGCTATTCACTTTGCGCTATATTTACGACCCCGATGCCACTGCTCAACGAATCCCCAAAATCAGAAAAAGACTTGCAATTATTCAATGATTGGGTAAAAGTGCGCGCCTATGTCAATGATTTTCTCGGACGCAGACCAGACCTCAACGGAATTTTATATTTGATAGGGATGACGGAATTGGGTATCGTTAAAACTTTTTCAAAAGAAGAAAAGGAAGACCTCATGCACATAGGATTGTGCCGTATTTTTCAAGATGTCCTTTATACTTTCACCCATCGCGATGAAGAGGGGTGGCTTCATTTTGAACCGATTGGAGATATTGACCGATTGCATATTCGAGATCAAGAGGCGCTTATTAAAGAGCATGTGGTGAAATGGTTTAAAGAGAATGAAATAATTTAATAACTTTGATTTAAGATATTTTTTTGATGGGCAAACACTTGAAATACACTGGATTTTTTCTCGCTATTATCACAGGTATTTATGGATTCTTTCTATTGATGTTTTTCTTTGCATCCCTCGGATGGCTAGGAGAATTGCCCAGTATCGAAGAAATCACCAATCCAAAAAAGTCATCGCGACTCAAGTACTCTCTGCGGATTATGAAGTTTTAGGCAAGTATTTCTTAGAAAATCGAACAGAGCTTCAATACAACGAACTCCCCAAACACCTCGTCGATGCGCTTATCGCCACGGAAGACTATCGCTTCTATGACCACTCGGCCATCGATCTCATGGGTTTGCAAACCGCTTTTTTTAGAACATTTTTTCTATTTAAACCCTCTGGGGCGAGTACGATTACGCAACAATTGGCGAAAAATTTATTTCACAATGTGCAGCGCAAAAATACATTTACGCGCATTCTACAAAAATTCAAAGAATGGTATATCGCCGTGCAGATAGAGAAAAATTTTTCTAAACAAGAAATCATCGCCCTCTATTTCAACACCGTTCCGTTTGTGCACAATTCATTTGGATTGAAAGAAGCGACGCGTACCTACTTCAACAAAGACGTTAAAGACCTCACCATCGATGAAGCGGCTGTGATGGTGGGCATGCTCAAAGGACCAGCTCTATACAATCCAAAGTCGCATCCCATCAACGCATTTAAACGCCGCAATACAGTCATGACACAAATGGTCAAATACAATTTTCTTGCAGAAGAGGCATTTGACACATTAAAGGTGAAACCAATCAAAATCAATTTTCACCTAACCGCACACAATACAGGATTGGCGCCACATTTCAGAGAACAAATCAGAATTGAAGTCACTGAAATTCTAAAGAAATTAAAAAAGAAAGATGGCAGCGCTTACAATATTTATACCGATGGATTGAGGATATCCACGACCATCGACAGCAGGATGCAGACCTATGCAGAAGAGGCGGTCAACGACCATATGGCCTATTTGCAAGGGGTATTTATCAAAGAATGGGGCAATCGCGAACCATGGAAATTTGGAGCAAAAGCCAATGCGAGTTTGTTGGATGATGCCATTAAAAATCTACCTCAATACATCACCATGAAAGATGAAGGCATGGGGCATGAAGAGATCATTGCAGAATTATCGAAGAAAGTGAAGATGAATATTTTTTCATGGCAGGGGATTATTGATACAACATTATCACCAATCGATTCCCTCAAATACTATAAAAAAATACTCCAAGTTGGTTTACTCGCCGTAGACCCAGGTACAGGCGAAGTAAAAGCATGGGTGGGCGGTGCAGACTTTGAACATTTTAAAATGGATCACGTGCGCAAGAGTACGAAGCGACAAGTAGGCTCGACCATTAAACCCTTGCTCTATGCAGCAGCGATTGACAATGGAAAAACGCCTTGTTATGAAGTCACCTATGAAAGCCCGAATATCGATGGTTTCCAAGACTGGGATCCAAGTGGCTCGAAGAACTTCGAAGAGGGAGAATTGGTGCCGATCAAAAATGGATTGCAAGTTTCTGACAATAAAATCACCGCACAATTGATCAAACAATTTGGCGTATCCTCACTCATTGATATGGCGAAGGTCTTGAAAATTGAGAGCAAGTTTGATCCCGTTCCGACGATATGTTTGGGTGTGACAGATATCTCTCTGACGGAGATGGTGGGCGCCTATACAGCCTTTATGAATCGAGGAATTTGGAGCAAACCATTTTATATAAGAAGGATAGAAGATGCCAAGGGAAATATCATCTATCAAGAGGGACAAAAGTCAGTTGAAGCGCTAAATGAGCGAACAGCCATACTCACCAACCTCATGATGCAAGGCGTGACAACAGGCAAGGGAACTGCTTCTAGATTGAGACGAGCCTATGGTTTTAAAAATGAAATTGCGGGCAAAACAGGTACGACGCAGGCGAATAGCGATGGATGGTTTATCGGCGGTATGCCGCAATTGCTATGCGGTGTATGGGTTGGCGCAGAAGATCCATCTGTTTGTTTTTCTTCAACAGCTTCTGGGCAAGGCGCCAGTTCTGCCCTTCCGATATGGGGAAAATTCATGCACAAGACCTATAACGACAGAAATCTCAAATTAAACTATTACGAATCCTTTATTCAAAAACAAGACTCTGCACTGTTGATTGAAATGGAATGCTATGGGGTGGATTCTACGGTGGGATATTAGGATGTGGGGTCTGGGGTCTGGTTTCTGGAGTCTGGGATATGGTTGATGGGTGTTCGGTGTCCGTTGTTAGTTGTTGGGGGTTCGGTGCTGTGTCCCGACAAAGTGTTGGGATTGGGTGTTGGGCAAACAACGATAGTTGAAGAGGACTTCAAATAAGGGCTATTTTCACAATTTATTCTTTTAAACGCAGACTTAATGGAACGCTCAATTCCTTACATTTAAGAATAAACAAGTCTTTAAAGTATGGACCATACTTTTACTTTGCTTTATATGTATAATCCAATAGTTTAATTTATTCTTGAAGTGATTATTATATAATTCACTATAATTTAGAACACTATCTGCAAATTCAATACTCCTCTGCATTTCGTTGACCTGATCGCCCTTATTTTTTATGGAATCAGACCTCCAATCAAAAGTAATCATTTGAAGATATTCTTCCCGATTCGGTTTTTGAACAGCGATAATAAAATCTTTATTATAATCATAATCAATGACATTCGGATAAATGCTATAAGCGCTATTTGTTTGAGATAAAATACTTTTGTTTTCATTGCTTTGAGCTAAGTATATATAATTACCGCTTAACTCCTTTGAAACATCAAGATTACATGCTAAGTGTACACTTGAAAACAAAATACTTAATAAAACAACTATCTTATTTTTATTCATCAAATGAATCATTTTAGATTTTTCTAATCTACCCAACGCAACTTCCAAGAAATTATTTCTCCACCAAATCCATCCTCTCCAAATAATTAAACACCCTTTCAAAACTGGTGATTCTAACTCCCTCGTTGTAATTGTAATCTTCTGATACGGAATGCGTGACGATATAGATGGGAATGCCTCCGAGGTCATTGCGCGCAATGGAAGTACCTCTGGTCAATTTAGGCGCATTCGACAATTTAATTTCAATCCCTGCCACTGGAATCATTCCTCGCACCAGAATCAAATCCAATTCTGTTCCGTCTTGTGTGCGATAGAAATGCGCACTGACATTGGATTTCAAACTGGCGATGATTTGCTGAATGACAAAACTCTCCCACGAATAGCCTTTGCCCACAAATCCATCAAGGTTTTCGCTATCTTGAATATTGAAAAGCGCATGCAATATGCCTGTATCGCGAATAAAAATTTTAGGCGATTTGACCAATCGCTTTTTTGAATTGGTATAATAAGGCTGCAGCCTTCTAATGATAAATGAATGCTCAAAATAATCTAAATAGCGCTTGACGGTATTCACTTCTACGCCCAATGCATTGGAATAATCAGTATAATTGACCAATTGCCCCTGCGTATGCGCAATCATCTTTAATAAATTTCTCAAAACAATAGACGACGCAGATAGGCCCAATAATAGGCAATTCTCGCTCTAGATAAGTTTGAATAAATTGAATCCGCATTTCAAAACTCATCGCAGCGTCTTCCTGCAAGAATATATTGGGGAAGCCGCCCTTTATCCATAAATCCTTAAATGAAAAATTGCTTTTCACTTCCGAAAACAGCAATGGATGCATTTCTAAATAGGCAATTCGCCCAGCCAATGTCTCCGAACTGTTCAACAATAATTCTGGGGAAGAAGAACCCAACAATATAAATCTTCCATTCTTTCTATTCCGATCGATTACAGATCGCAAAATAGGAAAGAGGGCAATATTTCTTTGTATTTCATCGATGATAATGAGCCGATTTTCTCGCTCTTTAAAATAATTCTCTGCATCAATGAGCTTTTGCACATCTTCAGGGGATTCCAAATCGAGATAAATCGCCTCTTCTGACAAGGCGTTCAGAATTGACTTTGCTGCTGTCGTCTTGCCCACTTGGCGCGGACCAATAATCGCTACTACAGGAAAAGCCTTGAGGTATTGCGCTATTTTATTTTCTATTTTTCTGCTTAACATGGCGATCTCATTACCCTGCAAAATTACATATTAATTGCAAATTAACGGCATTAATCTAATTTAACCCTGCAAATTTGCAAATCAATTGCAAAATAACGGGATTAATTAAAAAATGGTGTCTGGAATATGGGGGCTGGTTTCTGGAAATTGGGTGTCCGCTGCTGGTAAATGGAGATTTATGGAATTATTGATTCTAATTATCGCAAACGCTTTCCAGTATTGCTCAATTCAAAATTCAAAATTTAAAATTCATAATTCTAACAAACGCTTTCCAAAAATGCCCAATTCAAAATTCAACATTCATAATTTTCTCGCGTCAGCATTCATGCGACAGCCACCTTCCCTTCGGGGAGGACGGGTGGGGTAATCAGCTCCGACTCCCCCGAAGGGGGAGAGGTTGCTTCTTGTTATTGCAATTACATTATCGTCTTTTAAAACATTAAATTCTAAAGATGCAGCCCTTTCCTTTGGAGAGGGTTGGGGAGAGGCCTATATATGCAAAGCTCTTTTTCCCGTCGCATCCAAACAAGCCTCTTTGAAAGCCTCTGAATAAGTAGGATGTGGATGGCTCATGCGAGAGATATCCTCTGCAGATGCGCGATATTCCATCGCTACCACTGCTTCGATAATCAAGTCCGCAATGCGAGGCCCAATCATCTGCACGCCGAGTATTTCATCTGTTTTGCTATCAGCCAAGACTTTGATAAATCCATCTGTATCCATAGAAGCTCTGGCTCTACCGCTCGCTTTGAATGGGAATTTACCCACTTTATACGCCGCGCCTTCTGCCTTTAATTCATCTTCTGTCTTGCCCACGCCCGCTGCCTCTGGCCAAGTATAAGCGACTCCAGGAATGAGGTTATAATTGATGTGCGGTTTCTGTCCTGCTATAATTTCTGCAACATATACGCCCTCTTCTTCTGCTTTGTGCGCGAGCATCGCTCCTTTCACCACATCTCCAATCGCATAAATACCTGGTACATTGGTCTGACAATGGTCATCGGTCTTCACGCGCTTGCGCTCATCGAGTTCTACTCCTGCATTTTCCAAGCCCAATCCCTCTGTATACGGACTTCTGCCCACTGCTACCAAGCAATAATCCCCTTTGATCTCCACTGGTTTGCCATCTGCTTCAGCTGTAACTGTCACATCTTTGCCCTTGACAGTTGCGCCAGTCACCTTATGTGAAGTGAGAATACTAAAGCCCTGCTTCTTTAACAACCTCGCCATTTCCTTGCCCACTTCGCTATCCAATGAAGGAACGATTCTATCTAAGTATTCCACGACAGTCACTTTTGAGCCCAAGCGACCATAGACCGACCCCAATTCGACGCCGATGATACCGCCGCCGATGATGATGAGGTGTTTTGGAATTTCCTTTAATTTCAAGGCCTCTGTAGAAGTGATGATGCGCTCCTTATCTATAGGTAGAAAAGGGAGTTTCGTCGGTTTTGATCCTGTAGCGATAATGGTCTTATCTGTTGATATAATGACTTCTGTTTTATCATCTTTGACTACCTTAATTGTACTTTTATCGACAAATGAGCCCAATCCATTGATGACGTCAATTTTATTTTTCTTCATCAAAAAATCAATCCCCGCGCAGGTTTGAGAGACGACTTCCGCCTTTCTCTTGATCATTTGACTGAAATCGATATCCATTTTGCCTATATTGATTCCATGCTCTGCAAATTCCTTGGTCGCCTTATAATAATGCTCCGAACTATCCAATAGTGCCTTTGAAGGAATGCAGCCCACATTGAGGCAAGTACCACCCAGCGTGCTGTATTTCTCTATCAATGCCACTTTCATGCCCAATTGAGCGCATCTAATCGCCGCCACATAACCACCTGGTCCACCACCTATAATTGTAATATCGTATTTGCTCATCGTATTTTATTTCATTTTCGGCAAAAGTAAGGAAGTTGGCAATCTACTTCGATAAATAGTTGTAAAAATTCCATTTTCATCAAAGTCAGACTATAAAATCAAACCACATTCAATATATTCATCATTTAATCCGACATTTATTTTCACTCCGCATCCTTTATATAATTAGGGATTACATGGATTATCAAGTCTTTAATGCATTTTTTTTGTTCCATTCTATTTTACATTTCTATCTTTGCGCTCTTTAATTAAATTTATAATATCTTATATGTCTAAAAATGCTTTAGATTTTATTGTAGTAAAATCTCCCAGTGTAGCATCTACCTACAAAACTGAAACAAACCTTCATTCTCTACGTTTATTGAGGATTACGTAAACCAAAGAGTTGACCTCAACGGAAATTTTGAAGAATTCATGTCCGTCAGAAACACTTTTTTTGATTATACCTTAACAGGTCATCATTTGAAGTTCTTGACGACAAGATTTATTCCAGAGGTGTTGATTCACTCAAAAGCACAAGATGAGAGAATCATCCGCGATCACTACGATAGAGGAAATGACTTCTTCGCGTCTTTCTTAGGACCAAGAATGATTTATACATCTGGATTTTTCCATGATTTGAATGAGTCTCTTGAAGTAGCTCAAGATAGAAAAATGCAAATGGTTTGTAGCAAATTGAATATGAAAGCTGGAAATTCGCATTTGGATATCGGATGTGGATGGGGAACTTTGGTAACTTATGCTGCTAAGCACTTCGGAACATACTCTACAGGAGTTACAATCGCTCAAGATGGTAAGGATAGCGGAGATAGAAGAGCTGCTGAAAACGGCGTTTCTGATAGAGCAAAATATATCAGACAAGATTATAGAGATATCGATCCAAACAAAAAATACGATCATATCACATGTTTGGAAATGGGTGAGCACGTAGGTATTCGCAAATTCCAACGTTTCATCAACCAAATATATAGTTTGTTAGATGACAATGGAACATTCTATATCCAACAAGCAGGTTTGCGAGCGAATACAGGATTCTGGACAAAAGGCCAACACTGGGAAGACCTTTGCTGGGGTATGTTCATGAACGAGTATATCTTCTCTGGTGCTGATGCTTCAACTCCTTTGGCATTCTTGACTCAATGTTTACAAGATGCTAACTTTGAAGTTCAAAACGTAGAAAACGTAGGTATTCACTATTCACACACGATCCAACACTGGTATAACAACTGGATGCAGAATGAGGAATTCATCACTGGAAAATATGGTGTATGGTGGTTTAGAATGTGGCAAGTATTCTTGAAATGGTCTGTTATCGTAGCAGGACAAGGTTCTTCTACATGCTGGGCAATTACAGCTTACAAAAACTTAAATAGCTTCGATAGAAATCAATGGATTGGTAGAGCTAATCTTGGTTCAAGAATGAACTTAGAGACTCCCATTACTTTGTAATATTGATGTCCAAATAAAATTATTCACACAATTTATAATCCCCGATAAAGTTTTTATCGGGGATTTTTTTAATCACCAAACGCAAAGGTAAAGATGCCATCAAAACTCGAAAAGTTTGCCGAATTGGATGTTTTGAAGAATGTATTTCAAAATTTCAATTTCAAAGAACCGCAATTAATGCATGAAAAAGCGCCTATTCAAATGAAAGGGCTTTGGCATAAAAATTATTTTGGCAATCAAAATCCGATTGTACTCGAACTCGCCTGCGGCAGGGGAGAATATACCGTGGCTTTAGGAGAGCGATTCCCCAATAAAAATTTTATTGGCATCGATATCAAGGGAAATAGAATTCACACCGGTGCGACGCAAGCGCGCGATAGAAATTTGAACAATGTGGCTTTTTTGCGCAGCTATATTCAAATCATCCACCACTTCTTCGAGCGAAATGAAATTGCAGAGATTTGGATTACCTTTCCAGACCCATTTCCCAGCAAGAGCGATCGGATGAATCGACTGACTTCGCCGCGATTTCTGGATTATTATAGACAGATTTTTGAAGCCCATATTCCCATCCATTTCAAGACAGATAATTTGCCTTTGTTTAGGTATACCTTGGGCGTGCTCGATGGACGTGGCATTGAACCTGAAGAATATGTAGAGAATATCTATGCCATCGATAAAAAAGTGGATGATATATTAAAAATTGAGACCTATTATGAGCGCTTGCACCCCCATTTGCTAAAAAACAGCTCATTCGCATTTTTTTTTGCACTTTTGACCTCTCCATTTCACGAATTAAAGATACGCCATGTCCACCGTCAAGTACATTTTGCTCGCATTTATCCCATATCTATTTGCATGCCAAGGAAATCAAAAAGAACAGGCTGAACCTGCAGTGGAAAACAAAGAATCTTCTATAGATCCCCAATCCCTTCCTCCATTCAACGCCGATTCTGCTTATGCCTTTGTCGCAAAGCAAGTCAGTTTTGGTCCGCGGGTGCCGAATAGCGAAGGCCATGCACAATGCGCTGCATGGATGATTGCCCTGCTCAAGTCTTTCGCAGATACAGTTATCGTTCAAAAAGCAGACCTCAAAGCATTTGATGGAAAAGTATTGCACGCAAAAAATATCATCGCCTCATTCAATCCACAAAGCGAAACGCGCATCATGCTATCTGCCCACTGGGATACGAGACCCTTTGCAGATCAAGACAGCAAAGACCAAGACAAACCCATCGACGGCGCCAATGACGGTGCTAGCGGCGTGGGGATATTATTAGAAATTGCGCGTGCCTATCGTATTCAAAAACCGAGTATCGGCGTGGATATCATTCTCTGGGATGCGGAGGATTACGGTCAGCCCGCTGATAGCAAATTCCCCGAAATGGAAGATTCCTATTGCTTGGGTTCACAATATTGGGCAAAGAATATGCACCGCCCGAATTATATGGCGAAATGGGGCATCCTCTTAGATATGTGCGGAGCCTTGGGCGCCAGCTTTAGCAAAGAACAACAATCGGTGAAATTTGCGGGCAACCTCGTCGATCGAACATGGCAAAATGCGCAGACTTTGGGCTATAGTTCCATCTTTCTGCAGGAATATGGCGATCCCATCATCGATGATCACTACTATATCAATACCCTGGCGCATATCCCGACCATCGATATCATCCATCGCACCAATTCAACGCGCTCTGGCTTTGGGCCCTATTGGCATACACACAACGACAATATGAACTCCATCGATAAGAATGTTTTGAGGGCGGTGGGCGAAACGGTGATTTATACTGTTGCTCAAGAAAAATAACCATTTATTTATTTTACAAACCCTTTCATCTTGTACCTTTGTCATCTATGGAAGAACAAGTCGTCTTAGTCGATATCGAGGACCAAATTTTGGGTTATATGCCCAAAAGCGAAGCGCATGAAAAAGGGCTCTTGCACAGGGCCATCAGTATATTGATATACAATAGTGAAGGGAAAATGCTCATACAGCAGCGCGCCCTATCGAAGTATCACTGGGCGGGAATATGGAGCAATGCCTGCTGTTCACATCCCAGAAAAGGCGAGAAATATATCGAATGCGCAACGAGGAGATTAAAAGAAGAATTGAATTTCGATACCCAACTGAGTCATGCCTTTACCTTTATTTACAAGGCTTTTGACGAAGCGAGTGGATTGACTGAACACGAATTGGACTATGTATTCATCGGCAAATTCAATGGGGATATCGATTTCAATCGCGAGGAAGTGCAAGCCGTGGAATGGATATCCATTGAAGATTTAGAAGAGGATATCGAAAACAATCCAGACAAATATTCTTTTTGGTTCAAAATAATTCTCGATAAAATCCGCCAACAAGGATGATTTATTCCAAAGAAATTCAAGCTTATCTATCAAGCCACAGCAGTGCGATTCATCCCATCCTCGATGAATTAGAGCGCGAGACCCATCTAAAATATTTAATGCCGAATATGCTCTCGGGAAGAGAACAGGGCATGTTTTTAAATATGTTGGTCTCCATTTCAAATGCAAAACACATCGTCGAAATCGGCACCTATACGGGATATGCCGCCTTGTGTATGGCTTATGCATTGCCTGCAGATGGCATGATACAAGCCTTTGAATTGAATCCAGAATTGGAGGAAATTATTCGTCGATATTTCCAAAAAGCGGGGATAGAAAATAAATTGAAACTGCATATTGGCGATGCAAAAAAGGAATTGGCGCATATAGATCAACCCATCGATATGGTATTTATAGATGCCGACAAACAGGGTTATGCGGAATATTACGACAAAATTTTTGACCGAGTAAAATCAGGCGGATTGATTATCGCTGACAATGTACTTTGGAATGGAAAAGTGGTCGAAGAAAATCCAAATACCGATACCCGGGCTTTGATTGAATTCAATCAAAAAGTGCAAAGCGACGAAAGGGTGGAGAATATGATATTGCCGCTGAGGGATGGGCT
>JADJOU010000017.1 GCA_016713645.1 Bacteroidota bacterium
AAATTCAAGCGTAAGTTGCTGGGCAAGATTCTTTAGAGTGGATTTTCCATATTCAGCTTTTGATTGCCCTTTTTGCTCGTCCTCCACTATTATTTTCCAATTTGCCAATACGTTTCTAATAAGGCCGAGTTTGCCATACGGTAAACCCACACGGAGAAAGGGTGTAATAATCTCCCTAATGGATTTGTAAATACTATTGTTTTGAATTTCCATATTAGCTGATAATAAACCAAGTAATTAAATCGAAATTATCTTTGTTGAATTTTGACGAAGCAGAACCTTCCTCTTCCCAGTTTTGAATGGTGGATTTGCTGCCCGATTTTAGTTTGTTCAACATATCGAGTGAAGCTTTACCCATTTTTGTTTTACTGTTCCATCTTCTTGAACTTCTTCTTTCGGTAGCCTGACTTTTTAGCCAATGACAAAGCAGTAGATAAATGCTCAATGGATTTGGTTCACCTTGGTCAATTGCTTTTGGAACAAAACGAATTTCTTCTTTGTGTTTTGCCAAAGCGTCCAATACTTCTTTTGGTTTAAGAATACCGATTTGCCCGAATGGTCAATGTAAATGAGTTCGTATCCTTTGTATTCAAAGTTTGTTGACTTCACCGGTTTACTTGGATAGCCCAATAATGCAATCATTCCCTCTTGTGGGGCAAACCTCCTCAATGGATTTAAAACCTGTGTAAATACCGTTGGGAAGTGATTTGTAAAACTGTTCGTTTTTCTTCAACTCTTCCAATAATTCCTGACGGAAAATTTCCAAAGAAAGTCATCAAAACCCAATGATTTGTGTATCAATTTCATCCCAAGAAGATTGCATTTGTTCCAACATTCTTGCTTTCTGCTTCTGCTCTAGATTTTCATCTTCTGCCATTTCTTTAAATGTGTCAGAGAAATCTAAATGAACTTCAGAGCCAGCCAGTTTCATCGCGGCCATTGCTGTTCAATTCTTCCTTGCAAATTCAAATAAGTGTTTATGTTGTTTGAAGGCCAAAAATTAATCCCAAATATTTTTGTATTTGGTGAACCCAAACGGTCAATACGACCCATTCGTTGAATAACGCGCACTGGATTCCAATGTATATCGTATTAATTACCAAATCACAATCCTGCAAGTTTTGTCCTTCACTCAATGCATCAGTGGCAATGAGAATATCAATGGGGTTTTGTAGTTTTTCATAAGTTTGCTTATTGTTCTCTGAAATCCAATCTTGCACTCGTCAAATTGCGCATTTAAAGGCATTTCTTTGTTTGAAGGCTGGAAAGCCCATTCTTTTTTCACGGAATAATTTTTGTGAAAGGCGCGAAGCGCTCTAAAATAGGTTCGTATTTTTTTGTTTCTCCTTCTTCATTCCAAACCTTTGAAGTGTCGCCATTACGGCAGCTATGTTATTAAAACCTCTTGCTTTTAATTGCTCAAACAAATAAAATGCAGTGTCTTTATAAACGGTAAAAATTAAAACTTTCAGGTTGCCACTATTTTCACCTGTTTGCCTTTTCTTTACAATTCGGTTTATCAGCGTTTCCAATTTATCGTCTTCACTAATGTGGTTGCGTGGCTTTTTTTATTTCTTTTGCAATCTTTCTTTCAAACTGAATTAGGTTTGATTGAAGTAATTGCAAAGCTTCAATATCTCTTTTTAAATCTTTCTTGTAGTTTTCAATATTACCTGAACGATCAATGTCAATTAAACGGGTTTTTCGCTTTTTGCCTAACGTAAAATCTTCAATTTGAGTTAGTAAGTCATCATCATCAAATAGCGAAGGTTGGGCTTCATTCCAGCCTGTTTCTTTTTTTGTTTTTTGATACTCTTTAATTCTATCAAGCGCATTTTGATGATGCGCTAATATTTTTCTGTGGTTGATTGAAAGAGAGCCAAGATGACTCTAATCTTTTTACAAGCAAAATATACATCATTTTTACCAAGAAATGGTCACGTTGCTTTTCATCGTGCAATATATCAGCATCCTCGTAATCATCTATGTAATAGGAAGGCTGATAGCCAGATAGCTTCGGCGGGAAATGAGCGAACAGTTCTTCAAAACTTTCAAAATTTCCAATTTGCTTTGGTGTTACAAAAATATTCTCCGGTTTTGCTTTCTTTGGAAATTCTAATCCGTCTTGATGTCCTTCAATCATTTTACGAGTCCTGGCAACAGTCAAAGAATCGGTTAGTTTGAAAAAATTAGGCGGCAATTTTTTAATAAAATCACCAATTTTCGGTTCAGGCTCTTGTGTCCATTCATTGAATCCTTTTGAGCTGCTCTGAAAGTATAATCAATGTTTTTGATATCCAATGATTCTTCAAATCCTTTTACATTACCTCCAACAATCAATTTGAATTGATTACGAATATCCATCAATGAATTATTGATTGGTGTTGCTGAAAGCATCAGCACTTTCACATCTTCATTTTGTGAAAGTATTTGTTCGACTATAAATTTATAGCGCTTCGATTTGTCATTTCTAAGATTGTGGCTTTCATCAATTACAAAAAGTTTAGGCTTTTCATTCAAAAACATTTTGTCTGCTCGGTCGTGGTATTTTTCCATCAAGTCGTCCGTAAGGTCAGTATGAAATCTTAAGAAATATTCAAACTGGTCTTTTTCAAACTTTGAGTTCTGATTCTTCAAGTAAATACGCCAATTGTATTGTAATTTCTTCGGACAAATTAAAATTACTTCACGCCCTTGCAGCTGATAGAATTTCATTATAGCCAATGCAGTCCAAGTTTTACCCAAACCCACTGCATCAGCTAAAATTGCTCCGTTATGTTTTTGAAGCATTTTAGTCAAACTCAAAACGCCTTTCTGCTGAAACTCATATAAGGCATTGTAAACGGCAGTGTTTTCAAGCCGTCCAATTTGTCTGTTGAATTCGGGATTTTCTTTTTCAAGCAGAAGTTCGTCGCCAAAGAGTTCAAATAGAACTTTATAGTAAAGTTGCTTTGGTGAATACTCTGTAAAAATCTTCTTGATTTCGTCAATAAGGTATTGTTTGAATGGTATTCTATTAACGCCACCGCTTCCATCAAAAATAGTTTTATAATTGTGGGCTTCTGTGGCCTGACCATAAACCTTCGAACCATTTTATTAACTCGTTGTATTGTGGGTCTGAACCAAAACTGCCAATATTCAACTCCACATTGTTGGTTGTCTTTAAACCAACTCCTGCTTCTGTCAGGTTAGAACTCCCTGAAATATAATAGTCCTTTTGTGGGTCTTTGTCGTTGTGCTTGTATAAGTATGCTTTAGCGTGGCAAAAGTTTGTTCGCGTTTTTGCTAAAACATTCTCAAGTTCTAAAAAATTCAACTGCTTCCTTCGCAACCTTGCTTAATTTTAATGATGCGTCAATATTAATATCCTCGTTTAATAGGTCAAGTGCTCTGTCCTTGTCAATGTCAAAGCTTACTATGTCGCCAAGTATGAATTTATATTCGTCTATTTTGTTTTTGGTTGCTTTTGATAAATAAGCCAATGCACCAACTGTAAAGTAACCTGTCACGATGGAAAGTTTCCCTGTCTGGGTATATTTTGTAATCCACTCGTGGACTTTCAGGTTTTCATTTCGTTGTGTCTAATATCATTTGGCTAATTTTTTTTTCTGAGTACTACTTTTAATGACTTTTTCTTAATAAGAATGAATAATCTCTGAAATTCATGAAAGATAGTAAAATTTTATTATACAGGGTCTTCAGATTTGCCATAAAATTTTTCATAAAGTTCAGGATTATTGATTTTTAAATTGTTTTTATAATCAATCGCTTCTTAAATTGCTCTTGTTTTTCTGTAATTCATTGCCAAGTATTTCAACAATAGTTTTGCTTGTAAACACAGATTGAAAAACAAAATTCCCAATCTACTTCTGTCGTTAGAAAGTAGTTTTTAATTAGATCAATGTATTGAACATCATTTGACCCAACAAAGTATTCATAATAAAGAAATAAACTCTCTGGAATATCTTTCACAACATATTCTTTTTTTAAGGAGATATAATACTTCGAATAATCTTTGACCCAGAAATCTAATGGTTTAACTGTCAAAATATTTTTTAAGATTTCAATTTTCTTTTCGAATATACAATCACCCCATTCTGATCCATTTCTGTCGAATACACATCTCAATGAACGATATCTGCCGTATTTGGAAAATGTTTGTCAATTATCTGTGAATAGTTTAAACGTGGCATAATGTTGATTTATATAATATTATTCTAGATTATTTGAATTGAAATCAGTGAAATAGTGTAGAATTATATAGTTATGTTTTTTCATCGATATTCAAATGTATTAAATTAAGATTAAAACACCTATTTATTATTAACCTTATTGCAATTAGATATAAGCTTCTCAGAATTAAAAAGGAAGCCATCTCTCGACAGCTCCTTTTAAGCAAACAAAACCAACACCAAGTTGACTGCAAATAAAAAGTATCACTCAGCCATACCATGTCGCGGTGAAAAAAAAGGACTTTTATTTTTATAACGACATCCTTTGGCGCACAAGTTTATTAACTTTGAAACATAATCATGCACAATGCCCCTTCTCTCCAAACACCAACTCTCCAAATCGACTTTTATGTATGGTTGTCAATGCCCCAAGCGATTGTGGTTGCATAAATTCATGCCTCAGGTGCGCGATGAGATGAGTGAGGGTCAAGCGGCGATCTTCCAACAGGGAACGGATGTGGGCATGCTCGCGCGGGAACTCTTCCCCGGCGGGGTGGATGCCAGTCCGGCGACCAACTACGATTATCAGCAATCCGTCGCAGATACGGCGCGGTATATGCAAGAGGGACATTCCGTGATTTATGAAGCGGCGTTTCAATTTGAGGGCATCCTCTGCGCCATCGATATCATGGTGAAGCAAAACGAGAAATGGGTGGCCTATGAAGTGAAGAGCAGCACCAAAGTGAAACCGACCTTTGTCCAAGATGCCTCGCTGCAATACCACGTCATCACCCAATCGGGGATAGCCTTGAGCGATATCGCCATCGTCCATCTCAATAATGAATATGTGCGCCAGGGACCCTTGGATATGCAGGCATTATTTTCTATCTCGTCGATATGGAATGAAGTCATCGAGCTGCAGGATTTCATCACCGAAAAAATTGTGGAATTGAAAAAAGTCTTGAAGCTCAAAAAAGCACCTGATATCGAGATGGGCGCTCATTGCAATAATCCCTATGCCTGCGACTTTATGGGGTTTTGCAGCGAGGGAATCGAGGTGGAAGAACCGGATTATGGGGAAGTGAATATTGATCAAGATGCACTAAAAGAATTTGTGGGTGAATTGGAATATCCCCTCTACTTCATGGATTTTGAGACATGGATGGCAGCGGTTCCGGAGTATGATGGACATTGGCCCTATCGCTCGGTGCCCTTTCAGTTTTCGGTGCACAAACAAGCGCATCCCAATGCCGCTGTGGAGCATTTCGACTATTTGGCGGAGGGGCCCGAGAGTTCGCAGAGAGATTTTGCGGAGCAATTGATGGCTGTTTTAGGCGAACAGGGAAGCATCGTGGTCTATAATATCGGTTTTGAAAAGACGAGAATCAGGGAATTGATATGCGATTTTCCGCATTGGGAAGATGCATTGAACACTTTGAATGATCGATTGGTTGATTTGATGCGGCCATTTAGGAGCAAGCATTATTATCTGCCGGAGATGCAGGGTTCGTATTCTATCAAGAAGGTATTGCCGGCGCTGGTTCCTTCGCTGTCCTACGAGCATTTGACCATCAATAATGGGGGAGATGCCAGTTCGATTTTCTACAACCTGCGAAAGGAAGAAGATGCAGCAAAAGTGAAAGAGATCAGAGCGGCATTGAGGGAGTATTGTGGGTTGGATACGTGGGCGATGGTTAAAATATTGGAGAAAATAAACGAGAAGTTGGGGTAGAATTAAAAATTAAAAAAGAAAAATTAAAAATTAAGAATTGCGATTTACGATGTACGATTATTTATTTACGATGTACGATGTACGAATTACGATTGGGTTTGGTGGAATTAAGTGATTTTTGATTTACGATATATGATTAACGAATTAAAAAAGCAGGAATTAAGAATTAAAAATTACGAAAGATGAGTAACGAATTTCGAATTCAAATAACGAAATGGAATTGTTTAGAAGGATGCAGGAAGCGTGGGATGTTAATTTAGCGCGCCTCTGGCCTTGCGCGTAGGAGCGCATTTAAATTAAATGACTTCTGCTATGCTTATGCTAGCGCATCCCACGCTTGCTTACTTTTTGCGTCTAAGACATCACGAAGTAATGAACACCAAAATATAAAATTAGAAAAAGTGAATAAAAAGTAAGTCGCCGAAGGCAAAAGAGTTTAAATAAACTATAGAAACTTATAAAATAGGAATTTACCTTAACTAAACGACACTGAATTGCGATTGACAAAATATAAATCTGAAATGAAAAAATTAATTAATGGTCTAATTATTCTTGCATGGTTAGGTATGCAAATTCAGGATGTATATGGGCAGCGAATAGAAAAAAACAAAACGTATAAAGTCATTGCTATCCAAGATGGTGATACGTATGATATTCTTGTAGACAAAACAACAATGCGCATTCGGATGGATGGCATCGATGCGCCGGAGAAGGGAATGCCGTTTTATAAAGTGGCTAAACAGTTTTTGGCGAGTATGTGTTTTGGAAAGATGTTGCGCATAGAGGTGAAGAGCACCGACAGACATGGTCGCACCGTGGCGAGGGCATTTTTATCTGATGGTCGCGATCTCTCGCAGGAGATGCTGCGCGCGGGCTTGGCTTGGCATTTTGTGAAGTATTCTAAGGATAAAACATTGGCAAGTCTTGAGCTCGCTGCGCGCAAACAGCAAGTCGGAATTTGGAGTAACCCGAATCCGATGTCGCCGTGGGAGAATAGGAGATTGCATCGGAAGGGGTGAGCACGAGGGATTCTTTTGAATTAAAAATTAAAAGAGAAAATTAAAAATTAAAAGAGAAAATTAAAAATTAAAAAAGTGAAAAATTAATTACGATGTACGATGTACGAGTTAGGGAGATTTGACGAGTTACGATTTAATGCAGTGGAATTAAGTGATTTTTGATTTACGATGTAGAAAACACGCGTCAGCAATTCCCCCTTCGGGGGTTAGGGGGCCTTGTTTCGTTCGGTGGGGACACCGACCGATAAGCATTGGGGGAAAAATTAAAAGAGAAAAATTAAAAATTAAAAATTAAAAATTAAAAGTGAAAAATTAATTACGATGTACGATGTACGAATTGCGATTTATTGATGTGGAATTAAGTGATTTTGTACAAGACTATCAATTCCAATTACAACTTACATCTTACAACTCACAACTATAGATAGGCTTTTCGCTGTTGATAAAATTACTTCTCCACATTGGATAAAATACAAAATCTTAAACCTACATTTGATACATGAAATACAATTTAAAGGAATCCATTCAACATATTCTTGCAAATTCGACTGATGAAGGTGAGGCGATTCGTCAGATAAAATCGTTGATGCAAGAGAAGGAAGCGCAGGCGCATAAAAGAGAGGAGCCCATCCTGCTCGAAGCGCTTTAGTCTGATCTATGCATGGTATGGAAGAGTGAGCGCGATCCGAACAAGATGATCTCTTCTGGATTGGATAGTTTTGATAAGCAATTCGGTGGTTTTCTCTTAGGCGAAATGATTATTTTCGGCGGAAGGCCAGCGATGGGCAAATCGAATCTATTGGTTTGGATAGCCACGAAAATGGCGAAAAACAATCCGGTGCTATTTTTTACCTATGACAGTTCTAAGGAGTCATTGACGAATTCCTTTGTCGCGGCTATAACTGGCGTGAATCTCGATAAATTGTATCATCGCGAACTCGATACATTGGAATTTGCCCAAGTCGTTAAATCGCTCAATAGTGAATTGCCTATATATATCAGTGAGGAGTGCCATGATTCCATCTCCGCTTTTCGCCAATACTGTGAAAACATGGTTCAAAAGCATGGGATTAAAGTGGTATTTGTCGATCATATTCAAAAGATGCATTCCAATCGATATGGCAGAAATCGCGAGAGTGAGATGAGTTATATCGTGCAAGAATTGAAGCGCATGGCCATAGAATTGAATATTGTGCTGATTTTGAGCAGTCAATTGAGTCGGAATGTGGAGAATAGAGCAGGGTCTAAAAAGCCGATGCTGTCTGACTTGCGGGAGAGTGGCGCAATTGAGCAATATGCGAATAAAGTGATTTTTTTATATCGCGCTGGATATTATGGCATCGAAGTGGATGAGTACAATGAATCCGTGAAAGATATCCTCGAATTATTGGTTCATAAGAATACGTATGGCTCGCTTGGATCGATCAGGATAAAGACAGGCGGACCTGGATTTATTGCTTACGAATATCATCCATCGCATGAATTGAGAGAGCGATTTGAAATCAAGGAAGAGGGATTTGAGCAAAGCAAGGGATTTGTTTTACCAAGTAGCAGAATGAATAAGAAGATGGATGATGAAGATTTTACACCATTTTAATCATAAAAAAATAATAGAAACTAGAGCCGTTGCCTGGAGATTATGAAGTCATAAAAGACTTGGTGGCTGTGATCCTGCAGTCCGAGATGGAGTGGAAGTTAGTGACTTGCAATTGTGAGTTGCTCGCTTCGCTCCGCTCTCACAATTGCATCATTTTTTAGATAATACACAACGGCTCTTTAATTTTGAACAAGTGAAACACGAGAAGATTATAAATTTTGTTGAATCGAATCTAGAAATTATTCGCTCGAATATCAACAGTAGGGAAATTATATTTGGAATTTTGCAAGGTCCTCAACATAAATTTCAGCGGAATGCTGCGGTATTTCTCTCTATTACGCATGCGTATGATTTATGTAATTTCTTACAATTGAGCTATTCGGTTTTGCAAAACCAAATCAACAATCCCGTTTATAAGCAATTTGAGATTAAAAAGAAAAGCGGGGGCATGAGGTCGATCGAGGAGC
This sequence comes from Bacteroidota bacterium, assembly GCA_016713645.1. Classification (GTDB taxonomy): domain Bacteria; phylum Bacteroidota; class Bacteroidia; order Chitinophagales; family JADJOU01; genus JADJOU01. The sequence goes on from JADJOU010000017.1 coordinate 8,988, forward strand.
CCAATGATATTTTAAAAGGCATACAGAAGAGGCTGAATTACTATTTGCAAGCCTATTATTTATGGATTAAACCAGCGGAAGTGCATGGATTTATTATTCGCCCTCAGCAATATGAGCATCGCTACAATATCGTCGAAAATGCCAGAGCGCATATTGGGAAAAAGCATGTATTGAATTTGGATATCAAAGATTTTTTTTCGAGTATCAGCGTTGCGCAAATTTTTGAACTCTTTCAATCCGATTATTTCAGGTTCAATGAAAATATGTGCGTTGCATTGACGCTGCTCGTGACGCACCAAAAGCATTTGCCGACTGGCGCGCCCACTTCTCCGGTTTTATCTAATTTCATTTGTCTGGGATTGGATCGAGATTTAAGGGAATTTGCTGAAGCGAATCAGTTGACCTATACGCGATATGCGGATGATCTCACTTTTTCTTCGGATGTGCATATCCCTGAGGATGTCGTTTTGGATGTCATGAATATTCTCAAGAAGCATGCATTTGACATCAATCCGAAAAAGATACGGATGAGTTCGTCGTTTAGGAAACAAGTGGTGACGGGGATTACGGTGAATGATAAGGTCAATGTGGATCGGAAATTATTGAAGAAGGTGCGGGCGATGTTGCATGATTTTGCCGAGAATGGTTTGAAAGAAGCGACGTCGAAACATTTCAAAATTTCGGTGGATGAGGATTCAATATATTGCAGGGTTTTATCAATCGATTGAAAGGCTATATCAATTTTATCGGACAAGTGAGAGGGGTAAGTGATCCATTGTATCTGAGGTTTAGGAATAAATTGGATTGGTGTTTTGATGAGAGCAATAATGCAGTGTAGGCCCCACCCGGCCTCCCCGAGGGGGGCTGTCGCGAGGGGCCGCGCAATTGTCATTTCGAAGGGTCTTTTTTTAGTCCAAGACTTCATCCTATACGCCCGGGGGTTTTCCCCCCGCCGGCGGAAATGACATTTTTGATTGGTCAAAGGGGAGCAGCTGGCGCGAGAGGGCTGTCGCGTGCAATTGTCATTTCGAACGGAGTGAGAAATCTCCCTTCATATAGGGAGTTGGTTTATGAAATAGATGGAAGTGCGTTTACTATTTCGAAGGGGTCTTTCTTTTTAGTCCAAGACTTTCATCCTATACGCTCTTGAGATTTCTCCTTGCAGTCGAAATGACATTTTTGGAATTGATTAGTAATCAAAAACAATTGTATTAAATTTCATGGAAAATAATTGTAAATCTCTTTTCTATCCATTATCCTCAGCAAATAGACGGTATTTTTTTCAACTAAGAGACCTAACCTATAATTACCCAATCTAATTCTAAAATAATTGCCCGGTGTTTTCAATTTCTTTAAATTTCGAATACTATGTATGGATTTACTATTTTCTAAAATTTCAATTAAATCCAAAATCCGTTTTGCAATTCTCTTGTCTGTAATCTTTCGAATATCTTTTTCAAATGTCTTGCTAACTGAAACTTCCATTATTTATTCATAATCTTTGTAAAGGGAAGATTTAACATTGTCCAAGTTACCTTTTGGCCGCAATTTTACTTCTTTGATGATTTTAGAAAAATAAACTTCTTCGATTTCATCAGCAGTCAGTTTCGTAGCTTTTTGTGCATTTTTTCAAAAAGATCGAGAATAAATGAAGTTTCTGACTTAGAATTGCTCGGTACTAATATATAATCCATAAACTAAAATTTATACTAGTAAAAATAGACATTTATTTTTAATGAATTGAATAAAAATCTTTGTCCAAAAAAAGAAGAATTTATGCATCTAATTATTTTTTTCATAACATTACTTTCTTAATCTGTGCATGCCTAAAATAACGTAACAAAAAGTCAATCATTTAGTTAAAGAAAAAAAATTTTTGGTTTTGGGGGGGGGGGGGGGCCCCCCCCCCAAAACGGGGGGGAAGACACCAATCAAGAAGCAATAAGATTTCCTTAGAAATGACATCTTCACGAGAACGAAAACGGAACAACCTCAAAAAAAAGAAGCAATGTTTAATGAAATGAGATTTCCTGCAGCGGACAGGGGTATTCAAGTTTGTATTGTCGACTTTTACATTGTGTGGGTGAAGGGCAGATTCTCCCTACACTCTATACCGTGTCCCAACAAAGTGTTGTGGAGGGACACGGCAAATCAAGTTTGGAATGACGTACGGGGAGTGATTTTTTTGGAATTGTATGGCATTTGTTTGAATAGTATTATTGTAGGCATTGAATACAATTTTGTAACTTACAAGAATGCCCTTCTTGTTCGTCATTGCGACCAGCGAGCGCACGTGTCCCTATAGAGTATAGGGAATCTGTTGTTATTTCAACTGAAGGAAAAAGTAAAGTGCGTGATTGTTTAAATAGCTTTTTCTCTATGCATCAAATTCCATTTTACTTTTTATACTGCTTTAACGCCGATGCTAATATGCCCTGAATATTATCAGCCAGGGATTGCGGCTGTATGACTTTCATCCTATCGCCATAGGAGAGGAGTTCCATCACCAAATCATGCGTGGGATATACCTTGATGTTGATTCTCAATTCATCCTCATTGTCGATCAGGATTTCTTGGGTTTCGTGCAGGGGAAGTGTCTTGATGTATTTGCCTTGATGAGCTTCAAAGGAGAGGATGATGTCATCGGGCGCTGCTTGATTTGGGCTCACAATTCAAAAACAATTTTTATAGATATGCTCTAAATTCGGAAGCGCTGCATTTTGGTAGGGATAATTGGTGACTTCAAATTGGGACAATCGGTCGAGGGCAAAGCTTTTCAAATGTCCGTCCTTGCTGTCATTCGCTATGATATACCAGCGGTTCTTGAATTCTTTGAGTACATATGGATCTACCAATCGATGACTCGCATGTTCCTCATAGAAATTTTGATACGTGAATTTGATTTGCTTCTTGTTCTTAATCGCATGCAATATGCCGTATAAATTTTCTGTTCCCTGTGGTTTGCGCTTCTCCAAATGCACGAGGGGCGCTAGGTCCTGTGCGAGGTTGAGGGAATTGAACATGTCGAATGCCTCGACCATATTTTGGGTGGTTCTATCGAAAGATTCATTGTGGCTGATGAAATATCCTTTTTGACTTTTTGAATAATCGATATCGATCCCGAATAGATTTTTAATCTCCTTGACATCTCGCTGAAAGGTGCGCTTGGAAAAGGCCGATTGAATTTCTTCATCGTGCATTTGCATATATTCGAATTGCTTATTGATATAGGCATCCATTTCTTCAAATGCAGTGTATTGATTGGATTTCAACTTTTTCAAGATGAATATATACCGCGAGATATAGCCGAGTTTTGACATGGGAATGGCTTTTTACTTTTACTTGAATTAAATATAATCCTTTATTTTTATTGATGAATAGGTATTTTATTTTTTTACTTCATTTTTCAATAGCTTATCTAGCTATGATATAAAAGGAATTCGATTTTTTATTTGGGTATTCATAGTAAGAATTGGAACTGTATTTTGATGAAGTTTTATTTCCTTGGATATTACAAGTATTAAGACTTATTTTTTTTCCTAAAAAATTGTTTTTGCTTACAAAACTTACAGACGAAACATAAAATTTGTTGTCGATCATTTTGAATTCATTTTGATTTACATGGGTGGAATAGGTTATAAAGTTTCTAAAGGTGACGGGTGAGTTTTCTGGACTGAAACTTTTTGTGCTATTTGTTTTAAGACTTTTTCGAGACAGATTGAAATCGCAATCGAAATAAAGCGTTTTATTGATGTTGAATTTAGATATACTGATTGAGCTTTTTGATGGGATTTGGATAATTTGTTTCACCTTTTTCTTGTTGGATGACATAAGACCGGCAGTTGCGCTGCGGCATAAGTGGCGCGGTTGCTTCCATAGGCTCCAGCAAGCACTGTCAATATGGACGATTGTCCAGAAATGGTAGATGACCTATATGCTGATTTGGTCTCTTCTTCGTCGTACCAATATTCATATGAGCTGCCATTGAAAATGAGGTGAGATTGGTTCCAATCGATATAGATTGGGATGTCTAATTTGTTTGTGATGGTAAACCCAACTTGACCTCCTAGAGCCCAAAAATTATAGTTGATTTTGACCTCTGCATTTTCAAATACATAAGCATCGTTTTCGAATTTAGTATCTGGAGACTTTGTCTCTTGAACTTGGTACATAGATGCACAAGAACAAATTAGCAGCGCGCTCAAGATGGACAATATCATTATTTTCTTATTCATTTTATTTGGTTTTGATTGTTTTACCTACTCTATGCGGTTTTCGGCGACTCCGTGTTGCAAGTATAATTGGCCTATCAGCCAAACTATGTCGTGCAGCATTTATTTTTTAATTTTTATTTTTTAATTATTCCGCTAGTACTGCAAAAGATTGCACAAATTCATCCAAGTATTGTATCCCTCTGGCTTGCAATTCCTGTAACATGGCTTTTTCTATATAGTCGAATTGCTCTGATTGAGAGAGGATGCCCAATTCATTTAGCGATGCACTCTCCTGTGCAAATCGCATGGCTTGTAGCACTTTCATGGGTTCGTCTTTTTGTTTGAGCAAAATTTCTTCATAGACAAAAAGGGTATAGGTATGCGTGCTAATTTTCAATTCAGGCAATAGATCAAAGGCATCTATTTTGAATCTAATGGCATCTTTAAGCAATTGTGGTTCTGACTTGGCATTCGATAATAGATAAGTTCCGGCGGTATCTTCGAGCTTTTCAAGCACTGCTTCCAATTGGTAGCCCTCTTTAAAGTGAACAGGACTCAATATATTCACGTATTTGCTGCTATTGGGCAAACCAAAACGGGTGAGCAATTCGTCCACATGATCTAGGTAGTTTTCAAAATCTTTATAGTTTCCTTCAGGTCCTCCGGTTTTGTCGAGCTGAAGCCCCATATCGATGATGGTTTTGATCTCTTGTAAAATGGAATTTTTTGTATTCATAGCTATTTTGTTTATTTCTACTTTTAATAAGACAAAGCTATTCGGTCACTCTGCCAAACTATGTCGCTGAGAAAAAGAACTCAAATATTTTTATTCAAATTATTTCTTTAGAAGAAGTTTTGCACGCTTTTCTGCAATAAAAAAACGCCCCACAGGTCTGTAGGGCGTTTTTAAAAAATGAATGTTTTAATTGAATCGTTATTTAGTGATAACAATCTTTCATTGTATATGCTATTGCTAGATGTTCTGAGGTTTAAAAGATAAATCCCCTCAGTTAAATTCGCTGTAGTTATTTTAGTTTCAGATTCACCTTGAACGTCTTTGGTCAAAACAATTTTACCATTTAAGTCAACAACGTTAATCTGTGAAATATTTTCTTCCTTATCATTCAGTTCAATGTTTAGAAAATTATTCGCTGGCATAGGATAAATATGGAGTTTGTCTTGGTTGATTTCAATCATAGAAACACTTGACGTTGAGCCAGTGCCATAGCTATAGATACTCCATCTGCTTGTACTAGGATTGTAATTAGATGCATACGTTTTTCCGTTTGGATGTGCCCAAATGTTCCCAACAGTTCCACTTGGGAATAATAGTCCCGTCGTCGCATTCTGCCATGTTGTCCCTGCGTTAGCAGTCACTTGAAATTTACTGGTTTTGCCTGCAAAAAGATTATTGTTGAAATCCGTATAAAGGGCAGTAGCGACCGTATCCATAGATGTAAATGAATTTCCGTTATCGGTAGATTTGTGAATTGCTCCACCATTTGAGACATAAATATTTCCATTCGGAGACATGGCTAATTGCTCACAAGTAGCTGGAAGATTTGTGGCTGTTAAATCTGTCCATGTTTGACCGCTATCGACCGACTTTGATAATTTAACCGTTCCGCTTCCACCATCCCATCGAAGGCCATAAGCATCTCCATTTGATTTTAAGTCCATCTTTTTGAGAATGGCGGTTTTGGTGCTGCAAGTGGCGCCTTCGTCTTTAGATGTCCTAATCGCAGCAACGCCATTATAAGAAGGAATCCAATAAATGGTTCCATTAGAAGCTTGATGAACTGAGCCTCCTCCTGTAGGTGTTGATCCAGATATCGCTGTCCATGTCGCTCCTTGGTCGGTGGATTTATACCAATTGAAAGCAGAGCCTGTAAACATGTACAGTAGGATGTTGCCCGATTTTAAGCAGACAAAATTCTGTGTTTGTCCAGCGGGATAATTGGTCGTCACATCTGTCCAGGTGGCACCGCCGTCTGTTGACTTGAAAAAACCGCCGGTTAATCTTGTGGCATAAATCGTATTGTTGTTTCGATCGATGTCGCCTAATTGACCGCCTGGCGAGGGACAATTTAGATTTTGCCAGCTTTGTGAGAACCCGAATTTGAATACTAAAAATAGCAAAGTAATAGTGATTGACTTTTTCATAGAGATAGTAATTTAATGTTATTCAAGTAAAATTAAATAATATTTCACAAATACGTATTTATTTGTCTAAATGAACTGTTTATATAGATTGTTTTTTGTTATATGCCATGCATTGCCATCCACGAAATAGATGATGTGATGCTTTAGTCGGGAAGCAGCAGCGGTATCAAAACGGATTTGATTAATTTAACCCATTTCACTATGATTTTTTAATTTTACAAAAAAACCGCTATGGGAGAAAAAGTTGTTGTTACGGGCGCCAATGGATTTGTGGGGAGTCATCTTGTTGAAGCGCTCATCGCCAAGGGATTTGATGTGCATTGCGTCTTGCGCAAGTCCAGCAATATGCAGTGGTTACAGAATCTGCCCATCACCCTTCATACTTGCGGGGTTGAAAATGTGGATGCCCTCAAACCCATCCTCGCCGATGCGATTTATATCTACCACATCGCAGGCGTTGTCAAAGCGCGTTCATGGGAGGGTTATCACCACGGCAATGTCGTCTTGACCAAGAATATTTTAGAAGCAACGGCGGGGAATAAAGTCATCAAAGGCTTGGTCATCACCAGCAGTTTGGCCTGCAGCGCGGCCACGATACAAGGCTCACCCGTCGATGAAAAGACGCCTTCCAATCCGCTCACCTATTATGGCAAGAGCAAATTGGAGCAAGAGCAATTATCGCTGTCTTATGCAGATCGATTGCCGATCACTGTCGTTCGACCATGCGTGGTCTATGGCGAGCGGGATACTGAAGTCTTTTTGTTTTTTAAAGCCATGAATAGTCGCATCTTGCCGAGCATCGGTTTTGATGAAAAGACCTTGAGCATGGTCTATATCCACGATTTAATTTCGGGGATGATATTGGCTGCAGAATCTCCCAATAGCAAGGGCAAACAGTATTTCTTGGGGGGAAGTGAAGATGAATATTCTTGGAAGCAAATAGGGGAGATCACTGGGAAATATTTAAACAAAAATTATTTGAGAATTCGCGTGCCGCATTCCTTGGTTTTTATCGTGGGACATCTGGCTGAGTTCTTCGCCAAAGTGACGGGAAATATCGCCACCATCAATTCTCAAAAGGCGAATGAAATGGTGCAGAAATCATGGTCGTGCAGCAGCAATCGCGCAAAGGCTGATTTTAACTATGCGCCCAAGTTTTCACTGGATGAAGGGATCAAGCGGTCGATTGAGTGGTATAGGAAGGAGAAATGGTTAGCCAGCCTTAGATCTACGATTAAGTTACTTAAGTTGTGAAGGGGGAATTGCTCACGCGTGTTTATATGCATCCTAACTACTCACCACTCACAACTTACATCTTACAACTCACAACTCACATCTTACAACTCACAACTTTTCTATATGATCTTTAAAACATCCTTTGCAATCCTTCTCAGTTTGTGTTTGAATATTCAACATACATCCGCGCAAACCTATCAAGTGAAGATAAAGACCACCATGGGTGATATCGTCTTATCGCTCTCGGATAGTACGCCATTGCATCGAGATAATTTTATCAAGCTATGCAAGGATAATTTTTTTGATAGCACCTTGTTTCATCGGGTCATCAATCATTTTGTGATTCAAGCGGGAGACCCGGATTCGAAACGCGCGAAGGATACTGCCACTTTGGGCGATGGGGATTTGGGATATAAGGTGCCTTTCGAATACCGAGAAACGCTCTTTCATAAGAGAGGGGCATTGGGAATGGCGAGAGATGACAATCCTGAAAAGGCATCATCGGCTTGTCAGTTCTATATTGTGACGGGAAGGTTGGGGCATGATTCGCTCTATACAAAGGCCCTCAATCGAACGGGAAAAGAAGTGCCACAATGGAAGAAGGAAGTTTACAATAAGATTGGTGGTGCACCGCATTTAGATACGCGGTATACGGTGTTTGGCGAAGTGGTCAAGGGCATGGATATTGTCGATCGCATCTCGGTGGTGAAGACCAATGAGAAGGATAGACCTTTGAAAAACATCAAGATTATCAAGACAACTGTTTATAAGAAATGATGTTTTTTTTAATGAATAATTGCATGCGTCAGCGATTGTAGTGCGCGAAGCGGGCCATTTTAATAACGGCGCTTGACCTCTGCCATGCTTATGCTAGCGCATCCCACTCTTGCTTACTTTTTTCAAGATCGCGTAGCCAATGAATACAATACTTTACAATTAGAATTATGAATAAAAAAAGTGAGTCGCCGAAGGCAAAAAGATAAACAACATAAAATTTGACACAATAAAATATGAAATTAACTTAGCGATATTGATGTAGAAATTGTATTTGTTTTAAACCTTAATAATAGATCTGAATCTAAAACTAAATTTTTATTTATGGTCCGATATATCCTCTTCTTATTTTTAATTTCGATTGAATATACTGCACAAGCTCAAATGTATTTTCCTCCAAAGACAGGCGGTACTTGGGATACCATGCAACCATCATCTCTCGGATGGTGTGATAAAAATATTGATTCGCTCTATCAGTATTTGGATGCTTGTCATTCAGATGGATTTATGATATTGAAAGATGGCAAGATTGTATTGGAAAAATATTTTGGCAGTTTTACCAAAGATTCAATCCACATATGGAATTCGGCGAGCAAGAGTCTGACTTCTTTTTTAGTGGGCATGGCGCAGCATGATAAATTGTTTTCTCTCGAAGATTCTGTTTCAAATCATTTAGGTGATGGATGGACCAAGGCCCCACTGGTCAAGGAGCGCAATATTCGCATCAAGCATTTGATTTCGATGAATAGCGGTTTGGATGATGATCCTCCCAGTCCGTGTGATAATTTATCGACCGTGGATACTTGTTTGCTTTACCGCGTTGAGCCCAATACTAGATGGGCCTATCATACAGGGGCGTATAAGGAGGTTCAAGATGTGATCAGTGTGAAAAGTGGCATTTCTTATAATCTATATACTGCACAGAAATTGTCGAATCGGATTGGCATGCAGGGATTGTGGTCGCCAGGTGGCATCTATTTCAGCACCCACGCAATATGGCCAAGTTTGGACTCTTGTCATTGGCTAAGGGAATCTGGGATGGCGATACATTGATGAAGGACACGAATTATTATCGAGCGATGATTCAATCTTCGCAGTCGTTCAATTTGTCCTATGGCTATCTGTGGTGGTTGAATGGCAAACCCTCCTATATGGCGCCGGGTATTCAATTCGTCGTCAATAAACCATTTATGCCGAATGCTCCTTCAGATATGTTTATGGCGCTGGGTAAGGATGATCAGAAGATTTATATAGCACCTTCGTCCAAGATGGTGGTGGTTCGATTCGGTGCTTCTGCCTATGGCGTCGCTGCGGCTTTCTCACCGTTTGATGATTCACTTTGGGGATATATCAATAAGTTGAAATGCACCAAAATAATCAACACCACAAACAATTTTGCAGATGCAAATATTCAGGTTTATCCCAATCCCAGTGCTGATTATGTAAATATTGTTTACCCCAATGCCACCATTCAATCTGTTGAAGTTTTCAACTCGATGGGCAGTAGGGAATATATCTATTACGCAACAGACAAAATTGATATTTCAAACCTGCCAAAGGCTATGTATCTCTTAAAAATTGTGACGAGAGATGTTGTGTATATTCGCAGAATTGAGAAGCGAGATTAGAAGTTGGGATGGATGCATTATTTTTAATCCCTACAAAGTGTAGTGGACGATGTACGATGTACGAGTTATTTTAATCCCTACATAGTGTAGTGGACGATTGGGTTAAGTGGAATTAAATGAATTATTATTGATTTGAGAGTTATGAATTTTGATTGTTGAATATGTAAGATTTTGGATTTGCATTGACAATTTTTGATTTTTGAATAGTGAGGGGCGATACCGCCTCACAAATGTCGCCTCTTTCACGGCTCGCATATTTTATAGCCCTGAAAGGGCGAAATAGCTCTGCGGAGGGTAGAAGCCCTTCGCAACAGAGGAATTATAATTTTGATTTGCGATGTACGATTGAAAATTTTTGATTTCTGAATAGTGAGGGGCGATACCGCCTCACTAATGTATGTCGCCCTTTCAGGGCTCGCATATTTTCATAGCCCTGAAAGGGCGAAATAGCTCTGCGGAGGGTAAAGCCCTTCGCAACGGAGGAATTGTAATTTTGATTTGCGATGTACGATTGACAATTTTTGATTTTTGAATAGTGAGGGGCGATACCGCCTCACTAATGTATGTCGCCCTTTCAGGGCTCGCATATTTTCATAGCCCTGAAAGGGCGAAATAGCTCTTCGGAGGGTAAAAGCCTTCCCAACGAAAGAATTGTAATTTTGATTTGCGATGTACGATTGACAATTTTTGATTTTGAATAGCGAGGGGCGATACCGCCCACAATGAGCCGCCCTTTACTATTTTCTAGCCCCAGCAAGGAAATAGCCTATGGAGGCAAAGCCTTTCGCTACAGAGGAATATAATTTTATTTGCGATGTACAATGTACGAGTTACGATTGGGTTTTGTGGAATTAAATGTTTTTTGATGTAAAAAAAAACACGCGTCAGCAATTCCCCCTTTGGGGGCTAGGGGGCTCATTCCCCCTTCGGGGGCTAGGGGGCTCATTCCCCCTTTCCTTTGGAGAGGGTTGGGGAGAGGTTGCTAAAAGAATCTAAAATTCCAAGTGATAGACGGAATTATAGGAAATAGCGAAACTTGTTTAGCAGTTGTGCGGACATTTCCTCTTTCAATCGACCGCCATAAGAAGTGAAAATAAAGAATGGATTCGCGCGGTTATACACGTTGTAAACAGAGAAATTGAGGTCTTGGTGGTTTTTGGGTTTGTCTTTAATCACCCAAGTGCACGATAAATCCAATCGATGATAGGCAGGTAATCGATAGGAGTTTCGCTCGCCATAGATGCTCATGAATTTTTGATTGGTGAAATTATAGTATCTTCCAATCGTAGGCGTCGTGGTATTCCCAGTGCCATAGATGAATACAGATGAAAGGGTAATTTTCTTAGTCATTTGATAGGTCAAGACCGTCACAAAATCATGTCTTCGATCAAATTTTGCAGGGAATTCTTTGCCCTCATTCAAATCTGGGAATTGTCTATTGCTCCATGCCAAGGTGTATCCAATCCAGCCCGTCCATTTGCCCTTTGCTTTTTTTACAAAAAACTCTGCACCATATGCATCTCCCTCTCCGAAAGTGAATAGATCGTCAATGTCCTGTCTGCCGCCGCCTAGATCGTTTCTATCGCCTCCGTATTCCACGAGGTTATACATTTTCTTATAATAAACTTCAATAGAAGTCTCAAACATATCCTCTTTGAAATTTTTGAATAATCCCAGTGAAATTTGATTGCCCGCTAATGGCTTGACCGTTTTACTGCTCGGCACCCAAATATCCGTAGGAAGCGTTGTCGTTGAACTCGAAACCAAATGCAAATATTGTTTGGTATGCATATAGCCCAATTTAATCGAGGTGCTGCTATTGATGCCGAATCTAGCGCTTAATCTCGGTTCAAAACCTCCATAGGTCGCTATTTGTTGGAAAGGCGCGTAGGTCAAAGTATCAATCGCTCTGCCGTTTTCATCGAAGACTGTTTTTTCAAACGGTCCGACATTGGTGAAATAACTGAAACGCATACCCGCATTTATTTTCACGTGTTTGCCCCAATCAAATTCATCCGATAAATAGATGGCACCTTGATGTGCGTATTTGAATTTATCGATGGGCAATATGGTGGAATCTCCGATGGTTGCTGAGGTGGTATAAGGTTTGAATTGGTGAAAAGTATAATCAAATCCGAATTTGATGCTATTGTTTGCATTGGGGTAATAATCGTAATCGCTCTTCAAACTGATATCGCGAACATCAGAGGTGAGTGCGAAGGTGATGTCTCTAAATCCCGCTGCCACTTTGAATTTGTAATCATTATAGGTGACAGTCGTATTGGAGAATAATTTGGAGTGGTAGAGGTGATTCCATCGAAAGGTGGCCGTGCTGTTTCCCCAAGGCAATTCAAAATTGATGGCGTTGTTTTCATCCCCAAAAGTGAATACATCTTGTCCAAAATAACCGCTCAAATAGATTCTATCTTTCTCCGAAATTTTGTAATTGAATTTGGCATTGATGTCATAAAAATAATAGCCATTTCTCTTTTGGGCTTCAGTTAAAAAAGGCTTTGCCAAAATATCGGCATAGGTTCTTCTTCCTGAGAAAATAAAGGAAGCTTTATCTTTAATCAATGGACCTTCTATGGTGAGTCTTGAGGAAATAATTCCAACTCCTCCCTCCATTTGAAAGTTCTTCATATTGCCCTCTTTCATTTGAATATCGACGACCGAAGAAATTCTTCCGCCGTAATTGGCGGGAAGACTTCCCTTGATCAAAGTTGTGTGCTTGATAGCATCGGCATTGAATACAGAGAAGAATCCGAAGAGGTGTCCGGAATTATAGACCACTGCATTGTCCAATAAGATGAGATTTTGGTCGGGTCCACCGCCGCGCACATAGAGACCGGAATTGCCTTCTCCTGCGCTGATGACGCCGGGCATCAATTGCAAGGTGCGCAAAATATCTACTTCACCCATCAAGGCAGGCAATAGCTTGGCTTCTCTGGAGCTGATTTCAATGGTTCCCATCTGCGTGCTCTGCACATTTTCATCTCGCTTCTTTGCGCTGATTTTGACTTCTTTTTGCATGAAAGAGGAAGGCGCCAATTCTAGGGAATGTGTTTTATTTTTGTCTAATTGTATTTCAATAATTACTGGATCGTATCCTAAAAGCGAATATTTAATCGAATATTTTCCTGCGGGTAAAGTCAAGGAATAGAAACCATAGGGATTGCTCGTGCAACCTTTCGCTGTGCCTACTGCGCCCACTGTAGCGCCGAGGATGGTCTCTCCATTTTTGCGTCTTTGATATATCCACTGATGGTATAGGTCTGCGCAAAAGATATATTTGTGCAAAATGTTAATAGTAAAATACTGACGAGTAATCGCATGTTGGAATGGATGAAAAAAGTTTTGGGATTAATGCATCCAGCTATTCCAATAATCTGGGTTTTCGATTTCTAATGCTTCTTTGGTGAGTTTGAGCGGACGGAAAGTATCGACCATGACGGCCAATTCTAAAGTCTCTTTTTGCCGATACTCTTTTCTACTGTCCCTGGGTGAGGTCCATGTGGAATCCCAATTGGGTGAAGTGATATCATTCCCCTCGTGAAGATGTATGGATAGTGAAATCCATCCCAACCAATGGCGTCAAATGGATGCGTCGCATAGACATATGGATGCATGATTTGATCGCGCTTGATATAGACTAGAAATTCCCCTTTTTCATCATGGGTTTTTAGATTGGATGGTTGAACGATATCGCGCTCGCAGAAAGGAGCGTGTTCGAGCAATTGTCCAAATTCATTTCTATATCTCCTTGGATAAGTATAGGGTCCAAATGATTCGACGATAAACAAGCGGTTGTTTCATTGTCAAATTCCAATTGATAAATGGTTCCCTAGGGATCATGATATAATCGCCGTATTTGAAATTCAATTCGCCATAGATGGATTTCATCTTGCCAGAACCCTCATGAATAAAGATCAATTCATCGGCAGAGGAATTCTTATAGAAGTATTCGGTCATGCTCTTTTTAGGCGCAGCCAAATGAATTTCGCAGTCATTATTGACGAGGATGGGTTTTCTAGATTTTAGATAGTCGTCTTGAGGTTGGATATGAAAACCTTCAAAGGCGCGGTGTTTCATGATTTTCTCATCGACGGTTTGCGGTGCCACTGAGAAGGATTCCTTGATCTCCTTCACCATCGTAGGCGGATAGGTGTGGTAGATTAGGGAGTAAATATTGGAAAACCCTTCCGTGCTGACCAATTCTTCGCTGTATAGATTTCCATCTGGTTTGCGAAATTGGGTATGTCGCTTGGCGGGGTATTTTCCTAAATGATGATAATGTGGCATATCCTAATTCTATTTATTTTGCAAATTTAATAGAATGTTTAGTTTAAATAGTTGAATTTTGCAGTTCTATGTATATTCATCCCAAAGACATTCTCTCCCTTTCGATTACGCTATTTACGGTCATCGATATTTTGGGCACTTTGCCAGCTTTAATCGACATTCAAGAAAAGACGGGCAAAATCAGCGCTATCCGAGCTACCTTGGTCTCGCTCGTTTTGATGATATTGATTTTGTGGTTGGGTGAGTCCATCCTCAAGTTTTTCGGGGTAAATAAGGCGTCCTTCGCGGTGGCAGGGTCGATCATCATCTTTATCATCGCCATGGAAATGATTTTGGGTCGGAGTTTTTTCAAACAAGACCATCGCCATATGAAATCCGCTTCGGTGGTGCCCATTGCATTCCCCTTGATTGCTGGTGCTGGAACGCTTACGACCATTATCTCTTTGAAATCGCAATACAATGATTTGGATATTATCATCAGTATCGTGATCAATTCCCTCTTTGTATTCCTTGTATTATATGCGCTGCCTTATATCCAAAAGCGTGTTGGCGAGAATTTCATCATGATTTTGAGGAAAATATTCGGGGTCATCTTATTGGCGATTTCGGTCAAGATGTTTACGACGAATTTGAGTATATTGATGAAGTTTAAGTAGAGGCTTTAGTAAGAATTTGAGTCTTTTCTAATCTTTTAAGTTTTATTTATTGAGAGAAAACCTATTTTAGGTTTCTTTTCTTCGGATTTTGTCTGTTGGAGAAGAACGAAATAATTTCAATGCGGTTTTTGTAAACCCTATAATACATTGTATTTAATGTTGAAATTACTGTTCTGCGAATATCTTTTTTTATGTCAGATGCTTGGAAAACATATGGATTTTGAGAAATTAAATAGAGCGTTTTTTCAAGATCTGCAAAAAGATTTTTAAGTTCTTTTTCTGACCAATTTTCTTCAAGATATTCTATGGTCTTTTCTAGTTCTTTGAGCGCATTGTCAGTCCAAAGAATTTTATAGCCATTTCTCATACAATTTCCTTGCTTTTGAATGGGAAGTGAGTTTTCCTGATTCTGCCTCTTTCAGGCCAATTTCAATAGACTCTTTTTCTTTATCAGCAATTGAATTCCACCAATCTTTGCTCTCTTTTTTTCTTAAATCCATAATTTTTTTAATAATTGAAGAATCTTCAATAGTCGAGAGCCATTGGATTAATTCCAATTTTTGATTCAGAATTTTGGGACTGGTATTCATAATAGTTTATTCTAAAATCAAAGATAGTGATTTATAGATTTATTCCTTATCAATATTGATCTAAAAGATAATTAATTGTCTTTATTATTAACTAGGACTTATCGAATTTAATTCAAATGAATCGGTTTTATGCTCTCTACAAGGGCTTAAGATGTCTGAAAATCACCGAAGTTCTCTCCACAATGCGCATGTATCTTCAAATGGACAAGATTCAATCAAAAATTGAGCATTTAGTGCACTTATTTAAATCTAATAAATACCTTGAAATACAAGAAAAATGGTGGATTTAAGCCGTTTTTGCCTTCAAAACCATCAAATATTAAAATTTTCACCTTGTTTCCCTACAAAAAATGTATATATTCGCACGCTAAAATTAAAAAAAGTTTAAGTTAAATCTATTATCGCAATGCAAAAAGGAAATGTTTATGTAAGGTTTTTGACAATATTGCTCACGTTTGTTTGTCTATTTTATTTGTCCTATACCTTTATAGGTAATAAATTGAAAAGTGATCAGGAGTCTTTCGTCAAGGCAAAGATATCAGAAGTGAATACGGCGGGGATGACGCGCGATTCTATCAGCGTGTTGGAGCAAAGCCTCCATACTGCATTTAGAGATTCTTTCTCTGAAAAGCCTTACTTGGATTTGGGCATTGCTAAATATACTTATCCAGGAATTAAAGCAAATGAAATCAAAAGAGGTCTTGACCTACAAGGTGGAATGAGCTTTGTATTGGAGGTTCAAACGCAGGAGATCTTGAAATCCCTCTCTGCAAATTCTACGAATCCAGACTTTATGAAGGCATTGGCAAGAGCAACTGAGATGCAGTCAAATTCACAAGATGATTATTTGACCCTATTGGGAAAAGCATATGCTGAAGTCGCTCCTAGCGCTAAGATGTCTGATGTTTTCTCTCCAATTCAAAGTTTTCAAGGTAAAATTAAATCAGGAGATGACAATAATACCGTGCTTTCTGTCTTGCGTCAAGATGTGAATGCGGCTTATAAAAATTCATTCAATGTAATTAAAACGCGTATCAACCAAACTGGATTGACAGAGCCGAATGTCTCTCTCCAAGAGGGAACAGGAAGAATCATCGTTGAATTGCCAGGTGCTGATGACCAAACGCGTATGCGCAAATTATTGGAATCAACGGCTAAGTTAGAATTCTGGCAGACGTTTGAATTTGAAGAAGTAGCACAATCATTTGTCGCTGCCAATGAGGCTTTGAAGGGAATTATGTCTTTGAAAAAAATCGAATCAAGTTCAACTGGTGATTCAGCAACTGCAGACAATTCAGCTGCAAGTCAATTGGGACTTACTGGTGGAGCGAATGCTGCCAAAAAGATTCAGTTAAGGGCGGAGAAAATCCTTTGTTTGAAGTATTTCAATTGAACATCAATCAGCAAGGTGCGCCACAAGAGGGTTGTATCGTCGGTTATGCTGAGGCAAAAAATATGCGTTTGATCAATGAGTATTTAGGATATGATTTGGTAAAGGCTTCTTTTAGAAAAGATTTGAAATTGATTTGGGGTGCAAAGCCAACCGTTGAAGGAAAGAATTTCTATGCACTATATGCGATCAGAACGACGATGAGCGGTGAAGCGCAATTGACCGGTGAGGCAATAACCAGTTCTCAAAGAGAGTCTGATCAATTCGGCAAGCCAGGAATCGGCATGACGATGAGTGCTCAAGGTGCTGCGATTTGGGAGAGAATGACAGACCAAGCGGCTAATGATCCATTGAGAAATAAATGTATTGCTATCGTATTGGATAATTTAGTTCAATCAGCTCCAAGAGTATCTAATAAAATCTCTGGTGGAAAATCACAGATTACAGGTTCATTTACCATTGAAGAGGCTTTGGATATGGCGAATATCTTGAACTCTGGTAAATTAGAGGCACCAGCGAAAATTATTCAAGAGGAATTGGTTGGACCATCCTTGGGACAAGAGACCATCAATGCGGGATTATTCTCTTTGTTGATCGGTATCCTCGTCATTTTCGCATTCATGTTCTTAAACTACCAATTCGGTGGTTTGATTGCTGACTTAGCGCTTTTATTCAACTTATTGTTCTTGATGGGTATTTTGGCATCATTCCACGCAACATTGACTTTGCCTGGTATTGCGGGTATCGTTTTGATTATCGGTGCTGCGGTGGATGCAAACGTAATTATCTACGAGCGTATTAAAGAGGAGTTGAAAAACGGCAAGAATTACGCGACAGCAATTAAAGAAGGATTTAGTCATTCTTATTCTGCGATTATCGATGCGAACGTGACGACTTTGATTACTTCATTGACGTTAATGTTCTTCGGATACGGTCCAGTTAAGGGATTTGCGGTTACATTGACGATTGGTATTATCACATCCTTGTTCACTGCAGTAATGTTGACAAAAGAGTTTTACATCATGCACATGAACAAAGGCAAAGAGGTGAAATTTGGTACAGCGATTATGGATAAGTTGCTTGGAAATGTCAATTTTGAATTTATCAAAAAGAGAAATATTGCCTACATCGTATCTATGATTTCTATCGTAGTAGGAAGTTTTTCAATTGCAACACGTGGATTTGATTTAGGCGTTGATTTCAAAGGAGGTCGTTCGTTTGTTGTCTCTTTAGACAAGGCAGCAGATGCACCAGCGATTACAACAGCATTGGATCAGAATTTGGAACTCGGTACTCAAGTGAAATCTTATGGCGCGGAGAATCAATTGCAGATTACGACATCTTATTTATACGATGACAAGAATGCGCAATCTAAAACAAGTGATAGTATTGTTATTAGCAGAATATACGAGAGCTTGAAACCTTTCTATGCGAGTGTTCCTACATTCGAAGATTTCTTGAGATCACATGTAAAGAATTCAGTTAAGATTGATGCAACAATTGCCGATGATATTAGAAAGAGCTCTGTATGGGTTTCTGTGATTGCGATGACTTTAATTTTTGTTTATATTTGGATTCGTTTCCCGAAATGGCAATTTGCCGCAGGTGCGATTGCAGCTTTGATTCATGACTTATTCTTTACTTTGGGAATATTTTCTCTGTTCAAAGGAATTATGCCTTTCTCATTAGAAATCAATCAGACGATTATTGCGGCTGTATTGACGATATTGGGATATTCAACGAATGATACGATTGTAATCTTCGATAGAATTAGAGAGTATATGGGATTGAGACCAAACGACAATTTGGAATAAACAGTCAATGCGGCGGTAAATAAGACGCTAGCTAGAACAGTAATGACCTCATCCACCTTGATATTGGTGACCTTGGTATTGTTCATCTTTGGTGGTGATGCCATTAAATCATTCTCTTTTACGATGTTGATTGGTATCTTGGTAGGTACTTATTCATCTATCTTCGTAGCATCTCCATTTGCGGTAGATATGATCAAATGGTTTGATAAAAAGAAAGCATAAAACAAGCTAAAATAGTTCTAAAAAGCCATCTCGATTGAGGTGGCTTTTTTTTTTTAGTTGTTTGGTCGGTTTGTGTCAGTGGTGTCTGAGTCTGGGGTTTGGTGTTTGGAGTCTGTTGGAATTGTTGTTGTTGTTGGTGCTCCTGGCCCCGTGTGCCCTACAAAGTGTCGGGATGAGTTGTGAGTTGTAAGTTGTGAGTTGTAAGTTGTAAGTGAAAAGACAAAAATCACTTATTCACCATTTTAAATCTTACTCCCACTTAATTTTGGGATTTAAAATTTAATTCGTAAATTCTTTGTTGCGAAGGGCTTTACCCTACGCAGAAGATATTACGCCCTTTCAGGGCATGCATAGATCCATAGCCCTGAAAGGGCGAGATACACTAGTGAGGCGGTATCGCCCCTCACTAATCACAAATGGTCAAGCAAAAATTGGAGTCTGGAATATGGTGTCTGGAGTCTGGGGAATTTGTTTTCTGTCGTTATCATTCGCAATTTTGGGACACGGTACAATCAAAAATCGTACAACATAATTTCATACATCTTAATTCATTATCGTACTCGTAATTCGCAAATCGTAACTCAAAAATCGGGGTGCATAATTTGTGGATAACTTTAACCTATAATGCCAATATTTACAAGGCTTTTAGGCTATTTTTTGTTAGATTTGCTGATAATATAAAATTCAAGAAATTGTGAGTGAAATTATAGGAAATGAAGTTATGACAGCATCGGGTTACGGTGCAGATAGTATTCAAACGCTAAAGGGCTTGGAAGCGGTGCGTGTTCGTCCGGGGATGTACGTCGGAGGAACAGATACCAGAGCGCTTCATCACTTAGTCAATGAGGTTTTGGATAATAGTATTGACGAAGCATTGGCGGGTTATTGTACTGAAGTAAATACCATCATCAATGCCGATGGTTCATTGACCGTTAAAGACAATGGCCGTGGAATTCCTACAGGTATCCAAACAGAGAGCGGAAGATCTGCCTTAGAATTGGTTATGACCGAATTGCATGCCGGAGGAAAATTCGATAAGAATTCTTATAAAGTATCAGGCGGTCTAAATGGAGTCGGGGTATCTTGTGTGAACGCCCTATCTTCTCTCTTAATTGCAGAAATTCACCGCGAGGGGAAAATATTCAAACAGGAGTATTCTGAGGGCAAACCGCTCTATAATGTCAAAGTGATTGGGGAGGCGCAAGATACAGGTACTCAAATCACTTTTCATCCAGATGCGACGATATTTGAGACGGTTGAGTTTAGATACGAGACATTGCATACGAGAATCAAAGAATTGTCGTACCTCAATAAGCGCGTAAAATTGACTTTGACGGATATGCGCAACCTCGATGAAGAGGGCAATCCTAAACATGAGGAATTCTATTCTGATAGTGGATTGATTGAATTTGTTCAATATTTGGATAGCACCAGAACTTCTTTGTTGGAGAAGCCAATTTATATCACAGCAGAACAAGATGGTGTTGAGGTGGATGTTGCCTTGACCTATAATACAGGGTTCTCTGAGAATATTTTCTCTTATGCCAATAATATCCAGACACAAATGGGCGGTGTGCATGCGACTGGTTTTAAGCGCGCTATCACCAAGCATTTTAAAGATTATGCAGATAAGGAGGGATTGTTCGCCAAATTGAAAATAGCGGTCTCTGGGGAGGATTTTAGAGAGGGACTTACTGCAATCATTTCTGTTAAAGTACCGAATCCACAATTTAGAAGTCAGACCAAAGACGAATTGACCAATCCAGAAGTTGCGGGAATCGTTGCAAATGCGGTTGGCAATGTATTGACTTATTACCTCGAAGAAAATCCGCGTGAGGCGAAGATTATCGTCGATAAAATCATCTTGGCCGCCACTGCTCGTCATGCGGCAAAAAAAGCGCGTGAAATGGTGCAGCGCAAAACGGTTCTCACGGGAACTGGATTGCCGGAAAATTGGTTGATTGTTCAAATAGAGATCCTGAAGCATGCGAGATATTCCTCGTGGAAGGGGATTCGCGGGTGGAACAGCCAAGCAGGGAAGAGATAGAAAGTTTCAAGCCATTCTGCCATTGAGGGGTAAAATTCTCAACGTAGAAAAAGCATTGGAGCATAAAATATACGAGAACGAAGAGATCAGAAACATCTTCACAGGACTTGGTGTCTCAATCGGTACTGAGAATAATTCAAAGGAATTGAATATTGAAAAATTGCGCTACCACAAGATCGTCATCATGTGCGATGCCGACGTCGATGGTAGCCATATCTCCACCTTGATCTTGACTTTCTTCTTTAGATTCATGAAGACCTTGGTTGAAAAGGGGCATATCTCTATCGCTTCTCCTCCATTATACCTCGTGAAAAAAGGGAAAGAAGAGCGATACTGCTGGAACGATAAAGAGCGCGATGCATTTATTGCAGAGCTCGGAAAGGGAAAGAATGAGTCTGTGAATGTTCAGCGCTACAAAGGTCTTGGAGAGATGAATGCAGAGCAATTATGGGAGACAACCATGAATCCTGATACGAGAATTTTCAGAAGGGTTAACATTGAGAGCGCAGCAGAAGCTGATCACGTATTCTCTATGTTGATGGGAGATGAAGTTCCACCGAGAAGAGAATTTATCGAGCAAAATGCAAAATATGCGAGAATCGATGTCTAGTCAATAGATAATTGGTTTGCGCAAAACATATATTTTCGTCTTATTATTCATCCTTTAATTCATGTCTTTGAGAGCGATTATTCAAATTCTTTTCTACACGATTTTATCAATTGCAGTAAAAGCTCAATTGAATAACGCTTTTGATTCTTTTGAAAAGCAAGCATTTCTAGCCCCTGCTTCTTATTCCATTTGTGTTTTGGATGCACGCGGTGAAAAAGTTTACGCCAAATACGAACAAAAATTATTGATGCCCGCCTCTAGTCAAAAGGTATTGACGACGGCGTCTGCATTTTGTCTGCTCGGAGAGAACTACCAATACAATACGCAGCTTGCATATTCTGGTGCTATTGCCAATCAAAAATTGAATGGGGATTTATTCATCATCGGTTCGGGTGACCCAACTTTAGGCAGTAAACATTTTTTGAATTTACAAACTCCGCAATCTATATTGGCGAATTGGAAAGATGCCATTAAGAATAGTGGAATCAATGCGATCAATGGCAATATTATTCCCGATGTGTCTTGTTTTCAAGAGAATGATGTTCCACAGACTTGGCTTTGGGAAGATATTGGCAATTACTATGGAGCTGCTGCGACAGGCTTGAATTTTATGGACAATGAATATGAATTGTCCTTCAATGAAGATCGCAAAATGGGCGAGGCCTGTTCTATCATCAATGCATCAGGTCTTGAGAAACACTATGAGTTTTACAACGAAGTGGAAGTGGGCAAAGAGGGCAGTGGAGATAATGCCTACTTGTTTGGTGGACCATTTGAAAAAGGTCGATTTGTAAATGGAATCATTCCTGCGGGGAATAAAATATTTTCTACTCCCGGCGCTATTCCATATCCGCCCTATCACACCAGTTTTCAATTGAATTATCTCTTGGCCAATAGTGGTATTGTCGCACAATATCACGAAACCCCTTATCCGAGAATTGCTATACCACCTGTATACAAAGTGATTCATCAAATTACTTCGGCCAAGATGTCGGAGATCATTCAAATCACCAATCACAAGAGCATCAATTTCTATGCGGAGGCTATATTGAAAACAATTGGCAAGGAGAAAGGCGACGAAGGTTCGACAGAGGCGGGGTGAAGACGATTATCGATTATTGGAAGACCAAGGGTTTGAATTTATCCAATGCCTATATCAAAGATGGATGTGGTTTATCGAGAGTGAATGCGATATCTACCTTGCATCTGGCTACCTTGATGAATTTGATGTCAAAGCATGAAAAGTTTGAATTGTTTTATAAGACTTTGCCTGTAGCGGGATTCGATGGTACCCTCAGCAAAGTATGCGATGGCGAACCATGTAAGGGAAAGATTATCGCTAAATCGGGAACGATGGAGCGCGTAGTTGCTTATACGGGTTATGTTCAATCTGCCACGAAGGGATTATTGTCATTCAGCATCATCATCAATAATTTCGATGCGCGACCGAGTGCGGTGAAAGCTGCGCTGACACCAATTTTCAATGCCATGGCGGCGATGTGATTTATTGCACATGAAATATCTATTCCTATTTTTTCCTTTCTTCTTGCAGAGTCAAAATCTATTTGAATTGTATGAGATAGGGAAATTCCCGGCTGTTTTAAATGAGACTTCAGGACTTGAAACCAAGGATAGCAATTCCGTGTGGACGCATACGGATAGTGGGGGAGAAGCTGCCTTATATAAAACGAACTCTAGTGGCGCCCTTTTGAAAACTGTAAAATTGATCAATGCATCCAATCTCGATTTTGAGGATATATGTTTTGCGCAAGATGGAAAAGTGTTTATTGGGGACTTTGGGAATAATTTAAATGACCGCAAAAACTTGCGCATTTTTATCACTTCTATCAGTGACTTGGAGTCTAAAGATTCTGTGATGGTAGATACGATTTCATTTTCCTATCCCGACCAAAGTCTTTTTCCTCCTGCCGCTCCGGATCGAAATTTCGATTGCGAAGCATTTTTCATTTCAATAATTTTCTCTACTTATTTACCAAGCATCGCGGGAACTACAACTACAAAGTGCTATAGAATGCCCGCATTAAAGGGATTGCAAACACCCGTGCTCTTGGATAGTTTTGCGACGAATACATGGATTACAGCTGCAGATATCAGTCCAAACGGCAAGCGCATGGCATTGCTCTCCGAAACTAAAATTCAAGTTTTTGAAAATTTTGGCGCTGATTCATTCTTTCATGGAAAATATGCTTCTATTCCATTATCAGCTCACACAGAAGGAGGGAATCGTTTTTTGTAACCAATGAAATGCTCTATATCTCTGATGAAGCGGGATTGCTCCCCGGCGGAAAATTGTATAAGATGTATGTCGATAGAAAAGTGGATACTTCAAAAATGGATACGATAAAAGTATCCATCAATCATACAATTTTAAATGAGCAAACTATTTCAATCAATGGTATTTCAATTGCCTGTGACAATGAAAAATAGACCTGAATGAACCTTTTAGTATTGCACTCTACGATACAATGGGTCGGTTGTTCTTCAATGGAAAAGATAAAGCAGTATTCAATTTGCCTGATTTAAAACGCGGCACTTATTTCCTCTATTTGAAACAGGGAAATATAAAATTGAAAAAGAAATTTCTGTATTGAATGGTTGAGAAAACAGGCTCTGTTTGACTGTAGGAATCAAACATCCCAGATGCACCAAACACCATCCCTAACCAGACTCCATTTTTTAAGTTTGCAAAAACCCCAACATTGTATCGCTCTTTAATCGGCGCATGATTGGCTGCATCAATGCCCAAAGAGATCACTTTTCGCGTCTCTACAGGGTCAATAATAGCATCTACCCATAATCTAGAAGCGGCATAATATGGCGTTGTGCTCAATTCATATTTTGCGGTAATTTCGTCTAAGATCACTTTCTGTTCTTCTTCACTCACTTCTTTTCCTTTGCTCTTCATGGCACTCACTTGAATTTGAAGAATGGTCTTAGCAGCTTGTGCACCGCCCATGACGGCGATTTTTGCTGTCGGCCATGCAACAATTAATCGTGGGTCGTAAGCTTTGCCACACATGGCGTAATTGCCTGCACCGTATGAGTTTCCAACGACAATGGTGAATTTTGGAACTACAGAATTTGCCATCGCATTCACCAATTTAGCGCCATCTTTGATGATGCCCGCCTGCTCTGAACGAGAGCCCACCATAAATCCTGTGACATCTTGTAAAAATACCAATGGGATTTTTTTCTGATTGCAATTCATGATGAATCGCGCTGCTTTATCTGCACTATCGCTGTATATAACACCGCCAAATTGCATTTCGCCCTTCTTGCTCTTGCTCACTTTGCGATTGTTGGCGACAATACCTACGGCCCATCCGTCGATGCGCGCATATCCGCAGATGATAGATTGTCCATAGAGTTCTTTGTATAAATCGATTTCGCCATTATCCACCAAGCATTTGATCAAGCTAGGCATATCGTATTGTTTGGATTGATCTTCAGGAAATATTCCATAGATATCTTCCATTTTCGAAGAAGGCAATTGTGGTTCTATTCTATCAAAACCCGCTTTGTCGTTGTGACCAAACTTGTCTACTAAGTTTCTGATCTTTTGAATACAAGTCGTATCATCGGGCATTTTATAATCACAAACTCCTGATATTTCGCAGTGTGTGGTAGCGCCTCCTAGGGTTTCATTGTCGATATCTTCACCGATGGCTGCTTTGACTAAGAAAGATCCCGCAAGAAATATGGAACCCGTTTTGTCTACAATCAGAGATTCATCGCTCATGATGGGAAGGTAAGCCCCACCTGCAACGCATGAGCCCATGACTGCTGCAATTTGAGGAATTCCCTCAGCACTCATTTTGGCATTGTTGCGGAATATTCTTCCGAAATGCTCTTTATCGGGAAAAATTTCATCCTGCAAGGGCAAGAATACACCCGCACTATCGACGAGATAGATGATGGGGATTTTATTTTCCATCGCAATTTCTTGTGCGCGCAAATTCTTTTTTTCCTGTAATTGGAAACCATGCGCCCGCTTTGACAGTCGCATCATTGGCTACGATGATACAAAGTCTTTTTGACACATATCCCATGACGACGATGACGCCACCCGCTGGACATCCGCCATATTCTGCATACATTTCAAAACCCGCAAATTCACCCATTTCAAATCTTGGACTTTCCTTGTCCAACAATAAATTGATGCGCTCGCGAGCAGTTAATTTTCCTTGGCTATGCAATTTTTCAATTGCCTTATCTCCACCGCCTTTATGTATTTTCTCCATGCGTTGCTTTAGTGCAGAGAGTTTTAATTTATAGGCATCTTCATTCTTATTGAATTCAATATTTTGGCTCATATTTTTAGTTGTCAGTTGTTAGTTGTCCGTTGTTAGTTGCCGTGTCCATACAAAGTGTAGGGATTGGTTGTTAGTTGTCCGTTTTAAGTTGTCCGTTGTTAGTTGCCGTGTCCCTACAAAGTGTAGGGATTAGTTGTCTGTTGTTAGGATGCATAAAAACACGCGTCAGCAATTCCCCCTTCGGGGGCTAGGGGGCCTGTTAGGGGCCTATTTCATAAACATCTCCATCACTTCTTGACTTACCCCTGTATTGGAGAATCCTCCATCGTGGAATAAATTTTGCATCGTGATTTTTTTAGTCAAATCAGAAAATAATGCGACACAGTAATCAGCACATTCGTCTGCAGAGGCATTGCCCAATGGAGACATTTTTTCTGCATAATCATAGAATACATCAAATCCCTTAATACCACTGCCAGCAGTCGTTTTTGTCGGAGATTGTGAAACCGTATTCACTCTAACGCCTCGCTCTTTGCCATAGTAATACCCAAATGAACGCGCGATAGATTCGAGGGCTGATTTGTTGTCTGCCATATCGCTATAACCTGGGAATATTCTCTGCGCAGCGATATATGACAAGGCTACCACAGATCCACCGCGGTTGATGGCATCTTGTTTATAGGCAGTTTGTAATACTCTATGCAATGACAATGCGGAGATATCCATGGCTTTTAAAAAGTCGTCGTGCTTTAAATCTGTGTATGGACGGCCTTTTCGAACATTGATACTCATGCCTATTGAATGCAAGATGAAGTCGATTTTTCCACCGAGCACTTCTTGTGATTTTGTGAAAAGATTTTCTAAATCCTCCATGGAGGTGGCATCAGCAGGAATAATTTCTGCTCCGGTTGTTTCACCCAATGCCTTAATAGCACCCATTCTCATCGCAATTGGTGCATTTGTCAAAGTGAATTTTGCGCCTTCTTCATGCGCCTTCAAAGCGACTTTCCATGCAATTGAATTTTCATCCAAAGCGCCAAAAATAATTCCTTTTTTACCTTTTAATAAATTGTACATAATGTGTTATTTTTTAAGTAATCGTTGATGTTTTATATTCTTTAATTAAAGTAAATACGCACCTTCTATTCCGCTCTCCGTGACTTCGACTAGAATGTGATCTAGGAGCGTCGTCGATAATGATAGTCCTACATAATCTGACGTGATGGGAAAGTTCTTATGTTTTCGATCTACTAATATAGCTGTTTTTAATTTTTTGCACGGGATGGTTGTGAATACTTGCATCGCATAGAATGTGGTTCTGCCAGAATTGACGACATCGTCTACGAGAATAATACTCTTGTTTTCTAAATTAGCCGTTGAACAAGAAATCTCTATGGGCTTGGAAAGAGGAAGGTCTTTATTCATCGTTAACGTTTCCACGGATGTCTTCAAATTTGGCAAAATTTCTTTGAGTTTAGACTCAAGCGATTTGGCAATATTATTTCCTTTGGGAGCTATTCCCACAAAGACCACTTCTGTTTCTTCGAGATTATCTTCTGCAATTTGATAGGCAATTCGCAAGAGTTTTTGATTGATATCGCTTTTATTGAGTATTTGCTTTTTCAAAATATGGGTGAAAAGATTAGAACAATATTACATAATATTTTTAAAATGATTTCTTTTGTATTCAAAATTTCATCTTTTTTCTGCTAATTTCACGCAGATTTAGCTAATATGACGCTTACCTATCATAAGAAAACAGAATGCCAATTTATCGTCAAATTGCCTGCTTCCAAGAGCATCTCCAATCGCGTGCTGATTTTGCAATTTTTGTTTCCTGAAATTCAGATTGAAAATCTATCTAAGGCTAGTGATACTGCGATTGTCAAGCGCTGTTTGGCAGCGATTCGAAAAGGGGATTCGAAAATCGATGTAGAAGATGCGGGCACGGCTTTTCGCTTTCTGACGGCCTTATTGGCTATTACAGAAGGTAAATGGGAACTGAGCGGAACGGAGCGCCTGCAGGAGCGACCTATATCAGCATTGATCGATGCACTCAGGGACTTGGGTGCAGATATTGACTATTTGGAGAAGCCAAATTATGCGCCGTTGCGCATCAAAGGGAAGTCCCTAAGTGGGGGCAGATTGATGATGACGGCCAATACGAGTAGCCAATTTATAACCGCATTAATGCTCATAGGCACTTCGCTTGAAAAGGGTATTCAAATTGATATTCAAGGAGATAAGGTCAGCGGTGATTATATAAAAATGAATCAAAAAATATTGAATGAATTGGGTTTTAAAGTTGAAATGACGCAAAATCAAATTGGTGTTCATCCGAATAGAAAAATTAAGCCCCAAAACATCTTTAACGTTGAATCTGATTGGTCTGCAGCATCTTATTTCTATGCCATGGCGGTATTGATTCCCGGCAGGGAAATTCATTTGCCTCATTTGTATCGAGATTCTGCTCAAGGGGATTCAATTATTGCTGAAATTATGCAAGAATTCGGTGTGCAAACGACATTTGATTCTGTCGGAATTACAATTTCTGGCAAATCAAAACAGCAAATGGACTTCTTTGAGTATAATTTTATTGATTGTCCAGATCTCGCACAGACCGTGATTTCGATTTGTGCAGCCCTCAATATCAAAGGGCGATTTACAGGGCTTTCGACTTTGCGAAATAAAGAGACGGATAGAATTGTGGCAATGCAAACGGAATTGTCAAAATTGGGGCATGAATTCAATTCGGTAGATGATATTTTTTTCAACTTGAGAAAGCGCAAAGAAAATGCACTTCCTAAAGTATTTGAATTAAACACGTATCATGATCACAGAATGGCGATGGCCTTTGCCCCATGGGCGGTTATGTGTGATATCATCATCGACAATCAGGAGGTGGTCAGAAAATCATTTCCCGATTTTTGGCAAGAATTATCTAATTTAGGATTTGAAATAAATTAATATGAAACTCATTGCAGAGAGCGGCAGCACAAAGACCATTTGGAAACTGAAAACAGATGATAAGGTGGAGACATTTGAAACCATTGGGTTTAATCCACTCTTTATCAGTATCAGTGAAATAAAAGAAGAATTGGGCAAATCTGAGATTGTGTTCTACAAGGACAAAATCAAAGAGATCTATTTCTATGGAGCTTCTTGCAGCAGCGATTCTCGCAAGAAAGTGATTCATGATGGCTTGTCCTTTTTTTTTATCAATGCTGAAATTATTTATGTCGATCATGATTTAAATGCCGCTTGCATAGGACTTTTCGGCAATCAAAAGGGCATCGCTTGTATCCTGGGAACTGGTTCCAATTCATGTATATGGGATGGGGGAAAAGTGGTTGAGAATATAGAGGCATTGGGATATATCCTCGGCGATGAAGCGGGTGGGGCTTGGTTTGGGAAGAAAATTGTGTCCATGTATTTGTATAAGCGATTGCCCGCACATATTGCTGCCTATGTCGCGGAGCATTACCACAGCGATAAAAATGATATTTATAATGCGGTTTATGCGCAGAAATTCCCCAATAGATACCTCGCCTCTTATGCTAAAATCCTATCTGTATTTAGAGAAGATGCATTTGTTCAAGACCTATTAGATGCCGGTTTTGAAGAATTTATTCAATATCATATTTTGCCTTATGCCTCTAATGCTTCTTATACTTGGGGGTTTGTGGGTTCAATAGCCTATTATTTTCAAGAGGAATTGACGCGCGCTTGTCATAAACATGGCGCTAGAAATATCATCATTCAAAAGAGTCCAGTAGATGGTTTATTTGCCTGGCATTCAAAGTAATTTTTAAGATAGTCCATCCTTTTTTTCTTCCCTATATGCTATAAGATTCATTGAAATATTGTTTCTTAAACCATAATTCAAAGGCGGGATCTACAAATTCGTACTGATGATCGATTTCGTGTATAATATCATTTTTGATGAGTATTGCCTTGTTCTTGCTGACATTTCTGGGTGTTCCTAATTGAAATTTACTCATTACCGCCGTGCTTGTAAATTGTGTTTCGCCTTTTGCAACAGCTTTTAATAGATTCAATTGTGTATGACTGATGCTTTCAGTTTCCTTTTGATACAGCGGTGTATTGGCCTGAATCAATTCTTTTAAAGCAGTATTTATTTCTATATAAGTAGCTTTTTTTTTGACTTATTTGCCAAGTATAGTGAGCCAATTGTTGCACATACCATGAATGGTTCTTCATTTTTATGGGAATAATTTCTGCCATTTTTTCCTCAATTCGTTTATTTGTATTTGTGAAACTTTTACAGATAAATGAAACCCATTTTTTTGTCTCAATTTTTTGCAAAAGCATGATATCTCCAAATCGATAAAATGGTTTGGATGGATTGTTGAATATGTCAGCCATCATATGTCTCTTGCTTCCCGTAAAGACAATAAGTAACAGATTTTTGGCGTTGCCAGCATGACCGAGTTTTTTTCTCAAAATTGATAAAGTCATTGAAAGTCGCTAAATTTTGGAACTCATCTAAGCATATTATAAATTGAATTCCCTTTTTTTTAGCAATTGTTTCTGGTAAATTTAATATTTCATCGCTGTGTTTTTTAAGTTCACGCCAATCAAAACTCAATTTGAAATCCGCGGTTGGATCTATGCCCAAGCTGAGTGTGGGAATTAGTTTTTTGAAAAAATCCTTTCCACTGCTCATCCATTCCTGCCATTTAGATGAGGATGCTTTTATGACTTCACGTGCAAAAAGCTCTAGAAATTCCTCTTCACTGCTTACGGAGAATAAATCAATAATAACTGTTTTCTTGCTTTTATTTTTCTTTTTAATATCGCTGATCACTTTTCAACCAAGGAAGATTTGCCCCACCTTCTCGGAGATATAATGGTTGTATTAATTCCATTCATTAGATTGCGCTGTAATTTTGCAGACTCTAATTCTCTATTTGTAAAGGATTGTATACTTACAGTTGTTCCATATATAAAAGGGGAATCTTTCATGATAGATGATTTATTTTATACTATTTGGTATAATACCTACTAGTATAATTGCAAATTTATATTGTTTTATTTATCTCGTTCATTTTTTTTAAGGATTGGAATAGAACGAAATAATAGGACTTCATTCTATTGCAATAAATTTATTGGGGATGTTGTATTTTTAAGTAATTCGATATGTAGTCTGCTTTGATAAAGGAGATTTGATATTATGCGGTACTCTATAATTTGTCAGATTTCATTGTAATCGCTTTGTCAGCATATCTTTTGAGCGATATTATCAAAAATGACTCCCATTCCATTAAATCCATTATTTTTGTGATTCAATCAGTTAAAATGTCTTTAAGTACAACAGAAATAACTTCAGGGGAAATAGCTTCAGACAATCCCATTCATCAGCGATTACTTTTTGCCTATGCAGAGGCTGGCAAATGATCGGTGGAAATGTATTGGATATTGGATGCGGTGAGAAGAGCTTGGAATATCTCTTGAAAAATGTCAGTCATTATACAGCCATCGACAAGATTCAATTGGTCTTGGATGCACTAAAAGCGAAATATCCGCAGCACAATTTTATCCAAGGAAATATTCCTCCATTTCCAATTCAAGCAGATGGTCAATTTGATTTTGTTGTTTCATTCCAAGTGATAGAGCATATTGAAGACCATGAAGGGTATATTCGCGAAATCGTTAGAATGCTCAAGCCAGGTGGAAAAGCCATTATTTCTACCCCAAATATCGATATGTCATTGACTAGAAATCCTTGGCATGTCAGGGAATATAAAGTAGAAGAGATGCGCAATCTCTTTAAAAAGTATTTTAGCAAAGTTGATTTGAAAGGGGTTTATGGCGCAAAAAATGTCAATGATTATTTTGAGCAAAATAAAAAATCCGTTGAGAAAATAACCCGCTGGGATATATTCAATTTGCAATATAATTTGCCGCGAACTTGGTTGCAGATTCCGTATGACATTCTCAATAGGATGAATCGAAATAAACTGAGCACGACCAATGATGAATTAGTCAAAAGCATTACCATCAATGATTTTAGGCTGGAGAATGCCGATGAAAAATGTTATGATTTGTTTTTAATAGCTGAAAAATAATTTAAAATACACCAAGATGAATAGATCAGAATTTCTAGATTTTACATTTGAAGAATTGATTCAAAAAGGCAAAGATGCCTCTGAAAAATATGCGAATGCAGAACCTTTTCCAAACGGACATTTCGATGATTTTTTCAATGCGGATATGTTGAGAAAAGTGTTGGCTGAATTTCCTGAATTAGGAGATAAGAAAGATATCAAATTCGACAATCCAAATGAAAACAAACTCGCTTCGAGAGGGGAATATAAATTCGGTGAAGTGAGCACGAGATTCGCGCACTTTATGAATTCACAACCGATGTTGGAATTTTTAGAGCATTTGACCGGTATTAAAAACCTCATTCCAGATCCTAGTTTTGAAGGCGGTGGTTTTCATCAAATCAAACCGGGTGGGTTTCTAAAACTGCATGCCGATTTCAATAAACAGCGCTCTACAAATCTAGATAGAAGACTTAATGTATTGGTTTACCTCAATGAGAATTGGGAAGAATCTTATGGTGGTCATTTTGAATTGTGGGATAAGGAAATGACTGGTTGCAAAGCCAAAATTTTGCCGATATTTAATCGCATGGCGATGTTTAGTACGACTGAGTTTTCATTTCACGGACATCCAGATCCATTGACCTGCCCGCCAGATAGAAGCAGAAAGTCAATGGCATTCTATTACTATACCAATGGTCGACCGGCTTCAGAAATTATTCCAGGCAAGGAGATTCTCACTACGACCACTTTTATCGCCAGAGAACAAGACAGTGCGCAGATGAAGCGCTACAATACCTTTGTCGTTTTTATGCAGAATATTCTCCCGCCTTTTGTTGTCAAATTGGCTAAGAATATTTTGAATAGAGGATGATGAAATGGTTGTAAGTTGTAAGATGTAAGTGGTGAGTTGTAAGTGAAAATCAGTAACGCGGATTGCAATCCTGTACCCTAAAAGTGAGATGAGTTAAAGAGGAAAATGATAAGCGGTCTTATTCACCATTTTTAGTTCTTACTTCCCAAATTTTAATTTTTTAATTTAATTTTTAATTCATAAATCGTAATTCGTCAATCTAAAGCTTCATTGCACAAGCCATTCCATCCATGGCCGCGCTGACAATACCACCCGCATAGCCAGCTCCTTCGCCACATGGAATGAGATTGGAAATTTTCTGGATGGCGAAAAGTGATTTTATCTCTCGGAATTCTCACTGGACTCGAAGTTCTCGTTTCTACACCTACCAATAGGGCATCGTAAGAGCGATAGCTCTGCATTTTCTTGCCAAATTCAATCAATCCTTCGCGCAAACTATTTGCGATGAATTTAGGTAGAATGGTGTGCAGGTCAACGGATTTGACGCCTGGCTGATAGGACGTTCGAGGCAGATCAATAGAAATTCTCCCTTGAATAAAATCTTCAACGCGCTGCGCGGGTGCAACCAAACTCCCCGTTGCATTAAATGCTCTTTTTTCAATACTCTTTTGAAATTCTAAGGCTGCTAAGGGCCCATGCTCTTTGAATTCAGACCAATTCTCTGGGTCGACAGCAACGACTAAACCGCTATTGGCGAATTGTCCGTTGCGCGCACTTGAACTCCACCCGTTTACTACAATCTCATCACTGTCAGTTGCTGCAGGGCAGATGACTCCTCCTGGACACATACAAAAGGAAAAAACGCCTTTGCCACATGCTTGTGTGACGATGCTATAAGAACTGGGCGGCAAATAATCCCCTCTGTTGGGTCGCTTGTATTGAATCGCATCAATGATAGACTGAGGATGTTCAATCCTAACTCCGATGGCAAATGGTTTTGCCTCGATTAAAATATTTCTTTTGCGCAATAGATAAAAGATGTCTCTTGCAGAATGTCCAGTTGCCAGAATTACACGCTGAACAGACCATGAGCCATGATTTTCTGTAATGATTTTTCTGAATTTTTCCATCGGCAATTTCAAAATCTATCAATTTAGTTTGAAAGTGAATTTCTCCGCCATGTTCTATGATTGTCTTGCGCATAGCCTCTATCAACTTGGGCAATTTATTCGTGCCAATGTGCGGGTGCGCTTCATATCCAATGTTTTCATTTGCGCCATGTTGAATCAATACATCCAGCACTTTTTGGATATCGCCTCTTTTGTTGCTGCGCGTGTAGAGTTTACCATCGCTATAAGTCCCTGCGCCGCCTTCTCCAAAGCAGTAATTGCTATCGCTATCGATGAATTGTTTTTTATGAATCGCAGAGATATCTTTGATTCGCTCTTCCACCGGTTTGCCTCGCTCTAGAATGATGGGTTTGATTCCCAATTCTAAGCATTGCAATGCAGCATAAATTCCAGCGGGCCCGAATCCGATGATATGACAAGTCACGTCGTCGGTTACGGGTTTGTATTGGAATGTTTTAATTTAGGCAAATCATTTTCTCGCTTAAGATAGATGTCAACTTTTAAAAGAAAATATATTTGTCGAGATCTGGCATCAAGGGATTTTCGGACGATTTTTATTGAATGTATATCATCTCTATGAAGGCCAGCAGCGGCAAGCGCTTCCGCCTCAATATGTTCTAGATTATTGGCGAGTTCGGGAATTAATTTTATCTCTACTTGTATAGGCATGTTCAGGTATTTATCCTAAAAAATTATTCTATAGATTTGACTATAAAACTGTCGATGATTTTGTGCAATTGATAGGGATTTTGATTCCTCCAATTGAATGATTCATGTTCTTCATCTAAGTTAAAATAGTAATCGATTTGACCTTTTTTCATCTCTTGAATGACATGGGGGAGAAATCCCAGTGCGAATATCCAGCCGCCAGCATCTTTGATATCATCATACCACTCTTCATAATAATCAGATTCAGAGCGATGGTAATTGAGCACATTTTCGCCGATCAATAAAAATTTTGTAATTCCCTGAGGAATCATCAAATCGATAATATCTCTTTTGAGATACATGATATCATTGTGTATGGCATCATTCCATTCTCCGAATAATTCAATCACGGCAAATTGCTTTTCGTAATGAACAAAGAGTATTTTTATATAGAGCGTCGGAGACCCAATATTGTCCCATTGCGGATGTATTAGGAAATTGTAAATTTTATCTGTGAAATACAATTCGCTGTACTTTTTGAGATAGAATGGGGACTTCTCATCTTCTTCCGCCGTATAATGGTCGCGCCATTGGTAATATGGTTCTATGGTGTGAATAGGAGACTATTTTGATTTTTTATAATTGAATTCTATCTTTTGTTCCTTGCCTTCAATGTTTCCACTGACAACTGCATATAATTCCAAATTGGATTTGAATTGATAGAATATTTTAGTGGGGAAATCGTGTTGGTGATTTTCAAATTGATAACTGTGATTGTCTGCGTCATACTTCGTCAAGGCAAATTTCACGCCCTTTCCCTCATTATGACCATTTACGATAGCTTCATAAATCAATTGATCATCTTCAATAGATAGGCGCATTTTTTCATTCTCTTTTCGATCGCCATATTGGTCTAGCATTGCCGTAGTGCCCAATAAAAGATCTCCTTTGGCCTTCCATTCTTCTCTCAAGATGCCACCTTCTAAATCCATTTGCCAAGCGCCCACTAAATTGTCTAGGAGGGATTGATGCGCGTTTTTTGTACTTGAATTACATGAATGGAGCATAAGGATAGAAAATAGGGCGCAAATAAATTTCATAATGGACTATTCATGCAAAATTAGTGATTTTTTAATTGACTATGAGTGATAATAAGCATGGAAATTTCTATTTCTTCAACATGTTCATTGTGCATTATTTTTGGAATCGCTTTGATTTAAAATTCTAATTTTGAACAAAACATATCTATGGCAATTTTTGAAGTTACTGGTTCGCGCAAATTGAGTGGAACATTGATGCCGCAAGGAGCGAAAAACGAAGCGCTGCAAGTGTTGTGCGCTGTTTTATTGACATCGGAAGAAGTGCATATGCACAATATTCCCGACATACGAGATGTGAATTTATTGATTGATTTATTGGCTGATTTAGGCGTAAAAGTGAATCGACACAGTCCGAGCTCTTGCACATTTAAAGCAGATAATGTGAATATCGAATATTTGCAAACGGAGAAATACAAAAAGCAAGCGTCTGGATTGAGAGGCTCTGTGATGATCATTGGACCACTTTTATCTAGATTTAAGAAAGCGTATATGCCCAAGCTAGGCGGTGATCAAATTGGTAGGAGGCCTATGGATACGCATTTTGCAGGCTTTCAACAATTGGGTGCAGAATTTAATTATGATGATGCAGATGAGTTTTTTACCGT
This sequence comes from Bacteroidota bacterium, assembly GCA_016713645.1. Classification (GTDB taxonomy): domain Bacteria; phylum Bacteroidota; class Bacteroidia; order Chitinophagales; family JADJOU01; genus JADJOU01. The sequence goes on from JADJOU010000017.1 coordinate 45,273, forward strand.
AAATGCATCTAAACTAAAAGGGAAATATATATTACTCGATGAGCCTTCTGTAACGGGCACAGCAAATATATTGATGGGTGCGGTGATGGCGGAAGGTCAGACGACCTTGTATAATGCAGCTTGCGAACCGTATATTCAGCAATTGTGCGCTATGCTCAATGCCATGGGGGCTGATATCAAAGGGATAGGATCCAATTTGCTCATCATCAATGGGGTGACTAGCATGCAGGGTTGCAGCCATACCATTTTGCCAGATATGATTGAAATCGGCTCATTTATTGGCTTGGCAGCCATGACAGAATCGGATATTCGCATCAAAGATTGTCGTATTGACCAATTGGGACTCATTCCAAATGTGTTCAAGAAATTAGGCATTCAAATGGATTTTATTGGCGATGATATCCATATCCCCGCGCAAGAGCATTATGAGATAGCGACTTTCATCGATGGCAGTATATTGACCATCTATGACCATCCATGGCCTGGATTCACACCTGATTTATTGAGTATTATCCTCGTGGTTGCAGCGCAAGCAAAAGGCTCCGTTTTGGTGCATCAAAAAATGTTTGAGAGCCGTTTGTTTTTTGTAGATAAACTAAAAGACATGGGCGCTCAAATTATTCTCTGCGATCCGCATCGAGCAACTGTTATTGGTTTGGATAAAGTAAAAAAATTGAGAGGCATTACCATGAGTTCGCCAGATATTCGAGCTGGTGTTGCTCTATTGATAGCTGCTATGAGTGCCAATGGAAAATCCATCATTCAAAATATTGAACAAATTGATCGCGGTTATCAAAATATTGATGGTCGCTTGAATGCGATAGGAGCGGAGATTATTCGAAAGTGAGATTAAATCATCTCATTCACCTTCGCTTCAAATTTCTTGGTTTGAAGGTTGTATTGATTGCCTCGCTCTAAAATATGCACTTTGATATTCTCTACGGAGATTGGACTGCCATCGGCAATTTCAGCGATATTGCTGTGGCGAATGTTTTGTCCATCGACTAAGATTACGGCACCTGATCCAATAATTTCAAGGGTATCATCATTTCGAATAATCACCCTGTATCTTCTCCAAGTCCTATTCCCAAGGCTTGCGGATTGGATGCAACTGCTTGAGCCAATCGCGAAAATCTACCGCGCTTATCAAAATGGGAATCAATGATGACATCTTTGACAAAAGCCAATCCCGTCGTAATTTTCACTTCCCCTTTTAGGTGCGAACGCGAAGCATTTCCTTCGTAGATCATCGTATTGCTCATCGCCATCGCACCAGCACTTGTGCCTGCAATGACAAAGCCCTCTTCATTATGGTAACGATTATTTAAGATTTGTAAAAACTCTGTTCCACCAAAAATCGAAGTCAATTTGAGTTGATTTCCTCCTGAAAACATGATGGCATCAGCTGACTTCAGTCGCTCAATATATTCTTCATTTGATGCGTCTTCTCGATTGCGAATGCGCAAATGACCGATATTGTTGCAATCTAATTTTGAAAATGCATCAAGATAATTTTCACCTACTTCATCGGGAATGGTTGATGCTGTCGTAATGACCTCTATGCGTGGACTTTCTTTTTGAATGAGTTTGATAAAACTAGAGAGAATGCCTAATTCGAAAAAATTAAGTCTATTTCTGTCGATTACCCCAGCTTCTAAGTCTGTTCCTTTGTCTTCTGCCCCCGATAGATACCAATATGCCTCTGGCCATATTAAAAAATTAGTGGACAAATCTATAAGATATATTATTAGGGAAATGTTTTTTTAGGCTTAGATGACCTTATGTTAATATTTTGGTTACTTATGAACATTTGTTTTTTTTTGAGATTCAAATTTTCATCCTTCAAATTTAAATTTATATTTACGCCTTAAAGAAGCCATTTTGAAGATTCTCGCAGATAATATTTCAAAGAAATTTCTCAAACAAGCACTATTCTCGAATTTCACGTATTCGTTTGAATTGGGCAATCGCTATGGAATCATTGGGAATAATGGCAGTGGAAAGTCCACTTTACTCAAAATCATCTCTGGTTTTTTATCGCCCAATACTGGTTCTATTCGCTATTCAGTCGGGGAGCGGGAAATTCCCATCGAAGAAATCTACGCCTATGTCGCCTATTGCGCGCCTTATATTGATTTGATAGAGAGTATGACGATGGATGAAATGATTGACTTTCATTTTAAATTTAAACAATTTGCATTGGGAGTCAATAAGGAATTATTCTTTAATACAATTGATATTGATCCGCATAAAAAAATTGAGACCTATTCCTCAGGGATGAAACAGCGCTTGAAAATTGGCCTCAACCTCATGTCAGAGAGCCGTATTCTCTTGATCGACGAGCCTACAAGCTTCTTGGATAGCCATGGCATTGAATGGTTTCATCGCGTTTTAAATCAATATTCAGCCAATAAAATTCTTATTATTGCCTCAAATGATAAAAATGATTTGACGACTTGTCAAGAAATCATTAATATTGAAAATCACAAATTCAACTAAAATTAATTATTTATTATGAGTTTATTTAGAAAAAAGTCCATCAGTTCATTGACAGCGCATCCAGAAGCGGGAGAGCATACCTTGAAGAGAAGTTTGTCTGCTATGGGTTTGATTGCCTTGGGGATTGGCGCAATTATTGGCGCTGGATTATTTGTGAGAACTGCTGCAGCTGCTGCTCAAAATGCTGGTCCATCAGTGACTATTGGATTTATGGTCGCGGCCTTGGGTTGTGCCTTTGCAGGTTTGTGCTATGCTGAATTATCTTCTTCTATTCCTATCTCTGGAAGTGCTTATACTTATTCTTATGCCACTATGGGCGAATTGATGGCTTGGATAATTGGATGGGATTTGGTTTTGGAATATGCAGTAGGTGCTGCAACAGTGGGCATTGCATGGAGTGAATACCTCAACAACCTTTTGGTGAATGTATTGAATGTCTCGGCGATCCCCTATCAATGGTGCCATTCGCCTTTTGAAACTTCACTGACCGGGGTCTCGGGTTTGGTTAATTTGCCGGCCTTATTTATCGTATCAATTTTGAGCTTTTTGTTGATTAAAGGAACACAAGAATCTGCGCTTTTCAATAGTTTAATTGTGATTTCAAAAGTGGCTATCGTCATCGTGATCATTATCGTTGGATGGGGTTTTATCAATCCAGATAACCACGCCACCTATATTCCAGCTCCGAGCATATTCATGGATTCTCAAGGTATTCCGCATAATTATGGCGGTATCATGGGGATATTGGGTGCAGCAGGCGTTGTCTTTTTCGCCTTCATTGGCTTTGATGCTGTCAGCACGGCTGCTCAAGAAGCAAAGAATCCTGAAAGAGATATGCCCATCGGTATTTTGGGCTCTTTGGTGATTTGCACAATATTGTATATCCTTTTTGCGCATGTACTTACAGGTGTTGCTACCGTAGAAGATTTTAGAACAACAGGTAAAGAAGCCTCTGTTTCTTTTGCTATCAATAAATATATGATCGGTTATGGTTGGTTGGCAAAGCTAGTCACTGTGGCTATTTTGGCTGGATTCTCTTCGGTTATCCTCGTCATGCTTTTAGGTCAATCTAGGGTATTTTATTCGATGAGTAAAGATGGTCTTTTGCCTGCAGTTTTGAGCAAAGTACATCCAACTTATAAAACACCATATATCGCCAATTTGATTATCCTCGTTTTGGTGGGATTCTTCGCTGCATTTATTCCAGGTGACATTGTAGGTGATATGACCAGCATCGGCACCTTATTTGCCTTTATCCTCGTCTGCGTTTCTGTCATTATTTTGCGCAAGACAGATCCGGATTTACCGCGCAAATTCAGAACACCTTTTGTGCCATTGGTTCCAATATTAGGGATCATTGTCTGCGCCGCCATGATTTATGGTTTGGGATGGACGAATTGGTTGAGGCTATTTGCTTGGTTGGCAATTGGTATGGTCATCTATTTCGGCTATTCCAAGAATCACAGCAAACTGAAGTAAAATCCTTCATTTTTTTGTAATTTATACGCATACATGTGCCAACCCGCAAGGGTTTGACTAAGTGTGAAAATAAGTTAAAAAATAAAAGAAATATGCTAATTTTGTCGATAATTAAAAAACAAACTATGCGTTTAAAACCTATCTTTTTTGCTCTGTTTGCATTGATATGCAATCTAGCATTTGCACAAGACATCAATCTCTCCGGTAAGCTAGTCGATGATAAAGGAATGTCTATTCCCGGCGCTTCGATTATGGTGAAGGGAACTTCCATCGGCGCGAAATCCGATATCGATGGAAATTATTCCCTGACGATTCCTGCGGCGAATGTTCCAGCTGTCGTAACCTTTAGTTCAGTTGGTTTTGCTTCACAAGAATATTCTTTTGATGGCAAACAATCTGCTGTTTCGATGAGCCCTGTTTTAAAGACCAGCAATGTCGCGATGAGCGAAGTTGTTGTCTCTGCATCTAAAAAATCGGAGAAAATACTCGATGCTCCTGCTTCTGTCGCTGTATTGAGCGAAGAGCGCATTAAAGTTAATCCTTCCGTAACTATGGTTGATCACTTGAAGAAAGTAGCTGCTGTGGATATCATGCCTACAGGGATGGTTTCTAATAATGTCAACGTAAGAGGATTCAATGGAATATTTTCTGGTTCTTTGCTATATACAATAGACAATAGATTTGCTTCAGTTCCTTCTTTGAAAGTAAATGCTTTCCAATTGGTTCCAACAAGCAATTCAGACATTTCAAGAATGGAAATTGTAAGAGGTCCAGCCTCTGCATTATACGGACCAAATGCTGCAAACGGCGTATTGGCTATTTACACAAAATCTCCTCTTGATATGGAAAATAGAGCGGAGATCACCGTTTCTGTTACAGGTGCTTTGAGAGCAGCAGGAGATTCAACTTTAGCAGGTGGTCCAGTATCCTCTGATTTAAATGATCGCTATTTGATCAATCCAGAAATTAGAATTGCTGCAAAAATCACCGATAAAATTGGATTTAAGATTTCGGGACAAATCGTCAAGGGATCTGATTTCGAGCAATACGATTCTCGCGAACCAAAATTAGGCGATGCTTTAAATTTCGGTAGCGGTAAGAATGGACAATTATTCACAACAGAATCTACAACTACATTCCAAAGAGATTTCTCTATCAAAAAACAAGCAGCTGATGCTCGTTGTCGATTTCAGACCATCTAAAGATGTTGAATTTATCTTGAGTGGAGGTTTGTCAAATGCTTCTAATTTTGAATTGACAGGATTGGGTGGAGCTCAAGCTAAAAATTGGTTGAGTTATAATACTCAATTGCGTTTCAGAATGAAAAAATTGTTTATGCAAGTTTTCATGAATGCGCAAGAGTCGGGAAACACATATTTAATTCCGCAGTCTAAGAGTCAAACAGGACAATGGAATTCACAATACCTCGATGATCAATCTAAGCAAATCGTCGCTCAAATTCAACACTCTTCTGATTTATTGAAGAATAAATTGAACCTAGTTTATGGATTTGATTTCATTGCGACTATCCCAGAATCATTCAATACTATTTATGGTCGATTTGATTCTTCTGATAATGTAAATCAATATGGCGGTTATTTACAAGGTGAATATAAATTCTCTCCAAAATTCTCTGTTGTAGCGGCAGTAAGAGCGGATTACCACGATAGAATTAATGAATTTATGTTGTCACCAAGAGGAGCTTTGGTATACAAGCCAAGTGAAAACAATACTTTCCGTATTACATATAATAGAGCATCTCTGCCCCATCTATCTTAAATCTATCTTTGGATTTAGCGAATGGCGTATTGGGCAATGGTGCTATGGTGAGAGGTTTTGGAAATCCAGAGGGATTCCAATACAATTACAACAATAATTTGCCTATGTATTTGAACAATTCAAACACATGGACGAATTTGAATGATTCAATGGCATTTGTATCCAGCAATGCATCTACACAAGCTGGAATCATCGGTTATTTGAGCACATTGGGCTTGCCTTTGCCTCCAGCGCAATTAGGGCCATTAGTTGGTATCATTTATAGTGGAATTGCACCGAGCATTACCAATGCTGTAGTTGATTTCAATGTATTCAATAATGAGTATTCAGCAGCTTTGATGGGCGGAATGGATAAGTCAACAGCATATACAACTGCATTTGTAAAGAGCAAAATTGACCCTGCTAAAATCGTAGACAAAGAATCTGTTAAATCAACGGTAACACAAACAGTAGAAGGCGGGTACAAAGGATTGTTGGGAGATAAAGTATCTTTAGGAATTGATGTGTATTACTCTAGAATCAACAACTTCATCAGCCCATTGAGCTCTGCTTCATATACGGTGACTTATGATTTCACCAATCCTGCATTGGCTCAAAAAATTGCTTCTAATATCACTTCTCTAGGTTTTATCAATCCAGGTTATCCTGCAGCCATCAATGGTTTGTTTGATGCTAAGACAAGCGGAGGAAATGGCAATGGTACTGCTGTAGATGAGATCATCGGCTTGTATTTGACACAAAAAGGAAACAATGTTTCTTCTCCATTAGGTACAGTGGCACCTAAGAATGGATTTTCTGGAAGAGATATCATCTTGACTTATTTGAACTTGGGAACAGTTGATGTAGCAGGAGCAGACGTATCTGTCTCTTATATGGCTACTAAGACAATCACAGTAGACGGAGCATTTAGCATTGTAAACAAAGATAGAATTCCATTGCAAGATGCAGCTCAAGGCTATGTAGGATTGAATGCACCGAAGTATAAATCATCTTTGGCAGTATCACATTCATTTGGTTTAAACAAAGGAAAGTCAGAGAATTTCACATGGTCAGCAAACTGGAGATGGTATGATGCATTCCCTGCGAATTCTGCGATATACATCGGTACAGTGAATGCCGCGAATTTAGTGGATTTATCTCTTACATGGAGACCATTGACTTCATTCAAAAATACCTTTATCACCTTGTCTATGAATAACGTATTGGACAACAAACACCAATTCTTCCCAGGAACTCCATACATGGGCAGAGTTACTTGGTTGAAATTATCACATACATTTGGAAGAAAATAATCTTTCCAAATACGAAAAATATTCAAAAGGCTATTCCACTCGGAATAGCCTTTTTTTATTGAATTCGTCTATATCTCCGTGCAATTGGATTTATTGTGAAGCATCTAAAACCATCCTCATTTTGATACCGTTTTGAACAAAATTTAGATATCAACTGTTTGGGCAAAAAAATGTTGAAAAAAAATATCGGAGGATTTTGTCTTAAATTCTAGACTCTTTTAATGGCATAGTACTTGTAATTGAATGCTTTATTTAATTCCACTATTTAGAATAAGTCTAAATTGTCTCAAGATTAAAATTATGTTAAAAATTTATTTTAACAATTCACATCAAAGCGTATATTTGTCCTGTTTTTCGAAAAAGACTAATTGGCAAAGAATACAATGATACAAGCAATCTTCAACAGAAAATTACCCGTTTTTTTACTCCTATTCCTTTCACTTTCAATATATTCGAACGTATCTGCTCAAGACGCTAAAAGTGGCAAGTCCGTTTTTAGAAGCAAGTGTGGATCATGTCACGATGTATCGCTGCAAAAGGATATGACTGGTCCTGCCTTGATGGGCGTGATCGACCGCTGGAAATCAGCTGGCGATTTCAAAGGCAAGTCAGGAGAAGAATGGTTAAAGACATGGATCCTCAACTACAACGACGCCGTTGGAGCAGGTTATCCTTACGCTAACAAGATGGTCAATTGGGCTCCATCTGCCATGAACGTCTTCGCCGGTCAAATCACCGACAAAGAATTGGGCGATGTGATGGCTTATATTGCAGATCCAAGTGCTGGCGGCGGTGCAAAAGCAGTTGCTGCTGATGCCACTACTGCTGGAACTCCAAAAAGCGCTTCGAATGGTCCTATCTTAATGTTGGTTATCCTCGCATTGCTACTCGTAGTTGCATTTGCATTGGGAACGACATCAAACAATCTATCGGAAATTATCGCAGAGAAAAATGGTCAGCCAGTTCCTGCTAAAGTTCCTTTCTACCTCTCTAGAAAATTCAAAACAAGTCTATTGATATTCGCAATCCTTTTCCTTTGCTATGCTATCTGTAAAGATGCGATTCAATTGGGAAGATCGCAAGGGTATCAACCAGCTCAGCCGATTAAATTCTCCCATGCACTCCATGCTGGAAAGAATAAAATTGAATGTCAATACTGCCACAGTTCTGCTGATAAAGGCAAGCATTCAAATATCCCTTCTGCCAACGTTTGTATGAACTGTCATAAGAATGTTCAAGTGGGCCCTCAATACGGTGAGAGAGAAATAGCTAAGATTTATGACGCTGTGGGATGGGATGTGAAAACACAGACCTATTCTAAACCACAAAAACCAATCGAGTGGGTGCGTGTACACAATCTACCTGATCACGTTTATTTCAACCACGCTCAGCACGTCAATGCGGGCAAAGTGAAGTGTCAAACTTGTCACGGTCCAGTAGAAGAAATGGATGAAGTATACCAATACGCTCCATTGTCTATGGGATGGTGTGTGAATTGCCACAGAAATCACGATGTTCAATTCTCTGATAATTCTTACTACAAGACTTATGTGAAATACCATGAGGAAATGAAAGCTGGCAAGAGAAAGAGAGTCACTGTCAATGATATCGGCGGTACTGAATGTCAAAAATGTCACTATTAATATCAAATAAGGAACCAATTCATATTTATCAGATTCAAGAATAATTATTATGCAAGAAAAAAGATATTGGCAAACTTTAGGAGAAGTCAACAATTCAAATCCGGTAGAGACAAAAGAATTTTCGGATGAATTGCCTGTTCTCAATTCAATTGCTGAAGGCATTACCAACGAATCCACTGGAAGAAGAGATTTCTTAAAGCAATTGGGATTTGGTCTAGGTGCTGCTACACTCGCTGCGAGTTGTGAAATGCCTGTGCGCAAATCAATTCCATATGTATTTAAACCAGAGGAAATCACACCAGGCGTTGCTAATTACTACGCTTCTGCTTATACTTTAGGTGGTGAATATATTTCTGTTTTAATTAAGACAAGAGAAGGACGACCAATCAAAATAGAAGGCAATCCAAACTCAAAAATTTCTCAAGGTGGAACAACTGCGCTTGCTCAAGCTTCTGTTGTTAGCTTATATGATAATGCTTCTCGTTTCAAATCTCCGATGAAAGGAGGAAAAGAGATGAGCTTTGCTGCTATCGATGCTGAAATTGGCGCTAAATTGGGAACTGGTAAAGTAGTTGTATTGACTTCTTCTATCAATAGCCCTTCTTCACTTGCTGCTATCAACGAATTCAAAACTAAATACAATGCAAGTCATGTAACCCATGATGCAGTTTCTTATTCAGGAATTTTGGATGCAGCGGAAACTTATTTAGGTACTCGCTCATTCCCTGATTTCAGATTTGGTGAGGCTGATGTGATTGTATCTATCGGTGCTGATTTTGCGGCTACTTGGGGTAATCCAGTGGAGCACGCTTCTGATTATGCAAAGAGAAGAAAAGTATCTGTTCAAAACAGCAATATGAGTCGCCACATTCATTTCGAAGCGATTCCTACTGCGACAAGTTCTACTTCTGATAAGAAATACGCTTTGAGCCCTTCTGAAGAGGCTATGGCTGTATATGAATTATACAATGCAGTTAATGCTGGCGAAGCTTGTAAAATTGCTGGTGTTGCTGAGACGGCTAAGGAATTATTGGCTTGCAAAAACAGAGGTATGAAATCCCTCGTCGTTTGCGGTGTCAATGATGCCAATGTACAGGGATTGGTTTTTGCCATCAACAATATCTTAGGAAATTTTGGTACAACGATTAAAGGAGCGACCAACTATAAAAAAGAGCAATGACAAAGAGACAGCAGCACTTTTAGCAGATATGAATGCAGGTGCAGTAAAATCTTTGATCATCATCGATACGAACCCAGCTTATTCAATCAAAGGATTTGCAGAGGCAATGAAGAAAGTAGAAAATACGATTTCATTGAGCGATCGCCACAATGAAACCGCAGATGCTTGTGTGTATGTAGTGCCTAAACACAATGCACTCGAGAGTTGGAATGATGCTGAGCCAAAATCTGGTGTTTACGCCATTTGTCAACCAGCTATTTCACCATTATTCAATACACGTCAATATCAAGAGACTTTATTGTCTTGGGCTGGAAACAATACTTCTTTTTACGAGTATATCAAAAATACCGCAAAAGGAAAAACTGAATTGGCCGCTGGTTATAGCAGTTTTGATGCTTTCTGGGACAATGCAGTTCAGAATAGCGAAACTGCTGTAGGAGAGGGCTCTTCCCTTTCTTTCAATGGAAGCAATATTGCAAATGCTGTTGCAGCAGTTGCGACGTATAAAAAATCTGAATTAGAAGTTAAGTTCTATTTATCAGTTCATGGTGATGGTTCTTATGCTGACAATCCATATATCCAAGAATTGCCAGATCCAATGTCTAGAATTACTTGGGACAATTACATTGTTGCCAATCCTACTTGGGCTGCAAAGAATGGTTTGACTCCAGATTTAAATACAAAAGAATACAAGACGATTACACTTACCATGAATGGTGCAAGTGTGACCCTTCCAGTTTATCCTCTTCCAGGTGTTGCCAATGGCACATTGGGTATTAAAGTTGGATTTGGAAGAAAGACTGTCAATGCGGAGTTTAGCCGCGGAGCGAATGTATTTCCTTTCATGACAACCGTCAATGGAAATATCTCTAGCAATGCAGTAGCATCTTTCAAAGTGACTGGCGAAGTAGCTAAATTAGCTGCTATGCAGACTTATTTCACTTTGGATCATCAAGGTCTAGGCGGTGTTAAAACGCGTTACGTCATCAAAGAAACTTCTTTGAATGCATATAGAAAAGACCCTGAAGCAGGAAATCAAATCGGTGGAACACCAAGAAAAGCTTGGTTGGAGCACCACTTGGTGACACTTTATGGAAAACATGAAATGCCAGGTCATCAATGGGGAATGGTCGTAGACCTCAACTCATGTGTTGGTTGCGGCGCTTGTGTTGTAGCATGTAATATAGAAAACAACGTACCTGTTGTTGGTCAAGATCAAGTTCATCGCTCTAGAGAGATGCATTGGATGCGTATCGACAGATATTATACGGGTGATGTTGAGAATCCAGAAGTGACTTTCCAACCGATGATGTGTCAGCACTGTGATAACGCTCCATGTGAGAACGTTTGTCCAGTTTCTGCAACTAACCACAGTTCTGAGGGATTGAATCAAATGGCTTATAACAGATGTATTGGAACGAGATATTGTGCTAATAACTGTCCGTATAAAGTGAGAAGATTTAACTGGTATGACTATACAGGATCTGATTCTTTCAACGAGCAATCATTCGGCGTAGATAATTACGATGATAAATTGGGTAGATTTGATTCATTGGCTAGAATGGTCTTGAATCCAGATGTTACTACACGTTCAAGAGGAGTTATCGAGAAATGCAGTTTCTGTGTTCAAAGAATCCAAGGAGCTAAATTAGACGCTAAGAAAGAGAATAGAACATTGAGAGATGGTGATGTTAAGTCGGCTTGTCAAACGGCATGTCCTACCAACGCAATCACATTTGGAGATGTAAACAATAAAGACACTCAAGTTCACAAATTGACGATGGATGAAAGAGCATTCGGTGTATTGGAAGAAATACACACTTTGCCATCTGTCAGCTATTTGACTAGAGTTAGAAATGAAGATGCAATTACATAATTATAATTAGATAAATAATATTTAAGAGATTAATAATAAACTATGTCGCACGTAGATTCATTAATTAGAGAGCCACTCATTAACGGCGAAAACATTACCTACGGAAAGATTACCGAGGATATTGTTCGTAGTACGGAAGGAAGACCACCTTTAAACTGGTGGATTGCATTTTCTTTTGCAGTAGTCGGTTTATTGCTTTATGTATTTGCCGTTTCCTATACGATATGGAAAGGTATCGGTGTTTGGGGATTGAACAAAACAGTCAACTGGGCATGGGATATCACCAATTTCGTTTGGTGGGTCGGTATTGGTCACGCGGGAACCTTGATTTCTGCTGTACTCTTGCTATTCAGACAAAATGGAGAACAGGGATCAATAGAGCTGCTGGAGGCGATGACCATCTTTGCGGTTGTTTGTGCTGGTCAGTTTCCATTGATTCACATGGGTCGTATTTGGCAAGGATTCTTTATCTTCCCTTATCCAAATACACGTGGACCACTTTGGGTGAACTTCAATTCACCGCTCTTATGGGACGTATTCGCGATTTCAACTTACTTCTCTGTATCATGTTTGTTCTGGTATTCAGGTTTGATGCCTGACTTTGGAACCATCAGAGATAAAGCGAAATCTAGCAAGAGAAAATTCATCTACAATGTATTGAGTTTTGGATGGAGAGGAACAGCTAAGCAATGGAGTCGTTTTGAGTCTTTGTCTTTGGTTTTGGCTGGTTTGTCTACACCACTCGTACTTTCAGTACACACCATCGTATCTTTGACTTCGCCACATCAGTAATTCCAGGATGGCATACTACGATCTTCCCTCCGTATTTCGTTGCGGGTGCGATCTTCTCGGGATTTGCCATGGTATTGACATTGATGCTCATCGCGCGTAAAGTGCAACATCTTGAAAACTATATTACCATTGCACATATCGAGTCGATGAATAAAGTTATCGTCGTTACGGGTTCTATCGTAGGTATTGCCTATATCACGGAATTGTTTGTCGCTTGGTACTCTGGTTATTTATACGAGCAGTATGCTTTCTATAACAGAGCATTCGGAGATTACAAATGGGCTTATTGGGGTATGATGTCATGCAACGTATTGTCTCCACAGATTTTCTGGATTAAGAAGATGAGAAGAAATATTGCCGTTACATTCTTTATGTCTGTATTCATCAATATTGGAATGTGGTTCGAGCGTTTTGTAATTATCGTGACTTCATTGCACAAAGATTTCTTGCCTTCGAGCTGGTTGTATTTCACACCATCTTGGGTAGATATCTCTATCTTCATCGGAAGTTTGGGATTATTCTTTACATGCTTCTTATTGTTTGCGAGAACTTTCCCTGTGATTGCGATTGCAGAGGTGAAATCGATCTTCAGTAATATCTCTGAAGTAGCACAGAAAAAAGCAAAAAATCATCATTAATAAATAGCAGTTTATAGTTTTATTTAATAATAATAGAATGACAGCAGGAAAAATAGCACAAAAGAAATACATCTACGGTATCTGGGATCACGAAGAGCCCTTTATGGATGCCATAGATAAAATTAGAGGAGCGGAATCGAAATTACCGATGCATACTCTCCATTCCCCGTTCACGGGATTGATGATAAATTGGGAATCAAAGAATCTCGATTGCATACTTCTGGATTCCTATTGGGATTGACAGGAACAATTACCGCTTTGAGTGTAATCACTTGGATCGTAACGATGAACTATCCTACGGTATTTGGAGGAAAACCTTTCTGGGCATTACCAGCGTTTATTCCTATTATATTTGAAAGTACCATCTTGTTTGCATGTTGGGGAATGTTCTTTGTATACATCATCAGAAATGAATTGTATCCAGGTTTTATTCCAATGATTATTGATGAGAGAACGACAGATGATAAATTTGCTTTGTCTTTTGGAATAGATCATAGTTCAGCAGAAAATGTCAATAAAATCAATGCGGCTTTGAAAGATGCAGGGGCATTGGAAATTCATACAAAAGAGTTTAATTAATTAAGATAGTAAAGCATTAAGAGTATTACAATGGATAATAAGACTATAAAATTTTACGCGACGATTCTAGGCATGATCCTTTTGGCGATTTTCATGCTTTCAGGAAACATCAGAAAGCCAGGAAGAATCTATGCTCCTGACATGGCTTATTCTAATGCCGGAGAGACATATGGAGAGAGTAAAATTCCAACCAAAGTAGGAGATAGCATGCGCTATATGGCGTCTCGTCTTCCAGTTGCTGGTACGATTCCCTTCGGAACAATTCCTCAAAATGAATTGGCAAAGAATGAAGCTTATGCTTTCTCTTATACTTATATGAAGCATTTTGCAAATACACCTGCAGACAAGGCAAGAGCTGGCGCATTATTGAAAAATCCTTATATGCAAACACCAGAAGTACTCAAAGAAGGTGAAGCAGCGTATATTACTTATTGTTCAAATTGCCACGGTAAAACAGGTTTAGGCGATGGTTCATTGATTATCAGAGCTGATGGAACGGATGGTCCTTTCAAGGCAATTCCACCATCTTATGCTGATCGTTTGAAAACACTTAGAGACGGAGAGATATTCCACTCAATCACTTATGGATGGAATATGATGGGCGGTCACGCTTCTCAAGTATCTCCAGATGATCGTTGGAAAATCATTTGCTATATCAAGAAATTGGGCGGATTGCCAGATAATCATACAGTAATCAATGCAGGTGCTCCGGCTCCAGCTCCAGTTGCTGCGGTTGAAACAAAAAAATAAAATTAAAGAGAAGCATTAAGAATAAAGAAAATACAATTTTACAATGGGTCATCATCAAACAAATACATTTGAACCGAATGCTGAGAATTTCACATTTGGCGGGAGACTAAAGACACTTTGCTTGGTTTTTATGGGCTTAGGCGTTTTGGGCTTGATTTGGTCTTTTCTTGGAAGTGAAGAAGGAACAAAACACAGTCGTTTTTGGACAAATCTATTGACCAATGCATACTATTTCAATGGTATTGCGATTGCGGCAATGTTCTTGGTATCTGTCCTTACGATTGGATATGGCGCTTGGCAAACACTCATCAAGAGAATCTTCGAATCTTTTGGTGTTTATGTTTGGGTAACTTTAGTATGTTTTGTATTGATCATCATTGCGATGAAGACTGGCGCTACAAATTTATATGAATTGTGGTTGCATCCAGTTGCAGGCGATACCATCGTTGGAGATAAAATCAATTTCTTGAACTTTGGGATGTATACTGGCGGTGTCTTGTTTTTCTTCGCAGGATGGATTGGTATTGGTGCATACATGAGAAGTCATTCATTGGCTGAAGATGGCGCTGCTGATGCAGTAGCTCACTACCAAAAATCAAAATATATCGCTGCTGCTTATATCGTATTATTCGGTGTATCATCATCTATTTTTAGCTGGTGGGCAATCATGTCTTTGGATCCACATTGGTATTCTACCATGTTTGGATGGTATAACTTCGCCTCTTACATGTGCGGAATGCTCTCAATGATGATTCTTATTATTTCATATTTGAAATACAAAGGTCACTTGAGAAATGTAACAGAAAATCACTTGCACGATTTGGGTAAGTTTTTATTCGGGTTCTCTGTATTTTGGACATACGTTTGGTTTTCACAATTCATGTTGATCTGGTACGGAAATATTCCTGAAGATACCATGTATTTTGTAAAGCGTTTTGATGTGCCTTTATTCAAATGGTTGTTCTTGGGAACATTCTTCATCAACTTTGTTTTTGCATTCTTATTCCTTTTGAAGAGAAGCGCTAAAAGACAATTCTTGACTGCAGGTTTCGCTTCGGCTGTTTTGATCATCGGTCACTATATGGACTTTTATTTGATGGTTGCTCCAGAGCCTAACAAAATTGAAAATCACGGTGGCAATCACCATGCAACTGAAGCAAAAGGTCATTCATTGAATGTATCAAGTGATAGAGTTTTATTGGCAAACGCTGAGCCAACTGGTCATGAAGCAGCTAAGACAGAAGCGCATGGAGATGCACATGCAGCTGCGACACACGAAGGCCATGCAGATGTAAAAGCAGCTCACGGTGCTGGACATCACGGCGCTCACCATGAAGAACCGCCTTTGACGCATGCTTCTATGGGCTTAATTGAAATCATGATTTTCTTAGGATTTTTGGATCATTCTTATTCATCGTATTGACTAGATTGTCTAAGAATAGATTGGTTCCAATTAATCATCCAATGTTGGAAGAGAGTTTAAGACATAACATATAATATAATTACAATAGATAAATAAAATTATTAGAGGAAGAATATGGCAACATTAATCACCATCGCAGTATTGATTTTATTATACATCGTCTTAATCCAAGTGGGTAAGACGGTCGAGAAAGTGCGTGAACTCCGAGGAGAGAGCGGCGACTATGAAAAGTCAGGAAATATAAATGCCACTTTGATGATGGTGTTTTTAGTTTTGTTCTTTGCCGGTATCGTATATAGTGCAATTTATATGTGGCCAAAACTATTGCCAGCATCTGCATCTGATCACGGTTTGAAGATTGAAGCACTATTTAATTTGACTCTACTTTTAACAGGTATTGTCTTTATTATCACACACATTTTATTGTTTTGGTTTACCTATATCTACAGACAGCAAAAAGGTAGAAAAGCGTATTTCTTTGCGCACAATAGTACATTAGAGCTTGTTTGGTCTGCTATTCCAGCTGTAACAATGGCAATACTAGTTGTTTGGGGAATTAAGGTTTGGTTTGAAATTTTCCCTAATCACGATGATTTACCTAAGAATAGAATCGTCATTGAAGCTACTGGAAAACAATTCAACTGGTTGATTAGATATCCAGGTAAAGACGGTGTTTTAGGTAGAAGATTAATTACAAAAGAAAATGTAAGCCCGACGAATGAATTGGGTATTGATTTCTCAGATCCTGCTTCACACGATGATTTCTTTGCTTCAGAAATTCACATGGTCAAAGATAGACCGGTTGAGTTTTTATTGGGAGCCTTGGATGTATTGCACAGTTTTTACTTGCCGCACATGAGACTTAAGATGGACTGTGTTCCTGGTGTACCAACAGGCTTGAGTTTTACACCGATTAGATCAAACGATGACACAAGAGATTTATTAAAAGAGAATCCAGATTGGCAGAAGATTGATCCAGAGACGAACGAGCCTAGATGGAAGAACTTTAAATATGAGTTGGCTTGTGCTGAGCTCTGCGGAAAGTCTCACTATGGTATGCAAATGAATGTATTTGTTGAGAGTCAAAAAGAGTATGATGCTTGGATGAACGCTCAAAAACCAATTTATGCTGGAGCAGCAAAGGCAGATACAGCTGCAACTGCAGTCACTCCAGAAACCATGGAAATGGGCAAAGATTCTACTGTTGCGCCAGCTAAAGAAGCAGGTAATGCAGTGGAGGCAAGCACAGCGAATGCAAAACACTAAAATAAAAAGCAAGAAAAATAAAAATTGAATTAAATAATTATTTGATTTATTAAGTACAAGGAAATGGCAAATACTTTAGAACACGGTCACCACGAAGAGCACCATCATGAAGAAACTTTCTTGACAAAGTATGTCTTTAGTCAGGATCACAAGATGATTTCTAAGCAATTCCTAACAGGAATTTTTTGGGCAATCATTGGTGCAGGTATGTCAGTAATTTTTAGACTTCAATTGCTACTCCAATGAAACTTTCCCTTGGTTGGAAAGTATCTTAGGCAATGGGCCGGAAGGCGGAAAATTGACCAATGAATTTTATTATTCCCTCGTCACTATGCACGGAACCATTTTGGTATTCTTTGTATTGACTGCAGGATTGAGCGGAACCTTTGCCAACTTATTGATTCCTTACCAAATTGGTGCAAGGGATATGGCATCTGGTTTCTTGAATATGCTCTCTTATTGGTTTTTCTTTACTTCAGGCGTTGTCATGTTGGCTTCTCTTTTCATTCAAACTGGACCTGCTTCAGGTGGTTGGACCATGTATCCACCAGTGAATGGAATGAGCAATGTAGCTGTAAATCAAGGTTCTGGATTGGGAACTGATTTATGGATATTCAGTATGGCTTTGTTCATCGTTTCATCTCTTTTAGGTGGTTTGAACTATATCGCCACAATTCTAAACTTGAGAACAAAAGGAATGTCTATGTTTAAAATGCCTCTAACTGTTTGGGCATTATTGTTTACAGCAATTCTTGGTGTACTCGGTTTCCCAGCACTTTTAGCTGCTGTTGTATTGATGGAATTCGATAGATTGTTAGATACTTCTTTCTACCTTTCGAATATCGTTTTGAATGGTCAATTGATGGATTACAAAGGTGGTTCACCAATTCTATATCAACATTTATTCTGGTTCCTAGGTCACCCTGAGGTATATATCATTATCGTTCCAGCGATGGGATTGGTATCTGAAATTTTATCTGTGAATTCTAGAAAACCAATCTTTGGTTACAGAGCCATGGTTATTGCGATTGGAGTAATCGTTTGTCTTGGATTCTTAGTATGGGCGCATCACATGTTCGTAACAGGTATGAATCCTTTCATCGGTTCAATTTTCGTATTGTTTACACTCTTAATTGCAGTTCCATCTGCGGTAAAAGTGTTCAACTGGATAACCACGATATGGCGCGGTAATCTGAGGTTGACGCCAGCGATGTTATTTGCCATCGGATTTGTATCTATGTTCATTTCAGGTGGTTTGACTGGTATTTTCTTAGGAAACTCTACAGTTGATATTCCTTTACATGATACCTATTTCGTTGTGGCGCATTTCCATATTGTAATGGGTGTTGCAGCTTTCTTCGGCATGTTTGCGGGAGTTTATCACTGGTTCCCTAAGATGTTCGGTAGATTTATCAATGATACCTTGGGATATATTCACTTCTTTGTTACTATCGTTTGTGCTTATGCAATTTTCTTCCCGATGCACTTTATGTTGAGTTTGCCTAGAAGATATTACATATACACCAATTTCCAAACTTTCCAAGGTTTGGAAGATATCAGTAAATTCATCTCTGTATTTGCTATTATCTCTTTCTTAGCGCAGTTATTGTTTGTGGTAAATATTATCTATAGTGCTTTTAAAGGAAGAGAAATGACCAATGATGCAAGAAATCCTTGGGGTTCTAATACATTGGAGTGGACAACACCTGTTGAGCATTTCCATGGCAACTGGCATGGAGAACTTCCTGAAGTTCATAGATGGCCATATGATTATTCAAATGGTTTTGGCAAGGAGGATTTCAGACCGCAGACTTTACCGCTTGAACCTGGTGAAGAAGCACACTAGTAATTAATTAAATTAGATAATAATTCAAGTTTAAGATAAAAGGAACGAAGTTTCATGAATGCGATTATAAAAGATAGAAAAGGTTTTTTTACTGAAAAATTGACGGATTATAGTCAATTGGTAAAATTGCGTTTGACACTTTTAGTGGTATTTTCTTCTGTGATAGGATATCTTTTTGCAGGAGTTAATGTCAATCTCATCTCCATATTGCTTTTAAGTGTAGCGGGAATTCTTGTCACTGGATCAGCGAATGCAATCAATGAAATTCTAGAGAAAGATTCTGATGCTTTGATGAATAGAACAGCTTCTAGACCTATTCCAACTGGAAGAATGTCTATTGCCGAAGCGGCTGTTTTTGCTGGCATTGCTGGTATCATTGGTATTCTAATTTTTAGTGTAATTTTTAATCCAATTGCTGGTATTGTCTCCGCTTTGTCTTTATTGTTATATGGTTTTGTTTATACTCCATTAAAGAAAATTTCTTCGATTGCGGTATTCATTGGAGCTATTCCTGGTGCATTGCCTCCAGCTATTGGCTATATTGCTGCAACAGGTCATATCGATCAAATAGCATTGATTCTTTTTGGAATTCAATTCTTCTGGCAATTTTCTCACTTTTGGGCAATTGCTTGGGTCTCTTATGACGATTATTTGAAAGCAGATATCATGTTGCTGCCTGATTCAAATGGAAGAACGAAACAAAGTGCCATCTATGCTTTGATTTATACTTTAGCACTTATCCCGCTCGGCTTAGTGCCTTATGCAATGGGTATTGTAGGGATTTATGGAACTGTGATACTAACTTTGACAGCTATTTATTTTTCGTATTTAGCCCTCCTGTTAGTTGTGAAATGCGATGTTGCCTCAGCGAGAAAATTAATGTTTGGATCATTTTTATATTTGCCAGTTGTTCAATTGGCGATATTATTTGATAAAATAAAATAATGGAAAATTCAGATAGAATACATCCAAAGAAATTTATGTTGTGGGTTGGATTTGCCTCCATGACAATGTTGTTTGCAGGGTTGACAAGTGCATTGGTCGTTAAGAAGGGGATGCACAAAATTGGGTGAGTTTTAGATTGCCCGACGAGTTCTTATACAGTACGATTATTATTATCATCTCCAGTTTGACGATTCAATTTGCTTTGAATAATTACAAATTGAAAAAGTGGATAATCACAAGATGGTCGATTTTGGCTACCATTGTTTTGTCTGCGATATTTATCTATTTGCAGCTCAAAGGATGGGATACCTTGAAAGCCATTGGAATGCCTATAGATGGGAATCCCTCAGGATCTTTTGTCTATGCGATTTCCGGATTTCACGGCGTTCACTACATCGTTGGAATCGCACTTTTGATGTTGATTTATTTGATTATGAAATGGTCAAAAGAGGATAAAAAGATGATTTTGAATAATAATGTAAATCCAAATAGATTGCTCCAACTAGAATTAATAACCTCTTTTTGGCACTATATCGGAATAGTTTGGGTGTATATTTACATACTGTTTAAGTACATGATTTATAACTAAAATTAAAAAAGCGAATTCGCATTAAGTAATAAAAAATAATAATTATGGGACACGGATCAAATGTGGCTATTAATACAGAGAATCACTGGAATGGTGGAGTTGAACCAATGAAGGTCAGCTACGGCAAATTGATGATTTGGTATTTTTTGATTTCTGATACTTTTACTTTTGTTTCCTTTCTAGTAGGATACGCAGCTTCAAGGATGGCAAATTTAGAATATTGGCCTTTTCCTTCTGAAGTATTCAAAACGATACCAGTTCCGGGTTTTGAATCCGTAGAAAATGCTCCGCTTGTATTCGTGAGTTTCATGACATTTATGCTCATCTTGAGTTCTGTTACCATGGTACTCGCCGTAATGGAAGGCTTTAGAATGAATAAGTGGGGGGTTATCAAGTATATGATCCCGACAATTATTGGTGGAATCATCTTCTTGACTTGCCAATATTTTGAGTGGACACACTTGATTGCTGAAGGAATGACACCAACTTTCACTCCATTTGCTGGTGCAGCTGGTGAAGGTACTCCGCAGTTTGGAGCCCTATTCTTTATCATCACAGGATTCCACGGATTGCACGTATTGGGTGGCGTTTTGTTGAATATCTATATCCTCGTTCAAACATGGACTGGCCATTATGATAATAAAGTAGGTCACTATGAAATGGTTGAAAAAGTAGGATTGTATTGGCACTTTGTAGACTTAGTTTGGGTATATGTATTCTTGGCATTCTACCTCATGTAAAATTCAAATTGAAAAGCAGTTAAAATTTAATTATAAAATTCAAAAATAATCATATGCACCACGAAGAAGTTCCAGCGCCAAATCATCTCGCCATCAGCGATGAGGATTACAAGCACCACAAATCTGAAATTCTTAAAACAACCGCATTATTATCTTTTATTACGGTATTCGAAGTTATTTTCGCTATCGTTTATGAAAAATGGTTTCCTACTGCTCCAATGCTTGTCTTGAGAATTGGATTGGTTGTCATGTCGCTTTTAAAAGCGGGATATATTATGGCTGTTTTTATGCACGTTAAGCACGAAAAGAGAATGATGATATTGACAATTTTTATTCCATTCACATTGCTTATTTGGATGATCATTGCCTTCATGCTAGACGGTACAGCTTGGCATGAAATGAGACATTTGAGATTTCCTGTAAAGTAATTTACAGGTTTTTAAGGAGAAATTAGATATTGCTTCATATGCATTACAACTAAGCTTTTCACCAATTGTGTCAAGCAAATTACATGGACAAATCACTTGTTTACAAAACAATAGGAATGATACTAGCGACGGTTTTACCCGTCGTTTTGTTTTTATACTTCCGCACGAACAACGGCTTTCAGCAAAACAATATGCTGCCGCATGCTTGGTGGCCAATTTCAGTCGACAGCATTGAAGAAAATGGCAAATGGAAATACGACACAGTATTTCATAAAATACCGCACTTTAAGTATGTTTCCTCATCAGGTCAAATCGTTACAGATAGCGATATGATTGGCAAAATTTCAGTTGTGAATTTCTTCTTCGCGCAATGTCCCAGCATTTGCCCTATTATGAATTCAAATATGGCTAATGTGATTCAATCGGTTTCTGCATCCAATAATTTGCGCGTTTTTCTTTTACAATTGACCCAGATAGAGATTCTTAACCGCACTTGCCGAATATTCCAACAAGTATAATACAGGTAAAATAACTTGGCATTTTTTGAGGGGACAACAAGATTCTACCTTCCAATTAGGTCGCAATGGATTTAAAATTCCTGTTGACAATACAGATAGCGAAACAGATTTTTTACACAGCGATAGAATGATCCTCGTCGATGCTAAAAAGCAAATTCGCGGTTATTATTTGGGAACAGATTCTTCTGATATGTCTCGATTGAAAAATGATTTAGTCCTAATGCTGGACGATTTGGAAAATCCAAAAAGAAGAAGGAAGAGATATAATGATTGATGTGCCTTCTTGTAAAATAATAAAAATGCCGCAACCACATCAAATTCTAATTCAACTAGGAAACTTATTTTTCTATAAAAATGTATTAGTTACTAGGTCTTTTATAAGTCCCCAATTTTTAAACAAATCACATGAATCAAGAAAAAAATGCCCAATGGGTTATTGGTATTCTCTCTGCTGTTGTTATTGGCTTAGTCGTTTTTATGTATATCCATCCTGGCTTTAAAGATCAATTCGATAGCGCTTATCCTGGTTTTGATAAAACGATATTTCCCGCAATCAATGCAAGCATAAATACCATCGTCAGTGTTTTACTTATACTCGCTTTGTATTTTATTAAGCGAAAGGACATCTCGAATCACAAATTGTGTACATTGAGTGCTACCTTTTTTTCTGCACTTTTCTTAGTGAATTATGTCTTCTATCACAATATCGCAGAAAGCACTAAATACGGCGGAGATGGGGCAATGAAATACATTTATTTCTTTATTCTAATCACACACGTTTTTTTAGCAGCGGCAATTTTTCCATTTATTCTGATGACGCTATATCGCGCCTTGACGAATCAAATTGAAAAGCACCGAAAAATAGCCAAGTATACTTGGTATGTTTGGTTCTATGTCAGTGTAACGGGAGTAATCGTCTATAGGATGATTAAACCCTATTATTGATAAATAAATTGAACTGTTTCAATCAAGTCTTTGCTGATGCTCTTGCTTATCGGACAATGATGTGCCGTGCGCTCTAAGATTTCCCGCTCTTTGTGATTTAAATTTTCTGGCATGTAAATATTGATTTGCACTTCTGCAATTCTTCTCGGCTCAGAACCCATGATTTTAGTGACTTCGGCTTTCACACTAGTCAAATCAACTTCCATATCTAGTGCTTTTATTCCCATTGTTGTAATCATACAACTCGCCAATGCAGTTGCCATCAAATCGGTGGGAGAGAAGGCTTCGCCTTTTCCTCTATTATCTGTGGGCGCATCTGTAAATATCGTATTGCCCGATTGCAAATGTATGCAAGTAGTTCTTAAATCCCCTTTGTATTCAACGATTGAAGTCATCATTATTTTTTTACTTGGCTTATTGCCATCATTTGTTTCATTGATTTTCCATGCCTTCTACTGAGCCATCTAAGAAAATGACATTCCCCTTGCCATTCTCAGCAAAGTGCTTAATGGATTCTGTCCAAATAGAAAATAGAATGAGCGATGAATCTAATTCTGAGCTCTTCATCTCTTTCGCCGCACTGGCCATACCCTTAGCAACTTCTTCTCTAAACAATGCAACGCCTTGTCCCCTCAATTGTGCCGCTTCTTTTTCTGCTTGAGCAGCAATTTTAATTGCATTTCCCTCAGCCTCCGCGCCTTTCGTCTTGGTGATGAGCAATGCCTCTCCTTCGTTATAGGCTGCAGCCTTTAAATTGTTAGATGCTACCACTTGTGCCATAGAGCGCATAATCGCTTCATCAAAGGCGATATCATTCAATTGCAAATCGATCAAATGAAATCCCCAATCTTTTAAAATATCATCCAAATGTAATTTTACTTCATCGACAATCTCCCTGCGCAAAAGCAATATTTCACTCTGCTTTTTAGTGGCGACAAAAGCGCGTATTGACCCTTCTATACTGCGAACAAGCGCTTGCATAAAATTGCGGTCATCAATAAATTTAAATGCAACATTTTTAATGCTCTCCTCTTGTGCATCGATAACTGAATATAAGAGCATCGCCTTGAAATTGACATTGGCTTGGTCTATCGTAATGGCCATAAATTCCAATTCTGCTGATCTATTCTGCACAGAAATGCGCTTGTAAATTTGCTCAATAAATGGGATTCTAAAATTTAATCCTGGATGCAATATTCTGCGATATTTCCCGAATACTGTGACAACTGCGATTGATCCTTGACCCACAGTGACAAAGCTGAGGAATACCAAGAGCAATAATGGAATGAGGAGTAATAAAAATGGCATAATAGTTTCTTTTTTATGTAAATATAATGATTAAGTATGAAGCCCTTTATTTTTCAACCATTTTAATCCTTCTCTCTTGCTTAGAGGGGCTAAAGGGTTATTTTGGATAAATTGAATGACCTCGTCTGGATTGGTTTTAGAGTATTCTCGCAATACCCAGCCAATGGCTTTTTGGATAAAAAATTCCTTCTCATGTGCACGCATCAAAATATATGTTTGAAGCCGCTCCCAATCAGTCTTTTTTTTGAATTTTAATGCATACAAAATGGCGGATCGCCGTATCCACATATTTTCATCCTCTATCCATTCATCCATCAAAGACAATAATTCAGGATATTGCGTGACCAATTTTGCAACGACATTCGGAGCTATACCATCTGTTGTATCCCACCAAGCACCCTGAATAATCAATGTTTTAATATCGTGGATATGTTTTGCTTCAAGGTGTTTTGAATACTTGCGCAAAACATCTATTGCAATGTGAAACATCTCCCGCTCGGGATAGTTCGCGCATGCCAATGCAAAATGCATCACTTGGTTTTTGCTAACGGGACCAGACTCTTTAAAGTATGCATCCGCTGCCGCTCTTAAAACGGGACTCTTTAAGCCTAGAAAAGGGAATTGATTGCGCATATATGCGGATTGCTCCTTCGCGATTTGCGCATCTCCATGCTTTGCTAGATGCTTATAGAGGCGATTTGTATAAATTTCGATTTCCATATTAATTGAATTGGATGGATTGCTTGGATGCTTTTATTGCTGGATAAATCGAGGCGATAAAAGCAATCGTCGTGATGATAATAAACACCAAGAGGATGTCCAAAAACTGAATATCTACTGGATAGGCATCGATGACAAATGTGCCGCTTCCGCCTAATTTGACGATACCAAAATACTGCTGGATGATGCAGATAATACATCCTATACTGACGCCTGCAAAAGCGCCTATCATGGATTGAATAAGCCCTTCTGCGATGAATATTTTTTTGATTTGATGATTCTGAGCGCCCATCGCTTTTAGTATAGAAATATCTTTTTTCTTTTCAATCACCAACATCGATAGTGAACCGAGTATATTGAATGAAATAATTAAAAGGACAAAAGAGAGGATGGCAAAAACCGCCCAGCGCTCTATTTTCATGATTCGATAGAGCGTCTCATTTTGTTGAATTCGATTTCGAATATGAAATTGTTTGCCATATTTCGCTTCTAACATAGATTGTATTGAAGGGCTAGATTCAGGAGTTGTCTTGATTTCTAAACTCGTAATTTGATCTTCATCGCGCTCTGCTAAATACTGAACAAACGAGAGTGGCGCGATAATGTATTTTTCATCGAATTCCTGTTGAATGGAAAATATACCAGAAGGGATGAGATAAGCAGCATTAAATGCATCTTGGGGCATATTCGTCAATGACATGTTTTTTTTGGGAAGATAAACGCCTATCTGTTTATAGCCCTCATCTGTTTCTACATTGAGTGCTGCATCAATTCCCGCACCCACAATGCCATAGTCATGTTCGCCATCGGATAATTGAGCATTTCCATAGACAACAAAACTATCCAATTGCGTTACTTGCAAAAATGCTTGATCGACGCCCTTAATCGTCCCAATACTCTCTTTATCGCCGTATTTGAAATAAGCATTCTCTTCGATGGTTTTGGATACTGCGATAACCCCTTTTGTCTTTATAAGCGCCGCGGTATTGATTTTTTCAACAGAAAAATATTTCCCCTCTTTCAACTCCATTTTAATCGATGGCTGGAAAGCATTGTAGAGGAGATAACTAGATTTTCAAATCCATTGAAGATGGACAGAATCACGATGAGTGCCATCGCTCCGCCGCCCATGCCCACCATGCTTATCCTCGACAGGATATTGATGGCTTGTGTGCTCTTTTTTGAGAAAATATAGCGCAGGGCAAATTGAATCGTCATTACTCGTTCTGGAAATTCACCAAACCTACGAATTTTTTGTGAATTTGGCATGC
This sequence comes from Bacteroidota bacterium, assembly GCA_016713645.1. Classification (GTDB taxonomy): domain Bacteria; phylum Bacteroidota; class Bacteroidia; order Chitinophagales; family JADJOU01; genus JADJOU01. Next base: position 71,779 of record JADJOU010000017.1, read on the forward strand.
ACAGCCTTTTCGAGAATTCATTTGGGGATATTTTCAACAAATCGCCTTGTTTTTTGACTTTTTTAACCAATAAAAATTTGTAGGCATAAAATATTCCCTAGTTTTGTGAGAAATATATTTAGCCGATGTTCGTTAGGATCTTAAGTTTGTTTTGTTTCTTATGTGTATTACAATTGGGTCGTGCTCAAGATGAAGAGGCAATTCCTGAATTTAAAAAGAAAAAGGAAAAAGAACCCAAAGAACAAACGGATGAACCGCGACCTGATTTCAAAAAGAGAAGCAATGAAAACTCTTTTTTTAAAAAGGAGAATGTTGTCATCGGCGCTGGATTTGATTTGTCTTTTTCCTATAATTTGGCCTTGTTGGGATTGTATCCATCTTTGGGGTATCGCGTATTTGAACCACTAGAAATTGGTATTAATTCTGGCTATAATTACTTTGGGAATTTTAATGATTACAATACACATAGCCTCTTCGGAGGACCCTATATTAAAGTTTACCCCTATGAAGGATATTTCTTTCAAGTCGAAAGTGTCGTTGCGCATGTCATGTATAATGACAATGGAATTAAGGGGAATATTGGCTATGGCAATGTGCTTGCGGGAATCGGATACAATATGCAAATGGGCCCAAGCTCCTATATCGCCCTAGGGATTAAAACCAATCTAATCTTAAACAATATGTATGGGAATAACCGCGCTTTTATGCCCATTATGTCATTCTACTGGCGCCTCGGTCAGAAGAAATAGTCATTGAGCTTGCGTTGAATTCAATCCTCCTCAGCCAATTTTTATCAAAAAATATTTGTACTATTGCAATAGAAACTTCCACCTATGAGCACGCCGATTATCGAACTAAAGAATGCATCTATTTATCAAAATGATTTTGGTATTGAACAATATTGATTTAACCATCAATGAAGGGGAATTTGTCTATTTGATCGGCAAGACAGGAAGTGGCAAGAGCAGCTTACTCAAAACACTCTACGGCTTTTTACCATTAGAAAAAGGAGAAGGGCGAATTTCAAATGTCAATTTAAATGGCATGGAAGAAAAGGATGTTCCCTCCCTCAGAAAAAGCATTGGCATTATATTTCAAGATTTTCAATTATTGATGGATCGCTCTGTTTCTGACAATTTGGAATTTGTATTGAGGGCAACCAATTGGACAAGTGAATTTGATATTAAGGCGAGAATCAATGAGGTGCTCAGCCTTGTAGGCATGCAAGATAAAGCCTATAAATGCCACATCAATTATCGGGTGGTGAGCAACAAAGAGTCGTTATTTCAAGAGCGCTTTTGAATAATCCCAAAGTGATTATTGCTGATGAGCCTACTGGAAACCTCGATCCAGATACATCAGATGAAATTATGAAGCTCTTGTTTGACATCAATAAGCAAAAGAATACGGCTGTTTTAATGGCCACACACAATTATAATTTAATTGAAAAATTTCCAGGTCGATTGATCAAAGTCAGCAATGGAAGGTTATTGGATGAAAAGGGCATGAACTTCCCGAATGCGTAATTTATATTATCAACTCTTTAATCATGAATAAAATTGCTGTTTTTCCTGGTTCATTTGATCCTATTACCGTTGGCCATGTCGACTTATTAAAGCGATCTATTCCTTTGTTTGATAAGATTATCGTCGCGATTGGAATCAATTCTACTAAGAAGACTTTGTATTCTTTGGAACAGCGGAAGGCATGGATAGAGAAGGTGTTCAAAGGGTATGACACCGTTGAAGTGAAGGATTACACGGGTTTGACCATCAATTTTTGCAAAACAGAAAATGCGAATTACATCCTAAGGGGGATTCGTTCAGCAGCAGATTTTGAATATGAAAAGACCATCGCCCACCTCAATCATTCGATGAATGAAAACATCGAAACCATATTGATGCTCTCACCACCTGAACTCTCTTCTATCTCTTCAACCATTGTCCGCGAAATCATCTACGGCAAAGGCGACGTGAGCAAATTCGTTCCAAAAGAAGTATTGGAGGGGATATAGTTTTTCTTTTTGATTTAATTTCTACCACAGAGTTTCTCAGAGTTAAACACAAAGTTTCACAGAGATTAAATGCAAGGGATGTTTACCTGCTAATTCCTTGGACTTAAAATTATCGCAGAGTTTTATTCAAAGAATGAAGGTGATTTTCTACGGCGAGTTTAAAAACTCTGTGTAACTCTCCCTACACCTTGTACCGTGTCCCAACTTTAGTTGCGGAGGGACAGGTGTGGTTAAAATGCTCTGTGAAACTCTGTGTTTAAACAAGACTATATACCCCTAACCCCTATCAACGAACACCCACTAACGAACAACCATCAACGAACACCCAATCCCGACACTTTGTCGGGACGCGGCAACCAACAACGATTAACAACTTTTCACGATGCACATCATTGAAAATATTATACTTTAGCGGCTTTTATAATACCATATGATTTATATTGCCCTGTTTCTTTTAATCTCAATGATTGGCGTTCATGCTGCATTGTATAAGGTTTTTCGTGACAATCAAATTGCTCCCTACAAAGCATTTATCCCCATCGTCAATAAAATAGAGTGGATGAAATTGACGGGCAAAAAGAAGTCATTTTTGATTTGGTGCTTGATCCCCGTCGCCAATTTATTTGCCATCATCACCTTGATGGTCGATTTGATGGAAGCCCATAGAATCTATGGTTGGAAGGAGCATTATTTTGGTTCTATTTTCTCTTTCGCCTATTTCCCTTATTTGTTTTACAAACAAAATCCTAAGTATATCGGCGTTGGAGGAGTGCTTAAACACCAACCTCGCCCAGAGAAATCAAAAGTGAGAGAATGGGTTGATTCCATCGTGTTTGCCCTCAGTGCTGCCATGATCATTAGAACTTTTATCTTCGAAGCATATACCATTCCCACTTCATCCTTGGAGGGAACGCTCTTGGTCAATGACTTTCTCTTCGTCGATAAATTTACCTACGGAGCAAGAGTGCCAAATACACCGATTGCATTTCCGCTCGTCCACAATACATTGCCATTTACCAACAACAAAGTAAATTCTTATACCACGCTTTGGCAATTGCCCTATAAGCGTTTGCATGTATTTAGCCCTGTTAAACGCAATGATTTGGTCGTTTTCAACTATCCAGAAGGGGATACAGTGACTGTAGAATATCAAAGTGCCTATAGCTATTATCGTTTGAAAATTGAAAATCCTACTGCTGCAGCATTGGATCATATCGCTACGAGACCTGTCGATAAAAGAGACAATTACATCAAGAGATGCGTCGCGGTTGCAGGTGATAAATTGCAGATAAAAGATGGAACCCTATTTATCAATGATGCCGAAGCTTATCGAGCAGAGAAATTGCAGTCGAGCTATGCCATGGATTTCAATGAGAATCAATTGCCCACCAATGAACAATTTCTCAAAGATCTCCAAGATTTAGGGGTCAATACCGATGATTTGAGAGGAGAGATGGCGATTCAGGTATGCACAGACCGACTCACTGCCAATGAAATCAGAAAATTGCCATACGTTAAATCGCTCACAGAAGTCAAATACAATTACGACGAACAAAATCCCGATTACAACGGCATTTTTCCGCACGATAGAGCCCATTTCAAATATACACAAGACAATTATGGCCCAGTGATGATTCCCAAAAAAGGCGTGACTGTGACCCTTTCAGAGAGCAATATCGCCATGTATAGAAGATTGATTCAGATTTATGAAGGGAATGTTTTGAAAGAAATCAACGGGAAGTTTATCATCAACGGTCAAGAGACCAATTCATATACTTTCAAGATGGACTATTATTTCATGATGGGAGACAATAGACATAATTCTCAAGATTCGAGATATTGGGGATTTGTGCCGGAAGATCACATTGTGGGCAAACCTTGGTTTATCTTCATGAGTTGGGATAGATTCCACAAAAAACCTCGATTTGATCGACTTTTCAATAATATTTCAAAGAATTATACCCCTAATTACGAATAGTTGCTTGGATTAACTGCTTGAAAAATGGGGTCTTTTTGGGAAAGAGAGGTTAAATGGTATTGAATGCAAAGGAAATGCGCAAAAATAATTTAGTAAAAGACCGAAAATTATATATCTTTGCCCTTCGTTTTAAAAAAGGAAGAATATGGCTATTTTGAAACAGTTCAATATACCATTTGTAGGGTTGAAAAACGGCGTTCATGTATTTGATTTTGAGATAGATCATCGATTTTTCGCTCAATTTGAAGATTCTTATATCAAAGAGGCGCAAGTTTCTGTGAAATTGAATTTCGATAAAAAGGATTTGTTCTTTAAATTGGATTTCAGCATAGATGGCAAAGTCAAAGTACCTTGCGATAGATGTTTAGAGGAGTTTGATGTGGAGATTTTCAACGATTTTGCGATTTTCGTCAAATTTGAAGAGCGAGAGAGCAAAATAGGAGATGAGGATAATGTGATTTATTTATCAAAAAATGATTCACATGTCGATGTTTCTCAAGTGGTGTATGACTTTATCTTGTTGAGTGTGCCTATGCAAAATATCCATCCAAATGGAGCAGACGGCGAGCCAACTTGTAATCCAGCGGTGATCAAGAAATTGAAAGGAGAGGATAATAAGTCAGATGCACTTGACCCACGATGGGAAGCCTTGAAAAAATTGAAGTAGAACAAACAAAAGAAATTATAACATAACAATATAAAATTTAGTAACCATGCCACATCCAAAGCGCAAAATATCCAAAACAAGAAGAGATAAGAGAAGAACGCACCAAAATGCAGCTGTACCAACTTTGAGTACATGTGCTAATACAGGTGAAATTCACGTGAGACACAGAGCTTACCAAGTAGATGGCAATTTATACTATAGAGGTAAAATTGTTATCCCAGGTGCTGTGACTGTAGAATAGTCTAATATACTTAAATTGTAATATAAAGCTAAACGATACCTATCGTTTAGCTTTTTTATTTTATAGAATCGTCTCCAATATAGAGATTGAAGTCTGTTTGAACACTGAACATACACTATTTTAACCAAGAAGCGTTTGGATCTTTATGTGTAGATATTAGTGCAAGAATAAATACAATATTGCTTTCCCTATCAATATGAAAGTGAATCATAAAGGGGAATTTTCCAAGCGATTTGCATCTTATTTCATTATAGCGAATCTCAAATTTTGGAAAAGTGTGTATCTCTTCTAAAGTATTTAAAACATCGAGTCTTAGTCGCTCACCACGCCCGAATTCTTTATTTTCATACCAATTATAAGCTTCCTCAAAATCAAAGAAAAACCGCTTTTCAAATACGAATTGAAAATGGTCCATATTTTAAATTCACTTTTTGATTTTATCTATTCCTTTTTGCCAATCAATTAAATCTTGTGGGTTCTTTTTTGCATAGTCAAGTCGATGTTGAACTTCTTCTTGAACAAAATTTGGGATTTCTTCAGCCTCAACCATGGCAATTACATCTCGATGTTTTAATGTGATTTCTTCCCATTTATCTAATGGGATGATGACCGCAGTTCTCTTGCCATCATGATCTGATAGATATTGTAAATCCATATTTAACAGTTTTAATTCACTGCAATATACAAAGTATATGGCATATCCTAAATGTCAATTTTGAAAAATAGCATGGCTAATATTTGCCTAATTTAATAGGTTTCTTTTCCTTACCTTACCGATGCTGCTTTTTGACTGATTGTTAGAATGTGGAACACTTCTATGAAAATCATCACCCCATTATTTTACTGCGTTTATTTTCTAATCAAAATAGGGTGCATTGGATACTTATTTTTAAGCTAATGGGAATATTGTCCATCGCTATTTTGGGGCTCTCATGCAGCACACCAATTGATGACGTTGCCCCCTAGAAATAAAGGCAATAAATATGGAAGAACCTATCTTGCAATCAATTTCAATTACTAACTCAAAGCGCGATAGTCTTGTTTCGTTTAGTATGAAATTATTGGGCATTCCCTATGTCGCAGCGGCGAGCAATGCGCATGGCTTTGACTGCTCTGGATTTGTCTATTATGTTTTTAAGCATTTCAATATAGGAGTTCCTCGAAGCACATCGCAATACAATAATTTTGGTGTAGAGATACACATAGATAGTGCGCAAAAAGGGGATGTTTTAGTCTTTCTAAGTCCTACTCGAAATGAAATTGGCCATGTTGGCATTGTCACGAATCCCAAAGGAATGGAAACAGAATTTATCCATGCATCTTCAGGTCGTGAAATGAAAGTGATCATCTCTAGTCTAAAGCAAGAAGGGTATAAAAGGAGATTTGTGAAAGTGGGAAGGGTTATGGAATAGTTGAAGGGCTTGGATATTTTTCATTTGCTCGAAATCTCGCATAATTAAAAAAAAATTGTAAGTTTGTAACGATTCAATATAATAATATGATAAGAGCCAAAATATCAGGAGTTGCCGGGTTTGTTCCAGAGGACAGATTGACCAATGAAATGTTATCCCAAATGGTGGATACCAATGATGAGTGGATCTTCAGCCGCACCGGTATAAAAGAGCGTCGAATGCTCAAAGGCGAAGGGCTTGGTATGAGCTATATGGCCGAACAAGCAGTGAGATTATTATTGGAAAAGACCAATACAAAACCAGAGGAAATTGATGTCGTTATTTGCACGACGATTACCCAAGATATGCTCTTGCCTTCTGTCGCAAACCTCGTTTGTTATCGAGTGGGTATGACCAATGCTTGGGGATTTGATTTGCAAGCGGCTTGCAGTGGATTTTTATATGGTTTGGAGACAGTCACCAAATTTGTTGAAAGTGGAAAATACAAAAAAGCCATTCTCATTTCTGGCGATAAAATGTCTAGCATCATTGATTATACCGATCGAAATACCTGTGTGATATTCGGCGATGGATGCGGCGCAGTGTTGGTAGAACCTACCGAGGAGAATGTGGGCATCATGGATTCTAAATTGTACAGCGATGGTTCCGGTTGGCAATACCTGCATATCAAAGCAGGAGGCTCAGCAAAGCCCTCTACGATGGATACGCTTATGGCGGGTGAACAATACGTCTACCAAGAAGGACAAAAAGTGTATGTGAATGCCATTAAGAATATGGCTGATGTTGCCATTGAAGTGATGGAGCGCAATCATCTCACAGCGGATAATATTCAATGGTTGGTACCTCATCAAGCGAATAAGCGCATCATCGAATCCACGCGCGAGCGCGTCGGATTGCCTGTAGAAAAAGTGATGGTCAATATCCAAAACTATGGAAATACCACCAATGGTACAATACCGCTTTGTCTTTGGGATTATGAAAAGCAATTGAAAAAAGGCGATAATATCATCCTAGCTTCCTTTGGCGGCGGGTTTACCTGGGGCGCTATTTATCTGAAATGGGCGTATTAATGTCATTTTATAAGAATGATTTTCTTTTTTTGATGCATTGCACGAGCCAATCATGAATCCTGAATACAAGAAATTTTTGCGCACACATGGAGCGCTTCTAATTGTCAATTTAATTTATGGAGCCAATTTTACCATCGCCAAACAGGTGATGCCGAGATTTGTACTGCCCTATGGATTCATCGTTTTGCGGGTTTCTACTGCGATTTTATTTTATTCGATTGTTCAGTTTTTCTTTCTCAAAAACAAAGTCAATCTGCGTGAAGACTGGAAGAGATTTGCGCTCTGCGGTTTCTTCGGCATTGCCTTCAATCAATTGATGTTCTTTAAAGGCTTATCGCTGACAACGCCTATCAATGGGGCTTTGCTCATGATTGTTACGCCCATATTTGTCATTATTTTCTCTGCCTTTATCTATAAAAACTCCGTCGGCAAAATTCAAATACTGGGCACGCTGCTTGGAGCACTCGGTGCATTTTTATTGATTGGCGGATTCAATTTTTCTTTTTCTTCTGCTACCGCAACGGGCGATATGTTGATTGTCATCAACGCCATGAGCTATGCAGTTTACCTCGTTATTGCCAAGCCACTGATGGAGAAATACCATCCATTCACTGCCATCACTTATATTTTTCTATTCGGCTATATCTGGGTGTTGATAGCTGGTCTAGGTGATTTGCAAACTGTGGAATGGTCTGCTATCCCCGTGAATTATTATTGGCATTTCGCCTTTATCCTCATTATGGCAACGGCCGTCGTCTATTTTTTAAATTTATATGCCATGCGCGAGACGAGCAGTGCAGTTGTAGGCAACTATATCTATACCCAGCCCATATTTGCGGTCGTCATTGCATTATTTACAAAGAATGACACCTTGACTGCGGCTAAAATTATTGCAGGCTGTATGATTGCATTAGGCGTATATTTGGTCAGCAAGAAAAAACACACCACATGATATATTCCATGACGGGATTTGGCAAGAGCCAAACAACCACCAGCAATCGAACAATTACCATTGAAATTAAAACACTCAATAGCAAACAATTTGATGTATTCTTAAAATTGCCCTCTTTTATCAAGAGCAAGGAAATAGATCTTCGAACAATATTTCAACAAGAACTGATTAAAGGAAAAATTGAGGTATTTGTAGGTGCAGAATTGGTGGGCAATGCTCAAAATAACAATATCAATAAACCTGTTTTTGAATCGTATTATCGCGAGTTGAAGAGTTTAGCAAATGAACTGGGAGAGACCAATGCGAATATTTTCGCGGAGGCTTTGAAAAATCCGGAGGTAATGTTGCGCAAAGAGGATGAAATCAGCGAGCAAGACTGGAAACTCATTTCTGATGCAGTTTTCAAAACAATTCACCAAGTCAATGATTTTAGAAAACAAGAGGGAGTTATTCTTGCCACTGAATTAAAGTTGAGGATTGAATTGATCAGAGCACAAATGGCGGAGATTGAAAAAGTAGATGCGCTTCGATTAGATATCAAACGCGAAAAAATTAAGGCGCGACTCGATGAAGTCTTGGGGATGGATAATTTTGATCCCAATCGATTGGAGTTGGAGATGGTCTTTTATATGGAGAAATTTGACATTACGGAAGAACTGGTTCGGCTCAGAGCCCACCTTGATTTATTTGTCAACACGATGGACGACAAGGGGATTGACAATGGTCGCAAACTCAATTTTATAGCCCAAGAAATTGGCAGAGAAATCAATACCATCGGTTCAAAGGCCAATGATAAAGATATGCAGCATGCTGTTGTACTAGCAAAAGATGAATTGGAAAAGATTAAAGAACAAATCAACAACGTCCTATAATTAAAAAAGCCTCAATATGTATTGAGGCTTTTTTAATTGTTTGATTATGGTCTTATCTACAAGGTGTTTCGCATAGATTGCCTTTCTCTAATTCACCCATTTTGTATTCAATACTTGATGGGGATGATAGTTTCCAAAATGATAGTCCAAGTAATTTTTTCGCAGAGATATTCGCATCTGTATAAGAGATATCCTCTTTTAAAGAATATGTCTTAGGGCTTGTCGAACTGAAATCTTGGTAATAACCTCTTACCAATCCAGTCTTATTGATATAAGGCAATGAATACCATTTTCCTTTAACCAATCTACCTGTGCTCACCAAACAGTTGTCGTGGATGACATAAGGTTTGATTTTTGTTTTATCACTCGCTTTGATTTTTACCAAAATCAACTTTGGTGAATCAATTTTTTTAGCAATGGAGAGCAATTCGCCTACATTGTAAATACTAACTAAATAAGCTTGCTTTGTATTGTCATAAGTCAATCTATCCATCGTATCCAATTCCCAATTTCTGCTGTTTCTATACAATTTCATCGCTGGATCATAAGCACCTGGTACACTCAATATCATCGGTCTGCCATCTCTTGGTCTAACCATCTCTGTACCTAGGGTAACATCGACTTGAATAGCTCCAAGCGTTGCTAAATATCCTTTTCCAGAAAAAGTATGCATGGATTTTTTGATAAAATCATAATTCTTTGTCAAATCCTTGATATTGACTTCTAATAGTTCATTGCCCAAAGTGTTGAACGTAGAATCAGGAATTAATAAGGTCATGCAATTGGATGATTCGATGATATTGATATTCTCTTTTTTGATATTCGCGGAAGTCGCATCAGGTCCAAATTTTGCCGTTTCTGTTTTATAAACAGGAGGCGCAATTGTTACAGGTGTTTCTTTAACGATGGGCTGCGTTTTTGCAGTGTATTTAAAGGTGATCTCCACATCTGTTCTTCTATTTCTCTTTCTGCCTGCATCGGTGGTATTATCTCCTAACGGATCTTGAATGCCAAGTCCAGCGTAGAAAAGAGAATCCTTTTTTATGCCATTTGAGGCTAAATAGGTATATACATTTAAGGCTCTCTGATTGGAGATTCTTCTGTTTTTCTCAGGTGTACCGATACTACAAGCATATCCTTTGATGCCTATTTTGAAGTGGTCGGTACTTCCTACAAACATCAAGACAGAATCCAATTGAGCTTGGTGTAAATCAGATAAGTCAGATTTGCCTAAATCAAAGTATAAACTCTGTTTGGCGGTACTCACTTGCCCCCAAGTGGAATTCATTATTAACAAGCAAGCAAATAGGTTTATTAAAGTCTTATTCATTGAGCGGTATTGTTAAAGTGTGCGTAAATATACGTTTTTCATTAATAAGTCAAAATTAATTGTAAAAGGTTTTGATATTATCCGCATATTTTTGAAGGATAAATTTGCGTTTTACTTTCATCGTCGGGGTGAGTTCGCCATTGTCAATGGTCCATTCCTCTTGCATCAATTCAAATTTCTTGACTTGTTCGACATGACCAAAGTTTACATTGATGCGATCAATTTCCTTTTGGACGAGTTCTACCACAGACGGATGTTTGGCGATATCTGCATTGGATTTGAAAGCGATTTTGGCCTGATTGCACCAGTCTCTTAAAACGAGGAAGTTCGGCACAATGAGCGCAGAGACAAATTTTTCATTTTCACCTACGACAATCACTTGTTCAATATATCTCGATTCTTTGAGTTTGTTCTCAATCACTTGCGGGGCCACGTATTTGCCTCCAGAAGTTTTGAATAATTCCTTGATTCTATCCGTGATTTTTAAATATTTCCCATCGATCATAGTGCCCACATCTCCTGTGCGCAGCCATCCATCGACGATAGTCTGCTTGGTGATTTCTGGTTGGTTGTAATAGCCAATCATGACATTAGGTCCTTTGACTAAGATTTCATTTTGCTCGGAGAATTTGATCTCGACATTGGGGATCAACATGCCCACGGTGCCAAATTTAAAATTGCCCGCTTCAAATCGATTGAAAGTGACGACAGGAGATGTCTCTGTCTGTCCATATCCCTCTCTGACTTTGATTCCAGCAGCGTTGAATACCCTAGCGAGTCGCTCTTGCAATGCTGCCGCTCCAGTGACGATGCCGATGAGATTACCGCCCAATCGCTCTCTCCATTTGCTATAGACCAATTTATCAGCTATCCAAAATTTAAAACTAAATCCTTGGTCTTCTTGATAATTATTGGCAATCCTCAATGCCCAGAAATAGAGTGCCTTCTTAGGTCCTGTGAGCGCATTTCCAGCTTCAATAAATCGGTCGTAGACCTTTTCCAACAATCTCGGCACCGTGCTGAAGAAATGTGGCTTCACCTCTAAGAGATTGTCCCTGATTTTATCCATATTCTCCGCATAGAAAACAGATACGCCAATGGAAAAGTAATAGTAAGTCACCGTTCGCTCGAAAATATGGCAGAGTGGCAAAAAGCTGAGCGCAATTTGTCCTTTGACCAAGGGAAGCGAAGATTGAACGCCTTTGATATTCGAGACAATATTGTTGTGCGAAAGCATGACCCCTTTTGGAAATCCAGTGGTCCCTGAGGTATAGATAATGGTGGCCAATTCTTCTGGAAGAATCGATGCTTTGCGCTTATCCAATTCAGCTCTGTATTTTTCATCTGCATGAGATAAAAACTCTGTGATATTGGTGCAGTTTTCTACGGCATCAAAGGAATAGATTCCCTTGACGGATGGGCATTCTGGCAGAATGTGAGAGACGCGCGCATAGAGGTCTGCATCAGAGACGAAGACATATTTGATTTCAGCATTGTTGAATATATAGGCATAATCGCTTTCGCTGCTGGTGGGGTAAATGGGCACATTGATGGCACCCGCTTGCATCATTCCATTGTCGCAGAAATTCCACTCAGGTCTATTGGGGCTGATGATGGAAATTTTATCGCCCTTTTGCACGCCGAGTGCCAAAAAAGCGAGGGAATACTGATCGACGATTTCTACACATTGCCGTGTAGAGTAATTGGTCCATTCTGTCGAATCACTGTATTTATAAGAAATACATTTCTCTTGCGAAAAATGGGCATTTTGATAGTGCAAGACATCAAATAATCGCTCAAATGAATTCATAGGCCAAACTATTTTTTGCTAATGTAATATTTTTTTCAAAATTAGGGGAACTGAATTCTGTAGCAATTGGATATTGTTGTCAATGGAATCTTGAAGTCGCATTTTACGTCTTCAAATTAAGAGGCTTTTTGAGTTATTGCACCGTAGATAGAAATTTTCATATCTGGTTAAATGATTTCCTGTTATTTTTACTACTCGTTTTAAAAGTTGAAAAAAATATTGTATGAATAAGGTAAACTTAAAGCTTATAGAAGAAGCTATTTTCGAATTGCGAGGGCATAAAATCATGTTAGATTTTGTTTTAGCAGAAATGTACGAAACTGAAACCAAATATTTAAAAGGGCTGTCAAAAATAATATAGAGCGATTTCCCGCTGACTTTATGTTTGAGCTTACCAAGGCAGAATGGGAAATTTTAAGGTGCAATTTTAGCACCTTAGATAATTCTGGAAGAGGAAAACATTTGAAATACATGCCATAGGCCTTTACAGAACAGGGAGTTGCTATGTTGAGTAGTGTACTCAATAGTTCTAAAGCGATAGAGATTAATATTGGCATAATAAGAGCTTTTGTCATGATTAGACAATATGCGCTTACCTATAAAGAATTGAGCACACAACTAAAGGCAATTGAAGGCAAATTTAAAGATGTGTATGAAGCAATAAACTATTTATTGCAAAAAGACAAAATGCAGGTAAGTCAAGGGGAAAGAGTGAATATTGGTTATAAAATAAAGAGATGATATTCAGTTATGCGAATTAAAAATTGCCATGAATGCACGAATGAATCCATTTTATTCGTGCATTCGTGGCATTTAAAAACAATGCAATGGATGTTTTTAGTATTTTATGTGTTTTGTTAGAGAATATCTTGACCTTATAAATCCTGTATTGCATTCTTTCATTCTAATTTTGTATCATTGTAAAAAAGAATCTATTTTGCTCATAAGGATTGATTGTGATAAGCCCGACGAAAGGCGTTGGAAGATGGTGATTGATTGCCTCAAAAAAGGCGGTGTGATTATCTATCCCACAGATACCGTCTATACGATTGGTTGTGATTTATATCATTATGAGGCGTATAAGAAAATTTGTGCCATCAAAAATATTCATCCCAAAAAGGCCAATTTCTCCATTGTTTGCAGCGATTTTAGCCACTTGTCCAATTATGCCAAACAGCTATCTACCAGTCAATATCGACTGCTCAAGCGATATCTTCCAGGTCCTTATACCTTTATTCTCGAGGCGACCAAAGAAGTGAGTAAGATATTTGAACACAATAAAAGCACCATCGGCTATCGAATCCCCAATAGTCCCATTTGCAGTGAAATCGTCACCCAGCTGGGCAATCCCATTTTTTCTGCTTCCATTAAAATTGACGACGATGTATTGGAATACCTCTCTGATCCCGAAGATATTTACGAATTATTCAGTGATCAAATAGATATGATGATTGATGGTGGAATTGGCGGCATTGAGCCTTCCACCATCATTGACTTCTCCTCTGGTGAACCAGAATTAATACGGATGGGAAAAGGGCCTATTGATTTTTGATATTGTTGAAATGCTGCAACAAAATAGGAGAGGATTGAATCTGCTTTTGTTGTGCACTGACTTTTTTTGCATTCTCTATGCGGTCCTCTGTCAGTGGATGTGTGCTGAGCAATTTCATAATCGTATTGTCCATCTTCATCTTTTTCTCTTCTTCTTTTAGAGTCTCAAATAAGCGCAACATGCCTTTGATATCAATTCCTTTCTTTTGCATCAATTCCATGCCTTTATTATCCGCTTCAATTTCCAAACTCCTCGAATAGCTCAAATTGTTCAATTCATTGGCGTGGTCTGCCACGACACCGATGATGGCACTTGCATCGCCTATCAGGACGGAGAGAAATAGGTAATTCGATAGACTTTTGAAAACAGATTTAGTCGTGTGTTTTTGATTGATATGGCTGAGCTCATGAGCAATGACGGCGGCGAGTTCCTCGGGTGTTTTCATCTTTTGAAGAATGCCTGTATTGATGACCATAAATCCACCTGGCATGGCATAAGCATTGACTTCTTTATCGACGACTACATCCAATACAATTGGGTAAGGACTTTCATAGCCGAGCTCTTTGTAAAATGCGCGCAAGTTTTTTGTTTTGGCGCTATCGAGGGTATTGTTTTCTAATACATTTTTGTGGTAAATTTCTCCCATTTGAATTTCATATTCTCGCGGAAATGAAGCGGCCAATAATCCTGAAACCCATGACAATCCTATGAAGTAGGCAAAAGCAAAAAAGGCGAGCGTAGCGACTATAATCACGGTCAATTTTGCCGTAGTAGATTGATTGTATTTTGAATGCACTGTTTGAAGCATGTTTCTACCTCGAATGGCTTTTGCCAATTTTCCCCATTCTTTTTCAGTCTCTGAGATCATCAATTTTGCATCTGCAATTTCCGTATGATATATAATCCATAAGCCATCTTCAACTTTATAAGTGAGCTCTTTTAAATCCCATTTTTCTTCGCTGATTTTACCCTGTTCAACAAAGTGAATTTGCAATTCATCATGGTTTAAAATTATGGAACAATCAATTCCTGATAGGTTTTCGCGTGAAAGTATCTTCCTGTGAGCATATGTATTTTATTTTATTCTAGCAATTTGATTCACTTTGAAATCCTCCCAAATATAGTCAGGGAGAATGACTTTATTCTCATATTCAAATAGAATATTTCCCTTCGCAAAGCAATCATAGACGAGTTCTGAGCAAACAAAATGTCGATTTTTTATCTTCCTTCCCGCGTTGAAAAGCATGCGTTTAACGATTCTAACCAATTCTTTTTTATCATAAGGGCGAGTCATTTGATCAAAGCCAAATGAGAATATTTTAGTGAGAGAATCTGGTTGGATTTCTTCTGAAAGTCTTGCCAACATGACTTTTCCCGGATATGTTTTTGTATAGAAAGAAAGTGGGGTGAGGTGCACGCCACCATTTCTGCCGCTCTCTAATACCATGATTCGATCGATGGATTCTACCCTGAATATCATGCCGCAATGACTGAATGTAGACTTGGTAAAGCGCTTGATAATTCTAGAGAAAAGCGAACGGCCGCTGCAGAAAATTAAGTCCCCAGATTTCACTTGGCCTCTGATGGTTTCATAAGGTCGAATTGCTATTTGGGATATTTCCAATTCCGTGATATGAGCAGCCATTGGGAGAAAACTTTTTTATGCAAAGCTAGCTTTTTTTCCATTTTTTATTCAAATATACCTGAATCGAGCTAAATAATGTTTGCTTGATTTTTTCAATGAATTGATTCATTTGACTTATTTTTACTCGAAAAATATAATAGTATGAATTATTTAATTAAAAATACTTCAATCATCAATGAAGGGAAAACTTTTACAGGTGATGTTTATATAAAAGATGGTTTGATTGAGCGCATAGGCGATAATCTCTCACCGAAAGAAAATTGCTCAGAAATCAATGGAGAAGGGCTGCATCTAATGCCTGGCGCAATCGATGATCAAGTGCATTTTCGAGAACCGAGATTGACGCATAAAGCGAATATTTATACAGAGTCGAGGGCTGCAGTGGCAGGAGGCACAACGAGTTTCATGGAAATGCCCAATACAAATCCTCCAGCATTTACGAGGGAATTGTTGGAACAAAAATATGAGATTGCGAGTAGGACTTCTTTAGCAAATTATTCCTTCTTTATGGGCACTTCCAATGACAATCTAGAGGAAATAGAGCGTGTCGATCCAACAAAAGTCTGTGGTGTGAAGATATTCATGGGAAGTTCGACAGGTAATTTATTGGTAGACAATCCAACGACACTAGATCATATATTCGCCAATTGTCCGACTCTAATTGCCACCCATTGCGAGGACGAGCGCCGCATCAACGAACGACTAGCGATGTTTCAAGAGAAATACGGAGATCAAATTCCATTCTCTGCCCATCCACTCATTCGCGATGAAGAAGTCTGTTTTATTTCATCAAGATTGGCTTGTGATTTAGCGAAAAAGCACAATAGCCGTTTGCATATTTTGCATATCACCACAGAAGAGGAAATAGCGTTATTCTCTAATAAATTGCCTCTTGAACAGAAGCGGATCACCGCAGAAGTCTGTGTGCATCACCTTTGGTATGACAGTGATGATTATGAACAATTGGGTTCGCAGATTAAATGCAATCCTGCGGTGAAAGCACCTAGACATAAGCCGAAATTATTAGAAGCATTAAAGAGCAATACGTTCGACATCATTGCTTCTGACCATGCACCGCATACTTGGGAGGAGAAACAACAGGGATATTTAAAAGCACCTTCAGGATTGCCCTTAGTTCAGCATACCTTGACGATGATGTTGGAATTTTATCATCAGGGTAAAATCAGCAAGGAGCAAATTGTCGAAAAGATGTGCCACGCACCTGCAATTTGTTTTCGTTTGGAGAACAGAGGTTTTATTCGCGAGGGATACGCCGCCGACCTCGTTTTGCTCGATTTAAATAAGGCAACTACTGTTGACAAATCCAATATTTTTTATAAATGTGGATGGAGTCCTTTGGAAGGGCAAACTTTCCAATCAAGCATCAATAGCACTTTCGTAAACGGAAATTTGGTGTTTAAAGAAGGATTGTTTTTCGATGAAAATTGTGGAGAGCGTTTATTATTCAGACCGCTATAATAGCTGAAAGTTATATACACATTGCCTTTTGGCTTGTCGTAAGCGAATTAATTGTTAAAACATTTTGATGAAATTAGGAATTTCATAAACAATTCTTATTTTTGTCGTCCAATAAACCAATATTAACCATGAATTTATCTGAAATAGTGAGTATTACAAATATGCCGGGCTTGTGGCAGATCGTTAAGAAGAGAACGGACGGAATGATTGTAAAATCTCTATTAGATGACAAAACAACTTTTGTTTCTCAAAGACAAAATATGTTTACCCCATTGGAGAATATTACCATGTATACAAATGATGAGCCGTTAGAGCTAAAGTCAATTTTGCTTACAATGAAAAAAGTGAGCAAGACTAACCCACCAGCTGATGTGAAGGCTGACGGGGGCGACTTTGCGCGCTTATTTTGAGAAAATTGTTCCAAATTTCGATCAAGAGCGCGTCTATACAAGCGATATCGTTAAATTGATTAAGTGGTATCATTTATTGAACGGAAAGAATCTAATTGTAGAGGATGAGCCTAAAGCAGAAGCCAAAACAAAAGAGGTCGCTTCAGAGGCAAAAGCAGAAGTAGCAGAGGAGCCGAAACCAAAAGCAAAGAAGACGAAGAAAGCAGAGCCTGCTGAAGATGCTGAGGTGGCAGAAGTTAAGCCAAAAGCAAAGAAAACAAAAAAAGCAGAATAAATTAAAAAGCAACCTCAGGGTTGCTTTTTTTATATCATAGAATATGACTCAAGTTAAAAAATTCACCTTTAATCCATTTCAAGAGAATACCTATATCGTCTATGATGAGACCAAGGAGTGCATTGTCATTGACCCCGGAGCCTATTTCCCACATGAGTGTGAGGAATTGTTAGACTTTATTCGAGTGCATGCATTGAAACCCATGCATTTGATCAATACACATTGTCATATAGACCATGTTCTATCGAATAAATTGGTCGCGGAGACATTTGGATTGAAATTGACAGGACACCAGCAAGAGCAATTGTATTTGGATGCATTATTGGCGACAGGCGCTTAGTATGGAGTTCCTGTAGAAGAAAGTCCCCCGATTGAAATTTTTATCAAAGAAGGGGATATCATCTCCTTTGGAAATACAGTATTGAAAGTCTATAACACTCCAGGACACAGCATTGCTAGTATAATCCTTCATTGTGAAAAAGCAGGTTTTGCCCTTGTTGGGGATGTGATTTTTCATAGAAGTATCGGGCGAACCGATTTGCCTGGCGGTAATTTTGAAGTATTGAAAAAATCAATTCTTAAAAAGGTTTACACGCTTCCCTTAGAGACTGTATTGTATTGTGGGCATGAAGGCGAGACAACTGTAGGAGAGGAGCGGGTATTCAATCCATTTGTCACAATGGAGGGGAATTAGTTGGGAAAACCCAAGCACTTCCAGGATTTTATTTTGACAATTTCTGCATCTGACAATTTCCCTGAATTATCTGCGGGCATGTCTTTACATGTGCTAGAAGACCATTCGACTGAACAAATTAAATCGCGCAAATTGATAGCACTTTTAACGCCTTCTAAACTCTCTAGATTTGGCGCAGAAGCTCCGTGACATTTAACACATCTAGTTTGCATGATGGCTTTAATGCTATTGGAATAGGTCACGCGCTCGTTTTCACAATTACTTGTAGTGGCTGTCTTGCCGCAACTAGCAAAGGTGAATAATATTGAAAGAGGAATAAACGTAAGAAAAAATAAATTTTTATTACAAATCATTTTATGCATTTAACATAATAGGCATAATCAACATCAATAGATCTTCATTTTCATCCATCTCCGTCGGTGTAATAACACCAGCTCTTGAAGAAATTGAAAATTCTCCTTTGATATCTTCTGTATTTAACACACCCAACATCTCGATAAGGTACTTTGAATTAAAGCCGATAGTCAAATCATCGCCATTATAATTGCAAAATAAATTTTCTTGCGCTTCATTGGAGAAGTCGATATCTTTTGCTGAGACCTTCAATTCACTTCCAGCCATAGTCAATACGACTTGGTAAGTTGTTTTATTGGAGAAGATAGATGTTCTTTTCAATGAATTTTGAAGGTCTGTTCTATTGATGACCAATAAATTTGGATTGTCCATTGGAATCACAGCATTGTAATCTGGATATCTGCCCTCAATCAATCGACAAATCAAATTCACAGAGCCAAATTTGAAATAGGCATTTGAATTGTTAAATGAAATGGTAACAATCGATTCATCATCTGGCAATGAGCCTTTGAGCAATCCGAGCGCTTTTCTTGGAAGGATGAAATTTGCACTGTTTTCACTCTTGATATCGCGTCTTTTGTATCTGACCAATTTCTGAGCATCTGTCGCAACGAAAGTCGTTCCATCAGGATCTAATTGCATATAAACTCCTGTCATAGCTGGTCTCATCTCATCGTTGCTCACAGCAAAAATGGTTTGATTGATGGCTCTTGAAAGCACTTTTGCAGGAATTTTTATTTCTGAAGTCTCTGCTTCTTGTGGTAATTTAGGGAAATCATCGGCGTTTTCACCGCTTAATTTATACTTACCATTGCTACTGGTGATTTCAACACTCAAACCATCTTCAGCATGGATCGTAAATGTTAAAGGTTGTTCTGGCAATGTTTTAAGCGTTTCTAGCAATAATTTTGCGGGAATGGCGATTCTCCCATTTTCATTGGATTCAACAGCAATGCTCGTGCTCATAGACGTCTCTAAATCAGAAGCGACAATTTTCAATGTCCCTTTTTCGATATCGAAAAGAAAATCTTCTAAGATAGGTAAGACATTATTTGTGCCTATCACCCCGCTGATTTGTTGAAGACTCTTGAGCAAAGATTGTGTGGATACAATAAATTTCATGTGTGTATGATTTGCGTATTTTACTAAATTAATGCACAAATATAGAAATAGAAAAGAAAGGAATGTTTAAATTTTTAACAAGCTAAATACCTGTAAAAATCGTGTCGTCAATTCAAGGAGGGATTGGACGTTCGACTAGCCAAATGAGCTGCCGCAGCCACATGTGGTCTCAGCATTTGGATTTTTATAGATAAATCCCCGATTGTTGAGTCCAGATTCATAATCGACTGTCATGCCACCGATATATAACAAATGAGACCTGTCGGTAATCATTTTTACGCCTCCTGCAAGATAGGTGAGATCATTTTCCTTGGCCTCATCATACTCGAGAATATAACTAAATCCAGCACAACCTCCGCCTTTTGCCCCCAATCTCAATGCCTTGGTGCCTTCTGGGTTTTCTATGGCGTCAATTCGCTCTAATTCTGCAATGGCTGTTTCGCTAAAATGAATGGGAGATAAATCAATACTAAGCTCTTGCATATAAATTTATTTAAAAATGCTCTAGGTTAAAAACAAAATTATTTACTTTACGTTCAAATTTTACTCAAAATTATGGATTACATCTCAATTTTACTTGAAATTATCAAATATACAACGCCTTCATTGATCTGCGCGGGAATAGTATATATTTTTTTGAGCAAACAGGCTAAATCGGAGCGGATGAAAATGCAATTCAATTTGTCCAAACAGAGTTCTAAAGAAATGATGCCCATTAAGCTTCAAGCCTTTGAGCGAATGACTTTGTTTCTAGAGCGCATCTCTCCCAATCAATTGATCATGCGCATTCGAGAACCAGAGATGGATGCGGTTGATTTGCATCGCTCGCTGATTTTTGCAATTCGCCAAGAATACGAGCACAATATTTCACAACAACTCTATATTTCCGATAGCACATGGCAAATGATCGTCTTGACCAAAGATCAACTGATCAACGATATCAATAGTGTTTATGCAGCATTGGGCAATGGTGGCTCAGGTATTGAATTTAGTCGCGCATACCTCAATTTTTATATTGAGCGGAATGAGCCAACACCTAACAACAGGTGCTTGAATATTCTCAAGAATGAATTCAATGCGATATTTAGTTAGGTTTATTTTTTGAGAAACCTACTGCTTACGACCAAATCTTTCGTTCCTCCTGCATAATTGTAGAATCCCTCCTTAGATTTTGCACCAAGGTAGCCCGCTGTGACCATATTTACAAGAAGCGGACATGGCGCGTATTTAGGATTGCCAAATCCGTCGTGTAAGACTTTTAGAATAGATAGACAAACATCTAGACCGATGAAATCAGCTAATTGGAGCGGTCCCATCGGATGGGCCATACCCAATTTCATGACCGTATCAATTTCTTCAACACCTGCAACCCCTTCGTATAAGGTATAAATGGCTTCATTGATCATGGGCATTAAAATTCGATTGGCGACAAATCCAGGATAGTCATTGACTTCTACGGGGATTTTTCCGAGGGCCTTAGATAAATCCATGATGGTCTTGGTCACTTCATCAGTCGTGGAATAACCGCGAATAATTTCCACCAATTTCATGATAGGCACCGGATTCATAAAATGCATCCCGATAACTTTATCAGCTCTCTTGGTCACAGAACCTATTTTTGTAATGGAAATTGAAGAGGTGTTTGATGCGAGTATCACATTAGGTGCAGTGCATTCATCGAGCTCTTTAAATATTTTTAGCTTCAAATCAATATTCTCAGTCGCAGCTTCTACGACTAATTCAATACCTTGAACGCCCTCTTTGATGGTTGTAAATGGACGAATGTTCTTAAGTGTTTGAGTTTTGATTTCCTCTGTTATGGAGCCTTTTGTCAGCTGTCTATCGAGATTTTTGGTGATATTATCTATTCCTCTCTGCAGGGAGGTCTCAGAAACATCAATTAGATTCACCGAGTGTCCATTTTGCGCAAATACATGCGCAATGCCATTTCCCATTGTCCCAGCGCCTATTACTGCTACGTTCATTGTTTTATTATTTTGAAACAAAAAAACGCAAAAAACCCAAAATAGCGCCATTTATTTTTTGATTTTCCCTAGCAGCGCGCAATAGAGCTCTATGGACTTTAATTTGCCCTAGCTTATTCATGCTTTCATCTCACTTTTTTTATTACATTTGCTTTTCATCATTGAAATAAAAGAATGAAGGATTTAGTGTTGGGATTTGCAAATCAATTAACTGAAGCGATTGATATTGGGCAAAATGCAAAAATCACCAAAAAAAGTGGTATTAAGAATGTTATTATATCCGGTCTTGGGGGATCAGGAATTGGTGGTTTGCTCGTATTCGATTGGTTGAGAGATGAATTGAAATTGCCATTTATGGTCAATAAATCGTATCACTTACCCAATTACGCCAATAAAAACACACTCGTGCTCATTTCTTCATACAGCGGAAATACGGAGGAGACAGTATCCGTTTTGAATGAGGCAATACAAAAAGGATGTATCATATTTGTAATTACTACTGGCGGAAAGTGCAAGGCAATTGCAGAACAAAATAACCTCGAACATATTATCATACCTGGAGGAAAATCACCAAGAGCTTGCATTGGCTATTCAATAGTGCAATTGCTCTTTATTTTGCAATATCAGAAATTGATTAGCAAAAAGTATTTAGCAAAATTGAAGGCGAGTATAAAGCTTTTAAACAAAGAAGAATCAAAAATTCAAAAAGAAGCGAAGTCAATCGCAGAGAGGATTTACAACAAGATGCCGATTGTTTATTCCACGGATTCATATGAAGCAACTGCCATTCGCTGGCGTCAGCAAATCAATGAAAATGGAAAGCAATTGTGCTGGCATCATGCCATTCCAGAAATGAACCACAATGAAATTGTCGGGTGGAGAGAGCATGACAATCACCTTGCAGTATTGTTTTTGCACAATGAAGAAGAGCATATCCGCAATGAACATCGCATGGCCATCAATAAAAAGACGATTTCAAAATATACAGAGACAATCATCGATGTATACTCTAAAGGCAAGAGTATTATCGAGCGGTCTATATACTTAATCCATTTGGGAGATTGGATTTCATGCTTTTTAGCGGACCTTAGAAATGTAGATCCGATTGAAGTGCATGTAATCGACGAGTTAAAAAAAGAATTGAGTTTGATGCCATATGATGCATCAGCTAAATAAATGAACTAAACAGTAATTATTATGGTGACTAAAGAGGAAGTGGAAGGTGAAATTACCAGTTCAGCAGAGATTGAAAATGAAGAGACGGAGAATTTTTATCACGACATAAAACTGCTCGTGGATAAAGGTCAAGAGCCGATTCGAATTGATAAATTCTTAGTCAATAGAGTTGAGCGAATTAGCCGGACAAAATTCAGAATAGCTGCAGATGCAGGCTGCGTGACCGTCAATAATAATATAGTCAAAGCGAATTACAAAGTTCAGCCAGGAGATCAAATACATGTTTTGGTTGCAAGACCTTTTGATCATTTGGACCTCGCCCCAGAGAATATTCCATTGGATATCATGTTTGAAGACGAGGATTTGCTCATCTTGAACAAGAGCCCTAATATTGTCGTGCATCCAGGTGTAGGAAATTATTCTGGCACTTTGGTCAATGCCCTCTTATATCACTATAAAAATCTCCCGAGTTATGCCGACCAAGAATTGAAGCCTGGCATCGTGCATCGATTGGATAAAGAGACAAGTGGTGTGATGGTCATTGCTAAGAATGAATATGCGATGGCACATTTGGCAAAGCAATTTGAAATGCGCACGATGAAGAGAAAGTATGTCACCTTGGTTTGGGGGGATGTTGAAAAAGATGAAGGAAGAATTGAGGGAAATATCGGTAGACATCCGCGCGAGCGGAAATGGATGACGGTTTTTCCTGATGGAGATGAAGGAAAACATGCTGCTACGAATTATAAAGTATTGGAGCGATTTGGCTATGTCACACTCGTGGAATGCAAATTGGAGACGGGTAGGACGCACCAGATACGTGTGCATATGAAATACCTCGGACATACCGTTTTCAATGATGAGCGTTATGGGGGCAATAAAATTTTGAAAGGAACCATTTTTAGTAAATACAAGCAATTTGTCCATAATTGTTTTGAACTCTGCCCAAGACAAGCATTGCATGCAAAGTCACTAGGTATTGTGCATCCTCGAACTGGCGAAGAATTGTATTTCGAAAAAGAATTGCCGGATGATATGGCTGCTCTAGTTGATAAATGGAGAGCTTATATGAGTGAGCGAATGAATCGCGAGGAGGAGGATTAAATATCAAATCTATTGTAATGAGACAGTTTCTCTTTATTCGTTTCTTCTTTTTGTCATTGATCTGTTCATTTAATTTATTCGGACAACACATGAGTTTCCCTACTCCCACAGGAAATCCCAAACAATTATTCTATCTTCAGCGCACGACCAATACCAATACGATTGTATGCGAATTGAATTTTAAGGATAGCACTTTTGATAAGAAGGATCCCGTGCGCGTATTTTGGATACGATATGAGGAAAAAGGACAAGAGCAAGAATTGGATTTCTTTCAAAAAAAATTTGCATATGGAATTAAAGTAAAGCCAATTGATGAAAATAGCTATGAAATGCATTTTGTCTCATTCAAAAAAATGAAAATGTATTTGATGAAAGCAGAAGATGAACAATTCAGAGTGTTTATCGACGTCAATCAAAAGCGATTAATCCTGCATTCCATTTATATAGACCTTATCGAGACCAAGAAAGTGAAACCCAATATCCAATTTTTAGAAATCACAGGTACTGATTTGGTGACAAAGAAGGTAATTAAAGAGCGATTGAATTTATAGACTTTTATCAATTTCTTGAGTATTAAAGTTTGAGAAGCAATTAAAGTAAAACCGATATAAAAAGCGTAGGTTTGTTGCCAATATTTTTAGAAATGAACAAAACGGGGCCCATAGTTTTTATTGAAGATGATATCGATGACCAAGCGCTATTAATAGAGGTTTTTGAAGAAATCGATATCAAGAATGAATTGGTGTTTTTTAAAGATGGTGAAGAAGCACTTCAATATTTAATTAAAACAGAAATTAAACCATTTATTATTTTCTCAGATATTAATTTGCCGAAACTGAATGGAATGGAATTGAGAGCCAAAGTGCACGAAAATGAAGATTTGAGGTTAAAATCAATCCCGTATTTATTCTTTTCTACTTCCGCTGAACAGCGCTATATAATAGATGCCTATTCTAAATCTATCCAAGGTTTTTTTGTCAAACCGCGCACCTATAGCGACCTTAAGAATACAATTCAAGCTATTATCTCGTATTGGTTGAAATGTGAATCCCCCAATTATGTTAAATAATAACACGATTTAACGTTAATTCGCTGATTTCAAGTTTTTTGTCCTATATTGTTATTCCTATCTAAGGGCGATTTTGCTTTTAAATACTAAATTTAAGCAAGTGGCCTCCTTCTTCAAGTTTCTAATAGCAATTCTTTTACAACAAATATTTACGGTCAAGAGATTCAATTTCCCATTCCATCAGGTAATCCAAAACAATTGTTTTATTTGCAGCGCACAACCAATAAAAACACCATTGTTTGTGAATTGAATTATCGCGATAGTGTTTTTAATAAGAAAAATCCAATTCATGTTTATTGGATTAGGTATGAAGAGCGCGGTCAGTTGGAAGAATTGGGCTATTTTCAGAAGAAATTTGCTTACGGTATTAAAGTGAAATCCGTGAAAGAGAATAAATACGAAATGCACTTTGTATCCCTTAAGAAAGTGAAGATGGATTTGATTAAAATGGAGGATAATCAGTATCGAGTTTTTATAAATGTAAATAGTAAGCGAATGATTTTACATTCCATATATATTGACCTTGTGGAGACAAAAAAACTCAAGCCTGATATTAAATTTTTAGAACTAACGGGCATAGATACGTCAACGAATTTGAGGATAAAAGAACGACTCAAATTTTAATCTTTGGTTGGTTTAATGCATAAAAAAGCCCATTGAATATTCAATGGGCTTTTTTATTGACTAAAATTATATTATTCAGAAATCATGACTTTGTTGATATAAATTCCATTTGTTGCTGTTTGCACATGCACAATATACAAACCATTGCTGAATTCGTTGGATTGAACAGTATAAGCTCTATTTGATGGATTAATTAATCCTTGGTAAATAAGCGTTCCAGCGATATTATAGATATGAATCTCATTGTTTGAAGTCAAATCCACATTTTCTGGGATGTTGATTTGGATAGCTTTGTTAAAAGTCGTCGCAAAAATTCCCATATCCAATAATTCTTTTTCAAAAATTCCGCTTGTAGCGCATTGACCGCTTGAACTCACCCATAGGTTCGTCCCATTTGATATAGTCCCGTGATTGACATTTGAAGTAGAATCAATGATGGCAGTTCCTGTACCCTCCTCGAATTTATAATATGCGCGCAAATTGGATTCATTTACTGAAATGGCAATGCAGCGCTGCGTATTAATATCTGTTGATGCTTTTACTTTATTCCAAACCCTCACTTCATCAATTCTCCCTTCAAAAAATTGACTATTTCCACGAGAGCCAATTGTATAGGATCCAGTGGATGTGAATGTATTTGAATAAGTAATGCTAGTATCAGCTTTACCGTCAATATAGAAAGTGGCAATTGTGCCATTATGTGTAACCGCAATGTGATGCCAATTCGTATCTGCGATTGTCGATTTTGAGGCGCATTCAGATACCCCTACTTTGGAGAGTTTTACTTTGTTGCTTTCAATAAATACCCCCCAGCCATTGTTGGCAACTGACATCATCAGTCTGTCTTTACCGCTCTGTGAAACAGCTGTTCCTCTTTACCCAACATTCAAAATGTGAAGTTAGATGTTTCTAAATAGTTCGCCGTATTGGGCACCGTGAGATAATGGCTCGTCCCATTCATTTGAAGTGCCTTACCAAAATTTTGTGCAATTAGATTTACTTGAAATAGCAGTGCAGCGGCTAATAGCAAATTTGTTTTTTTGAAAAATGTTCGCATAATTTTTGATTTAAATGTTGTGAAAAAGAGGTTTTAACAAAAGAGATTATACAAGCAAGGGTTCAGGTTGATTATAATTTAAATCCTTTTATATCTACCTTATATATGTTTTGTCTAACAATAATACAAATAATTTAAATAACAAATAAAATATTTGTGCATTTGAAATAGTTGGTCTATCCCAACATCATTCAACCAACAACTGCCAACAAAGAGATTAAATAAACTCCCAAGCACTTTTGTAGCCTTCGTGCTCATGGCAATAATCAATAAAGCCCTTATAGAATGCATCATCGCCGAGCGTTGCGCTATCGCCGATAACGACCAGCATTTTCTTTGCCCTAGTCATCGCCACATTCATCCTGCGATAATCTTTTAAAAAGCCAATCTCACTTTCTGTATTGCTCCTCACCAAACTGATATAGATGATATCCCTTTCTTGTCCTTGAAAGGCATCAATGGTTTGAATATGTATCTGAGGATAAGTCACGGTGAGTTGCAAATCATTGACATCGTTTTCTCGCATAAATTTCACTTGTCCGCGATAAGGTGAGATTATGCCAACATTGCTTGTACTGGTGTCTTCGCCCATTTCAAGCATTGTCTTCTCTAGATGTTTAAACAAGATCATATACTCTTCAGTATTTCATACACTATCGCTATTCTCTGCGCGCACTTCCTCATAGCCGCATCCCGCGGTATCGATAAAGAGCAGGGAAGAAAGTAAAGGATTGGTAAAGTAATTCCAACGAACGCTTTCATGCGCCTTGAGTTGGTTTTGATAGAAATAGGCATTGCTATAACCCATCAATTTTTCATTCATGCGATATTGAGTATCTAATAGATAAACGCTAGAAACACAATCTAGGCAACGCTCCATCAATGTTCTAGATAACCCCATCTTAATCGCCTCATTGGATTTTACGGTTGGCGGCAATTGAAACGGATCACCAGACAGCACGACTTTTTCAGATTTTAATATGGGTATCCAAGTCGCAGGTTCCAATGCTTGCGCTGCTTCATCGATAAAGCAAGTTTTGAATTTCTTGCCTTTTAAATAGTTCGTTTCACAACCAACGAGTGTTGTGCAGATGACTTGAGCGTCAGCAATGATTTTATCTAAAAGAAAATCTTCTATCATGCGCGCTTGTTTCATGATTTCTTTCGATTCAGAGACAAGCAGCCTGCGCTGTTCGCGCTCAGATGGACCAAAACTGCGCTTGTATTTATTGGCCATTCGCTTGTACTCGGCGGATTCTTTTTTCAATCGCTTGATTTCAGTAGCTTCTTTTGAATTGGCGACTAAATAATCAATCGTATGATGCATTACAGCCTCATCTATTCTCGATACATTGCCCAATCTAAGGACATTGATTCCTCTTATTGCAAGTTTCTCAACCAATAAATCCACTGCTGTATTGCTCGGCGCTGTTACCAAAACTTGTTTTTCCAATATCACCGTTTGTATGATGGCTTCGATCAAGGTAGTTGTCTTTCCTGTACCCGGAGGTCCATGCACAATTGCGATTTCCTGATTGTCGACGATGCCTTGAACAGCAGCAATTTGAGAGGCATTTAAATTTTTGTTTGTGATTACAATCGG
This sequence comes from Bacteroidota bacterium, assembly GCA_016713645.1. Lineage (GTDB taxonomy): Bacteria > Bacteroidota > Bacteroidia > Chitinophagales > JADJOU01 > JADJOU01. Next base: position 100,273 of record JADJOU010000017.1, read on the forward strand.
AATTGTATTTGCTGTGCATGCTCGCTTACCGCCGATAATCTCAATCAATTGCTCAATTCGCTTTTCTTGAGATTGTAAGACAGATTTTAGCGATTTTTCCATCTCCTGATATGACTTCTCATCAAATTCAATTTGCACCTACCTTGCCCATATCATACCAATCTGGCAATTCGTCTGTATTGAGCACAATTTTCATCTGATTTTCAAAGGCATAATGAACCGTTCCGTTGACGGTCGTCTCACCTGAAGCATTGGATGCATTGCTAAAGAATTTGATGATAGCACCCGCTTTGAATGCGTGATTGACGAGTTTATTTCTATCAATCTCAATTGTGATATAGGGATATTCTCCGACGGTATAGCCTGTTTCCTTGATCAGCAAGGGATACCAGCACATACCATTTTGAACTTTGTCGTGCAGTGACAATTTATCATTCAAAGCATTGAAAGATTCTCTATCGTGCTTTTTCTCGATGGCGAGCGCTTGGCTGAGGTTTTGGATATATGAATTCAAATCAGATGGAGTATATGTATAATTAAATAGTAGAGTCCGAGAAGTCCAAGAAATCCGTCAATCACCAATAAATGCCATAGCGCATTTTTTATATTCCGACTGATAAAGAGAACCATGCCGTGAAACAGAAAAAATGGAATAAGCGTTAAAGCAGATCTATCTTGCATGGTGAAAAGCATAAGGATAATGACTGCGGTATTGATTAAAACAAGCATGCCAATTTTTGGACACCCAGATTTTGTAAAGGGAATTTTCGTCTATATGATCAACATCTTTTGCGTCATATACGATGCTTAAATTAAATACAAAAAGGAAAAGAATTGCGCTGAATAGAAAATAAAAAGCGATTTGATTTTCTCCTTGAATCCTATCGGCATTGAGCAGGAATGGCAATAAAACCCAAATAAGGGAAATAATACTGGGTTTGAGATAGGCATTTCTGCGAAAAAAGGAGTCGGGAAGTAGGTATAGACCCGCAAGTATATATAAAGGCAAAGGATAAAGAAAGAGGTTTAAATATGAAGGAAATAGCCAAACAATGAAAAAAAGAGCAAAAAACATGGCAATGACCAGTTCTGTCATATTGCGCGCTGTCCACAATTGATTCTCATTCATCTCGTGATTTGCCTTTCTTTCCGATAATACCCAAGAAAGCGCAAAGGTTGTAGAATACAAAGATCATCCCTCCAAAATATAAGGGCGAAATTGCTTGAATTTCAAAAAAACGCATTAAAAACCAATAAAAGGCACCTCCAGAAATTGCCAAATGAATATGGCTGAATAAGTAGGATTTGAAAATTTTATGAAAGAGTTCGCTCACGCTCCAAAACTAATACAAATCTCAATTTTTGCGCACAAATCGGTCGTAAATAGCAGAAAATGGTCTTTTTCTTTGGTGAATTAACCAAAAAATCTATATTTGCCTTTAATAAAAACTAAAAATGGCAGGAACATCAGAGATTAAAAGGGGCTTATGTATCATGAAAGGAAATGATATTTGGCAGGTTGTCGAGTTTCAACATGTGAAACCAGGCAAAGGGTCAGCATTTGTGCGAACCAAAATGAAAAACTTGAAAAATGGCAAAGTTGTGGAAGAGAACATCCCAGCTGGACATCAAATCGAAACTGCTCGTGTTGAGCGAAGGACTTTCCAATATTTGTATAATGATGACTACGGTTATCATTTTATGAGCCAGGAGACATTTGATCAGATTGCGATCGATGGAGCCATGATTGAATACCCGAAATTGCTCAAGGAAGGCCAGGAAGTGGAGATTTTATCACATTCAGAAACCCAGACTCCTTTGACAGTAGAATTGCCGCAGACCGTAAACTTGCGCATCACTTATTGCGAATCGGCTGTAGCGGGAAATACTGCCACCAATGCGATGAAACCGGCGACTTTAGAAACGGGAGCAATCGTTCAAGTCCCTTTATTTGTCAATGAAGGAACACTCATCAGAATTAAAACAGAAGATTCTTCCTATATGGAGAGAGTAAAAGAATAATTTTAACTTAAATTTAGATGTTTAAATTTGAATTTTGAAGCATTCAGTTTAAACTAAATAACAATATTTCATCAGGACTAATTAACCTTTTATTATGGATTTTAAAGAAATACAAGAACTTATTAAAATATTTAATCGCTCAAATTTAACGGAGTTGAAGATCGAGCAGAATGATTTTAAAATTGTCATCAAAGCTGAAGAAGCAGGAGCTCAAATGCCGATGGTTCAGCAATATGCGCCACAGCAATTTGCACCTACACCTATTCAATCTGCTCCAGCAGTCCAAGTTACAAATACACCTTCAGTTGAAGTATCAGCGCCAGCTCCTAAGGCAGAATCTACCAAGGGCATCGTATTCAAATCACCAATGATTGGTACTTTCTATCGCACCCCTGGTCCTGATAAAGAGCCATTTGTAAAAGTGGGTGATAGAATTGAGAAAGGAAATCCTATTTGCATCATTGAAGCAATGAAATTGTTCAATGAGATCGAATCGGAAATCACGGGAACAGTTGTAAAATATTGGTAGAAAATGCCAGCCCGTTGAATACGACCAACCTTTATTCATCATTGAACCATAGATTTATTTATAATTTGAAATAATTGAAAAGTGCTTTTTTAGAATTGCACTTTTTTTATTTTAAATGCAAAATTCAACAAATTCATGTTTAAGAAAATATTGATTGCCAATAGAGGAGAGATTGCTTTGAGGATAATCCGCACAGCAAAGGAAATGGGCATTAAGACCGTCGCCGTATATTCTGCTGCGGACAAGGAGAGTTTACACGTAAAATTTGCCGACGAAGCGCTCTGCATAGGGCCAGCTGAGAGTAGCAAATCTTATTTAAATTTTCAAAATATCATTTCTGCCATTGAATTGACCAATGCAGATGCAGTGCATCCAGGCTATGGCTTTTTAGCAGAGAATGCAAATTTCGCCGAATTGTGTACACAATATGGCGTAAAATTTATTGGACCAACGCCTGAGATGATTCGCAAAATGGGGGATAAAATTTCTGCCAAAGAGACGATGATTGCAGCGGGTGTTCCTTGTATTCCAGGTTCTGTTGGTCTTGTGGAAGATATTGAAGAGGGTGTGCGCATTTCTGATGAAATGGGATATCCTGTAATTATCAAAGCGACTGCAGGTGGCGGAGGAAAGGGGATGAGAATCGTTTGGTCTAAAGAGGAATTTGAAAAATGCTTCGACCAAGCGAGAATGGAATCTGGCGCAGCTTTCGGAAATAGCGGCGTATATGTTGAGAAGTATATCGAGGAACCACATCACATCGAAATTCAAGTAGCTGGTGACCAATTCGGAAACGTAACCCACTTATCTGAGCGAGATTGCTCTATTCAGCGAAGACATCAAAAATTGGTGGAGGAATGTCCTTCCCCTTTTGTCGATCCTGAATTGAGAAAGAAAATGGGCGAAGCGGCCAAGAAAGCTGCTGGCTCTATCAATTATGAGGGAATGGGTACGGTAGAATTTCTTGTCGACAAATACAAGAATTTCTACTTCATGGAAATGAATACCCGTATTCAAGTAGAGCATACTATTACGGAAGAATTGATGGACTTTGATTTGATTAAAGAACAAATATTGATAGCATCGGGAGAAAAAATATCCAGAAGCGAATACTTTCCACCAGAGCGCGGGGTGCATGTAATGCAATGCAGAATCAATGCAGAAAATGTATTGAGGAATTTTGCACCAAATCCAGGCAAAATCGCCGCATTCCATACTCCAAAGGGGATAGGCGTGCGTGTAGATACATTGGCTTATGCTGGTTATACCGTTCAGCCTTTTTATGATTCTATGATTGCAAAATTGATTTGCAGAGGGCATTCACGTGAAGAGTGCATCAATAAAATGGCACGCGCGCTCGATGAATTTATTGTCGAAGGTATCGAAACCATTATTCCTTTTCATAAGGCTTTGATGAAGAATGAAGAATTCCTCAAAGGCACTTTTGATACGGGCTTTTTGACGAAATGGGATTACGAACAAGCAGTAAGAGATTTAAAAAAGTAAAATGAAAAGGTTAGACAAGATTGTCTAACCTTTTTTGTTAAACCAAATTCGCATAAATAGCTCTAAACAAAAATTCTAAATATGGCGTTGAGCATATTATTAGGCGAGTATCGCCCTGACCTGATTCGTGAAGAAACTCTGGCGGATTTCTTTAGACAAGGTGTCAATCAATATGCTGACCGAATCGCATATACTTTCCAAGGCCAAGAATATACTTATCGAACATTGGATGAATGGTCAGACCAAATTGCCTATTATATTCAATCAAATGGAATAGGATTGAGTTCTTATGTGGGCGTTTGGTGGAAGCGCAGTGCAGAATTGCCTGCGATTATTTTAGGGATTGTAAAATCAGGTGCTACCTATATTCCACTCGATATTGAAATGCCAGAAGATCGCGTAGAAGTGGTCATGCAAGAGATTGGAGCAAAAGCAATTTTTACACACAATCACTTGGATTTAGAAATTGAGCGATTGAATTGCCCATTTTATGAAAAGGGGAAAGCGGTTAATAATCTTTTGAATAGCGGTCCGAATCCCTCCTCAATTGCTTATATTATATACACCTCAGGCAGTACAGGAAAGCCAAAGGCATTCCCATTGAACACCGACAAATCTGTCACCTCATTCGTGCGGAAAATACGGTTTTGCAAATATCCGAAAGCGATGTTGTCTATCAAGGATTTTCAGTATCGTTTGATATGTGGTGTGAAGAGGTGTGGGTCTCATGGATGCATGGTGCAAAATTATTTGTAGCAGATGCAGAAACGGCCAAGTCTGTAGATGAATTGTCTGAAGTTTTGAGGAGGGAAAATATAACTGTGCTTCACGCAGTTCCAAGTTTGTTGGCAGTCATCGATGCTGATTGTCCAAAAATTCGATTGGTGAATGCGGGCGGTGAAGCATGCACAGCAAAGGTATTGGATAAATGGGCAGATCCTTCTAGACAGTTTTTTAATTCATACGGACCGACAGAGACTACGGTCAGTGCTACTTTTGGGGAATTGAAGCGCGGTGAAAAAATACATATCGGCAAGCCATTGCCCAATTATAATTTAGCAGTCATCAACGATAAAAATGAAATTATTCCCCTGGGAGAAAAAGGCGAGATGATTATCTCTGGTCCTTGTTTAAGCCCTGGATATATTCAAAGACCTGAATTGACCAATGAAAAATTTTTGTCGATGCCTGAATCGATGAGGGAAATTTTGCCTGGCGATCGAATTTATAGAACAGGCGATGCTGTTATCTTTACAGAGGATTTACAAGTGAATTTTCAAGGGAGAATTGATGATCAAATTAAATTGAGGGGATATCGCATTGAGCTAGATGAAATAATGAATGGTCTGGCAGCGCTTGAAAATGTTGCTTCCGCGGCTGTTGCTGTGCATAAAGATATGAATGATCAAGATGCATTGGTTGGATACGTCGTATTAAATGACCAAAGTTTCAGCGAAGCATTTCATCAATTAGTGAAGTTTATTTTGGTTGTAATGATGTTTTTTTATATGATTTTATTTATTATTGTGGAGTTAAAAGAAATGCCCCGATTGCCCAGCGGCAAGGTCAATAAAAAGGCCCTTGAAGTTCCGCAAGTCTTTTTAGAGAGAAATCAAAAGAGTAAAATTGATTTAAAAGAGGATGCAAGTATTCAAGAAAAGTGATTCACCTGCTCAAAGAAATTTTCCAAGTAGAGGAAATTTCACCTCAAGCTGATTTTTTTAAAGATTTAGGTGGGCATTCCTTATTGGCAGCAGTATTTGTATCTCGATTGAGGGAAGAATTTCATGTGAATAATGCTTCTTTAAAAGATATCTATGCGCACAAGAAAGTTGATGCGATAATTTGCATATGGGAATCAAAAAATAAAACAAAAGAAAACGCAGCTTATGCGTTTAAGAATCAAATCGTTTATCACCTCAATTCAAATTGGCGGTATTATTCATGCTGGATTATTCAATCATTCTGCCTATTGGTCATTTATGGATTATTTGCCGTCACGATGTTTTCGCCGTTTCTCATTTACTACTATGTACAAGTGGAAACTGAAACCCATATCAATGCCTCATTAGCGGCATTCCTTTCGTTTTTTATTATTCCACCTGTTGTCAATTTTTTCAATACTTTTTTAAAGTGGTTAATCATTGGAAAATACAAAGAGGGCGATTATCCGCTTTGGGGATCCTATTATATTCGATGGTGGTTTATTAGAACGATCCAGCGATTGAATCCCGTTGAATTATTGAGTGGTACACCGCTTTATAATTTTTATCTAAAGTCTTATGGGATGAAGGTTTCATCTGACGCTCAAATCAGCCAAGTGATGGTAGGAGCAGAGGATTTAGTAGAAATTGGCGACAATGTGAGTATAAGCTCGTATGTCGTTTTTGATAATGCCATTGTAGAAAGTGGTTTATTAAAACTGAGAAAAATAAAAATTGGAAATCACGTTGCATTGGGCACCAATACGGTTATCGGCAGTGATGTAGTGATGGAAGATTGGTCTGAATTGAAAGACCTCAGTTACCTGCCACCACATAGCAAGGTGGGATACAAGGAAGTTTGGAGCGGCAGCCCTGCTGTTAAAGTGGCCATGACGGATGCTTCTATGATGGTCGTTCCAAATGCTGTTCCAAAGTTGAAATGGTATGCGTATATTTTGATGTATTCCATCATGATGATTACTTTCCCCATTCAATTTTTAGCACCATTGATTCCGGCGATTTATGTATTCAATGAATTGGACAACGCAGCTCCTGATTATAATTTTGAATACCTCGTCATTGCACCTGTAGTTGCAACCGTTTATCTCTTATTATACGTCGTTTTTTCTTCTTTTTTAATTCGAATTTTACAGTGGAATTTGCAAGAGGGCAAGTATTCTATTTTCTCATTTACCTATGTCAGGAAATGGCTTTCAGATCAAATTTTTACGCTCTGTCTCGGGGTATTGCATCCAATATTCGCTTCGATTTATATTTCTGCTTTCTACCGTTTATTGGGCGCTAAAGTTGGTCAGCGCTCTGAAATATCTACTGCGAGCAATGTGACACATTGTATGCTGGAAATTGGCGATGAGGCATTCATTGCAGATGCTGTTGCACTGGGCGAATCTGATGTTCGAAATAGTATTATGACTTTGCAAAAGACCAAGATTGGCAATACCTCTTTTGTGGGAAATAGTGCACTGATTCCTCAGGGTTATTCTGTCACCGACAATACCTTGATTGGTGTATTATCAATTCCTCCTTCAGAAAAACAATTATTGGAGAATCCAAAATCAGATTGGTTTGGCTCACCTGCAATTGCCCTCCCCAATAGACAAGACAGCGGAACTTACGATCAAAAATTGCTCTATCATCCCGATTTGTCGAAGCGCATTGCACGCGGAATCATTGAATTCATTCGAATTATTTTACCGCAATCTGTCATTTTTGCAGGTACAACACTCTTTGTGGCATATGCGCATGACTTGGTTTTCAAGGAGCCCATCATCAATACCATAACCCAATTGCCGCTCTATTATTTATTCTTTATTGGCATTCCGGCGCTATTGGTTTCAATCCTTTTCAAATGGTTGGTCATCGGAAAATATGCCAAAGAGAATCTGCCGATGTGGTCATTGAAGGTGTGGCGAAGTGAAGCGGTAACGACCACCTATGAAGCAATGGCAACGCCTTTCCTTTTGGACTATCTGCGAAGGCACACCTTGGCTGCCATTTATCTTGAGATTCTTTGGAGTGAAAGTCGGCAAAGAAAGTTTATTTAAATACTGCTGATATTACAGAGTTTGATTTGGTGAGCATTGGAGATGAAGCTGAGTTGAATGAGGATTGCGGACCACAAACCCATTTATTTGAAGATCGAGTGATGAAAATGGGCAGTGTTGATTTTGGTAGCCGCACGAATATAGGCACGAGAACCATTGTTCTATACGACACCAAAATTGGAGATGAAGTCCATATCATGCCGCTATCATTGGTCATGAAAGGAGAGACGCTCGGAAACAATACAGTATGGATGGGAAGTCCTATTGAAAAGGTGGGTAATTGAGTATGGCGGGATTTGCATTACTCATCTCAAATTTAAGATTGTTTTAAAAATAGCTTCGCGAAGACTGTGACTAACACCAACTTCTTTTGCGAATTTTTTCCATTGATTCACTGTATCATTTATTTCTTCAATTATGCGCATCGATTTTTTGCACTTAATTGATTCTCCAATCTGTAATAAATCACTCCTATTGATATCTTTTCTCTTGCCGCATATGCTCAAGGCATGTTGACTCACCCATTCACTCCCTGGCCTATAGGCATGGCAAATATCATAGGCTGGCGCTAATTCCCATTGGCTATCTTTTTTGAGCCTAAAGGAAAAATTCTTAGTGTGGTCATCACAATTTCGTGCAATGACATTGAATACCATGCGTCTAGACATTTGTTCCATATCGCGATAATCCAATTTGAGTTCTCGCATCGTTTGAAACAATTGCTCGTAACTAAAACTATTGACAAAATTAAAATCGAAATGTTTGAGTGCACAAAATGTTTGAATATGATGCTTCATCTCACCACCTTGGCGATCAAATCGCTTGGTCATAAAATGCGCCCTTCCGTTTTCTTCCAGTAATTTGGATGGCATCATATCTATGCCACAAGCAATTGCCATGTTGTGATAAGCCATCTCTACGCGACCGTATCCTTTGCTCGCTCCTAATTGTACCTCGCTCACGCCGTCTAATTTGATGAGCCAATGTTCAAAGCCCATCGGAGCTTTCGTCTGTCCTGATTTAACCTCACCAGTTCTTTCATTGAAAGCGATAACTGCCTTTGGTCGGGCGCCACCAGCTGATGTGCCAATTTTTAGAATTTCCATCACCGCTTTTTCTTCATCTTTTTGAAGATTGGTTGAAAATGAAGCCCTTTTTGACAACATTTTTTGTGCAATATCAATGAGGCTATCTATTTCAATAGAGAATGTGTTTTTGTTTTCTTTGATTGTCGCAGGTTCGAATTCTAGCGCGCCCATGCCCCTGCTTCCGATAAAGCAAAGCATTTCAATGGGGTTCATGCTATCTTGTTGACGACCTTGTTGCGCCAACCACATATTGATTAATTGATTTCCGTATTTATCAGGCAATACATCAGCTAATAAACCAGGTAAACCTTTGAATGTGTCGAATCCTTGTGTATTGCTTTTGCGCAGTTCCGGAAATTGGAATATTCCTTTTGATGAATCAATAGGCATTTTCAGCGGCGATAAATCCCATGTTAACTTTTTGAATTTTGAATCGTATTCAAAATTAGCAAGTCCATTTTTTTCATCCCATGCTATTGAACCAACTAATTCATCCCAAATTTTAACTTCTGCTATATTCATGGGTTGAAATTAATAGGGTTTTATCTTGTTTTTACTTCTTGCTCTAGTGCGTTTGTGCTTTTCTGCCTCTGCCAATAACAAAGGGCTTATTGTTTGATGAACTGTAAATACATCCATGGTGTGCAGTTGATCTAATACACGCAAAACTTGTATCAGAGTGGCGAGCGTAACCGTCTCTCCTCGTTCTAATAAACTCAATGTAGAACGACTAATCCCTGCAGCACTAGCCAATTTTTCTTGTGTTTTATTCTGTTCCATTCGGTGGTGTTTTATGAATTTCCCGATATGTTGTGCAATGGCTCTATCGTTCATTGAATACCAATTGATGTATGAAATACTAGTCATAAAATAGTTTTTTAGCCTTTAGTGAATGATATCTGCCACAAAAAATACTAATTTTACTTTGTTTATCATATTTATTTTACAATAGAGTATGATTATTCATTCGTAATGGGCGTTTATAGGTTTTATGAATGATTAATCATTCGTAAAGTTGATTTTTTGCCTTGTTTTGTTTGATTTATCCTCTAATTATGTGTAATCTTGGTTGGCGTGAAATAGTCACCAGCGATGTTATTTTGAATAACGTCGAATAATAATATTTGACAATACTTCAAAATTATCATTGCGCATTATATATATTTTTAAGAGCAAATTGTTGCGATAAAAGATGCAATCTTTTCTAAACCCATTTGATCTCTTTCGTCAAATGAATTAAATTCAACACTGTCTATATCCAATATCATAACGACCTCATCGTTTTTGATGATGGGAACGACAATTTCTGAATTGGATAAACTGCTGCACGCAATATGACCTTCAAATTGATGCACATCGGGAACGATGATGGTCTTCTTTTCTTTCCAAGACTTTCCACATACGCCTTTTCCAAAGCCAATTCTCGTGCAAGCAACTGGTCCTTGAAATGGTCCCAAAACCAGCTCGTTATTTTTAACCAAATAAAATCTATCAATGAAATTGCAATTGCTCTTTGAGCAGGGCGGTAATATTGGAAAGATTGGCAATGAGGTCTTCTTCACCTATAGGCAAATGGATTCAATTTGCTGATAAATAAGTCCATAATCTTTGGTCGCAATATACTCGTGCATGAATCTTTATTTGGTAATTCTAAATATTGGGTCAATTACACGGCTTGGATGTGCAATAATTTCTACAATTTTTGAGGCGACAAAATCACGATCAAATAATTGATCATTCTTTTTCAAATCGATGAACTTTTCTTTGTGCGGAAAATTTTCAATCGGAGTCGCCCTGATTTGTTCTTGCATATTGGTATCGACAACTCCAGGTGCAATGGAAAATATGTTGAACGGATGCACTTGTTTTTCTTCCTCTTTGATGAGCACACGCGATAGCATCTCTAAACCAGCTTTGCTTGCGCAATAAGTGCTCCAAGCTTCATATGGATTTGTGGAGGCACCAGAACTAATATTGATGATGATCTTTTGACATGCAATATCTCGATATCGCTCGATAAATTGATTGATGAGCAAAGTGGGAGCAACTAAATTGACATTGTACACTTGTTGTATTTCATGACTGGTGAGTTTACCCATATAATTGATATCTCCTAGCATGCCAGCATTATTGATCAAGACAATTTTACTTGGATTTTCTAATGCTTTAAATTTCATCCGCTCCACAATATGCAATTCAGCCAAATCGACTTTGTTGAATGAAAAATTGGATGCTTCGATTTCATTTTCTCTAGAGATTCCGAATACGCGATTGTCCTTGTCTTTTAACAATTCTCTTGCAATCGATGCGCCAATCCCCTTACCAGTGCCAGTGATGTATATATAATTCATGATAAAAGGCTTAATTTGTCTATGCATTTTTGTAAACTATCTCTCCAATGGGGAATGGATAATTTAAATGTCTCTTTGATTTTTTTCTTATTTAAAACACTGTAATGCGGTCGTGAAGCAGGTGTCGGATATTGTGATGTTTCAATCGGCATTACTTTACATGGTATATTTGAATAATTCATTATGGCATGTGCGAAATCATACCAACTCGCTATTCCTTCATTGGAGTAGTGATATGTGCCTGCAAATTCAGGTTCAAATTGAATCATAATTTCAGCGATAACTGCTGCGAGATCTGCCGCATAAGTGGGGCTGCCAATTTGATCGAATATGATGTTCAATTCACTGCGCTCTCTGCCCAAGCGCTGCATGGTTTTGACAAAATTATTGCCGTAAATGGAATAGAGCCATGAAGTGCGAATAATGATATATTTATCGTGAAACTTCGCAATCTCTGCCTCCCCCTCTAGTTTTGTTTGTCCATATACAGATATCGGACCCGTTGGATCTGTCTCTAGCAGCGGCCTGTAATTCTTTCCGTTGAAAACAAAATCGGTTGAAATGTGAAAGAGCAGGGCATTGTTCATTTTACAAGCCTTGGCAAGATTGCCAGGTGCTGTGACATTGATTTTCTCTGCCAATAATATTTCTGTTTCCGCTTTGTCTACAGCCGTATATGCAGCGCAATTGATACAGCAATCGATTGCATGGGTCTTGAAAAATGACTGAATTGCCAATTCATCCATAATGTCTAATTCATCGATATCCGTGAAGAATATCGCATGATTTTCAAAGGCTTTTAAGGCATGTAGCGCTTTGAATTCTGAGCCCAATTGCCCATTTGCTCCTGTTATTAGTATATTCATTTGTTCGACAAAATAAATAAAATTAACTTATATTTCCTTGAGAAATTGCAATGGGCTATTTAAGTTTTGTGGCAAATCCAATATTTGTTGTTCAAACCCTCATTTATTTGCGCTGAACTGCACAATTTACCTTTAATTTGTCTATTATTTCCATATGAAGAAAACTTTACTATTCTTATTTATTTCCCTTTTTGCTCAAAGTGGATTTTCCCAATCTGCTGAAAAAGGAGGCGTGCGCGGATTTGTATATAATGCAAAGACCAAGGAGCCCATCGTCATGGCTACTGTAGGATTATTTGGCACAAAATATGGCACCACCACTGATGTCAATGGGTTCTTTAACTTCACCAACGTCGAAGCTGGTTCGTATAAATTGATTGTCAGAAGTGTCGGCTTTGATTCCAGTGCGAAAGAAGTCGTCATTGCAAATGGCAAGATTACGAATGTCACTTTTAATATTGCGGAGCGAACCAAAATGCTCAAGAATATTGATATATCCGCTAAAAAGCAATTGAGTAAGACAAAGGTGAATATGTCTACCGTGAATATATCTCCAAAGGAAATTTCTAAATTGCCCTCAATCGGCGGAGAGAGTGATTTAGCCCAATATCTTCAAGTTGTTCCAGGTGTTGTGAGCACAGGTGATCAAGGAGGTCAAGTGTATATTCGCGGAGGAACGCCCGTCATGACAAAGTTCTTATTAGATGGGATGACTGTATACAACCCTTTCACTCGATTGGTTTCTTTTCTACGTATGAAACAGAAATCGTCAAGAACGTCGATATCTATACAGGTGGTTTTACGGCTAGATTTGGAAATCGCGTTTCTGCTGTAGTCGATGTAACGACTAGAGATGGAAATAAAAAGAATTTTCAAGGTCGAATCTCTATGAATCCTTGGGCATCAAAAGTAATCCTAGAAGGACCGCTTGGAAAGAAGAGCGTGGACGATGCCTCTAGTGTATCCTATATTTTGTCGGGCAAATATTCATACCTCGATCAATCGTCTAAAATATTCTATCCACATATAGCGGATAATTTGCCCTATTCATTTGCAGATCTCTACGGCAAAATTAATTTTAGCGCCAAGTCTGGCAATAAAATCAGTCTTTTCGGATTTAATTTTAGAGACAATGCGAATTTCTTGAACTTAGCAGATTTTGATTGGCAGAATTCAGGTGTCGGTATGAATACGACCATCGTGCCTCAAGAGAGCAACCTAATGGTCAATATTCGATTGAATTATTCCAATTATGGCATTAATTTGAAAGAGGCCGATAACAAGATTAAACAGAGCAGCATAGCTGGATTCGAAGCGGGTTTTGATTTTGTCACTTTTATCAAAGAAGGAGAGGTGAAGTATGGATTGGAATTGACTGGATTTGAAACGGATTATCGCTTTACAAATCGATTTGGAAAGACGAGCCAAGCGATTGAGCAATACACCTCTGAAGCCGCTGTCTATGCAGTGGTTAATAAGACATTCGGAAAATTTGTATTCGAACCATCCGTCAGGGCGCAATACTACGGATCTATTTCAGAAGCCGTATTTGAACCGCGCTTTGGAATTAAATGGAATACCACCAGTAAAATCAGAACAAAATTTTCAACGGGAATGTATTCTCAAAACCTGATCAGCACGAAGAGCGATCGCGATATCGTCAATCTTTTCAATGGTTTCATCGCTGGAAATGAAGATGCTCCAATCAAAGGTGATGGGATAAAAGCAGATTCGAAATTGCAAAAATCGTTGCATTTTATTTTTGGGGTAGAATTGGATTTTGCGAAGAATTGGACCATCAATATCGAGCCGTATTATATGTACTATCCACAAATCATCAATGTGAATAGAAAAAAACTCTATAATGCTGATCCCAATTTTATGGTGGAAGAAGGTGAGACCAAAGGCTTGGATATATCTGTCAAATACGATTCTAAGCGCGTGAATGTATGGGCGGGATATTCATTGAGCAAAACGACTAGACAAGATGATACGGTCGTTTATCCTACGCATTACGATCGACGACACAATGCCAACCTAGTTACTTCATTTAACTTGGGTAAAAAATTCGATTGGGAAATTAGTGCGCGTTTCAATTTTGGTTCGGGATTCCCTTTCACTAAAACACAGGCTTTCTTTGAAGAATTGCAAAATCCAGGTGCTGTAAGCACGCCTTATACCAATTCAAATGGAACTGTTGGTGTGGTTTATGACAAAGAATTAAATGGCGGTAGATTGCCTTATTTTCACCGTCTAGACGTCTCTGCGAAGAAAACCTTTTCTCTCGGGGAAAAAGCAAAAGTTGAAGTATCGCTCTCTATCATCAATATCTACGATAGAAACAATGTCTTTTATTTTGATCGATTGAAATATCAACGCGTAGATCAATTGCCCATCATACCAAGTCTGGGGATTAGTGCCATTTTTTAATACAATGATTGAACTTAAGAATATATCTAAATCATACGGGCAATTAGAAATTCTTGCCAATATCAATTTGTCTATTCAAGAACAAAAAATCACCTCTATTATTGGAAGTTCGGGTGCTGGAAAATCAACCTTATTGCATATTCTAGGAACGATCTTGCAACCAGACAAAGGAGATATTTTTATTGACGATATTCAGGTAAATACCTTGTCTGAAGATGCATTGGCAAATTTTAGAAATAAGCATATCGGTTTTATTTTTCAGTTTCACCATTTATTGCCAGAATTCACGGCGATAGAAAATGTCTCTATTCCTGCACTAATACAAGGTAAGTCGCAAGTTCTTGCTTTGCCAAGAGCCATGGAATTGCTGAATTATTTGGGACTCAGCCATCGATTCCATCATAAACCCAGCGAAATGTCAGGCGGTGAACAACAACGCGTGGCAGTGGCGAGGGCTTTGATGAATCAACCCAGTTTGATCCTGGCCGATGAACCTTCAGGAAATTTAGATACTAAAAATGCTGAAGAATTGCATCAATTGTTTTTCAAACTCAATGAAGATTTTAAGCAGACCTTCGTTATCGTCACCCACAATGAGAAATTGGCTGCGATGAGCCATCATATTGTTTCGATGAAAGATGGGCATGTAGTCCATTAAATCCCCGCTATTTTTTGATTAATGCTTTGTCAAATTTTTCTATTTTTATGGAGAAGTTTTGAAATCAATTTCATTCCAATAATTCCTTAATAGATAAAATCAGATTCATGAATACCAATCAAATTTTATGTCCAAATTGCGGCAGCAGCATCAGCGTCGAAGAGATTTTACAGCATCAAATTGAAGATAAAATCAAGAAGGAATACGCCGCAAAACAATCCGCCAATTTGAATGAATTGAAGAAGCGCGAGGAGGAGATGAAGGAGCGCGAATTGCAATTTGAATTGAAGAAAAAACAGGAGAATGATATTTTCATGAAGCGATTGGAAGAGGAGAAAAATAAAATCAAAGAAGAGGAGACGATCAAAGCGAAAAACCAATCGCAAGTTGAGTTGGATGCGGTGAAGAAGATGTTGGCATCTCAACAAGAGGAGAATCAAAAATTGCAAAATTGCAAATCGATTTACTCAACAAAGACCAAGAATTGATCAATCTCAAAGCGCAAAATGAATTGGAAATTCAAAAGAAACTCATCGAGCAGCGCGATCAATTATTTCTGGAAGTGCGCAAAAAAGCGGATGAAGAGAATCAAGTGAAGAACGCCATGCTAGCAAAGCAAATCGAAGATCAACATAAATTGATTGAAGAGATGAAACGCAAGGCAGAGCAAGGTTCTATGCAAATGCAAGGCGAGGTGCAGGAATTGGCGCTTGAATCCATCTTGAAAAATGCATTTCCCTATGATCATATCGAAGAAGTGAAGAAGGGCGTTCTGGGCGCAGATTGCATTCAAACAGTGAACAATGAATTCAATATGGCTTGTGGTCAAATTATATTTGAGAGCAAAAACACCAAAGAGTTTTCTAAGTCGTGGATTGAAAAATTGAAAAGCGATATGCGCTCACAAGGGGCAGATATTGCGGTATTGGTGACTAAGACCATGCCCGCGGATATGGATCGATTCGGCGTACGAGATGGCATTTGGATATGTGGTTTTCAAGAAGTAAAGAGTTTGGTTACCGCACTTCGATTAAATTTAATCAGTGTATCTCATGCATTGCAAAGTCAGGAGAATAAAGGCGATAAAATGCAAATGCTCTATGCTTTTTTGACGAGCAATGAGTTCAAGCAACAGATAGAGGCGATTGTTGAGGGCTTTACAGCGATGCAGCAGGGCATCAACAAAGAGAAATTGCAAATGGAGAAAATATGGAAAGAGCGCGAAAAGCAAATTGATAAAGTATTGATGAATACTACCCATTTCTATGGGGCAGTCAAGGGAATCGCCGGCAATGCCATTGGCAATATACCTGCACTTGAATTAGGAGAATGAAGGTGAATAAATTGTATTGGAGTCTAATTAATATGGTTTGATGAAATAGTGGTATCTGATTTTTCAATTTACAATAGATTAACAAACAAACATTATCAGAGGCCGCTATAAACAATGCCTTTGCGGAGATTTTTAATGGATTACGTTGTTTAACT
>JADJOU010000018.1 GCA_016713645.1 Bacteroidota bacterium
GTGGTTAAATCAATTATCAAGTAATCGTCAGATCGATTGCATAAATACACGCGATGTTAAGAGTTTTTTTATTGTTTTTTTTAGGATTATTATTTCAAGGAAATCCCGTCAGTGCACAAAAGGCGAGGACGCTGGATAAAATCATCGCTGTGGTAGATGAGTATCCGATACTTCAATCTGATATCGAAATTCAGTTGTTGCAAATGCAAGAAAAAATCACCGATACAGCTGAGATGAGCTGTAAGATTTTGCGTCAGATGATCATCAATAAGATGTTTACCGCTCAAGCAAAAACAGATAGTTTAGTTGTAAGAGATGAAGAGGTGGAGCAAGAATTGGAGCGAAGGATGCGCTATTTTATCAGTGTATTTGGAAGCAAAGAAAAACTCGAAAAGCATTATGACAAGACGACCTTGGAATTGAAGAATGAATTTAGAGAGGATGTGCAAGAGCAATTGATGGCTGAGCGGATGAAGCAAAAAATCACCGCGGGATTATCTCCAACTCCCTCAGAGGTGAAGGCATTCTACAAAGATATTCCACAGGACAGTTTGCCATATTTCAATTCGGAAATACAAATTGCGCAAGTGGCCATCATCCCTAAAGCGGGCAAATTGCAGCGCATGGTCGCTAAGGAAAAAATCTATGAAATCAAACGAGATATCGAAAACAATGGAGCTGATTTTACAACGCAAGCTGTTTTGTATTCAGATGATCCGGGCTCTTCTGCATTGGGCGGCAACCTCGGATTAATCAGCAGAGGAGAGCTCGTTCCAGAGTTTAAGGCCAGTGCTTTTAAATTGGAAATTGGAAAATTGAGTGAGCCCGTTGAGACAAAGTACGGCTATCACCTCATCCAAACATTAGAGAAAAAAGGGGAGAAAATAAAGGCTAGACATATATTGGTGGTGCCGAAGGTGACCAGTGAAGATATTGAAAAAGCTGCGGTCAAAGCGGATTCGCTCTATGCAAAATTGAAATCAGGCAGATTGAGTTTCGAGAAAGCGGTGAGTGAATATTCTGATGATGACGCCACTAAAAATTCAGGAGGCCTCTTGCAAAATCCATCGAATGGATCTACCTATTTCGAAATGACTGAAGTAGATGGTGGTTTGAGTTTTGCATTGGATAAATTGAGTCCTGGAGACTTTTCAGAAGTAATGCCTTATGCGACACAAGATGGAAAAAAGGGTTATCGAATTTTGAAATTGATTTCTCAAACAGAGCCACATCAGGCGAGTTTGGAAAAGGATTATACCAAATTGAAAAATGCGACCATGCAGAATAAGCAACAAAAAGTAATCGATAGATGGGTCGCCAATAGCAAAGAGAATATGTATATTCGCATTGATAAGGCGTATAACAAATGTGCTTTATAAGATAATTAAATTTGAAAATTGAAATCTAATATGACAGACGTAGAAGCAGTAGATAATTTCGCACGAAGAAGCCAAGAGCTAAAAAATGAAATTGGAAAAGTGATTATCGGCCAAAGAGATATTGTCGATAAAGTGCTCATCTCTATTTTTAGCAATGGACATTGTCTTCTTATCGGTGTTCCAGGATTGGCGAAGACACTCCTTGTTAGTACCGTTGCTCGCTCATTGGATATGAGTTTTAATAGAATTCAGTTCACGCCAGATTTGATGCCTTCCGATATTATTGGCTCTGAAATATTAGACGAACAGAAGAATTTTAAATTCAACAAAGGACCTATTTTTGCGAATATCATCTTAGCGGATGAGATCAATAGAACACCTCCTAAAACGCAGAGTGCGCTCTTAGAAGCGATGCAAGAAAAAGTGGTGACCATCAGTGGAAAGACCTATACTTTGCCACAGCCTTTCTTCGTATTGGCTACACAAAACCCTATCGAACAAGAGGGAACCTATCCCTTGCCAGAAGCCCAATTAGACCGTTTCATGTTCAGTATTAAATTGGATTATCCAACTTTAGATGAAGAAGTGATGGTGGTAAAAAATACCACTTCAGATAGAGCAGTGACGGTAAATAAAATGCTCAACAACGAAGAGATCATATTTTTCCAAAACTTAGTGCGCAAAATTCCGGTGACGGATAATGTCCTCGAATATGCAGTAAAATTAGTGCATAGAACAAGACCTGGACAAGCGGGAACACCAGAGATGATCAATAAGTATTTGAGTTGGGGTGCTGGTCCTAGAGCTTCACAAAACCTTATCTTAGGAGCGAAGTGTTATGCAGCGATGAAGGGAAAGTATTCACCAGATATTGAAGATGTACAAGCTGTTGCTACGCCAATCCTCAATCACAGGATATTCAAAAACTACAAAGCGGAAGCTGAGGGAATGAGTGTCGAGAAAATTATCGAGGCGATTTTATAAAACGCTGTTTACTTAAAACAAGTATTGATTATCTCATCTTGCTCTTTCATGTGTTGCTTCTTATAGCCCGTTGCCGGTGAAGCCGCAGAAATTCTACCTACATAAGTCCAAGGAATTTTATTCCATTGCATATAGGCTTGATGCATCAAATAAGTCCATGCGCCCATATTGCTCGGCTCTTCTTGTACCCAATACAATTCTGCATTTGCATATTTTTTGAAAATGGCTTCGAGTTGTTTTGTAGGCAACGGATAGATTTGTTCTAATCTCACAATCGCAATATCTTCTCTCTTTCCTTTCTCCTGAGCATCTAATAGGTCGTAATAGATTTTACCGCTGCAGAACAATACGCGCTTTACTTTTTTAGCATCTGCTTTGTCTTCGATGATCTCTTGGAAAGAACCTTTTAAAACTTCTTCAACAGGACTTACACATTTTGCATGGCGAAGCAATGATTTCGGACTCATGACTACGAGTGGAATCCTAAAATTGCGCTTCATCTGTCTGCGTATTGCGTGGAACATATTGCCCGGTGTGGTGATATTCGCCACTTGAATATTGTATTCCGCACATGATTGCAAGAAGCGCTCCATGCGGGCACTTGAATGCTCTGGTCCTTGACCTTCATGCCCGTGAGGTAATAGCATCATCATACCACTTCCCACACCCCATTTGGTTTCAGAGGAAGTTAAAAATTGATCGATGATAATTTGAGCACCATTGACAAAGTCACCAAACTGCGCTTCCCAAATGACGAAATTGTCTGGACTCGCCAATGAATAACCAAATTCATAACCCAATACTCCGTACTCGGATAGATGAGAATTATGAATATGCAATTTGCCTTGTTTCTTTGCGAGTTGGTTCAAACGATTGTATTCTGTATCGAATGACTCATCAAATATGCAGGCATGTCTATGCGTAAATGTACCTCTCTTGACATCTTCTCCAGTGAATCGAATATTGCTTCCCTCAATCAATAAAGAGCCGTATGCGAGCAATTCTGCGCCTTGCCAATCGAGTTCGCGCTTCTCCATCATCCTGGTTTTCCACTCGCTCATCTGCTTCTCCACTTTTTTCAATGGTTTGAAATCTGCTGGAATAGCATGCAATCCTTGAGCGATGGTTTGAAAGTCTTTTTCAGAAATACCAGTCGCAGGGCTTTTTTCAAAATCAGCAGCGGTCGCTTTGACCATCTTCTCCCACGCTTTTTCGTGCGGTCTGTTTTTATAGGTGATGCCCTTTTTGCTTCACATTATCTAAGCGCGCTTGAAGGTCATTTCGGAATTCAAGGTCCATTTGTTTTACCAATGCCTGCTCAATTTCTCCTTGCTGAGCGAGCTTTTCACCATACATATCGCGAGGATTTTTCTTTTTAGAAATGATCTCGTACATGGTCGGTTGTGTATATTTCGGATCGTCACTTTCGTTGTGGCCGTGTTTTCTATAGCAGACCATATCGATGAAAATTTCTTTCGAGAATTTTTGGCGATATTCTGTGGCCATTTCACAAGCAAATACAACTGCTTCAACATCATCGCCATTGACGTGAATCACGGGTGCTTGAATCATAGAAGCGATGGCAGAACTATAATCTGATGAGCGAGCTTCATCAAAATCTGTGGTGAATCCAATTTGATTATTTGCATCGCCATGGATGAGTATGGGCAATACTTTTGAATAATCAGAATCAAATAAGATATCGCCATTGGCTCTCGCAAGCCCCTCAACTACTGGATTTACAGCTTCTAAGTGCGATGGGTTTGGAGAGAGTTTGATATAAATTTCTCCACCTTTATCCAATGGATACATGGATGAATAGCCTTTGTGATACTTGACATCTCCGCTTCCCATAGTCTCTTTGGAGTAGAGTCCTTCGAATTCGCCAAATACTTCCTCATAGGTTTTGCCCATGATATTGGCGAGGATGTTGAGACGACCTCTATGCGCCATGCCCAAGACAACTTGTTTCACGCCGACATTCGATGCTGTATGGATGATTGCGTCAAGCGCAGGAATAGTGCTCTCTCCGCCTTCAAGGGAGAATCGTTTTTCTCCGATAAATTTTTTCCCCAAAAACTCTTCAAATACCACTGCTTTATTGAGATTTCGAAGAATCTTTGTTTTTTTATCAATCCCTGTTTGAACAAAATTAGGGTTCTGCTCAATTTTGGCTTTAAACCATAGACGCTCTTCATCATTGCGGATGAAATTGAATTCAAAACCAATGGTGCCGTTATAGCACTTGCGCAAATGTTCTAGAATTCTCTCAAGGCTCACTGGCCCTAAGCCCAATTCGCTCCCCACTTGAAAGGTCTTTTTTAAATCGGCCTCTTGAAGGCCAAAATGCTGAATCGATAATTTAGCACCTCTGTCCTTGCGCGGACGAAGGGGATTTGTATCGGCAACCAAGTGACCAATATTTCGATATGCTTGAATGAGGTTGTAAACTTTAAATTCGTCGCTGGAAAAACTGCTCGGCTCTGCAAAATTGGTGGAGGCAAATTCATAGCCAGTGAAAAACTGGCGAAACTCCTCTTCTACACTTTCGGGATTTGCCCTGAAATCGTTGTATAAGCCTTCAATATATTGGGGATGAGCGTTTGAAATAAAAGAAAATTTGTCCATGTGTTTTTTTAAATGCTACTGAGGTGCAAATATCGAATAATTAGCAAAAACAAAGGGGATTAAGATGATTTTTGATAATTATTTTTACTTAGACAATATTTCCCCTTTCTTTACGTTTAAAGAGTAAATTTTTTATATGAAATATATCCTTAGTACCGCAATCGCCCTAGCCCTGTTTTCATGCAAGCATGAATCTTTGAAATTTGAAAAGGCAAAAGATGAATTGTTTAGCGCAAACTCAGCTCCTGCAAGTGTAAGCGCTTCTTCCAAAGAAGTGATATGCAAGAGTCAATTCTTTAAATATTTAGAAATTGGCAAAGAAAAGAAGCCTATTTTAGTTTCTGTTCAACAGAGCAATTCAACTGCGATCCAATCAGGTGAGCAGGATGGAGAGATAGAAGTTAAGGGTTTTGCGAGAAATGGCGATGCTTTCAGCAAAGAAGCGTATTCAAAAAAATTTAGGGCAGATATCATCAATTTCGAGCCGAGATATATGCAATTGATTCGAAGTGCAAGAGGAGAAAATGAAGAAGTATCTACCTTGGTGAATTATTTTACAGGAGAGGAATTGATGGATTTCACAGGACCGAATGCCTTCTTCGCTATTCCCAATCAAGAGGAGAAGCGCATGATTGGTTTCTTAGCGCAAGCGAATGATTTGGGAAAGCTAAAAGATGAATCTAATAATACGATTGGAATATTGAATTATGCCTCGACCAACAATAAAATTCAATCCATAAAAATCAAAGCGAAGAATGTTCTCTTGATGCGCTCCATTCAAAAATTTACACCGGGCATCGTCATCTCTCCGCTCAATGAGGAGGACAAAGTCTTGGACGATGGCAGAACAGTTATTCTGAGCTCTATCAAAGAGAATTTTAGTCCTGAGAAAATTTCAAACATCATCATCGAATTGACCTTTTTCTTATCTGTTGAACAGCGCGAAGTGAAAATTACCATTCCATTGAATAGCGATAAATTGGATTTGGATAAAGCGATCTATGATAAGGGAATGTTTGAAATGGCCGAGTAAAAGTTAATATAGCGCATGATTAAATACTTCCTTATTACAGCATCCATCACCCTTTTATTCAATTGTAAGAATGCATCAGATGCTGATGGCATTAATTCAAAGGATAAAAGTATTCATGCGTATAATATATATTCGAAAGAGGTAGGCGATACATTTTCCATCAGTGTATATCATCCTCAGATGAGCGCAACCAATCAACATGCTCAACTCCCTGTTGTTTATGTGCTAGATGCAAATTTGTATTTTGATATGGTTGTTTCAATGTGCAAAGGGTATGAAAAAGTGGGATTGCTCCCCCCGATGATTGTTGTGGGCATTGGTTATCGCGATATTTATGCGATGGATTCACTGAGAAATAGAGATTATACTTTCCCTGAAGCAATTCCAATTTATGAAATGATTGTCAGTGGACGAGCGATGCAATTTCAATCTTTTATTCAAAGTGAATTGATACCAGAAATTGATAAAAAATTTAAAACCGATGAAGGAACACGCATATTGGCTGGTCATTCCTTGGGCGGATATTTTACATTATTTGCATTACACCAAAACTTGGAAGCGGGGAAGAATACTTTTAGTCATTATATCGCTGCGAGCCCATCTCTGCATTATAATCATTATTATATCACGGAGCAATTCGGAAAAATTAAGCGCAATGAAGAGGTAAGCGGAAATTTGTTTCTCTCTTATGGAGGACAAGAGGATTTCAATGATGGAGAGCCAAGTATGATAGCTTCAAAGGTCTTGTTTGAACGAATCGAAAAGTCGATTGATGTGGATGGACGAGATGATTGTGAAGTAAATGCTTTTTCAAACCTCAATCACATGCAAACAGCCATGTCGACATTTATGAAAGGATTGGAAAAGGCTTTTGCTGGTCCACCAATAGAACGAGAATAAAAGTTATTTTCTACTTACCATCCATACACCGACAAGTATAAATAGCATAGCAAATAGATGCGATGCACCTAATTCTTCTCCTGCGACATAGCCCCAGAATAGCGCAATGATTGGAATGATATAGGTTGTCATCGCACCGAATAGAACAGTCGTTTTTTTAATCAAGTAGTAAAAACCAAAATTGGCAATCGCAGTTCCAAATGCACCTAAAATAAAAATGGCAGTGAAGGAAGCTGCTTCTTGGGATGCCACGTCTGACTTAGTTTCCCAGAAGGTCCAATCAAAAGCATGGATGTCAATGGCGTCAAAACTATGTGCATAGAATAAATAGGTCAAAGCAGGTATTCCCAGAAAGAGATAGAGCATAGAAGTCACTTGAAAACTATTGTATTGAGACAAATATGTTTTGACAGTATTCCCGCTAATTCCATAAAATGATGCTGCGAGAATGGGCAATAAAACGTAGAGTGAAATGCCTTTGATTTCATAATGACTCTTAGAAAAAACCAAAAGGGTTGCGCCGAGGAATCCCATGAGCACACCGATGTATTTGTTTTTGAGGGAATTATTTTTAAAAATAAATACCCCGAAAACCAGTGTGAAAAGCGGAGTTAAACCATTTAATACGCCGTTGATAGAGCTGTCTAAGTGCAAGGAAGATATTCCATAGAGTATTGCAGGAAACCCACTTCCAAAGTAGGCCGCAATGATGATGAATTTCCAATCTTTGATGGGGATATTTTTTAGTCCAGCGAATAAAAAAGGGAATGAAGTTAGAAAAGCGGCAGCATTTCTTCCAGCGGCTATTTCTAAAGGCGTCATCGCTTTGAGACCAATCTTCATCAAGATAAATGAACTTCCCCAGATAGCCCCAATTGTAAATAAAATAATCCAATGGATGGGTTTAATGGTTTGGTTGGTCATAGGCTAGCGCTCGTCGGGTAAAGATGGTTAATGTCTCGGATGAACTCAATTAACAAGACATGATAGAGATGGGTTCAATTTAATTTTGTGAAAGACTAAACCTCAATCTCAATCCAAATGAAGTATTGGTCATTACAAATGAATTTGAAATCTTTGGATAGGATCTATTGTGGTTGAAATACAAACTGATATTCAAATTATTATTGACCATATAATCAATTTTCGGTGCAATATTCCATTTGATCATTCCTTGTGTATATATATTTAATCCTGGTCCTAATTTGTGGTTGACAACAGCATTGTCTGCCCATGAGAAATCACAACCAAAATTCATTTCATTCTTGAGTTTGATTTTTAAACCCAAAAATTTGAACTCATTCTTAAATCCTTTAACCTTGTATCCCGCACCAACAGTGATGGTCGTCTGTGCATTTTCTGTGAGCGTATAATCATTGAATCCTAGAGAAAGTGTCCGTGAGCTCTTAATTTCAAATCGACCAGTTACATTATTCACCATGGTAAATCAAATCCAATCAATGGATTTAGATTCTCTGTGATAACGACAGAAGGAATAAAATAGTATGGATAATAGTTATTGGTCAAGGTGTCAATTGCGCTAGGGTCAAGTGATGTTCCACCTCCTTGATACCTCACCTCAGTATTGTATTGTGTGAGTTGGGTCTCTGAAGTATATCCATGTTTCATCGTCAAATTCTTAAATGATTTTTTGATGAAAGGAATTTTCATCAAACCATTATATGTGAGATTCCAATTCGGAAGCGGTATATGAGAGAAAGGATTTAAACCGATTGTGCGCGCATTTTTATTTCGGTATGCTGCTAGGAAGGCAGGAATAACCACGTCTTGTTGAGATGGTCCGTATCCTAGTGTATAGCCTTCACGCACTTTCCCATTGCTATCCAAAGGATCTATATAGGGCTGGTTGCTGCTAAATGGATTTTCTGCCCTCAATCGCTCGTTGATAATTTTTCTATTCTCTTCAAATTGCAAGAAAACTTGGTTGATTCCAAACGTGTCTAGTTTGTCGAATGAACTGAAAATATTGATATCAGAAATGGAATAGGTTCCTGATTCCAAAGGAGTCAAATGCTCGTATGGGCCATCATCTGTGCGCTTTTTGAAAATTTGAGAATATCTGTTTGTGTATGCTGATTTAATCGTTAAATCAATTTTTAAATCTCTAAATGGTTCTATAGTTGCAGTACCACTTATGGTCTTGGTGTATTGTTGTTGGAATTGCTGGTTGAAAGTCGTGTCAGGAGTAATCCATCCATTCCCCGCTGCTGCATCTAGCCATCGAGTTCGTTCATATTTGTCAACTGGCGCCAATAAAGGCATTCCCGGTTGTTTTCCTGCAGCTATTTGCCAATGCAAAGGTTCTTCCATTCTGTTCTCAATTCCAAAAAATCTCGTCTTTGGCATATATCCAGGTAGAATGGTGGATTTAGTGACATCGTAATTGAGAGAGATTCGCTTAATGCTCAAAAGTGGCTGAATAATTGAGTTGACCGCTTTCGGCGCAATGTATTTTTCGTCTTGTAATTTTTCTTGATTTCTTTGATTTGATTTTTCTTGCTCTTGATTTGTTTTTTCATATCCTTCACAGACTGTTTCTTCAATGTGTCTGCGAGGGTTTCATCTGCTTTGAGTTTTTTGAGGTCTTCCTTGAGTTTTTTAAGATTCGTCTTTTCGCGATCTAAATCTTCGGCCAATTTGTCTTTGGCGACTTTGATGTTTTTGTTTTTATTAATTCTATCCTTAGCGTCTGCAACAGATTGAGGCTGGTTGTACTTTTTGAGCGTGAGTGATTTATTGTATAATTGGTCTAAATTGAGGTTTAAATTGGCTTTTTCTCCTTGGGTTGTATTCAACATATTTCCTTGAGGATTGGCAATGATTTTATTGCTCGGTTCATCGTATTTCAATGGTCCAGCAATCCAATTGAATGAGGAGTTGTAGCCAATAGTTGAACTCACAAAATCTAAGAAAGGAATTTTGGCAAATGGCACATTGTAATTGGCCGTTAAAGTATGATTGTAATTGGTGGTTCTTCCAAAACTATATAGGTTGTTCCAAATAGAATCGACATCTTTTTTGGTATCTAATCCCCCTGGCGGCTCATCAATTCTAGCTTTGTTGCCAGCAGAAAACGCGAGACTGACTGATTTAAATGGATTGAAAGCAAAGCCGTAGTTTCGATCCCATGTAAAGTATTTGTCGTAATTCGGAGTCATTCCAACTTCTCCAGGAAGTGAACGCTGCTGCAACATGCCGAATCGGCGATCTAATTTGTTTCCAAAACTAAATGAAGAAGGGAATAAATTGAAATTGATGTCTTTGACCAACCTCAACATTTTAATGTCTTTTTTGAATAATCCTTTAAGTGGTTCGATGTATTTAGGGCTTCCTGCAAATGCATAATTGACCTCCCCCGTATAATTTCTCACCCAATCGCTTGCGATAAATGGATCAGATTTTTTCCGTGATGTAAAGGCATAACCGAAAGTGAAATTCTGAATATCCCATACATGCGGGTGTTTCTGTTTTGTTTCAGGGGCTATTCGTACATTGGCAAAACTAAACCCTCGCTTAATATCGATTGTCTGTCCTGAAGTCAAATATCTATCTGCAGAGTCTGCGCCATGCCTCAATTGAATATCGTCGGCAGCATCGACGTATTTGATGTCTAAGGTGAATGGGTCAAATTCTGGAGTGCTTACTGATCGAGAGTATTGTGCAAAAAATGGCATTTGCAAGCCCACCACTTTGGGGAGGAATTTCCCTAGATTTAGATTCGTATTAATGCCGTATTGATAGAAGAAATCTCGATAGCGCTGATCGACGCGTTGTTCGATTTGTCCAAATCCAATGGTATGCATATCGCCTGAAATGGATACCGTTCCAAGATCGGCAATTTTAAAATTGATATTTGCAAGCGAAGCTGTACCTCCTTGCTCATTCAAGCCGCTCAAGCGCAATTCATTTACCCAGATCTCTCCGCATTTCGATAAACCATCGTCCTCAGCTTTAAAGTTAAAAGGATCTCCCAATGCCCTATTGCGAACTCCTAGCATAATTATTTTAATCAAACCAATATCTGGATTCCCAATGATGGTCATGTTGCGGCCATTGACCACTTTGGTATATGGAACGTTAAGGGCAATGCCCAATTTATTTCGCTCTCTCTTTAAGGTAATCAATTCTTCTAAAACCAAATCAACTTCATTTCCTGTTGGCCAAACAATTCTTCGCTCCGAGTCTGATACGTTTAAGGGATCTGTTGGTTTAAATGATTTTGTGATGAGCATGGGAACTTCATACTCGTAATAGTTCTCACTAAAGTCAGTCCCAATTCTCAAAAAGAAGATATATCTTTATCATTTAAAGGGGCTACACTTGGCCTGCTCTCGGCGTGAATGAACATTTTCAGCCTATCATATTTTCTAAAATCAAACTCAAAATTCTTGAAACAAGCGCGAGCGTCTCCATCTTTTAGATTGCAGAATTGTAAATTCAATGCTTGCTCGTTGAGCTGAATAATGTTTCTTGTTTGACCTACGCCAACCTCCCGAGGAATGCCCGCTGGCACGACGTAACTCACAGGATCTTTACTGCCGTTTTCTTCAAGATTGACGCCATTTGTAGTGAATTCTGTCGTATTATTATTGTCTGTTGGAATATAGTCCGTGCCCGCTTGAAGCGATTTTTCATAGGTTCTCCATTGATTTCTCAAGAACTGTAAATCGACCATTCTCAATACTGCAGAGTCTTGAAAATTTGTCATAAACATTCGGATGAACTGTATATTTCTAAAGTCTTGAATACCGCCAATTTTATTGTCGTACTTTTTAATAGGGATTTTAAACTGAATCCATCGCGGATTTCTACCTTGCTTATCAGACTTGCCTGGCGTAGTGTATACTGAAGCAATATAGGGGTGATTACCTACATCCATTCTTGGGAAGAGAGGGATTCTATATTGAAAATACTCTTCATTTTCATTAAGGGTATTATCGCGGTTGAGGTCTTCATTATCGGGTTGTGTGCCATTAGATTCAGGCACGCTAGTCGTATTATTAACTGGGGAATTATTTTCTAATCCATTGTTCAGTTTATGCATTTGTAATACGGTTGCTTTGGCATTTGCATAATCCTGGTCTAAAAAGAATTTAAAATTATCTGATGAAGGGTCCTGTTCTAACAAAGCATAGGCGCTTGGACTTAAATTTGCTTTCGCCTTATTGAGGAATTCAGCATATTTAGTTCGCTCATTGGTATCGCTTACTCCATCAAAGCCGACGTCTTGGAATTGACGCATACTTGGATTATTATCAAAGGCGCTGACGAGAGAAGGTGTTCTCGGCACCCATGACCAAACGGTCTGATCTACCTGATTTCGCTGGGCACCATTGATATCCACCAAACCATTTTCATAGGACATTCTCGAGTCTCTCCATACATCTTCTGCAATCGTTCCTAAATTGAAATACAAATCCCCGCTGTTATTTTCTCTTTCGAGAAAGGGATCCAACATCCAAAACTGTATAAATTCACAATTGGATTGTTCAAAATTGGTATTGTCCAATGCGCGTTGAATGCCTCCCCATCTCGATGCTGGGTCTTTGAGTGTGCCATCGAAGTTGATTCCCTTTGATACGCCAAGTGTAGGACCTTGACTGAATTCATAATTGTATTGACCTCTCTGATTGGGGTAAAATGCTAAGTCGAAAGTAGGGAGGAAACTAGTGATATTGGCATTTTGCTTGGCGGGATAAACATCTTTTTATTTCATAGTTTCGTGCATAGAGACTGTTTTTTTGCTCTTCATCTTTGAGCAACCACTCTGGCCCAGAATTTGTCCAGATATAGTTTTGAATGCTATACCACGCCAATTTTGCTCTGTTATATCCATACTTGGTATCGTTGACAAAATCTCCTTCTAATAATATTTTTTTGCCTTGACCATTGACTGTCCCCCTTGGGGTACTTGCTAATTTCCAGCTGATGGCGGGCGTTCCGATATTATATCCAGAAGAGGCTCCTTCGAAATCATCCAAATATACGACTCCTTCTTCTCCAATCGATGAATAGTGACTCGGTTTTAAGTGGGCAACCTCTGCATACATAGACATGTTACTCATTTCTTTTGTCGAGTAAAAAGGCAATTTGTCGACGAGCTTTGTAAGGAAAGGAAGGTCTGTGCTGTATTTGACATCGCCACCAAGCATCATATTGTCAATAGGGTCTTCTCCAAAATTTACTTTTTTAGTAAATGGCCGCTCACTCAAATTCATGATGGTTGCACCAGCCTTGAATCTATCGCTAAGGCGGTATTCCATTCTGCTTCCCATAAAATTTTTCTGCTGCAAACCGAAGAGGGAATTGTTTTCAAAATCAACCTTTATCTGGCCACCAGAGCGAAGCACGTGTTCTTGGATTTGCACTTGACCTATTCCATATTCAACAGTATAGTCAATTCCCTCTTGAAGCGGTTGCCCATTGAGGGAGACTTTTACTGAGCCTTGCGGCAATCCAAATGCTCCCAAATTTATTCGCGATGACGAAGAGGATTGATAGGTCCCCTTTAAGACAAATCGATTGAATTCTGGAAATTGTTGTGCAATAACTTGAGTTGAATCATAGAGTTGATTATAGACATAAGTTGGAATGTATTTGTCATCACCCGCTTTTTTCATCTGCTTTTCTAGGTGTGATCCAAATGGCTCTAGCACGGGGAAATAGACTTTTCCATTGGAGGGAATGATGAGATAGGGCTGCACAAAATCAAAGATTCCATCTGGTTGAGGATCGCCATTATTGTTCAATCTATCGAGATTCATAACACGCAATAATTGTGTGCCTTGAAGATTCCCCTTTGGAATATATCTTTTTTGTCCGCCACCTGGATCATTATAGAAGATATCCAATTTAAAATTTTGACTTTGAATTTGATAAGCTCCTAGGGAGTAGACGTTTTTCATCATCAAATCCCAAATGGGAAGTTGCGGTCTCACCGATGTTCCCTTGAGCATTTTTAAAAAGAGCAATCGCGCTGGTGTTGCACTGGTTGTATCTGGCGCGGGAATGTCTCGAGCGAAATCCCCCACTTGAAAAATCTGGCCATTGTAGGTATATTGATATGCTACTGCAAGAACCTCGTTGGGACCGAGGGCAGAGTTCAAAGAGATAAATCCCTGTTGGTTGAAAAGCGTATATTCTGTTGGCGCAAGTTTGCGCGCATAAGTCTTTTCAAAGTCTTGTAATGGGGTCAATCCCAATTCTGACCTCAGCGCATTGACCGACGTATTGATCGATCTATATTTCTCCTCTCCTTTTATTCGATAGTGCAAGTCGTTTGCTTCGTTGTGTGTTTGGTTATATGGGCCAGTTGGATTCACTTGATTGGAGAATGGTTTGTGTTCTCCGAGATCAGCAAGTGCGATGATATCGCGCACATTGACCGTTGCATTGCTTCGATTGGTAACCCAAACTTCAATATTGGTGATGGTTGCCTGTGAATTGATTACGGGCAAGGTTGATGTAGATGTCTCGTAATTATCTCTAAAGAATTGCCCCAGGAAGAAGTGGCGATTGGCATCGTATTGATCGGCGTTTAGTTCAAATTTCTGTTGTTGTGAACCATTTTCTACGGCAATGGATTTCTTTTCAGATTGCTGCTGCGAGATCACACTCATGATATTCATTCTGCCGAATTGGAATTCTGTCTTAACACCAAAAAGAGATTGACTACCTGTTATTAACTGGGTCGGCAAAGGGAATGTAACGTTTCCAGCTTCTATATTTCTGAGCCAATCATCTTCTTTTCCTGTATATCCGAGTTTGATTCTCTGCGCATCTACCCCAAAGCTAATTCCATTATTGTATTGAAGTGTAGTAGATAATTTATCTCCAATTTTTCCTGTTACACTGAGGTTGATATTCATATCAAAATCTAAGCCTCCTTGTGTCTGTAAAATTGGAGCAATAGCAGGATTGGCAATGTGGTTGAATTGTCCACCCAGCGTTACTTCTACGCTTCCTTGCGGGACAATTGTAACACCGCCTTCGCCAAAGAAATTTCCTGGCTCGGGTTTTTATAAGTGACAGGTGAGCTGAGTCCTTTCTTTTCAAGTAGATTGACAGCATCGTTCCTGTCTTTCCAATATTTTTGATTGGATTTTTTCAATGAATAGGATGCATATTCTTCATAGGTCATGTAAGTCGGCGGACGATAGTATTTCTCACCGATTTTTTCTGTTAAGATATACATATTCGTCTTACTATCATATTCCACCGTTTGCACGATATTCTGCGGATCAGATAAATAATAGGGGTCGTTATTTTTGCCTTGAATAAAATCACCATTTCGATCTTTGAGGCTATTGGGCGATTTAACTTTAGGTTTACTGGATTCTTTAGGCTTTGTTGACTTTGTGCTATCAGGCATTGCGGCGGGATAGGCATAAAAAGGATCAATTGGCTCAGCTTCTGGGAAAGCAGAAGCCCATCCAACTAAGAAAGAGGATAAAACGATTGAGGCTGAACAAAATTGGGTAATATACCGGTATATTTTCACGCGCAGCGGATACGAGGGTTAAAGAATTTTTAATGCTTGTTTAATCATATCTTCTACAGAATCAATATTTGGATTCCCTTTTTGAATACTTTGTAATGCATTTTGAGCGGTGTTTTTATTAAAGCCAAGCATTGTTAAGGCTATTAACGCTTCTTCTCTTAAATTATTGTGTGAATTGATTGGCATGTTTAAAGAATCTGTCGCTTTGGCAACTTTGTCTTTTAATTCTAAGATCACGCGCTTCGCAGTTTTCGGTCCAATTCCCTTGACAGAAGAAATAGCCCTTTCGTTTTCCAATAAAATAGCATTTTTAATGACTTGTGTGCTCATCGATGAAAGCATGACACGAGCGGTATTGGCCCCAATGCCAGAGACGGAAATCAATAATTCAAACATTACTTTTTCTGATTCTTCTTTGAAACCATACAATTCGAATCCAGCTATATTCTGCCCATCTTTCTTGATGTTCATATACGTGAACAATTTGCATGTTTCTAAATGTTGTATTTCTTGATAGGTATTTAAAGAAATATGAATTTGAAAACCAATGTTTCCATTTTCTAAAAATATGTATGTGGGCGTCTTTAGACTTATCTTTCCTTCAATATATGCAATCACGCTTTCGGTTACTTTTTGATAAAAGCTACTAAAGTATAAGTTTTTAACAAAGTGTGGATAAAAACCTACTCTTTTAACATTTCTTAAGATGAATAGAGTCGCTATCAGAGGGGGGGTTTTGATAGTGAAAATCAATTTTTTTTGATTGTGTCAAATATTGTTTATTTTCACATCACTTAAAGAAAAAAATATGGAGTGCAACAAATGTTTGCTCTGCGACAAACCGTTGAAAGGCAGGGCCGATAAGAAATATTGCGATGAGCAATGTAGGAATCAGTACAATAATTCTTTGAATAGTGATGTGTCGGCTGAAATGAGAGCCACACAAAACATTCTTCGGAAAAACAGGAGGATACTCGAGGAGCACCTCGCTGAGCATGATAAAGTAAAAAAATCGCTGCGGAGATTGACAGATGCAGGTTTTAAACCAGATTATCTCACCCATTTATACACGACAAAGACAGGCTCGCAATACCGCTATTGCTTTGAATTTGGGTTTATGCTTTTGGAGGATGAGATGATCCTGATTGTGAAAAAATCGCACGGACATTGATCAAGACAGTCGTTGGGTGAAAACAAGCCAGAGACCGCAATCTATAGGACTTAAAACGGAATCCCCAAAGAATATTTTATAAATTCTTGCGTCAATTTAAGCTGAGTAGTTTATCTGCAAACCCAGTATATGGGCCATATTGTACTATGCGTTAGATGAATTTGAAGAGGCATTCCATTTTTCCTTTTCCTTGTGTTTTTTCAAAATATAAGGAATGGCGATGGCGCCAAAACTCATCATGATGATGGCAATAAATTGATGTTTAGAAAGGGTAATGCCGAAATAGGTAAATTTGGTATTGATGCGGATGAATTCGATGGTAAATCGCTCTATTCCATTCATAATCATAAAGACAGAAAAAACCATGAGTGGATATTTTGTCAAGCGAGCTCTTAATTTCCAAAGAATTGCAAAAAGTATGCTCACGAGAATTATCTCATATATAGGCGTAGGGAAAACGGTATAGGGCAATTCGTAACAGAATGTCTCTGTGCAATTTGCAATTAATACACCATCGTTGTTTACGTTGTGTGCATAACTCTGTCCCCATAAAAAATCGGGAATAAAACTCGGTTTGGTAAATCCCGTTGTCGGGATACCCCAGCAGCCATCTCCAGACATTTGACAGCCGATTCGCCCAACTGCATAAGGGAGAAAAAAGGCAGGTGCCAAGCTATCCAATACATAGGCCATCGGCAATTTGTGTTTTCGCGAATACAAAAAGATGAGAAATGCTGCACCCCAAAGACCGCCAAACACACTCAATCCGCTTTGCATAGAATTAATAGGATTGGCAATAAAACTTGCAAATCCTGCGGGATTTCCTACAATATCCCAAAGTTTGGATCCAAAAATCCCGCCGATTAATGCAAGAATCAAAATATCGCCCATTCGCTCATGTGGAAGGATTCGAACCTCCACTTCTTTAGGCTCAGCGAGGGCAGTTTTGCTAGATAAATAATAGTTGTACGAGCCAACTATTAAAGCTACTATTAGTCCACCCATTATACTCCCCTCTGAGGATAAAATATAGTCATTCGGAGATTGCGCGTACTTATCATATTCAAAATAGATGCCTACTCCTTTCATTCCAAACAAAAAACCAAAGGCAGCATAGGTTAAAATATCAGTCCAATTGATTTTGCCAATAAATCGTTTTTCAATTTGAGCATGGAGGATACCCAAAGATTCTCTGCGCTTTAACTCAATGATTCCAATATAAAAACCGACAATAAAGCCAGCTGCGACAAAAGTCCCATACATATTGGGTGGTTGCGATAAAAAATGAGTGCCAAAAACCCAATTCACAAAATCCCAAACGGTGCCAAAAGCTCTCAAAAGAATCATAAACGATATTTTATGCAAGTTTATTTTATTTTTTCTAAAAGAATGCCCTTAATATCTATTTTTACATTTTATAAGAGAATGACCTTAGCCCAAATCATCAATATCCCCAATATTTTTACGCTGATCAATCTGTTTTTCGGGTGTATTGGAATATTGTTTTGTTTCGATAGTAGTTTGATACAATATGTACCATACACTACGGCTGCATCATTGGTCATGGATTTCTTAGATGGCTTTGCTGCCAGAATTTTTAAGCAAAATACAGATATAGGCAAGGAGTTGGACTCTTTAGCAGATATGGTCAGTTTTGGATTCCTGCCCGGTTTGGTCCTCTATCAAATTTGTAGAGACGGCATGTCGATGTATGCAGATAAAACAACGATAATATGGACATGTGCCCCGCTATTTTTAATCACTTTATTTGCAGCGCTTAGATTGGCAAAATTCAATTTAGATGATCGTCAATCAGACAATTTTAGGGGCTTGGCAACTCCAGCTTGTACGATTTTTGTCATCGGACTATTGGAAATACACTTGAAGAATTATTTCGGCTTGGACGATATCATCTCCAATAGATGGTTTTTATATATCATCGCAATCAGCCTATCTGTATTGATGCTCAGCGAAATAGAATTGTTTAGCTTTAAGATCAAAGGACTCTACCTAAAAGGAAATCGCACGAGAATTGTATTTGGAGTGTGTAGTTTGATTTTATTATTGGCACTGGGAAGTGCGGCATGGAGCCTTATTATTATCGTTTACATTATTTTATCACTATTAAGACAATATTTTCCCAATGATTTATTTAGCAGAAATTGACATCATGCCATTGCGTGAATTGCTCGATCCACAAGGCAAAGCCGTAGAGAATGGTTTGAGTAAAATGAATTTATCCAGTATCAAAACAGTGAGAATTGGCAAGCATATTACCTTGAAATTGGAAGCTAGTTCTGAAACGGAAGCGAAAGCAAAAGTAGAAGAAGCATGCAACAAATTACTTGTCAATCGAATTATGGAGAATTTTGTGTACAAGATTTCTCAAGTTCAAGAATAGCCTTATTTAGTTCACTCACCCCAACCGATTTGAATCAATTGCGTCGGTCAAGGGGATTATTTCTATTGTTTTGTTATACATTATCCCTACACCCATTGGAAATTTGGAGGATATTACCCTTCGCGCAATTAGAATATTGGGGGAGGTGGATAGTGTATTGTGCGAAGATACGCGGCAGACAGGGAAATTGATGCATCACCTAAACATCTCTAAAAAACTCATTGCATACCACAAAGACAATGAGCATCAGACATTGCAGCAAGTTATTGAACGACTCAAGGTGGGAGAAACCATTGCACTCGTCAGTGATGCCGGCACCCCAGGAATATCCGATCCTGGCTTTTTGATTGTGCGAGAATGCATCAAGCATGGAATAAAAGTGGAGACATTGCCGGGTCCAACAGCGTTCGTTCCCGCATTGATCAATAGTGGATTTCCGTGTGACGAATTTGTATTCATGGGTTTTTTGCCCCATAAAAAAGGCCGTCAAACCATGCATAAAAGAATTGCCTTGGAGGAGCGAACCATCATTTTATATGAGTCTAACCATCGCTTGGTTAAATTGCTCGAAGAGTTTAAATCATCTATAGGCAATGAAAGATTAGTCAGTGTATCAAGGGAATTGACAAAGATGTTTGAAGAGAATGTGCGCGGAACAGCAGAAGAATTGCATATTCACTTTTCCAAGAAAGAGGTAAAAGGAGAATGTGTGGTAGTTATTGATAGAAAAGCAAATTCAAAAAGCGACAATTAAAGAATAGTAATTTCTGTCCTTCTGTTTTTGCTCTCCCTTCTGCTTCTTTATTGCTCTCTATCGGCTTTGAAGAGCCATAACCCATGGCGCGGAGTCTAGTCTCATCAATGCCAGCTTTAACAATAAAATTAAGGACAGATTTCGCTCGATTTTCTGAGAGCATTTTATTGTCAGACTCTTTTCCTACATTATCGGTATGTCCGCCAATTTCTAATGAAACCTGAGGATTGTTTTGCATAAACTTCACGACTTCATTGAGCTCTGCAGAGCTCTCTGGCTGAATATTGAAAAGATTGGTTTCAAAGAAGACATTTTTTAATTCAATTTTTGAGCCCTTTTCAATCGGGGATAATTTTGCATGCAGCGGAAGCGCTTTGCCCAGCTCATTTTTTAATTTGTAAATTTCGGAATAGAATAAATGCCCTTTGCTGGTGATATTCATGGAATAATCTTTTCCCACCGGCAAGCATACCATAAACTCTCCAGTGCTTGAATCTGTATTAAAACTCGTATACACTTCTTGACTTGAAAGGTCAATAAATTTGCCAATGGATGCTTGAGGTTTCCCTATTAAATTGGTCACTTTTCCTTTGACGTAAGATACTGGTGTAGGTTGAATATCTTGGGGCAGTTCAAACATATAGATGTCTGAATTTCCTTTGCCCTCGGGCCGAACTGCGGAGATGAAGCCTTTATTCCCAAAGGCATTGACAAAAATTCCATTCTCATCATCAGGTGAGTTGATTGGCTGACCGAGGTTATACGGCGTCAACCAAATACTGCCAATAAGTTTTGTTTTGTAAATATCTTTTCCTCCAAAACCCGCATGTCCATTAGATACAAAGTAGATTGTTTGACCGTCGGGATGTAGAAAAGGTTTGTCTTCATCCCAGGCCGTGTTGACCATAGGTCCTGCATTCACAGGCTCTTCAAATTGACCCTTGTCATTCATTTTCGTATACCAAATATCCAATCCGCCATAACCACCTGGTCTATTGCTCGCAAAGAACAATGTTTTACTATCTGCTGAAATTGAAGGTTGGCTCTCCCATGCACTTGTGTTGATGGCAGTTCCCATATTGTTGGGTTTGCCCCAGGTATTTTGATTTAATTTGGAAATATATAAATCACAACTATTGGTATTGTAAAATTCATTTTTTCTATTGCAAGCGGTGAATAACAAAAACTTTCCTCCAGGGGCAATAGTATGTGCTCCTTCATTTTCATCCGTATTGATGGGACCATTAACTGGAATAGCTGTTTGATACTTATTGTCTATTAAATTTGATACATAGATGTCTTCATCTGTGGTGAGTGAATTGTCTTTCTTGCGCGTAAAATATATTTGAGTTTCATCAGCACTCAAGGAGGGAAAGTACTCCATTGCCTCTGTATTGACGCCATCACCGAGATTGACGAGTTGAATGTTTTTCTTAAAATTGATATTCGCCTCCACAAATTTGCAATTGATCATTTTAAGCGTAATGTCCTTGTTTTTGGAGAGAATAACCCCTGGCTGATCTAAATAAGCTTGATACATTTGGTATGCAGCTTGATAATTTTGAAGGCGGAAAAAACAATCTGCAATATGTCTTCGAACGAGTAGCGAAAAGGTGTCGTTTTTTTCTTTGATGATATTGAATTCTTCGAGCGCTGCTTTATAGTCTTTTTTAAATTCTTCCAATAAAATGCCTCTTTGAAATCGGGCGAGCAGGTCATCGGAATCAGCTGCAATTGCT
This sequence comes from Bacteroidota bacterium, assembly GCA_016713645.1. GTDB lineage: Bacteria > Bacteroidota > Bacteroidia > Chitinophagales > JADJOU01 > JADJOU01. Next base: position 21,511 of record JADJOU010000018.1, read on the forward strand.
TGATTGAGCAAGTCAAGTGCGGCATCGATATGGTTTAAACCTTTCTCGCTCATGGCTTTCTGAAATAATGGACTCGGTTTTTTGTTTTGTCCAAAAGTAAAAAGCGCGCATGTTAACGCAATAAATATAAATACAGATTTCATCGTTTAAATAATTACAAATTTAAAAGGGTGGTTGGATATAATTTGTTGAAAATCCTTAAAAAGATGCGTTCAAATTAGTTGGCCATATCGCTCATAAATTGCAATCGCACTAATTGAATATCTTCATGGGGAATGTCGTCATCAACAAATGCATCATAACATTCTTTGATATCGCCATTTTCATTGTCTTTGAAAAAGTCCAACATTTCTTCGAGCAATTCAGGGTCGAGGATGTCTTCGAGATAATATTTGATGTCGAGTTTAGTGCCGCTATTTACAATGGTTTCAAGCTCTTCTACTAAATCTTCAAATGGCATATTCAGTTCTTTCGCGACATTTTCCAGTGGAATTTTCTTGTCAATGGCGCGAATGATTTTTACTTTATCACCACTCTTGTTGACTACACTTTTTACAGAGATATCCGTTGGACGCTCAATATTATTTTCGATGACATATTGCTTAATGGCATCTGAGAATGTTGCGCCGTACTTCTCTGCTTTCCCTTTGCTTACGCCAGATATTTCAGAGAATTCATTGACAGAAATGGGATATTTAAAACACATCTCTTCTAAAGATGGATCTTGGAATATGATATAAGGAGGCAGGTTTAATTTTTTGGCTTCCTTCTTTCTCAAATCTTTCAATATGGCCAATAGAATAGGATCAACGACAGCGCTGTTTCCAGAATTCATGGTCACATCTCCCTCACTCTCATAATCATGATTGAGTGTGATATAGAGTTCAAATGGTTTCTCTAAATATGCTTTTCCTTTTTCTGTTAATTTTAAAGTGCCATACTCTTCAATCTCCCTGTAGATGAGGTTCTCTAGAATGGTTTTTCTTACAACTGAATTCCAATAAATGGCTTCCTGTTCTTTGCCGATTCCAAAGATCTCCAATTCGTGGTGTTTGTATGTGACAACAGCATCTGATTTGACGCCTCGAATGACTTTAACTAGGTGATCGATATTATGACTTTGAGCTACTGCAATGACTGCTTCAATAACTGTTTGAATATCTTCTGATACTTCTTTTTTCTCTTTTGGATTTCGACAATTATCGCACATTTTCGTCTCTGAACAAGAATCATCTTGAAAATCCTCCCCGAAATAATGAAGTAGGAATTTTCTTCTGCATCCTGCATTCTCGATATAGGCAACTGTTTCATCGATGAGCAACATGGCACGCTCTCGCTCTACCACCGTTTTGTCGGAGAGCAATTTCTCCACTTTGTTGATGTCTTTGTAGTTGAAATAGGCAATGCAGTTTCCCTCAAGGCCATCTCTTCCTGCGCGTCCCGTTTCTTGGTAATAATTCTCGAGCGATTTGGCAATATTGAAGTGGATGACAAATCGTATATCGGGTTTATCGATACCCATTCCAAATGCAACAGTTGCGACAATTACATCAATTTCTTCTTTCAAAAAATTATCTTGGGTATTGTTGCGCACCTTGCTATCTAGTCCGGCGTGATAAGGAGCTGCCTTGATTCCATTGACGCATAAAATTTCAGCGATTTGCTCGGCACTCTTTCTATTGAGTACGTAGATAATGCCGCTTTTGCCTTCATGTTGACGTATGTATTGAACCATGCTCTTTATCGCCCATTCATCATTAGGCTTGTGCCGAATTTCATAGTATAAGTTGGGTCTGTTAAATGAAGAGATGAATAATTTGTGGTTTCTCAATCCTAGATTCTTGACGATATCGTGTTGTACTTTTGGTGTGGCTGTAGCTGTTAAAGCCATCATAGGAATCTTTGTATCTATGGTGTCGAGCGTCTCTTTGATTTTTCTATATTCTGGCCTAAAGTGATGTCCCCATTCTGATATACAATGCGCTTCGTCGATGCCAATAAAAGAAACTTTAAATGATGAATAAAATGCGAGGTTGTCATCTTTAGCGAGTGTCTCAGGGGCGACATAGAGCATCTTGGTCTTACCTGCCCTCACATCCGCTTCCACTTGCCTTTTTTGTACAACGGTTAAAGTAGAGTTATAAAAATGGGCGATGCTTTCATCATTGGAATAACTGCGCACTAAGTCTACTTGGTTTTTCATCAGCGCAATTAAAGGCGAAATAATAATGGCAGTGCCTTCAGATAAAATTGCAGGTAATTGATAACAAAGAGATTTCCCTCCACCCGTCGGCATCAATACAAACGTATCATTTCCTGCAAGTAGATTCTGTATGATTGCCTCTTGGTCTCCCTTAAAGGAATCAAAACCAAAATATTCCTGCAATACTTTGTGTAATTGATCGGATGTGTAAGCCATAGCTAGTGTATTTTAGATAAAAATATAAAAATTAAATCGGATGTTTTAATTTTTCTTCTTTTTATTTTTAGGATTGCGAATATACTAAATTAAGGCGAATAGTTCAATTCATTGGATGAAATGACTTGAAGTTCTTGTGAACAATGGATTCTAATGTGGTTGGCAAAATGGGTAAAGGAGTTTCGTGTCGCGTAATTTCATATAGACCTTGCAATCTATGTCGGGTTTCTGTCTTATTTATAAGAAGTTGAGGCGGGAGACAAGTTTGGGAATTAACCATTCTTTCCTATCTTTGTTCACAATTATGGAGTCTACTGCACAAGAAAAAAGGAATCATCTAACCTTTAATAATTTCAAAGATGAATTGCTCAATGATTATAAAATTGGATGGGAAAGTCGCCATCTGAGTTATATGGGGCGAAAGGAAGTTTTAAACGGGAAAGCCAAATTTGGCATTTTCGGTCCTGGTGTTGAGTTAGCTCAAATTGCCATGGCGAAGGTTTTCAATGAAGGAGATTTTAGAAGCGGTTATTATAGGGATCAAACGATTTCGTATGCAAATGGTATCGCGGATTTGAAGCAGATGTTTGCGCAGTTATATGCACATGCTGATGTGGTTCATGAACCACATGGTGCTGGCAGACAGATGAATTCCCATTTCGCAACGCGCTCTCTCGATGAAAATGGCAATTGGAAAGATCTCACCAAGATTAAGCATTCCGCAGCGGACTCTGCTCCTACGGCGAGTCAAATGTTAAAAGCTGTTGGCTTAGCGCTTGCATCTAAGCTCTATCGAAAGAATGAAGCCCTGCATTCGTGTACAACCTTTTCTAACAAAGGGGATGAAGTTGTCTTTGCAACGATTGGAGACGCCTCTACCAGTGAGGGAATTTTTTGGGAATCCGTGAATGCAGCTGCTGTTCAGCGAATTCCGCTCGTTGTAAACGTTTGGGACAATGGCTATGGAATCTCAGTGCCCATAAAATATCAAACGACAAAATCGAGCATAAGTAAAGCGCTACAAGGATTTTTGATTGATGACGAGGGAAATGGTATTGATATATATGTCGTGAAAGCATGGGATTATCCCGCACTTTGCGAGACCTATCAAAAGGCGGTGGCCAAGACGAGGGAAACCCATATTCCTTGTTTGATTCACGTCATTGAATTGGCTCAACCACAAGGGCATTCCACTTCAGGTTCGCATGAGCGATATAAGTCAGAGGAGCGCTTGAAATGGGAAGAAGAGCGCGATTGCTTGGTGAAGTTTAAAGAATGGATTATTGAAAATGGATTGGCTACAGAATCTGAACTAAGCGCGATTGAAAAAGAAGCGAGTGAAAAAGTGGTGAAGGCGAGAAATGAAGCATGGGATGCTTATTTGCAACCGATTAAAAACGAACGCGAGGAGGTGGTTACTTTCTTAAATGCCATCGCTCAAGAGAGTGCCCATAGAGCTGCCATTGAAGGGGCGATCAAAGAGTTAAATAGCATTGCATCTCCATTGAGACGTGATATCATTAGGATAGGAAAGAAAGTAATGCGCATTGCACAAAGAGAAAATATTGCCTTCAAGGATAATTTAAAGGCTTGGTTGGATGATGCTCATCGCATTGGTTTGGAGACCTATGGCTCTCATCTTTTCTCTCAGAGTGCGCAGAATATCTGCCGCATTCCTGAAGTCAAACCGAGCTATAGCGCAGATGCGCCGATGATGGCTGGATATGAAATCATCAATCAATACTTTGATCACTTATTTACCAATAATAAAATGGTCGTAGCATTTGGTGAAGATGTAGGAAAAATTGGCGATGTGAATCAAGGATTTGCAGGACTTCAAGATAAATATGGCGTAAATAGAATTTTTGATACGGGCATTCGCGAGGCGACCATTATGGGTCAAGGTCAGGGATTGGCCATGCGCGGTCTCCGCCCTATTGCGGAAATTCAATACTTGGATTATTTGCTCTATGGTTTACAACCGCTCAGCGATGATGTGGCTACCTTGCAATACAGAACACGCGGGGGACAAAAAGCGCCGATGATAGTGCGAACCAGAGGGCATCGATTAGAGGGCATTTGGCATTCGGGAAGTCCTATGGGTATGGTTATCCATTCATTGAGGGGAATGCATGTATGTGTGCCGAGAAATTTTGTTCAAGCAGCAGGAATGTATCAAACCCTTATCCAAAGCGATGAGCCAGCCTTGGTGGTGGAGTGTTTAAATGGCTATCGATTTAAAGAAAAAGCGCCAAATAATATTGGGGAATATACCATTCCATTGGGTGTGCCTGAAGTATTGCAATCGGGAACAGATATCACTATGGTTTCTTATGGATCTACTTTGCGCATTTGTGAAGATGCAATTCAGTATTTAAATGAACAAGGGGTGTCGGTTGAATTGATCGATGTGCAAACCCTATTGCCTTTTGATATACATCAATCTATTGTTGAGAGTGTAAAGCGGACCAATCGCCTCGTGGTGGTAGATGAGGATGTCCCAGGAGGTGCTTCGGCATTTATCCTTCAGCAAATTCTCGACGAACAAAATGGCTATAAATATTTAGACTCAAAACCGATTACCATCAGTTCAAAATCGCATCGCCCCGCTTATGGCTCTGATGGCGATTACTTCTCTAAACCCAATGCAGAGGAGATATACGAGCGCGTCATGGAAGTGATGATGGAGGCAAATCCAGGGAAGTTTCATTAGATGTGAGTTATGAGTTGTGAGTTATAAGTTGGATGCGATTGATTGTTTAAAGATATGAAGAAGGATGTTTAATTTGATTAAAGCTAGAAATGAAGAACAGAATCACTGAATTATTCAAAATAGAATATCCAATTATTCAAGCGGGCATGATATGGTGCAGCGGTTGGGAATTGGCAGCTGCGGTGTCTAATGCAGGAGGCTTGGGCATTATCGGTGCTGGGTCGATGTATCCAGAAATTCTAAGTGAGCATTTGACGAAAATAAAAGCTGCGACGGATAAACCCTTTGCGGTGAATCTCCCTTTGTTATATCCAAGCATCGAAGAGCATATTCAAAGCATTATTGAATTTAAAGTCCCTATTGTATTCACCTCTGCAGGCAGTCCAAAGACGCATACTGCGCGGTTACAATCTCATGGTATTAAAGTGGTTCATGTTGTTTCTTCTGTCAAATTTGCAGTTAAGTGTCAAGAGGCGGGTGTGGATGCTGTTGTTGCTGAAGGTTTTGAAGCGGGAGGACATAATGGTCGAGAAGAGACCACAACCCTTTGTTTGATTCCGGCAGTGCGCGAGGCGATCAGCATTCCCTTGATTGCTGCGGGGGGAATTGGCTCAGGGAAGTCTATGTTGGCTGCATTTGCACTCGGTGCAGAAGGCGTTCAGATTGGGTCGCGTTTTGTTTGTACCATAGAGAGCAGTGCACATGATTCTTTCAAACAGCGCATCATCCAATCCAATGAAGGCGATACAAAATTGATGATGAAAAACCTCACCCCGGTTCGATTGCTTAAGAATGAATTTTATGGTGAAATTGAAAAGGCGGAATTGAGCGGCGCGAGCAATGAAAAACTCGCAGAGATTCTAGGTCGCGGAAGGGCCAAGAAAGGAATGTTTGAAGGGGATATGGTTGAAGGTGAATTGGAAATTGGACAAATTTCTGCTTATCTAGATGATATTAAACCCGCAGGGGATATTGTGCGAGAAATATGGAATGCGTTTTTAGCGGAGAAGAAGCGAATTGCAGAAATGTAGGGGACTGTTTGTAAGGATTATGGCTGTAAATAAGTGGTTTTTAAACACAGAGTATCACAGAGTTTAACACAGAGTTCCACAGCGCAAAACACGGATTTAGGAATGTAGGCGCAAAGCATTAAATATGTAAATTTAGTTGTTATAAACAACTTCGGTTATGAATGTAAAATGCATAATCATTTCCTTCGAATAAATACATCCCCACTGATATTCGAATGTGTCAGTTTTTGTTTTTCGTATTCCAATTCAACCGAATGAAATTCCATTTTTATTTCCCATTTTATATTTGATTGAATCAATTCCATTTCGCTCCGGGGAATCTCTGAGGAGGGGTGATTTCCATATTTTTTCTTTATTTGATCAATACACGCAATCAATGCAAATGGCAATGTGTCTCGCTCATTACAAAGCAATAGATTCATGCTTGACGGGCCTTCATAGCGAAGTGTATATTCTAACGAATCGAGTTTGAAATGACAAATTTCGAGTTCATCGGAATTGTTAGCAGGGAAATAGAATTTTTCAAAATGAACCAGATAATCATAGTTCGAAATGGTCTTGATGTTTTCATCTCGATCGGATTTGAAAGTTATTCTCTTTGTCTTATCGCCTTTTGCAATAGATTCATATTTCAATCCCAAACTGCGCATGATTATCTCAGCTTCATTTAAGTAAATTTCATCTTCACTATTGTGTTGGTTAGATCTATGAGCAAACAATAAATCTTGTGAAAACCACGAGCGTATGCTAGAATATCCATGATGGTTATCGAGGTAGTCAAGTATAGATTTGACTTCATTTCCCAGCGAGTCAGTGAGGAATGCTTGATTTGAAAATTCATTTTTAGCGATAAGTTTTGGCAAGGAATCACGATTCCAAATCACCTCACGCTGAACTTTTTGATTGACTAGGATTTTAGCCTCGGTTAGGATACGCTGAAGACGCTTGGCCTGAGAGCGCTCACTGACGGAATACATTCCCCATAGACCGAAGGAGGATAGAACAATTACAATAAAAAGGGACGTAGGGATGAATTTAATATTGGTAAATCCAAGCGCAGTATATAAGCAGACAATGCTCAACCATATCCCCAGCGCCAAAATGGCATATCTACTAACAGTGATGCCGTAATCATTGATGCGCATAAAAATGGCTATGTATAAAAGAATGAGGAGGGGAATGAGTAGGAAATAGTAAGCCCGCGAAGACCATTTAATCCATACATTTTCAAGTTGATTTCCATAAGGATGCAAAAGTAAATAGGCGAAAATTCCCAACACAGAAACGAATATGATTAGGTAAGAGACAATGCCTCTCGGCCAATCCCATGAAATGACAATCTTAGTGCCATAGGTGTACAAGATAATTAGGTAGAGCGCGAGTAAAGGCAATAAGACATATTGAGCAAAAGTCTTAAGCCCTTTGGGGTAATCCAGGTTTTCTTCTAAATGGCTGAATTGCGCTGGAATCCCGCTCACAAAAAACCAAGTATTGAAAAAGCATAGTGTGACAATGTAAATTTCAATATAGAGCTTCTCATGAATTTTGATATCAAAAAGCAAGTTAACAGCAGTTAGTGCGATTAGTAGCCCAGTGTAGATAAATCCCGAGTATAACATAGATGCTAAAAAACGGATAAAGAGTATTTTGTTATAGTGCCAAAAAGCGTTTAATTCTCTGCTGAATATAAAAGGAATAAAAGCGGCAAGTAGGTGACTAGCGATATTGTAAAGAGCGTATTTAACATATGGGGTCGATCGAATATTCTGAGAAACTTCGCTGGGCAAGGTGAAATAGATGGCTACAAGCAGTCCTGTGGCGATGAGGTGGGTAAGCCAATAGCCCGTTTTATCAAATCGCTTGGTCTCAGAGAATATCGTGGCGCTGAAATAGAGTGGAATCCCTATGCTGACGCATAGAATAATATTGAATAAGGGAATGTATTGTTTAAAATCATCGCCTTTTTCTATGGTATAGATACCAATAACAACAGCCACCAGAGAAGAGAGAATTGTCCATGGAAATCGCTGCAAGGATGCTTTTCCGCTAGTTAGGAGGTATTGGATAGAGGGGAGTTTCATAGTGGCGGCTTTTGAGTCTGAATAGAATAATCTGCAATGAAAATTAGAATAATCCAAGAAGTTTAAACGAAATCCAAATTATTGATTGAAAAGACGCTCTAAAATTTTGCGTTCTTCTGAGGTAATATTGTATTTCGCTTCTGTTATCTCTGCTCCATATCTCTCCCAAATTTCATTGAATGTAATACCAATGGAATCATCTGACCATTTTCTGCTAGTTAATTCCATAATGGGGCCTTTTACTTTGTCACAATTAATAGTTGATACAATCAAGCCGTTGCTGTTATGCCGCTTCATTTCTTCAAACATTTGTTCAGTGCCCTCCTTCGACAGTAGTTCTGTCTTAAAAGGAGAACCAATTGGAATTTGACATGCTCCAATAATAAATCTTGGTGATAGGCCAAAATCCCACATTGGAAATTTTGCTTCTCTATTCGCTTCAAGTATTTTTATCCAACGATTCATTTTAAATCAGTTTTGTAAAAACTTTTTGATTATCTCACCATATCCAAATGCTTCGCTAATATCCCTCTATTAAAGCTTTGTCCAGAACCCATGGACATATAATTAACAGCTACTAAGTTTCCAAACTCATCAAAAACTGGAGAACCGCTAGCTCCACCAGCAGATGGCGCAGAATATTGAATATAATTTGTTGATGGATTTTGTGTGAACGAACCTTGTGTTGATGTACAATGTATTTCATTGTTTTCATTTACTGCGAGATTATCCCCATCGGGTATCCAATAACATAGGCAGGACTATTTATTTTTATCTCTTTTTCTCTCTTTTGAATTTGTTTGAACGAAATTATTGTAGCTGTTCTAGGAGTTTTCCCATCTGCTGTTTTTATTGAAGCTAAATCGATATCTTCATCCTCAGATATTTTATGTTGTTTACATACAATCCTATTCTCTTTTAAATAGCGATTCCCATTTGTATAAATTGTTATTGACTCTAATTCGCCTTTAATGTCTTGCTCTACATATCCCCATTCATTTTCTTTGAATAATTTTTTCACAAATGGTAGTACTTTAGAGTAAAAGTAGTTTGATAAAGACTTATCATAATGCCATGGTGCTATCACATGTCTATTTGTGATTAGAGTTCCAACACTATCTATGAAAAATGCAGTTCCCTCTGATCTAAAAGGAGTTAATTTGCTTTTATCAATCTCCATGTCAATTTCATTGTTGGAGTCATATCCATAATATAAGTCCTTTTAGAAGTTTTAATTCTAACATAATACTCAACTACAACCAGTGCAACAGAATTTTATTTCTATCATATATTTCTGATGCAGTCAAGACGTCTTTTTGAAAAAACCAATCTCATTAGATTTTAAATACCAAAAGGTGGACAACGAGCATAGAAAAACTATACCAATAAAATTTGCGTGAGCTTTGGCTTATATATTGGTCGTGAAGGTTGAGTTAAGTGAAGGACTTTTCTGGTAATGTTGGTTTTGAATCTTTGACCAGTCTAGCTTTTCTGCACCGCCAAATACTACCTCATCACCAAATTTTATTTCTAGCGATTGGTTGATTGTTTTTTTTGAATTTACAATTGTTCCGTTACTACTATGGTCCTCTAAAATTATTTTACCTATTTCAGTAATGGTAATTTTTGCATGATTACGGCTGCAAAGTGAGGAAAATAATACAATATCAGCCTCTGGAAATCGACCTATTTGGTAAGTCTTCATCTTAAAGCGCTTTTTTTAAAGCCGTTTTTTTTAATAGGTCTTTGGCGGCATTAAATGCAAGAAAAATGGCCTCATTGTCAATCAACATCCTATATAATATCTCCCCAGGACTCATGGTGAGCCAAAGTTTGTGCTGAAGATTCATGTCGTGTTTGGGTGTATCTATCATATTGAGAATAGGTCAAAAGTTTTTAAATTTAACTTTTCTATCCAAGTACGAATATATTCAAAATCTAATGAATCGTAGGATAAAATTGATTTTATCTCTTCAATTTGCACCGCCATTTGATAATCTTGTTTCCATATCAGTTTTGAAAGAACCAAATCTTCCGCCGATACGATTTAAATTTTTTTGTCCAAAAAATCAATTTGATTTCTCCTGTTGAATTCTTCTTGGCGAAATGCTTTTGGTTTGAGAGTAGTAAAATTTGCCTTATAACCAGAACTTGGAGTTATAAAATTAACATACTATGTCTTGCTATGGCATCATTTATAGCATCGGTATCACAGTAATAGCCATCTTTGAAATGCACAGCAAACTCGTCTACATCTTGCTTCCTAAGATGTATTACAAAATCAAAATCCCTTGTAGAACGCGGCACGGCATATATACCCATGGCAATACTTCCTGACAATATATAAGGTATGTCTAGATTGTCGAGCACTTCAATTATTTTATGAAAGAATTGAATCATAAGATATCTTATTTTGCGATGTAATAGAGGAGAATTAGTTCAATGAAAAGGCATTAAAAAGTATTGATACAAAAACATAGCTAAAAATGAAACTAATTTACATTCAAAGGCTTAACAATATAATCAAATCTATAGCTAATTGAGCCTTCATAATCCATAGTATAACAAATTTCAACAATTAATGATTCTCCAAATTCGCATGCAGGATTTGAATAACCTATTGCTAGCATACTTATTCTAAAACAATTAGTTTTAGATTCGTAGCATTTAATAGAGCTATTGCAAATTTTCCAATCTGGGTTATAAAACCGAAAATGCTTCAAAAAATCTTTAATTGACTCATCTTCATTGCATATTGAATCTAATTTATTTTCAAGTTCTAATTTTCTTTTTGCTTCTATTGCTTGTAACTGTTGTCGTTTTATATTCTCCTTTTCAATTCTTTCTTGTTCTATTTTATATTTCTTTTCTCTTTCTGCTTTTTCTTTCAAATTAATAGTGAATTTAACTATTCCAAGGATAATTAGAATAGCAATAATCTTTAAGTAGTGTTTTTTTATATCCCTAAAAATAACAATTAAAATATTTCTTAAAAATGCTATTGGAATTCTAAATGAAACATGATTTTTTCTTAATAAAAAGAGGATGAAAAATGGAATAATTAAATGGAAAATAAAATCTTTATGTCGTAATCTTCCAAATCATTTAGAAAGGGAATGAATACATCTAATTTAATATGATTTGATTTTCCTAAAAGTAAAAAAAATATATTTATAACGATCCAAATGATAAACCACTTTGTATATTGAGAATTAAAATAGAATTGCTTTAAGTCATTGCCAAATCCAGAATTTTCAAAATTCGAATTTTTATTAAAAAAGTTAAACCATTTATTCCCTCCAGCAGGCGTCGAACCCAAAGTGTTTGAAGGAATACTCGTGTGGCTAATCAATTGCGTTTTCTCACTAAAAGCGTCTTGAGGAGTCGCAATTAATCCTTTGATTTCATTGGCATTAGCAGGTCTGATGGAAATTTCCCTCAGTAAACATCGCGTGACGATGTCTTTATAAGGAGCTTGAATTCCGTCAGATATATGGCTCAAGTCTTTAGTTAAGATATTGCCAATTATCTGTTCATTACTCAATCCATCAGAAGTCTTACCAAATGGATGAAGTCCCGTAAAGGCTTCAATCAACATCACACCAAGACTCCATACATCCGCTGATGTGGTAATATTGCCCGTGCTAAAAAACTCAGGAGCCATGTATTCCACTGTGCCAATCAATTGAGTACTAACCGCAGTCGCATCTGCCTGCTTGGCGATTCCAAAATCGGTGATTTTTGCTCTAATCTTTTCTCCTTCTGCAAACAAAAGAATATTGCTCGGCTTTAAATCCCGATGAATGATATTTTGAGTATGAAGATATGCCAGTCCATTGATAATATCTTCAGCGATATCTTCTACGATTCGTGGACTTGCATTTTTTTCTTTGAGCAAATCTGCTAATGTTCCCTGATCAGCAAATTCTAGCACCCCGACATGATAGACAATCGGGACACCGTGTATATCCGAACTCCCTGTATTTACTTCATAAGCCTCAATATGATTTATAATATTAGGATGATTTAATTTTTTAAACCGCTTTATCTCATCTATCAGATTGTATTTGCTATTTGCAATGTTTTGAGTCATTTTAAGCGCAACGAAAATTTTATCCTCGTTGTCATACGCTTTATATACTTCTCCAAACCCACCTTTCCCCAAAAGGTCTTTTTGAGAATCATACGTATATCGCTTTCTAAAAGATTGAAGGCTTACTTCCATATTGCAATTCGATTTTAATTCTTAATAATTTGAAGGGTGTAATTATCTCTTGTGTTACCTTCGCATTTAATGGCTAAGTTATTCATTAATTCTTCTATGTTTTTATCTCCTATGCACTCGGATTCTATAATCTCTTCTGTGATATTTTCCAATGCCCCATCAGTGCAAAGCATAAAATAATCTCCTTCACATATTTTTTCTTTTGGAATTTTGTGTAACGAAAGTAAATGAGCACATTGAGCATTTAAGGATTTGGTAATAAAGTTTTTAATGTTTTTTACTTCATTTTCGTTAATACACTCTTGATTTTTTAGTTCATTGGCTAGGGAGTGATCTGTTGTTACAAACTGAATTTTCCCATCAGATATGTGATATGCTCTGCTATCGCCTAACCAAGCAATAATAGCACCATCATTTTCAAAAGCGATAAGGACAGTGGTGGTTGACATCCCTTTGATTTCAGGATAGAGAGATTCTGTTTCTTTGAATTTCTGAATTGTGTATTTTAAAGCATCATTTAAAAGCATTTCATCTGCTTTATCAATATAGTGGGCATTAAAAAATTCCGAAATACTATTGCAAGCTAATTTTGAGGCCACATCGCCATAAGGCGCGCCATCAACCCCATCGCATACAATAAATAACCTTTCTCCCTCATAAAAGAAGTCTTTATTGGTCGGTTTTGAGCCAGAATTGCTAATTGATATATATTGCAGGACAGGTTGTTTCCTACAAATATACAAATATTTGTAAATGGGAACTTTAATTTATTGCCATATGTCTTAAACTAAATTTAATTGAATGATTGATACAATCTTCCTTTAAAAGGAGATAGATTATTCTTAAGCATTAATCGAAATTTAGAACAAAAAGAGTGACATGTTTAAGTTATTGATTATACTTATTGGAAGATGAAATGCATCTTTGAATAGTTGTTATCAAAGGAAAATTTTCTGGTACAATTTCATTTTTGTATACTTTTATTTTCAGGTCATTATAAATGGTTTGCATTAGTTCTGATACTAGAACTATTTTCCCACCACCAATTATATCTTTTGTCTTTGCCCCAAAAAGAAAGACTGCATGCTGCTCCAGTTCAGGGAGATCAATACCTTCAAAAAGTGATGGAATGAAGTCTTTGGCTACCCGAAATTTTCTTTCATAGAGCGCTTCCCTCTTGCTCCAAGATTCTGTATCAGATGATACTTCTAAATGAATTAAATGATTTGATTTGGTGTTGAGTGCAACAATGTCTAATTCTCCAGCATAACCACCTTCTTTGCGCTTCCCTATTCTTACATTTTTTCGTAAGAAATAGCCATTATATTCATACCATTCTGATAAAAGTTGCTCTAAATAATTCATAATGTAATTTGAGTATTTGCCAAAGAAATGATTAAAAGATTTATAGTATGCTAAGGAATACCAGCAAAAAGCGAATTGGAAATTTCTTCCAATAAAGAAAGTGTCTTTTCCATCCCTAGAAGGGAATATGCAATATGCTCTTTATAAAAATCTGGCAGAGATTCTCTTTGCGCTTGAATTTCTTTCATGGTTTCTCTATCTGTTACACCTTTCTCTGAATGCAGGTGTTTATATTCTGTTTCTGATTTAGTATAATGCACTATCTGTTTTCTCATTTCATTCAATGCTTTATATTCTGATTTTCGAAAGTTGTCTAGCCAAATATAGTTGGGACTGGAGTGAAATTGATTGGGGATTATATCCAAAGCTGTCGGAAAGAAAACTCTTTTTTGATCAATTAGATTAGGGAAAAAGAGGCAATCAAATCCCCTATCCTATCCCAATAATTGTAAACACATTGGCAGGCAATATCTGCAAACATGCTATATCTTTTTGCGTAGTGATTTTGATAGTTCGGATAAATCACCGTTCCGCCGGAACAGAATGCTTCTTTTAGCGGGTTATTTATATAAGGTCTGTAGAGGAACAAAGAAGAAGTATAGTAGAGAATCTCCTCAGAACAAAATAGAATATCATCTAAATTTTTCCAATAATTAAATTGACCGCTATATTTTATAGAGCACTTGCGTGTTGTATCTCCATACCATACTAGCAATTCTCGACCATTTAATTTAAACTCATTCTTGAGCCCACTTAGGCTTGTAAGACTATGTTCTGCATAAATTCTCTGATGGAGTTGTTGATATTTCCATATTAAATCTTCTTGAGTTAATTCTATTTCATCTGTAATTTTTTGTAATTGACATATTATGATTGTTAGATTTAATAACTAATTTAGAGAGAAAGGACAAAGCAAGAAAGATAATAAAGCTAAGAAAGGGACATCTTTCTTAACTTTATTATCATCTATTTTGTTAAAGAGTCAATCAGTATAGATTTTAAGGCAGAAGTTAAAGAGTTAAAAATATTGCGTATATCCAATGGAACATCTTCTTCAGATATTGAAAAAAACAACAAATAAGAAATTGGAACATCAAGTGCTTTAGCAATACTTTCAATAGTATTTTTGTGTGGAAATGATGAATTGGTCTCAATCTGACTTAATGCATTCACAGAAAGATTGCATTTATCAGAGAGGTCTTTTTGACTTAATCTTTTTCTTTTCTAAGGGATTTAATTGCTGTTCCAATATTCATAAAAGTAATGTTTGTTATTCACCTATGTCAAAATCTAATAATTTTGAAATTGTTGTACCAAGTTGAAGAATTTTTAAAAATGTTATAATGAAGCTGTTGATATCATCTTTATCTTCTAATAGTTTGTCAATAAGTATTTGTTTATCAGAATCTTTGAGATTGCTTGTTTTAATGTTTTCTATTATTATGCTGTAGTTGTTCATTTTAGAGTTACTTTAAATAAAATAAATTAGTTAAAGCTTCTCTTATTAGTTAAGAGAAGCAGACCGATATACTGCTCTCTAAATCTTCATCTGCAGAGAAATTGTTGTAATGATTTTTAATAAACATTGATATTATTTTCTTATGCAAATTTTTAAAAATGTTGGGTAAACTAAATTTAAGTAGAATAAAAGACTTAACAGAATTAAATGGAATGTTGCTATTAACTAACTCAACGATTCTAAGAAAATAATTGTCGATTAAGTTAACATCTATATTAGTAGAATAAATATTTTCTTCATTATATTCTTCCGAATCATGTATGAATAATTTAAAAAAGTCAAACAATTGAGTTTTTCTTTCTTTAGACAATGATTTTTTTAGTCTTTTTGACTTTGTTGAATAATTCTTTTACCGAGTGAGAATAGGAGTATGAAATTACATTTAAATGATTTTGATCTAATAAAATTTGAGCATGATTTCTATTTAATGTATAACCTGCTTGTTTTAATATTACAACCAAATTTTCAGCCTTAACATTTAATTTATTAGCAAGCTTTAATAAACTAATTCTTCGTGAGATAAGTTTAAATTTTTCGTCATTGATTCTCAAAATTTCCATCTTGTAACATTTATTATGCAAAGGTAATAAATTTTTTTTCACAATACAAGCAAAACTTGTATTTTTTTAAAATAATTGTCTTTAGCATGTATTTTGATTAAACAACAAATTGATTTATTATATAATGAATATTAAATGCGAGGCTTGTAAAAGAAGTTTTTGGGTTTATTTTTTTAGGAGTTAAATTTTCAACTGTGGAGCTAGTTTAGAGATTTCATTATAGCTTGGATTTCTTTTTCTTACATTTTAATCTCGTTTTAGGGGTCATTTTTTTCAATAATTTAAGTAGCCAAAGGCATATTTTTATTTTTCTCCGAAACTTCTTGTATTCTTTTTAAATTTGTAGGGAAATAAATTTACAATCATCGATATCGGAAAATTAAAGAACAATCACCGGTATTTAAAAACCAAATCATTATGAGCGAAGCAGCACAAAAACTCAAAGCACTCGAAAGCACTATTGGTGTATTAGAAAAAACGTACGGAAAAGGAACCGTAATGAGATTAGGCGATTCTAGAATCGTTGCCATGGACATCATCCCTACAGGGTCTATCGGCGTAGATATCTCCCTTGGGATAGGTGGATTCCCTAGAGGAAGGGTCATAGAAATCTATGGACCGGAATCCTCTGGTAAAACAACTTTGGCAATACATGCCATTGCAGAAGCACAAAAGAAAGGTGGCCTTTGTGCCATTATCGATGCAGAACATGCGTTCGATAGAAACTATGCGGAGGCATTGGGTGTGGACATCAACAACCTATTCATCTCTCAGCCAGACAATGGCGAACAGGCATTGGAAATTGCCGATCATTTGATTCGCTCTGGAGCGATTGATGTTTGTGTAATTGACTCTGTGGCTGCCCTTGTTCCAAAGAGTGAATTAGAAGGCGAAATGGGCGATAGCAAAATGGGATTGCATGCAAGATTGATGAGTCAAGCCTTGAGAAAATTGACAGGAAGTATCAGTAAGACAAATGCTTGTTGTATTTTCATTAATCAATTGAGGGAAAAAATCGGTGTCGTTTTTGGAAACCCAGAGACAACAACCGGTGGAAACGCCCTTAAATTTTACGCTTCTGTGCGTATCGATATCAGAAGACAAGCTCAAATAAAAGACAAAGAGGGCAATGTAATTGGGAATAGAACCAAAGTAAAAGTGGTTAAAAACAAAGTAGCACCGCCTTTCAAGACGTGCGAATTTGATATCATGTACGGCCAAGGCATTTCTAAAGTAGGAGAAATAGTGGATTTCGGAACAGAATTGAGCATCATAGAAAAGAGTGGCTCATGGTATAGTTATGATGGCGCAAAGATTGGACAAGGAAGAGATTCTGTCTTGCAATTCTTGCATGACAATCCAGAAGTTGCCTTGATCATCGAAACTAAAATCAAAGAGAAATTTGCAACCTTGGTTTCTAAGCCAGGTCCAGCAGATGAAGAATAACCATCATTAGGACTTAATATTAACCCTTGTATAGCGATTTAAAGCATACAAGGGTTTTTTATTTGGTTAAATATCTGATTAGAATAAAATGTTTGGCAAAATACATGAAATCCTTTATATTTGTTTGAAACAAGAGGATTAACGAAAATACAATCTTATGGATTTTACGCATCAAAAACACAACCGCTATTCTGTTCTTACCATCGATGAGACGAATATAGACAATATCAAAGCATCTGAATTGAAATCAGAAATCATCTTACTCAATGCAGAGGGGATAAAGAATATCATCTTGGATATGGAGAAAGTGAAATTTATCGATTCTTCGGGATTAGGTGCTATATTGATTGGCGATAGAGAGTGCAAGAAATCTAGGGGGACATTCGTTGTAACCAATCCGAGCAAACAAGTTTTTCAATTGATCAAAATTTCGCAACTGCATAATATTTTAAATATAATACCCACATTAAAGGAATCGATAGATTTTGTCTTACTCGAGGAGTTAGAGAGAGATTTGCGAGCGGAAAATGTCGGGCATAGTGAGTAATTTCGAATTGACCATACTCGGATGTAATAGTGCCATTCAGGCATTTGGACGGCATCCCACTAGTCAGGTTTTTTCAGCCTACAACCAACTCTATCTAATAGATTGCGGAGAGGGGACCCAATTTCAATTGGATAAATTCCATATTAAGAAAAGTCGGATCAACCAGATTTTTATCAGTCATCTGCACGGCGATCACTATTATGGTTTAATGGGTTTGTTGAGTTCTTATAGATTGCACGGTCGCACCGAGCCTTTGCAAGTGTTCTGTCCAATCGGCACCAAAGAAATTGTCGAAGTAAATTTAAAGCACTCGAAGGGCCAATTTGTCTATCCCATTGAATTTTACGAGATTGAGGATAAGCCCTCTCATAAGATATTTGAAGATAAATATATCGAAGTGCATACCATCCCATTGAATCATAAAATTGCGACAACGGGATTTTTATTTGTGGAAAAACCGCGCGAGCGCAACTTTATCAAAGAGAAAATTGAAGAACACCAAATTCCCAATGAAGCAATCAATCTGATTAAAGAGGGAAATGATTTTATTGGATTAGACGGGAAAGTCATTCCGTATACCGAACTAACCACAGCACCACATCCACAGCGCAAATATGCCTATTGCAGCGATACCATTTATGATGAATCAATCCTTCCAATTATTCAAGGAGTAGATTTATTGTATCACGAAGCGACCTATTTGCATTCGGAGGAATTGAAAGCGCAACAGTATTGGCATAGCACGGCGAAACAAGCAGCTACGATTGCTATGAAGGCAAATGCGCAATCTTTGATGATTGGCCATTATTCTTCGAGATATGATAATTTAGATGAATTGTTGAATGAGGCAAAGTCTGTTTTTAGCAATTCTATGTTGGCCATTGAAGGAAGGACGACAGAAGTAAGCCCCACAGCCCCCTAACCCCCGAAGGGGGAATTGCTGACGCATGGTGGTTTGCATGCGATGATTAATTCTAGTACAATGCTTCGTCGAAATGCGCCAGACACCTGACCCCAAAAACCAGACCCCATTTAATGAGTGATTAAGCCCCTAACCCCCAATGTCGTTAAGTTAAGGAATTTCTGATTCTCATACCCAAAAACTCAATTAATAGGAAGTCAAAAAGTAAAAAATTAGTACCTTCGCTTTGTAATTCAGTTGAAGCCCAATTTATAAAAGGGCTTTTTTTTTTCTCACAAAAAAACGCATTAATAATGAAGCGTTTATAGAGAAATTTTAAGTCAAAGCCTCAAGATTTTAGTAGAGACAGAAAGTTAGAATTCCAACATCTAATATTAGCAATAATGTCTTTTAGTAAATCTAGCGTTCAAGTGGAGCTTGACAGATTTTTAAAATCACTTAAAGAGTCGCCCTTTTCTTTTGAAACAATAAGTAGAAGTGCTTTTACTCAGTCTCGAAAAAAATTACACCCATCAGCTTTTATTGAATTGGCAAGCGAGCAATTAAATTCTTTTCAGTCCAAAGCACCCAACAAGAAAACATGGAAAGGTTATAGACCTATTGCAATTGATGGTAGTACATTAAATTTACCCAATAGTAGTGAAATAAAGAATCACTTTGGATCAACTTGCAATCAGTTTGAAGAAATGAGTCTTGCAAAATGTTCATTTGCTTATGATGTTTGCAATGAATTGATAATAGATGCGCGCATTTCATCTTATAAAAGTTGTGAAAAGGACTTAGCCGTTGAGCATCTATCTAAATTAAATCCATTATCTGATATTTTGATTTTCGATAGAGGATATCCAGCATTGTGGCTGATGGGTTTACTTCAATTAAAAGGATTTAAGTTTTGTTTCCCGTCTAAGTTCTGCCTGGAAAGATGCTTTAGCCATGAGCAAGAGCGCAGGTGATGATATTAATTGGGTAAGTACAAGAAGATCAAAAAAAGATTTAGGGAAACTGTTGAAATTTAATATTCCAAATTCAATTGAAGGGTTGAGATTAGTAAAAATACAATTGCCTACTGGAGAAATGGAAATCTTAGCTACTAATATTTTAGATCGAGAAATCTTTGATATTCAAACTATGAAATCACTTTATAACCTAAGATGGGGAGTAGAAGAAGCTTATAAAGCATTCAAGAAATCCATACATATTGAACATTTTACAGGCAAGTCGGTGAGAGCAATAGAACAAGAATTTTATTCAAAAATATTCATGCTGAACATTGCTTCAATGATAAGAACTCAATACATCGATTCTCAGAAAAAACATAAAAAAGGTTCCCAATACGAGCAAAAAGTGAATAAAACACAGGTATTAGCGAAAGTTAAGGATTTTCTAACAAAGCTAATTTACTCAAGTGAAATTTTGAAAATTTTACACCAAATGAAAGGAATGCTAGACAAATGTTTTGATATAATTCGACCCAATAGGACATTTAAACGGCACAATGTAACAAGCAGGCGACGAATGAAATCAATGAACTACAAAGGGAGTTTAGCTTAACTTAACGACATTGCCTAACCCCGAAGAGAATTGCTGACGCTTGATGGTTTGCACGCGATGATTAATTCTAGTGCAATGCTTCGTCGAAATGCGCCAGACACCAGACCCCCAAAACCAGACCCCATTTAATGAGTGATTAAGCCCTCTAACCCCGAAGGGGGAATTGCTGACGCATGTTGGTTTGCACGCGATAATTAATTCTAGTGCAATGCTTCGTCGAAATGCGCCAGACACCAGACCCCATTTAATGAATGATTAAGCCCTCTAACCCCGAAGGGGGAATTGCTGACGCATGGTGGTTTGCACGCGATAATTAATTCAATCGCAACGCATCAGACGAAATGCCCAAACTCCAAACACCAGACTCCAGAACCCACCCCCAAGGGTTCTTCATACTTTTTAACTCGCGACAAACAATATTTCTATAATTTCGCACCCTCGCAGGAATTTAACCTGTACGAGTAAGAACATTTATCAATTAACATTTAAATTATTCTATGTCAGCAATTATTGATGTCAAAGCCCGTCAAATTTTAGATTCAAGAGGAAATCCTACAGTAGAAGTAGATATATATACGGAAAGTGGAAAAATCGGTCGTGCAGCAGTGCCATCAGGGGCATCAACAGGAGCGCACGAGGCTGTTGAAATGCGCGATGGAGATAAAAAAATCTACATGGGCAAAGGCGTTTTGAAGGCAGTCAACCATGTGAATGATGATATTTTAAAAGAAATCATTGGCTATGATGTTTTCGAACAAAATTTGATTGATAAAATACTGTGCGAGATTGATGGAACACCCAATAAGAAAAAGTTGGGGGCTAACGCCATCTTAGGCGTATCCATTGCTGTCGCAAAAGCCGCTGCGCAAGAATTGAAACAACCCCTCTATCGATATGTAGGAGGTGTGAGTGCGAATACCTTGCCTATTCCGATGATGAATATCCTCAATGGTGGAGCACATGCAGATAACTCCATCGATTTCCAAGAATTTATGGTTATGCCTACAGGCGCAGATACATTCAGCGAGGCATTGCGCATGGGGGTGGAGATATTCCATCACCTGAAGAATGTATTGAAGAAGAAAGGTTATAGCACCAATGTGGGTGATGAGGGCGGATTTGCTCCAAATATAAAATCAAATGAAGAGGCGATTGAAATCGTATTGAAATCTATTGAAGAAGCAGGATATAAGCCAGGTCAAGATGTTTTCATCGCTTTGGATGTAGCAAGCACTGAGATGTGGAATGAAAAAGAGAGTTTATATGTATTCCATAAATCGAGCGGCAAAAAGATGAATAGTGCAGAGATGGTAGATTATTGGGCTTCTTGGTGCAAGAAATATCCGATCATCTCTATTGAGGATGGAATGGCAGAGGACGATTGGAGCGGATGGAAAGCCATGACAGATAAGTTGGGCAAGCAAATTCAAATCGTGGGAGATGATTTATTTGTAACCAATGTAAATCGATTGAAGAAAGGGCATTGAGACCAATACGGCGAATTCTATTTTGGTAAAAATCAATCAAATCGGTTCTCTGACAGAAACAATTGCTGCGGTGGATTTAGCACATAGAAATAATTATACCTCTGTGATGAGCCATAGAAGCGGAGACAGAAGATACTACTATTGCAGATTTAGCCGTGGCATTGAATTGCGGACAGATCAAAACAGGTTCGGCATCACGTTCAGATAGAATGGCGAAGTACAATCAATTGCTCCGAATAGAAGAGGAATTGGGCGATGTAGCATATTATCCAGGAAGAAGTTTTAAGTATAAATAATAGCGTTCATTGAATTTATTTCAATAGGCTATTTACAAATTCATCTATTATCAGAGATCAGCATTCACTGCATACTAAAAAGTCCCTCGGACAGCATTTTTTGATTGATAAAACAGTCAATGATAAAATCATACATGCTGCTGGCGCATTTGCTGATTACAATACCGTCATAGAGATTGGTCCTGGCATGGGCGCCTTGACAGAACACATTCTCCAAGAATCCCCTCAAAATTATTGGGTGGTGGAATTGGATGATCGCTTCGTAGAATATTTACCAAAAAAATTTCCCGCTTTGCGCGATAGAATCATCCACAAGGATTTTCTAGAAGTCGATTTATATCAATTCCAAGCGAATTTACCCTTGTTGATGTTGGGCAATTTTCCCTATAATATCTCTACACAGATTATGTTCAAAATCATCGAGAGCAGACCGATTGTAGCTGTCATGATTGGGATGTTTCAAAAAGAAGTTGCGCTGCGCATAGCCTCAAAACACAAACAAAAGGATTATGGGATATTGAGTGTATTGACACAGGCGTATTACGATGTCGAATATCTCTTTGATGTTCCTCCAGCGAGTTTTAATCCGCCACCCAAAGTGGATTCAGGGGTATTGAAAATTCAATTGAAACCAGAAGACCCAATTGGTTTTGACTATAAAAAATTGAAATTGGTCGTGAAAGCGGCATTCAATCAGCGCCGAAAGACATTACGCAATTCCATGAAAGGGTTGAATATCCAATCTCCAGAATTTGAAAAATTCACGAACCTCCGCCCGGAGCAATGCAGTGTGGAAGATTTTATTGAGATGAGTCGAATGATTCTTTAGGCCAAATTCTCCAAGCTCTTTCTAATTCGCACTCAGTATTTTTTAACGGAAAATCTGTCTGATTAGTTAAATAATCTTTGAAAATCAATATCTTGTGTATTATTTGAGCAATAGAACCCATTCCTATCAATCAAAAAATGGTTTATTTTGATGGATAAAAAACAATTGTATCAATCAAAAAATGTCTATATTTGAGCGATAAAAGTCAAGTTTATTCATCATGAAATGGGTTTGGGAGCAAAATAAGTGGCCAAATTTTACGTTTGATTCCTCCAAATTGGTCGAATGGGAGCTCTTATACCAAAAAGCGGCAGGCAGGTTAATCGGCAATACAGCGCATATAAATATCGAGGATATCTTGCAGATGAAAATCGATGTTTATACGCAAGAAGCAATATCAACGTCCAATATAGAAGGAGAAATCTTAGAGCGCGATTCTGTACAAAGTTCTATCAGGAGACATTTGGGATTGAAGGAAAGTCGCAGAAAAGTAAAAGCGAATGAGGCGGGTATTGCAGAATTGATGGTGGATATATATAGTTCATATGACAAACCACTCAGCCATGAGACGATGCACAGATGGCACGAGATGATTTCAAATGGGCGGAGGGATTTGGAAGCAATTGGTCGCTATAGAGTGCATGAAGATCCTATGCAAATTGTGTCAGGAAATTTGACGAATACGAAGATATTATATGTAGCACCTCCTTCAAAAAAAGTGCAAAAAGAGATGGAGCAGTTTGTCCATTGGTATAATGAACACGCGGCGGAAAAATCGAAATTGCCCACATTGGTTTTTGCAGGGCTCACGCATTTGTATTTTGAAGTGATTCATCCCTATGAGGATGGAAATGGAAGAATTGGACGTGCCTTGGTGGAGAAAGCGCTGTCGCAAAGAGCCGGTGAACCTTCTTTGAATTCATTTTCAAAAATGATTGAAATGAATAAGAAGAAATATTATTCTTCCCTTCAAAAATGCAATACCTCGCTCGACGCAACAGAGTGGCTTGTATTCTTTTCAGAGATGGTATTAAATGCTCAGAATTATACCATTGAAATGGTGCAATTTTTAATCGCAAAAACGAAGTTTTTCTATAAGTATAAATCCACCCTTAATGAAAGGCAAGAGAAGGTTGTTTTGCGCATTTTTGAAGAGGGAATAGAGGGATTTAAAGGCGGTTTGAGCGCAGAGAATTACATCAGTATCACCTCGACCTCCCCTGCAACAGCTACTAGGGATTTGCAGGAATTGGTTCAATGGGGGGCGTTTATAAAGCGTGGAGCGTTTAAGCATAGTCGATATAACATCAACCTGAATAGCTTATAGGAATGTATTTGCAAAGAATCACAAATAGATCTCTGTATCTTGAATATCGAATAAGCGCAGCGACATTGTTTTTATAGGGCTCTTATCGAAATCCTCTCTGAATAAGGTCCAAACCATTTCATCTGCTAATCGTTCTGTCCCTGTTTTTAACCGCTGTTTGAGTGTGGCTTCATGCATAAATCCGAGTTTTTGGGGAATCTTTTTGCTGGGCAGGTTTTCTGGTTCGCAGTGGATTTGCACGCGTTTAATTCCCTCTAATTGAAAGGCGATTTTTGCCATCGCTGCAGCGGCTTCCAATGCATAGCCCTTCCCTATTTGATGAATATTGATCCAATAACCGATTTCTAAAACATTTTCCCCTTGTCTAGTGTGCAAGCCAGTGCCTCCCAGCAAAATCGTTTCCTCTTGGTTGAATATCCCATAGGTATAATCTTTTCCCAAGTCAAAATTTCCTCTAAACAAGCGAATGCGATTCACTTTTGCTTCGAGGGGTTCTGGTTCGCTTGCCGTCCACGGCATCCATGGCTGTAAATGGGAAATGCTCTCATCGATAGACAATTTGAGTAATGGGGCATCCTTAGGCTCGTAACAGCGAATTACTAGGCGGTCTGTGATTATTTTATAAAATGGATTGAGCATAACTTGGGTATTGGAAGATTAAAGGTAAAGAATTGACAGATATCGGTTGGAGTATATAATCCACAATAAAGTTAAAGCACGAAGAATCGAACATTGAAGTGATTGAATTTTCTCCAGTGATTTCATCAAACTTACTACTTTCGTGAGATGAAGAAGACACTATATTTAGTTGATGCCTATGCCATGATTTTTAGGGCTTATTATGCCCTTGCGCGCAATCCACGCATTACCTCTACAGGCAAAAATACCAATGCTCAATTTGGATTTACCAATACCTTGGTAGAATTATTGCAGAAAAAAAATCCAACACATATTGCAGTTTGTTTTGACATGGGAGCGCCCACTGAGCGATTGGAGACTTTTGCTGATTATAAAGCCAATCGAGACGAAACTCCTGAAGATATTAAATTAGCTGTGCCAGATATTCATCGAATCATCGATGGTTTTAATATTCCCATCATGGGCGTACCGGGTTATGAAGCAGATGATGTCATTGGCACCTTGGCTAAGCAGGCGGAAAAAGAGGGATTTGAGGTATTTATGGTTACGCCTGACAAAGATTTTGGTCAATTGGTGAGTGAGAACATATTTATGTATCGCCCGCCATATCAAGGCAATACTTTTGAAGTGATGGGGCCCAAAGAGGTTTGCGCCAAATGGGAGATCAATCATGTAGATCAAGTCATCGACATCCTCGCATTGATGGGGGATGCTGTCGATAATATTCCCGGAGTGAAGGGAATTGGTGAAAAAACAGCTTCAAAATTAATTAAGGAATATGGCAATTTAGACAAAATCCTAGAACATGCTGATGAAGTAAAGGCGCTGTGGGAGAGAAATTGTGCGCAGGGAAGGAAAGCGCTATTATGAGCAGATCATTAGCGACTATTATCCTAAATGTGCCATGTGAATTTCATGAAGAATCCTTTAGAATCAGCGAATGGGATAAGGAAAAGCTCACGAGTATATTTACAGAATTGGAATTTAGAACGTTGGGCAAGCGCTTGTTGGGTGCGACGTTTAATCAAGAGGGCGGGCAGACAGATTTGTTTGGCAATGCGGTTGACTTCAAAGATAAACCGAGGGCAGCAGAGCCAAAAGAAGTAGAACATGCGCCTAGTGCCATGATTAAAACCATCCAAGATGTACCGCACAAGTATAGTTTGGTCAATAGCACAGAAGCAATTAGTCAATTGGCTGCGGATTTGCATAAGCACAAGGAAATTTGTTTTGATACTGAAACAACAGGCTTGGATGCAAATGGGTGCGAAATCGTAGGGATGAGTTTTTCTGTTGTAAAAGGGGAAGCTTATTATGTGCCATGCCCTATTGATAGAGGAGAAACGATAAAATTCCTTCAAGCCTTTGCCCCGCTCTTTCTGGATGAAAAAATCACTTGGATTGGACAGAATATCAAATTCGATTTATTGGTATTGAAGAATTATGGATTTGATTTCGCTGGAAAGATATTTGATACAATGCTCGCTCATTTTGTGATAGAGCCTGAGGGCAAACGAAGTATGGATGCATTGAGTGAGAAATATTTAGAATACGCACCTATTTCTATCGAAGCTTTGATAGGGAAAAAAGGGAAGGGACAAGGAACGATGCGCGATGTTGAATTGGATGTCATCAAAGAATATGCATCAGAGGATGCGGATATTACGTTGCAATTGAAGGAAGTATTTTTACCCTTATTGGTGGAGAATAAAGTAGAAAAAGTGTTTTATGAAGTGGATGCGCCCCTTGTGAAGGTCTTGACAGATATGGAGTTTGAAGGAATAAAAGTACATGCGGGCTTTTTAAAAGAGTATAGCGATGTATTGGACAAGGATATAAAAATTGCGGAGGAAAGTGTCTATGCACAAGCGGGACATCGTTTTAATCTGGCATCCCCAAAACAATTGGGAGAGATATTATTCGACAAATTGCAATTGGATCCGAAAGCAAAGAAGACAAAGACCGGTCAGTATGCGACGGGTGAAGATGTATTGGCAAAATTGGCACATCACCATAAGATTTGCGACGATATTTTAGTCTTTAGAGAATTGAGTAAATTGAAGAGTACCTATGTAGATGCACTTCCTCAATTGATTAATCCTAAAACAGGGAGAGTGCATACCACTTTTGCTCAAGCGATAGCGGTTACAGGAAGATTGTCTAGTATCAATCCAAATTTGCAGAATATTCCCATTCGCTCAGATCGAGGCAAGGAGGTGCGAAAAGCATTTGTGCCGAGAGACGAAAATCACGTGTTGATGAGTGCCGATTATTCGCAAATTGAATTGAGAATTGTAGCAGCAATTAGCGGCGATCCAGCTATGTGCGAAGCATTTAAAGCGGGCAAGGATATCCATATAGCTACGGCGGCAAAAGTGTATAATATCGCTGAAAGCGAAGTAACAAAAGAGATGCGTTACAAAGCAAAGTCAGTGAATTTTGGAATCATTTACGGACAAGGCGCATTTGGCTTGGCAGATAATTTGGGAATTAGTCGCACGGAGGCTAAAGAGATCATCGACAACTACAAGCGTGAATTTGTGAATATCACTAAGTATATGGATGATACAATCAATTTTGCACGCGAAAATGGATTCGTTCAGACCCTGATGGGCAGAAGGAGATGGCTGAGGGATATCAATTCTGGAAATTTTACTGTTCGAGGTTTTGCAGAGCGCAATGCGATTAATTCTCCGATTCAAGGTTCAGCTGCGGATATGATTAAATTGGCTATGTATAAAATTCATCAGAGGATGAAGGAGGAGAAAGTAAAGAGCAAGATGTTACTGCAAGTTCATGACGAATTGGTATTCGATGTATTGAAAGGGGAAGAAGATCAAATGAAACAATTGGTCCTCTCCTGCATGGAATATGCTATGCCATTGCCGAACGAAGTCCCAACGATAGCGGAAGTTGGATTTGGGGCCAATTGGTTAGAGGCTCATTAATCATGCGATAACGTATTTTGTGTTAATTCTTGTTATAATCACACATTTTTGAAGTTAAGCTGACAGAACGATATCTGTTTTGTTATTCAAAGTATTTTCTTTGGGTATATTCGCTTTTCAAACTATTCAGAATTTTTAAACGATTTCGATGAAAAGAATACTTCTATTTTCCTTTTTGATGTCTTTAGCTTCCTATCAAATTCAAGCAGCTGGTTTGCAAGAAGCATGGGCATTATTTAAAGACAATAAATTGAGCGATGCAAAATATGCATTTGAAAAGTGCAATCAAGACGTATCCATGAAAGAAGAGGCGTGTCTGGGACTTACATTGATTTGTCAAATGACGAATAAAGATGACGATGCATTTAAGTATTTCAAAGAGTTTTTTCTCAGTAGTTCGAATCCTTATCCATATGCATATGCTATGTATCATACGTCGAGTTTTGCCTTTTCCGATGGGAAATTAAAAAAAGAACGCCTTCAATTTATCGAGGAGATTTTAAAGCGAGAGCAATTAGACGGAACATTTAAAACCAATCTCTATCAATCTCTAGTCAATCATTATATTTCAATCAATAAATTAGACAAGGCGAGAGAATTTGGCAAGTATATTGGCGCCGTAGATAAATGGCAGATGCTAGGGGAGTTTGAAAATATTTCAGCATCGGGCTATAATAAATCATTTGGAGCATTGGAGCACCCCGAGTCAAATTATAAGGTGAAGAATAAAGTTGGAGCTGAGGTTACATGGTTTGCCGTAAATTACTTGCGCAATGATTATTGGTTGGATTTTGAATATCATTTTATAACGAACAATTCGATTGTCTATGCGCAAACTTTTGTTTACAGTCCGATAGATCAAGATATTGAATTGAGATTGGGAACTTCAGGGTCTTATAAAATGTGGTTGAATGATAAAATTATTTCGGAGACAGATGAAGAGCGAAACAACGATTTGGACACCTACAATGGTCGGGGGAAGTTGAAGGCAGGATACAATCGAGTATTGATACAAATTGGCGAGAGCATTGCAGGGGCGAGTAATTTAATGTTGCGCATTACAGACCAACAAGGAATCCCGATAAAAGGACTTTTATATAAAAATGAATATCAAGCTTATAATAAAGACAATTCAAAAGAGATTTCGCCAGTTATCAGACATTTTGCTGAAGGATATTTTGAGGATAAATTGAAGAGCAATGCCAATGATTTTGTGAGTCATGTGATGTTGGCATTTGCGTATTTGCATAATCAAAAAACATTTGAGGCGAGGAAAATTGTTAAGGAGTTGGAAGCGTCCAATCCAAACTCCCTGTTGGTTTTGTCGATTATGAATCAGGCCTATACACAGGATAAGAATTACAGTGGACAGAGTGCCGTTTTGAAAAAAATGAAAGAAGTGGATTCGCTGAGTTTGTATGCTTTGCAGTTGGAGTATAATGAGCAAATTGAAAAAGAAAATCTGGAATTGGCAGAGTCTATTTCCAATAAAATGGAATTGATGTATGGCGTAAATGAAGAGACATGGATTCGCAAAATTAATTTGGCTTCAAAGAATAAACAAGTTGAGAAGTTGCAAGATTTAATATTGACAGCATTTAAACTCTATCCAGATAATTTAAATTTTATGTCTTTAAAGTATGAGGTAGAAAAGGAGTTAAAAAAGAATATCCCACAGGCGATGGCCACATTGGCTGAGTATTCAAAGAACAATGCCAATGACAATGTGAATCAAACATTGATTGGAGAGTATTTTCAAACGGGCAACGTAAATAAAGGGGTCGCTATTTTGGAAAAAATGATAGAGAATAAGCCATATGCAACGGGCTTTAGATCAAAATTGGCTGATATTTATTTTGAATTGGGTCAATATGAAAAAGCATTGAATTTGACCAAAGAGACAATTCAATTTGCGCCTTCTGTAAGTGGATTGTATGCCATTATAGGAAAGATTTATAAAGAGCAAGGGAAGACAGATCAAGCAATTGAGTATTACGAGAAATGTCTTTATTACAATCCTCTGGATTATGGTGCCAGAGAACAATTGAATAAGTTACAAAAGCAAGCGCCAATATTTTCAAATTTTGAAGAACCAAAATACGATGAACTGGCAAAGATTTCCGTGAGTCAAAAAGATTTTCCGGACGACCACTCCTATATTCTATGCAATGATGCGCAAACCGTTGTTTATAAAGGGGGAATCAGCGAAGAGAAACACTTTGTGATGGTCAAAACACTGAATGCTGCAGGGGTGGATTATTGGAAAGAATACGATATTGATTTTGCTGGAAATGAAGAGCTCAAAATCGAGGATGCATATATTATCAAGAAGAATGGAACAAAAGTGGATGCAGAGACCAAAGATAAATTGGTCGTCTATAGAAATTTAGAGGCAGGGGACAATATCTGTCTCACCTATAAGATTTTCCACTACTCTTCGGGAAAATTGGCAGAACATTTTTGGGATAAGATGATCTTTACAAGGTTCCTGCCAGCGCGCAGTATTAAGTATTCTCTCATGATAGATAATAATACAAAATTCAATTGGAAATTATCAAATTCTGAGATGAAACCAATCATCAGAGAAAAAGGAAAGTATACACAATATATTTGGGAACGCAAGGATCAGAAGGGAACAAAGGGGGAAAAATTGATGCCGAGTGTAGTTGATTTTGGTGAAGTACTGCATATTTCAACTTTCCCAGATTGGGATTATATCGCGAAGTGGTATACAGATATTGCGATTACTAAGACCAAGCCAGATTTTGAAGTGAAAGAAGCAGTGGCTAACCTGTTTAAGCATAAAACTAATTTAAACGATGCTCAAAAAGTGAAGGAAATATACAATTATATCGTCAAAAATATCCGCTATAGTTCGATATCGTTTAGGCAATCGGGATTAATTCCGCAGCGACCCGCTGATGTGTTGAATACGAAGATTGGCGATTGCAAAGATGTTTCAAGTCTTTTTGTTGCCATGTGCAAGGAGGTAGGGATTGAATCCAATTTGGTTTTAGTTGCAACGAGAAATTTTGGGGACAACCAAATGCCATTGCCTTCAATAGATTTCAATCACTGCATCGCCAAAGTTAATTTAAATGGCCTTCCTTATTTTGTGGAATTGACTACGGATAATTACCCTTTTTCCGCTTATAATATTAACTTGTTAAAGGCACCAGCGTTGGAGATTGTATCAACAAAATCGGACTTGTTTCAAATCAATCCAACGATAAGAACGCAGAATAACCGCATGCGCAATTCATCTATTCATTTTGAGGATAATAGGATGATGATTACAAGAAAGAATATTAAAACAGGGGTAGAAGCAGGCGGTATGCGCGATGTATACAGAGATGCTGGCATGGAGCAGCGAAACAAGATTCTCAAAGAATCATTGGCTGGGGAATATTCATCTATTAAATTGGAGTCTTTTACTTTTGATGATAATTTGATGAATACCGAGGATACCTTGAAGTATGAATTTGTTTATTCAGTGCCTATATCATCTGTATTTGAAGAGATTGCGGGGTTGAATATTATGAAGTTGAATTGGAGCGATGGATTTGAAGTGTTGGACTTTTTCAATGAAGAAGAGCGCAAATTTGGGATGGAATTGTTTAATCTAGTGCCTCAGGATTATTCTTCTGAAACTATTACTTTAAAATTGCCAAAGGGAAAAACCTTGGTTCAAACACCGAAGGATTTGGATTTATCAACAGATTTTGCTGATTATAGCATGAAGTTTGAACTGAAGGGCGATGTGTTGAAAGCCGTTAGGAATATGAAGCTAAAACTAGATATTATCCCTGCCTCTAAATTTCAAGAGGCGAAAAAGTTCTTTCAAGCGATAATCAAATCGGATAAAACACAGTTGGCGTTTAAGTAAGTCACTTTTATGTCATTTAGCGCCATAGCAATTTGAGCAATGAAAATGAAGTATTAATAGCTTTTTTAGCCCTAATTCTATCTAAATTGCTATTATTGTTGAGAAAATAGCCATTATGCATCACACTTCTTGTATTGTTTGCAACAATCCTGTATTGAATTCTATGACTGACTATCCAATTAATAAATTGGTAAAATGCAATCGATGTGGCTTTGTTTTTTGCAGTCAAATTCCAACTTTAGATGAATTAAATCATCACTATAGTACATCCTATTCTCGCAATGATTATTTATCTCCAATCACAGTAAAGCGATATCATGAGATCTTGGATATGTTTGAGCCATATAGAAAGACAGGGAATTTGCTTGATATTGGTTGTGGAATTGGCTATTTCTTGGATGTAGCAAAAGAGCGGGGGTGGAATGTCTACGGAACAGAATATACAGAAGATGCCTTAAAGATTAATCGCGATAAGGGCTTCACGATGAATGAGGGCAAACTAGATGCTAGAAATTATACCCCAGGATTTTTCGATGTTGTAACTTCTTTTGAAGTCATAGAACATATCAATAATCCTCAAGAAGATGTCGAAAATATCAAGACAATTTTGCGCGGAGGGGGCGTTTTTTACGCTACTACCCCTAATTTTAATTCCTTGAGCAGGTACTATTTAAAAGAGAAATGGAATGTCATTTGCTATCCCGAGCATTTATCCTATTACTCGCCGAATTCCATTCATTATCTATTTAACTCCTTTGGCTTTAAAAGATATTTATTCAAACAACAGGGATAAGTGTCACTAGGTTGAAAAGAGTTTAGATAGTTCAATAACAGAAAGTCATGTGCAGGGCAATACTAGTGATGAAAATTTAAGGGAACAAATGGAGAGCAAATGGTATTTGGGTTTGGCAAAGACCATACTCAATGGCGTGCTAACTTTTTTTGGTGTCGGGGATAGTTTAAAAATTATGTACTTGAAGCCGTAGAAATAGTCCGCTTTAAATTGTTGCCGAGCATGGGTAAAATAAAAGTTATTTTTTTAGTCCCTTATCCCCTTAAAGAAGCGCCTTCTCAGCGGTTTCGATTTGAGCAGTATTTTGATGTATTGGAGGTTAGTCAAATTGATTACCGAGTTTCCTCATTTATTGATGAGAAAACATGGAAAATTTTATACAAACCAGGATACTATTTTCAAAAGATATTGGGTATTCTTTTGGGTTTTTGAAAAGAAAATGGGTATTGCTCAGCATCCCATTTTATGATTTTGTTTTTATTCATCGAGAAGCCAGCCCAATTGGCCCGCCGTTTATTGAGTTTTTTATTTCAAAAATATTTCGCAAGCGCATTATCTACGATTTTGATGATGCTATTTGGCTAGAAAATACGTCAGATAATAATAAGATTGCTGGGTCATTTAAATGTCATTGGAAGGTAAAATATATTTGCTCATGGGCATATAAAGTGACTTGCGGGAATGCTTATCTAGCTGATTATGCGAGGCAATTCAACACCAACGTAATCATCAATCCTACGACAATCGATACTGAACATTTACATAATCGAAGCATAGATTATGCAAATGGGAAGTCGGTAATAGGTTGGACAGGCACCCATTCAACGATTGGCTATCTAGATGCTATAGTACCTATTTTGAGAGAATTGGAAGAGGAATTGGAATTTACCTTCATCGTAATCTCGAATCGAGCACCTTTGTTTGAATTGAAATCTTTACAGTTTATCCCGTGGAATAAGGAAACTGAAATAGAAGATTTGTTAAAGATGAATATTGGTATTATGCCCTTGACAGATGATATTTGGGCAAAAGGGAAATGCGGATTTAAAGGGTTGCAATATATGTCGTTGGGTATTGCGACCATTATGAGTCCTGTTGGAGTCAATGTGGAAATTATTCAAGAAAGAGTGAATGGGCTATTGGCCAGCACAAGAGAAGAATGGAAAGACAGCCTGCGAGCATTAATTGTAGATATTCCACTTCGAAATAAATTGGGCGCAGAGGGTCAAAAGACAATCGAGGCGAGATATTCAGTAAAGAGCAATAGACAGAGATTTATAGAGTTGTTCCGTTCGTGATTTACATCTATAAGACAAATCGGAAATATATGCCTGTAGGCAATTTTTTGCCAAAACTATCCTGAATATATAAATCACCAAACTCGTAATTTTTTAATGATTTGAAGTGCGTTTTCATGATCGTTTCCAATACCAAAGCACTATAACCCATAGAGTATAAATTGATGATAAACATGGAGTTGTGAGGATAGAGGAGTTTGGAACACATGGCAATCAATTCATCTAATTGCTCTTCTAAAAGCCATTTTTCCCCTTTGGGTCCGCGTCCATAAGCAGGAGGATCGAGAATGATTGCGGCATATTGTTTTCCCCGCGTGATTTCTCTGCGAGCATAGATCATAGCATCTTCTACAATCCATCGAATATCGTGCAATCCGCTCAATTGTTGATTTTCACTTGCCCAGTCGATGGCTTTTTTGACTGCATCAACATGAACGACATCTCCACCTGCAAATTTTGCTGCCAATGAAGATCCTCCCGTATAGGCAAATAGATTGAGTACGCGCTGTTGATTGATTATTTTTTTATTATCCAGAATATAGTTCCAATTAACGGCTTGTTCGGGGAATATTCCTAAATGTTTAAATGCAGTTAGTGCTAATTTGAATTTGAGGCTCATCCCTTGATATGAGTAACCAATAAACCAATTATCAGGCATTTCATCTCTTCGAATCCAATTTCCAGCATCTTCTTTGTTGCTATTGATATCGGCTTTGTTGCGCTGGAAATGAGCATTCGCTTTCGCATCCCATTCATCTTTATTCAAATTTTTTTTCCAAATCGCTTGCGGTTCAGGCCTTGAAATTATATATTGCCCATAGCGCTCCAATTTATAACCATCGCCACAATCTATAAGTTCGTAATCAGGGAATGCAGGCAAAGAAAGTGAGGAGTTGGTCATTTTAAAAAAATTATCGGTTTAATAATTGATTGCTACTTTTGAGAATTAATAACAAACATAGTCTTGTTTTTCAATAAAAATAAAAATATCCAAAACCAATTGTCAGATGAGGAGTTAATTACAAAATTCCGCTTCTCTCATGACTTGATTTATCTAGGAGATTTGTTCTCTAGATATACTGCGATGATATATGGTGTGAGTTTAAAATATCTTAAGAGCGAAGCAGATGCCGAAGATATGACGATGGCTATTTTTGAGAAATTAACCGTTGATTTGAAGCGATATGAAATTAAGAATTTTTCCTCTTGGCTATATACACTGGTAAAAAATGAGTGCATGATGGAGTTTAGAAAAAGAGCTTCTAATCTCCAAAAAGGGGAAGTTCCTTTTAAAGAGCATTATTTAAATGTGGAAAATGGTCAAGATTTGCATCATGCAGAAGAAAATGACAAAGAGGAGATTTTAGATCAATTGAGTTCGGGCATAGAGTCCCTTAGTATTGGACAGAGGCGCTGTATAGAGTTGTTTTATGTGAAAAACAAATCCTATATAGAAGTGTCTAAAGAAACGGGCTGGACAGTCAATCAAGTAAAAAGCCATATTCAAAATGGCAAGAGAAATTTAAAATTGTATTTTGAAAATAAGAAGTCAAAGTGAAACCAATAAAAGAAAAAGTGATTCCTAAAGCCGTAAAATCGGAGCGCGATTGGCAAGATTTTCTTGCTCATCGGCTTCCTTCTGAGCGCGAAGCTGAATTTCTCAAACAAGGGGAAGAGGATGAATTTTATAGAGATGCGATAGAGGGAATCAATAGTGTTCCAAATCGCGCACAGGTGCTCTCTTCTATTAATCAGTTAAACGCTAAAGTGCGACAAAAGACGGGAGGCAAGCATACTGATTATAAGCGGGGTCAATGGAGTTTTGAATATGTGCGCGTAGCTGCAATTGCTGCTGTTGTCGTTGTTTTGCTTGGGCTCACTTTTCTATTCAATTATATTTCAGGAAGATTTGGTACACAAGATATAGCGCAAAAAGAGGAAGTTCATGCCACTGCCGTCGAGACTGTAGAGCCAACAATTAACAGCGATGCTGCGGTCACAAAGTATGAGGATACGACGTATTTTGAAGATCCAGCGCTAAAAATTGCGGCTAAAGAGGCCGAACCTGTGAAAAAGCTTCAGTCAGAGGAAAAACCAACCACCTTGCCCTCCATAGGGAGTTCCCCAGTTTTAGTTAAAACCCCCATTGCAGAAGAGAAGAAGACCAAGACACTGAATACACCAACAAGCAGTCCGCCAGCTAGTGCTAAAAAAGAGGAGTTCACATCAATTGCAGAGGCATATAAAGTAATATCAGCTTCTGATCGGGCAGAGCCAGCCTCTACAGCAGTAAAACCGGCTGCACGAGAAGCGATGTCAGCACAATCCTCTAATATGGGTGCGGTGACGAGCACAATCTCTGGTCAAGATGAGTCGGATATAAAATGGACGAAGGCAATGAGTTTTCTCAATAATAATGAAAAGAAAAAAGCAATCGTCTTATTCAAAGAGCTTCTCAACGACAATACCAAATATAAAGAAAGGGCGAAGGTAGAATTGGAAAAATTGAAATAGGTTCACAAATTCTACATAATTCAGCCGTTAAATTCCATTTATTGAGAACTATTTAAGTGCAGATTTTGTATGATAGTTTGACACATGTGTATTAGTGGAGAAATACCTTGACAGAATCGCAGTATTATATTTTGCGCGAGAAAGGAACAGAGCGCCCCTATACAGGGAAATTTCTAATGCATAAAGAGCATGGAAAGTATACCTGTGCGGCATGCGGGAATGAGTTATTTGAGAGTGATTCAAAATTTGACAGTCATTGCGGCTGGCCTAGTTTTGACAAGGAAATTGCTGGGGGAAAAATCGTAACGCAAGTAGATAAATCGGTGGGGATGACAAGGACAGAAATTATGTGTGGAAAATGTGGGGGGCATTTGGGTCATGTTTTCAATGATGGTCCAACCTCAACAGGGTTGAGGTATTGTGTTAATTCTGAATCTTTAGGGTTTCATGCGGAAGGCGTTGAGGAGAATAATTCAAGTGCAGTGGATACAATAACATTTGGTGGTGGTTGTTTTTGGTGCATTGAAGCCGTATTCTCAGAAACTAAAGGCGTTGTTTCAGCAATTTCAGGATACAGTGGTGGCAAGATTAAAAATCCGACGTACAAAGAGGTTTGTACAGGAACAACCCAACATGCGGAAGTCGTTCAAGTGGTGTATAACCCGAGTGAATTGTCCTTAGTAGAACTATTAAAAGTGTTCTTCACGGTACATGATCCTACAACACTCAATAGACAGGGAGCTGATAATGGCACTCAATACCGATCTGTGATTTATTATAGAAATGAAGCACAGCGCAAAATAGCAGAAGAGGTAATTTCTTCCTTGAGTATAGAAAAGGTATATAGCGATCCAATTGTGACAGAATTGAGCCCAATGAAGGAGTTTTATAAAGCAGAGGATTATCATCAAGGCTATTTCAACGCCAATGGTGAAGCACCATATTGTCAAATGGTGATTCGACCTAAAATAGAGAAATTTGAAAAAGCATTTAAAAATTTAATCAAAAAATAAAGTATGAGACGGGCCTTCATTTTTTTATTGACCATTTGTGCTGCGAATATCAATGCGCAAGTGCCCAAGAAAATTTTTCTGGAGCATTTTACAAATACCAAGTGCAGTGTTTGTTTTAGCAAAAATCCAGGATTGCTCGACAATTTGAAGAAGCACCCTGAGGTATTATTTGTATCAATTCATCCCAGCTCGCCTTATAGTGCCTGTCCATTAAGCATTGCCAATAAGGTGGACAATGATGCTCGAACAAATCACTACACGATATATGGCTCAACCCCAAGAGTTGTCATCAATGGCGGCGTATTGTCTTCTTCTGCGAATTATGCGGACACCGCTTTATTCAGTGCGTATAAGGGGATAAGTGCATTCACAATAAAAGTGGAGCAAATGGGAGTAGGTCAAGATTCTATTAAATCAAAAATTTCTATACGTCGCATAGACAATATGGCACCGACGGGGAATGCGAGTCTTTATGTTTTATTAGTGGAAGATACGGTTTTTTTAAATGGGGGGAACGGGGAGAAAACGCATATCAATGTTGCAAGAAGAATGCTGAGTCCAGCAGATGGCGAAACGATTCCATTGCCGCAAAATTTAGGAGATTCACTGGTGATTTACAAAATGAGCTATAGAAATCCCAATTGGTCGATGAAGCGGATTTCAACAGTGGCTATCATGCAAGAGTTGATGACAAAAACGCTTATTCAAAGCGAAATTTCAAGTAAGGGCGTAGATTTTTCTATTCCTAGTTCTATTGTGAATACACATTCGGAATCAATTGTTTTAATCCCTAATGAAGCGCAGGATAAAATTGAAATTAAGGGATACGAACTAATTGAAAATTGGTCTGTCCTGGACTTAAGCGGGCGACTCTGCCTGCACAAAGGGGATATTACAAGTCAAAGTATCAATATAGCGTCTTTGAATACTGGCGTGTATATTTTTAAATTTCAAACAGGCCTTGCAATTGAAAGTGTGAAATTCGTTGTAAACAGGGGGTTGTAAAAACAGGGGAACAAAATTTAAAAAAGCGAACACAGCGCGAAATTCAATTCTTCCCATACACAAAAGGCCATTTTTAGATAAAGTTTTTCGAAAATTATTAATTTTTTATACTTTTATATTTAGACGCTGTTTAAATACGGAGGAATTCTATCGTTTTTGAACAACAAATTGTATTATTGTATTGTTAAATTAATTAATCAAGAATATGTTTAAGGGGTTTTTTTTGATTGCTGGGTTGATGATGTTAAATCTGGGGGTTTGTCAAGCCCAGTCGAAAAAAGAATTGAAAGAGGCTAATGAAGACTTGAAGCGACAATTCAATGAATTGGCTGCGGAGAAAGCGAAACTCGACCGTGAGAAGAGGCAAATAGAGGTGGAAAAAAGTTGCATATCTGACCAATTGAGAACGCTGCATCAAGACAATGCGCAAAAGGGGATGGTGTTGGATAAGCAACAGACACAGATAAAACAAATTAAAACACAAGTCGAGGAAAGCAAAGCCATCATTGAAGAGACACGAGATGTATTGGAGAGTCAGTCAGATAGTTTGTCCAAATTGGCTGAGGCAAAGGAAATCTCGGATTTGATGTTGTCAAGGGAGAAATTAGAACTAGATAAACAGCGCTTAATTACAGAGAATCAAAAAGCCTCAGAAAAAATCCTAATTGGAGGAATTTTATTTGTCTTGTTATTGGTTTTTCTTTTGCTGTTTTTATATTTTTCAAAGAAAAGGCCAATATAAAAATTGAGCAGGAAAAGAAAAATCAGATGAGTTGCTCTTGAATATTTTGCCAGAAGAAGTAGCAGATGAGCTGAAGAAATATGGGAAGACCAAAGCAAAGAGTTATTCTTTAGTGACCGTACTCTTTGCTGACATCAAAAATTTCAC
Organism: Bacteroidota bacterium; assembly: GCA_016713645.1. Taxonomy (GTDB): domain Bacteria; phylum Bacteroidota; class Bacteroidia; order Chitinophagales; family JADJOU01; genus JADJOU01. Next base: position 60,814 of record JADJOU010000018.1, read on the forward strand.
GAAGCTCAGCGAAAAAATGACCCCTGAGCAGTTGATTAAAGAGTTGGATATTGTTTTTGGGGCATTTGACGAGATTATCCAGAGACATAATATAGAGCGAATTAAAATTATTGGAGATTGTTATATGTGTGCTGGAGGCATCCCCGTTGCAAATACTACTAATCCCATAGATGTTGTTTCGGCAGCAAGAGAGATGTGCTCGTTTATGAATAAAATCAATATTGATAAAAAAGCGGCGGGACATGAATTTTTCAATCTGAGAATTGGTGTTCATTCTGGCCCAATAGTTGCTGGTATTGTAGGCACGAAAAAATTCGCGTATGATATTTGGGGGGATACAGTGAATATAGCAGCAAGGCTAGAATCGAGTGGCGAAGTTGGGCAGATAAACATTTCAGAGACTACCTATAATTTAGTGAAAGACAAATACCCTTGTACGCCAAGAGGAAAGCTAGAAGCTAAGAATAAGGGATTGATTGATATGTATTTTGTAGACTAATAGATAGAATTTTTATTGACAAGAATAATAGAACAGAGTAGATAGATAAAACAGATTTTATGAATTTTTTTGAGGCAAAAAAGCACATTCTCAATCGTCTGAAAAACGATCTGCCCTTATATTTATCTTATCATGGATATCACCATACTTTGGATGTATATGAAATGACCATCGAAATAGCTAAGGAGGAAGGGGTGAAGCAGGGTGAAGATTTAACCCTTTTAAAAACGGCAGCTTTATTTCATGACTCTGGGTTTTTAAATGTATATAAAGGACACGAAACAGAAGGTTGCACTATTGCAAGAGAGAGCTTACCACTATTTGATTATACAGAAGACCAAATTGAAATAGTTTGTGGAATGATACGTGCGACTCAAATACCACAAAATCCGCAGAATTTACTAGAGCAAATACTGGCAGATGCGGATTTAGATTATCTTGGGAGAGATGATTTTTATCCAATTTCAAATTCACTCTTTAGAGAATTACAAAGTATTGATGCAATTCAAGACGAGAATACCTGGAATAAGTTGCAAGTGAGTTTTATTTCAGCACATAAATATTTTACTCAGACAAATATCAAACGACGAACTGCGCAAAAAGAAAAACGCCTCAGTGAATTGCGCAAATTGATAAAGTAAAAGAGGGATAATCTCGCACAGCACAAACTCAACTTGGCGCTTTTAGTTTGTTGAAAGATCAATCAGCCAAATTCCAAAAAATCGTTTATTTTCGACATGTGGTGCACGGATAGGTGCGTGAACACATCGTCCAAAAAGTCTAATTATGAATAGATTCGCTAGAGCAATTTTTATTTTATTCGCCATCATTTTTAGCGCGTGTAATCAAGAGCCTGCAAATGAAACGCAGGTGGAAGAAGGCCCTGTTGTAAAGAATGAATTGCCAATAGAAACTAATGTTGAGCCGTTTCAGGCCTTGCCAATAAAAGAAGTAGATACCGTTTGTTTTGAAGAAGTGTTTTTTTCAGGGAAAGAGAAGAATACGTTTTTTGTTAAGTTTTATTTGCAAGGAAACTATAACTATTTCTTAGATGGTGGGACAAAAAGTCAGTTGGTTGAATTTAGACTTTATGATCAATTTGCTGTTCAAAAAACGGGAGAGTTGGAGGAGAAAAACGGCATACAATTCTTAAATCCAGCTACGGCGAAATACACAGATACATTTACAAGGGTATTTTGCAATATCAAACCAATTAATATATGAATAAAATATATGCAAGTCTCAATGCCGCTCAATTACATGCTGTAGAGGCGACTGAAGGCCCTGTGATGGTAGTGGCTGGTCCGGGAACGGGAAAGACGCAAATATTGAGTGCGCGCATTGCAAAAATTATAGAGGAAGGTCGTGCAGAGCCAAATGAAATATTGTGCCTCACCTATACAGAAGCGGGCACAGTAGCCATGCGAAAGAGGCTGCTTCAAATGATAGGAACTGTTGCATATAAGATACATATTCATACGTTTCACTCATTTTGCAATAAGATTATTCAAGAGAATTTATCGCAATTTGGAACGATGAATCTAGATCTCATCTCTGAAATAGAGATGGCCAATGTGTTGAGAGCCATCATAGATGAATTTGAAATTGACAATCCACTGAGGAAGAGTGGTGCGGGATCATATTATGAAAAGGAAAATTTAAAACAATTTTTTCAAGAAATAAAAAGAGAGCGAATTGACGTCCAAGCATTTATTCAATCTTGCGAACAAGAAAAGGAATTGTCTAAAGAATTACCCGAATACCTATATAAAGTAAATACGCGCACAGCGAAGAAAGGAGATTTGAATAGGGAATATTATAAAATGGCAGAGCAACTTGAAAAGACAATAAGCGCAGCAAAAGCCTATCCTGTCTTTCTTGCGAAATTAGATGCGATGAATCGATATACCTACGACGATATGATTCTCTGGGTAATTGATTTGTTTGAGCGAAACAATGATATGCTTCTGTATTATCAAGAGCAATTTCAATATATTCTCGTGGATGAGTACCAGGATACAAATGGCGCTCAAAGCAAGATATTGAGCTTGCTGACAAGCCATTGGGAAAAGGACGCCAATCTTTTTGTCGTTGGAGATGATGATCAATCCATCTATCGATTTCAAGGAGCAAGTATCACCAATATTTTTTCTTTTTATGAATATTATCTCAGCCATTTATCGCCAGAGGAACAAAGGGAGCGCGTGGTGGTTTTGACAGATAATTATCGATCTTCTCAGCCAATATTAGATGCCTCAATGGCCTTGATAGAGCGAAATACGGAGCGGTTGACGAATGCAATCAGTGGGATAAAAATTGTCAAAAACCTTGCAGCTAAAGGCGCGAGTAAGGATATCGAACAGAGAGTCTTTACAGAACAGTATGAATCTCCTTATCATCAAACAATTGGTGTAGCAGAACATATTGATAGACTATTGAAACAAGGCGTACAAAAAAATCAAATAGCGGTATTGTATAGAAATCATGCTCAATCAGAGGATTTGCAGCGCTATTTGATCAATAATAATATTCCCATTCAAACACAGAAGAATGAAGATGTCTTTGAGTCCCTTTTTATAGATCATATACTCAATATCCTAAAGTATATTGGGTTGGAGCGCGACCAATCGGCTTCTCAAGAAGACAAATTTTTTATGCTTTTGCATGCGCCGTTTTTTAATATTAAGCCAATTCAAATAGCGAGATTGGCGTATGCTTTTAAAGAAGCGCGGAGAGAAAAACGCGATTTGCCCTTGAGGGTTTTCTTGTATAAGAATGTTGACGCGACTATTGCTGAATCTGTTCAACTCGCTAATTTATTGGAGCATTGGATGGAGGAAAAAGAGAAATGCTCCGTACAGCAAATCATCGAGAAGATTTTTACAGAGGGCGGTGTAATTCAATGGGTCATTCAACAAGCCAATAAAATTTATTATCTTCAAGAGTTGAATACGTTTTTTGATTTTGTAAAGGAGGAGACAAAGAAGAGGAAACTGATGAGTCTTTCATCGCTCATTGAGACGATTGAGTTGATGAAGGCAGAAGATATACAATTGTCATTTATTAAAGTGCAATTTAACCAAGATGCCATTGTTTTTTCAACGGTACATGGAAGTAAAGGATTGGAATATGATTATGTATTTGTAATAGGGAATGAGAAGAATAAGTGGCAGCCAAAAGATAAGCGCAAAGGATATAGAATTCCATCTCATTGGATAAAGCAAGTCACGGATGACGTGGATTATCAAGAGGAGAGACGACTTCTATATGTAGCGATGACTCGGGCGAGGAAGGGCTTGATATTGACAAGTTCAGCAAGGGATCACAAGGGAAAAGACATAGAAGAGAGTCAATTTATTTCTGAAATCACGATTAAGAAGGCAATAGAATCAGCGGTTCCTGTTTTGGAGGAAGATAAGGTCAATCAATATATCGCAGCGGTATTGGAGGAATTAAAAAAGGAAAATCCTGCAGTCCTAGAGCAAGAATATATCGATAAGCTTCTGGATAATTATAAGTTAAGCGTTACACATCTTGATACTTATTTGAAGTGTCCTTTGGTTTTTTACTTCAATAATTTATTGCGTATCCCGAGAGCAAAGAATGATTCCTTCGCATTTGGCAATGCTATTCACTTTTCTCTCGAACATATATTTAAGGAGATGAAGAAGAATGAAAGGGTGTTCCCACCGGTTCAATTTGTCATGAAAACATTTGAGTACTTTTTAAATTTATTCAAAGAGAGCTTTACCGAGACGCAATTTAAAAAGCGATTGGAAGACGGCAATACAATCCTTCCTGCATTCTATAATCACTATGTCAATGCATGGAATACAAATGTCGAATTGGAGGTGAGTTTCAGCACAGTTTATGAAGATGTCCCCATTACGGGCAAGATGGATAAAATCGAGATCAATGGAACTAGTGCAACGGTGGTGGATTATAAAACGGGGAAAATTGCAAATGTAAAGAAGTATCATAGTGACTCGAGACCATTGACAGCAGAGGAATTGACTGAAGTGGCAGAACCGCAGTATCATCAGGAACACGGGGGAGATTATTGGCGGCAAGCGGTTTTTTACAAGATTTTAATTGACAATGAACCGAAGAAAAATTGGTCTGTTTCTCGAGTTGTATTTGATTTTGTTGAAGCGGATAAAGACAGTAAGAAGTACAATCAAGTTGCTATTGCTGTGAGTCCTGAAGATATTCAAATTGTTTCCAAGCAAATTAAAGATACTTATTCAAGTATTTTGGCAAAGAAATTTGATGGCTGCGGCAAGAAGGATTGTGAATGGTGCACATTTATGAATCATGCAAAAATGAGCACCAAAGCTTGGTAGATAAATCTAGTATGCGCGAGCATTATTCCCTTCGAAATAATTGATAAAAGCTCTATTGGCCACTTTATTGCCCCCTGGCGTTGGATAGTTTCCTGTGAAATACCAATCTCCTTTGTGGTTAGGACAAGCAAGGTGAAGATTATCGATGGTCTGATAAATCACTTCAATTTCGCATTTTACATTTTCCGGTGTTACAATCTCTGCAATCTTTTTTGAAATTTGTTCATAGGTAAATAGGTCGTAGAGATATTTCATCTGATTGGCAATCTGCCCTTTTTGATTTTTATTCTCTGCGATACAGAGATCATAGGTCTTTTTCAAGAGGCTCGTTTGATTGGTCTCTTCGAGCAATGCTATCAATGCTTTGAACGCTACAAAATCTCCCAATTTGCTCATGTCAATTCCATAACAATCGGGATATCGAATCTGAGGTGCAGAAGAGACAACGATGATTTTTTTAGGCTTTAGACGTGCGAGATTGTGAAGGATACTTTGTTTGAGTGTAGTTCCTCTAACGATAGAATCATCGACGACCACAATGGTATCTGTTTTTGGATTGATACTGCCATAGGTTATATCATAAACGTGAGAGACCATTTCGTTGCGCGTCATAGAATGCGGTTTCAGCTGTGTTTGGGATGAAAGAGAAAACGGTATTATCCATGTCATAATTCACAGATTTTAATACGAGCGGGGCTAAATATTTCCCTAAATCTTTTCGCTCCTGATAGATATCTTTATCTGTCCCTCTTGAAAAATAGATTCTCTCAAAGCTGCAAGCTGCGCGGGTTTTAGGCTCTTGAATTTGGCATTCTGATGAAGTGCCATCCTTTTTAATGATGATAGCAGCGCCAGGTTGTAATTCTTTTATTTTCTCTAAATCAACGTTAAAAGCGGTTTGAATGCATGGTCTTTCACTGGCGACAACGGCTACTTCATCGTCAATGTAATAGAACGCAGGTCTTATACCATTCGGGTCTCTCATGACAAAAGAGTCGCCATGTCCTAAAATTCCAGCCATGGCATATCCTCCATCAAAATCATTAGAAGCGCTGCGGAGGATGCTTTGGATATTCAGGTGCTCAATAATTTTCGCGGTAATTACATTATTGGGATAACCCATTAATTTAAATTTTTTGAACAATTCTTCGACTTCGCGATCTAAGTAATGGCCAATTTTTTCAAGGACGGTAACGGTATCTGTTGATTGACGAGGATGTTGTCCCAATTCAATCAAATTTTGCATCAATTCATCGACGTTGGTCAGGTTGAAATTGCCAGCGAGTAAGAGGTTGCGCGTAATCCAACTGTTTTTTCTGTAGAATGGATGGCAGACTTGTTCTGAATTATCGCCATGAGTTCCGTATCTCAAATGGCCGAGATAGAGTTCACCAATTGATTCTATCGATTTTTTTAATGAATCTGCGTTTGGGGTATTTCCTTGTGGTAGATTTTTGATTTTTTCATATGCTTTTGAAAAAATTTCTTTCATCGCCTGATTAGATGCATTTCGAGATCTGAAAATATAATCTGCTCCAGGCGGCATATCTAACTTTATCACAGCAACACCAGCGCCATCTTGGCCTCTATTGTGCTGTTTTTCCATGAGCAAGTACAGTTTGTTGAGCCCATAAGAAGGCGTCTTGTATTTGTCAATATAGTATTGGTAAGGTTTGAGAAGTCGAACAAGGGCAATCCCACATTCGTGTTTGATATTGTCGCTCATTGTGCTGCAAACGTACGAAAAAAATTAGACAAAAGTCATTGAACCTAGCAAAAAGAGGTCGAACTATGTTAAAGTGATTTAAAATGCTGCTTTTGTGAAGAATTGAAGGAATAATTTTTGAGTATATTATTACAATCTACTATCTTTCGGCGATGGAAATAATCTGTATAATATTGGGTTTCTTGCTGATAATCATTGGATTTATTGGAATTATTGCGCCTATTCTCCCTGCCACTGCTGCCTCATTTGCAGCTATTTTGCTCATTCATTTTTCTAAAGTCTATGAATTTCATTTGTTGACGCTGATGATACTATCAGCATTGACAATATTGACTTTTTTGGTGGACTATATTATGCCTGTTATCGGCACGAAGAAATTTGGGGGAACTAAATATGGCGTAATTGGCTCATCTATAGGGATTTTTATCTCGGTGTTTATTGTTGCACCTATGGGTATATTTGCCATTGTGGGCATTTTGTTTTTAGCTTTTATTGGCGCTTATTTCGGCGAGTTGATAGGAGGAAGACCAAATGGCGAGGCTATTTATGCCGCAACTGGAGCAATGCTGGGATTCCTATTTTCTACTTTTGCAAAATTTGTTGTTTGTGCCATCATTACGGTGGTCTTCCTATTGGCATTGGCTTGTCATTTCAAAATAGACTTCCTTTGCGATAAATTTCTATTTTTGTAGTTAATACGAAGTAATATGAAGCAAGCAAGAATTTACCTAAGTGCCGTTATAATTGCCCTTAGTTTTTGGGGATGTTCTGACGGAGGTCTCAATATTTTTTCAATAGAGGACGATAAGCAATTGGGTTTGCAATCGAAAGCAGAAATCGAATCAAACCCGCAGGAATTCCCGATTATTCCTCGGTCTGCAAATCCTGAAGCATATGCTTATTTGGATGGTTTAAGGGATCAGATATTGGCGACAGGCACTGTGAAATATAAAACAGAGTTTCCATGGGAGTTGCATATTGTCAAGCGAGATGATGTTCTCAATGCTTTTTGCACACCAGGAGGGTATATCTATGTTTACACGGGCTTGATTAAATATTTGGACAATTCTTCTTCTTTAGCAGGTGTAATAGGCCATGAGATGGCCCATGCAGATAGACGCCATAGTACGGATCAATTGACTGAGCAATATGGCTTATCGACTTTATTAGCCATTGCCCTGGGTCAGAGCAGCGCTGCATCTGTTGGAGAAATGGTAGCAAGTTTGATTTCTTTGAAGTTTAGCAGAGGAAAAGAAACTGAGGCAGATGAATATTCTGTGAAATACCTCTGTGGAACGAAGTATCAAACAAATGGGGCGGCTAATTTTTTTCAAAAGATGATCAATGATCCCAATAGCGGCAGCCAACCACCGCAATTTTTAAGTACGCATCCCAATCACGAAAATAGAGTAGAGGATATCAATAAGAATGCTAGTGCTTCAGTGGGCTGTTCTAGTTCGAAGTTAACCGAATCTCAAGATCAAGCGGAGTACGATGCGATAAAAGCGAAATTGTAGGGCGTTGCGGAAGATTTTAGTTATTTTATAAAAACAATATATTCTATGTCAACAAATAATTCAACTATTGTAGGGGGTGGACTCGTGGGCTCATTGCTCGCTTGTTATTTAGCGAAGCGAGGTCATCAAGTTGATGTCTATGAGAGTAGACCAGATATGAGAAAAGCGGGATATATAGGAGGAAGGAGTATTAACTTGGCGCTGAGTGTAAGGGGATGGACTGCTTTGGAGAAAATTGGCTTGAAAGGAGAAATTGAAAAAATATCCATTCCCATGTATGGGAGGATGATTCATTCAGTTTCGGGGGAAAAGAACTTTCAGCAATACGGAAAGGAAGATGAAGCAATTTATTCTGTATCAAGGGGTGAATTGAATAAGCGATTGGTTGAATTGGCAGATAGTTATGAGAATGTTACATTCCATTTCAATGAGCTATGTGAAAAAGTCAATTTTCAAGATACTAGTATTGATTTTTTTAATTTCGATAGAAAAGAGAAACATCAAGTCAAAGCGGATAAGATATTCGGTACTGATGGTGCATTTTCAAGGGTAAGAAGTGCATTTATGGCATTGCCTAGATTTAACTACTCACAAAACTACATTGAGCATGGTTATAAGGAATTGCATATACCCGCTAATGCTCAAGGAGAACATCAACTAGAGAAAAATGCGTTGCATATCTGGCCAAGGGGAAGTTTTATGATGATTGCGCTGCCCAATATAGATGGAAGTTTTACATGCACCATGTTTGTCCCATTCGAAGGTGAAGACGCTTTTGATGATTTAGCAACAGAAAAAAATGTGGTAGATTTTTTCGAGAAATATTTCCCAGACGCGATTCCATTGATGCCAAACTATATTGAAGATTTTTTTAGAAATCCAACATCCGGATTAGTAACGGTAAGATGCAATCAGTGGTATCAAAATAATGTCTGTTTATTGGGAGATGCCTCACACGCAATTGTACCATTTTTTGGTCAGGGGATGAACGCTGGCTTTGAAGATGTGCGCATTTTAGACGAATTGATGGATGCGCAGAATGAGCAATGGTCAAAAGTGTTTCCACAATTTAACATGCTGAGAAAACCGGATACAGATGCTATCGCTCAAATGGCATTGGATAATTTTATCGAAATGCGGGATCTAGTAGCGGATGAGCATTTTTTGAATAAGAAGCGGGTAGAAAAGCTCATTATGGCAGATGAGTCAAATCAATACCTTTCTCTATATTCGGGAGTGTCTTTTAGCAATGAGCGCTATAGTGAAGTCTATAAGAAGGGCTTAAAGCAAAATGAATTATTAGAAGAATTGGTTTTAATTGATGATGTCGATCTTAAAATTAAAAGTGAAGAGATTAAAAAGAAGATACGTCAAAAAATCAATGGAGGATAGGCTATGGAAATTGTAGATTTATTTTTAGCCCCGACCTATTTATTGTTTATTTTCTTTTTTGCTATTGTATATAGATCCAAAGCGCTTAAAGGGGCAAATATTTCGAAATTTTTCCTTCCAGGCTTAGCACTTAAGTGTTTTGGAGCGATTGTAGCGGGGTTGATTTATAAGTTTTATTATGGAACTGGCGATACTTTTACTTATTATACAGCGTCTAAGTACTTAAATGAGATTATCAATGTCAATTTTGACCATTGGTGGTCAGCAATTACGAATTCTTCTCAAGGGAATATAGCGAGTACATATTTAGATATTCGAGTAATTCAGTATGATAAAACTTTCTTTTTTGTTAAGATGTGCTCCTGGTTGGGCTTGATATCATTCAATAATTACACCGTAATTGCACTTTTTTTAGCAGTGTTTTCTTTTGCTACTTCTTGGAAGTTTTACAAAATGTGCTGTGATTTATACCCAAAAATGTGGAAGACGATGGGTTATATCGTATTCTATATTCCTTCTGTGATTTTCTGGGGCTCAGGTTTATTTAAAGACACCATTACGTATGGCAGTATTTTGCTATTGACTGCTAGTTTTTATTTTGCATTTCATAAAAAAGACCGTGTAGTTTATCACTTATTTTTGATGTTAATGAGTGCCTATTTTTTGCAAAATATTCGAGAGTTTTTGCTCATCACAATTTTGCCACCATTGATTATTTGGTATGTTTTACAATTTAAAAATGTGATTCGGAGTGCGAAAGTTCGATTCTTGATTGGTCCTGTTTTTGCAATCGTTGGAATCGCAGGAGGCACATTGGTCATTAGTTCATTGACTAGTTCAGACGAACAATTGAAGACGCAAAATTTAAAAGACAAGTCAAAGGGATTTCAACAATGGCATAGTTCTGAGGGTGCAGGGGGGTCTTCATATACGCTTGGTGATATGGATTATACGAATATAGGAATCATAAAAAAAATACCAGCAGCAATTAATGTAACGCTATTTCGACCCTATCTTTTTGAAGTTCGCAACCCCGTCATGCTTATCGCAGGAATTGAAAGTCTATTCTTCTTGTTTCTCACATTAGGCGTTATAAAAGAGGTTAAATTTGGCGTTTTTCTCTATTTTTTCGATAATGCAAATGTCTTTTTCTTCTTACTATTCTCTCTTGTATTTGCATTTGTAGCTGGCTTTAATAGTTATAATTTCGGAGCATTGGTTCGTTATAAAATACCATGTATGCCATATTTCTTGATCGGCATTTATATTATGAAATATGAGATATTACAAACGAAGGAGAGAAGAATGAATGAGCGAAGGATTGCTATAGAAGAAGAGGAAAAGCGGTTAAATGCGCAATTGTCACCAATTGCACAATAAGTCAAGAAATATTGCGTTATAGGGATATAAATAAAACACGCAAAGATGAATGCTAACTCTACCCAAGAAAAATTATTGCTTTTAGCATACCATGAGCTATCAGAGGAGGAAAGCCTTGAAGTTCAAACACTCATTGTGTCCGATGATAATTTGCGTCGAGCATGGTTTCAAATCCAGGAAGTCAAAAATGAATTAGATCTTCAAAAAATAGAGCCTAGCAGAGAGCTTATTCATTCAATATTGGAACAAATAGCACCGCTGACAAAAAAGTCCACTTAATTTTTTCTTAGGAAAAGTACTCCGAGAGCCATGTGGCCTAATCCCATCGCGCACTGCGTAAGTGCAAATGAAATGGCGGCACCTGTAGCGCCATATCTTGGAATTAAATAGGTGTTAAGGGAAATACTGAGTAAACATCCTAGTGCAACCAAAAAAATAAGTGGTTTAATTTTGCCCGAAGCGGAAATGAGCGTTCCATAAACAAATACCAAGCACATCCCTATTAATCCAATCATTAGAAATCGCAGTGGTTCTGCCCATTCTCTAGATGATTGTCCGTACATTGCAGACATAATTTCAATTCCAAAAGCCACGATAATAATGCAAGAGAACCGCTAATTGCGAGTATGATAATTGTGCTCAATACACATATTTTTATGAGGACCTCTTTTTGCAGTAAATGCCTTGAAAAAAGAGGAAGCAAGGTGGTCCCGAATAGGATAAGCATATTGGATGCAGCGTCGAGTATTCTAAAAGATGCAGCGTAAATACCTGCTTGCTCTGCTCCATTTAGGAGCATTCGCTCGAGCATGAGTCCATCTATTCTTTGATAAATGCTCATAAAAAGCACTAGAAGGGCATATGGGAAGGCACCTTTGAGCAAATGAAATATAGATTTGATGTTTGGCTTGACAGAAGAGATATTCAAATGCTTGTTCACAAAAAAAGCACCGAGTGTGCAAGAAATACCTAGAGCAGTGAATTGAATTTGTGCAAATTGAAATATAGTAATGGTATGTCTAAAGTGCAGGAAAGTCAAAACCAATATTATCATCAATAATTTATCAAATACAGAAAAAAAGGCATCGAGGTAATTACGTTGATGGGCAATAATCGTAGATCTAAAAAATGCGATAAAAGCCAATAAAAATTGGTTGGCACATACCCAAAGAAGTAAGTGAATGGCTTCTCTTTCAAACCCAATGAAATAAGCTATAAAGATCGAAATGATAAAATAGGCAATTGCTAAAAAAAATTTAATCCAAGCCAGTTGTCCGAAATAGTCCTTTGGTTGGGCCGACTGAGAGGAGATTGTTCTGGTATTATATATTTGAATTCCAAAGTCTAGGAAAACATTTAGTATAAATGATAAACTAAAAAGGGAGAAGTACAATCCATATTGAGATTCTCCAACCAATAACTGTATTTTCCGCTCAATGACTAGAACCCAAAATGGTTTGATAAGAAGGTTAATTCCTATTAAAAAAGTTAAGGGTAGAATAAATTTTCGTTGAAGCATGGAATAATTTATATCATTGCTATACTAGGCAGTCATAAATTTGCAGATACAAACATACACTAATTTTGAATAGAAAGAAAATAGCTGTCAATACGCGGTTTTTATTAAAAAACAAATTAGAGGGAATTGGATGGTTTAGCTATGAAACGCTAAAGCGCATGGTTATCGCGCATCCTGAGTTTGATTTCTACTTTATATTTGATAGACCTTATGACGAGTCGTTTATCTTTAGTAAGAATGTGTTTCCTATTGTTATTGGTCCGCCGGCGCGCCATCCATTCCTCTGGTATATTTGGTTTGAATTCAGCGTGGCCAAATGCCTAAAGGAAATCCAACCAGATTTGTTTTTTTCTCCTGACGGATATTTGAGTTTGCGCGCAAAATGCCCACAGCATATCGTCATACATGATTTGGCATTTGAACATTATCCGCTGTTTGTCCCATTTTGGGCAAGAAAATTTTACCAGTATTTTACGCCCAAATATGCATCAAAGGCAAGGAGAATAGCAACGGTGTCCAATTATACGAAACGCGATATCTCAGCATTGTATGGCGTGGATTTAACTAAAATTGATGTTGTTTATAATGGGGCCAATGAATTGTATCGACCGTTAAATGAGACTGAGCGTGAAAAGACTAAGTGTGAATTCTCTGATGGGAAGAAATATTTTATTTTTAATGGGGCGATTCATCCGCGAAAGAATTTAAAGAATGTATTTCTAGCGTTTGATTTGTATAAAGCCAAGTGGGGAAGTGATTGTAAGTTGATTGTCGCGGGTCGAAAAGCATGGCATTTTACAGATATTTTTGAGACTTACGAATCGATGAATTACAAAGTAGATGTTGTATTCACAGGGCATGTTAGTCAAGATATTTTGTATAGATTGATGGCGAGCGCAGAGGCTTTACTTTATGTGTCAATTTTTGAGGGATTTGGAATTCCCATCATCGAGGCGATGCAATGCGGCACTCCTGTTATATCATCTAATACAACAGCGACAGATGAAACAAGTGGCGATTCGGCCATAAAAGTTTCCCCTGAGGATATTGAATCGATAGCGCAGGCGATGCATTCTTTGATTGAAAATCCAGCCATGCGCAAAGAATATATTCAAAAGGGTTGGAGCATGCCAAAAACTATTCTTGGGATATTACTGCAAGTAAGTTATGGGATTCTATAAACAAGTGCTTGTAAGGTCTTAGAACTTGTAGCAGCCGTAGTCATTCGTTTTAGAGCGTCCGTTTGTTCTTGAATGGGCAGTTTTCTTAGTCTTGAAAGGGAAAACGCGCAAAGACAAGTAAACATCTCCACTTTGCAAGGTGGATTGTTTGATTAGCCATGCATTTAATTGCTCTGAGCCAACTGTTAAAGGGCCAAACCTCATATACATGCCGAGTCCAAATAGCTGGTCTTCGATTAGGCTCAATGGAGTTCCTACTTCAAACCATTTATATTCTACCCTAGGTGTGAGGATAATAGAATTAGATCTTTGAAATTGTCTTGCCATAAGACTGATTCTTCTTGTAAAATTGACATTGATAAAAACATTTCGCACAACATTAAAATCGGCTTGAATATGCAAACTTGTGGGACTTCCAATGCGGAAAGAATTAGATTGAAGGGTATACATAGAATCATCAAATCCCTGATAAGATATGGTTCTAGCCATAGATACTTGAGCGGTATTCCCTTTATATGCATTGTTTAGAAAATCTCTGACATCTGTAAATTGAAGTGCGTGAGCTTCTGCGTTTTTATTAAAATTGATAAATCCAATATCCAACAAGGAAACACCGAGTTTAACGCTATAAGGCTTTTGGTTATCATTGGATGGAAACAAATAAGACATGCCAAGATCGAAGGCAAATCCTAGTCCTTGAATACCCGCTTTATAGTTTTTATTTAAATCATAACCTGTTGCAAATCCCAATTCTATATCTCCACCTTGTACCCAAAGTGAATCGCGATTCTTATAGAAGGTAGTGGGGGTCTTGTTGTCTATATATACCGCTTCGTGTCCCAAAAGCAATTTGGCATTTATTCCAAGGGAAATTTTGTGTTCGCGCTCTGTTTTAAAGGCGTGAGAAAAATTTAATCCGATTTCTGAATATGCGCCGCTGACGACATTCATAGCGCCAATGGGATAGACTTGTTTGTGATTCAATTCGGAAAGGGTATCGTAATTCAAAATTTATCAGCATTGAGTGAATTGAAATTTGCCTTGAAATTGGTGAACATGCCAAATCCAATGTTTCCTATTCGCCCAGAAAAACTTGGTCCTCCAATTTCAATTTGGACTACATTGTTAAAGGCTTTTGAATATTGGCAAAATCGTAGAATAGGCTTTTACTGAATCCCGTTTGGTTCTGCGCTGCATCAACGGTGTTGCCATATTTTGTAATAGAATCGACAAATACGGCATTGTTTTTCCCCAATGCACTTAATATGCTCTCATTAATAATGTAGCCATATTCATTGTAGACGTATGCGCCAGTTCTTAGTATCTTAATATCTAAAGAGACCGCGCTTATTGCTGATGCTGCCGGATTTAATTGAAGGGCATCAGCACTCGTAAAATTGGAGATTCTATTGCCAAGAAACTGCTGGCCATTAACATTCAAGCTATTGGCTAACAAACATATTGCAAGGATAAATTGGGTGAATGGCTTCATAATGCATCGATTTATATGTTTCTAATATTTTTTTAATTATCCCTCAATGAGACTTTTTAATTCTTTCGCTTCACTTGCTTTTATTTTACCAGCTAAGAGCAGTCTCAGTTCTCGTCTTTGAGAGGCTTTGTTGTATTCTGCGATTTCTTCTGCTGTTTGAGGTACTATCGGGGGAACATGTTTGGGCTTTAGATTGCTATCCAAAGCAACAAAGGTGTAATAGGCCTCATTGCATTTGTATCGGGTTTTGTGGGAAGATTTTCTGCCCAAACTTCAATTCTGGTCTCGATGGAAGTATTGAATGCCCTGGTGACTTTGACGTGATGGTGACGACATCGCCCATTTTAATAGGATTGGCAAAAGAAACTTGGTCTACAGTAACAGTTACAACTACGGCCTCTGCGTGTCTGCCTGCGCTCACTGCAGAGCAAATATCCATCCAGTGAAGAATTTTACCTCCACGGAGGTTGTGAATAGAATTGGTGTCATTGGGCAAGACAATCTCCATCATAGAGGCAAAAGAGTCTTGGGGTGTTTTGGTGATTTCCATGGGTTGTTTTGGTTGTGTTATAGGTAAAATATAGTATTTATTAGAACTTTGCAAATTTGAAGCCAATATTTTCTGAATGATTAGAGCTCACAGATCGAAATGCCTTTGAAACTAAATACGGATATGGCTGCGAGGGAGTTGCGTTATTGGAGAGAAGCAGATGAGAATTGGCGTTAAAAACTCATAAAAGGGAGGAGAATCTTTTAAATACTATTCAAAAGGGCATCGAATTCATGTCTTCGCTCTCTTGCCAAAGCAACAGTGACATCATTATCCATGACAATGTTGTTTTCACCTTTTAGGAATTTTTTGATAAAATTGATATTGATGAGGAATGATCGATGGGTTCTGAAGAAATTGTTTCGATTCTGCAAGATTTCTTCAAAAAATTTCAATTTTTACTGACATACAGTTTCGATCCATCAGATAATATAATACTTGTGTAAGAGCCATCAGCTTCAAGTAGAATAATTTTATCGACTTCGACAAACAATAAACCATCTAGCATGGGCAATGCAATTTTCTTGATTTCCTCTCTATTGATGGCATCTTTTAATATGGGCAATCGTTCTTGGATATTGTAGTGGTGTTTTTTCATCGCCACTTTTTCTATGGCCTTTTGCAATGCCTCAATCTCAACAGGTTTTAATAAGTAATCGATTGCAGATACTTCAAATGCGCGAACTGCATATTCACTATAAGCTGTGACAAAGATGATTTCGAAGTTTATTTTTTGAATGAAGTTAAACAATTCGAATCCGTTGTATTCAGGCATTTCTATGTCGAGAAAGACCAAATCTGGATGATGCTTATTGATTAAAAGAACTCCTTCTGGCACATTGGAGCCATGGCAATCACTTCTACTTGATTGCAATATTCTCTTAAAAAGAGGCCAGGGTATTTCTGGCGTTGGCTTCATCATCAATAATGATGCATCTCAATGGCGTGCTCGCTTCATTCATATAAGGCAAAAGTATGGTGCGCAGGGTCAAAGTTTATGTAAATTTCATGAAACCCCATTTTTTAATTCACAAATGGTCAATGGGGAAGTCGATGATGACTTTTGTCCCAATAGGTATTTCCGCATCAAATAGGTCAATAATTTGCAATTTAAATTTTTGTTGGAGTATTTATTCAATAATTCTAGGCGTTTTTCAGTGGCTTTGGTGGCGAAAGAAGATTTTGAATCAGGTTTCTATTTTGAATTTCCTCTGATCTCATCCTTCCAATTCCATTGTCTGTGATGGTGCATTTTAGCCAATCCTTATACTCAAAATGTATCTGTAAGGACTTTGGTCCTTTTATGCAACAAACCGTGTTTAATTGCGTTTTCTATAAACAGTTGAATAATTAATGGAGGTATTTGAATGGAATGCTGGTTCTAAATTGGAATCGATCATAATTTGAAATTCAAAGTCCTCTCCAAATCTCAATTTTCTAACTCAAGATAGTGTTCTAGCAATTCGATTTCCTGTTGCAGATCTATTTTGTCTCGCCCGGATGCATCTAGAACTTTGCGCATGAGGTGGCTGAATTTGCTGAGATAGAAATTGGAATTTTTATGTCGTTCTTGATGATAAATTCTTGAATTGAATTTAAGGCGTTATAGATAAAGTGTGGATTCATCTGCTCTTTAAGGGCTGTCAATTGAGATTCTTGAAGGATATTATCACTTATGGCTCTTTGTTTTAAGAAGCGAATTCGTATAACAAATGAAAGAGCAAATATGGATATGACGCAAATAGAAATAATTAAATAGAACCACCATTCATTATACAAAAACTTGTCAACATGAATGGATATTTCAACTAGATTTCCCTCAATTTCATTTTCGTTGATTGCTTTAGCTTGAAATAAAAAGTTTCCAGGTGGAATGGAAGAGTAAACGATTTCACTTTGACTTGCTTCAATGTTTATCCAATTAGAATCAAGCCCCAATAATCGGTATTTGTATTGATAATTCCCCTTGCTTCTAAGAGAGGTAGAGATTAATCTAATTGCCAAATTGCTATTGTCACTAGGAAGTTTGATAACCTTTGCGGAAGTTATTTTTTATTTTGGTAGTGAATATAATCTATAAAAGTATTGGGAGAAACAGGATTATCCCTAGAAATATTTCGAGGAAATTCGACTAGTCCTTTATAAGTGGCTAAATAGATTTTATTTTCATCACATTGAATAGAACTGATGTTCTTTCCGCTGATTCCATAGGATTTAGAAATATTGACAAGTGTGTTGGATAACATATTGAACCGATAAAGAGATAGATTGGTGCATATCCACAAATACTCTCCATCATAGTTCAATAACTTTATGTCGTTTTCTTTCAATCCCAAAAAGTGATTGAATTTAACTAATTTTTTATTTGCGGTATATTCCAGAATTCCATGACTGAGTGTACCAATGAATAATCGATTGCTGTCAGATGACATAGTTGTTGCAAAAATGGATTCTCCATTATATAGGATTTCCTTGACTTGGCCATTGCTATATGAAAAAGTCCCACCATTGAGACTTAGAATCACTTCTCCTTTGTGCCATTGCAACCCTCGTCCACCGAATGGAATTATTATCCTAGAATTATTTCGCAACCCTTTTTCAACTGCCGTTTTAGCGATGATTTGTATATTCTCAGGGTAAGTAAAATAAAACTATCCTTGTATTCAATTAGGTCGCGAATATTGTAAAACAGATAATGGGTCTCTTTTTTTTGTGTGGGGTCCAGCCAAGTCAATGGCCATGGGAGACATATAAATTGGGGTAGTGGGTGAAAATTTTTTTTCGTACTAATTGTCTTGATTGGAGTGAAACGCAATTTTGTAATCTGTTTGCTGGCTTGATCTAGCTGAAATAAATTCCCAGAATGAGTTCCTAGAATCACGCGATTCTTATCGTAAATCGAAAGGGCAGTTAAATTGTCTTCAGTCAATTGGGAGTTTTGAAAATCATAGCGAATAATATCTAAGGAAGGAATTACAAAAATGCCATCTTGGAGGGAAGTAAACCAATACAAATCCTCTCGATCTCTATAGACATAACTGATGTTTTTCCTGGAAATAGCGGTTTAGGAAGAATATTCAAGTTGCTATCTAATATGTAAACTCCATTCGAAGAGCAGATCCACTCTGTATGAATTGATTTGTTGAGAAATTCATAGATTCTCACTTGTTTCTTGTCAAAATGCAATGATTTTAAATAGCGAAGTTTGTTTTGACTCACCTTGAGTATCTCGTATTTGTCTTGCGTATTGGAGTAGTTGAACAGATAAAGGAGTCTGAGCGAGTGAAAAAATACCCTGATTCTAGATTAATATGATCCATGATTTTAATCATCAATCGTTTGTTATTTGTGAGGTCGATTTTGTATAAGCGATCAGGCTTAATAAAATAGTAAATGGAGTGGTTGTGATAATATAGAAACGTAATTAGCGGCCTTTCTGTGGGGTTCTCAGTTGCTTGGGTTTCATTTACAATCTTGCCATTTTGTAGCACATTTTTAAAGAATTTCCATCAAAAATCCAAGCACTTTTATTCTTATCTACGATAAAATTATTATGGCTGGTATTCTTTATTGATGAGCTATAAAGCAAGTGGAGTGAATCGTCACGGACGATGAAATTTTGTCCCGTAAAATTCCGACACCAAATATGGTCTTGATCATCGATTTGGATAGAAGAAATGCTCCTGCCATTTTGCTTTTCATTTTTATATACTTTGAATTTAAATCCATCATAACGAAAACAAACCCATATCGCAGCCAATCCATATAAACCTTTTTTTATCTTGAATAACCTGATAGACCTCATTGACAGGGAGACCATTTTCATCGTTGATTGAATAAAAATTAGGATGTTGTGCAGAAGAATCTAATGCAGCAAAGACCAATAAAATTATAATCAACTTGTGAAACATATCAAATTTATGTAAATGTAAAGAATGAAAGCCACAACAATTTTAAAAAATTGTTTGTGGCTTTGATGAATTGGTAGCTTACCTTTTATAAATTGCAATTTGTTGTTTCTTGCTCTGTTTGAATTTCTATGATATAAATCCCTTTTGAAAGGGTTTGCGTATTCATTGTATTATTTATTATTTGAGGCTTTGTCAAAAGTGCACCATTCATTTTATAAAGATTTACGTCAAGAATTTTATCTTCTGTTTGCAGATAGATTATTTCTGAACATGGGTTAGAAAGAGGCTAAGCGTATTTGAAGTTTGTGATTGAATTCCACTGGTGGATGCCAATTTAAACGTAGCTCTAATTGTATGAGCAGCATTCATATTGCTAAAGTATATGTCAATGCAGGTGTTACTGGGATACCATCGATGATTAAACTATCCATCTGAAATCCTGTATTCCGGTGTAATTGTAAAAGTCTGTGAAGCGTTTGAATCCGACTATAATCGAACCGCTAGGAGATATCGTTCCATTGGTAGGCCGATGCATTGATAGTGTATTGCAGACCATAACTGTATATATTGGACTTGGTATAGCAATTCAGTCCTGGAAACGATTTCATCGCTCCTACCCAATATTCTCCTTTAATGTTGTTGAAATTGAATGTATATAGATTGACTCCTTGTATTTGAAGCGTATCATTTCTATACCATCCAAATCCATCATAAGGGCCACCAAAAACAACTAAAGTATTTAGTAAAGGTGCTTGAACAGATATCGAAGGGGGGTAAGAAAGTATATACGGTTAAAACACAAGTCAAGATGGAATCGCAACCTAAAAAACTTGAAAGGGTATCCTTATATGAACCACTTGCTTTGAGGTATGTTCCATTGAATAGGAAACTATCATTCATGCATATTTTTTTGGTTATAGATCCTTGTATATTTGCAATATTAAGAGTCAGTGTTATAATTGAATCGCAATTGGAAGCATTTATTAGTGTGTCCAAGTAAGTACCATTCGTTTTGATGTAAATTCCATTGAAAAGAAGACTATCTCCACTGCAAATAGACTTGGAAATGTTTGCGAAAGATGGTAGTTGAGAACCCGCATATTCTAATGCTCCAATATCAATGGTTCCTGACATAACGCGTGTTTTGTTGGCAGCGTCTTTAGCAACAGCGTTAAGGATAAAGGTGTTAGTTCCCGATTTGTCTTGAACGTTCAAATTTCCATGATTGATAGCATATTCGCATTGGCCAATTCGTAATTATTGTTTGATGCATCTACAAAATTAACATTGCCAATTCTATTATTGCTTGTACCATAGAGTATTTGAAATGAATCTTCTTAGAGAATATATTATGGTCTATGTAAGGATTAGTCAAGAAATTTTTAGCACCAGCTCGTTTAAAGATTGGGTTCATCCCAATCGAATTATTGGTGATGATATTGTTGGAAATCATCAAATTGCTCACATTTGCAGTTGTTCCTTCAACGCAGATAATTCCACCTCCAACAACGGAATTGTCATGAAAGTATTGAAATTGACTTTGTAATCAAAAGGGAACTCGCATTGGCATTGTTCTGACAAAGCAAAGCCAATATGCCTGTGCTATTCGAAGTTGAACGATTTCTATAGACTAGGTTAGAAGTGAAATTCAAGTAGAAACTTGCCAAAGTAGCAGTTCCGATATAACTATTCAGAATGGCAGCTTCATCGCTGATATTGTGGTAGAAATTATTGCTCGTTAAATTTAGATATCGTACCCACGTTAGTATATACAAACTGTAATTTAGTGCTGCTCCTTTTGTTGCAGTATTGTATCTAAAGTCGCAATTAGATATATAAACTTGATGATATGCTGTCCCTGTGGAAGATCTAACAAATTCTAATCCTGCGCCAAGCCCATCAGATCCATTGCTGTTATTGTTGGCATTGCCATCTTGAATGATGAGACCGTCAATTGTCACAGTATAAGCTGTTGCCCCACTCATTGATATGTCAATGACAGAGTAGGCATTGTCAGCGCGATTGGCATCCCCTTTTCTAGAGAAAGAGGTAAATGCAGGATCATCTCTATTGATGTCTCCATCAAAATTGTTTTATACAATTTAGCATTTCTGCTTGGGGCAGTTGGATTTCCAGTTGTAGGAAACCCGCGGACTGTTAAAGATTTATTGTAATGGCGAAGGATGCAGAACGAGGAGAAGCCGCAGGTAGGTAAAGGTATCTCCTGAAACCCATACGGTAGATCCAGGTTGCGTTTGTTAAAGCTGTTTTTAAATCCGTATAGGCATTTGTCCAGCTAGTTCCATTGTTGAGACCCGTTGCATAGCGCTTCACATATACAGTCTGAGCTTGAATAGACATAAGTGCTGTAGCAAAAAGAAATAGTAATTTTGTTTTCATTATATGATTTTATAGTGCAAACCTACCCCGAATGGTATCGGCTAAAAATGGGCAATTCATCAAATGTAGTTTCAATACATAAATGGTTGTTTTTGTTTTTTAAGGTGTATTTCTTTGAAATTACATGAAAAACTAAGATCCAAGATCCTTATTCAACCGCAGAATGTTATTAATAAGACATCTCGTTCAGAGATTGCGAAACAAAAACGAAGGAAAAAGGTTTAAATTTTTATTTTCGCACTTCAAAGAAAAATTATCTAACGATAAAGATTCCGAGGCTCCGTAGTTCAATTGAATAGAATATCAGATTTCGGCTCTGAGGGTTGGGGGTTTGAATCCCTCCGGGGTCACTTTAAAAGCGCATTCATATAAGGATGCGCTTTTTTTATGCGGTTTATCGTCAAATTCCCGCAGTTTTCATTACTTTCGCGTCAATTATTTTTTAGATATGAAACTAGCACTCGTCGGCGCAACAGGACTTGTAGGAACAAAAATGCTGCAAGTATTGGAAGAGCAAGAAATTTTCCTGTAACTGAACTTTTACCTGTAGCTTCAGAGCGCAGCGTAGGAAAGACAATTACTTGGAAGAATAAGTCATGGAATATTCTCTCCATGGAAGATGCCATTCAACAAAAACCGCAAATTGCTTTATTCTCTGCTGGTGGAGATATTTCATTGGAAAAGGCGCCGCTCTTTGCAGCTGTTGGAACGACAGTTATAGACAATTCATCCGCCTGGAGAATGAGCCCATTGCATAAGCTCGTTGTACCTGAGATTAATGCCGATGTATTGACAAAAGAAGATAAAATCATCGCCAATCCAAATTGCTCTACGATACAAATGGTGCAGGTTTTACAGCCATTGCATGAATTGTATAAAATAAAAAGAGTGGTGGTTTCGACCTATCAATCGGTTACGGGGACAGGTGCAAATGCCGTTGCACAGATGAATAACGAGCGCCAGAATATACAAGGCGAGATGGCCTATAAATATCAAATCGATCAAAATCTCATACCACAAATCGATGTATTTATGGATAATGGCTATACCAAGGAAGAGATGAAAATGGTTTTTGAAACATGTAAAATCATGCGCGATGAATCTATTAAAGTGACTGCCACCGCAGTGCGTGTGCCAGTAGTCGGCGGACATTCAGAGAGTGTGAATATTGAGTTTGAACAAGAAGTGGATTTAAATAAGGTGGTAGAAGCCTTGAAGGCAACTAAGGGAATAGTCGTGCAAGATGATATTGCGCATCAGATATATCCCATGCCGATTTTAGCTCATGATAAGGATGATACATTTGTAGGAAGAATTAGAAGAGATTTTACACAGCCGAATACCATCAATTTATGGATTGTCTCGGATAATTTGCGCAAAGGCGCAGCAACCAATGCTGTTCAAATTGCGGAGTATTTAATGGCCAATGGCGTAATTGCTTCAGGATATCCTCCCCAGTCATAAAATACTTGCGACCCTATCGAGTCAGAGTCTTGCTCAATATTGTATTTAGCATTATCACGGTTTTGTTTTCATTGGTGAGCTTGATTATGATTTGTCCCTTTTTTGCAATTGATATTTGACAAAATGCCCTTGGTGACAAAAGCTCCTGTATTTGCTTTATCCACCACATACCTCAATGAATATTTTTATTACGCACTTTCGCAACAAATCATCGAGCATGGAAAGAGTGCTGCTTTGGTTTTATTTTGTTTTGAAGTTGCCTTCGTGTTTTTTGCAAAAAACTTTTTTAGATATGCTGCGGCGTATTTCCTCGCTCCCGTTAAGAATGGCGTAGTGCGCGATATAAGACAGACGATGTTTGATAAATTGATGGGCATGCCTTTGGGATTTTCGCATCAGCACAGCAAAGGAGAAATCATCACTAAGATGACATCGGACCTCAAAGAAATTGAAACGGGATTGATGAGCGCAATTATTGATGAGAGTATCACTGGTTTTAAAGTGATTTTGGGTTTCAATGCACAAGAATATCAAAAAGAAAAATTTAGAAAGGACAATCAATCTTATTTCAATACGTTTAATCGCGTCAATAGAAGAAGAGATTTATCCTCCCCGTTGACGGAGTTTTTAGCGATCATCATTGTATGTTTTGTGATGTGGTTTGGCGCATCGCTGGTTTTAGGTTTGTTTGATTTTGAATCCAATCTATTGAATGCAGAGCGCTTCATCGCCTATATGATTGTGTTCTCCCAACTCATCTCTCCTGCGAAAAGTTTTTCAAATGCCTTCTATGATATTCAAAAAGGCTTGGCGAGTTATGAGCGCGTGAGTCAATTTTTGCAAATTCCCAATCCAATACAAGAACATGCAAATGCTAAGGAGATACACGGTTTTAAAGAGTCCATTGTATTTAAGCATGTAGAATTCGGCTATACAAAAGAGCGGAAAGTATTAAAGAATATTTCACTGGAGATCAAGCGAGGAAAAGTGGTAGCGTTGGTGGGCAGTTCTGGAGCGGGAAAGAGCACTTTGGTGGATTTGCTCCCGAGATTTTATGATATCGATCGCGGGGAAATTTTGATTGATGGAATTAATATCAAGGAAATTAAAATAGATAATTTGCGCAAGCTCATGGGTATCGTAAGTCAGGAGGCGATCTTATTCAATGATACGGTCAAAAGCAATATTGGCTTTGGCTCAGAGGCAGTTCAAGTGGAGCAAGTGAAAGAAGCTGCGAAGACGGCATTTGCGGATGGCTATATTTCAAAATTGCCGAATCAATATGAAGAGGTGGTCGGCGAGCGCGGCGGGAAATTGAGTGGAGGGGAGCGACAGCGAATGACGATAGCCAGGGCGGTTTATAAGAATCCACCTATACTTATATTGGATGAGGCGACAGCGGCATTGGATGCTGAGAATGAGAAGTGGGTGCAAGAGGCGATACAAAAAATCATGGTAGACCGCACCTGTATTATTATAGCACATCGACTCACTACGATTCAACATGCAGATGAAATCATTTTGATGCATGAAGGTGAGATCATCGATCGCGGCAACCACGAGGAATTGATGAAGTCAAGTGAGCGGTATAAGCCGGATGGTGGAATTGCAGCAGTTTTGATTCGTGAAGACTTATTTTAATCAGGATTTGCTTATAAGCGAATTGATTTTTAATTTTTAACAATCAGTCTGATTACTGAAATAAAACCAATATAAAGGATATAATTCCTTACTAAAAATCAATCTTACAGTTTTAACAATTCCCTTTCAATCGATCGAAATTCTCTTCATTTTTTTGCGATGAAATTCCGCATTTTATTGCATTCTTCTGCTGATTGAAAAAATCATGGTAAAACTAATTTTCGATGCTGTATCGCTGATAGGCTCAAAGCCGATCTCCATATCAAAATACGGCGCTGTAGTCATCGTCCAACTGACCAAAGTATTCGGGACAACATCTTTAAATATAGAGGAATTTTCGAAATTATTCTTTTCAGGTCCATGCATGGTCAGCAGCCACTTCCCCTTTGGGCGCAAATCAAATACATGGATGGTATTGGTAAATCCCTCCGGACCCCACCAATTTTTTAAATGCTGTGGAAGAGCAAATGCACTGTACAACTTTGCTACGGGTGCATTGATTGTCCTTGAGCTGAAGATGGTATTTTCTGCAGGCGTTGTCATGTCTTATGTTTAGTTTGTTTTTTCCAAGAAATACGTTTTCATTTTTCCCTTTCCTTTGACTTCCATTTCACCCCGTGGTTCAAAAATAAAATCTATTATTGTCTTTAGTCCCTTTCCTTTGGAGAGGGTTTGGGTGAGGCAGCTTTTAAAATCTTCACTGATATGAATCCTTCCCGCTTCGCCATGACTCTCCATTCTAGAGGCAGTATTGACGGAATCTCCCCAGAGGTCATAGGCGAATTTATTCTCCCCAATCACCCCAGCTATCGCTTTTCCACAATGCAATCCCACGCGGATTTGCAAATCAGAATTAGATTTTTTTCGATATGCTTTCATATATTCAATCACTTCCATCGCAAATGCAGCAGCTCGCTGCGCATGATCTTCTTGAGCAAGCGGAACCCCTGCAACTGCCATGTAGGCATCCCCGATGGTTTTGATTTTTTCCAATCCATGGTTGCGCGCGATGCGATCGAATTCAGTAAAGATTTCATTGAGCATCGACAATAATTCATCTGGTGTTACTTTTTGTGACAACTGAGTAAATCCAACGATATCGCTAAAAAACACAGATACGTTTTCATGTAAATCTGCAATTTGTTTTTCACCATCTAAGATGCGCTCTGCAATTTGTTCAGGTAGGATATTCAATAGAATTTTTTCTTGCTCTTGAAAACGAGCGAGTTTCACTTGTCTATCGCGCTCTGATTCCTCAATTTTGCGGCGATATTCCATGAGTTCAGCTTGCTTCTTCGCCTCTTCGCTATAGACTTCTTCTTTGAGGCTGTGGTATTTCTTGAAATGAATTTGCGAATCTTTCCATCGCTCTTGCATTTCATACAATTCAGAAAGAGCTAAATGAGCATGATATAAACTCTCTTTGTTATCAATTTCTTCGCCTAATGCTATTGACCTATGCATATAGTCTTCAGCTTTTTCAAGATCATAGCCCTCAAATTCTTTTTTGGCATATATAGGCCCAATATTTCCTAGATTTACTGCAATGCCGAATTTATATCCAATCTCATGATAGATTTCGAGTGCTTCTTGATAGTAATATAGCGCTTTGGGGTTGTCTAAAAGTTTAGTATACACATTTCCTATATTTACTAGATTACTTGCAATGCCATTTTTATATCTCATCACTTTATAGATATCGAGCGCTTGCTGAAAGTAATCCAGTGCTTCTGGGTAGTTTGATAGATTACCATTTACTATTCCAAGATTTCCTAGATTTTTTGCAATGCCTTTTTTATCTCCAAACTCATTATAAATTTCGATTGCTTTTAGATAATAATCTTGCGCTTTTGTAGAATCTGAAAGATTCATATATACTAAGCCAATACTTCCGAGATTGGCTGCAATACCATTTTTATTTCCAATCTCTTTATAGATTTCCAGTGCTTTTTGATAGCAATCCAGCGCTTTTGAGTAATTTGAAAGTTTCTTATATACAATTCCAATACTTCCGAGATTATCTGCAATGCTGTCACTATTTCCAATCACTTTATGCATTTCAAGTGCTTTTTGAAAATAATCTAGCGCGTTGGGGTAGTCTGATAGATGGGTAGATATTGTACCAATGCAATTGAGCGCATTAGCTACTTCCTGTTTACTCCCTGATTGAAAATATAGCTTTAGGGATTCTTCAGCATGAGGAAGTGATTCTTTCGCCATTCCACGATTCAAAAAAGAAATCGAAAGTCTATTCAACACCCTTGCTCGAAGAGCAGCTATTTTCTTCCATTCTTCTTCGGATTTAGACGCTTCCAAGGTAGATTTATGTGGAATATTCTCCAATGCCAGACGACAGATGCGCTCTACTTCAGAATAATTAGCTTTTTGGCTAGTGCATCTGCTTCTGTGAGCAGAGATTCCTATTTCCCTCGAGATTCATTCTTTAATTTTACATCTCTAAAAATATGTTTTCATTTTCCCCTTTTCCTTTGACTTCCATTTCACCCGTGGTTCAAAATAAAATCTTCTTTTGTCTTTAAGCCCTTTCCTTTGGAGAGGGGTTTGGGTGAACCGATTTTAAAATCTTCACTCACGTGAATCTTTCCCTTCGCCATGGCTCTCCATTCTAGATGCTGTATTGACAGAATCTCCCCATAGGTCATAGGCGAATTTATTCTCCCCAATCACGCCTGCGATCGCTTTTCCGCAATGCAATCCTACGCGAATTTGCAATTCTGAATTTGATGTTTGTCTATATATTTTCATGTATTCTATCACATCTAGTGCAAATGCAGCAGCTTTTTCGGCATGGTCTTCACAATCAATGGGAACACCTGCAACTGCCATGTAGGCATCACCTATGGTTTTGATTTTTTCTAATCCATGCTTGCGTGCAATCCGATCAAACTCAGAAAATATTTCATTGAGCATCGACAATAATTCATCTGGAGAAACGCGCTGAGACAACTGTATAAAACAACGATATCGCTAAAAATACAGATACATGTTCATGTAAATCCGCAATTTGTTTTTCACCTTCTAATATGCGCTCGGCGATTTGTGCAGGAAGAATGTTCAAAAGAATTTTTTCTTGCTCTTGAAAACGGGCGAGCTTGACTTGTCTATCGCGCTCTGATTCTTCAATCTTGCGGCGGTACTCCATATTTTCTGCTTGCTTCTTCGCTTCTTCGCTTTGAACTTCTTTTTCAATTTCATGGTGTTTTTTGAATTGCTTATAAGCCTTTTCCCAACTTTCTTCTTTTTCATATAAATCAGCGAGAGAAAAATAAGATTCTATAAGGAAGGCTTTAGCATCAATTTCATTAGCTATCTCGATTGATTTATTCAAGAATTCTTCAGAAAGGCTTGGGTTGTAGCCCTTGTAATTTTTATTGGCATAGAGTTCCCCAATTTGCCTTGTAACTATAGCAATTAATGATTTAGAACCGAGTTCCTTGTGCACAGCGAGCGCTTGCTCGTAGCTTTCTAATGCCTTGTCGAAGGAACCAAGTTTATTATACACGCCGCCTATATTTCCTGTAATAAGCGCAACTGTTGATTTAGACCCGAGTTCTTTGTTTGCAACAAGAGCTTTTTGGAAAAATTCCAAAGCTTTGTCATAGGAGCCAAGATTGAAATACACAATCCCAATATTCACTATATCACCTGCCGCACCTGATTTTTCTCCTAGTTCCTCATGTTCAGCGAGCGCTTGCTCAAAACATTCCAATGCCTTGTCGTTAGCGTTTAGATCTTTATACACAACCCCTATATTCCCTCTAACTCGAGCGGCTACTGATTTATTCCCGAGCTCTCTATGCGCAGTAAGCGCTTGCTCCATGAATTCCAATGCTTTGTCGTAGATTCCAAGAGCATGATACAAAGCCCCTATATTTCCAGTGACAATTGCGATTGGTCCACTTTCCCCTAATCTCTGGTATTCAGCGAGTGCTTGTTCGAAATATTCCAATGTCTTTTCGTACGAACCAAGATTTTGGTGTACAATACCAATATTCAGCAGGGCGCTTGCCTCACCTGATTTATTTCCGAATTGCTTGTGTCCAGTGAGTGCTTGCTGGTAGCATTCCAATGCCTCGTCGTAAGCGCTAAGATCTTGGTGTATAACTCCTAATAAATTCCAGGTATTGGACTTAATTTCAATCATTGCGCATGCTTCCGCTAAGTCTAGACAAGCTTGACCCGTGGAGAGCGCTTCTTGAAAATTTCCGCGTCGCCAATAAATTTTGGTGAGTAAGTAAAGTACAGAGCAGTGGATTGTATTTTGTTCAATCATTGCTCGGCCTTCAATAGTGTGTATTCCATTTTTGATCTCTGCTAAAATGGATTTGGCAAGCGTTTCCGCTTCGGCAGATCTACCTGTTTTATTATGCTCTTCTGCTTGTTTCAGTTGATCTTTGAGTGTATCGTAATTCATCGTTTAATTTACTTTTTCTAAAAAATATGTTTTCATTTTTCCTTTTCCCTTTACTTCCATTTCTCCTCTTTCTTTAAAATTAAAATGCCTGTCTGTTAGTGCATTTTTAAAATCATCACTCACGTGAATCTTGCCGGCTTCGCCATGACTCTCCATTCTGGAGGCGGTGTTGACGGAGTCTCCCCAGAGGTCATACGCGAATTTATTTTCTCCAATCACTCCTGCAATCGCTCTTCCGCAATGCAAACCCACACGTATTTGCAATTCGGAATTAGATGATTTTCGATATGCTTTCATGTATTCAATGACGTCCATAGCAAAGGCAGCAGCTCGCTGCGCATGATCTTCTTGTGCTAGATGAACACCTGCTACAGCCATGTATGCATCACCGATTGTTTTGATTTTTTCCAGTCCATGTTTGCGCGCGATGCGATCAAACTCAGAAAATATTTCATTGAGCATCGACAATAATTCATCAGGAGATACTTTCTGAGACAACTGCGTAAATCCAACGATATCACTAAAGAAGACGGAAACGTGTTCATGTAAATCCGCAATTTGTTTTTCTCCATCTAAGATGCGCTCCGCAATTTGTGCTGGTAAAATATTCAATAGAATTTTTTCTTGTTCTTGAAAGCGGGCAAGCTTCACTTGTCTATCGCGCTCGGATTCTTCAATCTTGCGCCTGTTCTCCATAAGTTGCGCTTGCTTGGTAGCTTCCTCGCTTTGAACTTCTTCTTTGATTGTGTGATATTTCTTGAATTGAACAGCAAATTCTTCCCATCGTTTTTGAATTTCGTATAAATCTGCAAGAGATTTATGGACCTCATATAAATGCCTTTTCTCGCAAATATCCTCATATAGCGCAATAGCACTCAGAAAAGATACTTCAGCTTTATCAGTATCATAGCCATCGAACTCCTTATTGGCATAGAGCTCGCCTATATTGCCGAGATTGTTTGCAATGCCAAATTTGCTCCCTATCTCCTCAAAGATGGCGAGTGACTTTTTGTAAATAGGCGAGCGCTTGTGGGTAGTCGAAAGACTCTGATACACAAGTCCTATATTGCCGAGATTGTTTGCAATGCCATCTTTGCTCCCTATCTCCTCATTTTTAGCGAGCGCCTTTTTGGAAATAGGTGAGCGCTTGCAGATAGTCCGAAAGATTCCCATACACAGCACCTATATTGCCGAGATTGATTGCAATGCCCACTTTGCTCCCTATCTCCTCATTGATAGCGAGCGCCTTTTGGAAATAGGTGAGCGCTTGCGGGTAGTCCAAAAGATCCTGATACACAATTCCTATATTGCCGAGATTGGTTGCAATGCCATTTTTGCTCGCTATGTGCTCAAAGATAGCGAGAGCCTTTTGTAAATAGGTGAGCGCTTGCTGGTAATCCGAAAGATACTGATACACACGTCCTATACTGCTGAGATTTCTTGCAATGCCATCTTTACTCCCTATCTCCTCATAGATAGCGAGAGCCTTTTGGTAATAGGTGAGCGCTTGAGGGTAGTCCGAAAGATTCTCATACACAATACCAATATTGCCGAGCGCCTTAGCATTGGTAACAGCATCGAGATTCTTTTCTTCCGCTAGGTCGAGTGCGGCACGAGCGAGGGCGAGGGCCTCATGATAATCACCACGTCTCCATTTTGCAATAGAGTGTAAAAAGTGCCTCACAGTGGGTGTTATCTCTTTGTCTTGCTGTTACGGTATCAGTAGATTCGCCTATTTTTTCGAGCTCTGCCAATAGTTCAACGGCAAGAGTTTCAGCTTCTTGGAAGTTGCCATTCTTGTTGAGTTCTTGTGCCTCTGCTAGCAGGGCTTTGAGTTCTTCGTAGTTCATATCGTTATGATTCTTTTTCTAAAAAATAAGTCTTCATTTTCCCTTTTCCCTTCACATCCATTTCACCTCTTGGTTCAAAAACAAAATCTACTTTTGTTTTTAAGCCCTTTCCTTTGGAGAGGGTTTGGGTGAGGCAGCTTTTAAAATCTTCACTGACATGAATCCTTCCCGCTTCGCCATGGCTCTCCATTCTGGAGGCGGTGTTGACGGAGTCTCCCCAGAGGTCATAGGCGAATTTATTCTCCCCAATCACGCCTGCGATCGCTTTACCACAATGCAATCCCACGCGAATTTGCAAATCAGAATTTGATTTTTTTCGATACACTTTCATGTATTCAATTACTTCTAGTGCAAAGGCAGCAGCTCGCTGGGCATGATCTTCTTGAGCAATCGGAACTCCAGCTACAGCCATATATGCATCGCCGATTGTTTTGATTTTTTCCAATCCATGGTTGCGCGCGATGCGATCGAATTCAGAAAATATTTCATTGAGCATCGACAATAATTCATCTGGTGTTACTTTTTGTGACAACTGAGTAAATCCAACGATATCACTAAAGAAGACGGAAACGTGTTCATGTAAATCCGCAATTTGTTTTTCTCCTTCTAAGATGCGCTCTGCAATTTGTGCTGGAAGTATATTGTGCAATATTTTTTCTTGCTCTTGAAAACGAGCGAGTTTCACTTGTCTGTCTCGCTCTGCTTCTTCTACCTTGCGCCTATTTTCTAGTTGTTGCGCTTGCTTGGTAGCTTCCTCGCTCTGGACTTCTTTTTCAACTTCATGGTATTTCTTGAAATATTCAAGCGCATCCATAGCTCGATTCTCTTTCTCATAAAGATCTGAAAGGAATTTATAATTATGGACTAAATCTGCTTTAGCTCCAATTTCAATGCTCAATGCGATTGCTTTGATTAATAATTCTTCGGCCTTCTTAGGATTATATTCTTTAAATTTTTTATCGGCATACATCTGCCCAATATTTCCTGTATGACTTGCAATGGATGATTTTTGGCCGAGCTCATAATACTTTTCTAGTGCACTATTACTATATTCCAATGTCTTTTCATAATTACCGAGTGAAAAATACACGCCTCCTATATTTCCAATAACACTAGCAACGCCAGATTTATCTCCAATTTCTTGGAATATTTCAAGTGCATTATTGTAATGTACTAAAGAATTTTGGTGATTACCAAGAACATTATAAAGAAGACCGATATTTGCAGTTACGTTGGCTATATTTGCTTTTTCGCCAAGTTCTTTATTTATATCCAGCGCACTATTATAATATTCTATAGCTTTTTCGAAGTTGCCAAGACGCTGATAGACGATTCCAATATTTCCAGAAACTCTTGCAGCGCCTGATTTATCGCCAAGATCTAAATGCGAGAGATGTGCACGATTATAATATTCCAATGCTTTATCTAAAGCGCCAAGAGCAGCATGCACATTTCCGATATTTCCTGTAAGGGTTGCAACTCCTAATATATCGCCATATTCTGAGTGCGCTTCGAGTGCTTGATTGTAATATTCTATTGCCTTTTCATAGGTGCCAAGCGAATGATACACAAGCCCGAGTATATTCCAGGCTTTAGATTTGATTACTTTAAGGTCGTGTAAATCTGCGAGCGCTATTCCACGCTGAGCTTGCTCGAGCGCAATATCAAAATTTCCACGTGCATAATTTGTCCATGTCAGTTCGAGGATTGCCTTCACCTGAAGTGTTTTTTTGCTATTCTTTTCATCTTCAACTAGGTTAAATGACGTTGAGTTTTCTATAACAGCTAATACTTCATTCGCAAACTGTTCGGAGATATCGAACTTGCCTGCGGATCTTTCTTTTCTGGCGCGGTCAAGCAGACTTTGCAATTCTTCGTAATTCATTTCAATTTGTATTTAAAAAGTAAGTCTTCATCATTCCCTTTCCCTTCACTTCCATTTCTCCTCGTTCTATAAAATTAAGTGAACTATTTGATAATGCCTTTTTAAAATCTTCACTGACATGAATCCTTCCCGCTTCGCCATGGCTCTCCATTCTAGAGGCGGTGTTGACGGAGTCTCCCCAGAGGTCATAGGCGAATTTATTCTCCCCAATCACTCCAGCTATCGCTTTTCCGCAATGCAATCCCACGCGTATTTGCAAATCAGAATTTGATTTTTTTCGATACACTTTCATATATTCAATTACTTCTAATGCAAAGGCAGCAGCTCGCTGGGCATGATCTTCTTGAGCAATCGGAACTCCAGCTACAGCCATATATGCATCGCCGATTGTTTTGATTTTTTCCAATCCATGGTTGCGCGCGATGCGATCGAATTCAGTGAAGATTTCATTGAGCATAGAAAGCAATTCATCTGGTGTTACTTTTTGTGACAACTGAGTAAATCCAACGATATCGCTGAAGAATACAGATACATGTTCATGTAAATCGGCAATTTGTTTTTCCCCTTCTAAGATGCGCTCGGCGATTTGTGCGGGAAGAATATTTAAAAGAATTTTTTCTTGCTCTTGAAAACGAGCGAGCTTCACTTGTCTATCGCGCTCTGATTCTTCAATCTTGCGGCGATATTCCATTTGTTCTGCTTGTTTCTTCGCCTCCACGCTCAAGGTCTCTTTTTCTAATTCATGGTATTTAATGAATTGTTCATGTGCTTTTTCCCAATTCGCTTCATTCTCATATAAGTCAGCAAGATTTTTATGAATTTCAAATTCTTTGGAGCCAATTTCATCATGCATGTTTAAAGCCTTGAGCAGATATTCTTCGGCTTTGTTTGCATTATACCCTTCGAAATCCTTATTCGCAAATAGGGCTCCGATATTTAAATTATTCTGGGCTATTCCAGATTTATTCTTGATCTCCTCATTTATGGTCAGTGCTTTTTTGAAGAATTCCAGCGCGCGTGAAAAGTCATGTAGAAGATGATAGACCCCTCCAATCGTGCCAGGTTCATTTGCAACTCCTCTTTTATTTCCAATTTCTTCATTGATTGCTATTGACTTATTGTAATACTCAAGTGCATGTGGGTAGTCTTTTTGAGCGGAATAGATTAAACCTAAATTTCCACTCGTACTTGCCAATGCGATTTTATTTCCCAATTCTTCAAATATTGGGAGTGCTTTGGCGAGATATTCTAGCGCTCGAGGGTAGTCGGAGAATGCGTAATAGACGCCTCCAATACTTATATACATTCTTGCCACCCCAAATTTATTGTCGATTTCTCTATATAAATCTAATGCTTTAGTATAATTTTCTAGGGCCCTAGGGTAGTCAGTAAGACTGGAATAGATTGCGCCAACATTTCCTATATTGTTTGCAGCATTGAGTTTATGCCCGATTTCTTCATTGATTTCGAGTGCTTTGGCAAAGTATTCCAGTGCCTGAGGAAAATCGGAAAAAAGGTTATGGATATTTCCAATACTATGCAGAACAATCCCCTCAAATTTTCTGTTCTTTAGTTGAATAGCCAGTCGAAGCGCATTTTCAGCAGCATGAAGTGCTTCCTTAGACATCCCTCGTGCGAGAAATGAATTAGAAAGTTCATTCAGTGCAATCATGCGAAGATTTGTCGTGGTGATATACTCCTCTGTTAAATCAGCTCCGTTGTTTTGAAGGATTGGGAGATTCTCCAGTGCTTTATTGCATAGCCTCTCTGCTTCGACAAAATTACTTTTTGTATGCAGATATAGCTTCTTTGAGCAGGGAATCTATTTCTTCGTAGTTCATAATACCAAATTAGAAATAATATTGTTATCTAATCATATTATTTCTAAAATCATCATGACTTATCGCTTTACAAGAATAAAGAATAGCAAACAAGGGATAGATGGCGGAAAGTTAATATCGTTGAAAGTTTTAAAAAGTGCACAAGCAGTGATTAACTTAATTGGCGTAGGCAGTAAGTATGCAACATATTTGTGGTCCCAGTAAGAATCGAACTTACATTTAAAGTTTAAGGCTAAGTCAAGTAATTAGTTTAACAGAAACAAATATGACCTTGATTTTTATACATCAAAATGAAAATTAGTTGTTTAAACCCTCACATAGAAGCCTATTCCTCATGATCTAAATCATTTTATCTTCTGACATACGTCATTTTTTTCGATTTGAATAATTCTGACTTTTGGCAATATTTTTATCCTACCAAGAATGGTAGATTAAAAATTGCTTTAAACACTTTTGTTTCTTAAACTAAAATCTTTTTATCATTCAAAAAATCATGTTTTATGAAAAAAACTACTAAGCTTATGCGCGATTGTATTTACAACATAGCATTTATCAGGTGTAGTAAATCAACCACTACTACTCCAACTTCTTGTGCGAATGTGAAGCATATTAGCAAATACCTCTGAGGATGCCAAGTCAAAGGCTGTTATAAAGGTATTGCTGTAGCGCCAGAAGGAATCGGCCATTTCAAGTTTTTTTATGAAAATGGGAATCCAAAAACGTATATGATTCTCAAATATACTAGAAACGGTTACCCTACTTTAATTGACTCATTAGTGCCTACAGGCTCGATTGCTTTTAACCCTTCGGGTGTAACGAATATCCCGATATTGGGCTCGTTGCTAAAAACGCAGCATATGGAAACGCCCCCACAAGTTCAAGTTTTATCTGACTTCACTCTCAGGTGGGATTGGAACTGGAGCAAAACCTCAAGCCGCTATGGTCAAAGAAACATCCACCGAAGAAGTCAAAGTGTTTGAAGGTACCATGACCCTCACAGGTACTACTGCAGAAGCTGGCAAAATTGCATTTCTAGTCAAAGGAACCACCGCCTACAGTGGCATTATCACTAGCTCCACAAATACTTTAAGAGAGCGATTTTCTGGCAATGATATCACCAATGGTTTTAAAATCGTCTATTCTAGCACAACTACCGTCATTGAGGGGAAATGGCTTGACAATACGATTTCAGGCACCATCACGATAGGAGGATCCGCCTATGGTGC
The DNA here is from genome assembly GCA_016713645.1 of Bacteroidota bacterium. Classification (GTDB taxonomy): domain Bacteria; phylum Bacteroidota; class Bacteroidia; order Chitinophagales; family JADJOU01; genus JADJOU01. The sequence goes on from JADJOU010000018.1 coordinate 97,066, forward strand.
ATTTTCAGCCACTAGATCCTTTTAAATTTTATCAACCATCATATCCTAAAAGCACAGTGAAATTCGCTGTGCTTTTTTTATGTTCTATTTCTTAGTAAATTTTGCGGATGGAATTAGGATATTCTTGCTGTTATTCTAATGCCTGGAACAAGGGAAATGGGGCAAGTCGTTTTGTATACTTTTTATCCAATAATTGTGGTCCCAGTGAAATCGAACTTACATTTAAAGTTTAGGAAACTTCGTTCTATCCATTGAACTATGAGACCCATTGGGGCGCAAATCTAATAATTTAAGCTAGATTTTCTTTGCTTCTTCAACCAAAATTATTGACTCCTTCGCCAATTGTAATCAGGATAATGCCTTCTTGAATGAGCTCCAGGATGGAGAGGAATAGAAATATCGCATGTACGCGGTTGTCAAATTGTTCGAAGACTTGTTCGAAGGTCAATTTATGTCGAGATTTCAATTTATCTAGAATGCCCGCTTTCTCCTGTTCAATCGTATAATTGTAGGGCGTAATCTCATGCACCACGATTCTTGGCCAATTCATGGCGCTTCAATACTACTTCAAATGCCTTGAGCAATTTTATAAAGCGTGAGGGATTCCATTTCTGAATCGGTCTCAAACATGGCCGCTACCATCTGCGACTCCTCCTTGGCATTGCCTCGCTTCAACATCTGCTGGCGCAAATCCTCCAAAGTGCTCAATTGTTCGCTGACCAATTTAAATTTCTTATACTCCAACAAGCGCTGCACCAATTCATCCCTCGGGTCAATCTCCTTGCCCTCTTCATTGACCTCTTTGCGCGGCAATAATAGCCTTGATTTGATCTTCATCAGCGTCGCCGCCACGAGGATAAATTCGCTCGCCATCTCAATATTCAAAAATTGCATCTCCTTGATATAGCCCAAAAAATTATCTGTGATTTTTGCAATGGGAATATCGTATATATCCAATTCGTCCCTTTCGATAAAGAAGAGCAATAGGTCAAATGGACCTTCGAATTGGGGCAGGGTTATTTGATAGGATTCTTTCAATTTTTTTATTCGGGAGGTCAAAAATAGTGGATTCCAAGGAATTTGAGGAAGAATCTTGTAGATTGGATTGATTCTGATTTGACAATGTCGTTAACTTGAGAAAAATTATTCATTTTTAAGGATACAATTAGGATTTATAATGATCTTTTGCCTTCGGCGACTCACTTTTTATTCATAATTCTAATTGTAAAGTATTGTATTCATTTGCTTCGCGATCTTGTTAAAAAAGTAAGCAAGGGTGGGATGCACTAGCATAAGCAAAGCAGAAAACATGGGCCGTTATAAAAATGACAAAGATCTACGGTTTGGATTCTTGCCAGCGCGATTAAAGGCATTTGCCGCTATCGACACTTTTTCATAGCTATGGTCTGTCAATGCAAATACTAAATCGCTAAATGCCTGCTAACGCTCTAATCCTCACCTTGATCATTAGTCATTTTTCTAAAATGGCCCAACATTCCGTATATCGGTCGTTTCTTAAAGAAAACTAATCAGTATTGATTCTCTGGCGTATTTTTGAAAGGTTGTCTTTAAACTGAAAAAATCTCGTTTTAAAATGGTGCAACTTAGCATAACGACAGAGGAGTGCAGACAGCAAAGACGTGAAGCAGGCATTTGTTGACGCAGATGCAAATTCTCTGTGACACTCTGTGAATCAACTCTGTGAAACTCTGTGTTTAAATAAATCAAGTTTTTATTATTGAGAAAGTTGTGTATAATCAATTAATCCACTCCTAAGACTAGCCATTCCCTTACTTAACCGCATGGTATAAAAGTCAATCAAGAGAATTTCCATTAGCGCCTTTATATTTCTATATTTGCGCATACAAATAACTATTCACAGCATGGCGTCCATTAAAGATCAAGAAACCATTCCCTGTCCTTTTTGCAAATCGACAGATTATTCCATTTATGATAAAAATGAGGATTGGCAGATTGTCCGATGTAGCAAATGCGATTTTACCTATACCAATCCCCGTCCGACTATAGAGGCATTGCCGCATTACTACTCCGAAGAGTATTTCAAAGACGAGCGCCACAGGGCCAAGTTTTACAATGAAGACGGCACCATTAAAGCTCAATCCGACGCTTATATCAATCGCATTCAAGATATAGAGCAATATTTTGACAAAAGAGGTTCTGTTCTGGAAGTGGGCGCTGCAAGAGGTGGACTATTGCATGAATTGAAAAAAAGAGGTTGGCATGCAAAGGGCGTTGAAATATCTCAAGATGCCTGTAATCAAGCCAAAATACTCTATGATATCGATATGTTTTGCGGCGTATTGAGCGAATATAATACAGATGAAAAATTTGATGTCGTTTGCATGTATCAGACTTTAGAGCATGTTCCTGATCCTAAGGAAGTATTGGAGAAAGCCTATTCCCTGCTCAATCCAAATGGTGTGGTGGTCGTAGAAATCCCCAATAGAAATTGCTTTGAATCCCGATACAGCAGTGAGCGAAAGCGCTTATCGTATGATTTACCGCGCCACCTCAATCATTT
>JADJOU010000019.1 GCA_016713645.1 Bacteroidota bacterium
GGTAGTTCTCTTTGTCTAGAATTTTCTCCTTAATCGCTTTATTGATAAGTGATCGGAGAGTTCGGAGATACACAGAAAGTCCATTCACTGAGTTGTTTCTTGATAGATATCCTGATTCAAAATTTTGATGAAATCATATTTCACATCCTTAAGCGGAATATCCTTATTATTTAAAAGGTTTTCATTCCAATCAAAAGAGTCTTATAAACTTTGGCGTTACCTATTCTATCGCTTTGAATCAAATTTTGAATTGTCTCTTCTAAATAGGTAAATAGAGTAATGATGTGTTGCTTTTCCTTCTTTTGAATTAATTGTTTGATTTCATTTATCGATAAACTAGAAAAGAGTTTTTTTTCTCATCTAATTTCATAATAATATCCAGTGCTTCTGATTTTTGTTTGTCAATTAGGTTATTCAATCTTGTAACAGATTCAAGTCCTTTGAACGATTTTTTGATACATCTTTTTTTGTTATCCCAATCTTTTTCGGCAACTGAGTATCCTGTATGGATTGTTAATGGTTTACTATAATGTATAAGAAGGAGAACTATTGGAAATGTACCATCTTTTTTCCGTCTCCTGATGTCTAAAGAAATTGATATACTTGTATTCATGATATTAAGTTGTGGTTTTAAAATTTGCAAGTAATTTGCAAGTAAATGGTGGATTTAAATGAATCTTAATGATGCTAAATTAATACTAATATACTGGAAAACAACGAATAATGCAATAGGTAATTTCACATTAGGTCAATTTTTTTCTGCCTTACAAGCAGAGGGTCGGGGGTTCGAATCCCTCAACTTCCACAACACATTATCAAGCCTTTACAGAAATGTAGAGGCTTTTTTATTTGGGGTGGGTTAAACATAGGTTAGTTTTATTCCAAAGATTTAAATTAAAAAAATAGATGATTAATTGGAGTAGAAAATTCGCGTGAGCGATCGCAGCCGGCATGCACAAGGCGGAGAGCGCGACCTGAAGGGGCACGCCCTCACCACATTCTAATTCGACTTTTCTGGTTCTACACAAACATCCTATACACCACCCAAGCACTCGCATAAGCCAATACGCCCATGTATGCAAAGGAGCTCAATGCCCATTTCCAACCATTGGTCTCGCGCTTGATGGCGGCAATCGTGCTCATGCACTGCAAGGCGAATACATAGAAAATCAGAAGGGATAATCCCGTCGCCTTTGTAAATACTGGTTGCCCCGTCTTATCATGTTTTTGCAACAATAGTTTTTCCTTGATGCTCATCGGGTTTTCCTGCTCGGATTCTTCGATGGAATAGATCGTAGCCAAAGTGCCTACGAATACTTCCCTCGCGGCAAATGAGGTGATGAGGGCAATGCCGATTTTCCAATCGTATCCCAGCGGAGCGACAACAGGTTCTATGCCCTTGCCTATATTGCCGATGAATGACTCTTCGAGTGGAATATGCGCTTCCAAATGCCAACCATTGGAAAAACTCTCTTTCCCAAATGATGCCAATAACCACAATACAATGGAGATCGAAAATATGATTTTCCCTGCGCCGCGCACAAAGGAGACAATTGCATTCTTAATCAATATCACCAAATTATACATCGTGGGAATGCGGTATGGTGGCAATTCCATGACCAAGAGCGATCGCTCCTGTGTCTCAATATTCGACTTCAATAAAAATGCCGTCAAGATGGCGCCCAAAACGCCCAATCCATATAGTCCTAGCATGGTGGTGCCGCGCAAATGCAAGGAATCACCGTTGCGATTAAAATAGTATACACGGGCAATCTCGCCGAACAAGTCATAAATGGAACGGTGAGGATGGTAATCAATCGCTCTTTATAATTGCTGATATTTCGCGTTGCTGCAATGGCAGGAATGGCGCAGGCTGTGCCAGACATCAGGGGAATGATACTCTTGCCGCTCATGCCCAATTTTTGCATCATCTTATCCATCAAAAAAACAACGCGGGCGATATACCCACTCTCTTCTAGCAGGGAGATGAAAAAATAGAGCAAGGCGATTTGAGGTATAAACATGATAATGCCCGAAATGCCCGGTATGATGCCCTCCGCAAAGAGTCGAATCAAGAAATTATTCGGTGCGAGATGGGCGATATAGGTGGATACATTCGAACCAATATAGTCGATGGCATCCATCGGATAAGCCGCAATCGTAAACAGGGCTTGGAATACGATAAACAAAATCAATACAAAGAAAAAATAGCCAAAGACGGGATGCATGAGGTATTTATCCAAAACCTCTGAGCGACGCTTCTGCGCAATGCCTTTTTTACTGGGCTTGACAGCGAGTGAACATATTTTCTCTATTTGATTGTATCGATCGATGGTCTCGATTCGCTTGATATTTTCAGTCAATGCATTGTATCCAGAATGATGCACCAATTCATGCCAAGCTTTATAGGACAGCGTATTGCTGGTCTTAAACGATTCAAACAATTCGCTCTTTGAAAAATTTATTTTATTCGGCGTTTTGGTTTTGTTGTAAATATTCTGTTTAATCTCCTCCACACCTTCTCCTTTCTTCGCATTGCACAATAATACATCTGCTCCAATCTCTTTGGATAAGAAAGAAGTTTCGATGATATAGCCTTTGTGGTCTAGTTCGTCGATCATGTTTAAGACCAATGAAATGGGATATCCTAAATCGCTCACTTGTGTAAACAATAAAAGGCTGCGGTGAAGGTTGGTGCTATCTCCGACGACGACGATGTGGTCGGGAGGATTTTGAAGCAATTCATCGATAACAACTTTTTCATCGAGGGAATTGGGATAGAGCGAATACGTGCCAGGCAAATCAATAATTTCAAAAACCTCATCTTGAATGGTCACTTGGGCCATTTTCTTCTCTACTGTGATGCCGGGGTAATTCGCGGTCTTTTGATTGAGTCCGGTCAATTGATTGAACAGCGTCGTCTTTCCCGCGTTGGGATTGCCGATGATATAGATTTTCTTTGGTCGAGCTGTCAATTTCCTATCTTTTCACTGCATCGTGAAGATGCTATTTCTTTAATGGATCCCCGCATTTTTCTATCTTGATGGAATGCGCTTCATCTCTTCGCAATAATAATTGATAGCCCGATACTTTGACGCATATAGGATCTTGAAAAATAGACTTGCGAACCAGCGAAATAGACTTGCCAGGATAACAGCCCATTTCCACCAATTTCAACATCCAATCACTCTGTTCTAAAGCCGTGATGATGCCAATTTCATCGCATTCTAAATCTAGAATCGTCATCAATTAATTATTGTATGCAAATATAAAATTAATTTAGAATTGTTCTAAATAATTAAAAATGGTGTTTGGAGTCTGGTGTCTGGAGCTTTATTGGAATTCCACAATCGTAATTCGTATATCGTACATCGTAAATCCAAATTGGTTGCTGGTTGTTGGTTGCAGGGAACATCAGTGGAATTCTCTTTCCAGTATTTTCAAATCGTACATCGTACATCGTAAATCCAAAATCATTCTTCAATCGTATATCGTACATCGTAAATCCCTAAATTAGGGTTTATAAGAAATGATATGTTCCAATTTCCTTCGCCCTTCTAAGGTATTCTCGATATGTTTGAATTCCAATATCAAATAATTGCCCGTCTGTTTCATCGCACTATTGACGGGATATGCCGCGATGTATGCTAAGATTTTATCGAAGACGCCCGTTTGAAAAAAGATGGATTCTTGGTTTTGAATAAAATAACATTTCATCAATTTATTTTTCAAAATAATGCGCTCAAGGCCCAATTTTTTCGCCACCCATTTCAATCGAATCGCTTCGTATAATTCAATTATCGGCAGTGGAATTTCTCCAAATCGATCTTTCAATCGCTGATTATAGGCCTCTATTTCTGCCTCTGTCTTCACATCATTCAATTCTGTATACAAGGCCAATCGCTCATTGATCGACTTGACATATTCCGTTGGAATCAACATCTCTGTATCTGTCTCTATCTGACAATCTCTTGTAAAATCTCTATCCTCTTTTGTCGTCTCTTCTGCATACAATTCTTTATAATCGACTTCTTTCAATTCAGCAATGGCCTCATCCAATATCTTGTGGTAAGTATCATAGCCAATCTCACTGATAAAACCGCTCTGCTCCCCTCCTAGCAAATTGCCCGCTCCGCGAATATCCATATCTCGCATGGATACATTGAAACCACTGCCCAATTCGCTGAATTGCTCGATGGTCTTCAATCGATTCCGCGCATCTTGAGTCAATGTGGAATGCGGTGGTGAGAGCAAATAACAAAATGCCTTTTTATTGCTTCGACCGACACGACCGCGCAATTGATGTAAATCGCTCAGTCCAAACCAATGTGCATTATTGATGATAATGGTATTCGCATTGGGAATATCAATGCCCGATTCGATGATATTGGTCGATAATAATACATCGTATTTTTTCTCTACAAAATCTAAGATAATCTCCTCCAAATGATCGCCGCCCATCTGTCCATGTGCCAAGGCGATATCTGCATTGGGAACGATTTTCAAGAGCATCTCTTTGATATCTGCCAAATCTTTCACCCGATTGTGCACAAAGAAAACTTGACCGCCGCGGTAGATTTCATTTTCAATAGCCTCTTTGATGATATCTGGATTCAAGACATGCAATTCTGTATTCACCGGTTGTCGATTCGGCGGTGGTGTTTGGATAGTAGATAGATCTCGCGCACCTAAAAGGGAAAACTGCAAGGTCCTCGGAATCGGCGTGGCTGTTAGCGTGAGCGTATCTACATTGAGTTTGAATTCTTTTAATTTTTCTTTGACGGCAACGCCAAATTTTTGTTCTTCATCGATGATCATCAATCCCAAGTCTTTGAATTTAACTTGTTTACCCACGATCGAATGTGTGCCAATCAATATATCCACTTTGCCTTCCTTGACTTTTTCCAAAGTCTCTGATTTTTGTTTTGCAGATTTAAATCGATTGATATAATCCACGGTACATGGCATTTCTTTGAGTCGCTCAGAAAATGTTTGAAAATGTTGATACGCTAAAATCGTTGTTGGCACGAGCACTGCAACTTGTTTGCCATCGACCACTGCTTTAAAAGCCGCGCGAATTGCCACTTCTGTCTTGCCAAAACCCACATCTCCGCAGACCAATCGATCCATGGGTTCGGGTTTCTCCATATCCATTTTTACATCTGCTACTGCTTTGATTTGATCCGGCGTATCTTCATAGATAAAGGACGATTCCAATTCTGTCTGTAAGTATGTGTCTGGGTTAAATGCAAACCCCTTCATGGTTTTGCGCTTTGCATAGAGCTTGATGAGGTCTTCTGCAATATCTTTGATTTTCGCTTTGGTCTTTCTCTTGAGGTTGCCCCAAGCATCGCTGCCCAGTTTGGATATCTTGGGATCCACACCTTCCTTGCCGACGTATTTTGAAATCTTGTGCAAGGAATTTATATGCACATAGAGAATATCATTATTGGCGTATATGATTCTCACCGCCTCTTGTTCATGTCCGCCAGATTCAATTTTCTCTAATCCCGAATATCTTCCCACCCCATGATCGATATGGGTTACATAATCACCCGGGCGCAATTCTTTGAGCGTCTTCAACAAGAGTGCTTGACCATTGCTATACCCTTCGCGAATTTTATATTTATGAAATCGATTGAAAATTTGATGATCGGTATAACAGGCAATCTTTAAATCATGATCGATAAATCCATCGTGAATGGCGTGATAGATTGGTTTGAACAGTGGTTCGTCTGATTCGATTTCTGTTTTATGCTTGCTTTTAAAATCATCAAATATGGCATAAAAGCGATCGATTTGTTTGGTATTATCTGATAAAATCCAATTGGTATATCCCTTTGTTTGGTTGGATTTCAAATCATCAAACAATAGATCGAAATTCTTATTGAAAGATGGTTGAGGAGAGGAATTAAAATGGATAATATTCTTGGACAAAATGGACAAATCTGCCGCGAAAATAATTCATTTTATTGGCAAATAGAATTAACTTTGAAAAGTCAAAAATGATGCGGAATGACCTATAAAACGAACTCGATATACGACAATGAAAATTACTTGGAGATTGTAAATCGAATTGATCGGTTAAATGCATCCAATCAGCGATTATGGGGCACGATGACGATTTCTCAAATGTTGGCGCATTGCAATCAACCCATTGAAATGGCGTTGAGACAAGAAAAAGTCACACGATCCTGGCTCGGCTATATTCTAGGCAAATGGGCAAAAAAAGGCATATACAATTACAAACCCTATAAAGCGGGCTTGCCCACAGCGAAGGAATTCATCATTGAGGATGAAGTAGATTTTGAATCGAGCAGGTCGACATTAAAAAAGAATTTAGAACTATTTGTTCGCGCAGGAGAAAATGGCGCACCCATCCACCCTCATGCTTTTTATGGCAAGCTGACGCCGCATGAATGGGGATTACTGCAGTACAAACATTTAAATCATCACTTACTTCAATTCGGAGGATAAAATGCTCATCAGTTTACTCATCACTCTTTCTATCGCTTATTTCATTTTCATGTATCGAATGAGAAAAGGATGGGAAATTACAACAGGTTCTATTCATAAGACGGATACTCAAGTTCAACCTGAATCGACCAAAATAGCACTCATCATTGCGTGCAGAAATGAAGAAGGGAATTTAGAGCGCTTATTTGATTCCATTCAAAGACAAAATTATCCAACCGAAAATCTTGAAATTGTATTCGTGGACGATTTTAGCACGGACAATAGTCCTGAATTAATTTCCGCTAAAATTCCTCTTTCTAAATTCAAAATTAACTTGATTGAATTGTCAAAAATCATGGCAGAAGAGGGATATACAAAACACAATAAAAAAATTGCCCTCTCGAGAGGGATAGAAAGTTCGTCGGGAGAATTGATCATTTGCACAGACGCAGATGTATGGATGGGCGAAAATTGGTTGGCCACTATAGCCAAAAAATACGAGGAGACTAAGGCAGATTTTATAACAGGCCCTGTTCTATTCCCCGCCAGCAAATCCCTTTGGACACAGTTTCTCGAATATGATCAGATCAATAATATCGCTTTCACTGCAGGCAGCATTGGCATAGGTCATGCATCCATGAGCAATGGAGCCAATATGGCATTTACGCGAAGCGCTTGGACGAATGCGGGCGGCTATAATGGTATTGAAGACAAACCCAGCGGAGATGATATGATGTTGATGCACCGAATTCAAAAGATGCCCAATTCAAATATTGCATTCAATGAAAATAATCAATCGATTGTTTGGACAGATTGTCCAAGTGATTTTTCAGCCTTTATCCATCAACGCGTGCGCTGGTTTTCCAAAGTTTTTCAATACGAAGATTCATCAGTAACAATAGGACTTGGATTGGGATATCTCTATCATTTCGGCATCATCCTCGCCTTATTTTTATCATTCTTCAACAGTCAATATTTATTCTTTCTCATCATGCCAAAAATCCTCATCGATTCATGGTTTATCTTGAGTCCGTTGAATTATTACAATAGAGGTGATTTAGTATTGAAGATTCCCCTCTTCTCGCTTTTATCCTCTTTTTATATCGCGGGAATAGGCTCTATTGCTCTTTTCTTTCCCTATCGCTGGAAAGGTCAAAAGAGATAGCATGTTTTATTTTTGAAGCAATTGATAGACCTTGCTCATGATTTTCACTCTCCAACTCTCTTGAATGAGTCTCTTATTTTCTACAGAAGGATGAATGCGATTTGTCAATAAAACAAAAATGAGATTATTATCCGGATCCGCCCAAGCACAAGTTCCTGTAAAACCAGTATGGCCAAAGGTTCTGAATGATGCCTCCTCAGCACAGGGACTATCTTCATTCGCCACTTTTGCCGGTTTATCGAATCCATATCCACGTCTAGAAATATTGCTCTGATAAGAAGTGAATTGTCGAATCACAGCGCTGTCTAAATATTTCACGCCCGCATAAGAACCATTGTTCAAGAGCATTTGAAACAAAACGGCGATATCGTGCGCATTGCTGAATAGTCCTGCATGGCCCGCTACACCGCCATACATTGCCGCACCAGGATCATGAACATTGCCTAAGAGCAATTGTCTTCTGAATTCTTTATCATCTTCTGTCGGCACCATTTTATTCTCGAAATAATAATTCAATGGATTGAATCGACACCGCAATCCCATTGGTTCATAGAAATACTTCATGGAATAGTTATCTAAACTAATATTCGTATTCGATTCGATAATCGCTTGCATGATATACATGGTCAAGTCGGAATATTTATAGCGCGGCGTTGAATCCACTCTGTGGTATATCATCTCCGCCCACATTGAATCTGGGATATCATTTCTCAAGTACAAATTCTTCGCCACATGCACGCTAAAGGAAGAATCATATTGATTTCTAAAATAGGTATCAAAGGCTTTATTGTATTTTGCATAAAAGGGAATAAAGGGATATAAACCCGCTTGATGCAGCAATATTTGAGAGAGAACTAAGTTGTTAATTTTCGCGGAGTCTTCCAATAAAAGATAATCCTTCACTTGTTTTTGAATATCCAACTTCCGCTCTCCCACCAATTTCATCGTTGCCAATGTCGTCGCGCACACTTTCGTCAAAGAGGCGATATCATACATACTCGAAGTATTGACCGTATCTACATAATCATAGGTCTTGGTACCAAATGCCTTATCATAAATTATTTGCCCATCCTTGACAATCATCATCTGACAGCTCGGGGTGGCTTTTCTTTGAATCATTTCTAGGCACATAGAATCTAATGCAAACCGCGCTTCAGCATTGAGTATTTCATTAGATTCTGTTTTATATTTCAAGCGAAATAATTCTTTGGTCATAATTCCATTGGCCACTTTAAAACTGCCAGAACTTACCGGCAATTTTCCCATAATCGGCACCAATCCAAAAAGCGCCTCTGCCATGGCTACATGAGTCGTTGAATTATCTTCATACCCGCAGAGCAACCAATCTATATCGCTGAAATACTTTAAAGCATAAGGACTTCCGGGCACACATAAAATGACATCCTTCTTCTTCTTCCTCAAGGCTTTGATAAAATTTAATGTGGCTGGACTTAATCCATAATTGAGTGCAGGCAAATGACTCATTGAATGAATAGACACAATGATCTTATCATAATACGTTAAATCCTTTATCAATTGGTCGTATTGAAGAGTGTCCGATTTCTTCAATACAAAATGTTTGCAAGGAGTATAGCGCTCTATTGTCTTTTGAAATTTAGTTATTTCCTCCGCACCAATAGAAACCGTCGCTAACGTAAAATTCAATTTTTTGAATGGAATGAGGTTGTCTTTATTGGAAACCAATGTCATAGCCTCTTCAAATAATTTCTTGCGCAAGATTTGTCCTTGTTCGCTATTCAAGACTTCTTTTATTCTTGAAGTATCAGTTGGCAAATAATTGGCTAAATTCAAATCATATTTATAGGATAATACTTTTTCACTTTTCGCCTCAATATCATCTCTGTTCAATGTTCCCAAATCAATCGCCTCCATGATTTTCTTCTGAGCGAATTTCATATCGGAGGAGAACAATAAGACATCATTTCCCGCTTTAAGCGCTTTAACTTCAATTTCACCTGGTCTAAAGAATTTGCTCACGCCTTCCATATTGAGCGCATCGGTAAAAATCAATCCTTTGAATCCAACTTCATTTTGCAAGATATCCGTCACTATTTTTTTTGACAATGAAGCGGCGAGGTTTTTGGTCTTATCTTGTTGAGGCATGTAAATATGCGCCACCATGGTACTCTTAATGCCATTGTTGAATAGAAATCTAAATGGATACATCTCTTGATGCATCAATTGGGTCTTGGATTTATTGATGACTGGCAAATCTTTGTGTGAATCTTTATCCGTATCACCATGGCCTGGAAAATGCTTTGCACAGGGCAAAACCAGTTGGTCTTGCAAACCCAAAGCATAATTCAATCCCTTCAATGCCACATTGGATTTTTCTTCTCCAAATGAGCGATGATTGATTACAGGATTATTGGGATTCGTATTGATATCTACTACCGGCGCAAAATTGACATTGATGCCAATCGCCCTGCATTCCTGCCCAATTTGCCTTCCCAATTCTGTGATTAAATTATTGTTTTGAATCGCCCCGAGCGTCATTTGTTTGGGATAAATCAAGGCTTTGCTCATCCGCATGCTAATTCCCCATTCACCATCAATTCCTGCAAACAAAGGTAAGCGCGCTCTTTCATTAAAATCATTCAACCACTTGGCTGTGTAATAGGGATCGCCCTTCATGGCGATAACTCCACCCAATCCATAATTGGCGACTAAATCCATCGCTTGCTGATAGGATTCAATTCCATTTTCCGAAGGATAAATGGGCATCATAAAGAGTTGTCCAATCTTTTGTTGAATCGTCAATGTATAAAACACACTATCAACCCATGCCTGCTTGAGCAGCGGATTGGGCAATGCTATACGCTTTGTTTGACTTGATGCCAAATGGCTAAAAAACAGGAGTAGCAATATGTAGAAAAACTTATTCCTCATCTGGCTCTTCTTCAGATTCACGATCAAAACTATGCTTATCAAAATCCAATTCACCGCCCCAATGTGACATTTGTCGCATGATCCAGCGCTGGCGCTTGAACATATACTTGCTCGGCTTATCTATTTTAAATTTAATTGGGTTGGGCAAAACCGCTGCCATCATAGCGGCGTCGGCCGAACTGAGTTTGCTGGCATCTTTATGAAAGAAATACTCCGCAGCTGCTTGCGCACCATAGACACCATCTCCCAGTTCAATGATATTGAGATAGACTTCCAATATGCGCTCCTTTGACCAAAACAGTTCAATGAGAAATGTAAAATAAACTTCCAAGCCTTTTCGGATATAACTTCGCACAGGAAGGAGAAATACATTCTTTGCCGTTTGCTGTGATATCGTAGAAGCGCCTTTTATCTTTTTCCCCTTTTTATTATTCGCCGCTGCTTTTTTGATCGCTTCTACATCGAATCCAAAATGATCTAAAAATTTTTGATCCTCGCTGCATACCACTGCCAATTGCAAATTCTTGGAAATATTTTCTATCGGCTCCCAATCTTTTTTCAATCGAACTTTTCGGCCCTCACCAAAAGCTTGTTCTGGCAGGCGTTGAATCATCAATGGGGTAATTGGTATTGGAACAAATCGAAAGACGATGACGGAGACGATACTCGCCACAAAAAATCCCAGCAATGCCTTCCAAATAAAAGTGAAAATTTTATTCCAATATTTTTTGACCATATGATGATTTCAAAAAGATAATTATATATTGCAATGATACTGACCAAATCAGAAATGAGGCGGGAATGTTTTAAACATAGCCATGAGGATAATACACGCGGAGATGTTTCATAAATTCTGCTTTAACGGCCTCTTTATACGATTCAATATCCTCTTCCGTTTTGCCTTCTGGCCTGAATGGCGTAGAGAAAAACACCTCTAATTTCCCCGGTTTAATAATATGCATAGACTTTCTATGCCACAATTCACCAGCACCAATGCAAGTCATCGCCACGATGGGAATCTGCGCGCCTATAGACAATCTAAAAGCACCATCTTTAAAAGGCAAAAATAGTCCGCACTTGGATTGGTCGTCCCTCTGGATAGATGACCATAGACGCCCCTTCGCTTGTCTTCGCAAACAATTGTGTCATGCTCCATTTGCGGGAATCCTTATCATCTCGTTGCACGGGAATATACATTTTGCGCAATATATAGCCAATGATGGGAAATTTGAGCAATTCTGCCCGACCAATGTATTTCTTATAATTGGGAATGCACGAAGCTGAAATCAGTGCATCTAGATATGATCGGTGATTGCCCACAAATACATACTGCGCATGGTGATCAAAGTTTTCCAATCCATGGATTTTGATGCGCACACAACAGAAAAACAAGATGACTTTTGCGGCAATATCGGGTAAGAAATGGGTATAATATTGAATTCGCTTATTGCCCAATTGCATGCCCAAAAAGAGAAATGGGAAGAGGATGATGGCGACGATAATAGCGACGAAATAAGACCAAATAGTCCAAGGGAAATAAAAATAATCAGTCCATTTGAGCTTCATGGAATCGCGAATCTATGGACAAGATAATCAATATTCCATCAAATCAAACAAAGCTTTTTCCAACCTGTTTTTCGCCAAGAAATTCTCCTCTAATTTTGCATTGAATGGAATCGGCGTATCTAGGGAACCGATGCGCATAATCGGCGCGTCGAGATGTTCAAATGCGCGCGCTTGAATCATCGCTACAATCTCCGCTCCGATTCCACCGAAAGTGCAATCCTCGTGCAAGACCATGACGCGGTGCGTCTTTTCAACTGATTGCAGTATCACATCGATATCCAATGGCACCAAAGTTCTCAAATCAATCAAGTCAGCAGAAATAGAAGGATGCTTATCCAATACCTCCATCGCCCAATGAACACCGAGTCCATAAGTAATAATGGTGAGTTCCAATCCCTCGCGCACTTTGGCAGCCTTTCCAATCGGCAATGTATAATAATCAACGGGCACTTCTTGCTCCACACTTCGATAGAGCTTTTTATGCTCGAAGAACATCACTGGATTGGGATCTTCAAAAGCCGCTAACAATAAGCCTTTTGCATCATAGGGAAATGCTGGATAGACAATTTTCAAACCCGGTGTATGCGCAAACCAAGCTTCATTGCTCTGCGAGTGAAATGGTCCGGCTGCAACACCCGCGCCAGTCGGCATTCTCAATACGACATCCACATGCTGTCCCCATCTCCAATGCAATTTTGCCACATTATTGATGATTTGATTGAATCCTCCGTCACAAAATCTGCGAATTGAAATTCCATCATGGACTTATAGCCATTGATAGAGAGCCCTTGGGCTGCTCCAACAATAGCCGCTTCGCATAGTGGCGTATTGCGCACCCTATCCTTGCCGTATTTTTCGACTAAACCCTCTGTGATTTTAAATACGCCTCCATATTCTGCTATATCCTGGCCCATCAATATCAATCGCTCATGCTTGTCCATGGCCAATTGAATCGCCTGACTAATCGCATCCACAAAGCGTATTTTCATTGCAGTTCCTGAGGTTGGCGCTTGCTCTTTGAATTCAAATGGCGCATATACGTCGCGCAATTCATCTTCAGAATTGGGAATGACATCCGCCTCATCAATAACAGTATCCAAGGCCTCATTGATCTCTTTGCTCAAGGGCTGATTTAATCGCTTCAATCTCAGCAAGACTAATTATTTTCTTATCCAATAAGTAATTTTGAAAATTGGTGATTGGATCCTTTTTCTCCCATTCTTCTTGCAATCCCTCGGGATAATACTTAGTGCCACTCGCCTCTTCATGTCCGCGCATTCTAAATGAAACACATTCGATGATAATCGGTCGGGGATTCTCTCTAATCTCAGAGGCCTTTTCAGCGATGAGTCGATGAACCTCTAATATATTATTCCCATCACAAGTATATGCATCTATGCCATAGCCAATGCCCTTATCGACAAATGATTTGCATTTGAATTGTTCAACGGAAGGCGTAGACAATCCCCATTGATTGTTCTCTATGATAAAAATAACAGGCAAGTTCCATACAGCTGCGGTATTCAAGGATTCGTGAAAATCGCCTTGACTTGAGCCTCCATCGCCGGAGAATACAATGACCGCTTGTTTATTGGCTTTTAATTTATTGCCCAATGCTATTCCATCAGCCACGCCCAATTGACTGCCCAAATGGGAAATCATTCCCACAATTTTAAACTCCTGGCTGCCAAAATGAAAAGATCGATCACGCCCTTTTGTGAACCCATTCAACTTGCCTTGAAATTGCGAGAACAAGCGAACCAAGGGAATTTCACGTGAAGTAAAAACGCCCAAATTTCTATGCATGGGTAAGATATACTCTTCTTTGGTCAATGCCAAAGTCGCTCCGACGGAAATCGCCTCTTGTCCCCAGCTGGAAAACCATTTTGATATCCTGCCCTGGCGAAGGGCGATGAGCATTTTCTCCTCGATCAATCGAGGTTTGACCAGTGAAGTATAGAGGTGAATTAATTCCTTTTCAGTATATCCCGTTGCGTTGAATTCCATGCGAAAACAAAATCATTTGAGTGACAAAGATAAACTGATTGATTACAAGTTATCCGAAAGTTCAAAAAGAAATTATGTAGGTTTGCGAGGACCGATGATACGCAATCTCATTAAATCTTATTCAAAAGTAGAGCCCTTTATTTTTTGACTTAATCAAAGCACAATTCTGTGTACAATTGATCAATTCCTCTTTCTTTATTCTATTGAATTTTATTTAATAAATCAAGATTATAAAGACTATGAAATCGCGAATTTCATCTCCTGGAGATACGCTGCTGTTGCGCTTTTAGGCATTCCATTTGGCATATTTATCAAAAAAAGAGATTTGAAGAAACTCATGTTGATGGGGGCAATATTATTTCCCATCATTTCATTGGGCATCATTCTCGCTATACCGACAAAAAATGTCATGCTCATCAAAGGACTTATGGCGGTGTACAGCATTTCCTTTTTGCTCTTGCATATCACGCCATTGCCTTTTATCATGAAGCATTGCAGCGCAGAGAATCGGACTTCAGCATTGGCATTGCAGTTTCAAGTGTGGGGAATCGCCGTGATGACAGTGGGGGTAATTACCTTCATCTTACAGCGCATCGACAGACAGTTGTTCAACGACAAAAATATCCTCTTGATTTTTTGCATGATTGGCTTTATCGCCGTCTATTACATTCAAAAGATAAAAGTCGAGAAGATCCACGACGAAATCGTCTATACTTCGCATAATTTCTTTAAAGATTACGATTGGAAACTCATCTGGAAAGCGACCATCTCTGTTCAATTAATCGCTGTTGGCGCGGGCTTCACCATTCCCTTTATCAGTTTATTCTTCCAACAAGTCTTTGATTTCAATACAGAGCAATTTTCCATATTGACCAGTCTCTCCCATTTTATCGTGGCCTTTGCCATGTTTATCACCCCATGGATCAAGAATCGCTTTGGTTATAAAAAAGGGATTATCGGGGTACAATCATTAGCAGTGGTTTGTTTGGTCTTGTTTGCGACGACAGAGTGGTACAAGCATTTGGCGATTGCGCCCATCATTGCCATGGTCATGTATGTCATTCGTCAACCGCTGATGAATTCAGCAGGGCCATTGACCTCAGAGCTTTCATTGGAATACGTAGGGGCCAAAAATAGGGAGATGATATCTTCGATTGATGCCTGCATTTGGAATAGCGGATGGTTGTTCAGCGCGATTATCTTTGAATACCTCCGTAAAAAGAATATGCCCTATTCGAATATATTCCTCATCACCGCCGCGCTCTATACACTGGGTATTATGGCCAATGCATGGATAATTGCCGATTTGGAGAAGAGGAAGAAGGTGGTTTAATTATATTTCTACAAATTTTGCCCTTTTATAAACGAGCTATTAAAAGAAATAAACCCGTGACAAATTGTCACGGGTTGAAAAATTCCAGCTCAAGATGGCAAAATGAGAATGACTGATGTCGCTGATACGGAACAACTATTTCGTTTATTCAATCAGTTCCTTCACCTAAGGCTGAAATATTTAAAATTTGGTTAGCTAAGGTCGCGGCTGAAAGATTGAATGAAATTCAAGACTCAGAATTAAACTTTGACAGGGCATTGGAACAATACATGAGTCTGGGTTATTCTTGAAACTGGATTAACCAAATATCAAAAGTATATATATTCGAAAGAACTTACCGATGAGTGGAAGAAGCGGGGACTAAAGGAAGGCATTCAATTTGCAAAACATACTGACTTAATAACCAAAGCTTGGAGCGATAAAAACACCAAAGAATCCAAAGTCATGATAGGTCTGAAAAAAGAAAATTTGCGAGACAATATGACCAATACCGAACTTATTCTATATGCTTGCCGAGGCGTCTACAAAAAATATTTCCGCGGCAGTAAATCGAAAAGATTATGAAGAAAGCAAGAAAGTGGCATAGCAATTTGGTTTGCGTATAGAAAAATTATGTGGTAAAAACGGACTTAATAACTTTAAATTAATACTTTTACGACAACTTTATTGTGGCACTAAAAATAGGGAGCATTCAATACCAACTGAATAGAAAATGAATAAAGATTTAATTTTACGTGAAAAATTGGCTTTGCAAAGAACGATACTTGCAAATCAATCTACATTTTTAGCATTTTTAAGAACGGCAATGTACTTTTTAGTTGCTGGGATTAGCATAAATCATTTAACTTCCATAAAACATGGAAACTTAATTGAATTAATTTTTATTGCTGTTTCATTTGTTCTTTTAGCAATAGGAATCATTAACTATAAAAGACAGAAAAATAAGATTATTAAAAGTGAAGTCCATATTGGCAATTATAAAGACGAATATATAACAACGAAGGCATAACAGCGCATGCTCGTAAGCATGGTTTTAACGCTTCTATGAAAGTGAAGTGCAAAATCGAAGCTCTTTGCTTCGAATGAAGTTCAGAGCCAAAAATACCTGCCTGACTGTGTGCAGCTGGAAATAGTTATACAAAAAAAATAGTTGCCTTCATTAAGCAAGTATTAACAATACCCTAAACATTCCCCAACGCCCTTTCCAAATCCTCTATCAAATCATCTGGATGTTCCACTCCAACAGAAAAGCGAATTAACTTGTCCGTAATATTGTATTCTCGCTTCACCGCCTCATCCACATTTGCATGGGTCATTGTATATGGATGCTGGGCCAAACTCTCTGTGCTGCCCAAACTGACCGCCAATTTGATGAGTTTGAGTTTATTTAAAAATGCAAAACAAGCGGCTTCTCCCCCTTAAATGAAACAAAATGGGTTAAACTTTGGCGCCAAAGTGCTTAAAACTCAAAATCTGTCTTAAAAATTAACAAGAAAAAAATAAAAAACACATAAAAAGCAAACAAAAATTTCCTATCTTTGGAATATGACTTCTATAGAAATTAAAAAAGAAATCAATAAGGCATTGGATCAATTTCCAGAGAAACTTCTCGCAGATATTTTGGATCTTATAAAAGAAGTCCAATTGGAAAAGTCGTCTAATGACACCTTAACAACAAACTTAAAAAAAATTCTTTCTGAAGACAGTGACTTACTTAATAAACTAGCTCAATGATTTCTTTCAAAGAACCCAATGACATAGGCGCTAAGCTTTGTTAAGTGCCTGTTTTGATTTTTGGAATTACTAAAAAAATAGGCATTTTAGAATTTTGAAAAAAATATTGTATCTTTGAAATATGCCAAAAGAATCTAAAGAAGTTGACCTATTTGTTGACTCAAAACCATTGACAAAAGCAGAGCAAATTAGGATTAGCCAAGTAATTGCTAACTTTAAAAGAACGGGTGAAAAGACAATGAGTTCTAAAAGAACATTGACAAAAAAAATAAATTAGAAATTTCTTAAACAAATTATCACTTCCTTTATCTGGCTGTTTGAACGCAAAAATCTATTTGATGGATTATTAAAAACTTCACTCAAAAAATCATTTCATGGCACATATCCAATATGTGTAAATAAACTTTGTGTATATTTATGGTTGATATAAATAAGTTAGGCATAATACTATGCACCAATTAAAAGAGAATTTTCAAGTTATATATTATGCACCTATTAATTCTTTAGGTGTTGCAATGAATTTAATAAGTTTTGGATACCTTCAATTTAAAAACAATACAAAAATCAAAGAAATTGAGTTATTAAAAAGGTTATGTTTTGGAACTAAAGAATTTTCCAAAAATGATGTCAATTCTGCATTAGAATTATTTGTATCTAACAACTTAATTGATAGTATTAGGATTATTATATGTTTTGAAAATTATATGAAAGCTGAATATTTTGCGCAAGGATATCTTATTCATAGATTGAACAAAGAAAAATTTAAAGATCTAGCAAAAGAACAAAACAAAAGACCAGTATTGCTTTCAGAAGTTTTAGAATTATCAAAATGGGAGATTAATTCCACTTTGAAAACATTTAAAGAAAGTACCCGGTATCAAATAAAAGGGATATTAACAAATACTATTGGAATGAAAGAATTATTATCTGTAGGGTATTTGACTAAAATAAATTTTCCAGAAGATATTGCGAATATTTGTAAAGATTATAATACTTATAGAAATAATTTACATCTCTATATGGAAGAAAATATGACTTTGAGCGAAGAGAGTTTTTATGAATTAACGAAACTCACCGACTTTGTTAATAATAAAATTGTTAGTTTGCATAATACGATTGTAGATAAAATTGGAAAGGGAGAACAATATAAAATTGAGACGATAAAGTACTTTGCCTAACATACTGATTGACGCCATGTGGGTTGCAGTTATTTTATTAGAAGTTTGTATTTATTATAAATATTGTATTTTTAATCAGCGGCAGTATTTGCGCTCCCACACAGCGCAAACAGCCAAACGTTAGCAGTCATTTTAAGCGAACAGCAGTTATGAATAAAGCTTCAAAAATATTTAGCATTGTTTCAGGAGTTTATTTATTCCTACTTACTATTCTTCTTTTGACACAACCTAGGTACGGATACAATGCAACTTTGAAACAAGTTCTGTTCTGTTTTGCTTTTTATCTTCCATTGTTAGCGTTAACAGCAGGAGTATTTTTTTTTGCTACAAAAAATTCTGACAAAAACTGGTACGAATTTGCGTTCGGCAGAAAGACAATATTTTGGACAATAATACTTTCAGTTGCTATCGGTTTTGTTTCAAACTTAGACTATCAAAAACAATTTGGCTGTTTCGTTCAAGAAGAAGCAATGTTTTCGACAACAAAATTCATTGTAAGCATTTGTTCTATAATGCTTCTTACGATCGGCTATTACATCTCAGACACTAAACTTGGAACTTCACTTTTAATTTTGGAATTTGTACTTTGGGCTTTAAAAACACTCTATTTCAACAGATCGTTAGACCCACTGTTGCAGGATATCTTCACAATGATTTGCTGGATTCTAAGACTCATTCTTATTATTAAGACTTTAAATAAACAAAAAGTCAGATATTCTCATTGAAGACATCAAAAAAAACCCGCAAAAGCACATTTGCAATAGGCGGTTTTCATTTCCCGATGAAAGTTTAGGTTTTACAAAAAGTTTGTATCTTCGAATGTGCATTTGTGTAAAAAAATGCGCCCATCGCAAACTGTCTAAACGTTATCCTATATGATATGAGAACAACAACGATTTCCATTTTAGCATTTTTAGTGTCTTGCAACAACCAAGCATCTGAAGTTTGTAAAAAAGATTACCTTTGAAAATCGAAGGAATAAGACAAGTGAGGAGTTCTTTCTATTTAACAAACATGACAACAAAAAAGTAAATTCTATAAATTTCAGCAAACCAAATAAAAAAGGACTACCCCAATTAATATTTCAGGAACATGGAGAGGACAATCAGGATTTTTGTGGTTTTAACCTTTTTTTTACAAAGAGTTTTAAGTCAAAATTTAATTTTAAATCCCGACTTTGATACTTTAGTTGAAATTAGTTGTTCAAAATCTGACCCTTATTCAAGACAATTTCTTGCAAAACACTGGCAAGTTCCTACTGTATCATCGGTAGATTATTTATCATTAAAAGAAGAAAATAAATTGAAATCTTATACTTGCAAATGGTCTGATTGGCATCCTATTCAAGTTGGTATGAAAAACAAAATAGGTGATAATTGTATTGGGATATATCCTATGGGCTTTGGTGGATATATTGAAAATATTTCAGGAAAGTTAAATGAACCTTTAAAAAAGGATAGCATATATATTGTCTCTTTAAAGATATTAAATGCAGGAACTCATAATGTATATTCATCTTTAATTCCTAGAAACTTTGGTTATAAATTTAGTTGTGATAGTCAAGTATTTAAAATACCAGATAGGGAAGAAACTAACACTTATGTTATAAGAACCAATAAATCAAAAGGAAATCACATTTATAACATCCCCAAAACGACTAGAACAATTAAAGTAGACCCAAAAGAGAAAAATGAAGGTCAAGCGAGCTGTTTTTATCAATATCTGTTTGAAGATAACGATGTTTATGCTGATGGAATTTTTGATTTAAGTTTGATAGACTCAACATGGCATTCAGTTGAGAGTGTTTATAAAGCACGAGGTGATGAAAAATACCTAACTTTAAGTGTGTATAAATTTTCGAATCACAAAGAAATAATGGAATTATTGAATAAATTGCATTTCAAAGTGCGAGGAGATAAAGCACAAACTAAGTATTTTAAAAAACATCTTAATAAGCTTAATTTGTTATGTTTCCCCAAAAACGGGGTATTTAGCGAAGAAAACATCAATTTAGTTGGAAAATATAGAACTTTCACTTATCTTCTAATTGATAATGTTTCTGTAGAGCAAATAAAGCATTAATTAAATTTTCAAATTTACTTCTGAATAACAATTCCAAGATATAATTCTGCCTTTTCGATTCTTCAACCTCTCATTTTCCAAATAAAATTTCTGGCTTACTTTTCATTAAACAGCTTTCAACGCCCTTTCCAAATCCTCTATCAAATCATCTGGATGTTCGACCCCTACAGAAAAGCGGATTAACTTGTCTGTAATATTGTATTCCCGCTTCACTGCCTCATCCACATTTGCATGGGTCATTGTATATGGATGCTGCGCTAAACTCTCTGTACTGCCCAAACTGACCGCCAATTTGATGAGTTTGAGTTTATTTAAAAATGCAAAACAAGCGGCTTCTCCCCCTTTGATATCAAAGGAAATCATCGCCCCTGGCGCCTTGCACTGGTTCTTATAAATGGCCTCTTGACGAGTATCTGCAAATTGATCGAAATAATAGACGGATTCCACTTTTTCATGTTTGCGCAAGTATTGCGCGATCACTTGTGCTGTCTGACACTGTCTATCCATGCGCAATTGCAGCGTCTCTAATGAGCGAAGCATCAACCATGCTGTATGCGGACCGCTCATGCCTCCAAAGTGCGAGCGCAATTTGCGCACGCGCTGAATGCCCGCTGCGCTTCCCATGCAGACACCTGCGATGATATCGCTGTGCCCGCCTAGGTATTTCGTCGCAGAATAAACCGTAAAATCGACACCCATCTCCAACGGACTCTGCCATATCGGGCCCATAAAGGTATTGTCGCATGCCGTGATTACTTTTTTCGTCGGACTTGAAAAATGCTGAGCGACTTCCACGCAAAGTGCTATATCAATCAAAATATTATTGGGATTAGCGGGCGTTTCGATATACATAAAAGTCAATCGATCTGCTTTGCCAGTGGCATTGACTCGCTCTATAATTTCCTCCTTGGTATCTGTCGGTTTGAATCCCAATATCTCAATGCCGAATCGCGGCAAGACTTGATATATAAATCCATCCGAACCGCCATAGAGGGGATTGGAATGCAAGAGCAAATCACCCGGTTTTAAAAATTCCAACAACATCGTGGAAATCGCAGCCATACCACTTTCAAAGACACATGCTGCTTCTGCGCCTTTTTCATAGAGGACCAACCTGCGCTCGAGTATCTCCAAATTTGGATTGTTCATGCGCGAATAAATCAATCCAGGTGTTTCACCTTCTTCCAATTTTCGCTTTCCCGTCTGCAATTCAAAGAATCGCTTGCCATCCTCTGCCGTTTTAAAAGCAAAAGTAGATGTCTGAAATATGGGCACTTTTAATGAACCCTCAGACCAATCAGGATTGTATCCATGCGTCATCATATGACTTTCTGGATGGGGAGGTTGGTTGGACATAATAGAATTGTGTTTGATAAATATATATTTTGCGCAATAATAAAATTGCACTTGTACTTACTCGACTTCCGCTAATACTTCAATTTCTTCTGGCAATTCCAATTTCAAATTGTCGATGATAAATTCTTGTCGACTCTTGGTATTATTGCCCATATAGTATTCCAATAATTTTTGAATATGCGTCTGGTCACTGATGATTACTGGTCTTACACGAATATCTTCTCCGATGAAATTTTCAAACTCATCTGGCGAGAGCTTTCCCCCAGTCCTTTAAATAGCGTGATCTCTGGTTTACCGCCCAATTTGTTCATCGCTTTATTCTTCTCATCGATGGAATAGCAATAAATTGTCTCCTTTTTATTTCTCACCCTAAAAAGCGGCGTCTCCAATACTTTCACATGGCCATTCTTCACTAAGTCAGGGAAAAATTGCAAAAAGAAAGTCAATAAGAGCAATCGAATATGCATGCCGTCCACATCGGCATCGGTAGAGATGATGACATTGTTGTAGCGCAAATTTTCAATTCCCTCTTCAATATTCAAGGCATGTTGCAAGAGATTGAGCTCTTCATTCTCATACACGATTTTCTTCTTCATGCCGAAGCAATTGAGTGGCTTTCCACGCAAACTGAATACGGCCTGTGTATCGACATTTCGAGCTTTGGGTGATACTTCCACTCGCACTATCCCCTTCCGTAATAAAGATAGAAGAGAGCAATTTTTTCTCTCCTTTTTCATCATCCAAATGCACACGACAATCGCGCAATTTCTTGTTGTGAACATTGGCTTTTTTCGCTCTATCCTTGGCAATTTTCCTTACGCCCTCCATATCCTTTCGCTCGCGCTCACTCTGCTGAATGCGCTTGAGCAAGGCATCTGCCACTGTTGGATTCTTGTGCAAATAATTATCCAATTCCTTTTTCAAATAATCATTGATAAAGGCCTTCATCGTCATATTGTCGCGATCGAGCACCGTCACGGAACCCAATTTGGTCTTGGTCTGACTCTCAAAAACTGGTTCTTGTATTCGTATAGAAATTGCTGCGACAATACTCATTCGAATATCCGTAGCATCGTAATCCTTTTTGAAAAACTCGCGAATTGCCTTTGTATAAGCCTCTTTAAAAGCGGCGAGATGCGTTCCCCCTTGTGTTGTAAATTGTCCATTCACAAAGGAATAATACTCTTCCCCATATTGATCTCCGTGCGTCACCGCGATTTCTATATCATCGCTCTTTAGGTGTATCAATGGATAACGAGAATTCTCCGCCTCAATTTTTCGCGCAATCAAATCTTTCAACCCCTCTTTGGAAAAGAATTCTTGACCATTGAAGTTCAGTTTTAATCCCGCATTCAAATAGGCATAACTCCATACTTGCTCCAATAAATAATCAGAAATGAAATGGTAGTTTTTGAAAATGAGCGGATCTGGTTTGAAGGTGATATAGGTTCCATTCTGCTCCTTGGTCAATTGCAAAGGATGGTCTTTGATGAGATAGCCCTTTTCAAATTCCGCGACTTTCTTTTGTCCATCGCGGACAGATTCTACCCTAAAATATTGCGATAGGGCATTCACCGCTTTTGTTCCAACCCCATTGAGACCTACAGACTTTTTAAATGCTTTGCTGTCGTATTTACCACCTGTATTGATTTGCGAGACACAATCGATGACTTTCCCCAAGGGAATTCCACGGCCGTAATCGCGCACGACGACTTCTTCCTTGGTAATGGTGATATCAATTTTCTTCCCATTCCCCATCACATATTCATCGATGGAATTGTCGATGATCTCTTTGACTAAAATATAAATTCCATCGTCTTGGGACGAACCATCTCCCGTCTTTCCGATATACATTCCCGGTCTGAGACGCATGTGTTCTCGCCAATCGAGCGAGATGATTTCGTCATCGGTATACTTAACTTCTGCATTGCTCATAATCCACAAATATAAGCATCTGAGGACGGAAAATTCGGGAATTTACCAACATCAAAAAATGCAAAGATTCAATTATATAGGAACATAAGCCTGATTATAAACATATAGAGGGAATAAAAATTGGGATGATAAAAACTTGCGCTAGCGATAGACCGCTATGCGTCTTTGCGGGCACTGACCCGCAATCTCTCCGCCTAAAGAGCGGAGTTTTTACATCATAAACCCAACAAAAAAGCCATGAATGAATAATTCTACATTCTTTCAAGATCGCCCTCTTGATGGGCGAAGATTGCGTCCCTACAAATTTGTAGGGACCGCAAAGACGATTCCGAAGTAATGGCTTCGCTCTCTACTATTTCTGACGCAAAAAATGAATTATATAAATTGAGAAATTGCCTAGTTGAGCGAATAATCTAATTTGCTCAATACCTTTTATATGAATATTAATTTAAATGGATTTTTTACTTCGTCTTCTTAGCTTTCGGCATCAAAGTCATCATCATTCTCTTTCCCTCTGTTTTTGGAAGGCTCTCCACTGTCGCAACTTCTTCTAGTTTCTTGGCGAAGCTCAAGAGCAATAATTCTGCGCGCTCTTTGAATACAATTTCACGACCTTTAAACATCAAGAAACATTTGACTTTATTGCCCTCTTGCAAGAATTTTTCTGCATGCTTGGCTTTAAAATCCAAATCATGCTCTTCTGTTCCTGAAGAAAAGCGTATTTCCTTTAAGACAGTCTTGTGGGAATTGGCTTTGATTTCCTTTTCTTTCTTCTTTTTTTCGTAGAGAAATTTCTTATAATCTACGATTTTACATACTGGTGGAACTGCGTTGGGAGAAATTTCAACTAGATCTAATTCCTGCTCTCTGGCGAGTTCTAGGGCATCTTGTACCCTCATCACTTTTCCTTCTACACCTTCTCCTACGACTCTAACTTCGGGTACTCTAATTTTTTCATTGATGCGATGTTCATCTTCTTTTTTGAAAAATCGCGGGTTGCGAACGAATGCTGGTTTTTGCAAATTATTGATTGTTTTAAAATGTAAAATTAAATAGATTGATTGATTTCGTCGTGAATATTTTTAATAAAGTCCTGAATCGCCAAAACACCTTGGTCGCCATGTCCGTGTTTTCTCACTGCCACCGCGCCATCCTGCTCTTCCTTCTCTCCTACGACGAGCATAAAAGGAACCTTTTTCATCTCCGTATCGCGGATTTTCTTGCCAATTTTCTCGTTTCGATCATCGACAAAAGCTCTAATATTCGCCAATTTCCAAGGTTTTCTCCACTTGTTTGGCGTAATCCATGAATTTATCACTGATTGGAAGGATACCCACTTGATCAGGCGTCAACCAAAGTGGGAAATTCCACCGCAGTGCTCAATCAAGACAGCAATAAAGCGCTCCAAAGAGCCAAAAGGGGCTCTATGTATCATGACAGGGCGATGCTTATTGCCATCGGCGCCCATATATTCCAATTCAAATCGCTCAGGTAAGTTATAATCCACTTGAATGGTTCCCAATTGCCATGATCTATTCAAAGCATCTTTGACCATAAAGTCCAATTTAGGACCATAGAAAGCCGCTTCACCGTATTCTATAACTGTGGTTAAGCCCTTTTCCTTAGCTGATTCTATAATTGCAGATTCTGCCTTTTCCCAATTCTCATCCGTACCGATGTATTTCGCCTTATTGTCTGGATCTCTCAAGGAAATCTGAGCCGTGAAATTCGTAAAGCTCAAACTCTTGAAGACATACAAGACCAAGTCAATCACTTTGCAGAACTCATCTTTCAATTGATTTTCGATGCAGAACAAATGCGCATCGTCTTGCGTAAATCCGCGAACCCTTGTCAATCCATGCAATTCGCCATGTTGTTCGTAGCGGTATACCGTTCCAAACTCTGCCAATCTCAGCGGCAAATCTTTATAAGAGCGCGGAGATGTTTTGTATATCTCGCAATGGTGAGGACAATTCATCGGTTTCAAGAAAAACTCCTCTCCTTCTTGTGGTGTCTTAATCGGTTGAAAACTATCTGCTCCATACTTCTCGTAGTGACCAGAAGTGATGTATAAATTCTTATTGCCAATATGGGGTGTAATAACTGGTAAATAGCCGCTTTCCACTTGTGCCTTTTGCAAGAATGCCACCAATCGCTCTCTGAGCATCGCACCTTTAGGCAACCACAACGGCAATCCCAATCCCACTTTTTCTGAGAAGGCAAACAATTCCAATTCTTTTCCGAGTTTTCGGTGATCGCGCTTCTTCGCCTCTTCTTGAATCAAGATATATTCATCCAATTCTGCTTGTTTGGGAAATGTAATTCCATAGACACGCGTCATCTGCTTTTTTGCGCAGCTAAATCTTTCATTTTTTTCTCAATCCCACCGAGTTCTTCAGCAGTGAGTATTTTATCGCCCATGTCGATATCGTAATAGAACCCTTGATCGATTGCTGGACCAATTCCAAACTTCGTTCCTGGATACAATGCCTCAATCGCCTCTGCCATCAAATGTGCAGAAGAATGCCAAAAAGTTGCTTTCGCCTCTTTATCATCCCAGGTCAATAATGAAATGGTCGAATCTTCTTGTATAGGACGAGTAGCATCCCAAACTACATTGTTTACTTTTGCAGCGACAACTTTAGGCGCGAGTGAATTGCTAATGCTCTTTGCAATATCTAATGCCGATACCCCAGATTCATAGGCCTTCATTTTTCCATCGGGGAATGTAATATTGATCATTGTATTTGTTGAATATAAGTCTTAAAGTTTGTAAAAATATCTGATTATCTCCAATTAATTTGATTTTTCTATCTACTTATGTTTATTTTTGCACCGGTTTTAAATAAATCAATCTAATTATGTTAAAATTCAAAGCAGATATCCGAGCCGTTGCCTATATGATTATCATCTCCATTATGTTCTATTATTTCTGGACAATTGGATATGACAAATTGGTATCGTTTGATATTCCTACGATTGTCCTCTATGTCATCTACGGTTTTTTTGCTGTTTCTGTGTCTGTAATGACCCACAACCACTGCCATATCAATATTTGGAACCATAAATACCTCAATATGTTTACAGATTGGTGGTTGACTGTATTCTATGGTGTGCCTGTATTTACTTGGATTCCTACGCACAATAGAAATCACCACAAATACAATAATAAAGAAGGAGATAGTTCCCTTACTTATAGACATACAGAAGAGAACAACCTATTGTCGCTATTGTCTTATCCATCTGTAAGTGGTTTCCACCAATTGACGATGAGTGTGATTCCGTATATGAAAGAATTGAAAAAGAAAGATAAAACACTTTACTATCAAAACTGGTTGCAAGTATTTATCCTTGCTGCATGGATAATAGGCTTCTTAATTTTAGATTGGAAAAAGGCCATCTTATTCGTCATACTTCCTCAACAATTGTCTGGATTCATGGTTTTCGTATTCAACTACGTTCAGCATGTTCACGCAGATGAGGAGAGCAGATGGAATCACTCAAGAAATTTCATGGGCGTAAATTTATTCTTGTTCAATAATGGCTACCACACCATTCACCATGACAAAGCATTCTTGCACTGGAGTCAAGCACCAGCAGAGCATGAGAAAATCAAAGCGAATATCGACCCAGATTTGATTGAGCCAAGTTTCTTTTGGTATGTAATCAGAACACATGTATTGAGTCTTTTCGTACCATCTTGGAGAAGTCACAATAGAAGAAAAGCGAGAATAGAGGCACAAGGAAAACCTTTTCCTCCAACGACTTTAGCACAAAATTAAAACAAAAAAATCACCTCGTTTGAGGTGATTTTTTTTTGAATACATCTTTCGATTTTATCAATCAATAAAAAGCAATAAGCCTTTCAAATATTGCCCCTCTGGATGAAATATATTCACGGGATGATCGCCGCCCTGTTCTAAATTCTTGAGGATTCGAATATTTCGCTTTGATTCAATAGCCGCGCTATAGACCGTTTTAGCGAATAAATCTTTATCGATGACTTGTGAACAAGAAAAAGTAAACAAGAAACCACCCGGCTTTACTTTCTTCATGCCCGCTATGTTCAATCGCTTATATGCTTGCACAGCATTGTGTTTGGCAGATAAATTCTTGGCAAAAGCTGGTGGGTCTAAAACAACAATATCAAAGACCTCTTCCCCCGTTTTTAAATATTCAAATATATCACCGCAAACCGCTTCATGGGTTGATTTTGACTTGAGCAAAGCAATATTCTTTTCCGTCATATCGATGGCCTTTTGCGAGATATCGATTGATACGACATGGCTAGCGCCGCCTTCAATGGCATAAGAAGAGAAGCCACCCGTATAACAAAATGTATTCAATACAGTCTTACCTTTAGAGAGAGAGCCGAGCAATTTTCGATTGTCTCGTTGATCTAAAAAGAAACCCGTCTTCTGTCCTTCTGCCCAATTGACCGTAAATGGGACATTGTGTTCTTTGACGAGCGTCTCTGATTCACTGCCCAATAGCCATTCATTGGTCACTTTCGCTGCATGCAAAGTGGTCTCACTCTTATAGAATATCGTCTTTACTTCAGGGAAACATTGAATCAAAGCATCCTTGATCAATTCACGCTGCAAATGCATGCCCAATGAATGCGCCTGCACGACGATATGTTTGAAATAGACATCTATAATCAAACCGGGCAATCCATCTCCTTCTCCATGGATTAAACGAAAGCAATCCGTATCAATCGATATGATTTGTTTGCGCAAGCGAATAGAATCTTTGAATTTTTGAAGATAGAAGTCTGCATCAATCGATTGGTTTTTAAAAGCCAACATCCTGACGGAACTGCTTCCGGCACTGCTAAAATGGACGACACCACGAGATTCGTTTTATGAAGAAAACACTTCGACGACTTCGCCATCGATGATGGCATCATCATATAAATCAATGGCCCCCAAAAAAACCCATGAGTGATATCGCTCTAGAGAGGCTTCCTTATTGGCTTTTAGAATTATCTTCTTGTATTGAATCATAAAGTGTATTTTTGTAGATACCGTAAAATAATATACAATGATAGACAGCCTTGTTCAAGAAGCCAAAAAGAAAATCGGAGCCGTGCTCAGCGAAAAGCATCAATTAGATGATAATCAATTAGATGAATTATTTAAAATATGCAAATCTTCTTTGACTGATACTATGAAGGGCTATGTATTTAAGGGAAAAGTAGGTGAATTGGTCAAAATTTTCACTGCTGGCGGACCGATTGATACCAACCATGCCATTGTTCAAGAGAATATCACCAAATTGAATAAAGAAATTGAGCACAAGATGTCTTTCAGCGCCGCCCAAGCCTCTAGTATATCCAATACCTTGATACCAGAAATCATTGCCTTTTTCAGCGAAAAATTTGCAAATCAAGGGGTGCAATTTCTTTGGATTTGGGGGATTATCGAGTATATTCAATATCTTTGGAAAAGGCTAGTTGAAATAATGCCTCATTTTATTAGTCTTTTCTAAGAAAAATAATCGTTCAAATTACACAAAGTATCTTTATATTTGTTGTGTAAAAGCAAAAAAATATGAATAAAAATTCAAATTCTTTTGAAGAAATACTCGTAACCATTCTATATGTATTGACTGGTGCATACGTCATTAATCATATTTTAGGCAATTCAGATGTCAAAGATGTGGAAATAGAAAATGAAAAAATGAGACGAGAGAGTATAAAAAGAACAAACAAAACCCCCCCCACAAAAGAGCCCCAAACCAAAAAAAAAAAAACGAAAAAAAAAACACCAAAAAAAAAAAAAAAAAAAACCAGACCAAGGAAAAGCCCCGGAAAAACCCCAACCAAAAAGGAAATCAAAAGCTTGAAGGAACACGGACATTTGATTATTGTTAGTCTAATTGTATTGGTTTGGGGGTTTATTAGTCTTTTTTTTATTTTAAAGAATTCAAACCAGCTTGTTCTTGTCTTATAGCAAGTGGTAAGTTTGGGGGTTTTTGAAATCAAATCAAGAACAAACAATAATTATATCATATAACTCTATTAAATCGCCTCTACTGCCTTTTTAAATGCAGGATCCGACTCGTTGATTATTCTATAGAAAGCTTCATTTTTATAAATTTGACGAGCGATATACGCCTTCATCAATCCTTTGACTTTTGATTCTATTCTTGTCAGTGCTGGTTCAGTAATTTGAATTTTTTGACTCTTGCAGAAATCGACGAAGTGATTGTATAAATCTGGTGGGATAGAATACGATTCTTTGAATTCAATAGCAGTTCGATAACGCGCTAAATCGGCTTTTAAATCAGGGATATGTTGATAGATAAACTCAGGCACTTGATTGCGCATCTCTGCCATCAATTTCACATTATACGAAGTATCTAAGGCAACAAATATGTCTGGGAATATGCCCCCACCGCCTTTAACGATGCGCTTTTTCGCGGTATAATACTTGGTCGTATCGAATAGTCCTGTAGCAGAATCTTTGAACATCTCGCCGTGTTTGTAGCGATTGTATACCTCTGCTTCATAATCCAACGATCCATTCTCATAGGGCTTTTGCACACATCTGCCTGAAGGCGTATAATAGCGCGCCATAGATAATCTGAGGGCAGAACTGTCAGACAACATAAAATCACTCATGACTAAACCCTTTCCAAAACTTCTCCTACCGATGATTTTACCTCGATCGAGATCTTGAACAGCCCCGGCTAAAATTTCGCTCGCAGATGCTGAACCCTCATCAATTAATATCGCCAATTCGCCTGTTTCGAATAATCCCGTATGTTCCGCAGAATAAGATTGACGCTTAAAATGCCTTCCCTCTGTATAAGTGATCAATGAATTCCCTGGAATTAATTCATCTGCAATTGCCACAGACGCATCTAAATAACCGCCTCCATTTTGTCGCAAATCGATGATTAATTTCGTCATGCCCTGTGCCTTCAATTCTTTCAATTTCTGCACAAATTCGTGATAGGTGCGCGAACCAAATGAATTGATTTTTATATAGCCCGTTTTCGCATTGACCATATAGGCGATATCCACAGAGAAAATAGGAATTTTATCTCGAACGATATAGAAGTGAATGAGATCTTTAGAGCCAGCGCGCTTGATGCTCACTTTGACCTTGGTGCCGCCTTTTCCTCTTAAATATTTAAAGACCGTTTCATTTTTGATTCCAATGCCCGCAACGAGGGTGTCATTGATGAGGATGATTTTATCGCCAGCTAGAATACCCGCCATTTCTGAAGGCCCACTGATAATCGGTGAAACCACCATGATGGTATCTTTCAAAATGTGGAACTCCACGCCGATCCCTTCGAAGTTACCGACCAAGGGCTCATTCACAGATAAAAAATCCTTCTTGGGGATATACATAGAATGCGGGTCGAGATTCGAGAGCAATTGATGGATGGTCATATCCATCGTCTCTTCCTCATTCAACGAATCGACGTAGTAATGATGGATTGCTTGCATAATTTCATCCATCTTGGTATTCCCTACGAGGTAGCGATTGCTCGAATAATTGGTATGCAATACGATGCCTATCCACACGCCTATCAATAAGATAAGGCTGGCGAATAAAAATTTAAATGCCGATTGAAAAATATTGTCTTTATCCATGAAGGGGTTGATTCATTATGCTTCCACAGCTACAGGAAGCGGTCTAGGTGCATATTTGGCTGCAACATCTGCCATCGCTTTGATGTGATCTGGCGTGGTGCCGCAACAGCCACCGATGATATTGATCAATCCATCCTTCAAGAAATCTTCTACTTGAGAGGCCATATATTCAGGGGATTCATCGTATTGACCAAATTCATTGGGCAATCCAGCGTTTGGATAACAACTCACAAAACAAGAGGCGTTTTTAGACAAGATCTCCAAATAAGGTTTCATCGCAGAGGCGCCCAAGGCACAGTTCAAACCGATGCTCAATAAAGGCACATGCGAAACAGAGATCAAGAAAGCCTCTGTTGTTTGACCAGATAATGTGCGTCCAGAAGCATCTGTAATCGTTCCAGAAACCATCACAGGCAATGTCTCTTTACGCTCTTCAAACACTTCCTGCACAGCAAATAAGGCCGCTTTTGCATTCAATGTATCAAATATGGTCTCAATTAAAATGAGATCCACTTTGCCATCCATGAGGGCATTGATTTGTTGCTTATAGGCTGTCACTACCTCATCAAATGTAATGGCCCTAAATCCAGGATCGTTGACATCTGGTGATAAAGAAAGTGTTCTATTTGTTGGACCAATAGAACCCGCTACAAATCGAGGTTTATTGGGATTCTTGGCGGTATATTCTGCACAAACTTCTTTGGCAATTTTCGCTGAATAATAATTGATATCATAGACTGCATCTTGAAGTGCATAGTCTGCTTGAGCAATCGTCGTTCCGCTGAATGTATTGGTCTCAATAATATCTGAATCTGCATCCAAATAGGCCGCATGAACAGCTTTGATGATATCAGGGCGCGTGATAGACAATAAATCATTATTCCCTTTGAGTGGGTGGCTATGGCCTTTGAAGCGCTCTCCAACGAAATCTGCTTCCTCAAGTTTGTAACGCTGAATCATCGTACCCATACCACCGTCTAGGACGAGTATTCTCTTTTTCAATAAATCTATTATCTGGCTCATGCTTGTAAAATTTGGATTGCGAAAATAAGTATTCTCAGCAATATTCAAGAACAATGTTTCTTAGCAAATAGTTCTAACGAGAAGGTGGGTTGATAGTTGTGAGTGTGAGTTGGTGGGTGGGTTGTGAGTTGTGAGTTGAGGTTGTTAGTTGAGGGCTGTTGGTGTTGGCTGTTAGGGGGGGTTGGTTGTGAGTTGTGGGTTGTGGGTTGCCGTGTCCCGACAAAGTGTCGGGATTGGTTGTTAGAAAAAAATTCAATTTTTAACTTTCAACTTTAAATTTTTAAATTTTAATTTTCAACTTTCAACTTTTAACTTTTAACTTTCAACTTATCACCCCGCTCCCCACCAATACATCTCCATCATACCACACTGCAAACTGACCCGGCGCGATGCCTTTGCTATATTGGTCGAATAAAATATAGACGTAATCACCTGAGAGATAATGAATATGAGCTGTTTCTAATGCTTGTCGATACCGCATCCTCATCTGATAGGTCCTCACTTCTCCATCTTTCATGGTATCTTCATTTTGCATCCAATGCATGTCTTTTTTGAGTATCATAAATCCCAAGCGATTGAGCGCGGGATGATCTTCCCCCTTGGCGACATAGACAATATTCTTCTTCGCATCGAGTGCTACAACAAATAGCGGAATCTCGTTCCCGCCAATTTTCAGTCCTCTTCGCTGACCGATGGTATAAGCATGGACACCCATGTGTTTGCCAATCACCTTTCCATCTGCAGGTGAAAATTTGTAAGCAGAACAGATTTCTTCTAATTCTTTGCTCTGGCGCTTTTGATCGAATGCAGGCAGA
Organism: Bacteroidota bacterium; assembly: GCA_016713645.1. GTDB lineage: Bacteria > Bacteroidota > Bacteroidia > Chitinophagales > JADJOU01 > JADJOU01. The sequence goes on from JADJOU010000019.1 coordinate 33,170, forward strand.
TGATTCGGTAATTCAATTACCTCCCCTTCGCGCAGAGCAATTTGCTGCGCTAGGAAATCGGGCAGTCGCACTTTGCCGATAAAGCAAAGGCCTTGGCTATCTTTTTTTGCTGCATTCGGCAAATTCAATTTCGTGGCGATTTCGCGCACTGAAGATTTTTGAAGATGTCCAATAGGGAAAATAATTTTCGACAATTGTTCTTCCGTTATCTGACAGAGAAAATACGATTGATCTTTATTCTTATCCGCTCCAGCAACCAATTGATGGTGCTCAACGCCATCGACTTCAATTGTCTTCTTTTGACAATAATGTCCCGTCGCAACATAATCGGCACCGAGCGCCAATGCATGTTTGAGGAATACATCAAATTTGATTTCTCGATTGCATAGCACATCTGGATTGGGAGTTCGACCAGCACTGTATTCGCCAAACATATAATCGACGATGCACGCTTTGTATTCCACACTTAAATCGACCACTTGATAGGGAATTCCTAGATGTTGGGCTGCCAAAAGAGCATCATTGGAATCATCTATCCAAGGGCATTCATTGTTGATGGTGACTGATTCGTCATTCCAATTGCGCATAAACATGGCGATGACTTCATGACCTTGCTCTATGAGCAATGCCGCTGCCACGCTGCTGTCTACACCGCCAGATAAACCAATAACTATTTTGCTTTTTTTTAATCAAGGGGATATTTAAAAGGCAAAAATAAGGGATTGAGCATGGACTTTTGAATTATTTACTTATTTCATGGCTATTTTGTATTTTTGTAATAGGTAGAAAATATTGATTCAACCTATATGAAAAAATTACACCCACAATTTGTTAAAGATAATTCAGGCAAAAACTTAGTAGTTCTTTTGCAAAAGGAGTATAATTATATCTTGGAAGAATTGGAGGAATTAGAGGATATAAAATGCTATGACGCTGCAAAAGCAAGCAAGTCTTTATTAATGCGGTAGATGCCTTTAAAGGGTTAGACAAAAATAGGAAAAAGCTGTAATTAAAGTATTGGAAAAAATAGATGAACCTTATTATACAAAAATCAAGAAAGGAATATTAGCGCTCGCAGCAAATCCACGACCAAAAGGCTATACAAAATTAAAAGGTCGGAGCGGTTACAGAATAAGAATTGGCGATTATCGTATTATTTATGAAATACTTGACAATCTACTCCGAGTAGAGGTGATTGAACTTGGTCATAGGAAAGATATTTATAAGTAAGGGGAAAGAGCAATTTAATGAATAAAGTAGACACAAATTTTATCATTGCTAAAGCGCTATATACTTCATAGAAAATCTTTTTCTGAATTTAAAATTGTTCTATTTCAATATCTCCTTCTCCCAATAAAATGGCTATAGGGAATTTCCCCCCGCAATTTTCTCCCCACCTATTAAATTTTTATATCTTCATTTTTCAATTTACGAACTATGAAATTCATCTACCTTACCTTACTCATTGCTTTGATGAGTTTTCCTGTTCAAAGTCAGAACATTCAGGGCATCATCAATCAATACTATACCTATACGGGTATTCAATCTTGCAATCAGCACATGAGCTTGGCAGAGGTGCACACTTTATCCAAAGGCGATACTATTTTAATTATTCAAATGAAAGGCGCGGATATCAGTACATCAGCGAATTCAACATTTGGCAACCTCACAGATATCAAAGGGGCTGGACTATATGAATTCAACGTAGTTGACAGTGTCATCGATTTAAAAACGATTAAACTGAGATTTAAATTGGTCAATAATTATACGCAAGCACATCATGTTCAAGTGATCAGTGTGCCTCACTATAATAATGCAACCGTTGTAGCTCCGCTCACCTGCAAAGCATGGGATGGATTCACGGGTGGTGTATTGGTTTTCTTTGCAGACGTTTTAAATGTAGGTGATTCCATAACTGTTGCAGGCAAGGGATTCAGAGGTGCGATTCCGCAAACTGGCGGATGCGCTACTTTTCCATCAGCGGCATATTTCTCAAGTTCATTGGACAATACTGCGGGAAAAAAAGGAGAAGGCATTCATATTTTCCAACCATTCTATGAAAATGGTCGCGGCAAATTAGCGAATGGCGGCGGCGGTGGAAATGATCACAATAGCGGCGGTGGCGGTGGCGCCAATGCTGGTGCCGGGGGAACTGGTGGTCAGCGATGGAAATCTATATTAGCTTGTCCTGGCTTGAACCCAGGCGTTGGCGGTGATTCCCTCTATAATTATTTTCAAAACCGTTTATTTCTCGGTGGCGGCGGCGGTGCTGGGCATCAAAACAATAACAATACCCTTCCCGGTGGAAATGGAGGTGGAATCGTGATCATTAAAAGCAATGCCATCATCGGAGATAATCAACTTATAGATGCACGTGGTGAGGATGTCGATACATTCATGGATGGCGATGGAGGCAGCGGCGGTGGCGCTGGAGGTACTGTTCTATTGATTGGCAACACAAGTAATTTTTCAAGCATAACAATTGACATCAGCGGGGGAAATGGCGAAAGTGTCAATAATGATTTTCAGGACTATTGCTCTGGAGCAGGAGGAGGTGGTGGTGGTGGCGCCGCATACTTCAGTGGCAATCCAGGCTTGATGAATATCATACGCCATGGCGGAAGTGCTGGCGGCTCATTCAATTCAACCATCAATTGCAATTCCTATGCAGCAAAGAATGGCACAATGGGTTCTATTTTTACACCAGGAACCATTCCATCTAGTCACTTTATTCTCGCTAATACTCCCTTTACGTTAGCTAAATTAAATGTGTCAAAAGATACGGGCATATGCAAAGGTCAATCCGTCGAACTCTACTTAAAATCATGCACGAAAGTCTCTTGGACGCCAAAAACTTTTTTAAATCGTGATACAGGCTCTACCGTCATTTCAACCCCAGATTCCAATATCACCTATACGGTCACTGGAATTGATAGCTGTGGAAATGCCCGTCTATTCAACATCGCCATCTTGGTTGACAATGTCAAACTTGGACTCAATAAAGATACCGTTTTGTGCACTGGCCAAACTGTTGCGCTTAAAATTGATAATGGAAGCAATACCATTTGGACTCCAAATACCTTCTTAGATAGAGATACAGGAAATGCTGTCCTCGCCTCACCCACAACAAATATTCAATACTTTGTTCAAACACAAAATAAATGTGGTATTGGCACCACAGATTCTGTAAAAATTACCCTTAAATCTACTAAGCTCAATATGACAAAAGACACCAGCATTTGCGGAGGAAAAACGCTAGTCTTAAAAATTGATGAAGGCAAGAATGCACAATGGACGCCAAATACCCAAATCAATAAAGATACCGGTATCGCGATTATTGCTACTCCAAGTCAAAGTAGAAAATACTACGTCGAAGCTTTTGATGCTTGTAATTTTAGAAAATATAGAGATTCCGTTTCAATCACCGTTGTGCCAGCAATGACACTCAATATCGCAAAGGACAGCATTTGTCTTGGAGATAGCATTACCGTCAAAGCGAATAATCGATTGACCTATAAGTGGAACAATCAATTGGGAACCGATCAATTTGTGGTAAAAGGCATTGCCTTAGGCACACAGACGGTCTGTGTTGTCGGCTCTAATGCCAGTTGCAAAGACAGTATTTGCTTCAATGTGAAGACCATTAAGTGCAGTTTATCAATTTCAAAAAATGGGAATCATTCGGATATCCAACTCTATCCAAATCCGATGAGCACATCCTTGAATATCGATGTTTCAAATCTCGAATTGCCTATGACCATGTCCATCTTTGACATAACCAATAGAAAAATTCAAACACTGCCTTTGACAGAAAAGATGAATAAGCTTGAACTCAAATTATCTACGGGAATTTACATCGCTGTGTTTGAAACAAAAGGTATACAGATCACAAGAAGATTCGAGGTAGAATAAAATGAATTGCCCAGCATTAAATATTGATTTATGCTGGGCAAAACAAGAAAAATCGTGCATGTTCTTTGGATTGGCAATCATACATAGACCGCCAAAATATGCTTCCATTTTAAATAATAATTGAGTTTCTTATTTGACTTTATCCAATCCCGTAGTTATATCTTGTATGATATCTTCAATATCTTCAATCCCTACTGAAAAGCGAACCAGACCATCTGATAGGCCAATTTTTTCTCTTTCCGCTTTTGGGATGGAAGCATGTGTCATCGTTGCTGGGTGATCCACTAATGATTCAACACCACCTAGACTTTCCGCCAAACTAAATATCTTCAAATTTGAAATGAGCGCTTTGGTCTTCTCCAAATCAAAATTAAATTCTACTGAAACAATGCCGCTGTATCCGCGCATTTGTTTCTTTGCCACTTCGTGGTTCTTATGCGATGGCAATCCTGGATAATAGACTTTCTTTACTTTAGGATGTGCCTCTAGAAATTCCGCAACCTTCATCGCATTAGCTGCATGCCGCTCCATGCGAATGCCCAATGTTTTAATACTTCTCGTAGTCAACCAAGCGTCAAAAGGACTTGGATTCAATCCAATTGCCATTCGCGCAAAATCAAATTTTTCTTTTAAGGCATCATCATTGGTCATCAATACTCCGCCAATGGTGTCTGAATGTCCACCAATGTATTTAGTTGTGCTGTGCATGACAACATCTGCTCCCAATAAAAGCGGATTTTGAAAATAAGATGACGCAAAGGTATTATCGACCACAGTCATCACGCCATTTTCTTTAGCCATAGCTGTAATGGCAGCGATATCAGCAATTCCGAGCAATGGATTCGTCGGAGATTCGATGATGATGAATTTGGGTTTCTCTGACAATTTTGCTTTTACCTCTTCTAGGTCTTGCATGTTAATCGTTTCAAACAAGACATTGTATTGAGAAAATACACGGGTAAAAATTCGATAGGTTCCACCATACAAATCATTTGAAGCCATTACCTTATCTCCAGCCTTTACGGTGGAAATTATGCCCGTAATCGCACCCAATCCAGAAGAAAAAATAGTGGCGTGTTTAGCATGTTCCAAGGAGGCAAGCGTCGTCTCTAAATTGGTAAAATTTGGATTTCCAGCTCTTGTATAATCATACCCCTTGGTATTGCCAGGACTCTCCTGAACATAAGTAGAAGTTAGATATACCGGTGGAATAATTGCGCCTGTTGTTTCATCAGGCAACTGTCCTAGGTGTATGGCTTTGGTTGAAAATTTCATAATGTTTTATTTGCGATTTAATTGTTTACTCTTTGATTATTTTTACTTTTCTGATTTGTTATTTTGAATACACTCCATCATATAAATCCCATTACTCCATGTCGATATGTCTAATTTTAAAAAATTAGCATTGACTTGCACTTTTTGAATTGCACGCCCTTCAGCATCGCGAATTATAATTGCAGCAGGTTCATTCGAAATCAATTTCAATTGAATAAAATCCTTTGCTGGATTTGGATATACCGCGAATAAATTCGATTTAAATTTACTTATCCCAACACTACAATCCTTTAAGTAAATTGATTTGATTTTTTCTGTTTTGCATGAATACTTATCATTACAACTTACTCGAATCGCATGTATTCCCTTCGATTCATTTTTAAGTGAAAAACTGCTTTTTGCAATTCCATCGAATAGAACAGTCGACGAATTGCAAGCAAGCGAACTGCTGTAGTTAATGATGACGATTGAATCTCTTCTGCATAAGGTATCCCCCACTTTAATCTGAATATTGTTGAATGGATAATTGAATACTTCAAAACTATCACTGGCTTTGCAACCAAGGGCATTGCTCACTTCACAGGTATATAGTCCTTTGCTTTTATAAATAGAATTGCTCGTGCTTCCCGTATTCCACAAATAGGTTGAGAAGCCCGCATTGGCAGTCAATATGGTGCTATCACTGCTACATATCGTATCTTTTCCGAGTATATTCAAATTGGTAATTCTGCCATTTACAACATTTTTAGACGCTGCTCCACTGCAACCATTCTTATCCGTAACTGTCAATCCATAAGTATTCGCGGCATTGACAATGATCGAGCGAACTGTATCATTCGTCGACCAATTATATGCCTCGAAAACACTATCAACATTAAGGTGTATCGTATCTTTACAAATAACCGTCCCTCCTATTATTTGAGGACTTGGATTGGCATTCACCCGAATATTAATGGTATCGCTCGCTTTGCATAAAGTAGACTTATTGGTCACCAATAAAACATAGGTTTGATTGACTGGTGTACTACAAAATGGATTGCTGATGCTATCATTGGATAGATATAAAGCTGGAGTCCACTTATACTTATACCCAATATTATTCGTCAACCCAATTACCAGAGAAGATCCAGCGCAGACGGATAAATCAGGGCCAATAGCAGCAATTGGATTGGGATTGATTGTCACTAAGATGCTATCGATTTTTTTACAGGACAAACTATCCAATGAAGTCGCTGTATAAAATTGACTCGTTGTTGGCAGAAAGCGCTGTCCATTGATAAGTCCTTTATTCCATGATTGGCTTGAACCACCTGCAGCTGTTAGTGTAACCGAATCCCCTGGGCATAAAATGAGCGGAGTCATATTTAGAGAAAGACTTGGGCTGCTGAATCCAACATTCTTTGAAATTACATTTGAACAACCATTGATGCTGATAGCACATTGTAAAACGCCGCCTCCATTTGCCCAATCAACTTTAACAGAATCAGCTGTATTAGAGCCTATGATAAAACCATTTGAACATGACCAAGCATAGGTCATTTGAGGAGATTTATAGAGTGAATAGGTTTGTGTATCTTTGAGATTTTGGCAAATCACACTTGCACCCTGAATAGATTGATTGATGAGGCATTGGTAGCAATAAATTGTCCTGCACTGATGATATTATTTGCCGCATTGAAATTAATCTTGCCATTGATCCCTCCAAGAATACTATTCGCAAGTCCTTTTGATGTCCATCGCAAACTATCTTCGAAACTCTTTCTTGAAAACAATTGATACGTGCTACTCGATAAATAATTTCCTTGAGGTAAAGCAATATTTGTAAAATGCCATGAGCCAATAGCGTTGAAACTGCTATTGCTTCCATAATTATCAAGAATCCCAGATTTATTATCGGAGACATAATTAGCGCAATTGGGAAGTGTATCTGGTGCATTATTAAGTTGAGCAATGACGATTTCACCGTTCGGGAAAGTTGGACCGGGAAAGTTCATAGACGTTCGAACATTAGGCTGGTTGATAGACGCAACCGCATTTATTATCGTGCGATAGAATCTGCCACCTCCTATAGGTACTGTTGATTTCACCCTGCTTGTTAATGCATCGAGATTGCCAAACTTCCTGCTTATCTTATCAAAAATCTTATTGCCACTTACCGGTGCTTCATTGAATTGATAATAAGCAATCAAAGCGCTATCGCTTGAATGCATGGGATAATTGGGGTTCCTTTTTGTGAGGTGCATCAATTCGCGAATTTCACTTTGATTGAGGGATTTATTGTAAATAGTCAATTCGTCGATTAAAGCATTCATGGTTCTGCTATTATTGCCCAATTCAGAACCTACATAACCAATGGTATTAAATGCCGATAATTTATGGGTATATGTCCTTGATGTGCCGACACCATTTACATAAAAGACCGCTTGTGTGGGGCTGATGACCATGGCAATGTGACACCACTCATTATAGGGCATAATTGGCCCAGTATTATATGACCATGTACCGGACTCCCCGCGCCAGTGATAGCCTAATCTATTTGGAGAAATAATGGTAAAACAATTTTTAGTACTATCGCCATTCATAGAATAAAGTGCTGAATAAGCAGCTTGAGCACCATTGAGTTTAACCCATCCAGCAATGGTTATGGTGTTGGTAACGATGTTTAACGCTGGGACTGTATTATCTTCCGTTCCCTTCACTTGAATCGCTTTTCCAGGGACTGTATCTACCCCAGCACAGATATCACGCAAAACAGCAATACAATTTTTATATTCCGTCGTATAAGATCCAAAAGAATTTGTCGCTGTTAAACGCACTTTATATGTCCCCTCAGTAGGATATAAAACAGTTGGATTTTTTAGGGTTGAGGTGCTCGGGACTCCGCCCTCAAATGACCACAACCATTGAGTTGGATTATTGGAAGAGGTGTCTCTAAAATTAACAAATTTCCCAGCACAAATAAAATTAGAATCCGCACTAAACAATGCATTTGGAACCTTTGATGGATCATCTAATGGAAATTCCCATACCCCTCTTCCATAATAGGAATTTCTAAAAGCGCTGCTCGGAGTGCCATTATTGTAGACAGATAAATCATTCAAACCACAATTGGTTGGCAAGTTTTTCAAGATGCTTTTCCATTGGGTCATCGTATCCGTATGGTACCATACACCATCGCTATTGAGGGCAATAACCAATTCATCTGTGGTATACAAATCGTGGTACAATTCCTTGACATTAATCGTAGGATAATTCAATGAAATATTTGTGAAATTCGCTCCATAATTATTAGAGCGATAGATTCTATTTCCACAGGATATGTAGATGACAGAGTCTTTCTTTCTAATACTTGTAATAGCTGCGGCGGTATTTGTTGTAGCTGGAGTAGCGTAAGAAACAAAACTAGGCGTTGAGGCTAGAATATTATTTGAGACAAAGATTTTTCCATTTCGATTGATAGAGAAAAATAAATTGGTATCCGCATAACTGGAGTGAATATCTATAATTCCACTACCTACAAAATCAGCAATTTTAGTCCATGTAGGTGGATTTGCATGCACATCTCGCGTAAAGAAAAGTGAGTCGTTCTTTGCTACCCAACAGTAATCAATCATTTCTTTAGAAAATGCAATGGCAGAATAATCTCCCGTAAAGGGCAAATTGAGCGCGGGATTTCCACCCCCTACCACATTTCTTCGAGTGCCATCTGAATAATAGACCATGACGGGATTCTTAAAGTCATAAGACATTTTCTTACTCCAATCTCCTCCCCGATTAGTTTTCCAACCTGTTGTATCTCTATACAATTCCCCATTGTCTTGTGTCCCAATACTCATAATATCCTTTCGAATATTCGATGATGCAGCTGTGTAGATTTCAGTAGCGGCCAATCCATCGGAGCGCTGAACCCAATTTGTTCCAGCATTCTGTGTAAACCAAACGCCACCATCATTAATATTGTAATGGTATTTTGGAATATGCGGGGAGAACGCGATTTGGTGCATGTCTGTGTGAACAACTGCCCACCAATTGGACAATTGAGTCCAAGTTGCACCGCTATTGGTCGATCTAAAAATATTATGAGAAACAACGAAACACACGGTCGGGTCCAATGGATCGCAGTTGAAATCAAAATTGTAATTTCCTTGCCCCGCATCATTGAGCACATTATTATACCCAGTCAAATTAGGCATCACAGAATCTTTTATAGCTATAAAATTATTGCCGCCATCTATAGATTTAAAAATGGTACAGAATTTTTGAACCATGGCGACATAGACAATATTTGTATCAGCTGGACAGACAGCAACCCTCATACCTCTTCCGCCCACATATCCAGCGGGAATATAGATTCCATTCGATATTGGTTGCCAAGTCTCCCCATAATCCAAAGAGCGGTACAAACTATCAGAAGAAGTCGTATAAATAACACGTCCATTAGAACCGGGCTTGTATTCCATATCTTTAAGCGCCCAAGTACCTGATTTCAATATCCAATTTGCCCCAGCATTCACAGATTTATAGATCCCATTATTCGTCGCTGCAATCAAGACATTTGCATTTAAAGGGTCTTGCAGAATTTCAATGACCAATCGATTGCCCATTCCAGTATTTGAGATAAAGAAATTACTGCCGCCATCTATACTTTTCCATACGCCTGTGCCACCGCCATAGTAATTGGCATCTCCAGAACCGAGATAGATGGTACTATCCCTTGTTCGATCAATGCAAACAGACGCTTGACTTCCCCTGGGCAATTTTGTACTTCCCAAGAGAATATCCCAACGCTTGCCATGATCCATCGATTTGTATAAACCTCCCGATGCAGATACCGCATATACGGTAGAAGTATCTGACGCGTGAAATTTTACTTGACTAATGCGGCCGATTCCATTGATTTGTCCAGAAACATTTACAGGAAATGGGTTGGGACCTTGATGTATCCAATTTACATTTGATGTTTGAGCATGTGCATTGAACGCAAAAAGCAGGAAGAGTATTGAGATAAATCGCATAAATTCAAAAGGTCAAATATAAGAAAATCAACTTGTGGTTAAAGAAATGAAACAAGCTATTGTTTCTTATGCTTGTCCACAAATTTCTCAGCAGCGACTTGGAGCATATTGAAAACCTTATCAAATCCATCTATTCTGTCATAATAAGGATCTGGGACTTGTCTATTTTCAGCTGGATAGGCATAATTCATTATCAATTCAACTTTAGCCCTCTCCTCTTCATTTTCAGCCATTTGGATAATATTTGAATAATTCTCACTATCCATTGCGAGGATTATATCGAATTGCTCAAAATCAGCATAATGAAATTTTCTAGACCGCTGAGATTCTATTGATATGCCGTATTTCTGCGCAATTTCAATGGAGCGAATATCAGGGGGACTTCCTGCGTGATAACCTGAAGTACCCGCACTATCCACCTTCCATGGCAGTTCTTGTCGATCAATCAAGTTTTGCAAAATACCCTCGGCTAAAGGGGATCGACAAATATTTCCTAAACAAACCATGAGTACTTTCATCCGTCAAAATTTTAGTTAGATTTCAAAATTAATTTTCAATATTTGTAATGATGAGTATTATTGAATTGCTTTTAGTCACTTGTATTATTGTTAAGAGCTATTATCATTATGCCTATTTTAAAAAAATTCTCAACAATAAGGATTCCATTAAACAACTCATCTATCCACCAGTAACAATTTTGATTTGCGCTAGAAATGAAGCGCATAATTTAAAAGAATTCTTAGGAGATATTTTGAGGCAAAAATATTCAAATTTTGAAGTACTTGTGGTGAATCATTTATCCAGCGATAAGTCTCAACAAATTTTGTTAGAATACCAAGAGGTCTATCCGCAACTTAGGATTGTAGAAATCACAGAAAAGGGAACATATCTAACAGGCAAGAGACAAGCACTTTATGAGGGTATAAAAAAGGCCTCTCACGATATCATCTTATGCACAGATGCAGATTGCTTTCCCAAAAGTGCACTGTGGATAGAAAAAATGGTTCAACCATTTGTTGAGGAGAAAATTGACTTTGTATTGGGCTTTTCTCCTTATACGTTTAAAGGGCGAAATTGGCTAGCACATATCATAGAAAGTGAAACCACACAAACAGCTATGCTCTATTTATCGTATGCATTGTGCGGAAAGCCATTTATGGGTGTCGGAAGAAATTTAGCTTTAAAAAATCCATCCTGACAGAAGCCTACTGGGAAAAATATCGAGATTTTGGCTTTGGCGACGATGATTTAATCATTCAAACATTTGCAAATAAGGAAAATACGAAAATCTCTATTTCTGCTGAGGCGCAGACAAGTTCATACGCCAAAACTACATTCAAAGATTGGCTTATTCAAAAAATTAGACATGTATCTGTTGGCAAATCATACAAACCATTGATAACTTTAAGTCTAGGGATTTATCACCTCTCGGGACTATTATTTGTTTTATTAATTACTTATACTTTTATTTGCGGGCAAATGAATTTTTTCGTAATTTGTAGCCTAATTCTATTTGTTTATTTATTGCATGCACAAATCAAAATTTTTAGAAAAAAAATGAATGTTCAAAGTCAACCATGGATAGCCATTCTCTTTCAATTATTTATACAAATATATTATTTTACCATGCCAATAATAAGTGTTGTTCATAAAAAGCAAATTTGGAAAGAAAACCAATAAATATTACAGAAAAGGGTCGTGCTGACTTCGAGCTCCTCAAACGTATCGTGGAGACTGGAGATCAATTGGCATTTGCTGAAGTGATGAAACGCCATCACAATTCCCTCTATTTTGTAGTTTTAAAATTGGTCAATCACCCTGAAGATGCAGAAGATTTGACGATAGAGATTTTTGCAAAAGTGTATGAAAATATAGATAAATACAACCATCAGAATGCATTTTCTACTTGGCTTTATAGAATGGCGACAAATCATTCCATCGATTTTTTGCGCAAGAAAAAAGCCAGTACTTATTCATTGGATAATCAACCGAGTTCTGAAGAAGGTGAAACGTATCAAATTCAAATTGAGGACAAGTCCATTTCGATTGATCAGAAAATGATCATCAATCAAAAAGCAGATATGGTCAAGCAAGCTATGTCGAGGATTTCACCAAAATACCGGGAGATTTTAGAACATCGCTATTACGACGATTTGTCGTATGAAGAAATTTCCGAACGCATGGAATTGCCCATTGGAACAGTCAAAGTGCATTTAAACAGGGCCAAATCTATGCTAGAGAGAATTTTGGTGACTTTGAAGCAAACTTACAAACAAGATTTTGACGAAATTTATTGAGATTTGCCTTGTTATGTCCTCAAAAAAAATCACCTTTTCTCTTGATTCGCATTTTCACATTGTGGGTATTATAACTGAAAAACCCATTTATGTATTGGCGTCAGAGCTCAATAAAAAGCTCAGCTATTCGCTCGCGTGGGCAGATGAATATGTATTGGACAATGCCAAAGAAAGGCAGCAGTTTCGCTTCAATCGATTTATCCAAAAAGACGAAGAAAAGGAATTGGAAATATTGCTCATTTCCAATATTTTTAAGGACGCATTTCTGTTCAAAAAATTTAAAGATTTTACCGCTTTTATTTTATTTAGAGACTCCAATCTCTTTCAAATTGAGCAAATTAAGATGCTTCAAGACATCATTCTAGTTAAAGAAATCCAATCAAAAGAGGTCAAAGGTATCGAACTCATTTGGGAAATTTCAAATACTGTTAAATTTTCTTAGAAAATTTCACATTTTCACTATTTTTACGGCAAATTAGTTTTTCTTATGAGAAAGTTTTACTCGTCCTTATTATTTTCATTTCTATTTCTTCAAAGTCAGGCTCAATATTGCTCTTCTGCAGCTACTCAACCAGCTGATGAAGATATATTCAATGTTACATTTCAAACCATTAACAATTCATCGGCTTGTATCGGTGCTGGAGTTGGACAAAATTACACGAACTTTTCATCAAGTGTCGCCCCTGCAATCGTATGGCCTGGAGGAACATTCAATTTATCTACTACCGTTGGCGTATGCGGAAATTTTGGATATTCAACTTCTGTTGCTGCTTTTATAGATTATAATAGAAATTTCAGTTTGACGGATGGAGGCGAAAAGGTCTATGCTTCACCAACATTTCAAAATTCATTGCCAAGTGCTGTCTTTTCCGGAAATGTTACAATTCCAATAACAGCAAGTCAAGGTTTGACAAGATTGCGTGTCGTCGCTGTCGAAACGACATCATCCGCAGCAATTACCGCTTGTGGTGGATATAATTGGGGTGAGACAGAAGATTACAGCATCATGATATTGCCGCAACCAATTGCCAATGATATGGGTATGTCTGTTTTTAACAATCCTTTGCCAACAGAGTGTCTGACAAAGAATACATCTATCACTGTTACTGTTTTCAATTATGGAACGAATAATCAAATGAATGTACCTATTCATTTATCCGTAAGTGGTGCCAATACAGCAAATGTCTCTGCCGTCATTCCTGGCACTTTTAACAGCTTTACAGAGCAGCAGTTTACTTTTACCGGAATTGATTTATCCAATTATGGTAGCAATACAATAAAGGTCTTTACAGGTCTCTTAACTGATGGAAGACCAACGAACGACACCGTCACCGTTATTAGAACATTCGCTGGTCCAGCTCCCATGCCTTATAGTGAGAATTTTGAATCAGGTGTAACGCCTCCTGGATACGTAGGAAATATGATCATTAATTCCGCTTTCGGAGTCATGCATGGAAATGGTGGATCCAAAGGAATGTATTTCAATTTGTGGAATGGGGCAACCAGTTTCACTGAAACACTTCCTAAAGTGGGAACACTGAGAAATGATGCCGTATTCAGTTTTGATTACCGCATCGTCAACAGAACAGGATATTTAAATCCAGGTGGTGTTGGCACAACCACACTTTCTGACGACTCATTGACTTTGTGGATGTCCAGCGATTGTGGTACAACCTTTCAACATGTCCAGACCATAACAGGCGTTCAACATACCGCCACAAATGCATTTAAAAATATCAAAGTATTGATTAAAAGGCAAAGCCGGAATTGATCCAATTTTCCGACTTACAGGTAGATATTCTTTTGGTTCAGGAGGTGATTACTTCGTAGATATAGACAATATCAATATCTACAACAATAGCAATGATTTTAACATCAACTCGCTTGAAAACCCTGCAGAATTGAAGTGTTTCAAAAATAAAACCAGTGTTATTGTCAAAGTGACGAATAATGGAACTGCGAGACAAACCAATATTCCCGTTTCTGGAGAATTTGGTGGCATCATCAATCCAAGTGTTATTCTCACATCGTTGATAACAGATACATTAGCCCCTGGCAGCAGCGTATTGGTGAACTTAGGTGAATTAAATACGCCAAATTTTGGAATCATCAATGCAAAGATTTCCGTCAATTACAAAGACGAAAACAACCTTACAAATGATACTTTAACGACTGATATCTTTGCAACTGAGCCTGTCTTAATCATTCCAACAGACACCATCATTTGCAAATTTAAATGTACTGATTTGTTTGCGCTAGGCAGTGGAAGCCCGCTATGGAGCGATGGTCAAGCGACTATTCTAATCTCAGCATGTCCTCTAGTAAATACTAACTATTGGGTCGCTGCGACGGATGCCAATAATTGTCCCGACACCGCATATCAAAAAATAAAAGTCAATATATTGCCAGATGTAACTACCATAGACGATTCTATTTGTAAAGGCGAATTTGGCACAATTTCCGCTTCAGGCGCTTTAACCTATGATTGGGGAAGTCTTGGAATGACCAAGAAAGTCAGCGACAACCCAACCGCAAATACAGTTTACACCGTTATAGGCACGAATGCAAGTGGCTGCAAGGATACGAGTACCGCAACTATTTATGTCAAAGATTTACCAAACGCTTCCGTTTCGAACGATTCTATCTGCGAAGGAAAAGTATCGACACTTATCGCTTCTGGCGGTCTTTGGTATAATTGGGGTATTTATGGAAGCAATCCTTTCATCAATGTCAATGTCACGAAAACAAGTAAATTCCCCGTAGAAATTGTAGGAGCAAATGGATGTAAAACCGTTGAGTTTGCTACAGCATATGTTAGACCAAAACCAACCATTCTACTCAATAATCCAACGGTGTGTATAGGAACTGATGCAGTGCTACAGGCTTCAGGTGGCCTCACGTATAATTGGGGGAAATATGGCGCCCAGCCATCCATTAACATTCCGAATGTAACTACCAATCAATCCATTCCACTCACGGTTACGGATCAATACGCTTGCACCAATACAACCAATGCCCTTATTACGACCAAATCAGCAGCTCCAATCAATACAAAAGATATCGTCATATGCTCTGGAGCGACAGCCAATATCACCACAAATACTTATGTTACTGGAGCAATCTATAACTGGAGAGATTTGGGAACGGGACAGACAAAAGCGATTTCACCATTGGTTTCTACTGTCTATGATGTTACAGCGACTGACCCGAACGGCTGTGATGCCATAGGACAAGTAAAAGTGACCGTGAAGATGAAGCCAAATGTTCGAATCGATGCATTGCCAACTTCAATTTGCTCAGATGTGCGCACATTGAATTTAACAGCGAGTCCTTCTGGCGGGTTCTTCAGCGGAATTAATGTTTCCTTCGGAACTTTCTATCCTAAAGTTGGACAGATTGGCAAGCATATGATATTCTACACCTATACGGATGAAACAGCTATCGGTTGCAATGGATCAGATTCATTTGAAATCATGGTTAAAAACTGTAAAATCAATACTTCAATACAATCCATCAGTGGAATTGAATCAGTGACGGCATTTCCAAATCCGTTTAACCAAGAAGTTAGATTAAACATCGAACTCAAAGAAAGTCAGACATTGCAATTCAATTTGATTGATGTACAGGGTAGAATTATCTTGTTCCAAAATCACGAATTCACGATGGGCAAACAACAAGTATCCTTTTCAACCAAGGACTTGAGTTCAGGTCAATACTACATTCAAATTGTCAAGGACAATGAAACGCTTCATGTCCCTGTCATAAAGAACTAGAAACATACTAAAAAGCGACCTCATCAGGTCGCTTTTTTTTGCAATTGGCAATATGTATAGACTTGATAAAACATCACTTATCGTCCATTCTGTTGTTCAACTTTAATAAAGATTCATTGCGAATCATTCGATTGCGTTTCACATATTTTTCGTAATTTTACCCCCTAGAAATAAACCAATCAGCATGAAGGTATATCTTGACAATGCGGCTACTACAGCACTTTCCAAAGAAGTTTTAGAATCGATGATGCCCTATATGACAGAAATATATGGCAATCCTTCCTCTACCCATAGTTTTGGAAGAGCATCAAAATCTGGCATTGAACACGCGCGCAAGACCATTTCGCAATACTTGAAATGCAAACCATCAGAGATTATATTCACTTCCAGTGGCACTGAAGCCAATAATACCGCTATTAAATGCTCAGTGCGCGATTTGGGCATTAAAAATATCATCTCCTCTAGAATTGAACATCATTGCGTATTGCACACCGTTGAAGAAATGGAGAAAGCGGGCATTCATATTCACTATGTCAACCTTACACCTGCCGGATTATTTGATTTGGAACATCTAGAGCAGCTCTTGAAATCATGCGAGGGAAAGACCTTGGTCAGCGTCATGCACGCCAATAACGAACTCGGCAATATCATGGATATCGAAGCCATTGGCTCACTTTGCAAACAGCACAATGCCCTTTTTCATACAGATACTGTTCAGACGATTGCCCACATGCCATTTGATCTCAGCAATTCGAATATTGATTTTCTCTCCGCTTCTGCCCATAAATTTCACGGCCCTAAAGGCGTTGGATTTTTATACATCAAGCATCAATCAAATATCGCCTCCTTTATACATGGAGGCTCTCAAGAGCGCAGCATGCGAGCAGGGACAGAAAATGTTTCGGGCATTGTAGGATTGGGCAAAGCGCTTCAACTCGCATATGACCATCTTGAATCAGATGCAGTGCACATGACTAAAATCAAAAATTACTTCATCGAAAAACTACAAGAATCCATTCCAGATATTGAATTCAATACCAATTTGAATTCAAGTCTTTTTACCGTACTCAATGTATCCCTTCCCAAAGAGTATAACAATGAAATGACCTTGTTTAATCTCGATATCAAAGGCATCGCATGCAGTGCAGGAAGTGCCTGCAGCAGCGGTTCAAATAAAGGTTCACATGTTTTGCAAGCGATCAATCACTCCCCTGAGAGAAAGGCCATTCGATTTAGTTTTTCAAAATATACAACCACAGGCGAAATTGATTATACCATCGAAAAATTAAAAGAATTGGCGTTGGCCGAATCCATTTAATTCACTATTTTATCCATACAGTTATGAAAAGCGCATATATCATCTTCTTCTTATTCTCTCAAATAATTGTCCATGCACAACAAAGGGTGATTGAGAGTTTTAAAGGCGAAAAAAAGCTAGAAGTCAAAGAAGGGAAATGGGAATATTTCGATGCCAATAAAAAATTGGTCCGTGTGGAGAACTACGCTGACGGCAAACTCAATGGCGTCGTGATGAATTACTTTCCGAATGGGAATATTTCAGAATCTTGGACCTATACGATGGGGAAAGTCAACGGTCCCTACACCTCATTCTTTGAAAATGGACAAAAGCAAGTTCAGGGAAAATACATCGACAGTTTAGAGCAAGATGAATGGATTTATTATTTTGACAATGGTCAAAAAAGCGTCATCAAAGGCTATGATAAAGGCGTTAGCAATGGCGCACTCATTGCATTTTCTAAGGATGGCGTCATGCAAATCAATGGCAACTACAAAAACAATTTGCGCCATGGACTTTGGAAAGATTTTCACCCTAATGGCAAAGTGCGCTTAGATGCCAATTTTAAAAATGGCAAATACGAAGGTCCATACAGATCCTATTATGAGAATGGCGTTTTACAATCAGAAGCTTATTTCATGAATGAAGTGCTCGAAGGACAAAAAATGGAATACGATAGCACAGGCAAGATTCAAAGGCGATCTGTTTACCGCAATGGATTATTGAGCGGCGGCTGGGAAGAGCACTATCCCAACGGAAATATGAAGGAAAAAGGAATTTATTTAAGTGGCAAAAAATCAGGGGTATGGACCTATTACTATGAAGATGGCAAGCCTAAGGAAAAAGGCGGTTATCAGATGGACGATAAGATATGCAAATGGACCATTTGGGACGAAATGGGAAAAAAGAGAAAAGAAAAATTCAAAAAGCCCCAATAGCGAGTATTTGCAAACCAACATAATCTCCGCACAAATTTAATCCATAATTTAACTATGATTCTCGCGATAGAATCTTCTTGTGATGACACGTCTGTTGCGATTTGCGATCGCGGCATCATTTTATCCAATGTGATCGCAAGTCAATCTGTCCACGAAGAATTTGGCGGTGTAGTGCCAGAACTCGCCTCTAGGGCGCATATGCAAAATATTATTCCAACGGTGCAAGCTGCGCTAGAGAAAGCAAAAGTTTCAAAAGACGATATTACCGCTGTTGCTTTTACGCGCGGACCAGGGCTGATTGGCTCATTATTGGTCGGGATTTCCTTTGCAAAGGGATTTGCCTTGGCCAAACATATCCCGTTGATTGAAGTTAATCATATGCAAGCGCATGTCTTGGCCAATTGCATAGACAATCCTTCCATTCAATTTCCATTTTTATGCTTGACCGTTTCTGGTGGACATACTCAATTGGTGGTGGTCAGAGATTATCTAGACATGGAAGTCATCGGTCAAACCATCGATGATGCCGCTGGGGAAGCATTTGACAAATCGGGAAAGATGCTCGGCTGGGGCTACCCAGCAGGACCAATTATCGACAAATTAGCGGCCCTTGGAGATTCAAAGAAATTTGTTTTTGCACAACCCAATATCCCCGATTTCAATTTTAGTTTTAGTGGATTAAAGACATCGATTCTCTATTTTTTGCAGCGAGAAACAAAGAAAAATCCATCATTTATTCAAGAGAATCTCAACGATTTGTGTGCATCAATTCAATATACCATTTTGGATATCCTCATCAAAAAACTGGAGCATGCGGCAAAACGCATGGGATTGCGCATATTGCAATAGCAGGTGGCGTCTCTGCAAATAGTGGCTTGAGAAAATCAATTCAAGAGCTCTGCCAGAAAAACAATTGGATAGCCCATATACCTCCATTTCAGTATTGCACAGATAATGCGGGGATGATTGCATTTACCGCCTATCAAAAGTACTTAAAAGGCGATTTTTCCACACAAGATGTGCAGCCCTTGGCGCGATTTGAAATTTAATTTGCATAAAAACAAAAATTGAATTACCTTTAATTCGTCAAAAGGCCTATGAAGCAAATTCTACTTTTCTTATTTTTTATCTCCATAACCAATGCTCCCAAAGTATTCGGCAATGGTTTTGATAGGCCGAATGATTATATCGTCAATATTAACCCCTCACCTATTCGAGATAGAGCTACTGTTTCGTGTATGTATTACATCCAAAAAATCGAAGTATTCAACCTCATCGGAGTGATTATTGGCGAGTATAAAGGCGATGAAACCATTGATATGACTGATCAATCCAAGGGTTATTATATATTCAAAGTCTATACTCCAAAGGGTGAATTTGTTAAACGCGTCTTCAAAGAATAAATCGCTATTTTTGTCCCATGTTAGGACTAAAACTACCCACTGACCCTCGCTGGG
This sequence comes from Bacteroidota bacterium, assembly GCA_016713645.1. Lineage (GTDB taxonomy): Bacteria > Bacteroidota > Bacteroidia > Chitinophagales > JADJOU01 > JADJOU01. The sequence continues at coordinate 53,134 of JADJOU010000019.1, forward strand.
CCGATCTCGCATCTTTGAGCATTGAAGAAATCCTGACGGATCACGCTTATTGCGAACAAAAGGCTACATCTACAGCCATTTCTTTGATTCAAACCTATCCCGAATATGAGGAAATGGTCGAAGCACTCATCCCTATTGTAAATGAAGAATGGGGACATTTTAAGATGGTTTTGGAAGAATTGAAAAAGCGCGACCTCAAGCTCGGTCAGCAGCGCAAAGATGTCTACGTCAATAAACTCAATCAATTCGTCAAACGCGGCGATTCGAGATTGAATCAATTGCTTGAGCGGTTGCTCTTTTCTGCCTTGATTGAAGCGAGGTCTTGTGAAAGATTTAAAATTCTATCACAGAATATTCAAGATGATGAATTGAAGTTGTTTTATAAAATGCTGATGGTATCAGAGGCTGGACATTTCAAATTGTTTTTGGATTTGGCTTATCTCTATGCACCGAGAGAAGTTGTCAACGAGCGCTGGGAAGCATTTCTAGAGTATGAAGCAGAAGTGATCAGGGGATTGGAATTGCGGGGAGATCGAGTGCATTAAACATCTGAGTATTCACCACATAAATGCGATATTTAGCCATGAATAAATTCCATAATTTATTATTCGATTTACATTCGTGCATTCGTGGCACTTTATCTTTTCGCAGCTTTCGCTGCAAGCACTCACCACATAAATGCGATTTTTAGCCACGCTGTGTCACCACAAGGTGTAGGTGAAATGCACGAATACATTTCGAAAATCACCATTCGTTTTACATTCTTGCATTCCCCCTACTTCGTGGTAACTCTGCTTGGCAAATCTTTTCGCAGCTTTCGCTGCACTCACCACATAAATGCGATTTTTTAGCCACGAATGCACGAATACATTCCGCCAATTTATTCGTTTTACATTCATGCATTCGTGGCAAAATCAATTAGTCAATTCTGCCTGCTTTGCAGGAAATAGAGTGGAAAAAATTCACCACGACATAGGATAAATTAGCCACGCTGTGTCACCACTAGGTGTAGGTGAAATACACGAATACATTCTGTATGCCAATATTCGTTTTACATTCGTGCATTCCCCCTACTTCGTGGGGACACGGCGTGACAAATCTTTTCGCAGCTTTCGCTGCAAGCACTCACCACATAAATGCAATTTTTAGCCACGAATACATTGCGTAATTTAATATTCGTTTTAAATTCGTGCATTCGTGGCAATCTTTTAGCAGCATTCGCTGCTAGAATTCACCACTTATTTATTATTAGCCACACCTTAAAAGGCCGCAAGAACAGCATTCTCATTATTCGATGAAAAAAAAATGCCCCTGCAATATGCAGAGGCATTAAAATAACCTTTATTTATTTTAGCTGTGTTAGGTAGATCCCATTAATTTGAAATCGTCATATTCGCTTTATAGATATCCTTTCCATCTTGCTTCACACTCGGATGATATGAGCGCCATCAATGAGTTTTGAAATATCTATCATGGTTTTCTCTTGCGAGATGCTTCCAGATAAGATTCTTTCTCCTTTCAAATTATACATCTCATAATCCAATGATTCATTGAAATGATTCACTTCAAAGTAAACGAGCCTTTTGCTGGATTTGGATATAACTTAATCGCTCCCGTTTGCAATTCGTTTATCAAGTTGTTTTTATGAGAATTGTTTTACAATTTGTATCAGCACCACATACATTGGTTGCTATTCTGCAAAGTTTGAAGCTGCTGTCTTTTCCATAGGTATGACTCGGAGTAGCGCCAGATCCATTGGATGTGCCATCACCCCAAATCCAAGTTATGGAAGTAGCATTCACACTGCTGTCATTGATAGACAATACGCGCTTATTGATGGTGGTTTTATAGCCTCCACTTGGTTTAGTACAAGTAATGGTGATTTGTTGACAAGATGAATCAGAGCCACAAGCATTGCTCATAATGCGACAAACTGTATAAGTTCCGTTTGCGGCATAGGTATGTGTGCCAGGATTCTTTCCTGTTCCATTGGCTGTATTATCACCCCATTTCCAAACATAGTTGGTTCCATTTGTACTATTGTCAGTCACCGTTAAATTTCTATTCACAGCGGAAAGGCTGAATGAACCAGTTGGCTTATTACAAAATGTACAAACAGTATCTCCATACTTTAAAATAAAATAGTCAGAATATTGTCCTTGATTACACGTATTAGTGGCAGGATAATTGACACCATTCAAACCAACTAAAGAGCCATTCGCCTTTGCACCAAAAATGCTATAATTCCCTCTACTATCTGATTGAAAATTGATTATGGCATTATCAAATCCGGCTATTGAGTCTTTCCAGAAACCCACATAATTGAGATTTGAGTCAATCTCCATAAATTTTGTCTTTCCAGTACCAGCATGAATTGAAGAAACAGGTGTTTGATTAAAATAGAAAGAATCAATAAAGATATTACTACCATCACCTCTATTAATATTATTAATTGGAATTGAAATATTCTTAGTTAGAGGATCAATACCACATTGGTTGAACATATTATTATAATCAAACGTTGTAATAGATGCAAAATTTGAAAACGAAGCTTTTTGAACAATGCCGTCTTTGGTAACTTTAAATATATTTAATCCACCATAATATTTTGGCTTTACTAAATCCTTTAAAAATTGCCCATTATATTTTGTACTATCTGCCCCTGCATCATAAATTACCAGTGCACTATTTCCATAAGGCTGAGGGTCTGTTGTATAAAAAATACCTTCTTTGAGATGATTTTTTTGACCCACTGTTAAAGGTTTAAATTTCCCTACATAATTAAAATTCTCATCCATGATAACTTGAAATTGTTCCCAATGTCTAACAGAATCGACTATACTACCATCTATAATTAATTTGCCATATTTTAGTCCAACTCCAAAGTTACTTTCAAATTTAAAATAATCACTCTCAGCTCTTACTCTCACCCATATTCTATCCCCAATAGCACTTAACTTTCTAAATGTACCTCCATTATTAAATGTTAAAGTGTCTTTATAAATGTTTAAGTCCCCTCTATCCGAAATATTAGCAATCTTCTTTACCAATGTTATATTTCCAGTATTACCATCTGCTTTTATCAAATAAAATCCTCTGTCAAAAGTATTGTTCTGACCAATAATATTACCTGTATCCTTTACAAATAATACAATAAGATTACCTTTGTAGTCTATACAATGATCAATGGCCTTATTGAAATTTACAAAATTCTTATTTATAGGATCTTTTTGATATTCCATTTCGAATTTGGTACGAAACATCAAATTCCCATTTCTATCATATTTCACTAAAAACCATCCATTACCTCTTCTTGGGGTATTTGAGGGAGTTCTTCTCAGTGTATCTTTATCAAAAACAGATATTGATACTGAGGGAGTATCATTTGCTCTTACAATAAAAATATTGGCATTTTTATCAATGACCATTCCAGAGAACACTGATGAACTTCTCTTATACCAGAGCATATCGCCCTTACAATTGAACTTTGCTAACATGGAAAAACCTCCACTTGTAGAACTTAACACCCCTGGTAAAGTAATAGTTGAACCAGAATTGCCATTCTTTACCAAACTAGAACCAGCATTACTTGGAATGCAATGCACATAAACATTCCCAGAATCATCTATTTGCATACTTTCAGTATTTCCTTGATCTAACCTTCCATCAAAACTGTATGTAGTCATCTTATTCACATCATTGATCCATTGCCATGTTTTTGGCTGTGCATGAATAATAAATGAATTTAAAAATAATAGCGCGGTGATTAATTTGATTTTTTGTTTCATATAAGATTAAAATTGATGTTACGAAAAGTAAATATTAAAAAAAAAAATGAATTATTTTAAAAAAGTGGTGTTTTGTAAATTTTTCTGAAACTTTTAATACAATCATACGCCAATTAAATGCAATTTATTAGCCGCATTCCACCTACTTCAAGGGGACGCGGCTTCGCATATCTTTTCGCAGCTTTCGCTGCTAGCAATAACCACTTATTTAAGTATAATTTGCCACGAATGCACGAATACATTCTATAATTTATTATTCGATTTACATTCGTGTATTCGTGGCAAATCTTTTAGCAGCTTTCGCTGCTAGAATTCACCACATAAATGCAATTTTTAGCCACGAATGCACGAATACATTTCGAAAATCACCATTCGTTTTACATTCTTGCATTCCCCCTACTTCGTGGTAACTCTGCTTGGCAAATCTTTTCGCAGCTTTCGCTGCAAGCACTCACCACATAAATGCGATTTTTAGCCACGAATGCACGACTACATTCCGCAATTTATTCGTTTTACATTCGTGCATTCGTGGCAAATCAATTAGTCAATTCTGCCTGCTTTGCAGGGAAATAGAGTGGTAAAAATTCACCACTACAAAGGATAAATTAGCCACGCTGTGTCACCACTAGGTGTAGGTGAAATACACGAATACATCCTGTATGCCAATATTCGTTTTACATTCGTGCATTCCCCCTACTTCGTGGGGACACGGCGTGACAAATCTTTTCGCAGCTTTCGCTGCAAGCACTCACCACATAAATGCAATTTTTAGCCACGCTGTGTCACCACAAGGTGTAGGTGAAATGCACGAATACATCCTGTATGCCAATATTCGTTTTAAATTCGTGCATTCCCCCTACTTCGTGGGGACGCGGCGTGGCAAAACTTATTAGAAGCATTCCCCCTACTTCGCGGGGACATCGTGGCTAAAAAAGTCATATTACTCAAAACTATCCGTTTCCACTATATTTGCCTTCAATCTATATTATATGTTGCGTATCGTAAAAATGAGTTTTGATCAAGAGAGAACAGCGGGATTCATCGATCATTTCAAAAAGATAAAACCCACCATAGAATCCATGCCCGGATGCTTGGGCGTGAAACTATTGCGTGATAAAGGCAATCCGAATATATTCTTTACGTATAGCGAATGGGTGGATGAAAACGCCCTAAACGCTTATCGATCGACTCCATTTTTCAGTGAGACCTGGACGACTGTGAAGCAATGGTTTAATGACAAGCCTGAGGCTTGGAGTGTGGATAGTGTGTAAAATCCCTATTTTACAGAAATGCGTGCAATTCTATATTCTTTGACTTGATACATTCCAAACTTCCCTCCTAATATAAATAATTCATTATTAATATTGGCACTTACATTAGGTAAAAGTAGAAATTTTTCGTCTTTTGAATCAATTAGTGCGTTGCGCTCTGCCTTTCCTGTTTTATTATCAATTGACACAATTGCTGTTGACACTTTTTTAAGTTTTGTATTATCAATTGGTCGCTGATTTAATTTTTGTTTAAGATTATCTTCATTATCAGAATAAATCAAATACAATTTATCTTGACTTAAAAATGAAACATAGGTTCCAATATCTGGTCTATCATAGATCATATTCGTTGGAATATTGACTAACCATTCAAATTGCCCATTTGGATCAATCCCACAGACAAATTTATCACCATAAATATAAGTTGAAATATAGGTTCTTCCTCCCCTCCCATCTGAAGTTGAAACTGTAAAACTATTAAATTCTTCTGCTAATAGAAAAGCTCCTCCATCAGGTCTTGCTTTCAAATCTTTAATCAGAAAATTATTAGAAATTCCTAAATCACCCCCTTTATCTTTTACAGTAAAGCCCTTTTTAACACTCCTCATTGAATTCACAAATTGATCAGAAAATTCTTTAACTGATTCTTTAATAATCTTTCCTGTATTATCCATTTGAATGTAAGCAACACCCTCTGTGAGTTTTTTATTCGCTCCTATTACGGAATAAAATCCTGCACAAATTAAATTGTTTTTGCTCCAGCTAAATTTAGGTTGAATTATTTTTTATTGCCAAAATTTAAAGAAAAATCTTCCCCCTTCCCATTATTATCAAACTTCCTCAAGGTATAAATCCCATTACTTTTTTGCTTCATGTCACTTACGCTATTATATGCAATTCCAATAGAATAAAAGCTTCCATCATTGCCTAAAGTAGTTACAATATTTACAAAAAAATCATGATTTTGAATCATATCTAATTCACTCGACCACAATTTATTTAAACTCAAATCATAAACAGTAAGCAACCTCTTATTAAATCTTCCTTTCTCTTTACCACTCAATGGGATACTAGCCAAAATAGCAAATTTTGAATTGTCCTCACTATAGTACACAATTCGATCGTCATTATAATTTTGATTGGTCAAATCAAAATCAAAAAATGGCAATCTAGACTCCTTAATAATCTTCTGTGATACCTCTAAAATCATTTTAGGCTTATCAAATTCCATCGTCTGGGTGTTTAAAGTCCAAACGTAATTATTGATTTTCCCTTCTTTACTCTGCTCTAGTTCTGTAATTAATACAATATTATTATTCACCATTCTCGAATCAATAAGTTCCATCCCTTTTATTTCAGCATCTAGATCTACTTCTACTGATTTCACAATACTAAACATATTGTCCATTTTAGTATAGTTCAGTTTATTTTTCTCCTCCCTTTGAGGTACATATGTGTCCCATCAGACCCCATAATGTCACTTATTTCAAATTTTTTTTTATCAATTTCTATTTCATCGCTAATAGTGAGCGAAGCATTTTGTGAAACTCCATTTAAAATAAAAAACAGACAAAATAAAATAGTTAGATATTTCATACTCATTATCGTTTGATTTAATTATGTTATACAAAGTAAGACATATATTTTAAATGCCTTTTTTATTCAATTACAACATTAAAGAAAAAAAGACAATTGAATGAACAAAATTCAGAATATTTCCGATAAATTAAAAAATCGAGAGGTAGAACTCTTGTAATGGATAGAAGCAATGGTTTAATGACAAGCCTGAGGCTTGGAGTGTGGATAGTATCCACTAAAACAGGAATAATCAAAAGTAAATTGAATAGCTAGCTACTTGAATCTTTCGTTAAAAGCTAATCTTAGCTATTTTAAATTCCTTTACGGTGAACACTCCAATCTTACCACCTAAAATATACATCTCACCATTTAAGTTAGCGTATACTTTTGGCATAATCACGAATTCTTCATCTTTTGAATCGATTAATTCGCGTCTTTCTGCCTTTCCAGTTTTGATATCTATACCAACAATTCCTGCAGATAGTCTCTTATATTTAACTTTTGAATTTGGTCTTTCATTCAATTTTTTCTTGAGGTTAATTTCATTATCAAGGTATATCATGTACAAATTGCTTTGATTTGAAAAAGTAGCAATTGTCCCAATTTCACGATTGGTAAAAGTCATATTCGTAGGAATATCAGTCAACCATTCAAAATCGCCATTAGGACTAATTCCGCAAACAAACTTATCGCCAAACACATAATAGGTCGTGGATGTTGAAGTAGTTCCTCGACCACTGCTATTCGTAGTGTATGTTGTAACTGTATAGGAAGAATATTCTTCTGCAAATAGAAACGCTCCTCCATCAGGTCTAGCTTGCAATCCTCTAATTTTAAAATTATCAGAAATCCCAATTTCTCCGTCTTTATTTTTCTCCGTTGAACTTTTCTTGGCATCGCGCATAGATTGAATAAAATCATCCGGAAATTCCTTAAAAGATTCTTTGATAACCTTCCCCTGCTTATCCATTTGTATATATGCAATTCCCTCAGTAATATTCTTCTTAGACCCTTTTATATAATAAAATCCAGCGCAAATTAGAAAATTATCACTCCAATTAAATGTTGGACTAACGATTGCTTTATCTCCAAAATCCAATTTCGTTTCATGGGCATTGCCTTTATTATCATACGTAATAATCATATTCGTGCCATTCTTACCCTTCTTCATTTCCTTCTCATCATCATACGCCAAACCAATAGAGTGATAACTTCCATCATTCCCTAGCGCATTTTCCCTTGACACGAAAAATTCATGACTTTTGGGAACTTCCAATTCACTTGACCAAAGTTTATTTTGATTTATATCAAAAACATTCATCAGAAACTTGTTGTATTTTCCCTCCTCTTTATCATTCGGTGGAATACTTGCTAGAATAGCAAACTTTGAAGTATCTGCGCTATAAAACACCTCTCTTTGATCGCTAAAATTCCCATTGGTTAATCCAATTCCCATAAAGCTAAATTTAGGCCTTTTGATAACCTTTTGAGAGACTTCTAAAATAATTTTAGGTTGGTCAAAGGTCATTGTTTGCGTGTTCAAGGTCCAAACGTAATTGGTAATCTTTCCTTCTTTTTTTTGCTCCAATTCTGTGATCAATACAATATTGTTCTTAACCATTCTGATATCGATTAATTCCATATCCTTAATCACTTTATCCTTATCAACTTCAATTGATTTCTGTATTTTAAATGATTTATCCATACTGGCAAACCACAATTTATTCCCCCGATATCCTTTGAGATAAATTAATTTTCCATCAGAACCTAAGATGTCATTAATCGCAAATTTTTTATTATCAATTTCCAACTCATCACTAATAACTAGTTTGGCTTTTTGAGCATAGTTTGTGAGGGACAAAAGCATGCAGCACGCGAGATATAGATATTTCATACCTTATTTTTTAATTATTAAAGCACAATAATATATAAAAAAACCTAAAATCAAGAAAAATGGCAAAAAATTAGAATCTCGCCAAAACCGTAAATGTAAAATTCCTCGGCGCCTCTATTTTTGCTGGGCGGATAGTATATTCTTCATTGAATATATTTTTGCAATTGATCATCAATTGCAAATTCTTGGTGAACTGATATCCAAATCGACTATCCACCACGATATATCCATTGGCGTGCATTCTTCTATATGCCTCAGTGCCATAGACCAATACGCGAATATCTCTATCTACTTCTACGATATGAGAATTGTATTGAACACTGAATCCAAACAATAATTTATTGTATTTAAATTCGATGTCTGCTTTGATGGAGACCTTGCTTCTATACTTCAAATACTTCGGAACATTGGCTACAAACAAATTGACCGTATCACCTGGATCTGGATTTTGAATAGTATCATTTGGATTGTGCGACATATTGCGCGGTTCGACATAAGTCAATCCCACGAGATAATTCATCTCCAATTTCTTCACTTTTCCTTGACCCAATGAAGAAACTTCAAATCCATAGATCTCTGCTCTATCCACATTCAATGTCTTCACGCCATACTCGCCTTTCGGACCAGCAGCTGAACCAATATAGAAATCAGTCATATCGTTATATCGCGTATAGAAACCCGCTACATCAAAATATCCAACGAAATCACCAATTTTGTAAGCCATCTTATAGCCCAATTCTGCATTCCATCCGCTCTCAGGTCGCAAAGTATCGTTCGGGAAAATAGGAAATCCATAAGATGTGGCGCTGTAATATAATTCAGATAAAGTCGGAAAGCGATAGCCCTGTCCCCAAGACCCGCGCAAAAACATACCCTTGCTGATTTGATAATTCGCCCCAAACTTGAGAACAGGACGCAAAGGCGCTTTGATATTGGTGAATGGAATTTCATAGCTGGTCTGAATGGAATCCACTTTGAAATATTCCAACCTCAAGCCCGCAGAAACGGTGAGTTTTTTAAACAATTTCATATCCGCTTGAATATACTCGCTGATGTTCATCGAGCTCTTGCTCTTAATTGCCAATCCATCGGTCCAAACGAAACTCGCCGCTGCACCGGTGATGATATTCATATCCAATTTTTCAATTTTAGTATTGAAAGAATATTCGTGATAGGTATTGTGCGTTTGATTATCTTGACCATCAGCGACATAATGGCCATACATATATCGATTCTTAAAGACGTGCGTATTCCCTTTTTTGTCGATGAAGTTGACCACGGGATCTATATTAAAATAGAGGGTTTTGGTGGGATTGAGTTGATTGGTCGTGTACAAATCATCCTTGGCGATATCGGGGAACAATTTCCACAAAAAAAAATAGAAGCCCTTTTCATACAAGAAATTATTATTGAGTGAAATGGTCAAGCGATCCATATTCTTCGGTCTATATTTCAACTTGAAATTATTTCGAATGCGCACCTTTTCGTCAGATTGCAAATAGCCTTCATCAAAGCGATAATTGAATCCCTCTGATAAATCAAACTGACCTAATTTTCTCAAGTCGGAAAATGAAAATGAAGTGAAATGCGGAGAGCGATAAGTCGTATCTAAATTGGGCGTTCGAATCTTCCAAAATTGCGCATAATTGGGATTGCTCGGTCGATCATAAATACCATATCCAGCAGTGACCGTAGATTGCGGTTTGGACTTTGCATTTGCTGTTCTGAAATTCATCACGCCATTTAAAGCAGAAGACCCATATAGGCATGAACTAGCGCCTTTAATCAATTCAATTTGCTCTAAATTATCTGTGGGCAACATTTCCCATTTTACAGAGGCATTTTCAGGACTGAGGGCTGGCATATCATCTAACAAAACCAATAACCGTGAGGCGCTTCCCTGCGTGTAACCGCTTCCTCCTCGTATGCTGGGCGTTTCACCGACAAGCGTAAAACCGGGTATTTTAGTCAGTGCTTCCGTTATTCTTCCATTATTATTTTGAACCACATTTGATTTGAGCACTTCCATGGAGACAATCTCCTCTTCAAATTTCTTTTTGTATTTACCGCCTGTGACAACAACCACTTCTTTTGAAACCACACTCGATTCCATCTTATAATCTCGAGTCTTGGTCTCCCCTTTTCCAACCATGACCATATCGACGATTTCTTGAAAACCAATCGATTTGATTCTAATTTTATTTGAACCATCTGATACTTGAATTGTAAAAGCACCTTGAAGATCTGTTGTCGTGCCAATAGTCGTTCCCTCAAGCACCACCGTTGCACCAATGACTGGCTCGCCTTTGTCTATATCGACAATCTTCCCTTGAATAGTTTGGGCTGAAATACTTGTACAAAAAGCGATTGATAAGGAGAAAAATAATAAAAGACGCATATTCAAAATAAAAAAACAAATATAAATGAATGGCGTTAAAAATCGGAATTAGTTCATAAATGAATGAATATCTATTAGTTTATATCTTGCTTCCTTTAATAAAGCGCACAGGGGCGAGAAAATCATTTTAAAAAAATTATTTGTTTTTTGACTAAAACTATGTACTTTTGCATCTCCAAAATCAAAATTGACTTATGGTGTAATGGCAGCACAACAGATTTTGATTCTGTTTGTCTAGGTTCGAGTCCTGGTAAGTCAACAAAAAGCCTTGCAATCGCAGGGCTTTTTTTATTTTCACCGCTCAATATATTTCTTATCAATACCACACTTACCATATCGGATATCGATGTATTTCGAGAATTGGCGCTGAGATGGGCGGATCAATTCGATGATGTCTGTTATCTCGACTCCAATCAATATAGCGCGGATCATATGATTGATAAAATATTGGCGATTGGAAGCATTGAACATTTTACTTTACATAAACTAGAACAAACCACCGCACTTGAAACGTGGTTAAAACAAGCTGGAGAAAAGGTATTTGGCTATTTCGCTTATGAATTAAGACATGCGTATTTTCTGGGACAGTCCATAGATAAAACCTTGGCATATTTTTTCAAACCTAGATATATCTTGGAGTTTAAAGGGGATAAATTGATGGTAAACAGAAATTATCCCGAGACGATAGAATTAATCGATTCAATCAGGAAATATAGTCCAAAAATAGTAGAAGAAAATATCAACCCAATTAGTCCAACGATTGCAAAGGAAGATTATCTCAATCATATTCATGAAATACACAATCGCATTGAGGCGGGCGATTTCTATGAAATCAACTACTGTATTGAATTTGCTGCAAACGCAACAATCATTGACCCTATAGCGCGATTTTGGGCGTTGAATAAATATGCCAAAGCGCCATTTAGTGCGTTTTTAAAGGTTGGAAATCAATACACCTTGTGCGCGAGTCCAGAGCGTTTTCTGAGTAAAACAGGGAATAAAATCATATCACAACCCATAAAAGGCACTGCTAGGAGACATAGAGCAAATTTGATGGAAGATGAAAAAGCAAAAAAAGCCTTGGCAAGTTCTGAAAAAGAGCGCGCAGAAAATGTGATGATTGTCGACTTAGTCCGCAATGACTTGAGCCCATATGCGAAGACAGGATCCATTCACGTCGATGAATTGTTTGGCATATATACCTTCGAACATGTACATCAAATGATATCGACCATTTCAGCAAGCCTAGAAAATGAAGAGGATGGATTTAATGCATTTCTCTATGCTTTTCCGCCTGGCTCCATGACAGGTGCGCCGAAAAAAGAGGTGATGAAAAATATCCAGCGCATGGAGAATATGCAACGAGATATTTATGCTGGATCCATAGGATACTTTAATGCAAATGGAGACTATGATTTTAACGTAGTTATCCGCTCTATTTTTTATGATGCTAAAATCAACCGTTTATCGATTAAAACAGGGGCGCAATTACTTACGATAGTATTCCCGAACAGGAGTATGAAGAATGTCTGCTGAAAGTGGAGGCGATGATTAAAATTGCCAGCAGTTGAATGGTGCAATTTGAAACGGATTGATCGGTCTGGGTTAAAACAAAAAAGCCCATGCAATTGCATGGGCCAAAATCAAATTTACCTCGGTTATTTATTAACTATTATTTCTGCACCCAAGGCCTCTGCAGCTGCTCCACCTAAGAATCCTTTGGCGAAAACAGTATAAATTTTTCCAGCTTCCAATGTGATTTCTGGCAATACAAGCGCAACTGTTGTTGTACCAGCAACTCTTACATCTAGATTGTATTTACCAGCATCTAATGGAGTAAATGAAGTATATTCTTTGAATTTCTTATTGCGAAAACGACTGCTCCTGATGCAGCTACAGCAACATCTACAGCCGGTGCATTTGGAGATAAGTGAACAAAACGCACATGAGCTTTTCCTGCAGCTGGCGCTGTTAAATCATCCGTAAGAACAAGAGGAGAAATTTTAGAAACTGAATCCACTGCAAAAACAGTGTAATTTGCATTCTCTGCCAAGGTAAGATCAGCTGCAATAACGGTTGTCGAAGTTCCAGTTACATTTACTTTAATATTTCGAACTCCGCTCGTAGCTGCGATATATCCAGTATTATTAGGAAATGTCAAAGCTGCTGTATTTACTTTGGCGTCATCTACCAATAAATCAACTCCTGGTGCATTCGGTGAAGCGTGAACAACCATAATGTTAGATTTAACTTCATCTTTACTGCATGATGAAATGAAACTTGCTGCGATAAGCATTAATGCTGCTGAAAAAATAGAACGTTTTGTAATCATTGTAATTTTGTTTAATTGTTAGAATTAAAAGCTAAACAAAACCAGTTTTATTTTTGTTCAATATTTTGCAAAATAAATTAAACAAAACAAACAATATTTTGAATATCAACACTTTAAAATACAATATTTTATTTTTTCTTCTTGGAGGTGGGAGGATTCAACACATCAATTCCCTAAATTTTTGAATTTCTAGCTAATTATGCTGTAATATTGCCCTAGATAAACTTTCTAAAAGTTAATTGTACAGTAAGCCACCCAATAATTAAAAAATCATATCATGAAAACCATTTCTTTATTCGCCTCCTTTCTTATCAGCGCGCTCATATGTTCATCTACCCTATTTGGACAAGATTTAAACGCGAATTATACCGCGATTAAACAAAAAATTGTTGAAGTAAAGATCGACCAAACGACTTTTCAGCCTAGTTTTGAAGTGCTCGATGCGGAAAAAGGCAAACTCAATTATACCTTGACAGAAGTGGACGAAAAAGGAAAAGCAAAAAAAGAGGGCTTTGAATTCTATTTATCAGATATCGACAAAAACACCATTGTGCGAAATGTGTCCGGAAAGAAAATGATTGTGAGTTTATCCATCAATAACAATCAAAAATTCATCAAATATCTTGTCGACAACAACCATGATTCTTATGTCAGCAAAATAGATATCCTCGTCCAGAACGCAGATGAAGGACAGAAAATCATGGATTTGCTCAAGGCATCTATTCCCATGATTAAATCTACGGAGAAAACATGGAATAGCAATACAGAAGCACTAAATTGGTTAAAATCAAATATTGGCGAAGTCAAAACGAAAGCAGGCGTATCTGCTCAGACATTTACATTTGGAGAGCGCAAGGATTATCTAGTAAATTATACATCCGTTAAAACAGATTTAAAAGGCGTTAATACAACAGATAAATATGAATTCAATACATTGGATTTAAATAAAAACGGCATTGCACTTAAAATCAGCGGCGCTCAGTTGACTATCAATGTTGAATCTAAGGGTGGTGATAAATTTTTCAAGCATTTCAAGAATAATGTTTTCCATGGCTTTGACAATAGCTTTGAAATTGAAGCATCAGATATTGACCAGGCAAGAAATATCATTTCTGCATTAAACGTAGCACATCTCAAAAGCAAAGCACAGTTCAAAACGCATTCAAGCCTTGAATCTGCCACAGAATTTATCAAAGGAAATAGCGCAGATTATAAATTTGACGACAAGACGTTTAAACAAAAATTTGACTTTAAAATGGGTAGTGGAACCAAAGCGACTATTTCACTCAATGAATCTGATTTGAAAGGAAAATCAGTGGATATCGTCAATTATATTTATCTAGACGATATTGAAATCAGTAGTTTGAAATTGAAGATAAGCGGACCTAAGGTCCTATTGCTTGGAACCATTAAAGGCAATATGGATTTTGTAAAGGTGACCAAAGATGTAGAAATTCAAAATTATGACAATGAATTTGAGTGGATATTCACCGATATAGAAACAGCTCGTGAAGTGATGGACGCATTGATCTATTCCATCAAAGCTTCGGAAACAAAACCAATGACATGGAGCAGCGTATCAGATGCAATCAGTTTTTTGAGCAATAATGTAAAAGGAGAAACGATACAAAAGGATATGTATAAATTGTATTTCACGGGTGAATCTATGGAGCCCTTTAGATGCGAATATACGCGCAATAAGCGCGATGAAAAGAGCAGTATCATCGACCACCGATTTGTTTTCTATCCATTTACCCTAGATGCCGCTTCCGTAAAAATTAAATCCAGTGGAAAGTTTCTCAACATCAATGCCTTGGTCGCTAAAAACAATCCCTTGTCAAAACCTTTAAAGACAATAAACAAGAGAGTTATGACAACGAATTGACCTTGATGGCCTTTGATTCCAAACAAGCAAAAGACATCGCAGAGGCCATTAAATACTTGGCGAATAATGCAAAATCTCCAGAAAAAGATTGGGGTGATAAGCGCAAGAGCATGGATTTTGTCAAAGCCAATATCGCACAGATAAAAGGAGAAGGCATCGAGATCAAACAAAAAATAGATTATGTAAACGACGATGCTTGCAAAATTAACTTCACCGTAAATACGACAGACGACAAGGGTAAAAGCACAGAAGAAATCTTCGAATTCAGTTTGTCTGACATGAATAAAATGATGGTCGAATACAAAGTGAGCGGCAAGATGATTCAAATCAAATTGGTCTGCAAGAATCAAGAGAAATTCATCAAAGTCTATAAGAACGGACAACAACAAGCATTCAACAATGATGTCATCATATTAGAAGAAGATGTTGACAAGGCGAAAAACATTTCAGATGCGCTGAGAAATGCCATTATAAAATGTGAGCAATAGTAAGAGTTGACGGTTGTTGGTTGTTAGTTGTTAGTTGTAAGATGTGAGTTGAATGGCTGTGGAGAATAGTTGGACTTAATTCTTGAGAATAAACCTCATCGTATCTTCCCCATCTGCAAAATCAAATAGCGATGGAGTTTGACTAGTTCCAAGTGGTAGGGCGCCTTCTAATTGCAAACTTGACACAATACATTGGATATGCTCTCTATCTTTTTCAATGAGCTGATTGACATCCTCCATCGAATCGTAATAATTAAAATGCAGGGTGGCGATTTGACTAAAGATGGCATCATCCTCTTTGATGATGAGGTAATCATTGCAGAGAAATTCAGTTTTATTCATCAATAATAAGGTGCGGTTGTAATCGCAATTATTCATGTATTTCTGGTGGTTGAAAAAATGTTCGTACTTCACCGAAGCTTCAAAGATTTGATCAAAGACATAATCTCTAGGGACAAGTATTTTTGAGACATTGCGACAACCCATGCCGAAATACATAAAAATATCGTCCATGAGCGCTGTCAATTCCGCTTTTGATTCATTGCCGCTCAAGACTGCGAGGGAAGTCTTATTGGATCTCAACAAATTCGGGTATTTTTTGAAGTAGTATTCAAAATATCTATTCGAATTGGCACTGCCGGTTGCAATGATTTTATCAATGGGTCCAAGGCGCTCGACGATGTTGATTTCAACCGAATTTTGCACATCGATTTCAATGAGTTTCAGGATGATATATTTCATCAAGACATCGTCTTTAGATGATAGTTTGATGGTCATATCTGCTCCACATAAAAAGCCGCATAATACATCGTGGAATCCAACCGCTGGGATATTTCCCGCCAATATCAATCCCAAGTTTTGTTTTCTCTCTACAATATCATAAGCAGCAGCAAAAGCGCGCAATTTGGATTCATTTAAATACTCCCGTTGAATTGCATGGATGGAAGATTGAATAAATTCAGGGGTAAACCAATTATTCTTCTGATAGCTGCGCTCAATAATGTCAGTCATGGCATCAGAAGGGTTCATCGCCTCCCCCAATTTAACCAAACAATTGATTCGATAATCTATATTCATTCTTCCAATATTTTTTTGCAAATTTGAACAAAATATAGTGAATCCAAATTTTAATCATCATATCATGAAAAATATAGCCATCCTCACGGGCGGATTTGACGCAGAAAAAATCATCTCATTTAGAAGTGCCGATGTGGTTGAGAAATTCTTGCCCAAGACCAAATACCACGTCTTGCAAATTATCATCGAAACCGATGGATGGTATGAGAAGCACACGAAAAGTCCGATAGATAAAAATGATTTCACGCTCATCTTGGATGGCAAAAAGCACCAATTTGATGCTGTATTTGCTGCCTTGCATGGTTCGCCACTTGAAGACGGTAAATTACAGGGGTATTTCGACATTCTCCAAATACCTTATACCTGCTGTTCAGGTTGGGTAAGCGCCTTGACCATGAATAAAATGGGGACCAAAAAATATTTATCCGATGCCGATGTACACATGAGCAAAACCCTTCATTTTCGGAGGAATCAACCGATTAATTTTGAAGCCATTCGAGCACTTGGACTGCCATTATTTGTCAAGCCGAATGCAGCGGGCTCTTCCTTGGCATCACCAAAGTGCATATACTCGATGGATTGCAAAGAGCCATTGATATTGCGTTTGAACATGATGAAGAGATATTGGTGGAAGAATTTATTGAAGGGCGCGAATTTGGCAATGGCGTTTTTTCTTATAAAGGGATTCCCACCGCATTGCCCATTACGGAGATTATTTCTGAAACAGAATTCTTTGACTATGCGGCAAAATACGAAGGAAAATCGAAAGAAGTGACACCGGCAAATTTATCGCCAGAGCTCACAAAAAAATGCCAGGAATTATCCCTCTATCTTTATAAAGAATTAGAGTGCAGCGGATTCGTTCGCTTTGATTATATCTTAAAAGGCGAAGAATTTTATTTCTTGGAAGTCAATACGATACCAGGCATGTCGGAGCAGAGTATCATCCCACAACAAGCGACGCACTTTGGCATGAGCTTGACTGATTTTTTTGATATCGCGCTTCAAGAAATTCTCGAATTTTCCAAAAAATAATTATATTTGCTCGAAGGGTAATCGTCCTTTTAATATGCGCCAATTAAAGCTTTCATATAATTATACCTTCAGAGATAGTATCTCCTTTGAAAAATACATCAAAGATATCAATCGGGCGCCTCTACTCAATCCAGAAGAAGAGCGTGAATTGGCCAAAAAAATTCAAGCGGGTGATGAAGCAGCCCTAGAAAAAATGGTCAAATGCAATCTGCGCTTTGTTGTCTCTGTCGCTAAGCAATACCAAAATCAAGGTATCCTCCTCTCCGACTTGATCAACGAGGGAAACATCGGTTTACTCAAAGCAGCCAGAAGATTTGACGAGAGCAAGGGATTTAAATTCATCTCCTATGCGGTTTGGTGGATAAGACAATCTATTCAAAACTGCATCTACGAATATTCAAGAACCATTCGTTTGCCGGTCAATCGAATCAGTTTATACCAGAAGATTTCAAAATTTGTCTTGCAATATGAGCAAGAGAACAATGTAATACCTTCAGAGGATATCATCTGCAAAGCACTAGATATCTCTGAAGAGGATTTCGAAGAGTATTCCATCTCCAATTCCAATGTATTGTCGCTAGACATTCCATTATACGACGATAGCAATAAAACAGTCTCCACTTCTATCAAAGATTCGAATATTGCAGAATTGGATGCGAGCATGATCCAAGAGCAAGAGAAATTGGGCATGATGCAATTGGTGAATAAACTCAGCGAGCGCGAAGCTTTGATTCTCAAAATGCACTATGGATTAGAGGATCAAACGCCGATGTCGCTTGAAGACATTGGAGATAGTATCGACCTCACTCGCGAAAGAGTGCGTCAAATCAAAGAAGAAGCGCTGAAAAAATTGCGCCAATTAGTTACAAAGAAGAATTAATTTAAGATTTTTACGAAATGTATTCGTGCATTTCACCTACACATTGTGGTGACACAGCGTGGCTAAAAAAACATATTTGTTGCAAAAGATTGCAGCGAATGCTGCTAAAAAAATTTGCCACGAATGCACGAATTAAAAACGAATGTGAATTCAAATTAAGATAAACGCTGGATATATTCGTGCATTCGTGGCTAAAAAACATATTAGCGTAAAATATTGCAGCGAAAGCTGCTGAAAAGAATTGCCACGCCGTGTCCCCACGAAGTAGGGGGAATGCACGAATGGCAATCGAATAGATTATTGGAATTAAAAATCACGATTTTATAGCCACTTCGCGGTAATAAAAGCTCATTGGCGGAATCCAAGATGCTGATTTAAAAAAAATATGTAAATTTGTCCCACTCAAAAAAAAATTCATGAGAAAAATCAGATATAGAGATGCTTTGAGAGAAGCGATGTCAGAGGAAATGCGCAAGGACCCATCCGTATTCTTGATGGGAGAAGAGGTAGCAGAATACGATGGCGCATACAAAGTGAGTCAAGGCATGTTGGCCGAATTTGGAGAAAAGCGCGTCATCGACACGCCAATCACGGAATTGGGATTCGCTGCTATTGGCGTCGGTGCAGCGATGAATGGCACCAAGCCCATCATCGAATTCATGACTTGGAACTTTGCCCTTTTGGCAATCGACCAAATCGTCAACCACGCTTCCAAAATGCTCTCCATGAGTGCAGGAGAATTCAGTTGCCCAATTGTATTCCGCGGTCCAAATGGAAGCGCTGGACAATTAGGTGCTCAACACTCCATGTCTTTTGAGTCTTGGTATGCTATGGTTCCAGGATTGAAAGTAATTTCTCCTTCCAATGGTTACGATGCGAAAGGTCTTTTGAAATCAGCTATCCTCGATCCAGATCCAGTGATATTCATGGAAAGTGAAATGCAATACAGCGATATGTGCGATATTCCAGATGAAGAATATTTTATTCCCATCGGAAAGGCAGATATCAAAAGAGAAGGAACAGATGTCACCATCATCTCTTTCAATAAAATGGTAAAACTAGCGCTCCTCGCTGCTGAAGAATTGGCCAAAGAGGGCATCAATGCAGAAGTAATCGATTTGCGCACCATTCGTCCTTTGGATATCGAGTGTTTAGTGAATTCTGTGAAGAAAACCAATAGAGCCGTTATCGTCGAAGAGAGTTGGCCTTTTGCCTCTATATCCTCAGAAATCACCTTCCAATTGCAAAAACATGCATTTGACTATTTAGATGCGCCAATTAAGCGCGTTATGTCATCGGATACTTCTATGCACTATGCAGTCAATTTGGTAGAGGCTTATCTTCCAAGTGTTGCTAAAGTAATCGATGCTGTCAAAAGTTCTATGTACGTCAAAGATTAAAATTTATTAAAAACAAGCAATCAGATTTGCAAAGGATTATTTTTGCATTTCAAAATTAAAACTTTTACAAAATGAATCAAACCATTCATATTACTTCACTTGAACAACAAGTTGCTCAGGCAAATTTCATCTCCAAAGTGTATGCTTGGATGAGTGCAGCACTTGTAATTACAGGTCTTACAGCTTACTATGTAGCTGGTCAGCCTAGTATTGTCGAAACTATTTTCTCTAATAAAATCTATTATTACGGATTGTTCTTCGCCACTTTGGGCATTGTATTTGTCTTCAACGCGATGATCAATAGAATGTCTGTAGCCTTGGCAGGCGGGATATTCATCACGTATTCAGTCTTGATGGGCATCATGTTGTCATCCATTTTTCTTATTTATACCAGCAGTTCAATTGCATCTTGCTTCTTCATCACAGCAGGAACATTTATGGGCATGAGTGCATTTGGATATTATACAAAGAGAGATTTAACTGCCATGGGCAATTTGCTCTATATGGCGCTTTTGGGCATCATCATCGCCTCTGTGGTAAATATCTTTCTCCACAGCACGATGTTGTATTGGATCACGACTTATATCGGTGTAATCATCTTCGTTGGATTGATTGCTTATGATACTCAAAAAATCAAAGACATGAATGATTCTGTTCCAGCGGGTAGCGATGCTCAGAAGAAATTGGCCATGATTGGCGCCATGTCACTCTATTTGGATTTCATCAATTTGTTCTTATACATTTTGAGAATATTCGGTGGAAGAAAAGACTAATATTTCAAGAATATAAACTACTTTAGAGAGCTGTTAGCATTGCTAATAGCTCTTTTTATTTTAAGCAAAACATTATGCGCATCATAGCAGGAAAACACGCAGGATACAAACTCAATCAGCCCTTCTTCGAACCAACGCGTCCTACGACAGACATGGCGAAAGAAGCGCTATTCAGCATCATCGACAATTATTTTAATTTTGAAAACATCAAATTGCTCGACTTATTTGGAGGTACAGGCAATATCAGTTATGAGTTCAGTTCGCGCGGGTGTGAAGACATCACCACCGTTGAATTGCATACGAAATGTGTGGATTTCATCAAACAGACTTCAGAGAAATTAGCCTTGCCCAATCACAAAATTTTGCAGATGGATGTCTTTCAATTCCTCCATTCTTGTCATGATACATTTGATATTATCTTCGCTGGACCGCCCTATAAAATGCCCAATCTAGCCACTTTGCCTGATATCATCATCGAGCGAAAATTGATAGAAGGTCAGGGCTGGTTTATCCTCGAACACGATCCCAATTACAATTTCGATCAGCATCCCAATCTTTGGAGGCGCCGCCATTATGGGCAAACGAATTTTAGTATATTCGTTAATAAATAGGGAGATAGATGTGAGTTGTGAGTTGTAAGATGTAAGTTTTGAGATGTTAGTTGTGAGATGTGAGATGTGAGTTAAAGTCATTGTCTTTCTCTATTTCATTTTGGATTATAGTGCCAAATTACATCACATGTGAATCCCATAAGAATTAATGCAAAGAGTTGCATTATATTTGTCTGTCAATAAAAAATAGAACCCTTTAGAAAGAATGAGTAAAGACAAGAAGCATCCATCCAAACTCATGAAATTTTGGAAATTATTGGGCCCAGGATTGGTCACTGGTGCGAGTGATGATGATCCATCGGGAATTGCGACCTATTCGCAAGCAGGCGCTGCATATGGATTGTCGACGCTATGGACAGCCATCATCGCTTTTCCCCTCATGGCTGCCATTCAGCAGATGTGTGCCAAGATCGGATTGGTCACTTCTCAAGGCTTGACAGGCACTTTAAAGAAACACTATCCCAAACTGATTCTCTACACCATGTTGGTCTTTAGTTTCCCCGCCATCATTATGAATATCGGCGCAGATATAGCAGGCATGGGTGCTGTAGGCAATTTATTGTTTCCCCATATTCCCTCGACTTATTTCAGCATCTTCTTTACCATCGTCTTATTGGGCATGATCATCTATCTCCCCTATCAAAAAATCGCTTCCATCTTGAAGTATTTATGCATCGCTATGTTGGTATATTTTGTGGTGCCCTTTTTATACAAACAAGATTATGGTGCCATCTTAAAAGCCACTTTAATTCCAACCATCCAATTTGACAAAAATTTCATCGCCATTCTCGTGGGAATCCTTGGTACGACGATTTCTCCCTACCTGTTTTTTTGGCAGGCATCCGTAGAAGTAGAAGAGATGAAAAACAAGAAAAAGCATATCATGGTCAATAAGAAAATCATTTCCGAAATGACTAAAGATGTCGATTTTGGAATGAGTTTTTCCGGCTTTGTCATGTATTTCATCATACTCACTACAGGAACAGTTTTATATCAAGCGGGCATTCATCAAATCGATACAGTCGAACAAGCCGCCATGGCATTAAAACCGCTCGCTGGTGATCTCGCATACTTTCTCTTTGCGATTGGAGTAATTGGGACGGGATTGATTGCCATACCCGTTTTGAGTGGTTCACTTTCCTATATATTTACGGAGACCTTTGGCTGGGAGCAAGGACTGGACAAGAAGTTTCACGAGGCGAAGGCATTTTATATCATTATAGCCATCTCTCTTTTACTCGGATTATCGCTGAATTATATCGGCATCTCGCCTATTCAAGCGCTCATCTATACGGCGATTCTGTACGGAATGACGGCACCTGTTTTGATTGCCATCATCTTGCACATATCCAATAATCCAACAATCATGGGGGAATATGTCAATGGTCGCTGGGCGAATATCTTGGGATTTGCGGCTTTGATTATAATGACGGCAGCTGCGGTATTATTGTTGTATTTGCAGTTTGTTGTGGAATGATTTTTTTTGAAATGGAGTCTGGTCCCTACACAGTGTAGGGATGGTTTCTTGTCTGGAGGTTGGAGTTTGGGGCATTGTTGGAATTCTATATTCAATAGCTTATTCCTAAGACTGAATCAATTCAAAATTCATGAATCAAAATTATTTCATGAGTGTCATTTCAAACTTGATTTGCCTGCAAAGACAAAGTGTCGGGATTGGTTGTTGGTAGATAGTTGATGGGACATGATTGGGAATACTCATTTGTAAAATCGTCCACTACACTTTGTAGGGATTAAAATAATTCGTACATCGTAATTCAAAAATCAATCCTTGAGTTCTTCCACTCGATAGTACATATCCTTGATCCAAAATCCGACGATGATCCAACCAACCACTGCAGGATAGAAATACATCCTGAGGGTGCTGTCGAGGTCGTATTTCTTAAAGCCTGGATTGCCGCCATTGCCTGGGTGTAAGGAGTCGAACAATTTCGGCATGATAAAGATAAAGACGATATAAATCACAAAGGCGAGGATGTTATAAACCGCAGCGACCTTTGCTCGCTTAATTTCATCTTGAATGGAATTTCGCAAGATGATATAGGCAAAATAGACCAACATACCTATCGCCGCACCGTTTAGTTTGGGGTCGTTGGTCCAAGGTGTTCCCCATGTATACGTCGCCCACAACATGCCCGTGATGATGCCCAAAGTACCAAAGACCAATCCTACCCTCACTGCAGCAAGGCTATTGAGGTCATTGGCATAATTCTCCTCTGGATTCTTTGAAGAGAGCAAGATGATGCTCATCACCAAACTATAGAACAGCATCGCCAACATCGCAAACCACATCGGTACGTGGTAGAGCAGGTTTCGAATGGATTCATTTAAAATAACTCGATTGGGAAAACATTTAAAAGAAACTTCTTTATTCAAATCGGCATTTTGCAATTGACTATCAAAAGCCCTATTTCCATGAACACTCGAACTATCAATCCAGAGCGCTTCGTGGAGAATCATGGCGCCATCTTTATCATCACTCGAGACCACATGCACATAGCCTTTGAATTTTATCTTTTCAAATTGAATGGGATTGGTAAAGGTCAAATGCACGGTCTTCTCGTCTTTGACGATTGCACGCATATCGGTAATGGGAAAATAATCGTTGTCAATTTTTTGTATCAATGCAAATTTGGTCGCTGCAGAGAAATGGGTATTGGAACCAATCAATACAGCTTGTGAGGTAGAATCATCGCTTTGCTCTAATGTAAAAGACTTGATAGCAGGTCCGAGCGGAATAGTCAATCCACCGACGATAGAAAATAGAATGAGAGCAAAACCGAGATATTTAATATACTTCATGAATAGAAATTAATCGCGCCAAACAAATGGGTATAATATGAGCGCTAAAGTAAAAAGTAAAATATTGAAGCCAACCAAAATTCCAAAATTCAACCAGCAATCATCTGACAAACTAGGAGAAAAGGCCTCGCGAGAGACTTTGGTGATATAGATAATCAAAGGCAATACAATCGGAAATCCAAGTATTGCCGAGAGTGTTCCATTATTATCCGCTTTAGCAGCGATGCCCGAAATCATGGTGAATAGAAAGGAATAGGCTGTTGCGCCCGTGATAATGGTCAAAATGAAAAAGCCCATATTGTGTATGGGATTGCCTAGAAAAAGGATAAAAAAGAATAGACTGATCAAGGACAAAACAGCGATGAATAAAAAATTGTAGAGCATTTTGGATATGATCAAATCACGCGGATTGACGATGGTATAAAAATACAATTGTTGGGCTTTAGACTCTTGATTAAAACTGCGCGCTACTGCGTTGATAGACGCAAACATCATGGTCAACCAATAGAGGGATACCCAGATTTTTACTTTTAAATCTTCAATGCCATTTTGCGAAAGCAATAAATAATAAATGAGGTAATTACTCGAAGCGATATAGAGCACTACGCCCCAGAATGCGTATTTGTTGCGCATTTCGAGCATAATATCTTTTTTTAACAATGTAATTATATTCGATGCTGTTTTCAATTCTATCCCATGCAGATTAAAGGCATGCGAAGGTAAGAAGAATCTGCCATCTATCTTCGCACATTTCCAATGTGGAAATAATTATTCTCTAAACCGAATAAAATCGTTGAAAATAAATATCTTTGCAGGAATTAACCGCGAATGTTTGATAATTTTTCTTAATGCGAATTACTCTATTTCTCTCCCTATATATATTTTTTAATTTAAATCTAAATGGTCAGCCCTATAGCACTAGGTCGAACCCTGCAGATAGCTCTTATATTGATTTTCAGCAATTGGATGAACTCACTTCTAAAATCCTCTATGGGGACAAAGATTTTATAGACGACGCCAAGATTCAGGAATATATCAATATCGACAAGAGTTTGATACCGAATTATTCAGATGAGGAAATGCGCAAGCAAATGTCCCTGATTCCCACAACCATCCCGCTTACTTACAATAAAGAAGTGGGGACGGTCATCAAGTATTTCGTCTTCAACAAAAGGGAATATGTCACGAGGATGTTGACGCATGCGGAGTATTATTTCCCGATATTTGAAGAAAAGCTAGACAGCCGGAATTTGCCTGTAGAGCTCAAGGTATTGCCCATTGTCGAATCGGCATTGAATCCCATGGCAAAATCTCGCGTTGGGGCTACTGGACTTTGGCAAATCATGTTGGCTACGTCTAAAATACTGAATCTCAATACGAATACCTAGTCGATGAGCGCTCAGATCCAGATTTATCTACAGATGCCGCCCTTACTTACTTAGTGAAACTGCATTCCCTATACAATGATTGGTTATTGGCACTCGCAGCTTATAATTCAGGTCCGGGAAGGGTGAATCGAGCCTTGAGAGATGCTGGCAATGTCTATGATTTCTGGAAGGTCAAGCGATTCTTGCCCAAGGAGACCCAAAACTATGTGCCGAGTTTTATCGCTATGGTATACATTATTCACTATCACAAGAATTACTTATTGTTCCCTGGAAAATCAAAATTGAATTTATCTCAAGTTTCCAGTCATAAATTGACGGAACAAGTGAGTTTGAAATACATCGGCGAGAATATTGGGGTGGATGAAGATCTATTGAAATACTTAAATCCATCGCTTAAAAAAGGCGTCGTTCCAAAGACAGAAATGGGATTTGATTTATTGATTCCCTGCGCATAAAGAGTCGGAGTTTTTGAATAGAATGGCGGCGTTCAACAATGATCCCTACATCAATAAACCTACCTATGCCGATGTCAGTTCAGTGGAATCAACTGAAAACGCAGAACCAGCAGAGGCGCTTGAATCTCCTATGTATAAGATTGTGCAGCAGAAAGCCTACCACAAAGTGCGCAGAGGAGAAAATTTACAACAAATTGCTAAGAAGTACTACGTATCTATGAATGAGCTGAGAAAGTGGAATCGCATGGGCAAAAAAGAGAAATTGCAATCTGGAGAGAAATTGGTGGTTTATAAAGATGTGAAAATTCCGATTAAACGCAAAGAGCCTATCGCAGGAACTAAAGTTATAGAAGACAATGTAGAAGTAGTAGTTCAAGAAAGAGGTGATGCGACGGAATCGAATGCAGAATCAACCCCTAAAAAGAAACCGACTTATCACAAAGTCAAAAAAGGGGAGAATTTAGATGGCATAGCTCGTTTGCACCATTGCACAGTTGAGGATATCAAGGAATGGAATCAATTGACCAGTACAAAACTTTCGATTGGAACATCTTTAATTATTATGAAATCGTCAGGAGGTGCTTCTAGTTCGCCGAGCAAGAAAGTGAGTTTAAAAGGGGTGACCTATATTTACCACGTCGTTGAACCGGGCGACAATATTTGGAGAATTGCCCGCAAGTATAAAAATGTCACGGTAGATGAGCTCTATCTATTGAATAATTTATCGAAAGGCTCGACGATTAGTTTGGGTGATCGAATCAAAGTCCCTTCCAAATAAGATTTCCGATGAATAAAGTCATCATTATAACAGCCCCATCTGGAGCAGGAAAGACGACCATTGTCAGAAGGCTCATTCAAGCATATCCATCACTTGCCTTTTCCGTTTCAGCAGCTACGAGAGAGCAGCGCGCCCAAGAAGTGAACGGAGTGGATTACTATTTTTTAAGCCAAGGAATTTGAAAAAAAAATTCGCGAAGATGCATTTCTCGAATATGAAGAAGTCTATGCAGGGAATTATTATGGCACGCTGAAAAGTGAAGTAGAGCGATTGTGGGCATTGGATAAGACCGTTGTATTCGATATCGATGTGAAAGGGGCCATCAATATCAAGAAAATACTAAAAGAAAATGCACTCTCCATATTCATCATGCCGCCCAATAAAGAAACGCTGATAGATAGATTGAGAGGGCGAAAAACAGAGACACAGGAGAAGATCAATATGCGCATATCCAAAGCCGATATTGAATTGGAATACGCCGATAAATTCGATTATTGTGTGGTCAACGATCAGTTGGAAGTTGCCATCAAAGAAGTAGAAGAAATCATCGAGATTTTCTTACAAAAGCCCTTGGTTCATTGATTCGATAATCTCTGCGAAGCGCTTTTTCTCCCCATTTATTTCAACAAATCCCTCTTCTATTTTATAGAGTAGATCTCCCCATTGAATTGTACCATTGGCGGCTTTATCCATAATCCATTCGGGGGTTTCATATTTTTCCTTTTGCAATTTTTCAATTGCATGCAAAACGTCCTCTTCCCATTTAAACTCCATGCTATAATCGAGATTTACATGTAATTGATTTTCTAATGCTTTTAGGTCGGGAATTATGTTTGAATAATTTTCTGAAAGATTTTCCACCTGACTGCGCACACTGGGAGAACTCTTTGTCACAATTTTAGCGCTATTGAATGCCAATCCCTTTTGCAATGCAACTAAATCAGCATTGTATAAAATGGTCCCATGGCTCAAAATGCTCGTCCGACTTGTAAATTGAGCACTTCCCGTAATTTTATTCCCATTCTCGAGCACAATCGCATTCCGCTCATTCATCGAACAAGGAATGCCCATGGCGACTAGTGCCTCTGCAATTAAACCAGTACTATGTGTATAATGATTGATTTTATTTCTAGAAAGTGATGAGATGAAGCAAAAGTTCAAATTGCCCTGATCGTGATAAACAGTGCCTCCACCAGATATTCTTCGCGCAATTTTCAATTGTCTATTTTGAATAATCGACCAATGCACTTCGTTATAAGCATGTTGATTTTTGCCCAACACCAAGCAAGGTTCATTTACATAGGAAAAGAAAAAATCAGTTTCAGCAGTATCTAGATTTCGTATGAAATACTCCTCAGCCGCTAGATTAAAATAGGGATTTGCGCTCGGCGATATGATGCTGATTCGATTCATTCACTGAAATTGTTCACATAATCTTTTCGACTAGCCTGAATAATTTGACGCGCTTCCTCTTGATCATATTCTGCATCGATGATGCACAGAGGAGATGCGTCGGGAAGATTTTTATACGTGAGGAAATAGTGTTTCAACCGCTGAATAACGGATGGTTCTACTTCAAAAATAGAATTGAATTTTCCATAGATTTCATCATCGACTAATACAGCGATTATTTTATCATCCGCTTCGCCATGATCGATCATTCTGAATCCACCAATGGGCTTAGCTTTCAAAAGTATATTGCCTCGTGGAATATGATAAGAAGTCAGTACGCAGACATCCAATGGGTCATGGTCGCCTTGAACAATTTCAAGTTCAGATTTAGATTTCGCCCATTCCGCTACTGCAGTATCGCAATAGGTCTGCGGAATAAATCCGTAGAGACATGGGACGATATTGGAATATTTCTGAGGTCTATCTATTTTAACGATTCCGCTCGGTTTATCAATTTCATATTTCAAAATATCTGAAGGAACAATTTCTATAAATACATTGACAATATTGGGGGCCTTCTCCCCTACTTCGACGCCATGCCATGGATGAAGGGTGAATTGATTTTTTTCATAAAAACAAATTAAGTATTGGTTGATTGATCCGATACCATGGGAATTGAATGCTCTTTAAAAAAGATGTAGTACATAAAAATACTCATGGGAATGGTCACAAACAAACCTGTGAAACAAGGCAAGAGTCCTAAGATATTTAAAAACAAAATTTGAATATTCAGTGAAATGATGCCAAATAAATTTTTAACGCCAAATTGAATGGAGCTATTCAGTGCTGTGATGACACCTTGATTTCTGAAGTATAAGAAATAAGGAGAGAAGCCCAACAAGATATTGATGACCAAGAAAATCCCCATTGCATATTGAACGGCATTGAGTACTTCTAGCATTTGCTCATTGGAGATTTTCATCGCCCCTTTGCTGGTGACGAAACTATTGAGCATCTCTACATCAATTAAATTCAGCGAAGAAAAAATAACGGAGAAAACAATCGATTGAAAGAAAAACAAAATATTGATGGAGAGAAAGTGATGTCTCAATCCGTCGAATAAATTGGAAAAGCGACTCGCACCAGTTTTTTCAAAGCGATAAAGAAATAAAGACAAACCAAAAGACAGCGGGGCAAAAAGGGTATAGACAATAGCATTGGCAAAACGATTGGTGGAAGTGACCAACAAAAGGGCGTAGAGAAACAACATCAAGAATACATATCCGATGCTCTCTCCTGCGAATTGTTTGAAAATAGTAAATCCCTGCTTGTAATATCTAAACATTATATTTTTTGTTATTGCAAATATATTATTCCTGAATTAAAATAGCCATTAAAAGCGCAATAGTCTGCGAGAACAGCCCTTTTTATTACCTGCCAATTTGCTTGAGATACTCTAGGTACAATTCATCCTGACTTCTAATCTCTTTGAGGGATTTAGACTTTTTGTATTCATTGAGAAGATGGAGATCATGAATGCGCGCCTTTACATTATCGGTCAATTGAATATCTAAAATCCGCTTGAGTTTGCGCTGAATTCGAGATGCATATACAGGATAAGATACTTCAACCCTATTGTCGATATTCCGAGGCATGAAATCAGCAGACGATATAAAATACTTCGGTTCTCCCCCATTATAGAAGTAATAAATTCTTCCATGTTCGAGGTATTTGTCGATGATGCTAATTGCTTGAATATTCTCGCTCAGTCCTTTAATACCGGGGATTAGACAACATATTCCTCGAATAATCAACTTTATCTTCACGCCAAAGGAATTGGCCAAATAGAGTTTGTCGATGATTTCAAAATCGACCAAACTATTCATCTTAAGAATAATCTCCGCTCTTCTGCCAGCCTTCGCATGTTCAATCTCCTGTTGAATCAAAGCGAGGTATTTTCTTCGGGTATTAAATGGAGAGACAATCAAATGCTGATAATTGTTGAGATTTCGACTCGTCTCCAAATAAGTAAAGACTTTTTCTAATTCTTTAGCAATCTCTTGATTGCAGCTAAAAATGCCGATATCGCTATACAATTCTGCTGTTTGTTCATTAAAATTGCCGGTTGCAACGTATGAATAATACTTGTCTTTCCGATTCTCTACGCGCTTGATCAAGCATATTTTGCTATGCACTTTCATCGTTGGTGTGCCAAAGATAATTTTGACATTTTCATCTTGCATGAGTTGTGCCCACTCGATATTGGCCTCTTCGTCAAAACGCGCATGCAATTCTAAGACAGCCGTCACTTTCTTTCCATTTTTCACTGCATTGATCAGCGTATTGACTACTTGAGAATGGCGCGCAAGCCGATACAAGGTAATTTTGATAATCTCTACTTTCGGGTCAATAGATGCTTCGCGCAAGAAATCGACGAAGTAATCAAAGGAGTGATAAGGATATTGCACCAAAATATCCTGCTTGGCCACAGCTTTAAATAAGGTAGGACTTTTATCAAACACTGCTTTGGACAATTGCTCGATTTTTGGATACTTCAAATGTTGCATGCCAAAATCTGGAAACTTGATAAAGTCCTTGAAATTATGATAGCGACCACTCTTGATGACATTGCTCTTCGCGATATCATTCCGCTTGAGTATGTATGCTAAGAGATCGTCAGGAATAAATTTATCGCAGATAAAACGAACAGGCTTTCCTTTTTTTCGCTGTTTAAGTCCGATGGAAACTTTATCGATTACACTTTTCTGCACGTCATTATCGATATCCAATTCGGCGTCTCTCGTCAATTTAATTGTATATGCTTCGATATTCTCATAGTTGAAAATATAGAAAATATCATTGAGACAAAGTCTTATGACATCATCGAGCATAATGACGCAATGATTGTCCTTATACTTTGGCAAAACGATAAAACGAGGTATAAATTCAGTGGGTAATTCCAGCAGTGCGTATTTGGCATTTTTATGAACGCCGTCGCTCATCTTCACCGCCAAATAAATATTCTTATCCTTGAGAATGGGGAATTTTCGCTTATCATCGAGGATGATAGGGGTGATGAATTGCTGAATATCTCTCTTAAAATGCGTGATGAGATAGCGCTCTTGCTCTAGGCTGAGGTTGGTCTCATCTCTGAAAATAATCTTTTGATTGGCCAATTCCTCTTTGATGATTCGATAAGCTTCCGTAAATCGATCTTGCTGACTGGCAATTTTGCTATAGATTTCGCGCAATAATTTCTTTGGGCTGATCTCATTGAACTTGCCCACCTTAAAGTTCAATAATCGATTGATTGAACCGACGCGCACGCGAAAAAATTCATCCAAATTATTAGAAAATATCCCCAAAAAACGCAATCTCTCCAATAAGGGCACTTTATCATCGAATGCTTCTTGCAGAACGCGCTCATTAAAAGCCAACCAGCTAATCTCTCTATTTATAAATCTAGGATCCTTTTCCATCGTCTGTGACAAATGTATGAAAGCAAAATCTTTCATAAGCAATGAATTATAAACAGGTCAAATGTTAATTATTCTATGTTTTGAATAACAAATATTATACATGTGACAATATTTTTGCGGTTATAAAGGCAGTTTCCTATACTTTTGTCTATCAAGAACTAAAATATGCCAGCGATAGAAATCATCATGCCCGCTATGGGCGAGGGAATCATAGAAGCGACACTCATCAAATGGTTAAAGAACGAAGGCGATGCAGTCGCTATTGACGAGAACATTGCAGAGGTTGCTACGGACAAAGTAAATTCAGAGGTTCCCAGCAATTTTGCGGGAATTTTGGTCAAGAAATTGTATCAGGAAAATGATGTGGTACCTGTTGGAAAGGCATTTGCACTTGTTTCAGCAGATGGCTCTATGGATGTTGCGACGACACCGAAGCAAGCTGAACCCATCGCATCAACTAAAGTAGAAAATGCAGTTCAACCCATTATAGAATCAAAACCGGCAGTAGAATCCATTCCCGCACATGCAGAGCAAAAGCCAACGGATCAATTCTATTCACCCCTTGTCATGAATATCGCCAAAGAAGAAGGGATATCTATGTCAGAACTAGGCGCTATCAAAGGAACTGGAGCCAATCAGCGGGTTACGAAAACCGATATTCTAGACTATGTCAAGCAAAGAGGCAATCAGCAGCCAAATGCAAGCAAAGCACTAAAGAGGAAGAAAACATCTTGGATATAAAAACGGCCGGTGCAAGTCCAGTGGCCAAAATCGGCGACAATGTAGAAATTGTGGAAATGGATAGAATGAGGAAACTCATCGCTGACCACATGGTCAAATCGCTTCAAATCTCGCCGCATGTGAGCTCTTTTGTAGAGGCCGACCTAAGCAATGTCGTAGCATGGAGAAACAAGATGAAGAAAGTCTTTAAAGAGCGCTACAATGAAAATCTGACCTTCATGCCGATATTCGTAGAAGCGATTGCAAAGGCCATCAAGGACTTCCCTATGATTAATTCCTCTTTGGAAGGCAATAATATCCTCATCAAAAGAGATATCAATATTGGCATCGCAGCAGCACTTCCCTCTGGAAATTTAATCGTCCCCGTGATTAAAAATGCGGACCAACTCAATTTGCTCGGTCTCTGCAAAAAAATCAATGATTTAGCGGCGAGAGCGAGAACAAACAAACTCAAACCTGAAGAGATTCAAGGAGGAACTTATACGATTTCAAACTTAGGTACTTTTGGAAATTTATTGGGCACGCCGATTATCAATCAACCGCAAGTGGCAATATTGGCAGTGGGTGCGATTGTAAAGCGACCAGTTGTCATTGAGCGCGAAGATGGAGATTTCATCGGTATCCGATCGATGATGTACCTATCCCACTCTTATGACCACAGAGTCATCGACGGTTATATTGGTGGATCTTTTGTCAAACGCGTAGCGGAATACCTTGAAGGATTTGATATTAAGCGCGAGATTTAAACAAAGAAAAATTCTTATAATTATATGATTTGCGCATGTTTAATGGCGCGTGTCATCTCTCTTTTTCCAGGAGGTCCAGCGATTTTTTCAATAGAAAAACCAGCTGCTTTCAGATTTCTGCGCACTTGCCCCTTGGCACAATAGGTCACTAGAATTCCATCTGATTTCAAAGCACTATACATGAGTTTGAATATTTCTTCCGTCCACAATTCAGGTTGAACATCGGGATTGAATGCGTCAAAAAAAACGATGTCATAGTGCGCATGCGATTTCAATGATGTAATATCCATGTCAAACTTTGAGCAAGAGCAATTATCATTCAATTGATAATTTTCATTCCATGCGCAATCCAATAGACTTCTAAATAATGCTGCCCCATCTTGGGTGCATAAATCCTCTTGGATTAATGCTTCTAAATAAGCGGTGGAAACTTCCTTAGAAAGTGGAAATTTCTCAAAGGTATCTATCTGTATTTTAAAGGAATGTTCTTTAGCATATAAAGCCGTGAGCCATACATTTAAACCCGTTCCAAATCCAAGTTCCAGGATATTCAATTCACGTTTGCCATGCGCCTGAATTCCCGCTTGAATGAATACATGATTGCTCTCTTGAATAGCACCAAAAGTGGAGTGGTAATGTTCATTCAAAAAAGCGTGTTTAATTGTCGGGGAGCGATCTAATGTTTTGACAATATTGAGAAATGGCCCTTCCAATTTATTTCTTCTTAAATGATTTCATAAATTCTTTGGCATTTTCATATTCCTGACGATACGAGATTCCTACACCCGTTCTATTGATGGCTTTAGAATTAAATGCATCGTATTGCCCTTTGCTAAATGCGCGGATTCGCACGTTTCCATCTCTTGAGAGCACATATTCAATATCTAAATCACCTCCAGCAAAGTTCTTCACATTGGCATTTTCCCTACCGAAATCAAAATTTCCACCGACATTGATGATGAGTCGATTGTTTGCAAACCGCTTAGAAAGGGATAATTGAAGTTCTCTTCTAAGATCTTGACTGCTCACAGCACCCGAAGTACTTGTCTCAATCTGATTGTATGAGCGATATTTTAAACCAAAATTGACATCTGATACGAAATTGGTTATCCAATCTGTGACATAATTGGACAATTGATTGGAGAGCCAGTCTGAAACAGTATTTACCCAATCCGTTTGGTTGAGACTATTATTGGGAAATGGACTATAAATAGGCGGCATAAATCGATTGAATACCAATATACCGAAGACTTGTCGATTCATTTCGTTTTCATTGTTCTTCATCGATTGAACTAAATTATCAAAAGCGGTCTTCAAGTTGGAATCGAATGACAAGAAAGTAATATCAAAACTAATGTCTGGCTTCAATAAGAGGTTTCTCAATTTCAAATTCAAATCAATAGGGATTTGCAATTTCGCCGCCTGAGATTGCGCTAAGTCTTCTGAATTGATGTATAGGCGGAGCAATTCATAAGGATTGGCCCTTGTTCTAAATACCGCATCGACATTGATCAATGACTTAAGCGGGTCGCCCACAAATGTCATCGTACTCCAGGTTTAAGGAAGAATTTTCTTGACGACTCCTTGCAAAGTGAAGAAATAATCATCCTGATCGACTTTATAATCCCCGAACATGGTGAATTCCCCATTCTTTTTCATTCTAATTTTCACATTTCCCGTTCCTCTGCATTGATTTTATCCTCGGTAGCTGGATCAAATCTAACATGCAATTTACATGCTCGTGTGACTTCAATATCAATATCCATATTGATGCCCGTTTTCTTTACTGCAATATTCTTAGGCTTCTCTTTGGGAGCAGTCACCTTGTTTCTGAAATTTAAAAAGCTGTATTTCTCCGTCTCCTTATTGGAATTGAGCATGATGGACATATCTGATCCCTCGATGGCTTTACCAGCGACGTCAATATCGATCAAAGCATCAGCAGCGCCTTTAAACTTGGCAGTTGCATTGGCAAAGACATTGCCCCAAAAATCTGGATTTTGCTGATAATTGGTTCTGATACATTCAATCCGTGCAGTCTTGACGAATACATCAAGATAAAATTTCTTCAACCCTTCATGATAAATCGTTCCGCCTCCGTAAGCGGTATTCCCAAATCGATCTGTCAATGTAACTCCGTCTAAGACGATTCCCTTTTCTGTAAATCGAGCAATTTGATTCTTTAAAAAATAGGTGGTATGTAAAAAATTGACCGTTGTCTGCAATGTATTTATATTGACAAATCCAGTCAATATTGGCTTAGAAATTGGTCCATGCAGATTTAATTTACCGCTTAACTTGCCTTTATTATTATACATGTATTCACTGACAAAATTATCCAATACATTCGGGGTAAGTTGATTAATACTCACATCGACATTGATTTCATCGGTTTTTGTTTTATTAGCCTTGTAAAATCCGTCAATATTGATATCTTGAAATTTACCTATAATACTCGACTTTAAAATTACTTTTCCTTCGTGCTCATCCCATTTACTCTCTACAATTAGATTTCCAACAGTATCTCGATTGATAACAATTTTTTCTATTTGGAAATTGGCAATTGGCGCAGGATTTTTAAACACATTCTTGACTTCTACTTTGCCATTGATCAAGCCATAGAATTTCAAATTGCCCTTTATCAGGCTAGAAGTAATATCATTTAAATTGACTTTTGAAATATTCAAAAACAAGTCTGTCTCTCGATTATCATTTATATCTGTATGGATTTTTATTTGTTCTGTTTTGTGTGAAACAACAAAATCTTTCACATTCAAAATGCCATCTTGAAATGTAATTTCATGTTTTGGATTGATGCTCCAAGACTTATTATTTGTGACAATTTGCGAAGAGGTTGCATGCAGATTAAAGCCCTTAGAAATGCCTTTTAAATCTGCCATTAAATTCAATCGAGTCGGATTCTTTTCGTTATTCACTTTCACATTAAATCGCAGGCTATTATCCTTATAATGTCCAGCTAGTAAAATTGGGGTTAAGAATAGACTGTCTTTTTTAAATAAACTATCGGCCTTCAGATTGAAATTAAATGTTGAAGAATTCGAATTCGCAGACAGTAAAATTTTTGGAATAGCAAAATTCCCATAGGCTAATTTATTAAATTCTCCTTTGATATTCATCGCACGAGAATTGCTATTGAAATTGCCTGTAAAATTCGCTTGGTCTATGTCCTTGAAATCAGGAAGAAATAGAGGAATAATCTTTTTAGAATTTTCAAGAGATATATCAAATGTAAAATTAGCCGCTTGTTCCAGCTTTTCAACTTGATTTTTTTCATTGAAAAAGTACAAGAAATAATTGTTGACAATAATTGGCAAATCTTTGAATTTAAACATTCCATTCAACTCAAGATTCGAGATATCAGAGAATAAGATAATCGAGCGATTCTTACCATTGATTTCAGAATTGAGTGATAGGAATTCGATATTATAGGTTCGATAATTCGTTAAATCAACCAATTCAAAATTGTCCAAATTAATCTCTCCTATTAAATTATCAAGGTTTTTACCTTTGAAATTGACATTGATCAGCGACTTAACCACCCATGGTTTATTGATGAGTTTGATCTCTTGAAAATTCACTTTCCGAACATTCGCAATTAATTTAAAGTCGGGAATACTATCTTTCAAGGATACCGTCCCTTTCAAATCCAACTGAGCATTTGGATCATTGATGGCAATTGAACCATTAAATTCTTTGGAGACAACATCCCCGTTCAATTCAATATTTTTATATGAATATCCTTTAAACCCAAACTCTTGAATTGTTCCCTTTACATGGCTATTGATATCTTCTAATTTCATTCCCTGGCCATTCACCGCAATATCAAATTTTGCAGCCCCTAAGAGGTTTGTTTGATTCGTCAAAACACCCATTTGAATATTGTCTCCTTGCACATTGCCTTTATAAGTCAAACGCTTGATTTCAGGGTTAAACTTGGTTTCAATATCTGCATTGACTTTTCCAATATCCGTAGCAAGTGCAAATTTAGATTTAAAGTCGTTGTACTTTCCTTTGAAATTCCCAACAAATTTAAAGTTTCCGACTTTAGTAATAGGCTCTGGCAATTTAACTGAAGGAGGCAGAAAAGCTGCGATATTGGCAATATTGGCTTCCACTCTTGTAAAATCTGCATCAAATACTGTCTGATCCATTTTAGGCAAACCGATTGCACTCACATTTCCCTCGATGAAAATATTCTTATCAATAGAAAGATTTAATTGCTTAGCCTGTATATTGCTCAGTCTCCCTTTAATATGACCCGAGATGAACACTTCATGCTTAAAAAAACTATCGATTTTAATAGGGAAATATGCGAGATCAGTGCCCGAAATTTTTGTCTGATCGAGATGTGCATCGATGAGCACATTGGCAATATTTGCATTAAAGTCTCTAAATCGCTTAAAGTTTAATTTAATTGAATTTTTAATTTCACTGCGATTGGTTTTTAAATCCAAATTATTTAGATAAACATGATTATCAGCCAATGAAAATTTAGTGCGCAGCGATTTAATTTCTATACCCGATTTTTCTCTCGTGCTCAATGTCTTAATATGCGCATCGAGCACATTATTCATTTGAACAACATCATCGATATCCAATTCAATCTTAGTAAGAGATAGCCTGTTGATATCAAATTGTCGAGGTTGCGGTTGAAATGCGATATTGTTGTATTTGAAGGTCCCATCAGAAATGCGCACATTATCTGCCGAAAATTCAAAAGGAAACGTCAGCGAAAAAAGCGAAGTATCTGGGTTTGTATGATCATTGAATTCAGAGAATTCTATCTTAGGTTCCGTTAGATGAACATCCCCAAAGATAATTTCTTTTTCTATATCAAACTTATCGACATCCACTTCCAATCGCGCAATTTTAGTGCTGAGATAGGTCTGTTTCAAACTATCCAAAAAGATAAATTCTGCTTGATTGATTTGAAGGTTTTTTAAGTCAATTTGCCAATACGTTCCGGTCAACTGTTCTTTGCTCTTGTTTTTTGACAAGAGGAAATCATAATTGAACACACTATCGCGTGAATTTCTAATCAAATGTATTCGAGGATTGATCAATTGAATATCATTGAAGAAAAGCTTTTTCTTGATGATGCTAAACAAGCTTATACCCACATTTAACTTTTCAATATAGGCCAAAGTATCTCTGTGTTGATCTCGAATCAAAACATGATGAATGGCAGCTGTTTTAAAAAACACGAGCTCGACTCGGTCAACTTTAACTTCCGCATGAAATTTGTCGGATAGAAAAGTAGCTGTCTGATGAACGAGGAAGGATTGAAATTTTGGGGACTTAATCAAAAAGAAAATAAATACCCAAATCAGCAATATCAAGCCCAATAAAATCAGGATAATATTTCTAACGTGTTTGTTTATTTTATTAAATGAATCTCGTATACTCAAAAATGTAAATTCGGTCTTATGGCAAAATTAAAAAATTAATTGATATCCCCGTTAAGTCTGTGTTTAAAAGGGCATCGATACATGATACATTCATGGTGTGCAATCCTTGTTCCATAGTGCCAACAAGCATTGACAAGACTATTCCACTTTAGTTAAATATTATAAACAACCCTGTGCAAATCTCACTTTCCCATCACAACAAGGGCCTCTATATATTTAAGCATGACGTTTTTCCCCCTTTGGACTTATAAAAACTTATGCTTATCATTGTGATATGTTTGAATTTATCAAAAAGA
The DNA here is from genome assembly GCA_016713645.1 of Bacteroidota bacterium. Lineage (GTDB taxonomy): Bacteria > Bacteroidota > Bacteroidia > Chitinophagales > JADJOU01 > JADJOU01. The sequence continues at coordinate 92,068 of JADJOU010000019.1, forward strand.
AAATTGAAAAGATAAAATCCAAGCGCTCGCTGCATGAGTATGGGTTTGAAATCAATACTTTCACATTGGCCAGCGAAGGGAAAATTGACTATGCGCAATGGTTGCATCCATATGAATCAAAGAAGGAGATCACAGAAGAAATGGTTCAATTCTATGCATCATTTGCACCAAAGGGCAGTATGATTATTGATATTGGTGCACATACGGGAGATACCGCAGTTCCCATGGCAATTGCTGTAGGAAAAACAGGCTCAGTTTTGGCATTAGAGCCCAACCCCTATGTGTTTAAGATTCTCGTCGAGAATGCTTCGCTCAATGCAGATAAGACGAATATCATCCCGCTAAATTTTGCTGCTACAGATGAAGACGGAAGTTTTGAATTCAATTATTCAGATGCCTCATTTTGCAATGGTGGATTTCTTCAAAAAATTGAAAATAAAAATCACGAACATAAATACACCTTGCAAGTTCAGGGCAAGAATTTTCAGCACTATCTCGAGAAGCATTACAAAGATCAGCTAGCGAGCTTAAGTCTTGTAAAAGTAGATGCAGAGGGCTATGATAAGAATATTCTCAGAAGTATTCGTCCAATTTTAGCACAATACCAACCCCATATTATTTCTGAATGCAATCAAAACCTCACACCTGGTGAGCGGGCTGAGTTATTTGATCTTATAAACGGCTTGGGGTATGATATATTCAAACTAGATGGGTTTGAAGACGCCAAAGCCAAAACGCTTATTTCTCGTGCTTCACAAATGAATCAATGGAGGCATTTTGATTTGGTGGCAATTGCTAAGAAATAAACAGTTAGAAAACTCATAAGGGAATCTAAGTTGTACACAAATCCATTGGCTTAAATAGAGACATTGAATTCTCTCAAGGCATTGTTGAGAGAGGTCTTTTTATCGGTGCTCTCCTTTCGCTTTCCTATTATGAGTGCACAAGAAACTTGGTATTCACCCGCTGGAAATTTCTTGGGATAAGTTCCGGGAATTACGACAGAGCGCTCTGGAACATAACCCTGGTATTCGATTGGACTTTCACCTGATACATCGATGATTTTAGTCGACGCTGTCAAGACTACATTCGCACCCAACACAGCTTCACTTCCAATGCGAACGCCTTCGACCACGATACATCTTGAGCCGATAAACGCATTGTCTTCTATGATTACTGGAGCCGCCTGAACTGGTTCTAAAACGCCACCTATACCGACACCACCGCTGAGGTGAACATTCTTGCCGATTTGCGCACATGAGCCAACTGTCGCCCAGGTATCCACCATCGTGCCCTCATCGACATACGCGCCGATATTGGTATAAGAAGGCATCAAGATGACATTCTTGGCGATAAATGCGCCATATCTCGCTACTGCATTGGGAACTACTCGAACGCCTTTCTCTTTAAAATTCGTTTTGAGTGGAATTTTATCGTGAAATTCAAATGGGGTGCATTCGATGGTATGCATTGGCATGACAGGAAAATAAAGCAATACCGCTTTCTTCAACCATTCATTCACCACCCAATTTCCATCTACTTTTTCCGCGATTCGAATTCTGCCCTCATCCAATTCGCCGATGAGGAATTTGATGGTTTCGATGGTCTCTTCATGGGTCAATAAGCTTCTGTCTTCCCAAGCCTTTTCGATAATTGTCTTATATATATTCATAATATTGATACTTATTTAGGAAATATTTCTTTTGCTTTTCGGATGCTCTTTTCAAATTCATCCATATTAAAATCACTGGTCAATTTATCTTGGAAGAAGCTGATGAGGTTTTCTGTACTCATATTGCCCACCAAATCATCTGCTGCCATGGGACAGCCACCATATCCTCCAATGGCGCTATCAAAGCGCATACAGCCATTTTCCATAGCCGCCTTCACTCGATCGTACCAATTATGCGGAGCGCTGTGCAAATGGGCACCAAATTCAACTTCAGGAAAAGTTGGGATGATTTTTTTGTACAAATACTCAATGGTCTTCGGTTCAGCTAGTCCAACCGTATCCGATAAGGAGAAGATGGAAATATTGTATTTCATCAATTTTTCGACCCATTGCAAGACAATATCGGGACTATAGGGATCATTGTATGGATTCCCAAAGCCCATGGAGATATAGATTACGAGTTTTTTATTGGATTCAGTGCACATATTTTGAATCTCTCGCACTCTTTCCATGGATTCCTCGATGGAGGCGTTGGTATTGCGCTGTTGAAAGGTCTCTGAAATGGAAAACGGATAACCTAAATAATCGATTGCCTTGTAATTGCAAGCATGTATCGCGCCTTTTAAATTGGCGACTATGGCCAATAATTTGGTCTTAGAATCGCCTTTGTCTATTTGATCTATAACCTCAGCGGTATCAGCCATTTGCGGGATTGCCTTAGGAGAGACAAAACTGCCAAAGTGCATAGCATCGCGTGGGCATTCTATCAATTTGAGCATAGGGCAAAAATAGTATTTTATTGGGGGAGTGAATCGTTTTTTTGATTAGAAACATTTCTATTTCAATCTCTGCAATAAAACAACTATTTTTAAATATTAGAATTGTTTGACTATTTTTTAATTACTTTTATTTAAAGTGCCTAAAATGAATAAATATTTTACATAAATATTACTTAGAATTTAATCAATATATGTTTAATAAAATTTGTGCTGTTTTTCTTTTATCGTTTTTTTATTTTGAAACCCATTCACAAGAATTGAAGTTTGAATGGAATAAAATAATTGGTCAGTATGGAAATTCTAATGGAATATCAATTCAAAGTGATAAAGAAGGATATATATATGCCAGTGGTACATTCATGGGAATCATCAATATTAATGGAAACATCCTATCAAGTGAAACTGGAAATGATGGATATTTATTTAAACTAGATACAACTGGTAATTTAATTTGGTATAAACAATTTAAAGGGACTTCCAATATTAGTGTTAATTCAATTGCAATTGATTCGAATAATGATGTGATAATTACAGGGACATATCAAGCAAGTGTCAAATTTGATATAGAAATTAAAACAAATAACACTGATCTTATTAGAAGTACAAATGCATTTATTGCCAAATATAATTCAAATGGAAATTTAATTTGGGCAAAAAATACTGGAGGTATAGCACAATCATTTAAAGCCGTTATAGATCAAAACAATGATATATTATTAACTGGTATGAGTATTGACATTCATTTATTTGATACATCTATTAGTGTTTCAACACTAGATTCTGTCAAGAAATATCAACCCAAATCGGGCACCCCATATTGGGAATACTAGCACCCTACGAATGCATTTATAGCTAAATATAATACACATGGAAATAAACTATGGATTAAAAAAATCGGTGGCCTGCCTTATGATATTATCGCTGATAGAAATAATAATATAATCATAACTGGAACTTACAGGGATAGTATTTATTTCGATAGTTCACTATTAACGCGTATTGGAACAGAAACAGCATTTCTAGTACAATTCGATAAAAATGGACAATTCAATTGGTCAAAAAACAGGGGGCACATCAAATTATAATACAGGGTATGGATTAGCTATTGATTCTTCTAATAATATTTATCAAACAGGTCAAATATCTGGTAGTAATTACGTTTTTAATAATCAGGTAGGGGATTGGTCAAATGGTACACCTGCTTTTTTATCAAAGTATGATGTAAAAGGTAATTTCATTTGGAATAAAATCATTGGGAATAGCATAGTTACTGGAAATGATGATCTCACTTTCAATACTGGGATTTCTTTAACAATTAATTATTCAAAAGAAATTCTTTTAACAGGTTACTTTAAAGACAATATAAATTTCAATTTTACACATATTAAATCTTATGGCGCACCTGATTTATTGTTTATGAAATTTAATTTGGATGGTGAAATATTGTCAGCCAATCAGTATTCATACTATGGATGGGTTGCAGGTTCAGATATTACTCTTGACAAAAATGAAAATGTATACATAACAGGACTTAATTCATTCGATTTATGGAGTCTTCCAAATTTTGGATTCATTGGTAAAATCGATAAATCTATCCCATTTAATTTCTTAAGTATTGATAATAATCATTCACAATTAGAATTCACGCTCTCACCCAATCCATCTAATGGAATAGTAAATTTTGATTTTGGACAAAACAATGAAAAAAAAGAAATCGAAATCTATTCATCTATTGGTGAAAAGTTATTCAAAAACATCATTTTCGACAAAAAGTTTTCAACAACTATTTTAGAAAATGGGGTTTACTATATTCAAATAAAAATCAACAATTTAATTTCAAACAAAA
>JADJOU010000020.1 GCA_016713645.1 Bacteroidota bacterium
GAATATTTTATTCACTGGTCATTTTACATTTTAGTTGTTTTAATAGTCTTTTTTTGTCAGTTTTACTCTGCTTATTATTGTATCTTAGCTGCATAATAATTCTTCGATCATAATTCAGCTTTTCAAAAAAAAATCGATGATTTGCGAATTTAAATTTAACAGTATGAGGCAAACTTTCTTTCTCTTATTTTTTTTTAGCACCGTTTCTTTATTAGCCCAACACCCTAAAGTGCAAGTCGGCGCTAAAGATCAAATGGCCAGTGCTTCTGCTGCCACGAAATCGTCTGAATTGTTTGCTGAGTATTTAGGCGTGAGCAATTTGGAGAGCGTAGACAAAAAGTGGCTGCCCTTCTTGAGCACCGTAATCAGCAAGAATAAAAGTGATCGGGACATGGAGCTCACTAAAATTGTAGAAGAAAAATTGAAAACGAAATTTGCTGCTTCGAATAAGTCTGCAGAAACTGCTGCAGAAAATGCAAGTTTAGCAAATGCGCCAACTTTAGGAAGGAATTTTCAGGGTATTGATAATGCTGGAACAAATCAACCTCTTTACAATACGCTTGCAGTTTCCAATAATGGATTTATTGTCACTTGTGTCAATGCAAAAATTGAAATGTATGATTTAAATGGAAATTTAATCTATACGCAATCATTGAGAAATTTTATCAATAACACAAGTATTTCTACCAATCTCTGCGACCCAAAGATTATTTATGACAGCGGGGCAGAGCGCTTTATATTCTTTGCTCAGACCTGTGACGGTTTGGCCGCATCTTCAAAAATTATAGTTGGCTTCAGCAAAGAAGAAGATCCGACGAATGGGTTTAATATCTATACGCTTTCCGGTAATCCGCTCAATAACAATACGTGGTTTGATTATCCCAAAATTGGCGTTTCCACCAATGAGCTATTTATTACAGGTAATCTATTTGGTAGTAATGGAGGCACATTCAATCAAGCAATCGTTTTTCAAATTAATAAAGCCGCAGGATTCGGTGGCGGCAATTTGAATTACCAATATTGGAATAACCTCAATGGCACACCATTTACCCTGATGCCACTCACAAATGGTCATCAAGGAAATTATGGGCCAGGGATTTACCTAATCTCTACTGCTGGAGCAACTGCTGGAAGCACCAGTGCAAACTTATATGAAATTACCGATGAAATTTCAGCGACCAATGAACAAATTAAACATTATATCATATCTACTACAACATATAGCGTTGGAGGAAATGCCAAACAAAAAGGATCAACGAAATTATTGAAGACAAATGATTGCAGAACATTAGATGGCTTTTACCTCAATGGAATGATTCATTATGTCTTACATGGGGATATTGGAAATGGGTATAATGGTATACTCTACAATCGTTTAAATTTGAAAACACTTGTCAATTCAACGCGCACTTTTGGACTTTCTGGTACATACGACTACTGTTTTCCCTCCATTGCTTCGACAAGTACATCTATGGATGACCATTCTGTGCTCATCGCATTTAGTAGGAGTGGGGCCACACTTTATCCAGAATCTCGCGTTGTCTATTGCGACCATAATTTAAATTGGTCTAATTCGACTTCCGTGCGCGATGGTGAAAATACAGTCACTTATTCTTGGAATTCTGACAATACAGAGCGTTGGGGAGATTATACGAGTGCGGCGCGAAAACAAAATGAAAACCCTCCTAGAATCTGGGTCGCAGGTGAATTTGGAAATGCAAAAAAGTATTGGGGACAATGGATAGCAGAAGTAATGCCGCCCGTTTTCAATTCAAGCACAAACAATGTAAGAAATGAGCATTCCCTCAAAGTAAATCCCAACCCAATTGTCGACCTTTTTAGGGTGGAATTTGTTCTAGAACAGTCAGAAACTATTCGAATTGATATCATCGATTTACAAGGGAAAATAGTGCGCGAATTGCATCGCGGTGAAGCTCAATTAGGAATGAATATCTTCTCATTTAATAAAGCCGCATTGAGCACTGGAGAATATATCTTGCACATTCAAGGTCAGCATAAAACAATTAAAAATGAGAAAATTAGTGTTCATTAAATCAAAGCCTTGGTTTGTTTTATGCTTCTCATTATTCGCGACAGCTAATATATACGGGCAGTCGCACCAAAAAGTCGCTATAGGCCTTCCAGCTGCGGATTCATCGGCCTATAAATCTAAGTTAGACACAGTGAAAAATAGCAAATCAACAACTAAAAAGTGTTTCTTGAAAAAGAAGAAAAAGGCTTCTCCTTCATCTCCTGGATTTGCTCATCCCAATCCTTCAGACAATGAGGTAAAATTGGACAGCATCAAAGCGATTAAAAACAAAGAGAAAAATTTTTAATTGAGATTTATTCGTGTTTTAGAATTTAGGTTCACTCAATCACGACTTTAGATTTATGCTTATACAAATCGAATGATTAAATGAAATGGGTTAGGAATAATTGAATTATTCAATATTTCTGCTAGCTTTGTTCTACAATCTATTGATTACAATAATTTTGATAATAACGATGCCTTTACGCATTCTATCTATTTTTTTCTTTTTTATATCTGCCTGCGGCACTTCGAAAGTCTCGGAGAGCAACAATGAAATTCAAGCAACACAGCCAAGTATTTATTTTTTGACCTTTAAAATTTTTCGACGTGAAAATTCGAAAATGAATGCGGTTGAACTCGTCAACAAAACTTTGACGGCAGGAACCATGAAGGGCAAGGACCCAGAGGCGCGCCAATTTGCAAATAACCTCATCATCTTTTATTATAGAAAATCTCTTTTATTGGATTCTTTAATCATTGACCACCCGCTCTATAAACATCTTGAATATACAGATGAGTCTAGAAAATTTGCAGTTAAAGATACTATGCTTCCTTCAGCGGATTTTTTCTTTAGGTTTCAAACAGCCCAAATGGCGGATGAATTGAGTATCGTTGAGCAACAGGAAGGTCAAATTAGACAAGAATTGAAACGAATTAAATTATAAACCATGAAAAGACTTGCGCTTTGCATCACCGTATTTATTGCATCAATGGCTGATCTTTCAGCTCAGAAATTTCAGGTCGATACCTTATTGTTTAATGGCGATGGATCGAAATACATCAATCTTGTACTGATGGGCGATGGCTATACTGCCTCAGAACAGAATAAATTCATTTCGGATGCTGATACGCTGGCTAAATACTTTTTATCCATCGAACCTATGAGCCGCTATGCCGCTTACTTCAACGTTTTTGCGATTCGTGTAGTTTCTGCAGAATCGGGCATTAAGCATCCCAATAATGCACCTGACTGCAGCGGAACATCAGTTCCCGTATCTAACCCCAATTGCTATTTTGGTTCAACTTTCGATGCATTTAATATTCATCGATTGGTGGTCGCCATGAATAATACTGCAATTGCTAGCGTCTTAGCAGCGAATTTCCCTTCCTATGATCAAGTGCTTATCGTAGCCAATTCCACTTATTATGGAGGATCGGGTGGACAGCATGCTTTGTCGACCATCGACCCCGCCAGCAAAGAAATTGCGGTGCATGAAATTGGTCATTCTTTGCCAATCTCGCCGATGAATATTATGCAGGTGATAATTATGCCGCAGAGAGAGCTAATATGACAGCAAATACAAATCCTGCAACAGTTAAGTGGGCAAATTGGATGGGCGCCAATGGCATTGGTATCATACAACATTGCTGTGGAGGAAAATCTGCCTCATGGTATAAACCCCACGCTTCTTGCAAAATGAATCTACTCGGTTCTCCTTTTTGCAGTGTTTGTGCCCAAACGGTAATCGAAGCGATACACGGCAAAGTAAATCCCGTAGTTTCCTATACCCCAGCTGGACCCATTGCCAATACACCTGGTCAATTTGCTACCTTTAAATTGTCCAAAGTAATGAAACCAAAACCCAATTCATTGCGCATCATCTGGACCTTGGATGGAAATATCGTTGCTGAAAATGTCGACTCATTTGTGCTCGACCAAAATACCTTGGCTGATGGCACGCATTTTCTGAATGCCAATGTGATAGACACTACTTTCTTATTGCGGGTGAATAACCATGTCAATATCCACAATAGTCTTGTTCATTGGAGTATAAACAAAAATAATGTTGGAATCAATGCTAATAGCAATAGCAGTAAAATCTCATGCAGTGTTTATCCAAATCCTACGAGCCAAACCTTGCATATTTCTTTAGAATTGGAGCGAAATAGTCCTGTGCGAATTCATATTCTTTCCAATGACGGAAAAATGATTCAAGAAGTTTTGAACCATTCACTTCAAGCTGGTATGCACGAACGATCCATTAATATTGAACAATTCGCCCGCGGCAAATACAATTTAGTTTATAAGGTGGGTGAAAGCCTTCACACGGAGCCATTTATTGTGGAATAATTTACAAGATTGGCTTGCTGTTTGCTATAGAATTAAATCCTTTTAATAGATTAATTCTTTAGATTTGTATTTATGACTAGAATAGTACTCGCTTTTTTTATTTTGTATTTCTTGTGCGAATATGTTTGGACAAGATTCTCCAAACAAAGGCGCCATCCATATCGGCAATCAAATCATCTATGTCTTTGCCAGAAGGCTGGATGTTGGACCATGAGGCAGCCAAAGAAATGGAAGTCGATTTGGCTCATGTATAAAATGGGAGACACATTAGAGAAAAGTCAAACTTTGATGTATGTCAATGTGGAGGCTTTAAAAGAAAATAATATTGCTAATCTCGACCAATTTATTGATTTAGATATTAAAAATCTCAAGAAGAATTTTTCAGATATCGCCATCTTAGATGATCAGCAATTATTGGTGAATTATAAAGATATTGCAAAGATGAAACATCTATCCGGTAATACTTTCGGCAATTTTGAAGCTAGAGCCTATATGGCAGATGCTAAAAATGGTATTTCTTTTGTCATGTCTTCAAAATCAAAAGAGGGCTTTGAATCTTGCCTGAATCCTTTTAATAGCCTAGTTACCTCATATTCCAATGTAGTCGACAACCTTGAGGTCGAAGCTGGGGATAAATAAATTGGTCGCTGCAGCCAGTTGCCGCCCCTTAGCAGCAGTCTGTAGTATACTGCCATCCTGAATTTTAATTTGTTGATTTTCTTTGCATTGCGATTGTGTAAAATTTACAATTTCTGTACGGCAATAAATTTTATATTTGCTATCTTTTAAAAAATCTTCAATGGATAAATTTAAGTTTTATAATAAAGTATTGGGTTGGACCATATTTGCAATTGCATTGGCCACTTATACTTTGACGATGGAACCCACAGGAAGTTTGTGGGATTGTGGAGAATTTCTCTCAGGAGCCAATAAATTACAAGTCGTGCATCCACCGGGAGCGCCACTATTCTTGATGGTTGGAAGATTGTTCATGATGTTTGCTTCTCCTGAGAATGCCGCTATGATGGTCAATTTTATGTCTGCACTCTGCACTGCCTTTTGTAGTCTCTTCTTTTTCTGGTCATTGACCATCCTCATGAGAAATGCGGTAGTTAAGGAAAATGAGGAAATGGATACTGAGCGCAGCATCGCTATTTTGGGTAGTGCATTTGTCGCTGCTCTTGGTGCTACTTTCTTGGATTCTATGTGGTTCTCTGCTGTTGAAGGTGAGGTATATGCCTTATCTGTATTCTTCATGACAATCAATATTTGGGCAGGACTGAAGTGGTTTGAAGATCGCTCTGAAACAGCAGATAGATGGTTGATATTCATTGGACTTTCTACTGGTCTTTCAATTGGAGTGCACTTGCTGAGTTTGTTGGTATTCCCAATGATCGGAATCGTCTATTATTTTAAGAATTTCAAACCATCTTGGAAAGGAGTATTCATCGCATTTACCGCTTCAGTGATTGGGATATTTGCTATCATGAAATTCATCATTTATGGTATTCCACAATTGATGGCTTCAACAGAATTGATGATGGTCAATTCATTTGGAATGCCTTTCAATAGCGGTGTGCTTGTTGGTGGCTTGATTGTAACAGGAATTTTTGGCTACCTCATTTTTGCTTCCAATAAGAATAGAAGTTTCTTGGGCTGGAATGAAAACAAATTCAAAATTTCCCTCAATACCGTTGTATTGGCTTTTGCGATGATTGTCATTGGCTTTTCAAGTTATATCATGGTGCCAATTAGAGCAACGGCTCAACCAGCAATCAATATGAATGCGCCGGGAGATATGATGTCGATGAATTCTTATATCAACCGTGAACAATATGGAGATCGCCCATTGGTAAAAGGTCCAGGTTATACCGCCACCCAATATGAATTAGAAGAAGTAAAAAAGAAAGGAAAGATTTATAAGAAAAATGAGAAAACAGGGCGCTATGAAGAAGCTGGAGATAAATACGATTATGTATTTAAAGAAAGCGAAAACATGCTTTTCCCGCGAATGGGATTTTGGATGGAAGAGCGCTACAAACAAGCATTTAGAGCTTGGTTGCATCCTGATTATGGCATTGCAGATAGAGCAGCGGATAATCAAATTGTCAAGTATTTCGACGCGAATCAATACCAAGCAGCAGAGCAATATGCGCAAGAATTGAGCAAGGAAACACCAGGAAGATATTTCGTGAAAGATGATGTATCTATGAAGGACAACCTGCGCTTTTTCTTCCAATATCAAATTGGATTTATGTATTTCCGCTATTTGATGTGGAACTTCGCTGGTAGAACAGATGATCCTCAGGGAATCTATGCAAACGACGAAGGAAGATGGCAGTCTGGTATTCCTTTTATAGATGAGTTAGTTGGAAGTACATGGGGAAATGCCAATCGAAATCAAGAGGGCAAACCGGCCTATTTGACAGCAAATAGAGCAAATAATAAATTCTACCTCATTCCTTTTATTCTCTGTGTCATTGGTTTTGTATGGCATTTTAAAAAGAATCCATTTAACTTCTCCATCATCCTAATTCTGTTTTTTACAACGGGATTGATGCAAGTGGTCTTCCACAATCAACCTCCAATAGAGCCTCGTGAGCGTGATTATGTCTATGCTCCTTCATTCTGGGCCTTCGCTTTTTGGTTGGGATTTGGATGCTATGCCATTTATGAATTCTTGAAAAATAAGAAGTTCTTGTCTGGAAGTATGTCTGCCATGGTCGCTATATTACTCTCCCTTTCTGCGCCAATATTGATGGGCAGCCAAGGTTGGGATGACCACGATCGCTCTGATCGATATACAACTGTTGCATTTGCAAAGAATATGTTGATGAGCTGTGATCAAAATGCTAATTCTTTTCACCTATGGTGATAACGATACTTACCCGCTTTGGTATGCGCAAGAGGTAGAAGGTTATAGAACGGATGTGCGCGTAGTAAACTTCAGTTTATTGGGCGTGGATTGGTATATCAACCAATTGAGAATGGCGGTTAACAAATCTACCCCGCTGAAATTAACCATTCCTCAAGATGCCATCAATGGAAATCAGCGCGATATGCTTAGATTTGCGCCAAAGGGATTTGAGAATGAGCGAATCGAATTGACAAAATTATTGGCTTTTGTTTCGAGCAATGACCCAAGTTCAAAGACGCCTATGGGCAATGATGTAGAGAATTTCATTCCTTCTACTAAAGTGTCCCTTGCAATTGATGCTGCTAAAACACGCGCAAACAATATCATTCCTGAAGGTGATATGCCATTTCTTGCTCCGCAAATGGAGTGGAATATTCCGTCTTCTCTTCAAAAAAATGATTTGATGACCTTGGATATCGTTGCAAATAATATGTTTGATAGACCTATTTGCTTCGCAATTTCTTGCTCTCCTTCTGCATTTATCGGTTTGGATAATTATACTCAGATGGATGGTTTGATTTATCGAATTGTTCCAGCATTTAACCCTGCCGCTAATCAAGCGCCAAAAGTGAATATTGAAAAGATGTACCCGAGATTGATGTCTTTTGTCTATGGAAATATGGATAAGCATCCAGTTTTGATGGATGAGAATACCATGAGAGGTCTATACAATATGAAGACGGGATTTGCACAATTGGCCAATGCCCTTTTGATGAGAGGAAGCAAGGATAGCGCTGCACAAGTCGTCGATAATATGTATAAGCATATGCCGCGCTACAATGTTCAGCCAGATAGATTTGAGACCAATATGCCTCAAGTTTATTTTATCGCTGGTCAAAGAGAAAAAGCTTTGAAACTCACTGATGAATTAGCTAAAAATGCGATTGAGCAAATTAAATGGGCGACCAATTCTGACAATAGACAATATGTAACAAGCTTTGGCGATACCTATGAGAACCTTCAAACATTGAATCAATTGGCACAAATTTGCGGTCAATATGGAGAGACGAAGAAATCAGAAGAATTGACCAAAGAATACCAAAGCCTTCAGAGCAGAATGCAATAGAGTATTGCTTTTATAATTAGGAAAGTTCCGCCGTCGGCGGAACTTTTTTTTTAGTGGTATTTAAAAGACTTGCTCAAATTTCAATTTCATCGCTTATTTTTAGCTCAGATTATGCAAATCACGATCACAGATTTTTGGCAATTGATTGCTGGACTTGGATTATTCCTCTATGGAATGTTTCATCTGGAGGATGCTTTGAAAAATATTGAAGGGCGCTCTTTTAAATTATTTCTCAAAAAACACACCCAAAATAAAATTCAAGCAATATTAAGCGGCACATTGATTACTGGACTTCTTCAGAGCAGTTCGATTGTCAACCTCATGGTGCTCTCTTTTGTTGGCGCGGGTATGTTATCTATGCGCAATGCATTAGGCGTTGCACTTGGCGCAAATGTTGGTGGCACATTCAATAGTTGGTTGGTCGCTTGGCTTGGATTTAAAATGGATATCAGTGCTGCAACGATGCCAATTTTAGCAATCGCTGGTATAGCATTGGCAGTAATCAATAAAAAGCGCGCTTGGTATCAAGTTGCAAAATTTTGTATGGGATTTGGTTTGATATTCTTTGGACTCAATCTGATGAAATCGACGATGGAGTCTTTCATTCAAACTTTTGACTTTACACCTTATCTGCATTTACCGCGCATTGTTTTTGTCTTATTGGGCTTTATAATTACGGCATTGATACAGACAAGTGCCGCTACGGTTGTGCTCGTGCTCAGTGCGCTTTATGCCCAGATTCTGCCCATAGAAACAGCCGTCGCTGTTGTGCTAGGAGCGGAGTTGGGAACAACAATTAAAATATTGATTGGATCGATTGGAGGCATTGCCTCAAAAAAAAGAGTCGCTTTTGGAAATATCCTCTTCAATATCGTCACTTCTTGCTTAGGATTTATATTCTTGATTCCAATCATTGAGCTATTGATGAATGGATTGGGGATTAAAGATCCCATATTTTGTTTTGGTCGCTTTTCAAACTTTCATCAATGTGCTTGGCATTGTCTTATTCTATTTTTTTCTAGATGCATTTGGCGATTTCCTTGAAAAGCGCTTTGTCTCTAAAGAACTTGAGGTGACGCACTTCTTGCAAAATGCTGGTCGCGAACTAATTGATACGGACATCGAAATTCTGGAGCTGGAAGTGAAATTGTTCTTATATCGCGTGATTCATTTAAATATGCAAGCATTTCATTTAAAATCAGATGAAATATTGGAACAACACTTCCAAGGATTCAATAAAAATTCTCTCTTTGATCAGGCAAACCATTTTGCAGAGCAATATCCATTGATTAAAAGGGCTGCAGGTGCAATGATTATTTTTGATGCTAAATTCAGTGACCAAGAAATTAAACAAGAGACGCGCATTAAACTAAACCAATTGATTTCCTCTGTGAGAAATGCCATGCATGCTGCAAAAGGGATTAAGGATATTATGGAGAATAAATTGTCCTTGAGTAATTCAATCAATGAAGTTAAATTTGATAATTACCTACAGTTTCAAAAACGACAAGAACTTTTTTACAAAGAATTGAATCTAGTCTTTCTGCACAAAGCAAAAATAGGGATTTATGAAGCACTGCAAAATCTTCTAAACCTTGCAGATACACTTTATAGAGAAGAAATTCAAGACGCCTATTCGAATGCCTCGACTACTCTGCAAGAGATGGACATCGCTACATTGTTTAATATGAATAGAGAATTGTATAGTTCAAATAGGGCGATGGTCTTGGCCTTAAAGGACTTCTTGCTCGAGCACCATCAAGCAGAGCATTTCGAAAGTATGAATTGATTGGCAATGCACTAATTGCGCTCTTTTTTCTTAAATTGCTTTACGAGCCGCTTAAAGAAATTCTGATAAGATTCAAAATTATAAATAGCGCTATCATTTTTTGCTTTGATAGTCAAAAACAATCCAAGTGGAACAAAAAGTAGCGTAGCCATCCACATGCCTTGTATCGTTGTCAATGATTTGCTCTCTGCCATTTTTTCTCCAATAATACCCGATACATGAAATATGATAAAGAAGATGACGGAGAAAAACATAGGCCAACCTAAGCCGCCCTTTCTTATGATTGCCCCGAGTGGAGCGCCAACAAAGAAAAGAACTAAGCATGCTATAGATAAGGTGAATTTGCGCTGCCGCTCAATATCATAGCTGACAAATTCATTGTGCTTATACTCAATTTCCTTTTCTGTGATATTCTGAAAACTCTTGATATTCCTTGCTTTGGCAAGGGTCAAGTCGAATAAATACGCCTTATCATTAGGCGTTAATTTTTGCAATGTATCATAAAATGAAAGCGATTTTTGAGTATTGGCAATGGGCTTGTATTTAAAGAAATAGATACCCTCAGCATAGAATTTATTCAGAGCATCCATTTTCTCTTCTTTGCGCAAATTAATAGTATCTATATAGTGATTTAATTGTCTTAAATTCAACATCTGACGCAAATTCTTAAAATAATCATCTGAGCTCGTTTGTTTTTTGAATTGGGTTAAATCAAACCGCTTTTCCCATGTTTTGAAAGATGTTTTGTAAGATTCAAATTTCTCAGCAAATGCCAAATTGGTCTCTTTTTCTTTATATTGATTACCATCGTATAGCTTTAAAATTAAAGTCTTGTCGTCTTTTGTCTGATACAGTTCTCCTTTATCGGCTAAGAGCACATTGTCGTTTCCTTTATTCGAAGCGTGATCATAGATAATCACTCCTCTCATCGTTCCTTTCTCGTCCTCTGTTTTGCTATCGATCCGCATCGTAATTCCCTCAATACTTCTATTGAAAATTTTTGGTTTGATATTCAATGCTGGCTTGAGTCTCCTGACATCAAACAAAAGTTTTTGCGCTTTGAGATTGGCAATAGGAAGAAGATTGTTTGAAAAGTAAAATGCCAATATACTGACCATAAAACTGAAAATGATCAAACTCCGCATATATCTTAAGAGAGAGATGCCAGATGCTTTTGCGGCAGTGAGTTCAAAATTCTCCCCCATATTTCCAAATGTCATAATGCTACTCAATAGGACAGCCAGCGGGAGAGCAAGCGGAGCGAGAGATGCCGATTGATATAGCAGCAATTCTAAAATAACATCATTCGTTATTCCCTTGCCTATCAAATCATCGATATACTTCCATAAAAATTGCATGACCAATACAAAAAGGGATACGAAGAAGGTCAAAATAAAAGGTCCTATATATACTTTGGTTAAGTATATATCCAATTTCTTTGGCCCGAGATCCCTAATTGAAAATGACATGTATGATTATGCTCTGTGTATGCAAATATAGAATGCAAAAACGGAATTCTGAATTAATTTGATTTTAACAGAGATTAAATTCAGATAAGGCTCGATGCAATCTACTCATGGGTAAACCCATGACATTATAATAACAACCCTCAATTCTAGTAATCCCAATCATGCCAATGTATTCTTGAATGGCATATGCACCAGCCTTGTCATAAGGACTGTATTCGTCTACGTAATAGGTAATTTCTTGCTCAGTCAATACCCTAAAATGCACATTTGTCACTTCAGAAAAGCAATGCTGGCTGTGGTTAGAAGTTAAACATACCCCACTGATCACTTGATGCATTTTCCCGCTCAAGGCTTTTAAAATCTGTATCGCATCTGCTCGATCTCTTGGTTTACCCAAAACCTTGCCTTCCAATAGGACAATTGTATCCGAACTTATCAAAACTTCGTCAGGAGCTATATCTCCTTTAAATGCTGCTGCTTTGAGTTTTGCGAGATATACTGGAACATCTTCAACTGGGATTTCTGGCGGATAAATCTCCTCTATTGGCTTTAATCTAACCTCAAATGAATAGCCAATTTGTTGCAATAAATCGCGCCTTCTAGGTGATTGAGATGCGAGTATCAGTTTCATGAATTCAAATGATTATTTAAATAATAAAATAAAGGCATGCTCAAAACGCCAAAAAACAAAGTGATTTTTAAACACAAACTCGCCTTGCGGTAATCAGATTTAGCTATTGAAAAATAGATATTGAGAA
Organism: Bacteroidota bacterium; assembly: GCA_016713645.1. Taxonomy (GTDB): domain Bacteria; phylum Bacteroidota; class Bacteroidia; order Chitinophagales; family JADJOU01; genus JADJOU01. Next base: position 12,385 of record JADJOU010000020.1, read on the forward strand.
GTATGGGTATATTAATAAACAAAATGATGATATATCCTATATGATAGAGGTGTTTTTCAAAGGAGAACAAGGTGATTGAATAGCCTAGAAAGGATAGGATGGCAATATTTAATACGAGTAAAAATATTTTGGCGTTTCGCTGTCCGAGAAATATGGGAAGTGTATTTGCTCCAAATCGAAAATCCCCTTCACTGTCTTCAAAATCCTTTACGATCTCTCTTGTCAAATTAATTAAAAAAGCAGAACCAGCGTAGGCCGCCATAGAATAAAATACGATAATGGTGATTTGTTTCATTTCATCATAGGCAACTAAATCAAATAGTCCCCGCTCAAATAGCCAAACCAAAATAATAGAAAATGCGCATAAAAAGGAGATGACGAGATTGCCAAATAAGGGAGTCTTTTTTAATTCAGCACTGTAAAACCAAAGCAATACAATGGATAGAACAAATACACTGATCAATTGCTTTTGGTTGATGATATAGGATAAATATGCTCCGCAAGCCAAGCCAATTCCATTGAGTATATAGAATAAATTTTGAGCACCCTCTTCACTAATGGCTTTGCCCACAATGACCCGATTCGGCTTGAATTGTGTATCTAAATCCATGTCAAAAAAGTCATTGATCACATTGCCTGCCGCACCAATAAATGCAGTTGCCAAAATCAATAGAGTCAATTCTTTCGTTTGCAATGTCAATGGAAAGAAATTTGCATCGAATGAGGGATAGATGATAAACCGATGGAAACACCATTGAGCAAGCGCAATCATGAGAATATTGGGCAAGCGAATGATTTTAAAAAAGGCAGAGATGATATTCATATTTGTTTCTTTTGAAATTGCAGTGCAAATAGAACAAAAATAGCGTCATTGCCCGCAAACTTTTTAGAACCACTTTAAAACAATGTCGATTAATTTCTTTTTCCACGCCAGTTGATAGGGTGGAAAGAGCAGTTTTGTGACCGAAAAAGGACTGTATTGTCGAAGCACAGATCGTTGATTAGAGAACTCAATAAAGCCGAATTTCCCATTAGCACGACCCAATCCACTTGTATTGATACCTCCAAATGGTAAGTTGGGTTGAGTGAATTGAAGCATGATTTCATTGATGCATGTGCTCCCAGAGCTGGTATTATAGAGAAAGAAATCAATCTCTTTTTGGTCTTTGCTAAATATATAAGATGCGAGGGGCTTGTCCCTCTTTCTTAAATAGTTAATGGGATTTGATATTTCTTTGAACGAAATTATGGGTAGAATTGGTCCAAATATTTCTTCTTCTAAAATTGCGCTATCTGATGCGATATCTGTGAATATGGTTGGCGCGATATAATTTGAATCTAGATCCATTTCTCCTCCTGTATGCACCTGACAACCTTTTTCACTGCATCGAGGTAGAGTGATTGTATGCGCGCAAAATGCTTGGCATTGACAATTCTACAGTAATCTTTGGATTGCTTTGGATCATCGCCATACATTTTTTTAATCGCTTCTTTGCATTGTTGTATGAATAGTTCTTGAACGCTTTCATGAACAAAAACAAAATCGGGCGCTATGCAGGTTTGACCATTATTGAGTAATTTAGCCCACATCACCTTCTCAGCAGCATTTGATATATTTGCCGATTGTCCAATGATAACGGGGCTTTTTCCGCCTAATTCTAAGGTGATGCTCGTCAAATGTTCAGCAGCTGCTTTCATGACAACCTTGCCAATCATGGGGCTCCCAGTAAAAAATATATGATCGAATTTTAATTTTAAAAGTGCAGTTGAAACTTCATGATCGCCTTCAATTACCGACACTTGGTCGCTGGAGAATACCTTAGAGAGGATTCTTTTTAAAAGGGCAGATGTATACGGCGTATACTCCGATGGCTTTATTATAACAGCATTGCCAGCTGCGATGGCATGCGCGAGCGGACTCATGACCAATAAAAAGGATAATTCCAGGGCGCGATTATTGCGCAGACGCCCTTGGGCTCATAGATAATTTCACTCGTTGTCCCCAAATAGGCTAGGGTTGCATCTACTTTAGTTGGATTCATCCATGACTCAAGGTGGGAGAGGATGTGTTTGATGGCGCGAATGGTCGGATAAATTTCCGTGAGCTTCGTCTCCTCGGAAGATTTTTGATAATCACTGTTGAGTGCTGATTCTATTTCGCTTGTGTGAAGTTGAATCTCGTGAAGCAATTTCTTAAGTTGCAATTTACGCTCTTTAAAGCCCATCTCTTTGAACTTTTGTTGACTATTTTTTTGTTCTTCGAAGTTGGAGAGAATATCTTGATGCATTCCTAATAGGATAATTGTTGCAAAGATAGGTATTTCCTAGGCTTCACTTTTGCTTAGTTTTTAACATAGATTAAATAAAAATTGAGGCGTTTTGGTATTAATGGTTTAATTTTGTGCATCTTAAACAAGAATAAATGAAAGGCATTTCAGGTTTTTCTAAATTGTCAAAACTCGAAAAGATATCTTGGATAGCTAAAAACTTCCTTTATACAAGCCCTGTTGAAGTAATCAATGAGTTTGCTTCATATTGGCACGACAATGTCGAGTCTCAAAAAGCAATTTGAAGGATTTAGTGAAAATACATTGACTAACTTCCATTTGCCTTTCGGGGTTGCTCCAAATTTCCTCATCAATGGCAAAGAATATTGTGTGCCGATGGTGACAGAAGAGAGCTCTGTGGTTGCCGCGGCATCTAATGCTGCCAAGTTTTGGATGGATCGAGGAGGAATCAAAACAACCGTTATTTCAACGACTAAGATCGGTCAAGTGCACTTTTTTTATAAAGGAGATAAGAATAAATTAATAGCCTATTTCTCTCAGCTGAAAGCAACCCTTTTAGAAGGAGTTAAAGCGCTTACAGCCAATATGGAAAAGCTAGGCGGAGGAATCACCTGGTCTTGAATTATTAGATTTTACCGCAAAAGAAAAAGATTATTACCAATTGAAAGTGAGTTTTGAAACTTGTGATTCAATGGGTGCCAATTTTATCAATTCAGTGCTCGAAGAATTTGGACGATTGCTCAGAGAAGATATCAAAAACAACTCTTTATTTGCCAAGTCTGAACAGGAGATTGATGTGAATATGTGCATCTTGAGCAATTATACCCCAGATTGTCTTGTAAGAGCTGAAGTCTCTTGCCCTATTGAAGATTTGGGTTTTATCAACAATATTTCGGCTAAAGTGTTTGCCGATCGTTTTTGCAAATCCGTGAGAATTGCAAAAATTGATAGCTACCGCGCAACAACCCACAATAAAGGAATTCTCAATGGAATTGACTCTGTGGTCATTGCTACTGGGAATGATTTTCGAGCCGTTGAATCTTGCATCCATACCTCTGCGAGTAGAAATGGACAATATGAAAGTCTCTCCGAAGCTCATGTCAAAGATGGAATGTTCGTCTTTTCGCTGACGGTTCCTCTTGCTCTCGGAACTGTAGGTGGCTTGACAAAATTGCATCCATTGGCCAATAAATCACTTCAATTGTTGGGGAATCCATCGGCAGAAGAATTAATGCAAATTGTTGCTGCTGTTGGTCTAGCTCAAAACTTCTCTGCTGTAAAATCACTCACGACAACTGGAATTCAGCAAGGTCATATGAAAATGCACCTGACCAATATTATTGCTGAATTAAATGCATCATTGGAGGAGGCTAACCAAATTGAAGCGTATTTCGAAAATAAAACTATCTCCGTCAGCGGTGTTCGTGCCTTCTTGGAAAAGTTGAGAAATGGCATCCAGCCCAATATTTCCATCGCATAATTCTAGCTTGAAATATGCTCTATCCAACTCATAAAGCAAATGGGAAATTGCTGCTCACTGCCGAGTATTTTGTTCTTGATGGTGCCAACGCAATCGCCCTCCCCACAAAATTTGGACAATCTCTTCAAGTTGAAATAAACAGTCAATCCAGTCCATTTATCCATTGGATTAGCTTAGATGCCCTTCAAAATAGTTGGTTGGATATTTCCCTCGATTTAAATCTTTCTGCTAATTCTTCAGATGAAATTAGCTGTAGATTGATTGACGTACTTAAAGTGTGTATCGAATTGAATCCTGTTAAACTAGACTTGACTAAATCCTATGTTTTTACAACTCAAATAGATTTTGATCGCTCATGGGGATTGGGAACAAGTTCTACTTTAATTCGTTTATTGGCTGATTTTTTTGAAATTAATCCATATATTTTATTGGAAAGGACTTTTGGTGGATCAGGTTATGACATTGCGTGTTCGAATATGCATGGTCCAATCGTATACAATAATAGAAACCCATATAACCCTGAGATTGTGCGTATTCATCTCAATAAATCATATTTTGATGCAGTTTTTTTCGTTTATCTAGGCAATAAGCAGCATTCAAGAGATGGAATGAAACATTACCGATCGCTGATTATGGACAAATTGACCATTATCCAAGATATAGAAGATATAAATAGACAAATATTGCAATCAGAAAAATTGTCAGAATTTGAAAAGGCAATTGAGGAGCATGAGCGTATTATTTCCAGCAATTTGCAAATTCCCAGATTGTCGGAGACCTTATTTAGGGATTATTGGGGCAGTGTAAAATCCCTCGGCGCTTGGGGAGGAGATTTCGTCTTGATGACCAATGACAGGCCAATAGATGAATTAAAACAATATTTAAAAAATAAACATATGAATGTTTGTTTTCCCTATCGAGAAATTATATATTGATCATTTTTGCCTAATACAGGCCCAATCCTGACACGTTTAGTCTTTTTTTGTTTTTTTAAAAATTGTTTCTGAGGCATTGTTTTTATCTTGTGGCGTATAAAATTCAAACCAATTAAAGCGAAAAAAAAAATAGGATTTTTTGGTAGTATCATGACTCTTTGCTCTCTAGCTTTGAGTTTTGTGCTATTGCTATGTTGCGCCGCGCCATTTTTATCGCCTATTTCATTTTGGGTTATATCGCTTTTTGGTTTTATCTTTCCCTATATCTATATCATCAATATAATTACCCTGATTTTTTTAATAAGGGCGCATAAGAAAGTCGTCTATCTTCATATCATCACATTGGCTATCGCTTCCTTCTTTTTAACACGAAATGTCGCATTTAATTTTGAAAAGAATCAGTCCGAAGGGCTTAAAGTGATGACATGGAATGTAAAGTGTTTTGATTTATACAATTGGAGTCATAATAAAGAGACCGCCGAGAAAATGATGAATTTGATTCGCAAAGAAAATCCCGATATACTTTGTCTTCAAGAGTTTTATACTGATAGCAAAGAATACTTGAATCTAGAGTTTATACAAGAAGACTTGGGGTATAAATTTGTTCATTTTAAACAGACAACCGTGCTGAGAAATCGCGATCGATGGGGCATAGCAACTTTTTCTAAATATCCTATTGTACAAAGAGATTCATTGGAATTTGACAATTCAAAAAATAATGTCTGTATTATTTCTCATGTTAAAATTAAAGGGATAAGCTATCAAATTTTCAATGCGCATATGCAATCCCTGCATTTTGGATACCAGGATTATGCCTATTTGGAGGATTTGAAAAAGATATTAACACGAATAATTGGCAAAATCTCAGTCTATTATAGACAAATTAAAGTTGGCTTATCTCAATAGGAGCAATCAATCACTCATTATTTCTAAGGCAGTGCAAGAAACTGAAAATCCAATAGTATGTGGCGATTTTAATGATATTCCAATGTCTTATGCCTATCAGAATATTTCAAAAGGAATGCAAGATGCTTTTGTTGCTAAAGGACTCGGATTTTCTAAATCCATTGATTTATTCATTCCAAATTTGAGAATAGATTATATATTCACGTCTAATAAATTCAAGATAAATTCTTATAAAGTCATCAGTAAAAATTTAAGTGATCATTATCCGCTCATAATTAGTTTTAATTGATTTCTAGCGACTGTTAAATAATATTATATGAATCAACATGTTAATTTTTCAATCAAAAAAGTAGCTATCACCATCTTTGCCGCCCTTTTGTTAAATAGCTGTGAAGTGAGAAATGATGTAACCTACCCAATCAGGATATGGGGAAAATGGAAAGTAGAGACAATGAGTTATAATAAAATTTATATCACAGAAGAATACAATTCATACATTTTCGAATTTAAAAGTTCTGACAGCTTGTTAATACATAATTCAACAGAGTTTGCCATTTTTAAGGAAACTCAAGAAATCAAGACAAATTACCTCTACATAAGTGGCTTTAAAGATTCAAAACTTGCTTTATTGAACAATGATTGGACGATACTTCAAAGAAGCAACAGCACATATGTTCTTGAAGCAAAAGACACGAATAATCTATTTATTAACATGAGAATATATAAACTATAGTTTATGAGTAAAAGGATTGTTATTGGCTTATTGATTTTATTGAATTTCTCTTTCAAGCAATTGCTCGCTTTGTATATCTTGATTCCTATGGATGAGAATCAAAGGAATCACTTAAAGGCATATGGAATTACTTACTGGGTAATCGATAAAGGAGGACAAGCAGATTGGTTGCTCAATTATCGAGGGGGCAGTTTTGCGATGAAATACCTCAAAGATATCGAAAGTGAATGCGCAATACGAGGTGTTACCATTGAGGTTTTGGCAGATGGACAATATTCGCATATCCTCAGCGAAATAGCCGATGCTGAGGTAAATATGGACTTGGTTAAATTGGAAAAAGCACCAAAAATTGCAGTCTATTCTCCGAAGACAAAACAGCCTTGGGATGATGCAGTGACGATGGTTTTAACCCATGCTGAGATTCCCTATGATGTTATCTATGACCAAGAAATTTTAACAGAAAAACTACCTAAATACAATTGGCTCCATTTGCATCATGAAGATTTTTCTGGTCAATACGGCAAATTCTATGCAAATTATAATGGCGCCGATTGGTATATGAAAGAGCAAGAAGAAGCAGAGCGCATTGCCAAAGAATTTGGCTATTCAAAAGTTTCGCAACTAAAATTGGCTGTTACGAAGAAAATCAAAGATTTTGTAACAGGAGGTGGCTTTTTATTTGCGATGTGCAGCGCCACAGATAGCTATGATATTGCCTTAGCAGCAGAGGGCACTGATATTTGTGACTACATGTTTGATGGAGATCCCCCAGAACATAACTGCCAATCAAAATTAGATTTCTCTAAGACTTTTGCCTTCAAAGACTTTACACTAGAAATGAATCCTTATATTTATGAGTATTCAAATATCGATGCGACCACCTATCGGCAAGTCCCCATGAATATTGATTATTTCACCTTATTTGATTTTAGCGCAAAATGGGATATGGTTCCTGCAATGCTCACGCAAAATCACACGAAGACAAGCAAAGGCTTTAAGGGTCAAACCACCGCTTTCCGCAAACAAGTAATCAAGTCGAATATTCTCGTGATGGGTGAAAATAAACAAGCTAATGAAGCGCGATACATTCATGGAAATATGGGATTGGGTATGTGGACATTTTATGCGGGACATGATCCTGAAGATTATCAGCATTTAGTGGGAGATCCCAAAACTGATTTAAACTTACATCCCAATTCACCGGGATACAGATTGATTTTGAACAATGTACTTTTTCCAGCAGCGAAGAAGAAAAACAAAAGACTTGAATATCGACTAATAGAATTTTGCTTTGAAAGAATTGATTATCCAAAATATTGATGAAGTTGCTGAGAATAAAGCAATCGCCAAAGAATATCGCTCTCTTCTTAAAGGGCTCAAAGAGCGCTTAAAAAAAGGGGACAAGGAAAACCTTCGTTTGGGTTTTGAAATGGCCTTGGATGCGCATAAAGACATGCGCAGGAAGTCTGGAGAACCCTATATTTTTCACCCTATTGCCGTAGCTAGAATTGTAAGTGAAGAGATGGGACTTGATGCTGAATCAGTCATCTGCGCCCTCTTGCATGATACTGTAGAAGATTCTGAATTGACCATCGAAGATATCGCCATTGCATTTGGTAAAGACACCAGCAGAATTGTAGATGGCTTGACCAAAATCTCTGGCGTGTTTGATATGCACAGCAGTTTGCAAGCGGAGAATTTTCGAAAACTCATCCTCACCTTAGCAGAAGATTTGAGGGTCATCTTGATAAAAATTGCAGATCGATTACATAATATGCGCACCTTGGATTTTATGTCTCCCGATAAGCAAATGAAAATTGCATCAGAGATATTATTCCTTTATGCCCCGCTGGCTAATAGGATTGGATTGCACAATATTAAATCCGAATTGGAAGATTTATCCCTAAAATATACGGACCATAAATCCTACCGCGAAATCGCATTAAAACTCAAGGAGACAAAAAAACAGCGCACCAAATTTATCAACGAGTTTATACGTCCAATCAAAGAGAATTTAGAAAAGAAAGGATTCGATTTTGAAATTTTTGGTCGACCAAAATCCATTTATTCTATTTGGAGTAAGATTAAAAACAAAGGGGTCCCTTTTGAAGAGGTGTTTGATTTGTTTGCGATCAGAATCGTTTTAAATAGTCCAATAGAGAGTGAAAAAGCTGATTGTTGGTCAGTATATTCAATTATCACTGACTCTTATAATCCCAGTATAGATCGACTGAGAGATTGGATTTCTAATCCAAAATCCAATGGATATGAAGCCCTTCATACCACTGTGATGGGGCCTCAAGGTAAGTTTGTTGAAGTGCAAATCAGAAGCAGAAGAATGCATGAAATTGCAGAGAAGGGAGTTGCTGCCCACTACATATATAAAGATGGCAAAGGAAGTTCTGAAATGAATTCTGTTGATGAATGGTTAAAAAGAATCTCAACCATTCTGAGTAATCCTGAAACGAATGCATTGGACTTTGTCAATGATTTCAAAATGGATTTGGTCTCTGAAGAGATTTATGTTTTTACGCCGAAAGGGGATTTAAAAACACTTCAAAAAGGCTCGACTGCATTGGATTTTGCCTTTGAAATACATACAGGTATAGGTAAAAAATGCTTGGGCGCCAAAGTAAATCACAAATTGGTCCCACTTTCCTATCAATTAAAAAATGGGGATCAAATTGAAATACTCACATCTGCAAAACAAAAACCCTCCGAAGATTGGTTGAACTTCGTCTATACGACTAAGGCAAAGGCCCATATAAAACAAGCACTCAAGGATGATAAGCGAGTAATTGCCGACAATGGAAAAGAAATTTTAAAGCGCAAACTTCATGCAATTAAGGCTGATTACAATGACAATAATATCAATGTGCTTCTCGCTCATTTCAAACAGCAGTCTAAATTAGACCTCTGTTATGAAATCGCACAGAATCATATCAAATTAGAAGATTTCAAATCCTTTGATGTCGTGGGTGGAAGCATAAAAATTAAGCGAATCCCTCAAATTAAAAAAGAGGAAAGCCCTTCCATTACTGACTCAGATGTAGTTAAATCAATCAAGGAGACCCTAAAGAAAAATGCGGACTTATTGATCATGGGTGATAAAGGCAATAAAATTTTGTTCAGCTATGCACAATGCTGCAATCCTATCCCAGGCGATGATGTATTTGGCTTTATCACGGTAGATGAAGGGATTAAAATCCACCGAACTACTTGTTCGAATGCCATCAATTTGATGAGCAAATACGCCTATCGAATTGTCAAGACAAAGTGGACAAAGGAAAAAGATATTGCCTTTTTAACTGGCGTTAAAATCAATGGAATTGATGATGTGGGTGTCATCAATAAAGTGACTAATATCATTTCAGGCGAACTCAAAATAAATATCCGCGCTTTCTCCATTGAAAGTGAAGATGGCATATTCGAGGGTTTAGTCAAAGTCTATGTAGAAGACATGGAACAATTAGATTTACTGATTGAAAAGCTGAAATCTCTTGACGGCTTGCTCAGTGTTCAGCGATATGAAGAGTAGATGGAATCCTATTTTTTTTCTTTGCCATCTCAATGGCGACAAGGGTATCAGCTTTTTTTTCGCAACTTGTATTCTAGAAGTAAAATCTTTATTTTGAGGCTTATTGGATATAATATCAAGGTTTTATAAAAAAAAGTTGAACCATATTCCCGTTTTTTCTTTACCTTTATTTGGTTTTCTTAAAGAAAGAATGAAGCAAATCTACGCCCTTATTTTTTGTCCATTATTGCTGCTAGCCTCGCAAAGAGATTTAGACAATTCACAGCGATTGAATTTGAATAAGCATGCCCAAACCATCCGCTTTATTCAAAATAAAAAGCAATGGAGTCCTGAAGTTAAATTCCTTTCTCAAATCAATGGCCAGCAAATCTGGTTTACCGATAAGGGAATTCGAACCAGTGCCTATAAAATAATAGATAAAAGCCCAGCAAACACTGATTTTAATGAGTCCAATCCATCATTGGAAATGATTGATTCTTCTTTTGCTATTGGGCATGTTTGGGATATGATTTTTGTCAATCAAGAACCAAAAGCTAGATTCGAAGGCGCAAGCAAACTCAAAGAATACCACAATTATTTTCTCAGCAATGATTCAAGTAAATGGTCATCAAATGTCTCCTTGTACAACCAACTTTGGTATCGAAATGTATACAAGGGAATTGATGTCAAGTACTACGCCAACGAGCAAGGGGAGATGGAATACGATTTTGTTATAGCGCCAAATTCCGATTATAAGAGAATTAAATTGAATTACCGAGGTTTAGATGGTTTGAGAATCAGCTCTAGTGGAGACTTGTTTTTGAAAACACAGTATATCGGTGAATTACCTGTTTCCAAACCTGTTGCATATCAAATTGTCAATAATCAAAGAGTGAATGTTCCTGTAAGATATGTTTTGGAAGGGAATGATTTGAGCTTTAAAGTCATAGGCCGTTACAATCCAAATCCAACCCCCATTACCGACCCTACCCTGAGGTATTGGACATCCTTGTGTCCTGCATTTTCTAATCATTGGAATTACACTTCAGGCATTGATGTGAATGCAGTAGGAGAGGCCGTTGTAACAGGCACCACCTTTAATCCCAATTTCCTGTAACAATTGGAGCTTTTCAAACGACTTTATCTGGAAATTATGACGCCTTTGTTCTACAGCTCAATGCGCTTGGTACCAACGTGAATTTTTCTACTTTTCTAGGAGGCACGCTCCAAGATTATTCTCGCGGGGCCTTGTATGACAATGCTTACAATATCGTTTTAACAGGCCAAACGTATTCAACAAATTTTCCCATATTAGGCGGATTGTCTAGCACATTGGCCGGCAATTACGATGTATACATTTCAAAATTAAATTCAACAGGAACAGCCCTCATCTTTTCATCTTATTTTGGCGGGGCGAATCAAGACTTTCCATCTGGTCTTGCCTTGGATAATTTGAATGATATTTATATATGTGGATCCACTTACTCAACAAATTTTCCACTCACTGGAGGCGTTATTAAATCTACAATTTCTGGGGTAAATACTTTCGATTGCTTTGTATCCAAGATTAATAGTACTTGCACCAGCCTTTTATACTCTACTTATTTGGGAGGTTCTAATTGGGATTATGCAGCATGCCTTCGTATAGATAAAAACAAAAATGCTATAATATGTGGGTATACATTTTCTAGCGATTATCACACGACTATTGGAGCTTATGATATCAGTCAAAATGGCAGTTATGATGGATTTGTGACAAAGATAAATCCAACAGCAACTAGCATAATTTTCTCTACTTTCTTAGGCGGTATATCTCATGACTTTGCTAATTCATTGGCATTGGACGATAAGAACAATATTTATTTGCAGTTATCGACATTATCTACAAATTATCCTTTTACGCCCGGGGCTTTTAAAACATCTTTCTCCAATACAGGAGGCTATGAAATGGTCGTTTCTTCATTGGATTCTAATGGAAGTAAACTCCGATATTCTACTGCTATTGGTAAATCCAATAACTGGGGCGGCGGCTGGGGCTGGGGTGGTGGTAATTCAAATAATTTGATTATTACGCCTTGTGGAAATAATGTGATTATGTCGGGAAGCACTTATAGCAATACTTTCCCAACGACTAATGACGCTTTTAAAAAGACCAATAATCCAAATTTCTGGGATCAATACATCACCGTGATAGATTCCTCACTCTCTACACTCAAATATTCCACTTTCTATGGCGGTCAATTGCATGAATATTGGGGAAATAATATCGCTTTTAAAAATAATATTCTCTATTCCACTGGAAATACACAAAGTCTCGATTATCCGATTACACCGAATGCCTATATCAATATCAATTCCCTCAATGCCCAAACACCTACTGCATTCTCATTTGAGAATTTTTGTTTTTTGCCTGACCCAAGTGGCGTGAGTATTAATCCATCCAATTTTTGCAATTCCACCATTCAATTGGCCACTTTTAAAGCAAAGCCAGTGAGAAATGAATGCACTGCAAATCTTAATAACCTGGTGAATTATTGGTATCGAAATAATGATCGAGACTCTGTTATCGCAAAAGGAGATAGTGTCAGCCTCATGATCAATCCGCAAGATTCTTTTTATCTCGTTACAGTGGATACTTTTTTGAAGTGCAGAAGTCGTGAATTGAAATTGGATTTTAGTTTTGGCATTTTCAAATGGGTGGTGAATAAAACAATCTGTGCCAATGATAGTTTTAAAGTAGATGGCATCTGGCGTAAGAAAGGTGGGATATATTATGAGACCATTAAAGGAAATCCTTGTGATACAGCTAAAACGGTTTTCTTAACCGTATTCCCCATGATTCCGGCTTTCATAGATACGACAATTTGTTTTCATGAAGTATTTACGTTCAACAATAAAACATACGATACCACCAATATATACTATGATACTTTAAGTTCTAGTGGAGGTTGTGATACCTTATTGCAAATCAACCTCACTAAAATTCCTAAATTCACCAATCTTAAATATTCAATTTGCAATGGACAATTTGTAGTAATCAATGGCAATGCCTATAGCACTTCGGGTATTTATGTCAATAATTTAGTCAATCGCAAAGGCTGCGATAGCATTGTAACACTTGACTTGCGTGTCTCAGGCGCTAAAAGAGATTCAGTTTATAAGGTGATGTGCTTTGGAGAAACTTTTAAAGTGTTGAATAAGAATTATACCACTTCAGGGATTCGACTAGATACACTCAAAAGTACCTTGACTTGCGATAGTATTATATATTCAGATCTCACATTTAAGCCTAGCACCATCTCTTATGATACCGTAATAAGATGCGAGACCGATACATTTACTTTTAAAGGCAAAATTTTTGAGAGCAGTGTATTTGATAATGGTAAAACATGGATAGATACGGTGATTACACCTACTGGTTGTAGTTTTAAAAATGTGTTTCTCAAAATTAGTCCAATTAAATATCGCGTGAGTTCAAACTTAACCTTTACTGCTTGTTATCCAGGTCAGGGATATGTCGTTGGATCAAAAGTGTATAAAGCTAGTGGACATTACTTTGATACCTTGCCACAAGTGAATGGCTGCGACAGTGTCATTGAAACCTATTTAGATTATATTCCTTATACTCCGGCGCCTAAAGCGAATTTCTATACCTCTATTTGCGAAGGAAAGTCCATTACGCTAGGCAATCAAACCCACAGCACTGCCGGTGTCTTCAGCGATACTTTATTCTCTGCTGCTGGATGTGATAGTATTCTCGTATTTACATACTTAACTGTACTTCCTCGTGTGCATACTTACCTTAAAGACACGCTCTGTTGGGGGAAATTTATGTATGTCGGCAATAAAATACGCAATGCAACTGGCTCCTATGTTGATACGATCCCAGCTTTAAATACTTGCGATAGCATCATTCATTTGGATTTATTGGTCTATCCAAAAGTAACTTATAGTTATACTGTAGATATATGCAATGGTCAAACCTACTTTTTTAATAATAAAAACTTGAGTATTGCAGGAATATATCTTGATACCTTGACCAATTACTTAAATTGCGATAGCTTTATCACCCTGAATTTAAAAGTCAATCCTACCTATTATAAAGTTAGAACGGTGAATTTGTGCGCAGGCGAGGGGATGACTATTGGAGGAGTTTATCGCACTACTGATGGGGCATATCTTGACACACTAAAAACAAGTAAGGGGTGTGACTCAATCACATTGACCAATTTGTTTTTTAAACAGAAGTATTTCAATAGCCACAATATCACCCTTTGTTTTGAGGATACTTTTTATTTCAATTCAAAAAAATACACACAGACTGGGATTTATTTAGACACGTTGAAATCAATTTTCGCTTGTGATAGCATTATTGAATCAATTATTCAAAAGCTTTCGCTCAATAGAAAAGTTGTTAAAGCAGATTTGTGTATAGGAGATAAGTATTTTGCGAGAAATGCCTATCAGACAGTGTCTGGAACCTATATAGATACTTTTATCTCCTTCCAAGGTTGTGATAGTATTGTGGAGCACCAGATTCAGTTTTATGCGAATTTTAATAAAGTGAATATTGCAACGATTTGCCAAGGAGATAGTTTTTTGCGGCAAAACTCTATCGCAAGTCCTCAGGATTATATACTGATAGCCTTAAAACGAGTTTTGGCTGCGATAGTTTTATTATAACTAAGCTAACGGTCTATCCAACACATAATAGAGTATTCAATATTCAATTATGCCAGGGGGAGCAATATTTTGCACAAGGTGCTTGGCAAACAGCAACGGGCACATACTACGATTATTTGAAAAATGTTTTTGGTTGTGATAGTATTATTACCACCAATATCTTTGTTAATCCTGTCTATTCAATAGCCAAAACGGTAAACCTCTGCGATGGAATGCAATACTTTATCAAAGGGAAATTTCAAACAACGCCAGGCGTATATGTCGATTCACTCAAGACAAAATTGGGATGTGATAGTGTATTGATAACGACATTGAATTTTTTCCCTTCTTATTCTTATACCATTAAAGAGACGATTTGCGCAGGAAGACCATTCTCATTCTACGAATATCAACCTAGAGAAACAGGTAATTATGCGAAAGTATTTAAGATAAAGAATTTTTGTGATAGCGTGTATATACTGAATCTGACTGTCCTTCCTTTCAATACGAAAACCAAATCAATTGAGAAATGCGATGGAGAGCAAGTCTACCTCAGCAATAAATGGCAAACAAAATCGGGATCTTATTTGGATACACTTCGCTCAACAATTGGCTGCGACACAATCTTGACCACGAATTTACAGATGATTCCTTTAAATTCGAAGACTCTTGTGGTGAACTTATGCAATAGCGATTCATTTGTTTTGAGAGGCAAGGTGTATTACAATAATCAATATCTCTATGATACTTTGAAAAATGCATCTGGTTGCGATAGTATTTCTTTTATTGTATTGAAATTTACACCATGTGATTCTTCCGATGACTGCAACAAGGTATATGTTCCAACAGGATTCACGCCCAACGGAGATGGCTCAAACGATGCCTTGAGGCCAATTGTCAAAACTTCAAATGTTACTTTAGCGCGATTTTTAGTATACAATCGTTGGGGTAAGCAAGTATTCAATTCTTCAGAAAGCAATAAGTTTTCATGGGATGGAACCAATAATGCTGCTACTATGCCTATGGGTGTTTATTCTTGGGTTCTCGAATACATCTGCGGAGGGCAAGCCTTCCAGAGAAGCGGCAATACAACAATATTGCGATGATACATTGGATAAAAAAGTCTTTTGCAGACCTCACAAAAGAGGAATTGTATGATATATTGAGACTTCGTCAAGAAATATTTGTCGTTGAACAAAATTGTCCCTACTTAGATAATGATGGATTGGATTTTTCTTGCGAACATCTTTATGGAATGAGTGATGGTATGATCGTGCTTTATGCGCGCATAATTCCTAAAGGCATTGATTATCCTGATTCTTGGAGTATAGGTCGCGTAGTTACGCGCATGGAATATAGAGGGCGCGGATGGGGTGGCGCACTGATAGAGAAATGCCTTGAAACAATTGGACAAGATACGGTCACCATTCATGCACAATCCTATTTGGAGAGATTCTACCAAAAATTTGGATTCGAAACGATAGGGGCTGAATACGACTTAGATGGAATTCCTCATAAGGAAATGCGCAGACAAGTGAATTCCTAGCTTCTTAAAACCAAATCATCTCGCCCAACACCCGTGCTTATAATGCTTACTTCAACGCCCGTTTTCTCTGAGATGGTATTGATATAATTCTGAAGAGGTGTAGGAAGTTGATTGAACTCTTTGGTCTCTAGAGCGCAATTCCAACCTGGATGCGATTGATAATTTACTTGTAATGTAGGGTCCACAATATAGGGGAACTGCTCTGTGGTATTATTTCCGATCTGATAGGATTCCCCGATTTTAATTTCTTCAAAATCATTGAGCACATCCACTTTTGTGACAATGAGCTGGGTGACTCCGTTGATCATGCAAGCGTATTTTACTGCTGGAAGATCGAGCCAACCGCATCTTCGCGGTCTGCCTGTTGTTGCCCCAAATTCATGACCATTCTTTCTAATCTTTTCTCCTGTTTCATCGTGTAATTCTGATGGGAATGGACCAGATCCAACCCTTGTGCAATAGGCTTTAATCACGCCATACACTTCTCTGATTTTTTGTGGCGCAATTCCCAATCCACTGCATACGCCGCCTGATATCGTATTTGAAGAAGTGACAAATGGATATGTTCCGAAATCGACATCCAACATGGTTCCTTGTGCACCTTCTGCTAGGACTTTTTTGCCTGATTTCAATGCTTGGTCGATATAGTATTCACTATCGATCACTTGATAAGCTTTCAGCGCATCAATAGCTTTAAACCATTCCTCTTCATAAGCGGCATTGTCTTCAGAATAATTATACAATTTGAGCAATTCTTGGTGCTTTGATTTTAATTTCAAATAGCGCTCTTTGAAATTACTCAAAAAAATATCTCCATATTTAATGCTATTTCGCCCAGTTTTGTCCATATAGACGGGACCTATTCCCCTAAGGGTTGATCCAATTTTATCATCGCCTTTTGATTTTTCAGAGGCTGCATCCAACTGCATATGCAATGGAAGAATTAGGGAAACTCTTCTTGAAATAAAGAGATTGTCCTTAATCGTCAAACCAACACTTTCAAGGTTTTTGATTTCTTGAAGAAGGGTTGTCGGATTGATGACAACGCCATTTCCAATGATATTGGCTAAATGCTTGTGAAAAATTCCAGAAGGGATGGTGTGTAAGACAAATTTTTTGTCATTGACATAGAGCGTATGACCTGCATTTGGTCCGCCTTGGAAGCGAGCAATAATGTCATATTGGGGGGCTAAAAAATCTACGATTTTTCCTTTTCCTTCATCACCCCACTGAAGGCCTAACAATACATCAACGTACATCTTGTTTTATTAAGAGACAAATGTAAAATGTATTGAGATAGATAAATTAGAAAATTATTAACATTTTATCATCCCGCTAACATTCCCTTCGCCTCAGCAATGCTCGGAGCAATGGTAAAGAATTGATTGAGTCTTGTCATCAAAATTAGCTTATTGAAACTCTCCGAGAGGTTGGTAAAGCAGATTTGAGCATTGGTTTCCTTAGCCTTGGTGACGATTTTCAATAAATTTCCCAATCCTGTGCTATTGATATATTTTAGATTGCTCAAATCAAAAATGAATTTGAGATTTCCTTTTTCAAAATCTGTCGTAAATGATTCAAATATGACCTGACCATCAACCTCACCGAGGAGATTTCCAGCAATTTCATAAATAATCAATCCGTTTTCTTCTAATTTTGTTAGGTTCATATAAGGTATAGGTTAGGTTTTACATTCTTTTTTGTCGCAATGTGCATATAAGGTCAAAGAGTGATTCATCACCTTAAAGTGCATGATATCGCCCATCGTTTGTTTTATATTTTGAATGCGCGGGTCACAGAATTCAAATACTTTATTGCATTCAATACAAATCAGATGGTCATGTTGCTTATAGCCATAGGACTTTTCATATTGAGCAAAATTATTGCCAAATTGATGTTTTTTTATCAAATTACATTCAATAAAAAAGCTCCAATGTATTGTAGACAGTGGCTTTGCTTAGATTGAATTTTTTTTAATTATGTCATTATAGAGCATTTCAGCTTCAAAATGGTCGTCTCTAGAATAAATTTCCTCTAAAATATAAAAGCGTTCAGGGGTCTTTCGAAGATTTTTTGCTTCGATAAAATGGTTTAAAATCTCCACCACTTCATGATAATTTCTCGGAACGGTTTTATTCATGTATTCCCTTGCGCAATTTGAATATTTATATAATGATAGGATTATGCCTCCTGGGGTTATCCTAATTTTTGAAATTCTTTTGAAAAGCATCCCATGCTGTCGTCTTATGATGATTGCCTCCAAAATAGGAGAGAACGGTATTCATCATATCCGCTTCAATATATCCCGGAATATTCTGGATGATTGAATTGTCGTCATTTAATATCAACGTTGAAGGATAGCTCATCTGCCCTTGAAGCATATATACAGCCAATTCATGTGTTGCTCTGCCTCCCGTCTGTGGCATTTTATACATCTTTCCCATATACTCGACATCTTCTTCTCGTTCAGCATTGAACTTTACGGCGTAATAATTCTTGTTGATGTTGGCAATGATTTTTGGGTTTTCGTAAGTCGCTTTATCCATTTTTTTGCACCATCCGCACCAGTCGGTATATACATCAACAATAATTTTTTTTGGGTTTTTCTTGGATGCCGCTAACGCCTCTTTCATCGTCATCCACTTGATATGCGGTGTAGATGCCTCTTTTCCTTTAAAGCTAGATGTAAACAGGATTCCAATGCTTGCAATCGCTGCAACAAAAAGTAAATTTCTCATGATTTTAACCGATTTTTCCCAAAATTATTTAAAAACAAATATAGTCGATTAATCTTAACTTAATTTAATTATATAAAAGACTACAGCCTCTTAAATCGCTTTGGTCCAATCTTCCAAGGATTTCAAAACCGCCATCTTCATGTAAATGGGCAATATCATCGGTCCCTATAAATGAACATGAATTTATATTGGCAAAATCAATAATGTTTATTAGTCCTGTGCCCGTTGATTTTATTTGAAATGGATCTGCAATATCTCTGACTAGAATTTTTATCCAAGGCGATGGCTTGTAAATCCCATTCATTTTAGCGTATGATTGAGAAAGCAATTCGGTCATCCCATACTCAGAATAGATCTTGTCAGATGGAACAAATCGATTGAGCATTTCATAGACCTCTTTTTTTGTCATTTCTGTTTTTCTTCCCTTCATTCCACCTGTTTCAATGATAGTTGTATTGTGCAATTTAGTGTCAATCGATGTTAGAAAATCAATGAGGGCATAGGTGACCCCAAATAAGATGACTTTTTGGCCTTTGCCTTCTAATTCTTCTAATTGGATTTGCAGGGATTTCCAATCATTGAGATAAAATCCATTGTTTCCCTGTTTGCTGCATTTCATGAATTCATTGACCATATATACCAAAGAGGAGTTTCCCTTTTGCAAGTAATTGGGCAATAGGGCGAGAATGGTATAATCAGCTATGTTGTTAAAAATGGTTTGAAAATAGTTCAATGCGCTCTTGTTGTATATTGTTATATCCTCGACATAATGCTTACTTGATATCATCCCTGTCGTGCCGCTGCTCTCAAAAATAATCGATTCTTCTGCACCATTTCGAATGATTTTTTGAGATTTAAATAGACCAATGGGTAGAAATGGAATTTTACAGACTTGATCAATTTGATTGGGAGTAATTTTTAAAAAATCGACATAGGTCTTATACACTTGACATTGTTCGTATTGAAATTGGAATATTTCTAAAGCGACTGATTCAAACTCTGCTGCTTGAATATCAAATATGGTAGAATAGAAATAGTCGCGCTGTTTAGTCAAAAATCTCTGTATTTTAGCTCGAACAAAAATGCTATATTCTTGAGAAATTTGTTTTTTTTTATTTTCAGTGTCTCTTCTATTTGGATGCAAGTTGGATTCAAACTTCCTGACGGTTCCCAAGATTGAGTATTCTCATGTGAGCAAAAATGTCATTAAGAATGCAGATAATTCCTTTTCGATATTCTTTAAATTCGAAGATGCAGAAGGGGATTTAGGTGGAGATACAGTTGTAGGAGTCTCAAATGATTGTGATTATTTTGATACAGAGGATATGACAGCTACTTCATGTTATAAAAAGATCAATTGGAATCTCTTTGTCATCGACACGCGAAATAGAGATGGGTTTAAACCTTTCATTGTTTCGATTCCGAGACTAGCCCCGGTGCCAGTAAATGAACAAGAACCTCTATCTGGAATGATCAATGTAGATATGTTTAACGCTGCCTGTAAACCATTGGAAAAAGAGCGCGACACCGTGATTTACAGCATTCAAATCAAAGATCAAGCAGGGAATTTCAGCAATAAAATTTTTACGGAGCCTATTTATATTGTGAAATAAATTTTATAAAATTTTATCTCTTCCCTCATCACTTCTGCTAAATATTCATACTGACTGATATCATTGTATAATTGCGCGGATATGCGAATACACCAAGTCGGTTTGCCTCCACAAAGAAATGGATAGACGGGCATTTCAATCCCATGCTGATGATATAATCGCTGTTGAAGTGGGGAGAAAAAATTGAAATTATGCGCATTCGGTTTTTGCAATTCTATTCCCAATGGAAGCATGAATAAATACCCCAACATGTTTTCTGGCGCTGGCGCAGGAAGATTGAGTGCTTTTGTCAATATTTCTTTTCCTTGTAACATCTTAGCTCTATTTTGCTCGCGCATACCACTCCAACCGCCTTGCACATGCTGTTTCACAAATGCATCTGCCTCTTTAAAACAATACCACTGCGTATTGTCTTCTGTCCCTAACCAAAAGAATTGAGCAGCCCAGCGCTCTTTTTCGTTCGTTAATGGACCATCGTGAAAATGTGAAATTTGAAGTGGAAAAATCTCCGATTGATTTGATTCTTTGACCCATAAGAATGCGGCACCATTGGGCATAAAACACCATTTGTGTAAATTTCCAGTATAATAATCAATGGCTAAATCATCTATATTCAAATCGATCATACCCGGCGCATGTGCGCCATCGACTAGTAT
This sequence comes from Bacteroidota bacterium, assembly GCA_016713645.1. Taxonomy (GTDB): domain Bacteria; phylum Bacteroidota; class Bacteroidia; order Chitinophagales; family JADJOU01; genus JADJOU01. The sequence continues at coordinate 33,459 of JADJOU010000020.1, forward strand.
TTTTACTCCAGTATTTTTTAGTGCATCTGCTATTTTTTTTATGGGGAATATGATTCCTGTCGCAGAAGTTATGTGGTCTATCATCAATAATTTTGTATCCTTTTGAATTGTTGCCAATATGGCCTCGACGACTTGATCTTCGCTTTCTATGGGAAATGGAATTTGCGCAGTATCAATCTCCCAACCATTCTTTTTTGCAAAATGAATGAGGGCCTTGCTGCATGCACCATAGGCATGATTGGTTGTCAACACCCGACTGCCTTTGGGCAATTGGATACTGCTCAATATGGTATTCACCCCTTGAGTTGCATTTTTTATAAGCACCAATTCATGGCTATTTGCGCCTAAAAAATCAGCAATCAATGCCTTGTTCTCCCACCACAAAGCTTCGCTTTGTCGCACATAGAAATGAACTGGATTGGCATACAACATCTTTTTATAAAAGTTTTGCTTATCAATTATAGGGCTGGGAGTAGAGCCAAAAGATCCGTGATTCAAAAAAGTGATGTTTTGATCAATTTGCCAATGTTGAATCATGGAGTTGTATTGCGGCTTTGTCATGTGGGTTTGCGTTTTGAGAAAGTGAAAGTAAATGAAAATATATTTTTTACGAGAAAATTAATTCTAACGCCGGCTGTATTTTTCTATTTTTACACCTCCAAATTTTATCCTATGCCATATACAGCTCCAGATTATTATCAGATAGACGACCTATTGACAGAAGAACATAAAATAGTTCGACAATCTGTGCGTGATTTTGTCGATAAAGAAATTATGCCCATAATAGATGGCTGTGCACAGAGACATGAGCCGATTCCTGGATTGATGAAAAAATTGGGGGATATTGGCGCATTAGGACCTTATATTCCTGAGGAATATGGTGGCGCTGGTTTAGACCAAATTGCCTATGGCTTAATTATGGTAGAGCTCGAAAGAGGAGATAGCGCTGTTCGCTCAGCAGCATCTGTTCAGAGTTCATTGGTCATGTATCCAATCTACACTTATGGAAGTGAAGAGCAGCGCAAGAAATATTTGCCAAAATTGGCTTCTGGAGATATGATTGGATGTTTTGGATTGACAGAGCCCAATCACGGTTCCAATCCAAATGGGATGGAGAGCAATATCAAAGATATGGGGGATCATTATTTGTTGAATGGTGCTAAAATGTGGATTACAAATTCACCGCTTGCAGATATCGCCGTCGTTTGGGCAAAAGATGAGGCGGGAATTGTACGCGGAATGATTGTGGAAAGAGGGATGGAAGGGTTCTCGACGCCTGAAACGCATAATAAATGGAGTCTTCGCGCATCTATGACTGGTGAATTGGTTTTCAATAATGTCAAAATACCTAAAGAGAATATCTTGCCAAATGTCAAAGGGTTAAAGGGCCACTCTCATGCCTAAATTCAGCTCGTTATGGCATTAGTTGGGGTGTGATTGGCGCTGCTATGGATTGTTATGATACCGCCTTGCGCTATGCACTCGATCGCAGACAATTTGGACGACCAATTGCAGGATTCCAATTGCAACAAAAGAAATTGGCAGAGTTTATTACCGAGATTACAAAAGCCCAATTATTGGCTTGGAGATTAGGCGTATTGAAAAATGCAGATAAAGCTAGTCCTGCTCAAATTTCAATGGCTAAGAGAAACAATGTACACATGGCATTAGAAATTGCCAGAGAATCTCGTCAAATATTGGGTGGAATGGGAATTGTTGGGGACTTCCCAATGATGCGCCATGCGGCAAATCTAGAATCTGTGATTACTTACGAAGGTACTCATGATGTGCATCTCTTGATTACTGGAAATGATATCACTGGACTCAATGCTTTTGAATAAAAGGCTTTGATCCATCTCCGATTAGCTAAAATATTTTCGAACAATTTCATTCAAAATTTCAATCGATAGCGGTTTGTTTTGAAATTCTGTCACTTCTTTTTAATTCTCTTGCCCTTGCTTTCTCGTCTGGATTTAAAGAAGTCGTGAGCATGATGATGAGTGCTTTAGATTTTAATTGATTCTCCAATTGCCGATATTCCTCTAGAAATTCAAATCCATTCATTTTTGGCATATTGATATCTAAGAAGATGAGTTCTGCTTTCGGATATGAATCTGATAGAGTTGGGTCGTTTGATTTCTCAATATACTCCAATGCTTCTATTCCATTAGAAACGACCTTGACTATATTGCATACATTTGCATCTTTGATGATGAGTTTGTGATAGAAATTATCACTTTCATTGTCATCGACTAGAAGTATACAATTGATTTTTTTCATAAAGAAAATATTTAAATTATATTTTTTGAAATGGTAAAAAAGAAGGTGCTTCCCTCGCCTAATTTGGATTCAACCCATATCTTGCCATTGTGTTGTAAGACAATTTTCTTGCATGTAGCTAATCCAATTCCCGTGCCTAAATATTCTGAATCATTGTGCAAGCGCTGAAAAATAATGAAAATTCGATTGTTGAATTGCTTGTCAATTCCAATGCCATTGTCTTTTACGGAGAATAAATAATCATTTTCATTTTCAATACAATTTACGACAATTGAGGGTTGGTCGTTTTTTTTCTGAAATTTTATAGCATTGCTGATTAAATTTTGAAATAAATTCTTCAGTTCAATTTCATTGGCCTTTATTATGGGCATTGGGCTAATAGAAATTTTTGCGTGGCTTTCTTGAATGCTTGCTGAGAGCTCATCTATGACCTCTTTGATCAATAGATTGCAATCCAAAGTCTCTATTCTTATTTTTTTTCCAATTCTTGAAAAGTCGAGCAAATCTTTGATGAGATGTTGCATTTTAGAACTGGCTTTTGAAATAAATTTTAAATAATTGTTTTCATCTTCTGATCTATTGGTTTCCTGTTTATTTAAGAGTCCAACAAAATTGGAAATGGTTCGAAGGGGCTCTTGCAAATCATGCGATGCGACATAAACAAATTGCTCCAATTCTTTATTAACTGCAGCAAGTTCTTGAGATTTCTTCACCAATTCGGCTTCGGTAATTTTTCGCTCTTTTATATCTCTTGATGCCTCCATCAATTCTGCATTGATTTGCTTCAATTTTTCGTTGATTTGTTCGTATTCTTTGTTTTTTATTAAAAGATCTTTCTCATTCTTCTCCGCTAATTCCTTGGCATTGATTAATTCAATTTCCATGAGTTTGCGTTCAGTAATATCTCGAATCGTTCCAACCATCGAGGTTAATTCACCTCTTTCATTGAATTTAAGATGCCCTACGCCGTATACCCAGCGCTCTGCTCCATCATTCTGTCTTATTATTTTGTATTCTTTATTGAACTGTCCTCTTTTCGCAATGACTTCTTGAGTAAAATAGGTATTCATCGTATCCTTCCAATCTGGATGGAGAATTGCTACCCAATTTTCTATGTTTTTTTCATAGTTTGATGGGATACCAAAAATTTTATCGAGTATTTCAGATGAATCCCATTGTCCAGTATTTAAATCTAAAACGTATGTTCCGAGATTGGCTATTAATTGCGTTTCATTTAGGAAATTTTTGCCTTCAATCAAACTTTTTTCAATTAGTTTATATTGCGTGATGTCGTGAAATGTCGTGACAAATCGATTGTTCTGAATGGGAGAGGAGGAAACGATAAAGTATTTATTGCTGTTTTCGCGAAATGCTTCAAAATGAGTCGTGCTCTTGACATCTCGTTGCTTCAACAGATATGCTTTGATTTTCTCTGGTTCAACACCATATAATTCACTAGCCTTGCTTCCAATCACTTTTACTTCTTTATTGTAATCGGCCAATTGATAGAAGGCTTCATTCACTTCAATAATCCGGTAGTCAATCATTTCACCGGCCTCATTGTATATAATTTCATTTAGTGCAACACCTTCTAACAATGTTTTGAATATTTGGCGCAATCTATCTTCGCTGTCTTTTCTCAAAGCTTCTTCTTTCTTTTTCTCTCTAATATCTGTGATACTTCCTCGCACTAGAACCCCTTTTTCTGATGGAATTTTGACCAATTGTACTTCACATAAAATTTCCTTGCCCTCGCTATCAATATGTACCCATTCAAATTTGGGTTTGCCTCCTTTTAAAGCATAATCAAGATGTTTTTTAGCCGCATCTATGGATTTTTCTCCGTTGGGTTGATGCAATGGGCAGATTTCATTCAGCCCAATTTCAGTAATCTTTTCAGCACTTAATTTAAGTAATTGAAGTGCGCTAAGACTATAAGAAACAAATTTTTGAGACTCCATATCTATTACGACGAGAGCCTCAGGTGAATTTTCTACAAGAACTCTATAGGCTGCTTTTCCTTGTATTAGGGACTCTGACGCTTGTTTTAATTCAATGTTTAATTGTCGAATTTTTTCATTTTCACTTAGTATTTCTTCATTTTTTTGCTTGAGAAATTCTGCTTGTTTTCTATGAGTTATATCAGTGATATTCGATACAAAGTAGGTCTTGGAATTTAATTCAAATGAAGACACCACAACTTGAACAGGAAAAAGTCTTCCTGATTTGTGTTGAAAAACCAATTCAATTCCCTCTTTAGGGGACAAGTTATCTAAACTCTGATAGAATGATTCACTGATTTTATCCAATTCCATCTTTGGCCAGTGATCATAAGGGGGATATTTATGCAGGACCTCTGATGCTTCATAGCCAATCAAATTGCAAAAGGTTTGATTGACGTAAATTTTTTTTCCGTCTGCATCACTCACAGAGATTCCGCTTTGAATCGACCGCTCAATCGCATTTCTAAATATGACATCTTCATGCAAATCATTTGATGCATGACCTGATTTAAGTCTTTGTAATTCGGACTCTAATTCATTAATTCTATGTTGAAGAGTTTCCGTATTTGGCATATTTAATCTATGTAAAAGTGTGCAATGAAATTCCTCGACTTAAAGTATAAGAGATGCTGTCAATAAAGATATGAATTTCAACGAGAAAATGCAAGTTTTGGGGCAATATTTTGTGAATATGGAAAAAAGAAGGATTGACAAAAACAAAAAACCCGATTGTTTTGAATACAATCGGGTTTTTAAAATTATAAATTATTTAATTACTTAAGCGTAATCACCTTTGCAAGAGCCAATTCATTAACGATTGCATAAGTTTTTCCACCGACAGTCTTGGTTTCAAAATTAAAAGGGCATATAGCAACACTGCCTGATCCTGTTCCCAATGTTTTCAATTCTGTTGAAGTAAAAGTAACTGATTTAGTTGTTCCACCAGCTCTTTTGAGCAATAATTTGCCATTAGAACCGCCAGAAATTTGGAAATAAACTGAATCTGCATTAAGTACATTAGAAGTTGTAGAAAGGGTAAAATCAGTCGCCGTATTTATTTCAGCTGAACTCATATTGACTGATCCTGCCTTAGGCATAATCTTAGCTGTTGTGAAATCAAGCGCAGCAACTCCATTAGCAGAATTACCACTTACTTTCCATTTGATAGAACTTCCTAAATTAATTCCTGTAGGATTCGTCATTCCTGGTGTAAAGACATATGTTTTGTTTGTTTGAATTCCAAGCGCTTGATCATTTAATGTAACTGTTCCTGCATCTACATATGTGCCAGCAGATAAGTTTCCAAAAACAGCTACACCTGTTCCTAGTTCAACATCATAGGTTGTTCCCAAAGCAGTTGTAGATGTTAGGGTATTGATTGCAATTAAACCGCCATCAACTGCGCCGAATGAAGGCTGCGGATTTGCTGCAGAAGTATTTGTTGTGGGAGTGGTGGTGGTAGTTTTAGTGCACGAAACGCCAATAGCGCTTATGATTGCAAAAGCTAAAATTAATTTGTTCATGTTATTTGATTTTGTAGTTAATAATGGATGCAAAAGTAATGAGTTTTTTCAATACTGCAAAAAGTAAGATATCGTTCAAATTTTTTATCTCAAAGATGCATTGATATCTTCTAAAGCAATTGAGCCTGGGCATAAATCTCTTTCTGTCAGGATGTTGAGCGGTGTGTCGCTTGTTTGAATGACATGATGTAAATCTTGGCTATCGCCATCTACGAAGAGCATACCGGTTAGAATTTCTCCGCGCTCCTTGGCACTTTGCATGGCATTGATTGCGGAATGTCTATTCGTGGGGTCCCAGTTTTCTTCTAATTTGCTCAATACCATAGATGAACCATCGTGCATTTTTACAGTAGCAGTACTTCCTTCCTCATATTTAGTTGTGATCTCTGCCATTTCTGGCACAAAATCAATCGTAGAAGTGGCTTCTATATGTTGACGAACATAATCATATGATTTTGTCGATCCAACATTGTTATTAAAAGTAACACATGGAGAAATCACATTGATAAAGGCAAAACCTGGATGGTTCATGGCTGCTTTTATCAATGGAATCATTTGGGACTTATCTCCTGAAAAGCTTTGGGCAACAAACCCAGCACCCAATTCAATCGCTAAACTCGCCAAATCTATTGATTCAAACAAATTCGTTTTCCCTGATTTATTTTTTGAACCCATATCGGCTGTAGCTGAATCTTGACCTTTAGTAAGACCATAACAGCCATTATTCATCACGATATAGACCATGTTTAAATTTCTTCGGACGACATGAACAAATTGCCCCATGCCTATGGAGGCGCTATCGCCATCTCCTGAAACACCTAAATAGATTAAGTCTCTATTGGCCAAATTTGCCCCTGTTGCAACCGATGGCATCCTGCCATGCACCGAATTGAACCCATGTGAATTGCTCAGAAAGTACGCAGGTGTTTTTGAGGAACAACCAATTCCTGAGAGTTTAGCCAAGCGATGTGGTTCTATATTTAAATCAAAACAAGATTGGACGATCGCGGCACTGATAGAATCATGACCACAGCCTGCACATAGCGTGGAGAGCGCACCTTCATAATAATCGACAGAATAACCCAATTTGTTTTTCGGCAATTCTGGATGTCTAAATTTTGGACGTACATATGTCATATTTCAACGCGTTTATTTGATTATTTAGTATTCGTAAGGTGTTGTTTGATTTCCTTGAAAATCTGATTCGCCGTAATCGGCATGCCATCATAATTTAAGATAGGGATGAGTTTTTGCGGACTTGCTTGTAATTCTATCATCAAAAGACTGCGCATTTGTGCATCTCGATTTTGTTCGATGACAAATATCGTCTCATGAGAATCTATAAATGCATTGACATCTTGATTAAAAGGAAAAGCTCTGATACGCATTGCGTCCACGAAAACATTTTCTTCTTTTAACATATCCATCGCTTCTTCTGATGAATAGGTCGAAGTGCCAAAAAACAAAATACCGCAGGCATTGCCTTTATTGGTTGGATAGCTGAATGGTTTTGGAACAAGACTCTTTGATGTTTCCCATTTCACCATCAATCTATCCATGTTTTTTTGATAGGCCCCGCTATCTTCTGTATATGCAGCATACTCATCTCTAGATGTGCCTCGCGTAAAGAATGATCCTTTGGTGGGGTGTGTTCCGGGAATTGTTCTATAGGGAATTCCGTCGCCATCTACATCTAAGTATCTTCCAAATCTTTTAATCTTATCCAATTCCTCAGCGTTCAATACTTTTCCTCTTTTGTATTTGCGATTATCGTCCCATACAAATGGCTCTGAGAGATGGTCATTCATTCCCAAATCTAAATCAGTGAGCATTATAACAGGGGTCTGAATTTGTTCCGCCAAGTCAAATGCGTCAGCGGTCATTTCAAAGCATTCTCTCGGTGTGGAAGGAAATAAGAGGATATGTTTTGTGTCGCCATGAGATGCATAGGCAGCTTCTAATACATCTGATTGCTGTGTTCTTGTTGGCATGCCTGTTGAAGGCCCCGATCTTTGCACATCAATCAATACAGTGGGTACCTAAGCGAAATAGGCCAATCCCAAAAATTCATTCATGAGTGAAAGTCCTGGTCCGCTCGTCGCAGTAAAGGACCTAGAGCCATTCCAATTCGCTCCGATAACCATACCGATCGCAGCCAATTCATCCTCTGCTTGAACAATGGCTACATTTCTCTTCTTCGTTACTGGATCTGTTCTAAATTCATCTGAATAGTCCATAAAAGCTTCCACCACTGATGTCGAAGGCGTGATGGGATACCACGCAGCAACAGTCGCCCCGCCATATACAGCACCTAATCCGCATGCAGTATTGCCATCAATCATTATTCGATCGCCGATCAAATTCCTTCGCTCTACTTTGATATCGAGTGGATATGAAAATGCTGATGAACATAATCTACGCCAATTTGAAGTGCTTTAACATTGAGAGGGATTAGTTTTTCCTTACCCTTGAATTGGTCAGATAATAAATCTTCCAATACATTGAATTCAATGTTTAGCAATGCTGAAAGAGCCCCAACATAGATGATGTTTTTTAAACAATTGTCGCTGTCTTGGATCTGTATAAGTGGCATTGCATATTTCGGTAATCGGAATACCGATGTACTGAATATCCTTGCGCAATTGTTCGTCGTGAATTTTCTTTGAACAGTCGTAAAAGAAATAGCCACCTTCTCTTACACTTGCCATATCCTTAATAAAACTCTGTGGGTTCATTGCCACAACAAGGTCGATATGTTCTCTTCTTCCGAGATATCCTTTTTCGCTTACCCTTACTTCATACCATGTGGGCAAACCCTGAATATTGGAGGGGAATATATTTTTAGGGGTCACACAAACACCCATCCTGAAAATAGATTTGGTAAATAGAAAATTGGCACTGGCTGAACCAGTTCCATTCACATTTGCAAACCTGACGACGAAGTCGTTTACTTTGCTTTCTTTTAATGACATGCTTTTCCTGCTTTAGTTACGTTATAGAAAAATTTATCCATATCCCAAGCTGATGTGGGACATCTCTCTGCACACAATCCACAGTGAAGACAAACATCTTCATCTTTGACCATGACGCGCTTAGTGGGTAGTATATCTGATACATACAAATCTTGCGAGAGATTGTTAGCTGGCGCTTTTAATCGCTTTCTGAGATCATCTTCCTCGCCATTCACCGTAAATGTTATGCATGAAGTGGGACAAATATCCATACAAGCATCGCATTCTATACACTTATTCTCAGTAAATGAAGTTTGAATATCGCAATTTAAGCAGCGCTGAGCCTCTTTAAATCCGTGCAATGGGTCAAATCCCAATTCGACCTCTTGTTTGCGATTGGAAAGCGTCAATTTTTTATCTGATTGAGGAACGACATATCGATCGTCCAATACAACTTCACTATCATAAATCCATTCGTGAATACCCATTTTTTGACTGACTAAATTCACCATAGGTGCAAGTCTTTCATTGATATCCTTATTATTACACGCTAAATCGATAGAAACAGCAGCTTGATGGCCGTGAGCGACAGCAGTAATGACATTTTTTGGACCAAATGCGGCATCGCCACCAAAAAAAACTTTTGGATGAGAGGAGGCATAAGTCACCTCATCTACTACAGGCATATTCCATTTATTGAATTCAATCCCTAAATCGCGTTCAATCCAGGGGAAGCTGTTTTCTTGACCAATTGCAACCAAAACATCGTCGGCTTCAATGAATACATCTTCGCCTCCAACTGGGATTAATTGTCTTTTCCCTTTATCATCAAAGGAAACACTTACTTTTCAAATGTCATCCCCTTTAGTTTCCCGTTTTCTGCAACAAAAGATTTAGGTACATGACAATCGATGATGGGAATATCCTCGTGAATGGCATCTTCTTTTTCCCAAGGAGAAGCCTTCATATCTGAAAATGGACTTCGCACAACGACTTTAACCTCTTCACCGCCCAATCTTCTAGCTGTTCTACAGCAATCCATAGCGGTATTTCCTCCGCCCAGAACAATCACTTTTTTACCTATTTTCTCTGTATGTTCAAAGGCGACACTAGCAAGCCAATTGATTCCAATATGGATATTTGCGGCACCTTCATTTCTTCCCGGTAAATCAGGCAAATCCCGCCCTGTGGGAGCTCCTGTTCCTACAAATATTGCATCATAATTTTTTGATAACACCTCTTTCATGCTGTTCACGCGCGTATTGAAATGGGTGTGAATGCCAAGGTCTAGTATATAGTTTACCTCTTCGTTGAGCACAGCTTCTGGCAATCGGAAAGAAGGTATTTGGCTGCGCATAAATCCACCGCCCAATTTTTGCTCATCATACAAATCAATCTCATATCCCAAAGGAGCAAGATCTCTTGCAACGGTCAAAGATGCAGGACCGCCGCCAATCAAAGCGACTCGTTTGCCATTAGATGGGAATGGGCCTTGAGGCATATGCGCTTTTACATCGCCTTTATTATCAGCAGCTACGCGCTTAAGTCGGCATATTGCTACTGGTTCCTCGTCAACTCGACCTCTTCTGCATGCAGGTTCACATGGACGATCACAAGTCCTTCCCAATACACCTGGAAATACATTGGAATCCCAATTGATCATATATGCTTCTGTATATTTCCCTGCCGCGACTAGGCGAATATACTCTGGCACAGGGGTATGCGCCGGACAAGCATATTGGCAATCGACCACTTTGTGGAAGTACTCGGGGTTTTTAATGTCTGTAGGTTTCAATATGTAATGATTTTTAGAACAATATATGAATGTACAAATTGTATTCTTAATTCAAAAATAATATTTTTTTTAAAATGCACACTTTCAAAATAAATTGTATGTTTTGTAGCGTGAATTTATCTCTACAATATAATTAACACACTCAAATCTAATGATATACAAAATTTCACGTCTTTGTTAAAGCGCATGCGGGAAATTACAATGCTCATTTTGAATTGGATATCCATAGCATGAACTAAGTTTGGTTAGATAGAGAGGTAGAATTAGAGCGGAAGTTAGAAAATGTATAATTTGATTAGATTGATTTTCTTGTAAATAAAATTGTGCAATCTCTTGAAAAAACTATTTTTACCTAGAATCCAAATCCTTATTTAATCGAAAATTAATTATCAAATGAGCAATAGAAGAGATTTTTTGAAATCAGTGGGTACCTTGGGAATCGGTGCTAGTATTGTAAATCCACTAGATGCATTGGCAATCAATTCTGGCGAGCTGAAAAAGAAAGGTTTGCCAGATTCTCAAAAAACAACCATCAGCATATTACAGACAACAGATGTGCACTGTCAAATACATCCCCACGATGAATTGTTTTGGGAGAATAATAAAGCCGTATATAGAAAAACGGGTGGCTATGCTTATATCACCTCTATGTTGAGGGATTTAAAATTAAAGAATCCAAATTCGTTTACCATCGATACTGGCGATATGTTTCAGGGAAGCGAACTCAGTGTCAAAACGACGGGCAAGGCTTTTGTGCCGATTTTAAATGCGATGGATTACGACTTATACTTGCCAGGGAATTGGGAAGTGATTTATGGAAAGAAAAATATGCAAATTTTAATGGGTAGTTTAAGTGCTCCAAAGATTTGTACCAATATGTATCACGACCTAGGAGAGGGAAAGCGCGGAGAGTTAATATTTCAGCCCTATCATATTTGGCATATTGCTGGGGTGAAAATTGGATTTCTTGGCTATACAGACCCATTGGTTCCAATACGCCAAAGTCCTAATTATAGCAAGGGAATTATCTATACTAAGCCTGAAGAAAATTTAGCGCATTATATTGATGTGTTAAAGAATCAAGAGCAATGCGCGTATATTATTATGATTGCACACCTTGGATTATCTCAGCAAATCGCTTTAGCCAATATGGCGGAGTGCGATGGCGTAAATTATATACTCGGAGGGGATACACATGAACGCGTGCGAAAACCAATTCAATGCAAGTATGCTAAGGTTGTTGAACCAGGAGCTTTTGGCTCATTTATCGGCAAATTGGATTTGACTATTGAGGCTGGAAAAGTGGTGAAAGATGATTATGCGCTGCTTGAAGTCAGTCCGTCTAAATTAATGCCCAATAACAAAGTCCAAAAAATCTTAGCTGAAAATGAGGCTTTGTATAGAGAACATATCAACACAGTTATTGGTTATAGCACGATTCCCTTGTATCGCTATTTTGTGGTGGAGAATCCAATTGATACCATGATTTTAAATGCATTGAATTGGAAATTTCCAGAAATAGATATTGTCTTGTCCAATGGATTTAGATTCTGTCCACCGCGCACAACACCTGATCATACTGGCAATATTCCCATCACCAATGGATTGATATTCGATATGTTGCCCGTGGATAGCAATGTGCGAACGGCAAAGGCAACAGGTAAGCAAATAAGGGAATGGCTAGAGAAAGAATTGAACAATGTATTTGCCAAAGACGCCTCAAAACGCTTTGGTGGATGGGTGGTGAAATTTAAAGGCATGGAAGTGCAATTCAATGCATATGCAGAAATGGGCTCAAGGGTAAAGAGCTTAACGATTAAAGGGCAACCCATAGATTTAGAAAAACAATATTCTATTTTAGCCTGCGAAAGAGATGGAGATCCAGAGGATATGCTCTGCAGGATGAAAGGGGTCCTAGAACCGCACAATACAAATGTCACCCTGCATGCAGTCATGAATGAATATGTGAAAGTGAATTCGCCTCTAACACCGACTCCTGCAAAATATGCACAAATACTTGACGCACCAGAGACCTTGCTCAGTCAAGTAAGTGGTGTAGATTACACATTTAGATAGTTATTTAAATTTGGATGTTTTCTGAAATGTTAGTTTTCATTTGACTCATTCAATGTTTGAAGTTGGATGGTATATAATCCCACCAAAGCATCGTCATTGTCTTTGTCTAATGCAAAATCTAAAAAGCGCATGTTCTCATAGATGTAATTTCTAATTGATTCAGGAATGGTCGTATAAAATGGAATAATTTCTTCTGCATTTTCTTCAAAAATAGTTTGTTCCTTTCTCAAATGAAGTGATTCATAAGTCAATTTTTCTTTCGATGAAAATCTATATTTGTAAGGCGTCCGAGCGCTGATATGCTCTTTGATATTTTCTTTTGTATAGAATTGTTTGAGAAACACCACCAAGGATTTTTTTGAAAATCCGAAGAAATTAAATCCATTTCAAGGGTGCTAATGATATGTTTGTATTGATTGAATTTTAAATGAATGGTAGAAATGATTTTCCACATCAAGTGAATCATTTGGTCATCTTCTTTTAGCTTATTCGCAAAGAAAATTTTACCAATTTCAATCGACTCTAAAAGAAATTCATTCATTTTATTGTCGTATTGAAAAAGTCGATTGCTATACAATCCTTTCTTTCCGTAGTGTTGCAATATCCAATCGCAGAAAGACATTCTAAATCCTCCGAGAATTTTCAATTGTTTTTTATCCCAAATAAATACTTGGTAATAAAAGACATCAAATTCATCTATGTCCATTTTCTTCCCAGTTCCACGCTCTTGATCGCGCATGGATTGTTCGCGTAAAATACCGATTTGCTTAAGTGCACTCGGCAGATTTAATGCAGAACTGTAATAGACCTGATAATGTCCGTCTTCGAGAATCAAACTCTCTTTAGGTAAGTTCTTAACATCATAATGCACCAATTCATTGGGGATAGGGGAGAGCACTTCTTCTGATTTCTTTTTCAATTTTGTTTTAAAGAAGGAATCGAGTTCAATTGTATGCCCAAGTGAAAAAGTCAAAGCGTATAAGTATTTTCTAAATGCCTCTGAATTTTGAAATCCCTTGATTTGTTTTTTCTAGTATTGGCTTTCCGATTTTCACATTGAGGAAATTCTTTGCTGTCGTATTTGTGTATATCGATGAGAGGCTAAATCCAAGTGGGTAATTTTGAAATTTATTATCCCATTTACAATAAATGGGTATAATAGGCAATCTTGATAAGAATATGGTTTTGACGATTTCTTTATCCCATCCCAATTGATCAAATCCCAACATCTTCTTTTTTCTTGTCGGAAAAATGACAATTGGATAGTCTTCTTTATTCGCGAGTTTGATTTCTTTGATAATCTTATCTCTAGTCTTATCCCAATCGTTTACGCTGCCAGATTTAATATATATAGCATTGACATAATCTTTTGTATTGGCGTTGAGCGAGATGATACGAATATCTGGTCTTTGATTGTGCAGCAATTCAATCATTGCCAATTCTTCATAATATTCGCTGAATCGGTTGACAACAGCTATGAATGGCCCCTTCTCCGGAATGTTTTTAAAGTCTTTTTCAATGATTTTTGCCTTGAATGGTAATTCTCCTAAATCGAAATTCATATGGTTTATTTATGAAACAAATTAAGGCCTAATTTCCTTCATAAATATTGCTTTAATGGTATCATTAGGTTAACTGTATTTTAATAAACACGGTATTGTTGTTAACAAACCATCACCAAAAAATTCATTTTATTCCTAGCCCATTTGAGAAATTGCGAATTAAATTTTAAATTCGGAATTGGTGTGAATTTAATCTTTGGATAGTCTTTAATCGCCACATCTAATAGCCAAGAGCTCTCAGCCATGAATACGAGATTGCCATCCTTATCTCGATAGATATGATTGGCTTTGAATTTTATAAAATCATTCAATTGCTTTTCATCTTCAGATACCATCCAACAGGCCTTGTAATATTGCACATGTTGGAATCTACATGATGCGCCGTATTCATGCAATAAGCGGTATTGAATAACTTCAAATTGAAGTTCACCAACCGTCCCTACGATTTGTCTCATGCCCACCTCTTGTCTAAATAATTGTGCTACGCCTTCGTCAGTGAGCTGTTCGACTCCTTTATTCAGTTGTTTTGTCTTTAGTGGATCGGTATTGATAATCTCTTTAAATATTTCTGGCGAGAAACTCGGAATGCCTTTGAATTGTAATTTTTCTCCCTCGCTCATCGTGTCGCCAATTTTAAAATTCCCAGAATCGTATAAACCAATGACATCTCCGGGATATGCTTCATCTATGATATTCTTTTGAGATGCCATAAAAGAAGTTGGATTGGAGAATCGCATCTCTTTGTTATTGCGCACATGGTAAAAGAATTTATTGCGTTCAAATTTTCCACTGCATACGCGCATAAAGGCAATCCGATCGCGGTGTTTCGGGTCAAGATTTGCGTGGATTTTAAATACAAAGCCAGTAAATTTTGGATCTGTTGGTTCGATCGTTCTTAGATTGGTAGGCCGCCCCACGGGATTCGGCGCAATGTTTACAAAGGTGTCTAGCAATTCTTGCACGCCGAAATTGTTGACCGCTGAGCCAAAGAATACAGGTGCCAATAAGCCATTGGAATAATGTTCCTTTGAAAATGGTTCATATACCCCATTGATGAGTTCGATGTCTTCTCTCAATTGTGCCGCTTCACGCTCACCGATTTGTTTATCTAGAGATGGGTCATTTAAATCTTCTACTTGAATCATATCGTCTAAGACTTTTTGAGCCCCAGCTCTGAATAAATTTAAAGTTTGATTGTAAAGGTTATAAACCCCTTTAAAATTACTACCCATGCTTATTGGCCAACTCAATGGCTGCACAGATATTTTAAGCAATGTTTCTAATTCTGTCAATAGATCAAATGGGTCTTTCCCATCTCTATCCATTTTATTGACGAAGATGATTACAGGGGTGTCGCGCATTCTGCAGACTTCCATCAACCGCTTTGTTTGCTCTTCTACTCCTTTTACGCAGTCGATGACTAGAATAACGCTATCAACAGCAGTAAGAGTTCGATAAGTATCTTCGGCAAAGTCCTTGTGACCGGGAGTATCGAGAATATTGATGAGTTTTTCTCGATATTCAAAACTCATAACAGAAGTAGCGACAGAGATTCCCCGTTGCTTTTCTATTTCCATAAAGTCTGAAGTTGTGGCTTTTTTTATCTTGTTTGATTTAACAGCGCCCGCAACAAGGATGGCTCCTCCAAATAAAAGAAGTTTTTCTGTTAGCGTTGTTTTTCCTGCATCTGGATGGGCAATGACTGCAAATGTCTTTCTCTTGGCGATTTCAGCTTCGTACATAGTTATTTTTTTGGAGAAATGATTTCTAAAATTTCTTTAATTTTAATTGATTGTGTCCCTGAAATTTGGACGCCTATTTAATCGAGAGGGAAGTTAATGCTCTTCGATATTCGTGACACCGCCAGATACAATGAACTTCATGATTTCAGATACATCGGAATCTTCTGGCATCGGGTGAATGAGTGATTTGTCGATAATGAATAACTGTCCAGTAAAAGCGTAGGATAAGGGAAAATATACGGCTACTTTCTCTTCAATCCCAAAATGGGTGAGATTTTTTGAAGTGATAAACCCAATTCTGTGAACCCCTGACCCCTTGCCGATTTCGACCAATACAGGCTGATTAAATTTTTTCTTATCACTGACAAAGGCAGAGAATAGATCTTTAAGTGATGTGTAGATTAATTTGATAAATGGCACTTTGAGCAAAATGCCCTCCATGATTTTTAGCAAAGGTCGAATGAATATGGTTGAACCGATATAGCCTACAACAATAAGAAATCCAAACATGCAAATTATACCAAGCCCATAAATTCTATAACCAAAAAAACTTTCAAAGAGCTGTTGTGCTGGCTCTTCGATGATACTTACGATTTTAAATATGGTATAGCCCGTTAGTGTAATTGGAGCAATAATCAATAATCCGCGAAAAAAGTAATTGGAATTTTAGCGATTAAATTTTTAAATTTGAATTTCATCTGCGCAAATATACGAGAATTGCATGAACTTGAGTGACTCACATTTTATATTGATCAATCCCACATCCAGTATAGGAAGAAGTGAGCGGAAGATTAAGAAATTACTCAAAGAATTTGAATTGGCAGGGCTTAAATGCGAATACCGCATTTCTGAAAATATTGAAGCCTATTACGCCTATATTTCAGAGGCACTCAGCACGGGGTTTAAACGAATTGTCACGGTCGGAGGTGATGGATCAATGCACCATACCGTGAATGCCGTTTTGAAAACACCTAATATTGATTACGCTAAGATTAAATTGGGGTTAATATCTTGCGGTACGGGGAATGATTGGATTAAAAGCCATGTATTGCCCAGTTCTATGGAGAAAATGGTTAAAATCATTGCGAATGATCATACTGTAAGTCAAGAAGTTGGTTTAATTGAGAATGAAAATCTAGAGCATTATTTTATCAATATGGCTGGAATGGGTTTTAATGGGTATTTAATCAACAAAATCAATCACCTCAAATGGTTTGGAGAAATGGCCTATTTCTTGGGAATGACCTTGGGCTTATTTGCTTATAAAGCCCAATCAATGAGGGTATCTATGGGCAATTCCAAATTGGAGTCCAATAATTTCATGGTCTCTGTGGGAATCGGTAAATACGCTGGAGGAGGCATGGCCCTTTGCCCAAATGGCGATTTGAGAGATGGATTATTGGAAATTACTTTGATTAAAGATTTGAATGTCTTGGATTTCGTTTTCAATATTTTTAGTTTAAAATCGGGTAAATTCATTCGACATCCTAAAGTGGAAACATATCAAACGAAATCACTTACCATTGAGCCTTTAAAAAAGGAATCCAGTATCTTTTGTGAGGCAGATGGCGAATTCATCGGGCGAGGCAAAACGACTTTTTCCATTAGTCCTCATGTATTGAACATCTACAACCAATTGCAATAATCGAGATGAATTTAGAGTTCGATGACCATACTACGCAAATTCCAATAAGGCAAATTGCAGATCCTATTTTTGAAGAAAAGCATATTGAAGTTTCAATTTACTTAGATTATTTGAATCACCCTCGCATCAGTGGCAATAAGTGGAGGAAGATGATGTTTAATTTGAAATTCGCAAGAGATAATCAATATAAAACGCTTGTGACTATGGGAGGTGCATATTCCAATCATATATACGCTGTTGCAAATGCGGGCGCGGAATTTGGATTGCGCACCATTGGCATCCTAAGAGGGGAAGAGCCAAACCACTATGGGTATACTTTGCGCCATGCAAAAGCGATGAATATGGAATTAGAATTTGTCTCTCGCGAAAATTATAGAGCAATGAGAGCAAATCCATCTCTGATTTCTGAGAAATTTCCCGATGCTTTTTTTTTACCTGAAGGCGGCACCAATGATTTAGCGCTGCTCGGTTTTGAATCATTGATTCAATCTATCAATATCCCATATGACTATCTAGCTGTGCCGGTGGGTACAGGTGGAACTTTAGCTGGTATATCCAAATATAGTCCTCATCTTGAACATCTCGGTTTTATGTCGGTGAGGGATGCAAGTTTACATGAATCCATTCGCGTATTATCGAGCAATGATTCTTTTCAATTGATTCCCAATTTTGATTTTGGAGGGTATGCAAAAACAAACAAAGTCTTAATAGATTTTATCAATGATTTTTATGTTCAATATCAAATTCCTCTTGATCCAATCTATACAGGCAAAATGATGTATGGGATTTTTGAATTGGCCAAGCGCGATTTTTTTAAAGAGGGCAGTTCCATCATCGCCATTCATACCGGAGGATTGCAGGGTATTTTGGGTTACAACGAACAAAATCCCCATTTCCCAATTCACTATTCTGAATAATCTAAATCTTTGGCATAGGTTTCATCCATATGTCCAACGGCGTAAAAGGCAATCAGCAAGGTCGCACAACCAATGATTAATGCGCTGTATATGATAATATTTGGATTGGGATTCCCTCCGCTACTCGCAAAGAGCGGGTTACTAGAGTTTGAAAATGATGTTCTCAAAAATTTAAATCCAATTAAAAGAAAAGGCAAAAATCCCCTGACAAAATTTGGAACTGTCGTAGTAACAGTTGCGCGGAGATTGGTGCCAAATTGCTCAGAAGCAATAGTTACGAAAATCGCCCAATAGCCTCCCGCTAGTCCTAAGAATCCGCAAATTGCATAAAACACCCAAGGTGAATCACTTTGGTTGAATAGATAGAGTGGAATGCCAATCGCTGTGAGCCCTAAAAAGGCATAGACGATTTTCTTGCGCGATTTAAATATTTGGCTAAAAAATCCACTTAAGAAATCACCCAAAGAAGTGCTCGCATAAAATATTCCTACGGCCATGGGCGATTCAATGCCCTGAACCCCAATTGCCTTGGCGAATTCTGGAGAAAAAGTCACCAATATGCCAATTAAAAACCATATGGGTAAGCCAATAGTGATGCATTGTAAGTATTTGTAAAATCTCTTTTTATTATTGAATAACATAAAGAAATTTCCTCTTGAGACGTCTTTTGTTCTGACCGATTTATACATGCCCGATTCAAATACACCAACTCTTAAGAGGAGAAGAACCAAGCCCATGCCACCGCCGATATAATATGCCACTCGCCAATCAACGGAACTGCCCACCATGGCTGCCATTACGCCACCTAAAACTCCAAATGAGACAATGGCCATTGTGCCGTATCCCCGCTTCTCCTTTGTCATGGATTCGCTGACCAATGTAATTCCAGCCCCCAATTCTCCAGCCAATCCAACTCCAGCGACGAACCGCCAAATTGCATATTCCTCTATCGTTTGAACAAAACCATTGGCAATATTGGCGATTGAATACATCACAATAGATCCAAATAAAACAGAAAGTCGACCTTTCTTATCTCCTAAAATTCCCCATAATATACCGCCTAGCAACATTCCATACATTTGCATTGAAATGAGGTGCTCTCCTTGCTCCAAACAAGCAGATTCTGGAATGCCGATACTCATCAAACTCTATCCAACATTGTTTTAACTCCTTTTTTGAGCCATAAATCATTTATTTTATCACTATGAGCATTTCAATTTTTTAAGATCTTGTTGAAAGAAAAAGAAATACAAGCCATGATAGCCCTTTTGGATGATAATGATTCAGAAGTAGTCAATCATGTGAAAAATCAATTGATCGCTCAGGGAATGTCGATACACGAATTACTTCAAGAGACCGTGTTGGAATGTGACAGTGAAATTGCTATTGAGAATTTGATGGAAGTAATCATCGAATTGCAAGGTCGAGATTTAATATCCGATTTTCAGCGATGGTTATTGACTGCTGATAAATCGCTCTTAGAGGGAGCTTTTCTAATCGCTAAAACAGCTTTTTTTGACTTTGATTACAAAAAGTATGTGGCTTCATTGGATAAATTGAAAAAAGAGGTTTGGATGGAAATCAATCAACATCAAACACCTTTTGAACATGTGAGTATTATCAATCAAATTCTATTTATTCAAAACAAATTTAAAGTTGTCGATCATTTAGATGAACCCGATTTGTTCTCCCTACCGTATGCTATAGATGCTCGCAAAGGCAATATTTATTCTATTGGACTGCTCTATGCAATCATCAGCGAATTATTGCATTTCCCTATTTATCCTGTTGATTTAGAAGATCATTTGATATTGGCGTATTGCAGGGATTTTGAAGAGAATAAAATACTCTTGCAAGAGGATGTGCTGTTTTATATCAATCCGGAAAAAAAGGGCGCTATTTTTTCAAAAAATGAAATAGATGCATATATTGAGAAAAAGCATTTAAGTCCAGAGGCTAGATTCTATCAACCCGCTTCAAACATAAAGATCATTAAATCGATTTTGAAAGTTCTTTCCAATTTTAAAAGTATAGGTGAAGGATATCAAGCGAAATTAATCCTGCAGTTGATTGATTTAATCGATCAAGTAGAATCTTAGTTTACATGTAAAATGAGAGTGCATAAGCGGCGATAATGACCATACTCATAACAAGCCATTTTTTTACTTCTGTGTATTGGGAAAAAAGCGTGCCATTCATATTTTTTAATTGCCATATTAAGAAAGCCTTGTCAAAACTATAGGCAATGACAGATCCAATGGCAATTCCCAATATGCCCAAAACTTGCATTAGCAAATAGGAGAGAAGGATATTGATGATCAATTCATAAATCGAAGATTTTAGTATCGTTTTAGTTTGACCAATGCTATTTAAAATCGTCTGGGGAAATAAGGTTCGCGGAATTAAGAGCAATAAGTAAGTATTAAATATCAATGCGCTCTCTGTGAATTTTTCTGTAAAGAAAAAAGCGAATAAAAACTTGCTGCTCATCATTAATACAATGGATAAAGGAAAGGAAATATTCATGATGAATTCACCACTTTTTTTCAAATAGGCCAATCCTTCCTTATAGTGAGACGAAATTTTAGGAATGGCGCTGATACTTAAGGCATTTGCTAGCACAAAAATAATAGGCAATTCACGCGCTCCATATCGATAAATAGAAAATTTTTCCGAAGCGAACTTTTCAACAAGTATTCCATCTATATACTCTCCAGAGCCGCTAATTAAGATTGAGAGTGAGAGTGGTGCCGATATTTTTATTAATTCAGAAATTGCTGACCAATCTATGGTGAATAATGATGTTAGCTTTTCTGATTTAAAAAGGATGATTGCAATGATCAACCATTTGAAACATTGAAATGCAATCATGTATTCAATAATTTCAGGGAGGGAATCTCCCAGTAAAATAGAAGCAATGGATGTGCCGAAAATAAAGAGTCCATAGCCAATCAAGGATGCATGTTTTTTATTCCGCAATAGATAATACTCGATGATATATCCGATGGGTTGAAAAATCAATAAGTAAAAACAGGACATGGCTATACTTGGTCGATCAATAAAATACAATAACCCCATGATGAGCATTGAAAATAGCGCACTCATTGCGAATAGCCCTTGAAGCGTTGCAATTATTTGCTCTTCGCGCGATTTTAAGTATTGATTGAGTATACCAGATGTCCAAAAAAACTAAGAAAAGATACCCAGAATAGAATATGCTCGTATTCATTGATGTCTTCCATGGAATATCCGCGATGAGTAAGCAGCACACCAGCGATGATAATGCCGCCATAGCGCATCAATTGAAACAATTGAAAGGCGTTGACTGGGATATTTTTTATGCGTTGAATCAAGATTAAAAAGTAAATTTGAACAAAATATTTAAGAAAATGAAATTCTTTTACACCTGTTTCGCTTCATTGTCTTTCTCAATGCTATTTGCTCAAGAGGAAAAACAGTTGAAAATAGCTGAGTTTGGCAGAGTAAAAGTGTATAAAGTAATTGAGGATATCAAGTCTTTTGAAAAGGCTTATTTGAGACTAGATACACTACTTATGAAGCAAGATAGTTCGCAGCTGATGGCAAATTTTGAAACGCGAAATTTTCAATTGGGAGCGGATACCAAGAAGCCCAGTAATAATCTTTGCGCCAATTCTGACAAAGGGCAACACATTCATTTTATTCTCGACAATGAGCCTTATACGGCACTTTATACAGGCAATAATATTTTTAAGTCTACACCTGGACATCATGTCTTGCTCGCTTTTTTAGCGCGCTCTTATCATCAAAGTCTTAAATTGCCCAATACTTTTTTAGTCAAAGAATACACCATTGGAAAAGCAGAGGATGATTTTAAAGAAAAAAAAGCACACCTTTTTTATTCTAGGCCCAAAGGGACTTATGTAGATGTCGATACAGCGAGTATCTTGATTGATTATTTTCTTCTAAATACAGTTTTATCTCCTAAGGGGAATAAAGTGCAAATTGAATTGGATAGCGATATTAAATTCACCGTGGATTCATGGACGCCGCTTGCTGTAAATGGATTGAATGTAGGCGAACATCAATTAAAATTGACATTGGTTGATAAAAAAGGACTTCCTATCAACAGCAAATTCAATGGCGTCACTAGGAAATTTATTCTCGCTAATTCACCTAAATAAAACAATCTTACATTCAAATTCTCTACTCTTTTTATGAAGTATACATTTTCTGAAATCCCTTTTTCAGTTCCTAATTTTAAAGAAATTAAACAAAAATTTGAGTCAATTGACCAGGCCATTCAGCAAGCATCTAGCAAGGAAGAAGTCCTGAGGAACTATGATGCATACAATGATTTGGTCTTGGAATACAGTACGTTGAATAGCATTGCGACCATTAAGTTCTATGGTGATTTGAGCAATGAAGAAGCAAAAAAAGTCTATTTGCAGTTTGATGAAAACAATCCCATTTTAGATCCACTTTCGAAGTCAATCAATCGCTCACTTTTCAATTCTTCATTTAAAGAAGCATTGAAGGAAGATTTGGGACAGCGATTTTTTGAATTATTGGAATTTGAAGTCAAATTATACAATCCGAATATTCAAGCGGAGACTGCTCGAATTAGTCAACTCTGCACACAATATGAAGAATTGGCCTCTAAAGCGAATTATTCTATTGATGATAAGAATTATAATGAAATGGGCTTGATGGTTTTAAAGACCTCTGGAGATCGATCGATTCGCAAAAAAGCGATGGAAGCTTCAACCTCCTTTTTCTATTCTAATAAAAAAGAAATTGGCGATATTTTTTCTGAACTGGTGAAAAAACGCCATGAGATCGCGCAGAAATCTGGACTTCAAAACTACCACGATTATTCATTCATCTATTATGGTCGCACTGGATATAATAAACAGGATATCGAGCATTTTAGAAACCATGTTGCAAAACACTTTAAACCCTTGCAAGAGCGTTTGATGGAAATTCGCAAAGAGGAATTGAAATTAGAGCAAATCAAGTATTATGATTTGACCGTATTATTTGATTCAGGTTCACCGCGAACCTATGGAAGTAATGAGGAAAAATTGAATCATGCTGTTGAAATGTATGATAAGATGTCGCCTCAAACGGGCGCAGTCATGCGCATGATGAAGGAAAAGGAATTATTTGACATCGACAATCGCCCGAATAAATTAGGCGGTGGATTTATGTCTCCTCTTTCTTATTACAAAGTGCCCTATATTTTTACAAGCTTTGGCGGCTCCTCCTTTGATTATACTGTTTTGACCCATGAGTTTGGGCATGCCTTTCAATACACGCATAGCCTGCAGTCTAAGTACATGTTGATGAATGGACCATCCCTTGATGCAGGTAGAAACATTTTCAATGGCGATGGAAATTTTTGCATATCCTTATGTTCCCATGTATTTCAAACAGGATTCTTCGAAATTCTACTTAGACCATTTAAAAGCAAATATTGGTCAGATAATCAATATGAGCTTTGGCGATGAATTTCAACAAATGGTCTATGAAAATGTAGATTGGACTGATGAGGATAGAAATAACGCCTATTTGGCAATGCAACAGAAATATACCATTCCTGCAGATAAAGATCATAATGCCTATTTAATAGAGGGAAATGACTGGAAGTCCAATAGCCATTTTGTTACCATTCCCTTTATTATATCGATTACGGATTTGCTATTTCAATTGCTCTTCAATTGTATCAAATCATGAAAGTGGATTATCAAAAAGCATTGGATATTTATATCAAACTCTGCGAAAATAGCGCTGGATTGAATTTGATGAAGCTAATTGAGATTACAGGATTAAAATCTCCATTTGAAGAGGAGACAATTCGCGAACTAGCAGAATTTTTAAAAGGCGAAGTGGAATTGGCCTATGCTAATTTTAAAGCGACGAAGTAGAAAGCTAAATTGGATTTTAGTGCCTATCCTTAATGCTTCTAAATCCTCGCATTAAACCAATTTTGGAGTTTTTGATAAAAGTGAGAATGAGGTCTCTCTCTGGCGTTGGGTTCAATGTTGTCTCGATGATATCAGTCGCCTTTGAAATATTAAAACCGCGCACATAGAGAATTCTATAGATATCCATGATATGATTGATTTGCTCTTGGCTAAATCCTCTTCTTCTCAAGCCGATAGAATTTACACCGTGATAGGTCAATGGGAATCTCGCCCCTTTTACAAAAGGCGGAACATCTTTATTGAGTGAGGTATTTCCTGAGATAAAACAATGTATGCCAATTCTTGTGAATTGTTGAATATTGACACCACCTCCTATAATTGCCCAATCACCAATTTCCACGTGGCCTGCTAAATTCACGGAATTTGCTATGACACAATTATTCCCAACGATACAATCATGAGCAACGTGTGTATAGGCCATGAGCAGTGTATTAGAGCCTATGGACGTCTGATTGCTATAGGTTGTTCCTTTATTGATGGTGGCAAATTCTCTGATAACTGTATTATCGCCAATGATTGTCAATGTCTGCTCTCCATTGAATTTTAAATCTTGAGGCACAGCGCTAATTACCGCTCCTGGGAAAATCTTACAGTTTTTTCCAATCCTCGCACCATCATAAATCGTGACATTAGAGCCAATCCATGTGCCTTCTGCAATCTCAACATTTCCCATGATGGTTGTAAATGGATCTATCGTGACGTTCGCGGCAATTTTAGCGTCTGGATGAATATAAGATAGGGGTTGAATCATTTTAATACGGCATGTTTTTTTTATTCTACGTGAATAAAGTTTAATCGTCAAAATTACTTGGTAAAAATATAATATACTGCATAGTATATCATTTTCATTCTCCACATTGAGAGAATGGATAGTTTCTAAGTATTTACAGGTCTTTGTGCGGTTTTTTAACGGCTTTTACACATCAAATTCTTCCCAGAAATCTTTGGCTCTATCTGGATTAATGGTTTTGTAATACTCTAGTAGACGAATATAGAGCCCTTCGCCTTTACCCATTTTGGTAATTTTAAGGGAGAATTTTCCAGGGCTGCTTCAATTTCACTTTTATGAATATTTTGCTCGTCAATATATGAATCAACCAAATTGCCAATATTGGGCAAATGATCATCAATATCTTGGTAGAAAGCATCTAGTAAGGCTTCCATCTCTTTGTTGATATGATGTATGGTTCTTTCTTCGCTCATGTTTTAGATTGAATCGCTTATACCACAAGAATGTTGCCAAACATTTCTGATGGAATGGGAATATGCATTATTTTTAGAATGGTTGGGGCGATATCTCCAAGCTTTCCATCGTTTATTTGTTTGAATTCCTGGCAAATAGCAAAAACGGGTACTGGATTTTTAGTGTGGGCTGTATTCGGACTTCCATCCTCATTAATCATATAATCTGCATTCCCATGGTCTGCAATAATAATCGCATTGTATTCATGTTTTAGAGCTGTTTTCATCACTTCTTGAAGACAATGATCCACGGTTTCAATCGCTTTCACCGCTGCTTCAAATACCCCTGTATGACCTACCATATCAGGATTCGCAAAATTTAAGCAGATAAAATCTGGATGGTGATGGTTCATTTCCTCGCAAATTGCATGGGTAATTTCTTTCGCACTCATTTCCGGTTGTAAATCATAGGTCGCTACCTTTGGAGATGAAATCATAATGCGCTTTTCATCGTGAAATGGTTGCTCCCTGCCTCCCGAAAAGAAGAAAGTTACATGCGGGTATTTCTCCGTCTCAGCAATCCTGACCTGAGATTTATTGTTTTTTGCAAGGACTTCTCCGAGCGTCATCTTGAGGTTGTCTTTATTGAATACATTTTTGATCCCGACAAATGATTCGCTATACTTTGTCATGGTGATATAATTCAATGTCAACTTCTTCATTTGAAAATCTGGCTTATCCTCTTGGGTGAGTACTTCCGTGATTTCTCTGCAACGATCGGTTCTAAAATTAAAACAGAATACGGCATCTCCCTCGCGAATGGGCGTGAAGTTTTGCGCAATGATAGGTTTGATAAACTCATCTGTCTCTCCAGCAGCATATCTCGTTGAAATGGTCGATTTGAAATCTGCGCTTTGTTCGCCTTTTCCATCTACCAGCATATCATAGGCTAACTTCACTCGTTCCCAGCGTTTATCTCTATCCATGGCATAGTATCGACCGCACACAGAAGCGAGTTTAGCTCCATGGTTTTGCATAATCTTCAATCTCAGTGATAAATCCCAATCCACTCTCTGGATCTGTATCTCTACCATCCGTGAAGGCATGAATAAATATATCTTTTACGCCTGCCTCTTGAGCGAAGGCAATGATTGACTTTAAGTGATTGATGTGGCTGTGAATACCGCCATCAGAGACCAATCCAAGCAAGTGCAATGGCTTTTGTTTTTCAATGCAATACTTGAACATTTCATTCATTACAGGATTTTCTTTTAATTCATTGCTTTCAATGGCGACATTGATGCGCTGTAATTCTTGATAAACGATTCTGCCTGCTCCGATATTCAAATGGCCCACTTCAGAATTGCCCATTTGACCATTGGGTAGCCCAACTTCAGCGCCATAGGTAATCAATCTAGCATGGGGGTAATTTTTATAAAGACTATCAACATACGGCGTGGAAGCTGCAGCGATGGCGCTGCTCGCCTTAATGGATCCTTCTCCCCATCCATCTAATATGATAAGTATTAATTTATTTGACATGCTTGATATTTAAGTGCAAATCTACAACTTAAAGAGGCAATATGGATTAAAAACACTTCTGTGAATTTAATTGAATATTTTGTTCTAATTTCTCAAAGGCTTGCCAGTAGTGAGAATACTCTGAATGCGCTCCAATGTTTTTTTCTCTCCAAGGAGACTTAAAAAAGCCTCACGCTCTAAATCTAATAAGTATTGGTCTGTGACCAAAGTCGGTTGAGATAAATCTCCTCCGCACAATACCCATGCGACTTTTTCCGCAATTTTTTTATCATGAGCCGATGCATAACCGCCAATTTCAAACCCCGCAATACCAGCATACAATCCCGCCAATCCAGCCTTTCCTTGAACCAAAATATCAGATCTGCGCAAAGGACTCACATACCCTCTGTCATGCAATTCCAATACTTTATTCTTTGCGATACTCAATGCTCGATCACTATTGAAAACAACCAGATCTCTATAGTTGTCTAATACACCAATATCAAAGGCTTCATGAGCACTTGTAGATGTCTTCGCCGTGGCTATGTGTGTAAATCTCGCGGCGAGGAGCGGCATGATTGGATCTTGTGCTAGACTTGAATCTGAAATTCTCTGCGCGAATTCTTTGGTTCCACCACCAGCAGGAATAAGGCCTACGCCCACTTCAACAAGACCCATATACGTTTCAGGTTGTGCAATTGCTGCATCTGAATGCATGACCAATTCACATCCACCCCCAAGTGTCATCCCTCGTGGGACTGTTATAATGGGAATCGCTGAATGTCTGACGCGCATCATCGTATTTTGGAAATGTCGCACGGTCATGTCCAATTCTTCAAATTCTTGTTCTACGGCCATCATAAATATCATCGCTAGATTTGCACCAGCAGAGAAATTCGCCGCATCACTGCCTATCACAATACCCTTGTAGTCTCGCTCGGCCAAATCAATCGCTTTGTGGATTCCCTCAAGTACTTCCCCTCCGATGGCATTCATCTTCGTTTGGATTTCCAAACATATCACGCCATCTCCAATATCGTGAATCGTAGTCCCAGCATTTTTCCAAATTGGGCTTTGTTGGCGATAATTATCAATCTTTATAATGCCTTTTCTATTTTCAATATCGCGGTATTTTCCTTCTTGAATATGGTAGTATTGCAAATTGCCATTTTCGATTCGATAAAATGATGGAACATTCTCTGTAATCATTTTATTGAACCATGCTGGAATGGAATAATTGAATTGTTTGAGCAATTTTTCAACGCGCGCCAGTCCTAAATTATCTATTTGCTCAAAAGGCCCCAATTCCCATCCAAATCCTGCTTTGATAGCATCATCGATGAGGTAAATTTTATCTACGATTTCACCAAAGCGATTCAAAACATAAGCAAAAATCATTGCATTGTGCGCTTGCAAAAATTGTGCATCTCGATCATCCAATTTATCAATGGCAATCAATCTAGCTTTTAGGGATTCAATACTTTTTGTTTCAATGGTCTTGGACTTCGCCTTAATTTGCGGGATGTATTCCATGGTCTTCCAATCCAAAACCGTGATTTCTTTTTTGCCCGATGTTTTATCCATCTTATAAAACCCTTGACCTGTCTTGTCTCCAAGCCATTTTTGTTCCAGCATTTTTTCTATAAAAGGCGGGATGGAAAAAACCTCCTGCATTTCGTCTTTCTCGCAGTTTGTTGAAACGCCATTGGCTACTTTGACAAGGGTGTCTAGTCCGACCACATCACCTGTTCGGAATGAAGCCGATTTTGGTTTACCTGTCAAAATACCTGTCAATGCATCAATTTCATCGATGCGCATATCCATTTTTTGCATGAGTTGGAAAACAGCCATCATACTGAATACACCCACTCTGTTTGCAATAAATGCTGGTGTATCCTTACATATTACAGGTGTCTTTCCCAAAAAAGTAAATGCATAATATTCAAAAAACGAAATGATTTCACTGCTCGTTTTTGATGAAGGAATGATTTCAAATAATTTTAGATAGCGCGGTGGATTGAAAAAATGGGTGCCACAAAAATGTGCACAAAAATCTTCACTTCTGCCTTCAAGCATTGATTCTATTGGAATTCCTGATGTATTCGTGGTAATGAGACTTCCAGGCCTTCTATACTTTTCTACTTGTTCAAAAACTTGCTTTTTAATCTCTAATAATTCGACAACGACTTCAATGATCCAATCACAAGATTCTATCAATGGCATATCATCTTCAAAATTTCCCGTTTTAATTCTTTTAGCAAATGAAGGATGATAAAGAGGAGAGGGGCTTGATTTAATGGCATTTTGCAAGGCTGTTTGCACAATACTATTTCTCTTTGACTTATCTTTTAACTCATTCTCTGTTAAGCCTTGTGGAACAATATCTAAAAGTAAAACATCTAGGCCAATATTGGCAAAGTGACAAGCAATCCTCGACCCCATGACCCCTGATCCCAAAACAGCAACCTTTCTAATTTTTCTTTGCATAAGTTTATCCATATCTGATTAACAAATATAGAGAAAGGAACTGTGAATTTCTAGAATAAAAAAGGGTGTTATAAAATAGACGAGAATCGCAGAAATATTAGATTCTGATTGTGCTTGATCTATTCTTTTCATTTAGAAGATATTCTTCCAATGCCATTTGAACCAATCCATCTGCTAAGCCTATTTTTGGGACAAAAATTTCTTTGCCATCCATATATTTCATTATTTTTTCATAGATTGAAAGTGCGGGAACAATAACATCGGCGCGGTCTGTATTGAATTCATATTTTCTGATTCGCTCATCCATCGTCATGGCAGCCAATTCTTCTTTAAATTCTTGAATATATTTATACTTCAACGATGTTCCCAATTCTTGCTTCGATTTCTTAAATAAGGTATTGATATTCCCTCCAGAACCTACAAGTATCAAATCTTTTTTATTGATGAAATTCTTCTTGCACCACTCTTTCAAACTCTCCCATTCAGACTTTTCAACTAAATTATTCAATAGACGCACGGAACCAATTTTAAAGCTCTTAGCCTGAATTACTTTCTTGTCGTGATAATAAGTCAATTCTGTGCTTCCACCGCCGACATCCACAAACAAATAGGATTTATTGGACTCGACAATGCGATCAATCTGTGTTTTGTATATAATATCCGCTTCCTCTTTACCGTCGATGATGTCGATTTTCAACCCTGTTCTTTTAAATATTTCCTCTACGATATAATCCCGGTTGGCCGCTTCTCTTAACGCGGATGTTCCACAAGCTTTATAGCTCACCACTTGATATGTCTGCATCAAATGATAATAGGATTTCATGGCATGTGTCATTAAATCCAATGTTTCCTCGGTGATAATTTGATTGGCAAAACTATCTTTTCCCAACCTGACAGGCGCTCTAACCAATGCTGATTTATTGAAAAACCACTTGTTTTCATCCTTGTATACGTTCATAATGAGCAATCGCATCGCATTTGAACCTATATCAATACCAGCAAACTTTCTAATCAACATATTTTAAAGAATATTTTTAGCTTAAATTTTGAGTTAAATACAAGACAATCAATTAGTTGTGATTTTTGCTTGATGCCTGTTTTAATCGAGAGGAAAGATAAAAACAAAATTTTTATGGAAATATATATTTATATTTGGTCTGTATTTCAATTTTTTATACCTGCTATGAATTGTCAAAAATTTGTAGCGGTGATTTATGTTTAATAATGAAGTTGATTTTTAGGGTATTTATTTTCTTAATGTTCTCGTGTTCTATCTACGCGCAAAAAGTGGATTTAGGCATGACATTAAGAAACCGCGTTACCCATAAAGTCAACAACTGGGCGGATGATCGAGATAATTTTTATGTCACCGTTTACAATAATGTAAATAGTTCTTTTAGTGCGACTTTTCAATTATATATCGTCGATAAAAACGGCAATAGAATCAATCTTCTCAAGCCTGATCAATTGCCTTTTTGGATTATCACGCGCGGCTTAAATGTCTTTAACAGCGAGGCAATCCTTGCGAAGGAGATTTTTGTCAAAGAGAATTTGCTTAAAAGGAGAGACCCTTATTGAGGTGGAGATGAATTATGTGTTTTGCGATGTCAATATTAAGTCAGTTATTACTGAAGATGAACCTCACGGAACTCAATGGCCTGTTGTATTCTAGCTCTAATAAAGCGGATGAATATGTCACTTCTACCAATAATAGAATTTCCAAAGGAGCTTCTGTATCTGCCACTGAAAAGAGTCTATTTGCACTAAAGGAATCATGAGAGAAGAGCAAGATCCAAATGCTAGCGCAAATCAAGAGAATGCAAGATAAAGTGGAGGAGCATTCCGATGATGCCTATGCTGCTGGTGGTTCATTCATTCTCAATGCAGACAACCTCGAAACAGGTTTGATGGATGTAACGGAAGTATTGATATAGAATTATTAGAGCGCCTCAATAATATGCAGGCAATTTCTAAAATTAAGTATATCATCAATGAAATTGATCATCTCAAAGAAGGATAAAGATGAATTGGCGTTTAATAAAAAACCAATCAAAGCTAAACCAGAGCCAGTGTCTATTGTCGAAAAGTTTGGCATAGCAGACTCAAGGCCAAGATTTGAGAGCTGAAATGGCCGAAGTATACAGGGAGCTCATGCGTTTAAAAAAGAAAATTGCATCAACAGATGATATTCACATGAAATTGAATGAAATGCAGCATATTAAAAAAGCCCTCAATCAATTGATTTATATTCATCAGTCTAGGATTAATAAAACCATGAAATTAAATCCTGAAGAAGGAATTGAATTTGTTGGAAATTAAGCCTTTAGTCTGGGCAATCTCTACTTCTACCTTTTTATTATATATTTATTAAATCTGAAATGTTTGTATGTGCAAAAAAAAATATGTTTCGGGATTTAATTTTTATATTATTGCACAATAACTAGATTGATTTTCAATCTGTAAATAATTAGGATTATGGCTAAAGTAGCATTTGAATTGGAGTTTATTGTGCGTTCGTCGCCTACCATATTGTATGAATTTGTCGTTACACCAACTAACCTCGCTCAATGGTTTTGTGAAAAATGTGATTCCAATGGAGATTTATATACTTTTAAGTGGAAGGGACAAGAAGACAAAGCATATCTCATCGATAATTTAGAAGATAAATTGGTGGCCTTTCAATGGGTCGGAACAGAAGATGATGAGGAATTTTTCGAGTTTGCCATTCAGAAAAATGAAATTTCAGGCGATACTGTTTTGGTCATTACAGACTTTGCAGAGCCAAATGAAGTGGAAGATATGAAGATGTGGTGGGAAGATCAAATCGTCAAATTGAAGAAAATGATAGGAGGTTAATCATCTTCACCAGGTATTTCAAAAAAAAAGACATAGATAATTCTATGTCTTTTTTTATTTATGGATTTTAGTTATTAAGCGTCGTAATCCAATACAATTCCATGACTTCTAGGTTGTGCTTGACAAGTGAGTACATATCCCTCTTTTATTTCAGCATCTGTCAAAGAATCCTTGTCAATCATCTCTACATTGCCTGAGAGCAATTTAGCTCTGCAAGTGCAGCATGCAGCAACCAAACAAGAATATGGCGCATCAATACCTGAGTCTATCGCCACGTCGATGATTTTTTGATTGGAAGCACATTCTAATTCAAAACTTCTCCCTTCAAATTTCAAGACAACTTTGGTCTTTTCTCCTTTTGCTAATGGAGTTGCAGCTGCAGAGCCTACTGTTGCTGATTGCATGTCTTCTGCCGCTTTCACGGTGAAGTACTCTCTATGAAACTGGTCTTTAGAAATTTGAAATGACTCCAGTGCATGTTCAATCGAGCTAATGATAGCACCTGGTCCACATGCATAGTATTCAGCAGATTTGAAATTATCTATCGCTTGAATCAATTCTTTTGCGTAGTCGGTATCAATCATTTTATCTCCTTCAAAAGTAAACAAGTACTTAATTTTGAAATTGGGATTGCTTGCAGCGATTGATTCTAACTCTTCTCCGAAGATCTTATCCGCCTTGCCTTTAACACTATAAATCAAAGTGATTTTACTGTTGGACTCCTTCGCAATGATTGTTTTGATGATGGACAAACAAGGCGTGATACCACTTCCTCCAGCAACTAAAACATGATTTCGAGAGGTATTGCCATTTTCTTTATAGAAGAATTTTCCATCTGGTGTGGAGACTTCAATTGATTGTCCTTCTTTGAGTTCGTCATTGACAAATTTACTCATCCAGCCATTCTCCATTTTTACCAACAGATATGATTGAAGTATCGCTAGGCACAGAGCAAATTGAATAAGATCTAGTTTGCTTATTGCCATTCATGTCATTCTTAGATTGACATATTGACCAGCTTGAAAAGCATAGGCTGATTGAAGTGCTGCCGGTATGTCAAATGTTAGAGAGACAGTATCGTGGGTTTCTTGAGTTATTTTCTTTATTGTTAAATGATGGAATGTCATGTTTTAAATTTAGTTTTATTGTTTTTAATTCTAGCAATAGTGTTCGAATACTTTCTTTAAATGGTCTGATATGGTCTGCGCATTATTTCCTTCTATTTGATGGCGCTCGATAAAGTGAACCAATTTTCCCTCTTTAAAAAGAGCTACACAAGGTGATGAAGGAGGATAAGGCAAAGTATAGGTTCTCGCTTGCTGAACAGCATCTGAATCAACGCCAGCAAAAACGGTGACCAATTTAGCTGGTTTTTTGCCTTCTCCAGAAACGGCCATCTTTACACCTGGTCTAGCTGCTCCTGCAGCGCAACCGCATACTGAATTTACAACGAGCAAAATGGTCTCATTGGATTTTTCTAAGACATCATCCACTTCTTGTGGAGTGACTAATTGTTGAAAGCCCGCGTCAACGAGATCTTTCTTCATGGGTGCTACTAATTCTGGTGGGTACATTTTCTTTTTATTTTATACGGTTATTACATTTCTAATTTTACATCATGCCCAATTCGAGCATCGCCTCTTCGCTCATCATCGATTTATCCCATGCTGGTTCAAAAACCAATTCTATGTGCGCATCAGTGACACCTTCTACGGTCTTCACTTTATCTTCTACTTCTTGTGGAAGCGAACCTGCTACTGGACAAGAAGGAGAAGTCAATGTCATCACTACTTCAACATGATTTGTTTCGCTGATATTGATTTCGTAGATTAAACCCAATTCAAATATATCGACTGGAATCTCCGGGTCGTATACTGTCTTGAGCGCTTCTATGATTTTTTCTTTGAGCATGTTTTCTTTGCGATTAATTGTACTGATGTTTTAAACCACTGATTTTATTTTCTGAATCATCGAAGTCAATCCATTGCTTCTCTGTGAGGTCAGATGAGATCTCAATTGAATGGCATCGATAAAATCAAATTGATAATTTTTTAATTCCTCTTTCGAACTATCATTGACCACTTTCAATAAAAGTGCAATGATTCCCTTCGTTATCATTGTATTGCTATCGGCTTCAAAAAAAACACGACCTTGATTTTCTTTCGTCACTAGCCAAACTTTACTTTGGCATCCCTTAATTTCAAATTCGGGAATTTTATATTCCTCTGGCAATATAGGCAGCGATTTGCCCATCTCTATAATTAATTCGTATCTATCGATTTCATCTTCAATCCATTCAAAAGCTTCAATTATTTCCGCTTCTCGCTCTTTAAAATTTGCCAAGGTCATATCTTTTAACATGCACCAAACAAAAAATTAACGGCACTTAGTTCTATTTATCTGCTTGCGTTTCTGTTTTTTGTTCGCGCCACAATTTCAATCGCTCATCCATCGTCAATATGCGCCCATCTTCTTGCACATAGGGCTCCATTTCACGCTTCCATCTATTGTAGCGCTTGATTTGATAAATCATTTCTTGATTGAAATCCCGATTCTTGACTGCCCGTTTAGACATTTTACGAATTTCTTTATTCGCCTTCTCTGGTCCATCAGCCATATGCTCTTCCTCTATCATTTTGGGCATCGTTCTGGATTTCCAAAAAGTTTCAAATGCCTTGACGGTCTCGAAGTAATTTCCGCCATCCTGCTCCATCATCGATATCCAATAAGGATGTTTGGAATAATTTTGTTTTTCTTGACCAATTAAAAGGAAACAATGGGAAAAGAAAATTATGCATAGCATTAGACTCATCATTTGGCAAAATTCGCAAAGATTTATCTTGGCATTTGAATTGTTGGAGGTGATGAAATTAAAATACAATTAAAATGGGTAAAATTATAGGCATAGACTTAGGTACAACGAATTCTTGTGTATCTGTTATGGAAGGCAATGATCCGGTTGTAATTACAAATGATGAAGGAAGAAGAACCACGCCTTCTGTAGTGGCATTTTTGGAAAATGGTGAGCGAAAAGTAGGTGATCCTGCTAGAAGACAAGCAATTACGAACCAACTAAAACCATATACTCTGTTAAGCGTTTTATTGGAAGTCGATTCAGTGAATCAACCAATGAATTT
This sequence comes from Bacteroidota bacterium, assembly GCA_016713645.1. Classification (GTDB taxonomy): domain Bacteria; phylum Bacteroidota; class Bacteroidia; order Chitinophagales; family JADJOU01; genus JADJOU01. The sequence goes on from JADJOU010000020.1 coordinate 69,102, forward strand.
GGCAAGGTTCCATATAAAGTGGTCAAAGGCGACAATGATACATGCAAAGTAGATATCGATGGAAGAATGTATTCTCCACAAGAAATATCTGCCATGGTATTGCAAAAAATGAAAAAAGCAGCAGAAGATTTTCTCGGAACTGCAGTAACAGAAGCGGTAATCACCGTTCCAGCATATTTCAATGATAGTCAGCGTCAAGCGACTAAAGAAGCGGGTGAAATCGCAGGATTGATCGTCAGACGTATTGTCAACGAACCAACGGCTGCTGCACTTGCCTATGGCTTGGATAAAGGTGGAAAAGATATGAAAATCGCTGTATTCGACCTAGGTGGCGGTACTTTTGATATCTCTATCCTTGAATTGGGTGGTGGTGTATTCGAAGTAAAATCAACGAATGGTGATACACACCTTGGTGGTGATGATTTTGACCAAGTAATCATCGATTGGTTGGCTGATGAATTCAAAACTTCCGACAATTGGGACTTGAGAAAAGACCCAATGGCGCTTCAAAGATTGAAAGAAGCTGCAGAAAAAGCAAAAATTGAATTGTCTAATTCTTCTGAAACAGAAATCAATTTGCCATACATCACAGCAATTGACGGAATTCCTAAGCACTTGGTGAAGAAATTGACCAAAGCTAAATTTGAGCAATTGGCGGATTCTCTTTTCCAAAGAACATTGGAGCCATGCAGAAAAGCATTGTCTGATGCTGGTCTTCAAAAAAATGATATCGATGAAGTTATCTTAGTTGGTGGTTCTACAAGAATCCCTAAGGTCGCTGAAATGGTAGAGCAATTCTTCGGCAAAAAACCTTCTAAAGGAGTAAATCCGGATGAAGTAGTGGCTGTAGGTGCTGCTATTCAAGGCGGAATCATGAGCGGTGATGTGACTGATGATATCGTTCTTGTCGATGTAACTCCTCTATCTCTCGGTATCGAGACGATGGGTGGTGTGATGACGACATTGATTGAGTCAAATGCAACTATTCCAACTAAAAAATCTCAAGTTTTTACAACGGCTCAAGACAATCAACCTTCAGTAGAAATTCACATTCTTCAAGGTGAGCGTCAAATGGCAAAGGATAATAGATCGATTGGTCGTTTCCACTTGGGTGATATTCCTTCAGCACAAAGAGGCGTTCCTCAAATTGAAGTGACTTTTGATTTGGATGCTAACGGAATCCTCAGCGTATCTGCAAAAGATAAAGGTACAGGCAAAGAGCAATCAATCAGAATTGAAGCTTCGACTGGATTAAGCAAAGAGGATATTGAAAAAATGAAAGCAGAGGCGAAAGCCAATGAAGAAGCAGATAAAAAAGAGCGTGAAAAAGTAGAGAAACTCAATGCAGCTGATGGATTGGTTTTCCAAACAGAAAAACAAATGAAAGAGTTTGGCGATAAAATTCCTGCGGAAAAAAAAGCAGCGATTGAAAGTGCCGTTGCTGAAGTGAAAACACTTCATGCAAGTCAGAATATCGATGGATTGGATGCAGCGATGGAAAAATTGAATCAGGCATGGCAAGCTGCTTCTGAGGATATGTATAAAGCACAACAAGAGAATCCAGGTCAAGAAGGACCGCAAGATCAGAATAATAACGCTACATCAGGCAATGAGAATACACAAGAAGCAGAGTTTGAAGAAGTGAAGTAATTTTTTTAGTTAAAGAATGAAGATACAGCCGAGCGAAAGCTTGGCTGTTTTTTTTTGCTTATTCCTCTCCCAAAATTTCCCCCAAAATAAAAATACTCCCCACGACCAAAACATATCCTCATCTCCGAATAAATCTTTGGCTGATTGATATGCAGTGCGCACATTTGGATATGTTTGATGTTTGTATTTTAATTCGCTGAAAAAAGTCCCCAATTGCTCTACTGGCATAGCTCTTGGAATATCCGCTGCACAGAGATGGAAGTATGCATCAGAAGGCAATAATGGTTTTAACTTTTCTAAATCTTTATCTGAAACTGTCCCAAAGACAATATGCAATTGCATGTGCGAGATTTGTTTGATTTGTTCAAATACGGGTTTTAAGCCATGCTCATTATGCGCGGAATCGAATATGATGATCGGCTTTGTTGATTGCACCATCCACCGCCCAATAAAATAGGTCTGTTTGTAGATTTGTTCAATTCCATTGAGCATGCTTGTTGCTGAAATATGAAATCGATTGGGATGAGCTTGATCTAGCGCCAATATAGCTGCGACAGCCGTTTTTAGGTTTTTGATTTGATAATTGCCGAGCAACGGAAATTTTACATCATGTATGATCGGTTGACGATCCTTATCGATGCGAACAACCATATTGTTCCAATTTCGAGCGATGATATCAATAGTTATATAATCTTCGGCAAATTGAATAGAAGTCCCGACAGCTTTGGCTTTTTCAATGAATACCGCGTCAGTTTCACTCCCTCTTTCACCTATAACGACAGGAGTATTTTTCTTGATGATGCCCGCCTTTTCACTTGCGATTTCAGGCAGTGTATTGCCCAAGAACTGCATATGGTCATAACCGATATTGGTGATAACGGAAACTAAGGGTTGAATGATATTGGTGCTATCTAATCGACCGCCCAGTCCCACCTCGATGACTGCAATGTCCACTTTCTCCTCCGCGAAATAATTAAAAGCCGGGTTGAATCTCTTCCAAAAGCGACTCATGGTTTTCGACAAATTCGATGATGCGCTCTTCTGAAATGAGTACGCCATTGATTTTGATGCGCTCTCTAAAGTCGATGTAGTGTGGTGATGTGTATACACCTACTTTTAGTCCTGATGATTGCAACATCGATGCTATTAGGTGAGTTGTTGAACCTTTGCCATTGGTTCCCGCGACATGAATACTGGGAAATTTCTCTTGAGGATTGCCCAATGCACAGCAAAGTGCTATGGTATTGGTCAAATCTTTTTTAAATGCGGTTGGGCCAATGCGATGAAACATGGGCAGTTTGGCCATCAAATAATCCACGGTCTCTTTATAAGTAGGGGACATGTTCTTTTTCTTATGCGCGTTTTATATTTTTTTACCCTTGATCCAAACATCTTGAATCGCATTTCTTCCAAAACTATAAGGTATAAATGCTAATGTAGGTATTGTCTCTGTGATAATGAAGTTTGCCCATTTACCCTTGCTAATTGTTCCAATTTCATCGCTCATCTCCATGGCATAAGCGCCATTGATGGGTGCAGCTTGAATCGCCTCATTCGGCAACATTTTTAATTTAATACACGCCAATGAAACCACAAAATTCATATTCCCGGAGGGTGTTGAACCAGGATTGAAATCACTCGCAATCGCAACGCCTAATCCAGCATCGATCATCTTCCTCGCTGGCGCAAAAGGGATATTGATGAAGAATGAACAGGAAGGCAGAAGCGTGGCAATGGTCGATTGATTTTGTAGGGATTGAATTACGGCATCATCTATATTTTCGAGATGATCAACGGACACCGCCTTGTTTTTACCCCCATTTGCACGCCGCCTGATATAGCCAATTGATTGGCATGAATCTTTGGTTTGAGGCCATATTTAGCGCCTGCTTGGAGAATTTGATCCGTCTGTGCAACGCTGAAAAATCCATCTTCACAGAATACGTCTATATAGTCTGCCAAGCCTTCTCCCGCAATTTTAGGAATCCACGATTCGATTAGGGTCTTGACATAACCATCTCTATCCTCTCTGTATTCCGCCGGGAAGGCATGTGCACCGAGGAAATTGGATTTAATAGGAATTGAATATTTCTCTTTTAATTTTCGAATGACTTGAAGCATTTTAATCTCACTGTCTAAACTCAAGCCATAGCCACTTTTAATTTCTATTGCGCCTGTTCCCATCCGCATGACTTGTTCTAAGCGCATGGCGGCACTATCGAATAGTGCATCAAAAGAAGTCTCCCGCAATTTATGCGCGGAGTTCAAAATACCGCCACCTGAAGCAGCTATTTCTGCATAGGTCTTCCCTTGTATTTTTTGAATAAACTCGCGCTCTCTTGGCTCCGCAAAAACGATATGAGTATGTGAATCACACCAAGCGGGCAATATGGTCTTTCCCTTGCAATCGATGAATTGATCTGCATTTGTGGGACATTCATCCATCGGTCCATAAGCAGCAATACGCTCGTCTTCAAGCATTAAATAGGCATGCTGAATAGCATGTAGATTATTCATCTCCGCGCCGCACTTCCTCAATGCATGTGATTCATCGATTCCTGCTAGTTCTTGTATATTCGTGAATATTGTTTTCAAATCAAAGGAATATTGGGTAGCGAAAATAGGAATTATTAGATTTGTGCAGCGTTTAATCTAGGAATCTATCATGTCGAATACTTTTGGAAATATATTTAAAATCACTACCTATGGGGAATCTCACGGAAAGGCCGTCGGCGTGATTATCGATGGATGTCCTGCGGGATGTGCCATCGATGAAGATTTTATTCAGCGAGAAATGATGAAGCGAAGACCGGGTCAATCTGCAATTACTACCTCAAGGGATGAGGAAGATCGCGTGGAAATTATCAGCGGTGTTTTTAATGGAATGACCTTGGGGAGCCCCATCCACTTGATGATTCTCAATAAAGACCAACGAAGTGAAGACTATGAAAAGAATCGCGATGTATTCAGGCCTTCACATGCCGATTATACGTATCAAGAAAAATATGGCATTCGGGATTATAGAGGTGGCGGACGCAGCTCAGCGAGAGAGACGGCTTGCAGAGTAGCTGCAGGGGCTATTGCAAAACTCTTATTGAATAAAATCGGCATTGAAATTAACGGATTTGTCTCTAAAGTCGGTGTGATGAAATTGAATAAATCCTATGAAAGTCTCGATCTTTCTAAGACCTATGAAAATGCTATTCGCTGTCCAGATGCGGACATGGCATCTAAATTTATCAATTATATAGAGGAAGTAAAATCCAAGGGAGATAGTGTTGGTGGTATAGTTACATGCGTAATCAAGCATATTCCTGTAGGCTGTGGCGAACCGATTTACAATAAATTTCAGGCATCTTTAGCAAATGCCATGCTGTCTATCAATGCCGTACATGGTTTTGAATATGGCTCTGGCTTTGCGGGAACCGATCTTTTGGGCAGTGAGCACAATGATGCATTTATTCAAACTCCCGAAGGCATCAGAACAGCAACGAATCATTCAGGAGGCATTCAAGGTGGCATCACTAATGGCATGGATGTCTATTTCAATGTGGCATTCAAACCCACATCGACAATTTCATTGCCTCAAAATACCATCAATCAGCAAGGAGAAACCATCGTTTTGGAAAATATAGGCAGACATGACCCTTGTGTTTTGCCTAGAGCCGTGCCTGTTGTTGAAGCAATGGCCGCTATAGTTGCCATAGATATGATCTTAGCCAATAAATTGGCGACTTGGAACTAGAATTTTTGCGTTGGATACCCATTTGAAAAGCCTTTTGTGCATTTAATGAATTATATTTGCAAATTATGAAGGCAAAGACGAAGCTCATTCTTGGGATTTTAATTTTGATTTTATTGTTGGTGAATGCAGGCATATTATTGTTCAATCATTCTCCAGAGGAAAAGCGTGAAATCGCGCATGAACCTAGTCAAGAGGAGATCAATCCGCTTTTCAATGAAGACAATCAGAAATTGATGGGGGAGGAGAAGATGACAGTGATTCAATTCGATAGAGAAATCTACGATTTAGATACGATAAAAGCAGGTCAAATCATCTATCAAGATATTGAATATACCAATGTTGGAGAGCATACTTTCGAGATTGTCAATGTGAAAGCATCTTGTGGATGCACGGTGCCGTCTTATGATGATAAACCCATTGCGCCGGGAGAAAAGGGGAAGATTAAAATTGAATTCAATAGCCGAGATAAGTCGGGATTGGTATTAAATAGTGTGAGTGTATTTGGGAATGTAGAAGATCGCGAAACTTCGGTGAAGTTTCAAGTGTTTGTAAAATAAATGGCATTGAGAATTATAGGAATTGATTATGGGACAAAGCGCGTGGGACTGGCAGTGACAGATCCGATGCAAATTATACCCAATCATTTAGGGGTCGTTCATCCAAATGATTTGATGAAATTCCTTGACGATTAGTGTGCTGTAGAAGAAGTAGAGGGTTTTGTGGTGGGTTATCCCAAGAATTTAGATAATACGCCGACGGATTCAACCCCGCATGTGGTGGGATTTGTGAAGCGATTGAAGGAGAAGTTTGTAGACAAAACAGTGGATATTATGGATGAGCGTTTTAGTTCGAAAATCGCATCCATGGCATTGATGCAGAGTGGGATGGGCAAAATGAAGCGCCGAGAGAAAGGCTTGATAGATGAAATGAGTGCCGTGATTATATTAAATGATTATTTGACTTATAAAAAGAATTTTGGATTATGATATTACCGATAAATATATACGGTGACCCCATGTTGAGAAAACATTGCACGGACATAGGTCCGGATTACCCCAATTTAAAGACCTTGATAGATGATATGTTTGAGACGATGTATCACTGCAATGGGGTTGGATTGGCAGCGCCACAGATCAATAAAGCAATTCGACTATTTATTGTGGATAGCAAACAGATCAAGCATGAAGATGATGATCGAAAAGGCAAACACGAGAAAGGGGTGAAGCAGGCATTTATCAATGCGGAGATGATTGAAGAAACAGGTCCAGTGAAAGAGTTTGAAGAGGGCTGCCTGAGCATTCCCGGCTTGCGCGGAGATGTTGCTCGACCTTCGATTATCAAAATAAAATATTTAGATGTAAATTTTGTGGAGCATGTCGAAGAATTTGATAATTTTACGGCCCGAATTATTCAACACGAATATGATCATATCGAAGGTGAATTATTTACGGACAAATTAAAACCTTTGAAAAAACAACTCATTCGAAATCGTTTGAATGACATGATAAAGGGGAAAGTACATGCAGATTATAAAATCAAGTTTCCTAAGAGATAGGATGCGCGAAAGATATATTTTCTAACTTTTCACAAGAATAAATGCCCTGGTGGAGAAATTGGTAGACTTGCCATCTTGAGGGGGTGGTGCTGGAAACGGCGTGCTGGTTCGAATCCAGTCCAGGGCACATTTATTTTAATTTTCAAAGGAACAATTCTATGCATTCATTTTCAGCATTAATCTTATTGTTGTTACTTCCATTTGGATTTTCTTTTGCAAGAAAAAATTCATGTGGAATTCAGACAAAAGCTGAGATCAGAAAATCAATCAAATATTATCATCACAAACTTGTTAAGGATAGTTTAGATCAAAAATCTACCTATTCCATTGGCATGTGTTATTATAAACTTTCGAGTTTTGATACTGCTATGAATTATTTTTAAAAACTCATTTTATTGAATCCAAAATATCCTGCGGGATATTCAAATAGGGGATTATGTAAATTGATTTTAAAGGATACCTTAGGGTCTTGTCACGATTTTTATGAAAGTATAAAGAATGGTGAAGATAACCCTTTCATGAATGGAGAAACTTTAAGCAAGTGGATAAAATTAAATTGTCATTAATTAACTAGATGCTCACATATTATGCAGCCAAGCATAGCAAGCATCCTTACAAATGTTTAAACGGCACCATGCATTAAACAATTGAGTTTAGTTATTTTTCTAAATCAAGTAAAGGATATTTTCTAATTTTGTATGAGGTAGAGTGAATTTTTTAAGAATTTAATCTATTAATAGATTAGAAATATTGAATAAGGGGAATATAAGGATATGTGCAAGTTGTCAAGTAATGCATTCTAAATAATGATCTGAGTCCTTTCACTCAAGCAAAATATTAAATTCAAAAAATATGTATACAACATTTCATTTGTCATCAGCACAAGATGTAAATATTGAGATTTTAGAAGCGATTAAAGCTGCATTTAAATCAAAGCCCATTACCATTATTGTTGAAGAAGACGAAACCGATTCTGAATTAAGTGCAGAAATGAAGAATATTTTGGAGGAACGTTTGCAAGAAGAGGAACAAACATACATAAGCAGCGAAGACTCAATAAAACAAGTCAAAAAAAAATATGGCTTATAAGATTGTGGTTTCCCTTAAAGCTCAAATAGAAATTGAAAAAGCTATTGAATATTATGCTTTTAACAGCTCAATTGCTCCCCAGCGATTTATTAATATGCTCAAATTATCTTATGATATATTAGCAATTAATCCATTTTTAAATATTCGATATAAAAATATTCGTGCGCTGAAAATTCGAAAATTTCCTTATAGTTTATACTTCATCGTAGATGAAATTCAATATACTGTGAAAGTGTTGGCTTGTTTTTCAGAATAAAAAATCCAAATAAAGGCCCAATTTCCTCTAGCTATCGAGTCTTGTCTCCATCAGCCGCTAGTTTTAAATATCTAGCTTTTTGCTCTCAAAAGAGTTTGATTGTATTTTTTTAGAACTGAATTTTCATCCGGATACTGATATTCCTCCCCATTTCATCCGTGAAATACCGCATACTATTTAAATAATCACGATATGCTGTATTTAATAAGTTTCTAATGCCTATGCTAAGCGTTAAGGGAAATTTATTGATATGCATTGTCGTTGAAGCATTCAGATTTATTAAATTATAAGCATTAGGCGCTTCTTTGTAGTCTTGCTTGCCATTTGCATCACTAGGGTGTTTTTGTTGCAAGACATGCATCAACTCGGCGCTTATATAGGTATCTGTAATCTTCTTCCCATCTTTGAATCGATAAGTAAACTCATTGCTCAATCGATTCGCGGGCATTTGTATTAACCAATCATTGACTTGATTGTTTTTAGCGGCTAAGAATGAATATTTAAAATCCATTCGATTCCTCTTTCAATTTGCTAAGTTGTTGATAAGTCAAAGCCATTGGTGTTGCATCCGGTTTGCTGATA
>JADJOU010000021.1 GCA_016713645.1 Bacteroidota bacterium
ACAGCCAAAACAAAGAAGATTGAGCGCGCTATTGTGATAGAATAATTCTAAAAGTAAATCAACAAAGCCCCGCAATAGCGGGGCTTTTTAATTGATAAAAGGCATTAAAAAGCTACATGTTTTGAAAGCGTACGGACTTATAGGGAAATCACTATTGCATTCATTTTCAAAAGAATATTTTGATCATAAATTTGACTTGGAAAAGATAGGAGATTCAACCTATAACTTGTATGAGTTAGCAAGTATTGAAGAATTGAATACATTGATTCAAAATGAGCACCTACTTGGATTGAACGTAACTATTCCATATAAAGAAAAGTAACTGAACATCTTGATGATATTGATATTTATGCGAAGGAAATAGGAGCGGTGAATTGTATAAGAATAATGGATGGGTTTAAAAAGGATACAATACGGATTATATAGGATTTAAAAAGGCAATTCAATATCATCTTAAAGGGATACATCGAAGTGCATTGGTTTTAGGAAATGGTGGTGCTGCTAAAGCGGTTAAATACGTATTGCAAGAATTGGGTATCGATTATTTAGTTGTGGAAAGAAATAAAGGCAACGCGAAAACCACAAGCTATGAATCTCTAAGAAAAAATGATGTTGAAGGGAATACGCTTATTGTTAATTGTACTCCGTTAGGGACATTTCCAAATATAAGTGAGTGTCCCAATATTCCTTACCAATTCATTACAAATCGGCATCTTTGCGTAGATTTAATATACAACCCAAGGTAAACTACTTTTTTGAGAAATTGTTTATCTTTCGGTGCAGAAGTAATAAATGGGGAGAAAATGCTTGAGATTCAAGCAGAAGAAAGTTGGAAATTGTGGAATGAAATTTGTTAATTGTTGACTTTGTAATATATTTGTAGAGGATGTTAGGCTCCTAAAAAAAGTGGATTTTTCTTGTTATTTTTATTTTCCTCTGACAATATTTTGTCAAATTCAACCGAGTGAATCTGTTGAGGAATATCAAGAAGAATCTACAGAAAATATTGAAGAAGGGGTAGAGCAAAAAGAAGGGGATTTTACTGTGAAGGAAATCAAAGCTATTGTCTATGATGAGTTAGAAGATGATGTAGAGATAAAAGGAAAAAAATATGTTGTTGTTGGCAGAGATACGCCTGTCAAATCAAAGGTCCAAAAATTCGATTTAGACTTCATTAGCGATAATCGTGAAAATGACTATTACGATTCCAAATCACTTAAGCAAGTATTGCATGAAGTGAGGTATGGAAAGAAGTTTTATATTTTGTATTTCGGCGCACATTGGTGTATCCCTTGCAGAATGATGCGAGAGACGGTATTTAAGGCGTATGACGTGCAGCGTTACTTGACGAAATTTCAAATGACTTATGTGGATATAGATGATTTTGAGGGGATGGATATCAAGGAAAATTACAGTGTAAATAATGTCCCTGTGATGATTATTTTCAATAACAAAGGGAGAATAATTGACAAAATTAAAGGATCAATTTCATCCACTAAATTTTCCGAACAACTCAAGAATTATTTGACTCAAAAAGAATAATGAATTTAAATAAAGATATGGACAATTCAATACAAGAAATATCATTTGACAATACCGAAATTGCGTTTAAATCTAAATCAGATGCTGAGTTAAAAAGAACCCATTTGTTATTTACAGCCATGAATCATAATTGGTTGGTTAAGGTTGGAAGTGCATTAACTTTAAAAGCCTTAGAATGGAAACTTCCAGTTGTCTGGGCAGCGAGAAAAACAATATACCAGCAGTTTTGTGGCGGTGAAACGATAGACCGCGCTTCTGAAGTTATTCAAGCATTGGCGAAAAATGGAATTGAAACGCTCTTAAATTATAGCGTTGAAGGGTTGGAGAATGAAGAAGCTTTTAAGGCTACATTTGATCATACAATTTATGCGATTCGATTCGCCTCAAAGAATAAAAGTGTTAGAGCGATTTGCACTAAGTTTACAGGGTATGAGTATAGACTTGTTTGAGAAAATGCAACGTGGCGATCTATTGACAGCCAAAGAAGAGGCTGAGAAACGAAAGGCAAAAGAATATATTGAGGGGATTTGTAAAGAAGCAAATATTTGCCAAGTGCAGCTTTATATAGATGCTGAGGAGAGCTGGATTCAGGATCCAATCGACAATTGGGTAGATGAAATGATGGAGAAGTACAATAAGAGCAAAGCCATTATTTTTAATACTTTTCAATTATATCGAATCGATAAGCTTCAATATTTAAAAGATTCAATTGAATTAGCCAAAACGAAAGGATATATTCTTGGTGCAAAGCTTGTAAGAGGGGCTTATGTAGAGAAAGAAAATAAATATGCAAAGGATCATCAGATTCCTTCATTTATCCATATCAACAAACAAAATTGTGACGATGACTATAATAATTCTTTGAGGCTGTGTTTTGAGAATATTGCACATGTCTCTATTTGCTGCGCTACTCATAATGAATTAAGCAATAAATTGGCAGCAGAGCTAATCATGAAAATGGGGATTGAAAAGGGACATCCGCATATTTGTTTCTCGCAATTGTATGGCATGGGGGAACATATTTCTTATAACTTATCCAATGCTGGATATACAGTCGCGAAATACTTGCCATATGGACCTGTGAAAGATGTTATTCCTTATTTAATTAGAAGGGCGCAAGAGAATACATCTGTAGAAGGTCAGACAAGTAGAGAATTAATGCTGATAAAAAAAGAGATTTCAAGAAGGAAAATTTGATTTTGAGGCATATTTTATATATTTTCACACATTGTATTGTATTAAGTCTAAATAATTTTTATATTAATGATTAAAAAGGCAATCTTATCAATCCTCGCAATTTTCTCGTTTGCAATTATTTATGCGCAAGATAATGTTTGGATTAAAGGAGTCGTTACGGATAATAAAATGCAGCCCATATATGGTGCCAGCGTTTATGTAAAAGGAACACTTTTTGGCATTCGAACCGATATCAAAGGGGAGTATGAACTTCCCATTCCAAAATATTATTTACCGTGTGGTTGTATTTAAAGCCACCAATTTTGAGCAACAAGAGTATAGCGTAGATGGCAACATGGCATCCATAGATGTAAATATTCAGTTTGCAAGCACGAATGTCGTTATTCAAGAAGTGGTCGTCACTGCTTCAAAAAGAGCAGAAAAAATAGTGGATGCACCTGCTTCGATTTCTATTTTAACGGAAGAGAAAATTAAGCGCAATCCTTATATTTCTCCTGCAGACCAAATTAAAAAATTGCCAGGAGTGGATAATATTCAAGTAAATCTGGTCGTTAATAATTTGAGTATTCGAGGGTTTAATCAATTATTTACTCAATCAGCGCTTGCCATTATTGACAATAGATTAATTTCATTGCCATCTCTTCGTTTTAATGCCTATCAATTAATCCCCAATAATATCTCAGATTTTAAGCGAATAGAATTGGTTAGGGGGCCTGCTTCGGCTTTATATGGACCAAATGCCTCTTATGGGGTAATCAATATCATTACTAAATCTCCACTGGATCAGAAAAGCGATATTGAGGGAAGTGTCTCTATGACAGCGGGATTGAGATCAATAGCAAAGGCTCCTGACCCAGGTCTGACAGGACCTATAGCCACAAGTTTGGTCGATAGACTTTTACTGCAACCCGAGATGAGATTGTCTTATAAATTGTCAGAAAAAGTAGGGATGAAATTGTCTATGACATGGATGCCTAAAGGACTCGATTATGAGCATTACGAGCCACTCGAGCCGAGAACAGGTATAGACAAGGTGAATTATGGCAGTTATTTAAGAGGGGACCAATTTCAAGTGGATAGCGTAAGCACCTTTGATAAAAATTTCGAATTGAAAAAGTTCTCCGGCGATTTTCGATTTGATTATAAAATTAGCAAGAAAGTCCTATGGATTATTAATGGGGGATATTCTCAAGCGACTAATTTAGGAATTTCACCGCTGGGAACATCTCAATCTGAGAATTTTAAATACGCCTATGGGCAGACTAGATTAAATATTAATTCTTTTTTCTTTCAAACTTACTTGAATTACAATGATGCAGGAAATTCATTTATCATACCAAGAGATAATCAATTAAACGCACAATTGCTGAAAGATAAATCTTATCAATTGGTTTCACAGATTCAAAATAGTTCTAAAGTTGGAAAATTCTTTTTTGTCTATGGGTCAGATTATAGTTTTACAAATCCGAATACTGATTCAACAATATTTGGAAGGAATGAAGGCAATGCTAAGATTCATCAGATTGGGGCTTATTTACAAGCGGAATATAAACCAACTGATAAATTAACACTCTTGGCTGCTTTGAGAGGAGATTTTCAAAATAATCCAGAGGAGATTATGATTTCTCCAAGAGGTGCTATCGTGTATAAACCCAACATGCATCATGCAATTAGGTTGACATATAATCGAGCTTTTAATACACCTTCGATGATTAACTTGTTCAGTGATATTTTCGAAAGATCCTTAGGGAACGGAATTAATGTAAGACTAGTCGGGAATAATCGTGGATTTGATTATAATTATGATGCTAATGGAAATCTGATGTTTGGAAGACCATCATCTCCAGATTTATATACTATTGACCAAAAATTAGATAATTCAGCTCACTTAAAATCGCTCACTAATTTAATTCTGGAAGATTTGAATAGCGATAAAAAATTCCCTGATCCGAATCAAGTTTTCCCTTCTTATCTTGATAAACTGATGAAAAATATTGAAGGAGATGCGATTAATAAAGTGGATAAATTGGCTGTAGATTATTTGGCTTATGATAAGAATGGATTCACGAATCAAGAAGCCGTTAGAGCAAATTTGGCAAATGTTGTCAATTTAAAAGCGCTAAAGAGCACAGTTACTCAAACTTTTGAATTGGGATATAAATTCATTCAAAATACTTCTTATTCTCTCGGCATTGACATATACTATTCTATCAGAAATAATTTCTTAAGTACTTCTTCTACGGCAACCTATAATGTCATTTTTGACAATGCACAATTTGAGAATGCGCTGAGAACACATTTGAGAGCAAACGTTGATTCTACAATGGCTGCTGGAGCGAATTTAATTGAGTTATTCGACAAAAATCCCAACTGGGGTGGAAATAATAATGGAGATGCATTTGATGAAATTCTCAATGCTTATTTAAATAAAAATAAGCGGCAAACATTGGGAACAATTACACCTAGCAACAATAACTTTGGAATAGTTGGAAATGATATCATCCTCACACCAATTAATGTCGGAACTGCTGATATTTTAGGCACTGATGTCTATATGTCAGTATATCCAAATAAGCATTTTGAAATAGCTGGAAATTTCTCCTTTATCAATAAGGATAAAATTATTTTTTCACAAGCTGTCAATGGCTATGTGGCTCTCAATGCTCCTAAGTATAAGTCACTCATAAGTTTTGAACATTTTATTAGTGGCAGAGCAGACAATCAAACTGGGCTTTCTTATAAGATTGTTTGGAGATGGCAGGATGCATTCCCTGCGTTTTCAACAGTTTGGGTGGGTGATGTCGTCGCGGCAAATTTTATAGATTTCAATATAAACTATACACCAAAACCTATCAAGAATCTCACATTGACTTTTTCAATGAGCAATGTATTGGATAATTTATTTCAAGGTTTTCCCGGCACAGCGCATATTGGAAGAGTTAGTTTGTTAAAACTTCAATATAATTTTAGTTCTAGTCTCAAATAAATGAAAAAATCAATAAAAGGAAGAAATGACACATTACATCAAAATATCTTTATTAACCATCATCTTGGTGACTTTTTGGACTAGTTGTGGAGGTCCAGAATTGCCAACTGATTTTAAGTATATCCTTGAAAATATTACCAATAATTGTATAATAGCAACTTACAATTCCAATAATGATCAAGCAAAGACGCTCATTATTAAATTGCAAGAATTTAAAGCCAATCGAAATAGCAATACTTTGGAATCTGCTAAAGAATCATGGCGACTCACAAGGCGAGAATGGGAGAAAGCAGAGGCATTTCTATTTGGTCCGGTTAAAAATCAAGGATTTAATATCTCCATGGATAGTTGGCCTTTGGACGAAAAAGAATTGGATTCAGTTATCGCTGGAAATAAAGTATTGGATAAATCTTTTCTAGATCAGCAAGTTGGATTTATTAAAGGATATCATACCATTGAATACCTTTTATGGGGAATTAATAGCAATAAAAAAGTTGCAGATTTTACAGAGCGAGAAATTGATTATGCCATCGCTTGTGCTGAGAGTTTACAGGGTAATACACAGAAATTGTATGATTATTGGAGAGGAGGAATAGGAGGGGACAATTTTGGCAAAAACCTAATAGAGGCTGGGGGAAGAAGTATTTATAAAACGCAAAAAGTGGCTATATTAGAATTGGTGAATGGAATAATTATTGTTTGCGATGAAGTGGCAAATTCAAAATTGAATGCAGCTTATTCTAAGAAAGACCTTGCTCTTGAAGAGTCTCGCTATAGTCAAAACTCTAAGAGTGATTTTATTGATAATGTGGAAGGGATTAAAATGATTTATATGGGCAAGAATGGATTGCTAGGTGATGGTTCTGGTATTTCTTCTATTATCAAAAATTTGAATCCTGAATTAGATGCTAAAATAATCAATCAAATTGATGCACTGGAGCAGTCAATTTCCAATATTCCTGGAACATATTCGGATGCCGTCTTCAATAATCGGCCTTTTATTGAAACCGCAATAACGACAGCACTTGAATTGCAACAAACTTTTACGAATGATCTTACAACTGAATTGAAAAATTTGCCTTAAAAATTGTATTTTTAAACTTTTATTAATATTTTGTGTGCAGTTAATATTTCATAGAATGAAGAATATTTACCTTTTTCTAGCCATCCCAATAATCATCCTAGCCATAGGATGCAAAAAAGAAATGGAGGCAAATGTGGAAGGAGTCTTTTCCGGCGGCGCTACAACTATATTTGATGAGACAAGCAATGCCTATACCTTTCCAAGCAATAATCTCTCCACTGTAGACGCCGATACACATATCGAAGCGGATGCTATTTTTGAACAAAAATTTGTAACAGGAGAGATTTTCAATAAGGATTTTGATGGATTAGGGCCTCAATTCAATCATGTTTCGTGCAGTGGTTGTCATTTGAGAAACGGAAGGGCAGCGCCACCGACAAATCTAAACGAACCTTCTGGTTTATTGATTAGACTTAGTATTGATGGAATAGATGACTATGGCGGACCACTAGCTGTGCCTGGCTTTGGAGGGCAATTGCAAAATTTTTCTGACATGGCAAACGATCGAGAGGCAGATTTATTTATCACGTATTTGCCAATTCAAGAGATCTTCCCTGACCAAAAAGTGGTTACCCTCTCTAAGCCATTCTATAAATTGACAAATTCATATATGAATTTGCCACTCAACCTGAAAACATCCCCTAGAATTGCTTCCATCATCCCTGGTTTGGGTTTGCTCGAAGCATTGTCAGAAGAGACCATTCTAGAATATGTCGATGAGTTTGATAAGAATAAAGATGGGATTTCTGGAAGGGCAAATTACGGATGGAGTGTTGAATACGGCAAAAAAATGATTGGTAGATTCGGATGGAAAGCTGCTACGACCTCATTGAAAGAGCAATCGGCCGCAGCCTTAAATCAAGATATGGGCTTGACAAATTCAATTTTTCCTGAAGAGAATTGTAAAGGCCAAACCAATTGCGTGGATGATGGCGTTAAAGATATTAGCCTAGAGCAATTAGAGCAATTTACATTCTATTGTCAAACTGTAGGTGTACCTGCAGCGAGGAATCAAGGAGACTCTATGGTTCAAAGAGGAAAGAGGTTGTTTACTCAAATTGGATGCGATAAATGTCATCGACCATCTATGAAAACAGGTATTCATCCTTCAATTCAAGCATTGTCAAATCAAGTTATTTTTCCTTATACAGATATGTTATTACATGATATGGGGGAGGACTTAGCAGATAATAGGCCAGACTTTCTTGCCACAGGCAAAGAGTGGAGAACGCCACCGCTTTGGGGTATCGGTTTGAGTCAAGTCGTGAATAATCATATTAGACTCATGCACGATGGAAGAGCAAATGGTTTTGAAGAAGCTATTCTATGGCATAATGGAGAAGGGGTAACTGCTAAAAAAGCATATAAACTTTTGATTAAATCAGAGCGAGAATCATTGATTAAATTCTTAGAAAGTTTATAATAATAGTGCGAGCCGTCATTCAAAGAGTTTCAAAAGCCAGTGTAGAGATTAACGGCAATATCTATGGCCAAATTGATAAAGGCTTATTGATTTTGCTCGGCATCGAAGACTTGGACAGCGATGTTGATATTGAATGGTTGTCTAATAAAATTGTCTCCCTGAGAATTTTTAACGATGCTGAAGGAAAAATGAATCTATCCCTTAAAGATATTCAAGGGGAAATTCTGCTCATTAGTCAATTTACATTGCATGCATCCATCGCCAAAGGTCAGCGCCCTTCATTTATCAAAGCAGCAAAACCGCCCACATCAAAACCGGAATATTTGGCGCCGATATGAAAGTAAACCTCGTCAATGATGGGCCAGTAACGATAATTGTGGATTCAAAGAATAAAAATGACTAAGAATCATAGGCTTCATTAACTTTGTACCCTCTATGAATAAGCATACCATTAAAATTATAGTAAAAGAAATCACGTGGTGGCTTATCTCTGCGCTTGTTGCCTATATGGTTCTATCACCAATTTGCGCCGTCATTGATTACAACTTTCTCGGATTTAACATCTCTTTAATTCTTATTTCTGTTCACTTTTTCCGATATATATTATTCTTCAACCAGAATATTCTTTTAAGAAAAAAATGGACAAAATTTGTCGCTTTTGTCTTGCTCATACAAGGAATTATTTTTGTGATGAGCAGAACCCATTATTTAATCAACCTCGCTGAAAATCAGCTGATATCGGATTTTGGAAACTTGCTCAGCCGAGTGGAATTGGGTATGACCGAAACGTATCAATTGATGCGATATTTAAAGGAAGAATTGCTGCTATGCGCTGTCTCTGCATCCGTAATGATGACATGTCTGATCGGGAGAATCATCTATTCCCTTTTCGGATTTGGAACAGAGAAAATGAAAAATTTATTACATTCACATACCGTATTAAAAACAAGTCAAACAAACTAAACATGGAGCAAAAATTTACAGATTTAGAATACAATCGACCAGCATTTGAAAAAGTTATTGAAGATTTTAAATCGATGATCGTCGAATTTCAAATGGCAAATTCCTACGATGAGCAAAAAGATATCATTAATAGAATTAACGTCCTTAGAAAGGATTTTTCAAGTAGTGCCAATCTTGTTTCTATAAGGAATTCAATCAATACGGCAGATGAATTTTACAAAGTAGAAAAGTCATTTTTTGATCAAAATTCTCCTTCTTTTTCAGAAGTGGAAGAGAAGTATTATAGCGCTCTTTGTAAATCAAAATTTAGAAATGAATTAGAAAATGAATTCGGTTCTCAAATTTTTATAATCGCTGAATTGATGACCAAAGCCTTTATTCCAGAGATATTGGAGGACATGCAAGAGGAGAATAAACTCTGTTCAGAATACCAAAAACTCATCGCCTCTGCAAAGATTGAATTTGATGGCAAAATATACAATTTGGCAGGCATGTCGCCGCTTTCTGAAAGTTTAGATAGAGATATTCGCAAAAGAGCTTCAAAGGCCGTATCTGCTTTTTATACAGCAAATGAAAACCAACTCGATGAAATCTACGATAAACTCGTAAAACTCCGCCACAATATGGCATTGAAAATGGGGTACAAAAATTATATCGAACTAGGTTATATACAAATGCAGCGCTCTGATTATAATGATCAAGATATTGCTAAATATAGAAGTTTTATCCTGAAATATATCGTTCCAATTGTATCGAAAATCAAAGATAAACGACAAGAATCTCTTGGATTGAGTGAACTATTTCACTATGATACATTGTATTTTAAAACAGGCAATCCCACGCCAAAAGGCAGCCCAGAGGAAATCATCGCCAGTGGCAAAAAGATGTATGACGAAGTGTCTGCGGAGACTTCAGAATTCTTCAATTTTATGATCAAGAATGATTTGATGGATTTGGTGAATAATGAGAATAAAGCGGGTGGGGGATATTGCTCCATGCTTCCGAATGTGGGAGCGCCATTTATTTTCTCTAATTTCAACGGCACAGCACATGATGTCGATGTATTGACACATGAAGCAGGACATGCTTTTCAATGTTTTTCTAGTCGCCATTTCGAATTGATGGAGTATTATTGGCCAACCTATGAAGCTTGTGAGATTCACTCTATGAGTATGGAATTTTTTGCATGGCCTTGGATTGAGAGTTTCTTTAAGGAAGACACAGCAAAATACAAGTATACGCATCTTGCAAAAGGGCTGGTTTTCTTGCCCTATGGAGCTGCTGTCGACGAGTTTCAGCACATGGTCTATCAAAACCCTACGATGAGCCCGCAAGAGCGCAAAGCTACTTGGAGAGAAATAGAGATGAAGTATATTCCAACCAAAGTTTATGACAATGATCCTTATTTAGAAAATGGCGGTTTCTGGCATAGACAAGCGCATATTTTTCAACGCCCTTTCTATTATATCGATTATACATTGGCGCAAGTTTGTGCATTCCAATATTGGTTGAAAATGCAAGACGATTACAAAGCGGCATGGCAAGATTATTTAGGATTGTGCAAAGCTGGTGGAAGCAAGTCTTTCCTTGGCTTAGTCAAACTTGCCAATCTTCAATCACCTTTCGAGGAGAATACCTTTGTCAATGTTGTAGGCAGAATAGAGTCTCAAATTGATGAATTGTACAAAGAGATTAAACAATAGGGTTCATTGGATTTTTACTTGTATTTCCTGCGATAATAATTCGCATCGATTTCGCTCCATTGCTAATTTAAATACCTGAGATGATTATACGAGATGTCATACAAGCGTTAGAGACCTTGGCACCACCGTCGCTTCAAGAGTCTTATGACAATAGCGGGCTCCTCATTGGCAGTGATGATCAAATTTGCCGTGGCGCAATAATCAGCTTGGATTGCACAGAAGATGTGGTCGATGAAGCGATTCAAGCGAATTGCAACCTCATCATTGCTCATCATCCCATCGTCTTCTCTGGTTTGAAGCGAATCACGGGTTCAAATTATATTCAACGCGTAGTCATCAAGGCGATTCAACATCAAATCGCGATTTATGCGATTCATACGAATTTAGACAATGTTTTCGATGGGGTAAATGCCATGATATGTCAGAAGTTGAAACTAAAGAATACTTCAATTTTGAGTCCGGTAGCAGAGAATTTATCCAAACTGGAGACCTATATTCCGATTGATTCTTATGATAAAGTAGCTGCAGCGCTTTTTGAAATTGGGGTGGGAAATATTGGGAATTATTCGCATGCGAGCTTTTCCACTGAAGGAATCGGCAGCTTTAAAGGGAATGAAGCGTCTAACCCTGTTTTAGGCGAAAAAGGGAAATTGGAATACGTCCAAGAGAAAAAATTTGAGTCTATTTTCCCAAATCACTTGCGCAATCTTGTCGTAAAGACTTTGTTCAATGCGCACCCTTATGAGGAAGTTGCCTATAATATTACTAATTTGTTAAATGCAAATAATCGAATCGGCGCCGGAATGATTGGAAATTTGGAGCATCCGATGGATTTTGACGATTTTTTGCCCTATCTCAAGCAAAATATGGGTGCAAAGGTCATTCGCCATACCAAAGCAATTCCTTCGAAAATTAGCAAAGTCGCTGTCTGTGGCGGTTCTGGCAGTTTTTTATTGAAAAAAGCCCTTGAACACAAAGCAGATGTCTTTATCACCGGGGATTTCAAATACCACGAATTCTTTGACGCAGAGGATAAAATAGTCATTGCTGATATCGGGCATTATGAGAGCGAACAATTTACCAAGGAATTAATATTTAGCTACTTATCAGAAAAATTTCCTACTTTTGCCTTCCTTTTGTCAAAAATAGAAACAAATCCAATAAAATATTATTATTAAAATGGCCGCTAAAAAAGAAACCATTGCTGTAGAAGATAAACTAGAAGCATTATACCATCTTCAATTGATCGATTCTCAAATAGACAAAATTCAAATCATTAAAGGTGAATTGCCTATTGAGGTGCAAGATCTAGAGGATGAAGTTGTCGGACTTAATACGCGTGTATTGAAGATTGATGATGATATCGCAGAAATTCAAACTTTAATTGGTCATAGAACGGCTAATCGCGATGAGGCTAAAATCCTCATTCAAAAGTATGAAAAGCAACAAGCGAATGTCAAGAACAATCGCGAGTACGATACTTTGAGCAAAGAGTTAGAATTGCAAAAATTGGAGATTGAACTATCTGAGAAAAAAATCAAAGATTTGAAATTGAAGATTGATATGCAAAAGACAGTGAAGGAAGATGCAATCAAAAATTTGAATGCGAAAAAAGATGAATTGAATGAGAAGAAGAAGGAGTTAGATAAAATCATCGAGGAGACGGATAAAGAATTGAAGGCTTTGCAAAAAGACAGCGACAAATCTAAATCAGAAGTGGATGAGCGTTTATTGCTCGCTTATAATAGAATTAGAGGCGCATATAGAAATGGAATGGCTGTTGTAACTATTGACAGAGATTCATGCGGCGGTTGCTATGCTAAAGTACCACCACAAAAGCAAATGGAAGTGAGACAGCGCAAGAAGATTCTTGTCTGTGAGCACTGCGGCAGAATTATGTGTTATCCAAAGATAAAGAAATTAAAGAAATGAAAGCTAAAGAAGAAGCGGTGGCAGCACCAAAGGCTTCTAGATCAAGAAGCAGAAGAACTGCTACGACAGAAGATTAAAATAGAAAGGTTGGTTGTTTTTACCAACCTTTTTATATATAATACTTAGGTGCTCGCTTGTTTGTAATTGACATATGATTCAATTTATCGTATTTTTATTATTTCGCTTTTTTGTTCTTATCATTGGATGGATGCCTTTTCGTCTGATTTATTGGGTTTCCGATTGCTTGTATTATCTTATTCTAAAGCCATTTCCATATCGAGATCGCATTATTAAAAAGAATATCTCCCTTTCTTTTCCAAATTATACGGACCAACAAGTGCAGTTGGCGCAAAATAAATTCTATCGCTATTTAGTGGACCTGTTTCTCGAATCGATTAAAGTGATGTCGATGAATAAAGATGAAATTCTGGAGCGAATGGTCGTTCTCGATGATGAAGTCATGGTTCAATTGTTTAACGAGAAAAAAAATGTGGTAGTCGTCTTGGGTCATTATGGGAATTTTGAATACTTCGGCCGCATCTTGCCCTTTGTGGCCAATCAATACAAGTCTTGTATTAGCTATCAATTGATAAAGAATAAATACTTGAATGATTTTATGTTCAAGAATCGCACTAAATTCGGCGCTGATTTGATTTCCGTCAAAGAAGTCAAGGAGATGTTTGATCGACAGAAAAGTGGTGTTCCGGTTGCGACTTATTTTATTATGGATCAAGTGCCAGGTGCACCGCATCAATCAGCCCATTGGATGGAATTTATGCATCAAGATACGCCTGTAATCAATGGGCCAGAAAAATTTGGAGCTCGTTTCAATCAAGCGGTCGTCTTTCTTGAAATAGATGTGATAAAGCGCGGATACTACTCCTTGAAATTTCATAAGATTTGTGACGATGCTAGTAAAGAAAAAGCTAATTTTGTCACAGAGCAACAGATGCGGTTTTTGGAAAAATCGATAGAAAAGAAACCCGCCTATTGGCTCTGGAGTCATAATCGATGGAAACATAAAAGAAAGGTTCATGAATCAACATAAAATTGCAATCATCATCCTCAATTGGAATGGTCGAAATTGGCTTGAGAAATTCCTGCCTTCTGTTATTCAAAATAGCCCCGATATTTTAAGTAAAATTTATGTAGCGGATAATAATTCTTCTGATGATTCAATTTCTTTTTTGAAGAATCATTATCCAGATGTTCAAATCTTGCTGAATAAAGAGAATGCCGGTTATGCCGGTGGCTATAATTTTGCAATAGGTTTGGTTCAAGAACCCATCATTTGTTTGCTCAATTCAGATATTGAAGTGACTGCGAATTGGTTGGAGCCGATATGGAATACATTTGAAAGCGATGCCAATATCGCTGCTATTCAGCCTAAAATATTGGCGTATAATGACAGAGCGTATTTTGAATATGCTGGCGCTGGGGGTGGATGGATTGATACACTCGCATACCCATTCTGCAGAGGGAGAATTTTTGATTCAACCGAAAAAGATCATGGGCAATACAATGATATCACAGAGATTTTTTGGGCTAGCGGCGCTTGTTTATTTGTGCGCAGAGATGTCTATATTTCATTGGGTGGTTTAGATGCCGATTTTTTCGCTCATCAGGAGGAGATTGATCTATGTTGGCGAATGAAAAATGCAGGGTATAAAATTTTCTATAATGGCAAATCAACTGTATACCATGTTGGAGGTGGAAGTCTGCCTTACGGAAATCAGCGAAAGACGTATTTGAATTTTCGAAATAATTTATTTCTCATGACGAAGAATCTCCCGATTTCACAATTGATGTGGAAATTACCTGTGAGGCTCGTATTAGATGGGGTTGCTGGAGCTCAAACGGTTTTGACCAATAAGAATTTCACCGACGTAAAAGCCATTCTCAAGGCACATGGCCATTTTTATGCCTCTTTCACTAAAATGTGGTCAAAGAGAAAGACAACTAAAAATCAAACTGTTGGCGTTTACAAAAAGTCTATTGTATTCGATTATTTTGTTTTAAAGAAAAAAATATTCACGGACTTGTTTTAGTGTTTCAAAATTTCATGTATGAACCTAGCTTTTAATTTGATGAAGATGCCCACTGCCATTGAACAAGGGGTGATTCAATATTTCATAGGAACGGATAGACAATCCGTCAATCAGTGGATAGGTAAGAGGATCACCATCCAATTTGAAGGTCGAATCAATTGTATCGATTGCGGCAAACTGACCAAGAAAAGTTTTGGACAGGGATTTTGTTATACTTGTTTCATGTCAAGCACCAATAATGCCCCTTGCATCATTCATCCTGAATTGTGTGAAGCGCATTTGGGCAAGGGAAGAGACCCTGAATGGGAAATGAAAAACCACAACCAACCGCATATTGTCTATTTAGCAAATTCAGGGGGCTTAAAAGTGGGGGTTACTAGAAATGATCAAATACCAACGAGATGGATAGACCAAGGCGCTGATTTTGCTATCTGTTTCGCTCGAACGCCCTATCGCAGATTGGCAGGAGAAATTGAAGTCTTTTTAAAACAACATCTCTCTGATAAAACCAATTGGCGAAAAATGTTGGCAAATATTCCCGATGAAAATGTCGACCTCATTGAATCAAAAGAAGAAATGGCCGAACTATTGCCTTTTCACGTGCAGGAGTTTTACTTGGAGGATAATTCTATCATGGATTTGCATTATCCTTTGCTAGTGAATCCTGCAAAAATCAACAGCTTTGGCCTAGATAAAAAGCCTCAATTCACAGGGATTTTATCGGGCATAAAGGGCAGTATTGGATATTTGAATCAGGCGATGTCATCAATATCAGGACCCATCAAGGCTATTTTGTGGATATAGCGATTGAAGATGAATAGGGGAAATATTTATTCGAAGGAATTCAGCAAATAATTCTATTTTTACCCACACAAATGGGAGTTCTAGACGGCATAGGCGCATATTTTATTTTACTTTACAGAAGCGTTGCAAAACCAGAAAAATACAGCATGTATTGGCGGGAAATATTGCGACAGATGAATGATATTGGAGTCGGTTCATTTGGCATCATTGCCATTGTGGCCGTATTTATCGGTGCTGTAACTGCGGTTCAATTTTCCATTAAACTTCTCGCTATTGGCACCATCCCTATGTGGTGGATGGGCGGCATCGTTCGCGACTCTACCGTACTTGAGCTAGCTCCAACGATTTCTGCATTATTACTCGCAGGAAAAGTGGGTTCTAATATCGCTTCAGAGTTGGGAACAATGAGGATTTCAGAACAAATCGATGCCATGGAAATCATGGGCGTCAATACGCGCTCATACCTCATCATGCCGAAGATTATTGGATCGATGGTCATCGTTCCACCTTTGGTTATAACAGCGATGTTTTTGGGAATTATCGGGGGCCTTTATGCGGGGACTTGGGGTGGATTTTTTACACAAGAAGAATATATTCGAGGCTTACAAGATCAGTTCAATCCCTATTACCTCACCGTATTGATGATTAAATCTGTGGTCTTTGGATTTTTAATCGCTTCTATTTCTTGCTATAAAGGGTATAATGTAAAAGGTGGCGCATTGGAATTGGGCACGGCGAGCACTGATGCTGTTGTTATGAGCTCAATTGCCATTATTATTTCAAATTTTATTATCGCATTCGTCTTATTATAAAAGCATGATTGAAATAAAAAACATCAATAAATCTTTTGGCCAACAACAAGTATTAAAAGGCATTTCAACCGTTTTTGAAAGTGGAAAATGCAGTTTGATCATTGGCCGAAGCGGTTCAGGAAAAACCGTGTTGATGAATTGTTTGGTGGGTTTATTGGTTCCTGAACAAGGACAAATTCTCTATGATAGCCGCGATATTACCAAGATGGATAATAAGCAAAAACAAGGCTTGAGAAAAGAAATGGGGATGCTTTTTCAAAAAAATGCGCTGTTTGATTCCATGACAGTTGAACAAAATGTTCAATTTCCATTGGATATGTTCACAGATATGGGGATCAAAGAGAAACAAGAGCGTGTGAATTTTTGTCTTTCAAGAGTGAGTTTGGTGAATGCCAATGCAAAATTTCCCTCTGAACTATCGGGAGGAATGATGAAGCGGGTAGCGCTCGCAAGAGCTATCGTACTCAATCCGAAATATTTGTTTTGCGATGAACCGAATTCTGGATTAGATCCCAAAACAGCCATTGTCATCGATGAATTAATTCAAGAAATAACAGTGGAATTCAATATTACCACCATTGTCAATACGCATGATATGAATAGTGTCATGGGAATAGGAGACAAGGTCGTTTACTTATTCGAAGGGATGAAGAATTGGGAAGGTTCTTCTTCTGAGATATTAAAAACAGATAGCGATAACCTAAATGATTTTATATTTGCTTCAAAGTTCTACAAAGAGCTTCGAAAAGCAGCTTTGAAATAGCAGTTAATCGCATTTAAATTAATTAAAATTAAATCAATAAAAAGTGGCAGTATTAGTAAATAAAAATTCAAAGATTTTAGTGCAGGGTTTCACAGGAAAAGAAGGCACTTTTCATGCAGAACAAATGTTGGCCTATGGCACCAATGTCATTGGTGGCGTGACTCCTGGTAAAGGGGGACAAGAGCATTTGGGAAAGCCTATTTTCAATACTGTTGCAGATGCTAAGGCTAAAACAGGTTGTGATGTCTCTATCATATTTGTTCCACCTCCGTTCGCTGCGGATAGTATTATGGAAGCAGTAGATGCTGAAATTGGTGTTATCGTATGCATTACAGAGGGAATTCCAATTCAAGATATGATTAAGGCTAAAGCCTATATGGAAGGGAAAAAGTCTAGATTGATTGGGCCTAATTGCCCAGGTATCATCACTTCAGATGAAGCCAAAGTAGGTATTATGCCTGGTTTTGTATTCAAAAAAGGCAGAATTGGTATCGTCTCTAAATCAGGGACATTGACCTATGAAGCGGCAGATCAAATCGTCAAAGCGGGCATGGGAATTAGCACAGCGATTGGAATTGGCGGTGATCCTATCATTGGTACAACAACTAAAGAAGCCGTAGAATTATTCATGAATGATCCTGAAACCGATGCCATCGTCATGATTGGTGAAATTGGTGGAGGCTTGGAAGCTGAAGCTGCGCGTTGGATTAAAGCAAATGGAAATAAAAAACCAGTAGTTGGATTTATCGCTGGTCAAACAGCGCCTGCAGGTAGAAAAATGGGCCATGCTGGGGCAATCGTAGGTGGTAAAGATGATACTGCTGCAGCAAAAATGCAAATCATGTCAGAATGTGGAATTCACGTTGTCGCATCGCCTGCTGATTTAGGAACGACTATGACTAAGGTTTTAGGCAAGTAATACAATCTATACAAGATATAATCATCCACTGAGCAATTTGTTCAGTGGATTTTTTTTATCCCCAATTTATCCTTTTCATATTACAAAATCCTTTTGTATCATTGTAAGATGAAAAGCAGGCTTCCTCTAAAAATTGCTTATGCCATCGGCCAATTTGGTTGGTCCTTGGCTTCATTTGGAGTGGCGAATCTGCTCAATTATTTTTATATGCCGCCAGACAATGGCGAGCATAGCCTCTTTCCTAATTTTATTTTTCAAGGCTTTGTCATGGGCCTTTTCACCATTTTGGGTTTGATCAGTTTTACAGGCAGGTTTTTTGATGGGATTTGGGATACCTATATCGCACAGCGATCAGATAAAGCAGTCTCAAAATTCGGTCGAAGACGCATTTTTATGATTTGGGGAATTTTCCCTTTCGCTATCTCGTCTCTTTTGATTTTTTATCCCATCTCTTTGAATACTGATCTAAATACCTTGTGGCTAATCGCGATGACTATCATCTTTTATGTTTCCATGACACTCTATGTCGTTCCATATTCAGCTTTGATGAGCGAATTAGCGGAGGATCCGAAAGATCGATTATTCATAAGCACATTAATCTCTGTAACATGGGCAGCTGGTTCTGTTGTGGGGAATTTAGTCTATTCATTGGAAGATTATTTTTCAAAGTCTATGTCACATGTCGACGCTTTTCAGTTGACTATGCTCCTTTTTACGATCATTGCTACATTGGCCATGCTTGTGCCCATTCTATTTATCAATGAAGAGAAGCATTGCAAACAAATGGATGATCGACACGATTATCATTTTTTAGTAGCAGTTAAAAAGGTTTTTCAAAATCGCGCGTTTAAGAATTTTATCATTTCAGATTTGGCATATTGGACTGCTGTTTCAATCATACAAATCGGCATGGTATACTATGTTCACGTACTTTTGAAATTAGAGCTCAAGACAGTGACAGAAGTATTCACAGGAATTTATTTACTCAGCTTTTCACTCTATGTGCCTATTGTTTGGATTGCAAATAGATTGGGAAAGCGAAGAACTCAAATAATCTCTTTTTGGATGACCATTGTCGTTTATTTGCTCATTGCTTGTTTGGGGAAATTGCCGTTTGCTAGCTCATTTATGCAAATAGCCATCATAGGAATCATTATTGCTTTTCCACTAGCTACTTTTGGAATTATACTTAATGCAATCGTCGGCGATATCATAGACAAAATTTTGAACACAGGAGGAGATGCAGCACGGCTATGTTTTATGCTGTTCGATCTTTTGTGATGAAATGTGGTATCTCAATTGCCAACCTCATCTTCCCTTCGTTGATGCTCTTGGGAAATACGGCAGAAAATGATTTAGGCATTCGATTGACAGCTGTATTTAGCGCAGTTGTCTTGTTTATTGGTTGGTGGTTTTTAGAAAATACAAGGGAAGTCTAAGGTAGAAATGATATTAATATACTAAGAATTTAAAGGAGTATATTCTTTTCAAATTCTTATAAATCAATTTAATAGGATTTTTGTATTTGTTTCATGCAATTATGTTGAATTAATTTCATGCTAATTTTGTCCTTGATAATCGCACTAAAACAATTGTATTTTTGTAGTATTATTATTTAATGGCGCATTTTAATTTAGCAAGTTATGAAAAGTTTTTCTTTTTATTGCTCTTGATCGATCTTCAAGCTCAGAAGAATCTATTTAGGATTACCCAATTGCCTTTTATGGAAAATGGTCAGCAATGGGAATTTCCATTTATGGGTGGATTCAATACGGTAAATTTTTCTCAAGCGGATTTTAACAATGATTTGCTCTTAGATATTTTTGTATTCGATAATTCAACCAATAAAGGTTATGTCTTTATCAATAAAGGAATAGCGAATAAAGCGAGTTATATCTATGCCCCTGAATACACCTCTATTTTTCCTCATGAATTGCAAAGATGGGCCGTATTGAGAGATTATAATTGTGATAATATTCCAGATATTTTTTACTCAATTTAATTCTGATCTTGCGCTCTATCGAGGTTTTAAGATAAATAAGACATTGAGTTTTAAATTGGTTACGAATAATTTGACAACTGAGGATACTTTAAGTTCCAACGCTATACTCCCCATCAATCCAACATTTATCCCAGTGATCGAAGATATTAATCACGATGGATATATGGATGTACTCACTGTCATTAATACTTCTTTGACAGTTGGAAATAAGGTTTCTTTTTTAAAGAATGAAGCGGGAAATAGAAGTTTGCCTTGTGATAGTATAAAGCTCAAAATAAAATCAAATTGCTGGGGCAAACACACCATCGAAAAATCACCTGAATTAAAATTAAATCTTCAACAATGCGGCGGCACATCGACAGACGGATTGTCCAAACTCAATTTTAATGGAGGCTCGAGACATATTACGGTTTATGGAATCTGGGCATTTGATGAAGACAATGATGGGGATTTTGAAATCTGTCATGCCATCGAAGATTCTGTAGGTGTGATGTATGGAAGGAATGGAGGCAATGCTAATTTTGGAAATTTAGATTCCACGTATACGGGATATCCTGGCTATACGAAGCCGATTCCTTATAAGCAAGCTCAGGGCTATTGGATGGATGTAGATAATGATGGACGAAAAGATTTGATTGCCACTACAGCCCTAAAAACGGATCAAGTGGATTACTATATCAATCGAGATCATCTTCCTTTTATAAGAATGTATTGAGTGGAAATAAGGATAGATATATGCATCAAAACGATCGATTTTTAATTGGAAATATGATCGATGTGGGATATGGCTCTTTCCCCACTTTATTCGATTACAATAATGATTCCTTGGAAGATTTAATCATCAGCAACAATCAATATTTTGTGAATGATACGACCTATTATGCTTCGCTTTTTTTATATAAAAATATTGGAACAAAAGCAGCACCAAAATTTGAATTTGTCACAGACAATTATGCAAATTTACAAAGCCTTAAATTGTTTAGAATTACACCGACATTTGGCGATTTGAATGGGGATGGACTCAAAGATTTGGTATTCGGAGACCAAGGAGGAGGACTCCATCTAGCCTTGAACACTTTGAAAAGTGGTATGCCCAGCTTTGATACCGTGAAAAGAAAATTTGTTGGTCTTGATTTTATCTATACCCATACTGCTCCGCATATCGTAGATATGAATTTAGATGGTTTAAATGATATCATCATAGGAAATGGCTATGGCAGGGTTCTCTATCTTCCAAATTCTGGAACGAAAACCAATTATTTATTTGATACAACAGGGATGAATCATCGATTGGGCAATGTTTTCGTAGAGGATTCTGTATTGGAGCGAAAATTCAATTTAAATGCATGTCCAATTGTTTCGAGAATTGACACAAGTGCTGATCGATATTTGCTCATCGGAAATAGCGTGGGTAATATCTTGTCCTATAAAATCAATCAAGACAGTTTGAAAAAAGGTCGTTTCATTAAATATAGCAATTCCATTTTCCCAACCAATACTGGCAGCGAGGCTTCAATCAGTGCTGGAGATATGAACCACGATGGATTGCAGGAATTTATGGTGGGCAATATTCGAGGTGGATTATCGCTCTACTCTGAAGGAATTATCGAAGGAACGCAATACGATACCATTGTATTCAACAAACCAATATCTGCAATTCAGTCCTTACAATCAGTCGATCAAATAAGCACCTTAGCGCTCTATCCAAATCCGGCTAAAGATTTCATCAAAATAGAATTTCCAAATGAAAACATTGCATCTATTCAATTGATCGATTTATTGGGAACCATTTATTGGAGTGAATCTTCTTGGAGAAATGAACCAATTGATATCAGCAACTTGCCTTCTGGAACCTATATCATCAGCCTTTCTACTAGCGAAGGCGTGAAGAGAGGTAAATTTGTTAAACAATAGGAGGTGAAATTTTGAATTATGAATTTTGAATTTTGAATGAAGGAGTTCGCTATTTATTTTAACTTGAATTAAACCAGAGTCCTGAATGAGTCACTTTTCTGAAGCGAGGCATCATCGCTCTTAAGTTATATTCATATCTGAAGTGGAATTTTAATCCCAACAATTCAAAATTTAAAATTCATAATTCATCTTTCTTAGTGTGCTCTCGCAGACAACACTCTTCTCACTAAAGCGAGGCAGCATCGCTCTTAAGTTATATTCATCTCTGAAGTGGAATTTTAATCCCAACAATTCAAAATTTATAATTCAAAATTCAAAATTCATAATTCGTCTTTCTTAGTGTGCTCTCGCAAACAACACTCTTTTCTGTGAATCATTTCCTGTCAGAATACATTTACCTGCGCTGATTTCCATATCGAAAGGAATACATCGAATCGTGGCTTTAGTCAATTCCTTGATCTTCTCTTCTGTCTCAGCAGTTCCATCCCAATGTGCGTATACAAATCCACCCAATTCAATTTGCTTTTGGAATTCCTCCCAAGTATCAATGGTTTTGGTGTGTTCAGTTCTATAATTCATCGCCTTTTGATAGATGTTCGCTTGAACATCTTCCAATAATTTTTGTACATGCTCAATGATCGTCTCCGCTTGCACCAATTCTTTGGTTAGATTATCTCTTCTAGCTACTTCAATTAAATTGTTCTCCAAATCTCTTGGTCCTATGACCAATCTGACAGGCACGCCTTTCAATTCGTATTCAGCGAATTTAAACCCTGGGCGCTTGGTCTCGTCCTTATCGATTTGAACACTGATGCCGAGTTTGTTGAGCGCTGTTTTTATCTCTTCACTCTTCGCCAATAATTGAGCAGAAACCTCGGGATTTTTTGCTTGCAAAAATGGAATGATGACAACTTGCGTTGGTGCTAATTTCGGAGGTAGCACAAGTCCATGGTCATGAGAATGCGTCAAGATCAATGCACCCATCAATCGGGTAGAAACACCCCAACTGGTGGCCCGAACAAATTCCTCTTTTCCGCCACCTTCAGGCATAAAGCGAACATCAAATGCCTTGGCAAAATTTTGTCCCAAGAAATGTGAAGTCCCAGCTTGCAATGCTTTTCCATCTTGCATTAAAGCCTCAATGCAATAGGTGTCCTCAGCTCCAGCAAATCGCTCACTGGCTGTCTTAACGCCTTTATAAACGGGCATCGACATAAAATCTGCACAAAAGTCAGCATAGACGCCGAGCATTTTTTCAGTTTCTTCAATCGCTTCTAATTTGGTTGCATGAGCGGTATGTCCCTCTTGCCAGAGGAATTCAGCGGTGCGTAAAAATAGTTTGGTCCTCATTTCCCAACGCACCACATTTGCCCATTGGTTGATGAGCAATGGTAAATCTCGATAAGATTGAATCCAATTTTTATAGGTATTCCAGATAATAGTCTCAGAAGTTGGACGAATGATCAATTCCTCTTCCAACTTAGCTTCTGGATCGACAATAACGCCATTTCCATCAGGGTCATTTTTCAATCTATAATGCGTCACGACAGCACATTCTTTGGCAAAGCCCTCTACATGCGATGCTTCTTTGCTCAAATAACTCTTTGGAATGAGCAAGGGGAAATAGGCGTTGACGTGTCCCGTTTCTTTGAATTTGCGATCTAATTCATCTTTCATCTTTTCCCAGATGGCGTATCCATAGGGCTTGATGACCATGCAACCGCGCACATCGCTATAGTCTGCTAGGCCGCCTTTGATGACTAAATCGTTATACCATTTGTTGATGTCTTCGCTTCGCTTGGTTATAAAATCACTCATATTATTTGTTCTAAATTTATTTTCGTTAAAATAGCTTAATCTTCCCTGTTAAAATTGTTAAATAACTAACTAAGGTATGCCCTTTGTTTATCTTTACTTCATGATACGTTTGAAAGTTGAATTTCAATATTGATTTGCTGTAAAACACCTATTTACCCCAAAAGGGTCGAAGAAGAAAAAGGCAATAAATTGGATACTTGAAATTCACAAGGGCGAAAATAAGTTAAACCTTTCATACTTTCAAACTGTCACAAGAAAATAATCATATTCTCATGAAAAGATTTTTACTTTTTGCGCTTTTAGCACCTTGTACTTGGAGTTTTGCTCAAGACGATGTGTATGACAATTCTGATAACGACTACAGCGAACCTAGTCCGCGCAAGTATCAGGAGGACAAGACGGACTATACCTATTCCAATGAAAGCGGAAAGGAAAAAGCCAATAAGTTTGATGCCCCTTCGCCAGAGGACAATACCTACTATACAGACAATAGCACAAACAATAATTATTATTTCGATGATGACAATGAGTATTTCTATTCATCCCGTTTCAGAAGATTCCACGAAAATCGATATCGAGGGTTTAACTTTTATACAGATGTTTTTACCAATTCGTATTATTACAACTACAATGCATGGAATTGGGGGGCGAATATCAATGTATCCTTCAACAATCCATGGTGGAGAAACGCTTGGTATCCGCGCAGGACAGTGGTCATCTACAATAGTTTCCCTGGAAATGGATATTATGGGGTGAATTATGGTTACTATAATAACTATGATTACTTTGGATATAATCCTGTGATTTATTACGGCAATACATCTTGGTCTGGTGGCTTTGGCTATAATCCATGGAATTCTTGGTATGCTTATCAACCATGGGCCAATCCTGGCTATTCCACTTGCTGGGGCAATGGCTACTATTACGGATATAATCATTGGAGAGGTGGAAATTACTACCGCAATAATTATTACAATGGCAATCACATCGATCATGCTAATAATTCAAACTATGGATATAACCGAAGAAATTCAGTCTATTCTCCAAGCAGAGGCGGAAGCGGAAATTATGGCGGAAATACAACAGATCGCGTTTCTAGCGAGACGAGAAGAGAAAAATCAGGTGCTATCGTAGATAGAAGTGGAAATGTAATCAGCCGCGAAAGGGTGGTGGACAGAAGCAGCCCTGCAGAAATCTATAAACCTCGTGTAGAGCGCAATGATAGAATAGATAGAAATGACCGCATTGAGCGCGGAGAAATGACCGCATCGAGCGCAATGATAGATTGGAGCGCAATCCAAATCCAGTCGATCAGAATAATAGAGTAGAGCGCAGAAATCCAACGGACAATCAGCGCATCGAGCGATTGGAGAGAAATGATCGATTGCCTGAACAAAATAGAAACCAAGTAGAGCGCTATACACCAAGAGAGACGGAGAGATTGGAGAGAATGGACAATCGAGTAAGTCCAAATCAACCTGTTGAAATACAACGTCAGAATCGAGTGCAAGAAATCGAGCGAACTAATCCCAATGTGGAGAACAATCGCCAAGAGCGCTTTTATCCCAACGAAAGGGTCGAGCGCCAGGCGCCGGGAAATACGCAGCAGCGATTGGAACAACAAGCGCCGACCTATCAGCAACCGCAGCGCATGGAGAAACAAGAGCGCATGAGCAATCCGCAACCCATAGAGCGTCAAGAGCGCATGCAAAGACAAGAGCAAAATATACAGAGACAAGAGCGCATGAATGCACCACAGCGCATGGAACGCCAATCACCATCTTTCAATCAGCCTATGCAAAT
Organism: Bacteroidota bacterium; assembly: GCA_016713645.1. Taxonomy (GTDB): domain Bacteria; phylum Bacteroidota; class Bacteroidia; order Chitinophagales; family JADJOU01; genus JADJOU01. The sequence continues at coordinate 25,714 of JADJOU010000021.1, forward strand.
GCAGCGGCAACAACCTTCCTATCAAGCACCACCGAGAATGGAGCGCTCAGCGCCATCAGGAGGAGGCAGGAGAGGAGGAAGATAATTTTTACACGAATTTGTTTTTGACCCGCAAGAAGCACTGTGATGATTCACTTGCGGGTTTTTTTATTGTACAATTTTTCATTCATTTTATCATTCATTTAATACAATAATTCATAATGAAATCAATCTTTACTTGGACTGCATGCATGATGGCCTCTTTGGCCTTGTCCGCTCAACAAGAAGTGGATGTGTTCAATTTTTCTAAAACGGCCATCGGCGGAACTGCGCGCAATATGGGCGTAGGAGGAGTCATGGGCTCTGTGGGCGGCGACAATTCATCTGTGATTAATAATCCAGGTGGTTTGGGATTTTTTCAAAAAGGGGAAATCTCGCTCTCGCCTTCACTCATATTTTCCAATTCAAAATCGACCTATTTAAATGAGACCAGTCAAGATTTTAAGAATCGATTTGTCTTTACCAATGCGGCCATCGTATTCACTAAGAAGTCTAGAAACGCTGTTTTAAAAGCGAGTAGTTTTGCCATAGGCGTCAATCGGATTCAGAATTTTAACAATAGTACTTATTTCTCAGCCCTCAATGAAAACAATAGCTTTGGGGAAGCATTGGCAAGACAATTAACGCAAGACATTGCCAAAGCAGGCGGTCCGCCTAGATATTCCAATGGCCAATTGAAAAATGAAGAATACAATTACTATGGCTATAGACAACTCAATGCTTTTGATGCCTTTGTTTTAGATTATGATACGGGATCAAAATCCGCATATGCCGTCACATACGGCAAGAATACGCAGAGTGGCTATAGAACCAGCACTGGAGGTATCAATGAAATCGGTTTTAATTGGGGAGGAAATTTCAACAGTAAAATTTACTGGGGAATGGGAATAAATGTTGACTTGTTGCACTACAACCAATTGACTTCTTTTACAGAGGAAGATTATCAACAAACCAATTCACCAGGCTTTTTATCATACACAACCACAGATAATTTAGAAGTTCGCGGGACTGGGGTAAATTTGAAAACGGGTGTCATCATCAAGCCCAATGATTATTTGCGCTTGAGCACCTTCATTCATACTCCAACGTATTACCGTGTTTCAGAAGAATATTCCAATGAATTGAAATCAAAGTTCAGCGGCAATGATTATACGGCAAATAGTCCCATCAGCAGATTTACCTATGATATGTATACGCCATGGAAATTTGGATTGGGCGCAACGGGGGTGTTTAGAAAAAGTGGATTTTTAGCCGTTGAATATGAATTGGTGGACTATAGTAGTGCGAGTGTTGACTATGATGGATTTAAACAAGAGCAATCTAGAATCAACAATTTGATTTCTACGAATTACAATCTATCACATGTTCTTAAAATTGGTGGAGAGTTCAGTTATGAATCATTCCGAGTGCGCGCAGGATATAACCACAAAACATCTTCTTTTAACAAGCTCATTGCTCCAGCTGGTGCAGAAGAAGTGGTGAATAGTTTTACAGGAGGCGTTGGATACCGCGGCGATCAATTTGGTGTGGATTTGGCCTTTGTGCGTTCAATTTACAGTAATTATCAAAATCTATATACCTCTGCAGGTGGCGAATCACTGGGCGCAATCAACAAGAATCAGTTCAGTCAAATAGTATTGACAACCGTATTTAAGTTTTAATTTTTCTGTTAATTTTCGCATATTTACAATAAGGAGCGAATCTTCTGTGAATTTGAAAATATTGTACTATGCAGACAAAAGATGAAATTGTAAAAAATTGGTTGCCGCGCTATACTGGCAGAGATTTATCAGAATTTGGTGAATATATATTGCTCACCAATTTTATCATTTATGTGGAGAAATTTGCAGCGGAATTCGGCGTGGAAGTGCGCGGAAAAGATAAGCCCATGCAAAGTGCTACAGCCGATAAAATTACCATCATCAATTTCGGTATGGGCAGTCCTTCTGCAGCGACCATCATGGATTTGCTCACGGCGATACAACCAAAGGCAGCACTATTTTTGGGCAAGTGCGGAGCATTGAAAAGTAAATTTCAATTGGGTGATTTAATTTTGCCAACGGCAGCTGTGCGAGGAGAGGGAACTTCCAAAGATTATTTTCCGCCAGAAGTACCAGCTTTACCGGCTTTCGCCTTGCAAAAAGCCGTTTCAACGACCATTCGAGATTATAATAAAGACTATTGGACGGGCTCTGTCTCTACGACGAATAGACGCGTCTGGGAACACGATATCAAATTCAAAGAATACTTGTCAAAGATTCGCGTGGAGGCCATCGATATGGAGACAGCGACTATCTTTATCGTAGGTCATGCCAACCGAATAAGAACAGGTGCCTTGCTCTTAGTCTCAGATCGTCCCTTCGAACCAGAAGGCGTGAAGACCGCTTCAAGCGACGCCAATGTGACGAGTCAATTTGTAACAGATCACTTAAATATTGGAATTGATTCACTCAGACAATTGATCAATAATAGTTTGACGATAAAACACTTGAAGTTTTAAGTGTTGGTTGTTGGGTGTTAGTTGTTGGTTGTTGGGTTGGAATAGATAGTCTTGTACAAAATCATTGTTCTTTCACTATTCATTTTCAATTAACAACTTGCCACTAACCACTTATCACTTTTCACTTTAGGGTTCCGACGGATTGCAATCCGTCGCTACAGATTCTCACTTTTCACTTTTCACTTTTAGGGTTCCGACGGATTGCAATCCGTCGCTACAGATTCTCACTTACCACTTTTCACTTTTAACTCATTCCGTACAGCATCCACCCGCTCATTGCAATCATGATCGCATCTTCAATAATGGTGATGGTACTCATGGGTAAATTGAAGACAGTGCCTAAGCAGGCGCATTGAATTTTTTGTTTGTTGAGCACAGATTGTATGACGCCAATGATGCTTATAGACATGACGATGCAAGTGATGAGATTGGTCCAGTAAGGTTGGAAATCGGTGATAAAGAGAATGCCTAAAGTCAATTCGAGGAAGACATAGATATAACCCCATGATGGCAAGCGCTTGGCGATGATATCGTACATGGCATAGCTATCGGCAAAAGCGCGAATGTTGAGCATTTTAAAGAAGGAAAAGACGAGAAAGAAAGTCGCCATAAAATGCCGCATCCAGCGCATGAAATCAAAAGCATCAGAACTGAATTCTATCAAAAGACTTGAGCCTGTGATATAGAAAAAAATGAGTAAAATCGGTTTATATGTTTCTAGAAAACTCGTCTCTTTTTCTGCGCTTTGTATTGCATTCTCGCTGATTTGATATTTGCTTTGAGCACCTCCGAGAGCGGCTTGCAGGTCGGCGGTGGTTAATTTTCTCGTGGATTGAATTTCAGCAGTTTGCTTTTCCAAGAATACTTCTACTTGTTCGACATTCATGACCAATTCCAATTTGGATTTCACGCTGTATACGCAAGCAGAGCAGGTCATTCCGGTGATGTGGTAAGTATGTGTCATGTTTGAAAGATTGTCTGGCTAGGTCAATAAATGAGGTGAAATTAGACATTCTAAACAATACTATGAACGAGAAGATTCAAAAGAAATATTGATTTTTTATGATTTAAGCCCATGGTTAAGGATATGGCATGTTATAGCTAAGTTTAAAATTTCTATTAGGAGCATTTTTTGCAAAAAAGATATATATCGCAAAAGTTTTTTTTTTATTTTTGATTCACTTAAAGTAGATCAAAATTAGCAAAATCATTTTTCAAAATAATTTTTTGGGGAAGAATAGATGCACGAGAATATAAGTCGCACACTTATTCTTTGAATGAAGCGCTGATATTGATTTTTTTATCAAAAAAATATATAAATATGTCATTACAAAAAATTGAATCCAAAATCCATGAAATCAGGGGTCAGAAAGTTATGTTAGACTTTGACCTTGCGGCATTGTATGAAGTGGAAACCAAAAGACTTAAAGAAGCGGTCAGGAGAAATATAGACAGTTTTCCGGACGATTTTATGTTTGAGTTGACGAATGATGAACTTGAAAGTTTGAGGACGCAATTTGCGTCCTCAAAAACAAGAGGAGGAATACGATATAATCCATTCGCTTTCACTGAGCAAGGTGTAGCGATGCTCTCCAGTGTCTTGAAAAGTAAAAAAGCGGTGCAGGTACATATCAGTATTATGCGGGCATTTGTGGCATTGAGGCAGTTCGCGCTTTCTTATAAGGATATTAGCCTTCGGTTAAAAGAAATAGAAGGAAAGTTTACGGATGTATATGAGGCTTTGAATTACTTATTGGATAAAGATAAAATGGAAGTAGAGCAAAAAAAGAGAATCAGAATTGGGTATAAAGTTGAAAAAAAGTGATATCGAGGATGGTAAGATTGTCCTTGTAATAAATCAACTAAATGTGGAGGATAACGGATTCGAACCGATGGCCTCTTGCATGCCATGCAAGCGCTCTACCAACTGAGCTAATCCCCTAATTGATTAGAAGGCAACAAATGTATAAAAATTGTATAGAATTGCGTTAGATTCTTCCAATGTGCGCCATGACTGAATATTTTTGAGGGTGATTATGATATCTTTTTAATTTTGCGATACGATGAATCAGGCATTCAATAATCAAATCTAATCAATCATAAAGGAAACCAAGGGCACATGGGTTTCTATGTGCCCTTTTTTTATAGTTTAAATTCAAGTGTTATGAAGACAATCAAGGAAATATTGCAATTAGAGCCCACTGGGCAATCCATTGAGGTGAAAGGGTGGGTGCGAACTTTTAGAAACAATCAATTCATCGCCATGAATGATGGATCGACCATTCACAATTTGCAAGCGGTGATTGATTTTACAAAATTCGACGAGCAAATCTTGAAGCGCATCACGACTAGCGCGGCGATTGGCATCAAGGGGACTTTGCAACCATCTCAAGGAAAAGGTCAGAAGATGGACCTTGTCGTGGAAGATATCACCATCTACGGCGATAGCGAAGCGGATATCAGCAAGGAAAATTATTATCCCATCAAGCCGCAAAAGCAATCGCTGGAGTACTTGCGGGAATTGGCTCACTTGCGTTTTAGAACGAGTACCTTTAGTGCCGTATTTCGCATGAGGCATCATTTGTCATTTGCTATCCACAAATATTTCAATGATTTGGGGTTTTTCTATTTGCATTCACCCATCATCACAGCATCAGATGCAGAAGGAGCTGGCGAGGCATTTAAGGTGACGAATTTTGACTTGAACAATATACCAAGAGATGAACAAGGAGAGATCAATTTTGAAGAGGATTTCTTTGGCAAAAACACCAACCTCACAGTTTCCGGTCAATTGGAAGCGGAACTAGCGGCGATGGGCTTGGGCAAGGTATATACTTTTGGACCTACATTCAGAGCAGAGAATTCAAATACGACGAGGCATTTGGCGGAATTTTGGATGATTGAACCCGAAGTGGCTTTTGTGGATTTGACAGATAATATGAACCTGGCAGAGGGTTTGCTCAAGTATTGCATTCAATATATGTTTGACCACTGTGCTGATGATTTACAATTTTTAGCGCAGCGATTGACCGGAAGAAGAATCACAGAAACCAATGGCAGAGCGCAGTGAGATGGGACTCATCGATAAATTGAAATTCTGTGTAGAGAACGATTATATTCGATTGACTTATACAGAAGCCATCGATATTTTGCAAAATTCTGCACCGAATAAAAAGGGCAAGTTTCAATATCCCATCAAGGGTTGGGGGCTGATTTGCAGAGCGAACACGAGCGATATCTCGTCGAGAAGCATTTCAAAAAACCAGTTATACTCACAGATTATCCGAAGGAGATCAAGGCGTTCTATATGCGCGTGAATGATGATGGAAAGACGGTGAGGGCTATGGATATTCTATTCCCTGGCATTGGGGAAATGGTCGGCGGTTCTCAGCGCGAAGAGCGATTGGATGTATTGGAAAGTCGCATGCGCGAAATGCATATTCCTGTGAAAGAGATGTCGTGGTATTTGGATACGCGCAGATTTGGCACGAATCCACATGCGGGATTTGGACTGGGTTTCGAGCGATTGATGATGTTTGTGACGGGCATGACGAATATACGCGATGTGATTCCTTTTCCGAGAACGCCGAAGAGTTGTGAGTTTTAGGGATATATAGCCACGAATATGTTTAGAATGAATTGCGAATGTTATAAGCATAGTTCAATTACGAAGTGTCTTTCTGACGTAGTGAAAATGCATAAAAGACTTTCGAATAGACGTCTTGAAAATATACATTTTTTATTCCCGTCCTTTATCTTTACATTTGTTCGAGTCTATAGACCACATACATGATTACAATTAAGAATTTTATCAATGGGCAATTTCTAGATGCCCAGTCAAGCAAAACATTGCCGAATACAAATCCAGCGATAGGCCAAGTATTTAGCACGATTCCAGACAGCGATTCAACGGATGTTGAAATGGCGATACAAGCAGCGAAAGCAGCATTTCCCGCATGGAAAAATATCAGTCAGGAAAAGCGATTTATGTATATCACGAAGATTGCCGATTTGATTGAAAAGAACTTGGAGAAGTTTGTAGAAGCAGAGACGACAGACAATGGCAAGACTTTAAATCAAGCGCGCACCGTGGATATCCCGAGGGCGATTTCCAATCTTCGTTTTTTTGCATCGGCACAGTGGAATTTTGCGGGTGAGTCCTATGTCATGCCGAATATGGGTTTGAATTATACGCTGCGTCAACCATTAGGTGTCGTGGGTTGTATATCGCCATGGAATTTACCTCTCTATTTATTCACGTGGAAAATAGCCCCGGCATTGGCTGCAGGCAATACAGTCGTTGCTAAGCCATCTGAGATTACCCCTTATACGGCATTTTTATTTTGTGAAATGTGCAAAGAGGCAGGCTTGCCAGATGGCGTCCTCAATGTGATACATGGATTGGGAGCTTCAGCTGGAAATCCCATTGTGGCGCATCCCGAAGTGAAGGCCATTGCATTTACCGGGTGGAACACAGACTGGTAGACACATCAATAAAATCGCCGCAGAGCAATTTAAAAAGTATCCTTAGAATTAGGTGGCAAGAATCCCAATATCATCTTTGCAGATTGCGATATGGAAGAGGCATTGACGACGACGATACGCTCTTCGTTTTCTAATCAAGGTCAAATTTGTCTCTGTGGTTCGAGAATATTTATTGAGCGAAGTATCTACGATCAATTTAAAAATCAATTGGTCGAGCGCGCAAAATTATTGACCATTGGCGATCCTTTGTCAGATGTGAATTTGGGTGCCATGGTCTCAGAAACGCATATGAATAAAGTCTTGGCATGCATCGATACTGCTGTTCAAGAAGGTGGAAATATTGTATTAGGTGGCAAGCGCAAGATGATGGATGGAAGATGCAAGGAGGGCTATTTTATTGAGCCTACAATTATCGACGGACTATCTCATATGTGTTCGACGAATCAAGAAGAGATATTCGGACCTGTGGTAACCCTTACCCCTTTTGACACAGAGGAGGAAGTAATCGCTATGGCGAATAGCACGAAGTATGGATTGGCTTGCAGTTTATGGACACAAAATATACAAAAAGCGCATCGAATTGCAGAGCAAATAGAGAGTGGATTGGTCTGGATCAATACATGGATGGTGCGCGATTTGCGCACGCCATTTGGCGGTGTCAAGAGCAGTGGTGTCGGAAGAGAAGGTGGTTTTGAAGCGATGCGATTTTTCACAGAGGCAAAGAATGTCTTTGTGAAATATTAATCATCAGTTTATTTATATAAACGTCACAATGGCAAAGCATTCATTTTCGATTCAATACACAGTCAATTTTGTGCTCATCATCATGATGATACACGTATTGGTTTTTGCCACGCAGCTAGATTTGACGCCATTTTGTTTGATACCGCGCAATTTGTATTATTTGACAGGTATTCTTGCCATGCCGCTGATTCACGGCAGTTGGGAGCATCTCTTTTCCAATATCCTCTCATTTAGTTTTGTCAGTTTTATTTTATTTCAGACCTATCCGCGCGTTGCAAGATGGGTGTTTTGGATGGGCTATCTTTTGACGGATATCTTGGTTTGGTTCATTGCTAGAGGGGATTCTTGTCATATCGGTGCAAGTGGATTGATCTATGCCATCGCATTTTTTCTCATCGCGAGTGGTTTTATCAGAAAGGATTTTTATTCACTCATCATTGCGATTGCTGTGGTGATATTCAATGGTGGATTGCTTGCGGGAATTTTGCCCATTCAAATGGGGGTTTCTTGGGAAGGACATTTGAGCGGCGCTATGGTTGGAATTGCTGCTGCATATCTCTTTAGAAATATAGATCGACAAGAACCCGTCTTTCAAGTTCGAAGAGAATGTCCCGACGAGCGATTCTTTGAAATTTTTAAAGATTTGCCATGATGAAATTAGGGCAATATCGCAGCGCATTTTAAAGAATTATTTCGGCATTTACACAATTTTTTTGATCGCCATTAAAAGGCTTTTAACAAATTTTATTTGTTCACAAAATTCTGTTTAAAACCCTTGTAACCATTGCGTTTTATTGGTGAATCGAGTATTGAAAATAAGTTCAATTTTAGTGAAAAAAATATTTTTTGATGAAGTGAAATTATCTTTCTAAATTGCATTCAATATATAATTACGATGGAATCCAAGTTGTCAGCAAAAGTGAAAGAAATATTTAAACTGAGTCGCGAAGAAGCGATTAGATTAAACCACGACTATATCGGTCTAGAGCATTTAATGTTGGGCATTATTCGCAATAGCGATGAATTGGCCGCAAAAATTTTAACGAATTCAGGCATTGATTTGCAAGATTTGCGCAAGAGAATTGAAGATTATACGAGAGATAAGGCATTGAAAACAAAGCTCGATATTCATCAAATCAATTTCACCAAGCAGACAGAGAAAATCATGAAATTGGCTGTATTGGAGGCCAAGATGTTTAAAATGGATACCGTAGATACAGAGCATTTGGTCTTAGCCATTTTAAAGAACAAAGACAATATCATTACTCAATTAATACAAGATTACGATATGGATTACGAACATTATCACAAGCAGTATGAATTGGCGGATAAGCAAGTCCGCAGTGAATATTCAAACGATGATTTTGATGAGGATAAATCATTTCAAGGAGGTGGCATGGGCAATAATCCCCCACAAAAATCAAAGTCTACGACGAAATCGAAAACACCTGTTCTAGATAATTTTGGAAGAGATGTGACCAAGTTGGCAGAAGAGGGCAACCTCGATCCTATCGTGGGAAGAGATATGGAAATTGAAAGGGTTTCACAAATTTTGAGTAGAAGAAAAAAGAACAATCCGATTTTGATTGGCGAACCAGGTGTCGGTAAAACGGCTATTGTAGAAGGTTTGGCGCTGAGAATTATTCAGAAAAAAGTTTCGCGTGTCTTGTTTGACAAGCGCGTTATCATGTTGGACTTGGCGGCACTTGTTGCTGGAACTAAGTATAGAGGCCAATTTGAAGAGCGCATTAAAGCGATTATGTTGGAATTGGAAAAGAACCGCGATGTAATTTTATTCATCGATGAGATTCATACGATTGTTGGAGCAGGCGGTGCTACAGGTTCTCTAGATGCATCGAATATGTTGAAACCAGCGTTGGCGAGAGGAGAGTTACAAGCGATTGGTGCTTCCACTCTAGACGAGTATCGACAATATATTGAGAAAGATGGCGCTTTGGCGAGAAGGTTTCAAAAGGTTGTCATCGATCCACCATCAGTAGAAGATACAATTGAAATCATTTCAAAACTCAAGAATAAATATGAAGACTACCACAATGTCGATTATAGCCACGAGGCGGTAGTCGCTTGTGTTAAGCTTTCCAATCGATATATCACCGATCGCTTCTTGCCAGATAAAGCGATTGATGTGATGGATGAAGTGGGCGCTAGGGTGCATTTGAAAAATATTCATGTGCCGATTGAAATTACAGAATTGGAATTGAAGATAGAGGCGATTAAAGAAGAGAAGAATGCGGTGGTGAAAAGCCAGCGCTATGAAGAGGCTGCTAGATTGCGCGATAAGGAAAAGAACCTCATCACGGATTTGGAGAACGCCAAATTGCAATGGGAAAATGATGTGAAGACCAAGCGCTTCCCCGTTGCAGAGGAAGATATCGCTGAGGTAGTAGGTATGATGACAGGAATACCTGTTTCAAAAATTGCACAGAACGAAGGAAACCGCTTGCGCAATATGGCGGAGGATTTGAGTAAGTCTGTTGTCGGTCAAAAAGAAGCCATAGACAAGATCACCAAAGCGATTCAAAGAAATCGAGTGGGATTAAAAGATCCATCGAAGCCGATTGGAACCTTTATATTTTTGGGACCAACAGGAGTCGGAAAGACAGAGTTGGCGAAGACGATTGCTCGAAATTTATTTGATTCAGAAGATGCCTTGATACGCATCGATATGACAGAGTATATGGAGAAGTTTTCATTGTCGAGATTAGTTGGAGCGCCTCCGGGATATGTGGGTTACGAAGAGGGCGGACAATTGACGGAGAAGGTTAGAAGAAAACCTTATTCAGTGATTTTATTGGATGAAGTAGAAAAAGCGCATCCAGATATTTACAATATTTTGTTGCAAGTATTTGATGATGGAATATTGACGGATGGTTTGGGACGAAAAGTGGATTTCAAAAATACCTTAATCATCATGACATCGAATATCGGTGTGCGAGATTTGAAGGATTATGGCCAAGGCGTTGGATTTGCGACGAAGTCTAAATTGGAGGATGCCGAGGAGTATTCGAAGAGTGTATTGAATAAAGCGTTGAAGAAGACATTTGCACCAGAGTTTTTGAATAGAATTGATGATATCATCGTCTTTAATTCACTGGATAAGGGCAATATCAATGAGATCATTGAAATCCTATTGAAAGGCCTTTACAAGCGATTGGCGGATTTAGGATTTACGATTGAAATCAGTCAAGACGCCAAAGATTTAATTTCAGAGAAGGGATATGATCCGCAATATGGCGCGCGACCATTGCAGCGAGCGATTCAGAAGTATTTGGAAGATCCACTCGCAGAAGAAATTTTACAACAAAATGCCAAAGAGGGCGATCACATCGTCATCGGTTTGGATAAGGAGAATAGCAAAGTCACTATTAAAGTGGTGAAGAAGGAAGCGGAAGCGATCGATAACGCGTAAGTTGCGATTTACGATGTACGATGTACGATTGATACGGTGGAATTAAGTGATTTTGGATTGATGAATTGCGATTTTTGATTTGTAAATAGTGAGGGGCGATGCCGCCTCACTTTTGTATGTCGCCCTTTCAGGGCTATGATTCTAATAAAATTAACACGTTAGACGAATTATTTTTAATCCCACCGCACTAAAGTTGGGACGCGGTAAACATTGTAAGGACTAAACTCCAAATAACAGAAATCAAACTCTAATTATGGGTTGACAAATGTTGGTTTAGTTCAAGAATAGACGATTTGAAACTAAAAATTCCACTGATTTCCCAAACACCAGACACCAGAAACCAGACTCCGATTTAGGATTGAAAAGTGTTTATTTATTTCAAGAAAAGGCGATTTGAAAATTAAAATTCCACTGATTTTCCAGACACCAAACACCAGACACCAAACTCCGATTTAGAATTGAAAGTGTTTATTTATTTCAAGAAAAGGCGATTTGAAAATTAAAATTCCACTGAATGGAATTCCCCCTTCGGGGGTTAGGGGGCTTACTTCGTCCAGAAGACATACCCATCTTTTTCATACAATTTAGTCAAGTGGTAATTCGCGGGAATGCTATCCTGACTGTATTTTGGACTGGTATAATAAAACTCTCTGCCAGTGGTATTTGGTAAAGTATCTATTGTTTCTATTTGTGTTTTCGTGGTGCGACCATAGAAGAGGTGTGCACATGATTTGTGGTTTAGCGGCGCAAAATTCGCTTCGGGATTCTTATTCGTTTGATAGAATTCAATCATGGAGCCCTGCCAATATTTCTCGAATTTTGGAACAAAATAGATGGAGAGTATCTGAATGATATAGCCGCTGGAGAGGAATAAAATCAATACAGCAGCGATGTTTTTCTTTAAAAAGAATAAGACTAAACTCACCAAGAAGAAGAAGGCGAAGGCGATGCCAAATACCATTTCCCAGTCTTGCCATTGAACTTTGATTTTCAATAATTCGATGATATTCGGTTCGCGGATGAAGGGTTGAATGATGTCGATATGCGCGCCAGAGAAGGGAATTCCGATGAGGACAATACTCCAAAAGACGCCAATGCTAATCAATACGAGGTATTCGAGCCAAGTCCATTTATTTCTCCTTTGAAAATACGATGAATATTATAGGTCGCCAAATAGGTGATGGGGAAATAAGCAACGGAAGTATAATTGATGACTTTTGATTTGAGTATGGTGAATATAATGACAATCACGATGAGGCAAGCGACCATCATTCTGCGCATGACACTTTGATAAATGGGCTCGTATGATTGTAGTTTAAACCCCTGAAAAACGAAAGCAGAAGCGGGATAGCAGCCGATGAATAACATCATGAAATGGAAATACCAAGGGTCAGCTTCAACTGCGGCCTCTGTACTGAGGTAGCGAATTTGATAATAGACAAATTCTTGGAGGTATTCTGTGCCATGGTAATAGGCGAGATAGGCCATCCAAATCCCGTTGATCATCAAAACAAAAAACAACCATTTGACCAAGTTGATATAACCAACCCCATTGCGTGCAAAGGACAAAACAAAGGTCATCATCAAAGTGAAGAATACGATGATTAGGCCAATTGGTCCCTTTGTGAGCACTGCCAATGCGGTAAAAAAAGCGGAATAAAAAAGCCATTTGGTGGTATCGCTCTTCCTATATAATTCTCCTGGCTCTTGATTGACGGCGATGATGCGCGATAAGTGATAAATGCCGATGAAGACAAATAGATTAAACCATGGATCGATGACAGCAGTTTTGAAGAAGAATTGTGGGAAGAAAGAACCGACAAATACCAATGCCCATGTCAGTCCGAAATAGGGATTGTACAAGCGCTTCCCCAATCTATAAATCACCCATACCGTGGCGATTCCACAGATGGCATTGGGCAATCTCGCAGCGAAATCATTGATGCCAAAATACGTCATACTCAGCGCTTCCATCCATACAAACAGCGGAGGCTTTTCATAAAAAGGTTGGAAGTTCAATTGCAGTTTTAACCAATTGCCCGACAAGAGCATCTCTCGCGCCACCTCTGCATAGGTGATTTCCTCCCAGTCAAACAAATGCACAGTGCCTATAAACGGGATAAATAATAGACCGCTTATGACGATGAGGAATAGGTAAGTGGAGAGTTGGAATCTGCGTTTCAATTTCTTTTAAAATAGTAATTACAAATTTAATTTATTTTAATTGGTGTGTCGTTCTTTTTGCGCTTGGATTAAATTGTTTTATGGCGTGCCCTTTGTCACGATCTGCTTCTCCTGATGGCATTCAGTGGCACCTGATGGCAATCAGGTGCTACTATGGTTGTTGTCTTAGATAAATGATTAGAATAGGTTATTTGTTATTTGACAATATGATTGTATATTTGTTAGAATAATTTCAGAAAAATGACTTACCGAAAAATTTGTTCCGTTCATAACAACCAAGTAATTGTGATTCTACCTCCTAATTTTGAGAATAGGAAGCAAGTAACTATTACTATTGACGACAAAGTAGAAAGTAAAGTACAAAAAATGGCTCAAATTAAAGAGGCTTCTTTAGACCCATTATTTCTTGCAGACATATTGGAAATTAATAATGATTTTGATTCTATCAATTAAGAGTTTTATTTTAATACTCTCTGTAAACTATTCGATGTTTGTTAAATGTATGCAACCGCATTTCAAATGCGGTCGTTCGAGGACAGCGATTTACTTTGAATTTAGTTGTGAAAGAAGTCATTCATGATTGTCTGTACACGATTTGCATGATTATTGGATTGACTAGATTGATTTACGGCTTCCTGTTTTATTATATTGCTACTTGTGATTTTTTGTTCTTCTAGTATATTAAAATTACTTCGTTTTTCCATATAAATAAGTTTTTAACAAATTGGAGATCACAATTTGTGATGTCCAATTTCATTTATTAAATGATTTTTACTTTTAAAAATAGATGTAATATTAGCCATTGCGCATGCGTGTTTTTAAAAACCTACTTATAATGTATCGTTAATTTAAGAACAAAATGAAACTGCATCGCGAATTAATTCATACAAATTAAAAACAAATAGAGATATGAATACATGCGGTCGAGCGAGGACAGCATTTTGCTTGGAATTTAGTTGTGCAAGTAGTCATTCATTCTCCTCGTCCCTAGGCTGAAAGGCTGGGCTACAGACGTGGAGGAGCATTGGAGCATTGGATTTGTTTATTTATCCGTTATATTCAGAGGTTTCATTAATTAAAAAAATTTCTATTATTTCAAACTTGTCGTAGTTGATTTTCCCTATCCAAGTCTTTGAATTATCAGAACGTCTAGTTTTATAGTAATAGATTGCTGTGAAACTTATACAATCAATTTCAAATTTTGGTTTCACTTTTATATTAACAATGGAAAGATTCAGTTTATTGCGAATTAATTCTAAGAAGGGCAAATAAAAACTTCTTTTATTGCTTCTCCATATTATAGGACCATAGTAATCATAATCATATTCGTTGGAACTTTCATAATGATTCCAGTTGCCCGCGTATAAGAAATCTCTTGGGTTTAATGGTAAGTAGGTTTCTCTGAAATTTTCCAAATTTATAGAAGCCAATTCATTTGTTTCATTTGAATTCATTATATCAACACAATCATATGTATTTGTAAGTTTATTCATGTTGTCTCCAAAATAATAGGCTTCTGAGTATGTACCCTTACTTAACATTTTTTCTGAAGTTGGCCCAAAGATATGGCCAATAACTAAACCAGTTTTGTCAATTGCGTAATATATAGTCAGAGCTCGGTTGTAATCTTCAACTATTTGTTTGTAAATTTCTATTTTATACCTATAATTACAAATTAATACACCAAATTGAGAAAGGATATTCATGCATTGATAATAATTGTTGCAAGATGTTTTTACATGCATTGGATTAGCTCTTTTTAAGTTATATAAATAGGCAGAAACAAAAAAATCATCTATTGTCTTTTCTTCCTTCTCTAGTTCGTTGTAATTTATCATTTTTCTTAAATAAAATTAATAATCAATACTTTTGTAATTATATGTTTTTTAATTCCTCATCTAATTATTGTATGACCAAAGGTAATCATAACGATGACTGTATAAAACTTGATTAAGAACATTTATTTCCAATATTTCAAGAAATTTTCATATACAAAACTAACTAAAAAAAGGCAAGTTCAGCTTGGTTTAAAAAATTCGTAGTCAAAGACATAAAGATTGCATTGGGTTTTAAAGAGCATATTTTAGAGAGCTAAGTAGAAACTAGATTGAATTGAAAAATTTTAAAGCCTAGATGCGTGTCTTCATGTAACTGCCTGTGGGTTGGCTAGAATTTTTACATTGCTTTCAAATAATTTTAGTAGAAAAAATTGGAATAATTTCGTTCTTAGTTATGAGAAATAGGAAAAGTAAATGTTACTAAAATCTGAATCTACTTGGATTCCAAATGTGGTCAAATAGGTGATGGATTATTTTCATTTTTCTATGGTTGAAGTTCTGATCTGTCAATAAGTCCATTTGCTGTTATTTTTTTGTCAAACTCTTTTACCAAAGTAATAATTGCCTCTCGAGCATTGTTTATTAAACTATATTTAAGGTTTATTAACTTTCCTTCTTCTGCTAAAAAGAGTGGAAAATTTTCGCAAAACTCCTTGTCAGCCTTGCCTTGTCCGTGAACTAAAAGGTGTCTAATTTCGAGATAAGGTAAAGCTGCATGAATTATTTCTACTTTAATACTTAACCCTAACTTCTTGTCCATTTTTTCAATTAGTGATTTGGTGCTTTTCTCATTTTCTAATTGTCTAAAGATGCTTGAAGATATTTTTTCAATTATTTTTTCATAGCTACCATATTTAACTAAGTCCTTACTGAAATATTTATTGAATGTTCTCCGATAAGTCGATCAACATCTAAAGCCTTTTTTTGTCGCTGCTTAAGAATGTCTTGAAAATATATAGTCGTAGATTCATAAAGACTTTTAATAAATGCGGCTCTCATTGAAGTCTTTAAATGGTTTGCGGCAATTTTCCTGCTATGGTCACTATTTGTTCTTGAAGTCAATTTTTTATGTTTTGTGGGTCGACATAATCAAATATGTGTATCGAGTTTGGACTATTTAGTCTGTTGTTGTCCATCGCCTTTTGGATAATGTCAATAAGTTCAAGGTCAGCGTCCATATGTGCCGAATTGTTCAAGAACTTTACCAAATATTTTGTTTTCATAATCTATGTAATTTTGGTTGAATTTCGTCTTTGTTGTTTCGTTATTCTTTGAGCTACCTCATTTACATCTGTTATATAATCTCGTCTTTTCATACCTTCAAATATTACTATAAGCTTTCGAATAGCAAAAAATCACTTCAAAATATTATGCCCTAATTTATCTCTCTTCGTCATTAAATATTTTTCATTGTGCGGATTGGGGACGATCTCGATGGGAATATTTTCCACTACTTCGAGGCCATAGCCAATCAATCCAACGCGCTTCTTGGGATTATTGGTCATGAGTTTCATCTTGCTGATACCCAAGTTTCTCAAAATCTGCGCGCCGATGCCATAATCTCTCTGGTCCATTTGAAAGCCCAATTCCAAATTGGCTTCGACCGTATCGCGGCCCATTTCTTGGAGTTTGTATGCTTTTAATTTATTCAACAAACCGATCCCGCGGCCTTCTTGTTGCATATATAATACGATGCCCTGACCGTTCTTTTCGATGTATTCAAGCGCCTTTTGCAATTGATCGCCGCAGTCACATCTGAGTGAATGTAAAATATCGCCTGTAGCGCAGCTAGAATGCACGCGAACTGGCACCGCCTCATCTTCCTTCCAATCACCTTTGATAATGGCTAAATGGACGTCTTTTGATGTGATTTGGGTAAAGGCAATCAATCTGAAATTCCCGTATTTAGTCGGCATATCCACTTCGACTTCTCGTCTAATCAAACTATCGTGGTTGACGCGATACTCGATTAAATCTGCGATGGAGATGATCTTAATATTGAGTTTTTTGGAGATTTCCATCAATTGCGGCAATCGTGCCATAGAGCCATCTTCGTTGAGAATCTCCACGAGGACACCTGCTGGTTCGAATCCAGCGAGTCGCGCTAAATCAATGGTCGCCTCTGTATGTCCCGCTCTTCTCAATACACCGCCATCGCGGGCTTTGAGGGGGAATATATGTCCTGGTCGACCCAATTCATTGGGGGTCGTCTTCGGGTTGATGAGTGCTTGAACTGTTTTGGCTCGGTCTTGTGCGGAAATTCCCGTCGTGCAGCCTTGTCCAATGAGGTCGACAGAAACCGTAAATTGGGTTTGATGCAAAACGGTATTATCGCCCACCATTAAATTGAGGTCTAATTGTTCGCAGCGCTTTTCGCTCAATGGCGCACAAATCAAGCCCCTTCCATGTGTCGCCATGAAATTGATGATTTCAGGCGTGACATTGCGAGCGGCAGTGACGAAATCGCCTTCATTTTCGCGGTCTTCATCATCGACGACGATGATGAGTTTGCCTTGGCGTATATCTTCAAGCGCTTCTTCTATGGTGTTGAGGTTAAATTCTCTCGGTTGGTTTCCAGACATTGGTTTTGATTCCTTTTAAATAATTGAATAAAAAATTCTGAAAATTGCCCGCGGCATAGCGCTTTTTTCGCTTAAACTCAGACCATAAGCTCGGAGTGACCCTTTCAAAGCAAAGGGCATCGATTTCTAATATGCATTGGTATCCGCGCTCTAATACTTTGAGTGAAAGAAAGAAATCATCGGTGATGAAATTCGGGGGAATTTCGCTGTATAATTCAGCTTTCATCGCATAGCACGCGCCGAATGCGCCTATCATATTGCCCGCCAGTTTGCCTTCGTTGTATTTGATTTTATTCTCTGATTGAATATAGATTTGCTCCTGCTGCGCCATTTCACTGCGCGTGTTTTCATTGACCACCCAAGCGCCAATCAGCCCAATTTCAGGGGTTTTCATCTTTTTTATCAAATGAAAGAGGGTATCTTCTTTGAAGAAGACATTGGCATCCGTGCAGACGATGATTTCCTCTTTTCGGGGATTCAAATGCGCCATGATGTGATTGAACACATTTCCCTTGCCGATGCGATGGTATTTTTGGAGAATCAATTGGGGATATTGCTGCTGCAGTTTTTCAAGTATCGGTAAGGTTTGATCTGCGCAATCATCCGCTCCGACAATCATGCGCAATTTATCTATTGGATAATCGGTATTAAAAGTGGAATGGATTTTTTCTTCTATGATTTTTTCTTCATTGTGCACTGAAAGAATCACCGTGACAAAGGGAAGCGCTTCTTCTCTCGTATATTCAGCGTAATCGGGCTTTTTAAATCGAGCGATCAATCTCAGAATAATTGGGTAGAAGACATAGGTATGCAGTATGAGGAAGAGGATGATACTGAATATGATGAGATGTGTCGCCAAGTAGACAAAAATACATTAAAAAATGGAATTTGGTCTTTGGTTTCTGGGGTTTGGTTTCTGGGGTTTGGTGTCTGGGGTTTGGTCCCCACACAGTATACCATCATGTGGACACAAATATTTCAATTATTGTTAAACCTAAATTAAAATTATCCTTTAAGAGATAAGTTTTGGATGCTTAACATGCGTCAGCGATAGCCCGCTTTGCGTCTTTTGCGGGCTTGACCCGCAATCTGAGCCCCTAAAGAGGGCGACACGAAAATAATTCAAGATCTGCTCCGCTCTGTGGGCGGAGAGATTGCGGGTCAAGCCCGCAAAGACGATCCCGAAGTAATCACTTCGCACACCACTAGCTTTTATAACGTACAAAACAAAATCTTTATTTTTCTTACATGTGGTCAACAAAATGTGTCCACACGATAGCACACAGTGTAGGGATGGGGTTTGGGAGTAGTGCGTTAGTTGTGGTATCTTTTGTTATACTGAGATATCTCACTCGTTTCATAGATTATGGGGCTTCGTAAGCGCCGATATCTACTTTAGGGTCGAGTCTTTGATTGCCCTTGATATCTGTGAGGATGGTATTGATGCGCAGGCCGGCATCTTTGCAAGGCGAAGTGGACTTCAATTGAAAATCTTCTCTGTCGCTGGAAACACTTACAAATTGTGGTTTGTTATTGATGATGCAATTCACAAATCGATTGGTCGTGAATGATGAATCACTGCGATAAAGGCAGTTGGTGAAATTGTAATTCGAATCCACGGTCCCGGACATCTGCACTTGAATGGTCTCTTTGTATTCGCTGCTCCAGACGCAATTGGTGAAATTTGCTTTGGTTAAGTGTTGCTTGTATAATGCATTGGTATTTGGATCGATCAATTGATTTGAAAGCGCGAGTAGACTCTTATTCAATTTAGAATAGCCATTGTAAAATGTGCAGTGATTGAATTCGTAATCGCCCCCTAAAGCGAGCTGACAAAGGTTTTCCGTGCAGGTGAAGAAGAGGGAATTCTCGGCATAAATGGTATTGTTGAAACTGCGAATGGCCCAATAATAGGAGTTTTTGATGACTGAATTCTTGATGACAATTTCACTTCTCGTGCCGTCTGTCGCATCTCCAAACTTAGTATCTGGTTGAAAGCCCATCCACAAGCCGAATATACTCTCATCCACTGTGGTGAATAGCAATTCATTGTTTTTTGAATTGCGCAAAAACAATAAGCCCAGCCATTGTCCTGCTGCGTGTTGATATTCTTTGGTCAGTCGAATACCTCTGAACAAAACGGAATCTTGCAAGGTGCCTTTTACTTTAAGCGTTCCAGCGCAGAGGATACCGGCATTGGTGGTGAAATGCACGCGCGCGCCAGCGGGAATCGTGAGTGTAACGCCATTGGGAATGATCAAACCAGGAAAAAATTATTGGCAGAATCCGTTCTGTCCACGACAACATGGGGTTTGTCTGTGGCCCAAATCGTATTGCTAAGCAAAATTTCCCCAAAATGGAAATATGCATTTTGTGCCCATGCGCGCAAGACGACAAATTGTTTTACGCCATTGGTAGTAAAGATTACGGGCTCTTGAAAGATGAATGGATTGTTGATATTGGTTGGATCAACCGTCACTTCTATAAAAACATAGAGGCTGTCTTGTGCTGGAATGGCAATATTGGAAAAGTTTTTGCCACTGATGCCATCGACATTGATTTTAAAACTCGTCTGCGCTTCATTGGCAAATCGAATATCGGAAATTAATACGCTTTCACTATGGCGGTTGTATATTTTCAATCGTTTAAACGTTGACCCGACGCTGGTAAAGACAGAATCTATCGTAAGGGTGTCGGCAGAAAATTGTAGAACCTCATTGGGATTATTGGTGAATGATTCCTTCTCGCAAGACAGAAAGAGCAAGGTCAATATGGAGAAGAATAGTAATAGTCTGATTAAATTCATGAAGTATAAACTAATGTCGTTTTGTTAAAAGAAATTATGATTTATAGAGTTACTATTTGATTGTTTAAAATATTTAGCCTTCGGCGACTCACTTTTTTTCTTGAAAAAAAAAGTAAGCAAAAAATTCAAGGGCTGTTTATAAAAATGAAAAGATCTACGGTTCGAATTTCTCCAAGCGCGATTAAAGGCATTTGCTGCGACCGACAATTTCCCATATCTATGGTTTGTCAAGGCAAATGTTAAATCGCTAAATGCCTGCTAACGCTCAAATCCTCACCTTGATCTTTTTTCATTTTTATAAAAGGCCCACATTTCGCTCATCAGACGTTAATTAATGATGCTTTCTATTCTTTGAATATTTTTCTTTTTTATTTAAACTTGCCAAATAACTTCAAAGATTTTCGATATTTTAAATACCATTCAATTCTTATTTCAACAACTCTTATATAAACGCAATTCAAGGAATATTATTGCCTTGTGTTTTATCAATGATTAGATATCGTAATTTAAATTTACCGCCAACCATTTTTCCAAAACATCAACGGGCATGTTTTTGCGCGCAGCGAGGTCTGCAACTTGATCTTTAGATACTTTACCAACACCGATGTATTTTGATTCTGGATTGGCAAAGTAATAACCAGAAACAGATGCTGCGGGGAACATCGCATAGCTCTCTGTCAAGCTAATGCCTATTGTTTCCTCCACTTTCATTAAATCCCAAATGATTCTTTTTTCCGTATGTTCTGGACAAGCCGCATATCCCGGTGCTGGACGAATTCCCTGGTATTTCTCTAAGATTAAATCCTCATTGTTCAAGGTTTCATCTTTGCAGAATCCCCACAATTCCTTTCTGACTTTGGCGTGCATGAGCTCGGCAAATGCTTCTGCCAAGCGATCTGTCACGGCTTTGATCATGATGTCATTGTAGTCGTCATTGTCTTTTTTGAATTCTTCGATATAGTGTTCGATGCCGATTCCTGTCGTGACTGCAAAGGTTCCGATATAGTCTTTAGCGCCACTTTCTTTCGGGGCGATATAATCTGCCAGACATAAGTTCGGGGTGTTTTGTTGCTTCTGCGTTTGTTGACGCATGAAATGGAATGTAGAAATTTTGCTGCTTCTATGCTCATCAGCAAATACTTCTACATCTTCATTTACCGCATTTGCAGGGAAAAGACCGATGATCGCGTGTGCCTTGATGATATTGTCTTTGATGACTCTATCTAATAATGCATTGGCATCGTTGTATATTTTCTTTGCTTCGCTGCCATAGCGCTCGTTTTCGAAAATTTTTGGATAAGTGCCTTTCAATTCCACGTATTGAAGAAAGGCGACCAATCGATATACTCGCGAATTTCCGTCAATGGGTAATCTTTGAATACTTGTACGCCCAATTTTTCTGGCGCTTTAATAGAAAATTTGCCCAATCCAATTGCAATTTGCGCTCCTGTGCTTTTGCAAAAGGGATATAATTGACGGTCGGTTTTCTATTGGCATATTCAGTGCGCAATTCTTCGTATTTCTGCTTGATGCTCTTTTGCGTAGCCTCTTGTTGCTCGCCCAATAGGAGAGAGGCAATCGGCACAGATTAGATGCATCTAGTACATAAGATACGCATGAAGCGTATTGCGGATCTATTTTAACTGCAGTGTGAATTTCTGAAGTGGTTGCACCACCGATGAGCAATGGAATATTCATGCCGCGCTTTTGCATTTCCTTTGCGACATCGACCATTTCATCTAGCGAAGGCGTAATCAATCCACTCAAGACCGATGATATCCACTTTGTGTTTAATTGCTTCATCGAGGATGCGCTCTTTCGGCACCATGACGCCGATATCGATGACTTCGTAATTATTGCATTGAAGAACGACTCCTACGATATTTTTTCCAATATCATGCACATCTCCTTTTACTGTTGCCATGAGGATGCGACCAGCAGCGCCGGCCTCCCGTCCTCCCCGAAGGGGAGGTGGCTGGCGCAAGTTTGGCTGGCGCATATTTTTGCGCGTCAATATTTTCTATGATGCTCAATAGAGCAGAATCAGTATCCAATAGTATTTGTTCATTTTCAAAGCGAATTACTTTGAATCCCATTTTTTCTAACCATTGTGTTCTTATTGCATCTTGCTCAGCATTTTCGGGAACCCTATGTATGCCTCCATCTAATTCAATAATAATTCTATAATCCAAGCAAATAAAATCGACGATGTATGCTCCAATTATATGTTGCCTTCTGAATTTATATCCAGCTAATTTTTTCCCCTTGAGCAATTGCCATAAAGCCTTTTCGGCTTCAGTTGGATTGTTTTTTTGTTTGTCCGCTCTAATTCTCAGTTCTTCATAATAGGCTTTATCTGCAGTTTCATATCCATATCTCTTATTTAATTCAGAAGAATCAATATCTTCTTCATTTATAGGATTTGTTATTCCGCTTCACCTCCCCCTTGGGGAGGAAGGGAGGGGCTCTTTAGATATGGCTCGAGGTATGCAACCGCTTTTTTCATCACCCTTGCACTCTTGACCACTTGTGGCAAGAACATTTTTCCGCTTCCAAATAAATCACCCACGACATTCATTCCAGCCATAAGGGGACCTTCAATGACGTGCAATGGAATGCCATATTTGATTCTGGCCTCTTCTGTATCTTCATCGATGAACTCTGTTATTCCTTTGACCAATGCATGTTTTAAGCGCTCTTCAACAGAGTCTTTTCTCCATTCTTCTTCTTCTTTGGTATTGTCTTTTTTAACGCCTTTGAGTGATTCTGCCAATTCAGATAAGCGATCCGTCGCATCTGGTCTTCGATTGAGCAATACATCTTCTACATGTTCTAAAAGCGTTTTGTCGATATCATCGTATACTTCGAGCATGGTTGGATTGACGATTCCCATGTCCATACCCGCTTTGATGGCGTGATATAAGAAGGCAGAGTGCATGGCTTCTCTGACGTGGTTATTTCCTCTAAATGAAAATGACACATTGCTCACGCCTCCGCTGACATGGGCTCCGGGAAGATTTTCACGGATCCATTTTGTCGCAGCAAAGAAATCAACGGCGTAATTATTATGCTCGTCAATCCCTGTTGCAACGGGGAATATATTGGGATCGAAGATGATGTCCTCTTTAGGGAAATGTACGACGTTGACTAGGATGTCGTAAGACCGCTTGCACATATCGATGCGCTTTTGGTAGGTATCAGCTTGTCCGCTTTCGTCAAATGCCATCACGACTGTAGCGGCACCGTATTTTTTTATTTGGCTCGCCTGATAGATGAATTCAGCTTCTCCATTTTTAAGGGAGATGGAATTGACAATCCCCTTTCCTTGAAGGCATTTCAATCCTGCTTCGATGATTTCCCATTTAGAACTATCTATCATGAAGGGAATTCGAGCGATATCTGGTTCAGCAGCGAGTAAGTTTAAGTATTTGACCATGGCAGCCTTGCCATCGAGCATCCCTTCATCCATATTGATGTCGAGGACTTGCGCGCCGCCTTCTACCTGCTCTCTTGCAACGGATAGGGCCTCCTCATATCTATCTTCTTTGATCAATTTCAAGAATTTGGCTGAACCCGTTACATTGGTTCGCTCGCCAATATTGATGAAATTGGTATCTGCAGTGGCAACTAGCGGTTCTAGGCCAGAAAGTTTGAGTGTAGCTGTTTTAGACATATTGAATCAATTGAATGAATCCCATTCATTTTATTTTAATTTGCAAAAATAATCTTATTTCTTTATTCCGCGGTGCTAGTATTGACCGATTGCTGACTAATTTTATTTGTATGAATTTCAATGAAATAATTTCTACCATACATGCCGAATATGACAATCCCCATGCCGTTTTCAGGGAATTGGTGCGGGAGCGTCTGAATCAAAAAGATGCCGCTGATGAACTCAGTCTTTCGCTAGACGAGGCAGATATGGAAATTATTCGCGGTCAGATTGCGCGCTTTAATAGCGGGGAACCCTTGCAATATATCCTCGGGAATGCCTATTTTTATCGATATGAATTTGAGGTGAATGAGCATACGCTGATTCCCAGGCCAGAACAGAGGAATTGGTGGATTGGGTGATTACGGAACACAGTATGAAACAGGGATTGCATATTTTGGAGATTGGAACTGGAAGTGGGTGTATTCCGATTAGTTTGTATTTGAATTTAGATTCCGCGCATATTACGGCTGTGGACATCAGTTCAGCGGCCATAGATGTCGCCCAGCGCAATGCAGATAGGCTGGGAGCTGCTATTGAATTTAGCGTGTTTGATTTTTTGGATGAATCGAGGTGGCATGAATTGGGGCAATATGATATCATCGTGAGCAATCCGCCCTATATTCCGAGAGCGAGGGCGAATGAGATGCAAAGTCGTGTGAAGTCTTATGAGCCTGATTTGGCCCTATTTGTGGAGGATGAGGATCCCTTTTTGTTTTACAAGAAGACCTTGTCATTTGCGCAAAGTCATCTGAAAAGTGGGGGAGTGGTCTATTTTGAAACGAGTCAGTATGAACAATTGGAGGTTTTTGAACCTTTTGTTTTGACTTCGAAAAAGGATATGAGTGGGAATGTGCGCTTTTTGAAAGCTGGATTTTAATAATCTTTAGGCTGCAAAGTTGTGGTAAGGGTGTTTTTAATGAAGTGCCTAGGATTTTGAACTTGTGCTTGGGGACTTTTTAAAAATTAAATATTTTGTCCGCTCTTGGGGCGGAGTTACATTCGTTTTCTGCTGACGGTAAAGGTACTCGCCGCCATGTAATTCATGCGTCAGGGTCAGTAATGCGATAACGACATCATCGGGTCGTCACTGCGGGCTCGATCTCAGGTCTGTGCCCTAAAGAGGGCGACTGCAGGTATTATCATAAGATTTTTTATTAACATCTTTGAAGCAAATATTCCTGATTTAACTCTGTGCAACTCTCCCGCACTTTGTCTGGACAAGTTTTATTTTAAATATTTTTCAAAGAAAGTTGTGTTCAACTTGATACTGCGCCGTACTTGGAATTAGTCATTTTTCTAAAATGGCCCACTATCGCGTATATCGGGCGTTTTTTGATTTTGCTAACTAAGTGATGATTTTCGATTTTAATCTGAAAGAAACGACCAAGTACTATTTTGGATTCTTTGTTCAATTAAGTGGATTTCACCTTTAACCAAGCATGCATGAAAATCAAGATTGCTTATTTAAAATGATATATAGCATGGGTGATGTTGGCTACGACTTTTTCCATGGTCTGGAAATTATCGCCTTTGACCATGACACATAGCACGAATGGTTGATTGGGTTTGTAAATGATTCCCGTATCGTGGAATTGTTTTTCACTTGAATTTTTATAGCCCCGCTCACCAAATTTGTGCGCGACGACTATTCCAGCAGGTAGTCCAGCGACTATCCCCAATTTAAACTTGCTTCGGCAGAGTATTTCTAGTGCTTTGTTTGACATTTCTTTGCTGAGATAAGGTTGAATTGTAGAGAATTCTATAATAAGAGGCATATTCCCTAACTGAGAGGATATTTGTATTGACATCTTTGCTGAGGATATCAATACCCAAATCATTAAATACATTGCTCAATATATCTCTTTGAATGCTTGCTAATATCATTAGCCGCAGATTGGTTATCGGAATAGACAATCATATATTCGAGCAATTGTTCAATGGTATAGGCTTTCCCAATTTCGAGACGAAACACTTTTCCGTCTACATTTTGTGTGTAGTTATTGTCTGCTGATTCAGCATAAAGATTTAATTTCAAGAAATTGGGGTCATCTTCAGCTTGTTTTAGCGCAGCAATCAGGGCAGGTAATTTGAGGAGACTGGCTGGAGAATATTTTTCATTTTCCTTATAACCTATCCAATGGCCATTTTTTAAATCTCTATAATAGACAGAAATACTCGTCGCTTTGTTTGCTGAAATAGCAGTTGCAATTTGATTTTCTATCATTCTCTGCATGCGTCTCATATCCTTTAAATTCGATCGATCGAGTTCATAACAATCCAATAATGGATTTATAAATGAATACCGACTTGAAATCCCTTTTCTCATCTCTTTGAAATGATTATTGGTATCGATAAAATTCGGAATTGCATGGATATTACCCATAAATAATACCATGAGCAATAGCATTATTATTTTGAATCTTGACATAATTTTTAATTGAAGGGTTAGTTTAGTCATTGAGTATGATACCAATAATTTTCTTTGAAGAAATAGTTTAGCTAATTAATAGATAATGAGAATAATTTTTGTGCATTGGCGGTGGTTATTGAAGCCACTTCTTCTATGGTGATGCCTTTGATTTCGGCAATTTTTTCAGCGACGAGTTTGACATAAGATGGTTCGTTCTGCTTTCCCCTGTGCGGCACAGGCGTTAAATAAGGAGAATCGGTTTCTAAAACGAGATGATTGATATCTATATGTTTGATCACTTCTGCTAGACCTGCGTTTTTATAGGTAATCACTCCACCGATTCCCAAGTAAAATCCCAAATGAATGATTTGTTCTGCTTGTTGAATGGACCCCCCAAAACAGTGAATTACACCGCGCAAATTTGTCGATTTATATGATTTGATGATGTGAATGGCTTCATCCAATGATTTCCTAGTATGAACTGCAATAGGAATATTTAAATCAATTGCCCATTGAATTTGTGTGTTAAAAGCATGCTTTTGTTCTTCGACAAAATCCAAATCCCAATGGTAGTCTAAACCAATTTCGCCCACTGCGCAAAATGTATGTTTTTTGCTGTATAATTCGCCTTTATTTTGTCCAAGACCTCTATATAATCGCCTTTGACGGAGCACGGGTGAAGACCCATCATGGGAATAAATTGATGGGGATTTTTATCGACAAGATCATACATCTGTTGAATAGAGGGAATGTCGATATTGGGGAGCAATATTTTTTCGACATGAATTTTTGTTCGCCCTATCTACCCATGCATCATAGACTGAATTTAAATCAGCATCATAAGCATGAGCATGTGTATCGATTATCTTGGTATTCATGGAGCGGTTGTCTGCGTATTGTTTGAGACGGGATATTGTGTATGCAATGATGTATTCGATGAATACATTTTATTTAAAATGATAAATTAATTTGGACAAGTTTGCGACAATATCCTCCATCTCATGAAAATCAAGGCCTTTGACCATTATGCACAAAAGATATGGCTTGTTTGGGCGATAGATAATGCCCGTATCGTGAAATTGTTTTGATCTGAATTTTCAA
>JADJOU010000022.1 GCA_016713645.1 Bacteroidota bacterium
GCAAAGTCATCGATACTGCCAAGATTAGAACCATCGATCAAATATTCAGCATACTCAGTGATACGCTCACTTGCCAAGGCGATACCGTGACCATCACCTGTACTTCCAATCCAGAATTCACCTATCAATGGAAGCCGATTTCAAAAATCGTATCAGGCGGCACCAACAATATCGTGAAGATGATTATTGATTATTCAGGTTATTACAATATTGAGATCCGCGATAATTCAGGCTGTCTATTCAAAGATTCCATCAAAATAAATACCATCGAACACGACTTCGATATATTCGCCGATACCTTTGTCTGTATAGGAGATACGACCACCATTCGCTCTACCAATAATCCACAATTAGTTCTTCAGTGGAGTCCTCTATCCCATATTATATCAGGCGCGAATTCCTCTTTGCTAAAAGTACGTATTGATACGACTAAATATTTTGTCGTTCAAATCACGGACAATCTCGGTTGTAAAACAAAAGATTCTATAAAAATTTCAACCCTTGAAAATTCCTTTCAATTGGTCAAATTGGATACATTCATCTGCCTAGGAGACACCTTTCAAATCATCGCTCCCGCTGATCCTGACTTGTCGTATGTATGGAGTCCAGTCTCTGAAATTGTCTCAGGATTCAATACATCGAGTCCAAAAATTCGCGTCGATAAAAAGAAGCAAATCTATCTATTGGTCAATGATACCTCTGGGTGTTTTGCGCGCGACACCTTTGAATTCACACCGATTCAAAATTTCATGTTCTTAAGAGCAGATACCACCAAATGTGATAATGATACCTTGAAAGTGCACACGCTTTATGATGCGCAATTTAAATATGCATGGAGCCCTGCGAGTGGCATTTTATCGGGAGGAACAACGCACCAGCCGATTTTCAATCTAAAGCAATCTCAATTTGTGCAACTCACCATTACTGATAATTCTGGATGCAAAGTGCGCGATTCTATATTTGTCAGCATTCGACCAACGGATGTCAACTTTGTCGTAGATACTTTTATCTGCCCCAACGATACTGTTTTGATTCAAGCCCCCTTTTATGTAGGAGCAACTTATAGCTGGACGCCAATAGCCAATATTGTCAGCGGAGTGAATAGCTCAGCAGCGCTCATTTCTGCAGTGGTAAACACTTATTTCCGAGTCAATATTGCAGATACACAATTTTGCAATATCAACGATTCTGTCATGATTAGAATAATCAATAATGAAAACCTCAATTTTATCAATCAAGATACTTCTTGGTGTCGAGGCGATACCATACAATTGCGCGTGACTGATATCCCCGGAGTGACGTATAATTGGAACCCCAACCAATTTATTGTCTCTGGGAATAATACTTCATCACCGAGGGCTTTGATCAAACAAAATACGCGATTTGTTGTGGCCATCACGGATTCAAAAAAAGGGTGCAAGGCTGCAGATACCATCGATATTAAAATCGATACGAACTCATTAAAAATTGGAGGAAAGAACAATGTCTGCATAGGCGATTTGACTGAACTTCGAGCGAATTTCATCAAAAATGCACAATACGATTGGACGCCTAAAGATTGGCTTCAGAACCTTGATACCTTGGTTAAATACTTCAGAACCAATGATCAGAAATATATATTGCGCGCAACGATACTGCCCGACAGAGAGTGCGTCTACAGCGATTCAATCACGGTATTTTCAAGAAATGAATTAGCCGATCTCAAAGTCACCGCCTCAAAAGACACCTTCTTCTATAGCGATACCATTCAACTCAATGCCATTTCTAAAAATGCGATTTCATTCCTTTGGGATTTCGATTCAACTTTAAACAATCGAAACATCGCCTCGCCGATAGCGAAGGCCATTTATTCGCATAAATATTATGTCACGGTAGAAGATTTCTACGGCTGCACGAGACGAGATAGCATTGAAATATTTGTCAAAATAGAAGTTTGCGATGAGCCCGAAGTCTTTGTTCCCAATGCATTCTCCCATAATGGAGATGGGAAGAACGATGTGTTTAGAGTTCGCGGAGATAATATCACAGAAGTTATTTTAACCGTATTTGATCGCTGGGGACAAATCATCTTTGAATCTGCAGATAAGAATATCGGTTGGGATGGAACATTCAAAGTAACATTGCTTGAACCCACTGTCTATGCCTATTTTGCAAAAGTGAGATGCATCGGCGGCGCGACGTATACTAAAAAGGGAAATGTGAGTTTGATTCGATAATACATAAAAAAAGCATTGCGCATAAAATATATTTTTACCATAATCCTGTTTTGTATACGTGTTTGTTTAAACGCGCAGGATATTCATTTTACGCAATTCACCCAATCGCCCCTTTTTACAAATCCCGCCATGACAGGGAATTTCGACGGAGATTTTAGATTAGTTGGAAATTTCAAAAATCAATGGGGCAATATTCCCGTGCCCTATAATACAGTTGCGGGAAGTTTTGATGCCAATATCGCCAGCAATATCTTCGGATTGGGCAGTTTGGGATTGGGTGTGCTCCTGAACAATGATGACGCGGGTGATTCTCGGTTGACAACCAGAAGCATTCAAGCATGTATGGCTTATAATAAAATAGTGGGAAAGAGAAAGAAGTCCATCTTCTCTTTTGGATTCAATATCGGCTATGTATTTAAAGGCATTAATACAGAAAAATTGAGGTGGGACGAGCAATTCAATGGCGATTACTTCGACCCATCTATTCCCATGACAGAACAATTGAATCGAATGACCATTCATTCAATAGATATGGGAGCTGGCGTGAATTATGTCAATCACTATGCAAAAATTCCTTTTACAGTTTTGGCATCGCGCTTCAACATATCAATAGCTCTAATCAATCTTTTTCTTAGGTGGTGATGAAGTGAAATTGCAGCGAAAACCCATGTTTACTGCTGCAACACAATTTAAAATCGCCAAGAAGACCTATCTCAAACCCGAGATGTTCTATCAATGGCAAGACGATAAGCAAGAATGGGTATTCGGAACGCTGGTGAAATATTATATCAAAGACCTCACCAATGACCGCATCGCTGTTATGGGCGGAGCGTATTGGCGCGTGGGTGATTCATGGGTGCCGGGATTCAGGCTGGAATACAATAACTTAACCTTGGGATTCAGCTATGATATCAATACCTCCAAACTCACAACAGCATCTAATTTTAATGGGGGATTTGAAGCGAGCATCATCTATATCATCAAATACAAAAAGAAAAAATACCCCTATAATTTCTGTCCATTCTTGTGGATGTGATTCAAGAGAAAAACCTAATTAGCCATACAAAATACAGATTCATGTCATTGAGCAATTCTGAGGAGAATTACCTAAAAGCCATTTTTAAATTATCCATCAAAGGGGAGAAAAACGCCTCCACCAATGATATCGCAGAATCTGTGCAGACAAAGGCCGCATCCGTGACCGATATGCTTAAAAAATTGGCAGAAAAAGAGCTCATCATCTATGAGAAATACAAGGGCGTATCACTCACAGCTAAAGGAGATGAAATCGCGCGCAAATTGGTTCGCAACCACCGATTATGGGAAGTTTTTTTGGTGGAAAAATTGGGTTTTAAATGGGATGAAGTTCATCCGATAGCAGAACAAATGGAGCATGTTTATTCTGTTGAATTGATACAGAGACTCGATGCCTTTTTGGGCTTCCCAAAGTACGATCCTCATGGAGACCCCATTCCCAATGAAAAGGGCATCATAGAAATTCAAAAGAGCAAAGCACTCAGCGAGCTCAAGCTTAAGGATTCTGGAATCATTGTCGGAGTGAAAGATAGCTCTGCGTCATTTTTAAAATATCTCGACTCCCTTCAATTAAATCTAGGCGTAAAACTCCTTGTCAAAGACCGCATTGAATTTGACTCATCCATGATTATTGAAACGGCCGATAAACGCATATTGGCAGTATCTCAGCAAATAGCGAAAAATATACTCGTTAAATGAGTTGCGATGTGCGATTGACGATGTACGAATTACGATGTACGATTTTTAATTCTGGATAAAGAATTCCATTGATGTTCCAGAAACCAGAAAACAGACACCAAACACCACTTTAGAAATTACGATTTACGATTTTTAATCCCTACAAGGGGCGACATTTCAATCTCGGATATAGATTCCATTAAAGTTCCAGACACCAGAAACCAAACACCACTTTAGGAATTACGATTTACGATTTTTAATTCTGAAATAGAATTCCATTGATGTTCCAAACAACGAACACCTAACAACGAACAACCAACAACCCAACAACTAACAACTACTTTCTTAATTTTTCCGTCATTCTGTTTCAAAAAATCCCCCCAACCGCTGTATTTATTGCTTTTGGTGATGGTATTCATCGTGCGAAAATGGTGGCATACCGCAACAGATAATGCATCAGTCGCATCCATTGATTTGGGCAATTCATCCATTTTAAACAGCGACTTGAGCATGGCAGCCACTTGTTCTTTAGAGGCATTGCCATTGCCTACCACAGATTGTTTAATGCTCTTTGGATAATATTCTTCAACGGGGATTCCCTTCATCAATGCAGCGACCATGGCCACACCTTGGGCCCTGCCGAGTTTGAGCATCGATTGCGCATTATCGCCATAAAATGGGCATTCCACCGCGCATTCATCTGGCTTATATTCTTCGATTAATGCAGTGATTTTCTCGAAGATTTTTTGAAGTTTTAATTGTTGGTTTTCGTATTTATTGAGATGGACCGTTCCCAAACAGATGAGGGATAATTTTTGTCCCTCAGATTTTATCAATCCATACCCCATATGCAATGTCCCCGGATCGACCCCTAGTATTATTTTCTCGATGGGCATGATGCAATGGCTTTAGATAGGTATAAAATAAATGTACAGAGAATGTTTTGACTCGCTTATTTTACGCGAACACCATTCGAATAATTGACGATGAAAGCGCCTGTAATGCCGAGTTTTTTTAAAATCAGCTGCTACTTTTCTAGCCTCTTCTTCACTGGTAAAATTGCCAATCATCAATTTATTGGCACCATTACCTTCCGCCTTTTCAGCCATCAAGGTCTTGTCGCCTGAGAATGCTGATGGATTGAATGAAGTAAATGTGCCCAATTGAATTTTATAGGTCTTCCCTGCATTCGAAGATGATGCAGCTTTTGCTGGCTCAGCGGCTTTTGGAGCAGTATTCGCAACTTTAGCTGTTTCCTCTGGTCTTCCTGTGGGAACAACAATTTTATTCGGTTCTGCCGGCTTTGCAGCAGGCGCTGCTGCTTTTGCTGGTTCACCAGGTCTTCCCGTTGGAACGACAATTTTATTCGGTTCAGCAGCTTTTACAACTGGCTTCGCAGGCTCTGGTGCTTTAGCAATAGGTGCAGCTGCCTTTGCGGGTTCAACTGGTTTAGCTGGACTTGCAGGTGTTTTCACTGCTTCTGCATTCGCTGTCGTTTTTTCGATTTTGATTGGCTCAAAAACTTGAGCGCTCGGTTTTTCAATTTTGATTGGCTCTATTTTTTTTGTGGGCAAAGTCTCCTTGATCGTTTCAGCAACTTCTTCTCCAGTTGCCTCTGAAACTGCTGAAACCTGACTTGAATCAACTTTATTCCTTGCATCGATTCCAAAATTTGTTTCTTTTCATTATTCAATGCAGCAATAGAATCAGACAGATGAACTAATAGACTGGCGTGCTCACTCTGCTGTTTTTTCAATAATTCAACCTCTTCGTTGGAAGATTTAATCTTATTCTTTTGCAATTCTTGCTCCTCGACATACAATTGAGGATTCTTCATATATGCTTTTAGTTCAGCAATAATGCGCTTTTTATTCTCTTTGGAAATTTTAGCATCACTCTCTTGACTGAATGCTTGAAGCGCTATGGTAAGCAATAAAATTAGAGACAATTTATTCATAATACTATTTTTGGGAGGTAAATTATTCAGACATTTTAGTTTCATCAAACCCTTCATTTCTGCTTCCATCATTGTATTGAGAGACAAAAGCATCGCTGATGCCCAATTTCTCAATATCCTTTGAAAACTGAAGCGCTTCTGTAAATGTGCTAAAATATCCAATCATGAATTTCTTAGAGCCATTCGAACTCATCTCGGTGCTCAACACTTTGGTGCCACCAAATCCTGATGGAGATAATTTACTAAAATTGCCAATTTGAACTTTATAAAATGTTCCCTTTGATGGCATTTCATTGCAATCTACAGGACTCATCGCCATATCACCACCGCCTTCTGTGCCGCTCGTTGCTGCAGGTGCTGCATTTTTTAATTCTTCAATTTTTGCTAACAAAAAGTTCACACTATCTCTTGCATAATCCAAATCGCGCCTCTCAACGCGCAAACCCGTCTTGATATCATTCAATTCTTTTTCCGCCGAAATCATGCGCACTTTCTGCGTTTCCTTCTCTGTGGCATATTGACTCGGATTGGATAAATACGATTTTAGCTCTGCTTTAATTTTCTTTAAACTCTCCTTGGACAACTCGTTTTTCTTTTGGGCAATTATTGATTGCGAGAATGAGCTCAATAAAATAATTGTAATGAAGGTTTTTAGCATTGTGTAAAGTTTAAAAAGTAAAAATAAATAATTTAAACTAAGAAGCATAAACTTTTCATGCAGGGATGCGAAATCGGAAATTTAACTTCCCATAACCGTTTCATAGAATTTCTCGTAGGCGGGGAGGATCTTGGGTAAACTGAATTCACGAGCTTGACTAAGCGCATTTCTTTTAAATCGCAGCAATGTATCCTTATCTTCCAAAATTTGGATTGCCTTAAGTGCCATTTCATCGACATCGCCCATATTGCATAAATAGCCCGTTACGCCGTCGATATTAATTTCGGGAAGTCCACCCGTATTAGAACTGATAACAGGCACTTCACAAGCCATCGCCTCCAGCGCTGCTAGCCCAAAACTCTCCGTCTCTGAAGGCATGAGAAACAAATCGGCAATGGACAATAATTCTTCGACAGCATCCTGCTTGCCTAAGAACCTGACCTTATCTATAATGCCGAGTTCTCGACATAGATTCTCTGCTCCGCTTCGCTCTGGACCATCTCCCACCATAATCAATCGAGAGGGATTGTCTTTTGAACACGATTAAATATCTCCACCACATCATACACTCGTTTTACCTTTCTGAAATTGGAAGTATGCATGATGACCTTCTCATTTGCACAACCCAATTGTCCCCTGAAAGTAGAATTTTCCCTTTTGTAAAAGCGGCCAAAATCAATAAAATTGGGGATGACTTCAATATGCTTCGTCACATCGAAAAACTCGTAGGTCTCATTTTTTAATGAATCAGAAACAGTCGTTACACCGTCAGATTGATTGATAGAAAAAGCCACCACTGGTTTAAAGGAGGCATTCTTTCCGACTAAAGTGATATCGGTTCCATGCAAAGTGGTGATCACTTTAATTGGATAACCCTGTTCTTTTAATATTTGCTTGGCAATGAAAGCTGCCGATGCGTGCGGAATGGCATAGTGCACATGCAACAAATCCAACTGTTCAAATTTTACTACATCCACCATTCTGCTAGCCAAAGCGGTTTCATATGGAGGAAATTCAAAAAGAGAATAATTCTCAAAACTCACTTCGTGGTAGGAAATATTGGGATGAAAAGCATCGTATCGCGCAGGCTCTTTATAAGTGATAAAATGCACCTTATATCCTTTATCCGCCAGAGCCTTGCCCAATTCTGTCGCGACAACTCCACTTCCACCATAGGTCGGATAACAAACAATTCCAATTTTCAGCATATCAGTCTACAATATTTATACTCGAAACAAATCATTAATTCGCAAAGTTCATTATAAATTTCATCCCCTTCTTTACACAATCAAGAGAATCTATGCCAATTTCAGTTTAAAATTTTAACTAAAAACAGCGAATGTGGATAAAAGGCACTTTTTACACGCTATTGGTTGGGAGTAAAGAAATGCAGACACGTTGATAAACCACGTATTTTGGCATTTACACCGATGTGCGGGATATAGAGTTCTCAGTCTGAAAACAATTATCTACTTTTGTTTTATTAAAATTTAATATGAGCATAAAAAATTTCATTTTAGTAATTGGAATTTTATTATTGAGTCAAAATACTTGGGCATCAGAAACAGAGGATAGCATTGCCATTGAGCGTTTTGAGAATGAAATAGACAAAGAGCAGTTATATATTGCACTTAATGTAAAAGGCGCCGACTCAAGTTTCCTCAAGCGCATTGATTATTTTCAAGAAAATTTTGCCAAGAAAAACTATCCCCTTTCCTCTAAGCGAAAGCACCTAGCTAATCTCTACAATTTCTTGCATATCATCGCTACATCAAGCGAAGCAAAAGAAAAATTCAAACAGGGATTTTATCAAGAAGCCCTCGATTTCTTCCCCTCTATCATTGCATATACTGAGAGTGGAGAATTGGAAAAAATATTGGCGGCATATCCTGGCAAAACCCTGAAGAGTATTCCGATTCTCTTCAATGAAGTGGCGCTAAAAAATGTCCTCTATGAAATCGCCTACAACGACCCCGAAGTTTTTTACAAATATGTATACGAGCTATTCACTTTGCCTTATATAAGAAGATATGTAGAAGAAGTTGCGCTATTCGCTCCATTGACCGCAAAGAAGTATTTATTCACTTCTAATTACGTAAATTACTACCTAGAGAGCAGTAAAGATTCAGCAGTGATGAAATTATTTGAAGTAAAAAATCAAGTCAATGCAGCTGCGAAATCCTATATTTTAATCAATGACCTCGTAGATGGCTCTATGTCCATTCAAGAAGCGGAGCGATTATGTCAAAACAAGGAATTACTCGCAAAAAAATTATTATTTACACTAACAGAACCAGATCATCTCGCCAATTACTCTATCAATCGAGAACTAGAAAATCTATCCATCTATACTTTGCGCGATTTTAAAATGAATGGAGCGACTTCAGTCAATCACCTCAGCCCAAAGGAATTGATTTATACCATGATTTACGGCAACAAAGAACTGTCGGAAGAAACCATTCACGCATTGATCAAGCTGAGCACGATTAGAAGAAGTGAAGCAATCGACGAAGAAGAACTCAAAAGCATTTCGATTAAAAATGTAGCCGCATTCATCAATATTTGTGAAGAATTAGGCGAAGAAGAATTCGTCAGTAGAACTTTTACCGATGAGGCAAAGTCCTACATGATGAGTAAACTCAATTTCGAACAAGAGATCAAATATTCATTCAAGAATAATGATTTACTCAATCCTCCGGGGTCATATACAGCCTCTGCTGATGAACAAATTTCCTTAGATGAAAAAGCGAAGACAGATGAGCAAATTAAATCCGAATTAGCCAATCCAGATTTAGCTGCAAAGCCCGATGATGTCAACGCTCCTAAAGTGGATATCATTGAAAAACCAAAATACAATTTTCCTAAAATCGAACTCAGCGAAGTCGATCGAACATTCCTACAATGGACAAAAAACCTCAACAAATCCATCAAAAATCTTGCAGATATTGTTGAACAAGAAAATGGCGTTACTTTCTTAGATTATTTGAGCAAATACCATCCAGATGATGTCTTTTCCAATATCAATGATTTTTACAGAAAATCCTTCTGCGGCAAATACATCGCTCAAGCTGCATTATGCGCACCGAATAGTGCCAAGCGGTATTTATACAACCCGCAAAATCAAGTGAATATTCAATTGGGTGCTTCCAAACAACCCGCTGTGCGCAAATTGTACGATATCTTCAACAAGTATGCATTTCAATCCAAATCCTATTTCTTGTTAAATGAAATTGTCCGTGGCAATGACAATATGGAGTCCCTACACGAAGGAGCAAAAGACAAAATAACTTTCCTTAAAAAACTGTGTAAAGTTTCTACTTCTCTCGAGCCTTTAGGGTCTTATAGTGTATCCAAGGAGTTGAATTTTGAAGCACTCAAAATTGTAAGAGAAATCAATGGCGCAGAGAATGGCGGCAATGCCAAATACAATGTCATAGAGCAGTTAAACGCACAAGAAATTTACGCGCTCATGGTCTATGGTCAAGAAGAATTATTTAAAAATTCCTTTAATGGAATATACAATATTTTCAAAACCAAATTGAATGGTCGCAATCAAATTGAATTTTTAGAGTCCGTCAATTACCACAAATTCAGAAACTTTTTGAGCCTTTGCAGCATGTTCGACAAATGGAGTGATTTTATGTACAACCTCAGCTCAGAGCAAAAGCAAGTATTATATCAAAAACTATTTGCCGATTTAGAAAAGGAGAGCGAATACCTCAATGAAGCTGTCAAAGTAGCCGACATCATGCAAAACATCAAAGATCTTGATGGCAAATCGAGGTTGCAAGAATTGCTTAAAACCCAATACGAGTTTGCGGTAACCAGCAACAATCAGAAAGCCATTTCTGTTTTTGGTCTACTCGCATCCATCAATAGTGAATTGGCAATCTATGATCAAAAATGGTATCGCGCCATCGGACAGGCCTATAAATTGCCCCCTTTGAGTTCATTGTTTGTGAAAGATTTGATTTGCAGCAATGGTAGAATCATTGAGCATTGCTTCTTCTACGATGATGACGATGGTAGAAGTTCTTACATCAATTTTATCGCGGGATACAAGAATCAAGCGGATTGGGCATTTGAAGATTTCTCTACTTATGTAAAAATATCCTCTAGAAATGGAACCCCAATTGAAGTCTACGCGAATAAACCAGAAGCGGAATATGTCGGTCAACAAGCCATTGTAAGTCTTTTTAAAGACTTAGCGGTCGAACCGAGCACTATCATCCATCGCGGGCATTCATACCATACGGAAAAGACAATTAAACAAATATCCAATTCACCTAAATTCTTATTCTTGGGTTCATGCGGTGGCCATTATAAAATTGCAGATGCATTGAAAAAGCACCCAATGCGCAGACACTTGCGACAAAACAAATTGGAAGTAAATCTGTCAATGACCCCGTATTCAGAGCATTCAACGAAGAATTGAGACGCGGTATCAATATCAACTGGAACAATTTCTGGGAGAGTATGGAGAATAGATTGGGCAATAATCCGCTATTCTTTGACTATGTTACACCGCATAAAAATTTAGGAGCTCTATTTATCCGCGCATATTATTACATGGTCGGTGTATAAGTCGATACTAGATAAAGCAAAAAGTCAACAACCCGCGATTCAGCGATTGTTTAAGCGATTGAAGAAAAAAAAATCTGCTGAACTAGATCCCATTTTTCATGAAGAACACGAGCGCGCTTTCAGTGAAATTGACTGCATGCAATGCGCCAATTGCTGTAAGACGACCAGTCCCATCGTTGAACAAAAAGATATACAGCGAATATCCGCACACCTCAAAATCACAGGCGGTGACTTTGTACAGAAATACTTGCTCATGGATGAAGATGGTGACTGTGTATTCAAACAAACGCCCTGCCCTTTTCTATTAGCTGACAATGCCTGCAGCATATATGAATCCCGACCAAAAGCATGCAGTGAATACCCACACACGAATCGAAAGAATATGCATGCCATTCTTGACATCACCTATGAAAACACGTTTATCTGTCCAGCAGTCGCGAAGATTGTTGAGAAAATACAAAAGATTTACGATTGACGATATACGAATTACGATGTACGATTTACGATGTACGATTGAATTTAGCGGAATTAAATGATTTTGGAATTAGAATTTTGAATTGAGATTTCCCACAACTCACCTCTTACAACTCAACTCTTACAACTCACAACCAACACCCAACATCCAACAACGGACACCCAACAACGAACAACTAAGAACGAAACCAAGAAGCATACATCACATAATTATTAGAGATTCGATCGAGTAAATCTTTTTGCAATTCTATGTCCAATGTTTTAATTTGTTTGGCTGGGATACCTGCATAAACAGTTCCCGAAAGCACTCTAGTTCCTTCCGTCACCACAGAACCCGCACCGATTATCGCGTTTTTTTCTATGTATACATTGTCCATGACAATGGCGCCCATGCCGATCAAAACATTGTCTTCAATCGTGCATCCGTGCACGATGGCTCGATGTCCGATGGAGACATTATTGCCAATATTGACTGGGCAGCGCTGATAAGTGGAATGCAGAATAGCCCCGTCTTGCACATTGACTTTATTGCCCATCTTGATATAATGCACATCCCCTCGAACGACGGCATTAAACCATACGGAGCATTCTTCGCCCATGGTTACTTCCCCCACCACCGTGGCATTTTCAGCGATATAACAAGATGTTGGAATGATTGGACTTTTTCCTTGAACGGGTAAGATGAGTGGCATAATTATTTGATTTACGATTGACGAATTACGATGTACGATTTTTGATTTACGAATTTTGATTTCCGCCTATGCACTACCGATGTACGATTTTCTCTCTGAACGTCATTGCGGGCTTGACCCGCAATCTGTTTTACGATTAAAGAATTGCGATTTCAAATTGACAATTCCTGCATGCCTAATATTGCGTGACTAAAAGGTCAATTATCCACTTGCAAAGTTCGCGCAAATTCCATCAGCGATTTATATGTTGCATCCACTTTCAAATCTTTATCTCCCACAAAGGCATTTGGATTGTGAATGCGCACGCAATGCATATCCAGTCTGTTCCCAAATTCCATATCAGAATCACTATCTCCGACCATAATAGATTTATGAAAATCAATCATCGGAAATTCCTCTTTAGCCTCTAGCGCCATACCGATTTCTGGTTTTCTGCACTTCGGTTGAATGGAAGACAAATGCGGACAATAATAAACAGCATCAATCCTTCCTCCTTTGGCGGCAATGGCTTCACACATGCTGAAATGAATTTCCTCCAAGGTCTGTTGCGACATCAATCCCTTTCCCACGCCTTGTTGATTAGTCACTACTACAATTTTACCAAAATGTTTAGACAGGACAGCAATCGCCTCTGCACTTCCCTCTATGAATTCAAACTCCGACCACTGCGTCACATATTCATTCGGGAGATGCCGATTGATTACGCCATCTCTATCGAGAAACAAGGTCCATGTTTTGTCAATTTGCATCATTTACACGACTAAAATACATGTTTATTTTTTATACAAGTGAGAATCAATGGTTCAATTGTAAATTAATTGCTTATTTTTATTTTAACAATTGGACAAGATGAATATACTTCAAAAAAGATGATGGCGAAAATGGCCTGTTTTATATTGAGCAAGAGGATAAAATCTTAGCTGAAATGACCTATTCATGGGCAGGAGCAAATAGAATCATCATCAATCATACAGAAGTGAGCGAGACACTATCAGGCAAAGGGATTGGCAAAGAACTAATTGCCAAAGCTGTTGAATTCGCACGCGCTAATAATATCAAGATAAGTCCTGTTTGTCCCTATGCCAAGACTGTATTTGAAAAGACGGAAGCATATTCAACTGTATTATTTTAATCATTTTTTATGGACAAAAACAATATCACCAAAGAATATTCCAACGGAGAAATCACCATCGTTTGGCAATCCGGAAAATGCGCGCATTCAGGCAATTGCGTGCGCAATTTATCCTCCGTATTTAGACCCAAAGAACAACCCTGGATAAATGTTTCAGGTGCAAGTTCAGAAGAAATCAGGGCAGCCGTTTCTAAATGTCCCTCAGGGGCATTGTCTATTCGAGATATAGAATAATCGGATGTGTTTTCACTTTATCATCAATCTACTTGATTAGAATTGGACTCCTGCTGCGGTGAATGCAACTGTATATTGTCCCTTTGCAACAGATGATCTGATATGCATATTCCCACTTAAATTTGCGTCCTATTATTCTCTCGTAAAATATTGAGGGATCTCCTCCTGCCCACGCGCGTAATCATCGGGAATGCCAATATCGATAAAATATTCCTCAAAGGGAATTCCGCAAATCTGCAAATCTGTGGTGTATTTCTGCAGAAAATCTACTTCAAGCGAAAATTTTTGAGGTAAATCATAACCATCAAAACAAGACTTATTCAACGCATAGATGCCGCCATTGATATAGCCCCGCTCAATATATTTCTTCTCCTCAAATTCTGATATGATGCCTCCATGCAACTGCACAGTACCATATCGATCAGAAGCCAAGACTTCTTTCAAGGCAATTGAAATAGCTGATTTATTTGTGCTGTGTTTCTCAACAAAATAGGCCAAATCGATGGGAAAGAATGTATCGCCATTGACTAAAATAATGTCTTCGCCTACCTGTTTCATGCATTGAAATGTTGCACCACCTGTGCCTAACAATTCATACTCGACAATGTATTCAATCGAAGCTCCCTCAAATTGATTGCCAAAATAGGATTCGATGGTCTCCGATTTATAGCCAACCGACAGGATAATGCGCTCGATGCCGCATTTGCGCAACCATTTCATTTGATAATATAAAAAAGGCTTATCGCCAATCGGTGCCATGGGCTTGGGCAATGCTGCCACCACTGATTGCAACCTCGTGCCCAATCCGCCTGCTAGAATAACGGCCGTTTTGATTTGCATAGACCTTATTTCTTTACGGGAGTGGTTTTCGCCTTTGCCTTTGGCTTGACATATTTGCGTATAGATGTGATGTGAAGCGGCGTTCCAATCATTCTAGCATAGATAGGCACCTTGCCCACAATACCCCCAAAAACAATTTTCATTCCATCGACTTCATATTCCTTTTTGAGATTGAATGGAAGAAA
Organism: Bacteroidota bacterium; assembly: GCA_016713645.1. Taxonomy (GTDB): domain Bacteria; phylum Bacteroidota; class Bacteroidia; order Chitinophagales; family JADJOU01; genus JADJOU01. The sequence goes on from JADJOU010000022.1 coordinate 14,686, forward strand.
AGTATGGTAAGTATTTTGCTCGGGAATGCTCACATCAATTAAATAGGAATCACCAAACAACCTGATAGTGCCGGGCATATTTGAAACAGATTTTTCAATTTCATAGCCTTTCAACACTTCCACTTGCGCAGATGAAATAAACGGAAAAGAAAACAAGAAAAAAACAGGGAGAATAAACTTCATCATGTATTAATTTGATACGAACAAATTTGCGAATTAAATTTAATATTCCAAGTTAAAAAATACAAATCAATCGCTCGAACGCTCTTGGCTATTCGTGAACTTTGATATCTTTAATATTCAACTGTAAACTCACTACGCCATTCCACTCATTCTCTTCAATGGAATAACAAATATCAAAAAGTTTGCCCGCTTGAATATCGCTGATATGCGCGCCAAATCCCCAACCCAACGCACTGATTCGATTATTCATCTCATCCACCAAATCCAATTTGAGGTGATTCTCACCAATCTTTTTGGAATAGCCACCATCGCAAAGATTGCGCGTACAAAAAACGGGATTCATATTGGCAGGACCAAATGGCGCCATTTGCTTGAGAATGTGATAGAATTTTTGACTGATTTCATAGAGCCAAAGTTCCGCATCCACTTCAATCTCCGGAACCAACATATCGTCCGTAATGACTTGCCTTCCGGCTTCTTCGAATCTTTCAATAAAATCACCTACTTGGTCTTTGTGCAAGGTCAAGCCAGCAGCAAAATCATGTCCACCAAATTTCACCAACAAATCTGCGCATGACTTTATCCCTTCATATATGCTGAAGCCCTTGATTGATCTCGCAGATCCTGTCAACAAACCATCTTCATTCTCCGCCAAGATAATAGTCGGTCTATAATATTTCTCTACGATGCGCGATGCGACAATCCCCACGACTCCTTTATGCCAAGCCTTGCTAAACAAAACTAGGGTGCGCTTCGATTGAATATTGCCCATTTCCTCAATCTGTATATTGGCCTCTTGAGTAATCAGCAAATCAATCTGCTTTCTATCTGCATTGATATCGTGTAAATTTGCCGATAATTCGCGGGCCTCTTCAAAACTCGTGCACATCAGCAATTCCACCGCAGCGTTTGCATGCGCCAATCTGCCAGGCGCATTGATGCGCGGACCAATCATAAACACGAGGTCCATAATGCTCATATCCTTTTTCACCTTTTGATTTTCCATCATCGCCTTAAATGCTGGCAGCGGATTCTGGTTGAATTTTGCTAAACCAAAATAGGCCAAGACTCGATTCTCATCGACAATGGGTACAATATCCGATGCGATCGATGCGCAAGTCAAATCGATTAAATCCAAATAATGAGTTGATGGCAATTTATACTGAATACTCAAGGCTTGGCAGAGTTTAAAACCCACGCCACAGCCGCTCAATTCTTTAAATGGATAGGAACAAGATTTCTTCTTCGGGTCTAAAACCGCGATGGCATCAGGCAATACATCCGATGGCAAGTGATGGTCGCAGATGATGAAATCGACATTTCTCGCTTTGGCATAGGCCACTTGATCCACGGCAGTAACTCCGCAATCCAAAGCGATAATCAAATCTACGCCCTGTTCTACTGCCCAATCCAATCCCTGATAGGATACCCCATACCCTTCGGAATATCGATCGGGAATATAAAAGCAAGTATTGTCATAAAAATTTTTGAAAAATAAACTTATCAGCGAAACAGCGGTAGTCCCATCGACATCGTAATCTCCATAAAACATAATCTTTTCGCCGTTTTCAATCGCTCGACCAATGCGATCGACGGCAGCTTGCATGCCATCCATTAAAAAGGGGTCGTGCAATTGCTCCAAGGTGGGTCTAAAAAATGTCTTGGCATCATCGAATGTCTCAATGCCTCGCTGAACCAAAATTTGACATATGATCGGATGCACTTTCAATGCATCGCAAAAGGCTGCTTTCTTGGCTTCATCCGCCTGTTTAATCTTCCATCTCTTCTCCATTGTAAATATATTTTTTTCTTTTCTCTACATTTAATTTGCCAAAATAAGCAAAAATATAACAGATTCATCTAGGATTCTATGCAGATTAATGGGAATCAATTGACATTTTTCCGCTAAGTTTGTGCATCTTCCTAAAAATTGCTTATGAACAATCACTCCCTCAGCGAATTCAATTTAATCGATCTATTAAAAGTGGCCTATCAAAAGAGGAAAATCATCCTTTGGTTGACTGGAATCGCTTTTATTGTATCCATCGCAGTGGCGCTGCTCTTGCCCGTCTATTACAAATCTTCAGCCATCTTCTATCCGACCAATCTCGGTCTATCAGATAGAACCACGATATTCAGCGATGAGCAGAATGGATCTGATTTCTCCTACTATGGAACGAAACACGATGCCAATCGCATACTCTCCTTGGCGATGAGCGGAAAAATCGTCGATTTTGCCATCAATTATTTTGACTTAGCCAAGCACTATGGCTATGATACCAGTTCAGAAAAATATTGGAGAACCAATGTTAAAAAGGAATTCCTAGAGAACTATTCCATCATCAAAACGGATAAAGACGCCATTGAAATCACCCTATACGATACAGATAGGGAATTATGCGCCAAAATTGTCAATACGATCGTAGAAAAAATTGACGAGCACGTAAAAACGCCTATCAATATTGGGAAAGCGCGCGTCATGATTATGTTGGACAAACAAATTAAATCCAAAGAATTAGAAATTGGAAGTTTAACGGATCAAATTGTAGCCATCAAAAGCGAATTTAAAATCAGCACCATCGGCGCAGGAATCAACACGAGTTTTTCTGGCTCCAATGTCCAACAAGTAGAAAAATGCAAAATTCTCTTCGCCAAACAACAAGATTTGTTGGAGGAATTAAAGGAGATCAACAATGTATATGCGCAATATAAAGTCTCTGCGGAAGACAATGTATCTGCAGTGACTATTCTCGAGAACGCCTATCCAGCGGAGAAAAAATCGAAACCCATCCGTTGGTTGATTGTCGCATTGGGAACCTCTTTGACCTTCCTATTGAGTGTATTCGGAGCGCTTTTATTCGAACAGTTAAAATCCGTCAGAGAGAAAGTTATCGCCTAATTCCATGAGCGAATTGAATTCCATCCATAAAGAGAAACCTATGCTCACCCAGCCGCTATTCCTATTTGGATTGGCGTCTGTTGTATGCATCATGATGGGATTTGCCCTCGATCAATCCATGCTCTTTTTATTGCCTTTTGTTCTCATCGTCATCGGCTATTTCTTCCTCAATTTTCAAGTCTTCTATTTCTTGCTATTGGCTTCTATTCCGCTCTGCTTGGAATTTGAATTGCCCGGGGGAATATCTACCGATTTGCCTTCCGAGCCTCTATGTGTGGCATTGATGGGCGCTGCATTCATTTATCTCGCGGTAAAAAGAAAAAGCATCGATTTTCATTTCCTAAAACACCCCATCGCCATCGCGCTATTCATCACGCTTCTCTGGGCGATGATTTCCACGATGCAATCGGTGAATCACCTTGTTTCCATCAAATATTGTCTCAGTAAAATATGGTTTATCACCACTTATTTTATTTTGACCATCCTCTTGGTGAATAGTCCTGAAAAACTCAAGCATTTGTTTTGGTTTTTCTTCATTCCGCTATTCGCCACCGTGGTTTATACTTTGGCCATGCACTCTACCATGGGTTTTTCCTTCGAAAATGTCAACAACGCCTCTTTGCCTTTTTATAGAAATCACGTCATCTATGCAGCTGTCGTCACTATATTTTATCCCTTGATCTGGATTGCTGCGACTTGGTATCCCCGTGGAAGTTTCATCAGACAATTTTTAAAATTCAACCAATTCTTTTTCTTGGTCGCCATCTATTTCTCCTATACAAGAGCATGTTTATTGGCCATCATCGTTGGCGCGCTCTATTATTTTGTGATCAAATTCAAATTGGTGAAAGTGTCGGTTATTACAGCGATTATAGGCTTATTTCTCTTCACGGGATATATGTTTTACGACAATAAATATTTACAATTTGCCCCAGAATATACCAAGACCATTTACCACGATAGTTACGACAATCACCTTGAGGCAACATTTGAAGGGCATGATGCATCGAGTATGGAGCGAATCAATATGTGGATTGGCGCATTGAGAACATTTCCGCATTTTCCCTTCTTTGGTACAGGACCAGGCAATTTCTATCCCACCTATAAATCTTATACGGTCATTCACTTCAATACTTGGGTGAGCGATAATGAACAACATCTGTCTTGTCACAATTACTTCTTATTGATGTTGGTCGAACAGGGCATATTTGGATTGCTATTTTTCTTGGTATTGACCTGTTTTATTTTCTTCCACATCGAGCATAAATACAGCGCTTCAAAATCACCTGATCGGCGCAGAGCAATTGCCGCGATTGGCATTGCGATGGTCATGCTCTATGTAAATCTCACCTTGAGTGATTTGATTGAGACGACAAAAATAGGCGGATTGTTTTTTATCTTATTGGCCTTGCTGGTGAATATTGACAAGCTGGTGCCTGAAAAGAATGCTATTTAATCATTTTAGAGCGCTTCAGCAAATAAGTTTGCAAGACCGTTTGAAACCCTTCATTGATGTCCACTTCGACGAAATCAATTTTATTCTGAAGGCAGGCAATTCTCATATCTTGAACAAATTTTTCAGATAGTATTTTATACTGCTCCTTTACCATATTTGTATGCAATTTAATGGATTGATTGGTCTCAATATCCACAAATTCATAAGGCCTGTTTTCATAATCCAAATCTATTTCATGTCGCTTGTCAATCACGTGGAATAAGACCACTTCGTGTTTATTGTATTTCAAATGCTGTAGCGCATCTACAATTTCTTGGAGGGAATTTTCATCGCCGATATTATCAAACATATCAGAAAAAATAACGACGAGCGAACGGCGGTGAATCATTTCTGCAAACGCATGTATGGCCTCCTTGGCATTGGTCGTCTGGCTCTTTGGTTTTTGATTGAGCAAATGCTCTAATTGCGCATAGATATTATTGCGGTTGTTTTCATTTAATTTGGCATCCGCATGAAAGTAGATTTTATCGGAAAAGGTAGTCAAGCCAAAAGCATCTCGCTGGGATTTCAACAGATAAATCAAAGAGGCAGCGCATAGAGCACTAAAGTTCAATTTATTCTCACTATTATCGGGGAAATACATCGAAGAAGAAATATCCACAAGAATTTGACAGCGCAGATTGGTCTCCTCCTCATATTTTTTCACATACATTTTATCTGTTCGTGCAAAGACTTTCCAATCTACATTTTTAACTGATTCGCCTTCATTGTACAAGCGATGTTCAGAAAATTCGACAGAGAAACCATGAAACGGACTTTTGTGTAAACCAATCAAAAACCCTTCAACAATTTGCTTTGCGAGAATATCGATGTGGTTTATTTGATTTATTTTGTCAAAATACTTGTCCATTTTTATTTTTTTAATATAAATTTGTAAGGCGTTTAATTATTCATCTCGTGTTTGATTGAAGATTATTGCACAAAGATTCAAAAATCAAAATTAATTCAATACAATGTTATTAAAATTAAGAACTATTTTCCTTTTTATTTTAACGATCAGTTTTTTTCAAACGGTTATTGCGCAGAGCCTATCTGCAGAAGAGAAAAAGCGCATTAAGTCGCAATTGAAGCAATACATGAAAAATCCTGAAGCTTATAAAAAAGAACAGGAGGCCCTAATTGCCCAAATGGGCGGTCAGAGCAAGAAGCTGAAAGACTTAGAAAAATTTGCTGCAAATTACAATGCTGAATTGGCGACCAAACAGAATGAGATTTCTTCTTTGAGAATCGTTGTCGAGGGAAAAGACAAGGAAATCGATGCATTGAGAAATGGCAAATCTGGCGGCGGCGGAAGTGGACAAAGTGCTTGTCAAGAGGGAACGTATAAAGTTCAAATCGGCAAATTCGACAATTTCTCGATTTCATCTTATTTAGATAGGGCGAAATGCATCACCTATGAAACGGTAGGAAGTAGTTTAGTTTACACCATCGTCGGTTTCAATGATCCAAAGGAGGCGTTTAATATGTCTCAAGAGTTGAGGAGAATGGGATTGACAGGGGCATTTGTGACAAAATTTGTGAACAAGAATCGAGTAGATTATGACCATGTCGCTGAAACAGGGGAAACCATATTATGAAGGTGGCATGAAATACACTGAACCAAAGGCTGCTGCTAAACCTTATAATCCTGGTCCCACCTATGTAAATGTCCCTGTTAAAACGGCACCACCAGCGCCTAAAAAAGAAGTGAGCACGCCTCCTTCAAAAAGCAGTAATAGCGGTTATGTCCCACAACCTAGAGATAGCCGTGAGACAGATATTTCTGGTGATGACTCTTATTCAGAAGAAGAAGAGACTCCAGATGCAGCTCCAGCAAAAACAAAAGACGACGAAGACAATTATAAAGAAGAGGATCCAAAATAATCACAATTAATTTAACTAATATTAAAGGCGGAAATTTGACATTTCCGCCTTTTTTATGTTGATTTGTGGGATAATATCCTTTTATGCTGAAATTCCTATTTACCTTCTTTTCTCTTTTCACTTTTGGCGATGACAATCGTTGTGAAGATTTCTTGCTCAACTTGCCTCAATTTCAGTATGCATCAGACTTTGAAGATGAGATGTATCCATCTGTCGACAATTCGGAATTCTATACCAATTTCCGCAAACTGAATATGAATATAGACTTCAATGATTACGACCAACATTTACTCAATGCCGCTTTGTTTTATTTGACCAATGAATTCAGAATAAAGAAGCGTCTTCAACCATTAAAATTTGAAAAGAGATTGCGCAATGCCTCTTTTATTCACGCTTCAGAGATGATGAATAAGAATTTTTTCAATCACCTCAACCCCATCAATCCCGAATTTAAAAGCCCGAAAGATCGATGTGCTTTTTGCAATTACACCTATAAAGCCTCTGCAGAGAATATAGCTCGAGTGACCTTGGGCATAGAAACCCAAATCACGTATTTTCAAATGGCAAAAAAAATATTGGACAATTTAACGGCATCGCCTGTTCATTTGGAAAATATTATTTCCAAGACCTATACTGAATTGGGCTGCACTATTATGATTTCGACCAAAACATTCAAAGGAGGAGAAAAAGATTTCTATGCAGTGCAAGATTTTGGTATTCCCCAAATGGAGAGTTTAGATTTAGAAGGTCGCTAGAATTTATTGGTGTTTGCCCACATCCCAACCATGCTCTTTGAGCCATTTATCGCCGCTCTCCGCTGCATGCAACTCCAAAGTTGTAGCCATGGTATCATTCCAGCGATTGAGAAAGCCAAATAGGGCAATGACACCCATTATTTCAACAATATCGCCATCAGTCCAATATTTTTTGACTTCTATCTTGAGCGAATCATCCACTGAATTGGGAACGGTAGAAGCAGCAATAGCCAAATCCAATGCCGCTCGCTCTCCCGCGCTATATGCTGGATGCGTTTTATAATCCCATATATTCAACAACTTCTCCTCGCTGGCGCCATATCGCTCCGCAGCCCTGATTGTATGGGCTTGACAATACCTACACCCAGTTGCATGACTGCTCATAAAAGCGAGGAGTCGTTTAAAATCGCTGGTCACATTTCCCTGATTCTCCATCACCGCCATATTTAAGGAAATAAAGGCCTTTGCAATATTCGGGCGAATCTGCATGGTCAGGACACTATTGGGACAAAACCCCAAGGTTTCGTTGAAGAATAAAGCCAGGCGGCTTACCTCGTCGCTGTGATTTTGAGGCAGTGGATTGACAAATTGCATAATTTTTAATTTACCAACAAAAAAAACCTATTTTTACAATTACATTAATTATTTTTAACTTTATCATACAACTTTTTTATTATGAAGAAATTAATTTTCTGTTTATTTCTACTCTCCAGCCTTGCTTCCAAAGCGCAAGACTTGATGGGATTCCATACAAGTAATTACGCAGGTGTCTATTCGCTCGCCTTTAATCCTGCAGAAATCGGCGATAGCAGATACAAATTCCATATGAATGTAATTGGATTGAATGCTCGATTTTCCAATGACTATATTTGGATGAGGAGTGATAAATTTAAAGATATGATTTTCAGTGGAGATGGAAGCACTTTCTCAAATGATGCCAATTTAAGGGCAAATACAGGCGAACGTCTCAATGGGAATGACAAAGAAGCTTATTTTTACAATAAAGTAAATGGACCTTTGTCCTTTATGCTCACTATCAATTCAAAAAATGCCATCGCACTCTCGTACAATATCAATTCTCTAGCAGTGGTTGATGGAGCCAGTGAATTATTGGCGCGTTTTGCCTATAATAACAAAGACCCGCAAACCTGGGTGCTCTCCAAAAACAATTATTTCAACTTAAACATGTTTATGTGGGCGGATGTTGGCGCAACATACAGCAGGGAGCTCATGAATAAAGGAAATCACAATTTAAGAGGTGCTATTACAGTTAAATTCAATAAGGGATTGGCCAGTACTTATATGTTCGGAAAAGATGTCGTTGTCAAAGTAAAAAACAAAGACTCTTTGGAATTTGTCAATGCCAATATCACGGGCGGAGCATCTGAAATCCCGTATTTCGACGATAATAATTCAACAGATCCTGCGAATTATCTCAAGAAATTTATGGGAAATGGCGCCTTTGGTTTGGGGATGGATTTGGGATTTGTCTATGAGCGCAGAGATCCCAATGCAAATTACAAATACCGCATGGATTGCAAAGATCAAGTGAGAAACGATATGAATAAGTATTTATACAAAATCGGCGTAGCAATGACAGACTTGGGATATGTGACTTTTAAAAGAAGTCCATACAACATTCACTCTGGATTTACTGCCGATAGCAGCAAAGCGAAGAACATCGACTTAGATGTTATGGCTAGCATTAAAAATGGAGTTGGCGCATTACAAGATTCCCTCGCGACCTATAATATGTTGTTGCATAAGGCAAGTGATTCATTCTATCAAATCTTAACGCCGACAAGGCTTAACATATACATAGACTATAAATTCCACAAATGGTTTTATGCAAATTTCACCGCCTCTATCTCTCCGTGGAGAAGAAATGGAAATGCAACTACCCACCATATTACAGAATTTAGTATCACACCGAGATTTGAAATGCGTTGGTTGGGTGTATTTGTGCCAATGAGCACCAATCACTACGGGCAGTTCAGAATGGGAACAGCTGTGAGATTAGGTCCTTTGGTCGTAGGTACTAATGATATTACTTATTTGTTCAGCAGCACAAAAGAAGTTTATGGAGCTGATTTCTATGCCAATCTCTCCGTGCCTTTATTTAGAAAGGGCAAACCAAGAGATAAGGACAAAGATGAAGTTTCCAATAGAAAAGATAAATGTAAAGATATTGCAGGACCATGTGAAACAGGTGGATGTCCGGAAAAAGATACTGATAAAGATGGCGTCATCGATCGTTTAGATTCTTGTGTGACCGTTCCGGGATTGAAAGAATTCAATGGCTGTCCAGATAGAGACGGCGATAAAGTAGTCGATTCAAAAGACGTTTGCCCAGATGTACCTGGTGATTCAACGCTTGCTGGTTGCCCTGATAAAGATGGCGATAGAATAGTAGACAGCGCGGATAAATGTCCTGAACTCGCTGGTATCATAGAATTCCAAGGTTGCCCTGATACAGATAAAGATGGCATTCCAGATAGCGAGGATGCATGTCCGACTGAAAAAGGTGGTAAACCAACCAAAGGCTGTCCAGATAAAGATTTCGACGGCACAGCGGATAATATGGATAAATGTCCTGATGTCCCTGGTCCAGTGGATAATAATGGTTGCCCTTATTTAGATACTGACAAAGATGGTGTATTGGATAAAGACGATGATTGTCCGAAAGTAGCAGGACCAATCGATAATAAAGGTTGTCCTAAACAAGAAGTCAAAGTTGTGGTGAAAGAAGTTGTAAAAGAAGTCACTCCAGTAGAGCAAAAGTATTGGATCTGGTATTCGATAATTTGGAATTCCAAACGAGTAAAGATATCATCATGAATTCTTCTTATACTTCATTGAATAAATTGGTAGAGATACTCAAGAAACGCGGCAAATTCAAATTGACGGTTTCTGGTCATACTGATAATAAGGGAAGTGCGGCATTGAACAATGCATTGTCCTTGAAGCGCGCGAATGCTGTGAAGAGATATTTGAGCTCTAAAGGCATCAATAGTTCGATGATTATCACCGAAGGAAATGGAAGCAATTTCCCTGTTGCAGACAATGCTACAGAGGAAGGTCGTCAGAAAAACAGAAGGGTTGAATTCAAATTGGAATAATTCCCTTTGCATATGAAAACAAAAAAGGCCATTGATTTCTCAATGGCCTTTTTTTATGGTTTTTGGTGTCTGGTGTCTGGGGTGTGGTGCCTGGAGTTTGGAGTCTGGAATTTGGTTGATGGTTGTTGGGTGCCGTGTCCCTACAAAGTGTAGGGATTGGTTGCTGGGTTGGAATAGATGGTCATGCACAAAATCAATTTCATCACTTTTCACTTTTCACTTTTAACTTTTCACTTTTAGGGTACCGACGGATTGCAATCCGTGGCTCTCACTTTTAACTTTTAAGTACCGACGGATTGCAATCCGTCGCTACACTTTTCACTTTTAACTTTTAACTAGATTCATATTGCCCCTGCTTTTGTCATTTCGAGCTCGGCGAGAAATCTCACTGCATATAGGAATCAAGACCTCGAGATTTCTCCTGCCGTCGAAATGCAAAAAAATGAAGTACATGAAGGAAAGGAGAGCTTATCGGAATACCGTGAGTCCAGGATGCAGAGAATTTCGTGTTCTTATTATAGTAGTATTGATTCATTCCCCTGCTTTTGTCATTTCGAGCTCGGCGAGAAATCTCACTGCATATAGGAATTTAGCTAAGGAATTGGATGGAAGTGCGTTAATATTTCTTAAGGTTCAATCATTGTTGTTCATGACTTTCATTGTAGACCTCAAGTTGTCGAAAAAGCCCTCCCCAACCTCCAAAGAAGGGTACATTAGTGGGATTAAGGATTCCAAAATTAACATCGTAAATTGGATGGAAGCGTTAACACTTCTTAGGGTTCAATCATTGTTGTTCATGACTTTCATTGTAGACGCTCAGGAGATTTCTCCTGCCGTCGAAATGACAAAAAAAATGATAAACATGAAGGAAAAAGAGATCTTATCGGAATGCACTGAATTCTTAGTGCTTTCTATTGTGGTATTGATTCAAATTGCCCCTAATTTCATTCCACAAACCATCATGGAGATTTTGATGGAATAAAGTGCTTTTTTCTAGACTTCCGATTCCAACCCAGCAATCAACAACCATTATGCCCTCTCGCGTCAGCCCCAGAAACCAGACTCAAGACACCAGACTCCTCTTTTGGATGTATGATTTAAGTATGGTAATTCCAATAATGCTCCAGAAAACAGACACCAGACTCAGACACCACTTTTTAAAGTATTCCACTCAAAGCACTTTACTTCTTAATAAAATCATCTCTTCAATGGTTCCAGAGCGGTTGAGGGGAGAGATGCAAAGTATCGGGAACAATCTTTTCAATTTTGGTCATGATGCGCGAATCGCCATCAGCGGTTGTATATAAATAACCATCTTCTACATAGAAGCTGCCTTTTTGTGCCCCATTATCAATGGATCCTGTATAGGTATCGTTGTCTTTGAACTTAAAAAAGGTATGTGCCACATCATAATCTGTCTGCTTTCCCTCACTCGTCCAAGAAACGCACTGCCATTCGCCATAGAGCTTCTTTGATGGATTTAGAAAATCACAAGAGCATAAAAATATTAAAACAAAGGTGATAGGAAATAGGTAGCGCATAGGACAAATTTTAGTGAATGTAATTCTAATTTATGAATCGACACAATTTCTTTTGCGACCTTATGCTTGTTTATTCTCCACAAACAAATAATACGCTGTTCTTCGGTTCCATTGAAATTGCTTCTTTTTTCCCTTAAAAACAACCTTGGTGGGACTCGCTTCACTTACTTTAACTTTTTCATAGACACCTTTCTTCGTCAATACAACGATAGGCATTTCAAATCCAACCACATCCGTTTCCCATTGCATAGAAACGTCAAAGGTCTTGCCTTTTATTTTTGTCAGCGAATACTTTAATTTTGGCGGTGAGGTATATTTCAAATACTGCTCCAAATATCTTGGTAAAATCCCTGCCGCTGCGCTGATTAAAATAATTCAGCACATCGCTATATCCTATGGTCTTATGGTGAAAGGCCCACAGTATTCATATCGTATAACATGCTCCACCAAAGGAATCATGGTCGATGATATGTCTAATCGTATTGAGAAACAAACTCCCTTTGGAATACATATCTCCGCTCTCCTTCTTCATTAACGCCATATATACCAACCATTGGCGCTTTATTGCCGATGCGCTCAAATTTCGAATTGATATAATCCACAGCTTTTTCTTTGCCATAATTGCACTCGACAAAAATCGACTCTGTATATGTTGTAAATGCCTCGTGGATCCACATATCGGCGATATCCGCGCAAGAGATATTATTGCAAACCATTCATGTCCGCTCTCATGGATAATGATATAATCAAATTCTTGTCCATTGGTCATCTTGGTATTGCCCGCATAGCTCTTTTTATAGCCATTTCCATAGGCGATGCAAGACTGATGTTCCATTCACAAATAAGGTGTCTCGACCAATTTATAACTATCGTCATAAAAAGGATATTTCCCCAATTTCTCTTCATAGCAGACCAACATCGGCTTAACCTGTTTGAATTGCTCTTTGGCTTTTTCGAGGTGATCGCTCAATACCCAATAATCCAAATCCAGTCGAGCAGCATCTTTTCTAGAGATAAAAGTATCGGAGAAATGAACATAATCGCCTATGCTGATATTGACATTATAAGTATTAATTGGGCTCACAACTTTCCAGATGAATTTATTCATCACCCTTCCCGTATCCACTTGCACCAATCGACCATTGGCAATCGCCACCATTCCTTTTGGCGCAGATACTTTGACGACCATGCTCTCTGGTTCGTCGCTGAGGTGATCTTTGCATGGCCACCAACTGCTCGCTCCAAATCCTTCACAAGCCACGCCCACCCAATCTTTTCCATTGCTGTCTTTGGTGAAAACAAATCCGCCATCCCATGGGGCTTTTTTTGCAATCGGCAATTTCCCCTCATAGGCCACTGTGATATAACTCACATCCCCCAAACCCTCTCGCTGCGGCATTTGAACGATAATTGCATTTCCATCGCGCTTGTATTCCAAGGGCAATCCAAAGCGATTGATCGATAGGATCTCATATTGCTCAAACAAATCAATTTGCATTTTATCTGCTGACTTGAGCACCTTATACTCCATGGTGCATTCCCCTTTAATGGATTTTTCCTTGATATCGATTTTCACATCCAATTCATAGGCTGAGACATCAAACCAAGTCCTGTTTTCATTGAGGCCTCCGCGCAAAGAGTCTTGATGGGTATATGTTTTCTTCTGACTGGTCAATTGCGCATGCGCCATTTGAAACCAAAAGAGGAAAAAAATTGTTCCATGCAGTACAATGCCAAAACGCGGTGCTTTAATATTAAAAATACTCATTGCGTAAAAATAGAAATAAAATGACAAGACTTATCTCCTTTATATTGATTATCGCTATTGTAGACTTATATGCTTTTCAAGGCATTAAGACGGCTTTTGAAAATAGCAAGTGGAAGCAATTGGCGACCTATATCTACTGGGGATTCACAGGCTTTTCGCTCTTGTTCTTTGCGCTTAGCACAGCCATGGATTTTAGGCATCATGGAAATGCCTTTACCAAATACTTATTTGGATTGATTGTATCCGTGCTCATTTTTAAATTTTCCTCATCTTATTTCTCTTGGTCGAAGATTTTATGCGATTGGGCAAGGTCAGCTATAATAAAGTGGCAGACGGGGATTTAGATATGTCGCGTTCATCTTTTTTCAACAAAATCGCTGTCGGCGTCGGTGGATTGCCCTTTGTGGCTTTTTTTATATGGCATGGCTAAATCTGCTTACGACTATCAAGTCAATCATATCGTCATCAAACCCAACCTCCTGCGGGTTTTGAAGGATTGAAAATAGTGCAGATCTCGGATATTCATTCAGGCAGCTTTACGCGAACAGAGCCTTTAATCAAGGCAGTAGAAAAAATCAATGCGCTGAAACCAGACTTATTCTTTTTTACAGGAGACCTCGTCAACGATCTAGCCACAGAAGTGGATCCATATATCGATATATTTAAAACCATCAAATCCAAATACGGCAATTTCTCCATTACGGGCAACCACGATTATTCTGACTATATGAAATGGGATAGCGCGACTGCGAAAATGGCGAATTTCAAGGCATTGGTAGATAGCCATCAAAAGATGGGATGGAAAATTCTCCTCAATGAAAATCACATCATCGAAAATGAGTCTGGCGAGAAACTCGCTATCATAGGCATCGAGAATTGGGGTGTCCGATTTGCACAATACGGCAAATTGCACAAAGCCATTCAGGGCAGCGAAGTAGCACCTGTGCGCATATTGCCCTCTCGATCCATCGCATTGGGATGCGGAGGTGCGCAAAAAATATCCAGAAATTGATCTCTCGCATTAGCAGGCCACACACACGGTTTCCAGATGGGCGTCGAGACAAAATACTTCCGATTCAGCCCGGTTCAATGGGTATACAAGCAATGGGCTGGTCTATACAAAGAGGACCATCAATATCTCTATGTGAATAGAGGCTTTGGATTTATTGGATTCCCTGGCCGCGTAGGCATATTGCCTGAGATTGCGGTGATTGAATTGCAAAGAGCTTAGAAAATCAGCCCCCTAGCCCCCGAAGGAAGGTTAAAAATTAAAAATAATTTGCAATATACGATTTGTTCGGTAAAAATTAAGACATAAGGACAGGCAATTCCAATGTTTTTTCAAACATACTCATTGCTACACTTTATATCTTGTCCAATAATGTGATGAGTTTGTTCAGAATCCATTTTAAAGTAGAATGCAAAAACTCGCGGCACAATTCCCTTCGCTAGGGGCGATAGCTAATGCGCATTCGCTATTCCAATACAATAATTTTCTTGTTGAGTGATGTTCCATACATCTGTATGCAAATAGTAAACACCCGCTTTCATTCCGTATATGATTGTTTCAAAATTATTTGAATTATTCAATTCAAAAGAATGAACCATTTGACCCAATTCATTGACTAGATTGTACTTGCCATATTCACTTCCCTGAACTTTTATAAAATCAGTTGTAGGATTTGGGTAAATACTAACGGAATGCGCTGAGTTGCTTTGCAGCCGCATGATGCCATTTAATGAAAAACAATTTGATGTATCCACGCATCCACTTAAAGTTATGACAACTTTATAAAAACTATCCGGAGATGCCACATATGTGGGTGATTTTGCACCAGGAATAATGCTATTTGCCGTGCAATTATACCATTGATAAGTAGCGCCTACTTGATTTGAAAAGATGATATTTCCTGAAACACTTGTTTTCTTTGAAGGCATTGGATTGACTTTTACAAAAATCGCTTTTCGAAGACTGGGTGTGCAAGTGCTATCTTGAACAAAAAATGTCGTGTCTTTAAATAGCGGTGGCGTTGTAATGCTATTATCACCGCTTACCCAAACGCCTCCAGTCAATGCAGTATACCAACCCTAATTTCCCGATTTTAGTAGCTGTAAGCGTTGTTGTACTTCAGCACATATTGTCTTATTAGAGCTGTTGGTGGGTTGGGAAGAACAATATAAAAACACAATTAAAATTTGATCGATCATCTGTAATTCCATTGCCCAATTGGCCATAGAAATTCAATCCCGTTGCACAAAACGAAGTTCTCTCCGATTTAAATCCCAAGGAGTGATTCCTCCAGCAAGCAGGCCAATCCAATTCGTCGCAGTGCCTATCTGAATAGGATTGGATTTGCGTAGTAGTGCCATCACCCAATTCACCAATTCCGTTGAATCCCCAAGCCCAAGCGGTTCCATCAGATTTCATCGCCATGGTGTGATTGTTTCCGCAAGAAACGCTTATCCAATTAGACGCCGTCCCAATTTGGGTTGGAATCGATTTATTAGTGTTCCATCGCCCAATTGTCCAAATGGTTTCTGCCCCAAGCCCATAAGGTGCCATCTGCTTTAATTCCAAGCGAGTGATTTTGTCCTGCTTTAACAATTATCCAATTTGTTGAGCTGCCAATTTGAACGGGATTTTAATTTATTCGCAGTTGTTCCATCGCCCAATTGTCCAAAATCATTGCGCCCCCAGGCCCATAAAGTGCCATTTGACTTGATGGCAAAAGTATGAGATGCTCCCGCTGATACACTCACCCAATTATTGGCTACACCAATTTGAACAGGGCTTGCAGAATCAATTGTAATTCCATTTCCCAACTGTCCATCTGTATTTCTACCCCAAGCCCATAAGGTGCCATCCGATTTAATGCCCAATGAATGGCCGTTACCAGCCGCAATACTCACCCAATTCACTGCAGTTCCGACTTGAATAGGACTTGTTCTATCTGTTTTTGTACCGATACCAATTTGTCCGAAAGGTATTATACCCCCAAGCCCATAGCGTCCCATCTGTTTTAATACCTAAAGAGTGATAAGAACCTGCTGCAATATTTATCCAATTTGTCGAACCACCAATTTGGGTGGAAGACGATTTATTGGTTGTCGTCCCATCGCCCAATTGCCCTTCAGTATTTCTTCCCCAGGACCATAAAACCCCTGTTGATTTAATCCCCAAGGTATGCTCGCCACCAGTAAAGAAACCAATCCAATTCAGGATGGTATTTATCCTCACAGGTGAAGTTCGCTCGATCTTGTGCCATCTCCTATTTGTCCTGTATCATTTCTTCCCCATGTCCATAAACTGCCATCAGATTTCATTCCCATAGAATGATTAAAAACAGCCGCTGCATATACCCAATTATTGCCCGTTCCTATTTGCAAAGGACTGGATTTATTGACTTTTGTTCCATCACCCAATTGACCAGTGCTATTTCTACCCCATGCCCATAAAGTGCCATCTGTTTTAATTCCAATGGTGTGAAATCCACCACCGGTGATACTGACCCAATTCGTTGAACTGCCTATTTGTATTGGTGCAGATTTATTTATAATTGTGCCATCTCCCAATTGCCCATAATCATTCTTACCCCATGCCCATAAAGTGCCATCTGCTTTGAGTGCCAATGTGTGAAAATAACCAGCGACGATATTAACCCAATTTGTGGCAGCTCCTATTTGAATAGGCGCAGATTTATTGACGATAGTTCCATCACCCAATTGTCCAAAGGCATTATAGCCCCAAGCCCAGAGCGTGCCATCTGATTTTATTCCAAGCGCGTGTCCATTTCCAATGGTAATACTTACCCAATTCGTTGCAAGTCCTATTTGAACAAGACTGGTTTTATCGATGGTCGTACCATCGCCCAATTGTCCATAAGAATTAGCACCACAAGCCCATAAGGTGCCATCTGACTTGATACCAAATGTATAGCCATCACCAGCGGCAATACTCAACCATTTTGTATCAGATCCAATTTGAATAGGACTTAATTTATTGATTCTTGTTCCATCTCCCAACTGCCCAAAACTATTGTTTCCCCATGCCCACAAAGTACCATCAGATTTGATTCCCAGTGTATGACTACCTGCAGCAATGCAAACCCAATTGACATCACTACCGATTTTTACTGGACTCAACCTATTTGTTGTCGTCCCATCACCCAACTCGCCGTTTTTGTTATTCCCCCATGCCCATAAACTTCCATCCCTTATCTCAAAGGTAGAAGAAGATGAGGGTCCAGTTGCGACTCTCTGATAATTTTTGCGGTAAGCATTTGAAGTTTTACTATTGCTGCGACTGACATTTGCAGCTATATCCATTCCTGATAAAATGAATAGAATTAAAAAAATTGTATGCCTCATACAAGTTAATTTTAAAGTAAAAAGATGTTGAAAGATACAATTTAAATTTTATAACGAAATTTTCAATTTTCACTTGGATTGAATTTAACATACAAAGTCCCTTATTAAATGTGCTTTAATATCTAGGAACAAAAAATAAAAAAACTGCTTAAAATTAGAAGGACTACCTCAAATCAATCACTTCCACATCCTTTGGATATTTGGTCTTGTCTGTTGTAAACAGCATCTTCGAGTGCGATATTTTCTTGAAATTGATTGATGGTGAATTCTTGACGCACCCCAGACTTCTCATATAATTTGGAATAAACCACACGATTCTTTTTGACATCGATAATTAAATCGATTTTAAACATGGGTTTCTTTTTATCGAGCGGAATCAATTCAATAATCACTTGATCCTTGGCGGGCGTCTCATTTGGCTTAAATTGATAATAGTATTCTTTATCAAAATTTTCAATCATGCTTGATGGGAGAAGGATGGTATTCTTCCTTCATTCTTTGAAATTTGCAATTCTTTTATTGGCAGCCATATAGGTCCAAATCGTTGTGCCGTTGTTGTAAATCTCTTGATTCTTGGTGAGGAGTTTAAACATTTTACCTTTGACGGAATAAGACCCAGCAAATGATTCTTTGGTCTTTGAATCTCCATGAGAAAAAGTATAATTGAAATCAATTTTGAATGATTTCAGTGAGGCAATTTTTCCTTTGACCTCTTGAAGAATCTTTCCCGCTTTCGGGTCATTCATCGCCTTTTCAGGCTTGGTCTTTAATTTTTGTCCAAATATTGAAGCAGTAAAGGCAAATAGAAAAAGTAGGAAAAATGGCAAACGCATAATCGTATTAAATGCTCAAAGATAGGCCAAACAGCCATCCCTTGTTAAGTCTTTAGTTTTTTTTAGGATTTACTCCTCTTTCTTGATATTGTATTTCTCGACTTTGTTATAGAGCATACTGCGCTGAATCTCCATTTCATCGGCCGTTTTGGTCATATTCCAATTGTTCTTATCCAATTTATGGCGCAAGAATTTGTGCTCGATATACTCTTTGAATTCGTTGAATTTATTGAATCGATCGAATCCCTCAATGGCTATATTCTCATCGACAGATGCCGAAGGTTTGCGCCTATATGTATGCGTAAGCACATCGTCTTCTTCAATTTTAGTTCCACTTAAGATAATGAGTCGCTCGATGATATTCTCAATTCTCGGATATTCCCCGAATAATCATACGCCTGCAATAATTCCAATGCTTTTGGCGATATGGCCTTCGTCTGCATACCGTATTCATGACAAATCTCTGCACAGAATTTCTCCGTCAATTTAGGGATATCGTCTTTTCGGTCATTCAGCGTCGGGACATGAATTAAGATGACACTTAAACGGTGGTATAAGTCCATTCTAAACTTGCCCATTTCAACCCTCCTTCAAAAGATTTTTATTCGTCGCTGCGATCACGCGCACATCTACTTTTGATCTCCTTCCCCTCCTACTCTAGTAATTTTATGCTCTTGCAAAGCTCGAAGCACTTTGGCTTGAGCGGTCAAATCCATATCTCCAATCTCATCGAGGAAGATGGTTCCACCATGTGCTTGTTCGAAGTTGCCGATGCTGCTTGATGGCTGAAGTAAATGAGCCCTTTCATGACCAAACAATTCGCCTCGATCAATTCACTCCGGGATGGCGGCGCAATTGACTTCAACTAGTGAAGGATACTTAGCCCTTGAACTCATCTCATGAATCCATCTAGCAAACAATTTCTTTTCCCGTTCCATTCTCGCCTGTGATCATTACCCGCGCTTCTGTGGGGGCAACTCTTTCTATCGTCTCTTTAATTTTTATTGATGCTCTTGCTCTCACCGACAATCTCTTTGGATTTTAAGATTTTGTCTTGAGTGTTTTTAGTCTCTGCACGAGCGTCGATTTATCTAAGGCATTTTTGATGGTGATCAAAAAGTCTATTCAAATCAGGTGGTTTGGAGATATAATCGTAAGCGCCTTTCTTGACACATTCAACGGCATTGTCTAGAGAACCGTGTCAGCTGATCATGATGATAGGCAAGTCTGGTCTGATCTCCATGACTTTTGTCAACAATTCCATCCCATCAATTTTGGGCATTTTGATATCAAACAAGGCTGCATCAAATTCCTCTGCAGTGATCATATCAAGCCCCTGCTGCCCATCTTCTTCTCCCTGAAATATCGTATTTTTCAAACTCGAGTGATTTCCCTCAAGGTTCGTCTAATACTCTTTCATCATCTACAATTAATATTTTGCCATAAACAGATTGAATATTTCCGGGTCTAAAAATAGAGATTTTGAATGAGATTAGATAAAAAGCCTCTATACTGAATAGAGGCCTTCATTTTATACTTTCTGAATTTTATTTTTACTTGAACCATGGTTGTCGAGAATACTTGATCTCCCACAGTCACTTTGGCAATGAGCATTCGATTGTCAAAACCATATTTATTGGCATCGAAACCATCCGATATTCCCGCTTCGCGCACACCATTGAATAATTTGGCGATAGTCTTGCCCGTCACATCGACAATATCAATGGCAATGTTTTGTGTAGATGAAGTGCTAAAAGATGATTGATCGATCGTAGAAGGGATTGGGTATGAATTGATGTTTACAGTGCCGACTTTTGCAGCAATGTCAGCAATTTGCTTTTGCGTTGGATTTGGGGCGATAGGGTCAACGCCATCTGCCAATTTAGTCATATACGAAACCCCGCCACTGCATGGGTCGCCATATTGCTCAGAATAACTCGGGGTCTCTCCACTTAAAATCCAATCATTTCCTTTTGAGAAATGTTGATTTCCCTTTTCAAACACCATATTTTTCCCTCAGGACGCTCTGCTCTTATAACTTCATATTCTTCAAAATAAAGGGTATTCCCTCAATCAAACCGCGCACGGCAATTTCAGTAAAATTCCCTCGGTCATTCTTAATATAAGAAGTTCCTTTGATAAGATTGCCCCTCTTGTTTTAAATCATTCATATAGGTGAAGACCTGTTCGTAGGCATTTTTATCCATATTGAACTGGTATCGATTGCCTACCCATGTTCCGGTGAGATTGGCTTGGATGGCATCGCCTGCAAAGGCGCTCAAAGAGCAAGAAATGGTTAAAAGAATGGTCAAGATTTTCATAGTAAAAATTTTTATAGTTTTCAAATTTATGATATTGAGATTCAATTCATCTAATTCCATAAACTATGCTAAGATAAAATTACTATTCGACAAAAACAACCTTTAATAAAAAAATCTTTTCAAAGAAAATCAAGGCTTGATAAAGCAAGAACAAAGAGAAATAGGAATCTTATCTTTATCAATTTCGAACAAAATACTTGAAAAGACCTTTATGTTTGCACTCAAAAATGCCCCAAAATGGTTTCTATCAATAGCTTTAATTTCAAAAACAAACACGCCATTGTGCGCGCGTAGATTTCAATGTTCCACTCAATGACAAATTTGAAATCACAGATGATCCTCGAATCAGAGAATCCCTTCCGACTATTCAAAAGATATTGAAAGATGGCGGTTCCGTTGTTTTATTGACCCATTTCGGCAGACCGAAGAAAGCATTGCACTCCGTTAAAATGGGTGCTGAAGAGAAATATTCAACAAAACATCTATTGAGTCATTTAACTCAGGTATTGAATACAGAGGTTCAATTTGCAGATGATTGTTTGAGTGAAGAGGCATATCGAAAGTCAAAGGCCTTGCAAGCTAGAGAAGTATTGCTTTTAGAAAATACGCGTTTCTACGAAGAGGAAACCGCAGGAGATAATGAATTTGCGGAGATGTTATCGACCATGGGCGATGTCTATGTCAATGATGCATTTGGTTCGGCGCATCGCGCACATGCGAGCACGGCAATCATTGCACATTTTTTCAGCGAAGGCTCGAAGATGTTTGGGATGTTGATGGATAGAGAAGTGGCCAATGCCAATAAAGTCATGCATTCTGCAGATAAACCTTTTACAGCTATATTAGGCGGAGCAAAGATTTCTGACA
Source organism: Bacteroidota bacterium (assembly GCA_016713645.1). Lineage (GTDB taxonomy): Bacteria > Bacteroidota > Bacteroidia > Chitinophagales > JADJOU01 > JADJOU01. The sequence goes on from JADJOU010000022.1 coordinate 36,719, forward strand.
AAATTTTATTGATTGAAAGTTTGCTCGATAGAGCGAATAATATCATCGGCGGTGGAATGGCCTATACATTTTCATGCGACGGGCGGTAAGATTGGGTCCTCGCTCTAAGAGGAAGCTCAATTGGAATTGGCAAAGAGCTTAATTGAAAGGCAAAAGCCAAGGGTGTCAATTTTGTATTGCCGATAGACAGTGTTATTGAAGATAAATTTGATGCAGAAGCGAATACCGACAGTGCAGAAAATTACGATATCAAAGAGGGTTGGATGGGCTTAGATATAGGACCACAGGCCATTGAAGAATTTTCAAAAATCATCAAGACATCTAAGACGATCTTATGGAATGGACCAATGGGTGTATTTGAGATGGAGAAATTCAGCAAGGGAACCAAAGCCATTGCAGAAGCCGTTGCAGATGCAACTGATAAAGGGCATTTTCGCTGATAGGCGGAGGAGATTCCGTTGCAGCTATACATAAATTTAAACTCGCCGACCGCGTATCTTATGCGAGTACGGGTGGTGGGGCGCTTTTGGAGTTTTTTGAAGGCAAGGAATTGCCGGGAATTAAGGCGATTAGTCAATCGAATTAAAGATCAATTTTCATTTGCCACACAGTATTCCCGCTGATTAGCAAGAATGCACGACGAATTGGTATTGCTTCGCATAAGAAATTATGTGCTGCGCACAATTAATATTTGCCACGAATGCACGAATGTTAAAACGAATAAAATCACAGTCGAGATGTATTCGTGCATTCGTGGCTAATAAACACTAAAAGTTGCTAGCAGCGAATGCTGCTAAAGGATATTTTGCCACGCCGTGTCCCCACGAAGTAGGGGAAATGCACGAATGTGAAACGAATAAAAATAATCAGAATGCATTCGTGTATTTCACCTACACTTTGTAGTGAACAGCGTGGCTATTTAGCATTTATAAGAGCTTAGCAGCGTATGCTGCTGAAGGATATTTTGCCACGAATGCACGAATGTGAAACGAATAAAATCATACGAGATGTTTTTGCACTCGTGGCAATAAAACCCTATATGTGGCTTTCTGAGTAAGATGAGAATTAATAAACTCCTTTGGTCTCTTCTAATTGAGCGAGTGCTGCGGCGAGTTGGTCGTTGTTTGGTGGTGAACCATGCCATTTATGAGTTCCCTCCATAAAATCAACGCCCTTGCCCATTTCTGTTTTCATGAGGATACAGATGGGTTTGCCTTTTCCAGTGAGCGATTTAGCTTGGTTCATCACTTTGATGACATCGTCACTACATTACCTTCATATCTAGCACTTCCCAACCAAAGCTCTCCCACTTGCACTGAGATTCCCAAGCCTGGATTTCGCTGACAGGTCCATCGATTTGTTGGCGATTGACATCCACTGTTGCGATGAGGTTATCTATTTTTTTATGCGCAGCAAACATAGCCGCTTCCCAGATCTGTCCTTCTTGCAATTCGCCGTCTCCATGGAGAGAGAACACCAAGGTATTTTCACCATTCATTTTTTTAGTCAATGCAGCACCGCATGCGACAGATAAGCTCTGTCCGAGGGAACCCGATGCCATGCGCACACCGAAGATGTTCACGCTGTTGTCGGGTGACCTTGCAAACGCGTATTGAGCTTTCTAAATGTATTCAATTCACTACTTCAAATAACCTCTGCGCGCCAAAACACTATAAAAGACCGGCGATATATGTCCATTGGAGAGAAAGAAACATCTTCCTTTCGCATCATATCAAATGCGGGATTGTTTTTCACGATATCGAAACAGAGTGCGATGAAAAATTCCACACAACCTAAAGAGCCACCTGGGTGACCACTTTGAACGGCATGAACCATGCACGATATCTCTTCTGACTTGTTTTGCTAAACTTTTGTATTCTGTAGTTGAACTCATAATGCGACCAAAAGTAAAACTATTCTATCAATAGTTGATTTCAATTATCTCCACTATCCACATTTATATGTTGAAATAATTATAATTTAAAATCAAAATCAATTGTAGCTTTGTGAATCCATGTCAAAAAAAGGTTTCTTTCATAGCTTACGAAATATTTTTGCTTCCGAGCGAGAGGACACTACGACCATCAAAGAAGCAGAGGAAGAGCTTTTCAACAGAAGAGAGGATGACATTCCGGCGAAGCGTTTTACCAGCAAGCCGATTCTGCCGACAGACGATAAGCCAAAAGTTTTTTTAAAATTCACCGATATGCGAAAACCCATGAAGGGTTTGGACATAAAATTTGTGCGCAATATTAGCGGCAAATCAGGTCGATTTATATTTTGCGAGAGCCACGATGAATTGATTCAAAAATTGAATGAGTTTGCCGAGAAGCAGGGATTCGGAAAGATTTGCATTTGGGAGGATTATACCAAAAATTGGTTGGAGGAGAAAGGATTTGACAAGAAATGGGTTCAAAAAAACTTCGATGGTTCAGAAGCCGCGATATCCCCTGTGAGGGATTGATTGGTGGAGGAGGCTCCTTGATGTTTACAGCAGAACAAGGACGAGAAGGACCTTGAATGTATTTCCACCCATCCATATTGTCATAGCGCATAGCAAGCAATTCAAAGAGGATATAGAACACGGTTTAGAGGAATATAAATTTAGATATGACGATGAGCTTCCATTTATATTTCAATTAGGAGAAGATGTCAAGAAGTATCGCTTCATCAATAATAAGCCTTTGATCAATGCAGAAGGCACGAAAGATGTCTATGTATTCTTCACAGACGAGCCCATTGTATTTGAATAATACTCAAACATCACCCAGTATTTCCCCACATTCATAGCAATATGTCCATTTATTTCGCATCAGACCTGCATCTCGGCACTCCCAATTTCGAGGATAGTTTGCAGCGCGAAAAAAATTCATTCGCTTTATAGAGTCTATAGAAAAATGACGCTTCAGAAATTTTCTTGGTAGGCGATGTCTTTGATTTTTGGTATGAATATAAAACAGCGGTCCCTAAAGGCTTTACGAGGTTATTGGGAAAAATCGCTTCGCTGGTGGATAGAGGAATTAAAGTCCATTATTTCATCGGCAACCACGATATGTGGACCTTTGGCTATTTAGAAAAAGAATTGGGGGTGATATTGCATCGCGAACCCATCATCATCGAATCTTTCGGCATGAAGATATTGGTCGGACATGGCGATGGCCTGGGTCCAGGTGACCATAAATATAAAATGTTGAAGAAGATTTTCCGCTTCCCTCCTTTCCAATGGATGTTTGGCTGGGTGCATCCTGATATCGGCATCGGCATCGCCAATTATTTCTCGAGAAAAAGTCGGTATGGAACACAAAAAAAAGAAGAATTTATTGCCAAAGAAAAAGAATGGCTCTATGTCTATTGTCGTGAATATTTAGAGGGCGATTCAAGTGTCGATGCCTTTTATTTTTAGGAATAGACACTTCGCTCTAGAACTAGAGATTGAAGGCAGTAAGGCAAAATATATCAACTCGGGATTGGCTCTGAGTATGACACGTATGCGCAACTCGACGCCTTCGGGATTAGCGCTCAAAAAATTTCTTTAAATTATTTTAAGAATTCTTGGCTTTTAATTTGACAAATGGATGTTTTTGTAGTAATTTGCTATAGCAAGCATTAGTAAGGAATATCAACTCACTCCCATGTGTAAATTTAAATATAGCCCACTATGAATTACATTTCCTCGAAAAAAATTACTACCCTCTTTTTGTTTTTCAGCACTATTTTTTCTTTACTCATCCCTTTAAATTCATTTGGGTATAATTACTCCCTTTCAAAAATTCTAATGTATAGCAATATTGGGGTTTTGGTGGACAAACAACTCAATACATTTGCCTTTAATGCCAAGGGATTTAAGAAGCTGAGCAAGGATGGAACGCTCTTGCATAATTATGTTTCCAATGAGACGGGCGATATTTTGTCTATGGATGTTGACCCTCTCTAGGACAAGCCTCATATTCTATTCGATGTGGGAACAATTGTGATTTGGAATAATACCTATGCAGAGATTGGCCGATTTAGTGTCCTCAATTTAGAAATTACTGAAGCTATTCATGTCACTTTCTCCAGCGATGGTGGATTTTGGGTTCATGATGGCGTGGAAGATATTCTCAAGCGCTTTGACATCACGGGGAAAGTAAAATTTAGGGTAAGGGAGATTTGAATCTGCCTCGGGTCAAGATCTGACCCTACGCATATTCAGGAGTCCGTAGGCAAAGTCTATGTCACAGACCCCAATTTGGGCATATTCGTCTTTGACAGTTATGGAAATTTAGTCAAAGAGCATGGATTCCCAAGTATCTATCGCTTTCAGGTCAATAATGATGTATTGGTCTATGCCTCTGAGGCCAAGGTCTATTCGATGAATTTGACGACGTATAAAAAAATTGAAATCACGGGTTTCATCACAGATTTATTGCCAACACAGGCTTGCTTTGCGGGCTCAAACTTGGTGCTAGCGGACGAGCGCAAGATTGTCTTCTTTAAAAATGAATAGATAAACTACGCATAGACAATAAAAGCCGCGATTCCTCGTGGCTTTTTTTTATTTTTGCACTCCCTAAGCAAATACAGGGGAAGATTCAACCATTATGTTAGACCGATTAGAAAGCTTTATACATCCGTTTTGAGGAAGTGGGGAAAAACCTCACAGACCCGTCTATTACGAATGATATGGCTAAATTTACTGCTCTTTCCAAAGAGTATAAGAGCTTAGAAGATATTGCTGCGAAGTATATAGAATTGCGCGATTTGATTTCCAATATCGCCAATAATAAAGAATTGGTAAAAACAGAGAAGGACCAGGAGCTCAAGGAAATGGCCTTGGAAGAATTGGCTGAACAGGAGCCTTACAAGGAAAAATTAGAGGAAGAGATTCGATTTATGCTCATTCCAAAGGACCCAGAAGACGAGAAGAATGCCATGGTGGAGATCTGCGCGGGAACGGGTGGCGACGAAGTTTGTATTTTCGCAGAGGATGTTGCGCATGTATATTCGATATGCAGAAGGCAGAGGATGGAAAGTGGAAGTCGTTGATGAGACTTATGGAAGTGTGGCGGGTATCGCGAGGTTATACTAGAATCCAAAGGAGAACAAGTTTATGGCGATATGAAATTTGAATCGGGTGTGCATCGAGTTCAGCGCATACCGAAAACCGAATCTCAAGGTCGTGTGCATACATCGGCAGCAACAGTTGCAGTCCTACCAGAAGTAGATGATGTAGCAGAAGTGGTGATCAATCCCGCAGATATCGAGATGATTACATCGCGATCTGGCGGAGCGGGCGGACAGAACGTCAATAAAGTGGAAACCAGTGCAATTGACTAACACAAGCCTTCGGGATTGCGGTGGTTTGTCAGGTAGAGCGTTCACAACATGGAAATAGAGCGCGCGCCATGCAGATGTTGGCGACGAAATTATACGATTTAGAATATCAAAAACACCACGGCGATATCGCATCCAAGCGAAAGAGTTTGGTGAGCACGGGCGATCGCTCGGCGAAAATTCTGACCTTATAACTGGCCTCAGCGCCGCATCACCGATCATAGAATCAATATGACGGTTTACAATCTCGATACCTTTGTGAATGGCGATATCCAAGCCATGATCGATGCATTGAAATTTGCAGAGAATACGGAGAACGAATGAGAGTGCAGGAGCAAAAGTGGTGTCTGGAGTCTGGGGTTTGGAGTTTGGGGTTTGAGTTTGAGTTTGGGGCTGACGCGAGAGGGCATGAGGGTGGGTTGTTCAGTTGTTGGGTGTTGGGTTAGAATAAATATTCCTATACAAAATCCCTTAATTCCACCAAATCCAATCGTCCACTACACTTTGTACCGTGTCCCAACTTTAGTTGTGGAGGGATTAAAAATAATTCGTCAATCGTATATCGTAATTCATTTATCTTTATTTCGACAAGAAATCCCTATACCAGTATCCTGAATTTTTGATGGTTCGTTTTTGTGTATAAAAATCGATATACACCAATCCATATCGCTGTCTATAGCCCTCGGTCCATTCAAAATTATCAGTCAACGACCAGACAAATAGCCATGAATATTTAATCCCTCATTTTTGCTTTTAGCACTTGCTCAAGATATGATTGAATAAAACGCTTTCTATCGCGGTCATTCACTTCACCATCAATGATTTCATCTGGAAAAGATGCGCCATTTTCAGTGATGATCAATTTGGGGATTCCTTCGTATTGAGCAATTTTTAATCATTTCATAGATAGATTCTGGATAGACCTCCCAATCCATGAGGGTATGATAGACTTTGCGCTTATCGGCGGGAACAAATTTCGCAAAGAGATAAGGTATATAGAAACTCGCTTTGACTACTTCTCTCGTATAATTTTGAATTCCGACCAAAGTCAAAATTTGCCTTTCAATAGATCCTCATCACCTGGTTGAAAATATTTTTTATATCGCTTAAAATGGCAACGAATCGATTGGATAACCCATCCCCAACGCAGGTTCTATAAAAAGCCCGATTCAAGAGCGCGTCAATTCTATTTGCAGCTCTTCTATCGCGGTCAGAATTTGAATAAGGCGTAATATAAGAACAGGAAAATGTCGTTCCCACGATTGCATCTGGTTGTATAGATTTAATTGTTCTGAGGCCAATAGATTGGCATAATGCGACATGATGCATGGCAGATAAAAATTGACTTTCCTTTCTTTCCAGGGCGTGAATACTAGAAATTCCCAGCGCCAGCGATGGCCATGGGCTCATTGATGACCATCCAATATTTCACTTTCCCTTTAAATTCCCGGACACATAGTTCTCCATATTCAACAAACCAATTGATTATTGCTCGATTGGTCCAACCCCCTTACCTCAACTCCAACGGCAAATCCCAGTGATAGAGCGTCACCCATGGCTCGATCCCATTTGCGATACAAGCATCGATTACTTTGTGGTAATAATTCAATCCTCGCGATTGATGACGCCAGTTCCATTTGGAATGATTCTACTATGCAAATGAGAGTCGAAAATTGGGAATATTCAACGCTTTGATGATAGAAATATCTTCTTCATAGTTTGAATAGAAATCTGCGGCGACACTTGGTGTATCCCTGTTTAGAATTTTTTTCTTTTGAAGCGAATTCATCCAGATGGAGAACCTTTCCCTCTATATTATAAGCACCTTCTGTTTGCAAAGCAGAAGCAGAAATGCCCCAATAAAACTCGCTTCCAAAATCACTGCACTTTATCTTACTTTGATCACTTGCACTTACAATTTCCTTATACATATTTATTGAAATAAAGGATAGTTATTCGATTCAAAATCCGTATCCATTAACGCTTTTCCACCATGATTCTCCACAATGGTATCGACAATTTTCTCCGTGATATCCGGATAATCTACTTCTACATATTCGTCTTCTTAGCCAATCAGAAATTTTAAAAGCAAAATCTGGATGCAATTTTTTGAGCACTTGAACGCCCATACTCTCTAGCATCGCGGCGTTGCAATGCTGTTCAAATTGATTCTTCATCGGAATGACCAATAATTTTTCTTGAGAAAAAGAGCTTCACTCGTGGTGCCGAATCCCGCATTGCACAAGACTCCTTCAGAAGAAGCCATGCTCAACAAGAAAGGCTCAGTCTGAATCGGGAAAAAGACCACATTGTCCTCCTTGTACTTTTTTTTGCACTTCTTAGAGAATACATGCCATTTGACACTTTTAAACAATTTCAATGTTTTATAGATTCTCTCACCGTCATATGAAGGCAAGTAGACCGTATAATGCCCTTTTTAGTGAAGGACGATTTCTCTCACTTCCCTTCTAATAATGGGTGTAAAAACATTATGGTCCAGGCCTTAAAATGAAAACCGTAATTATAGGTCGTGGGGCATAATTTTGAATGACTAGTTTGCCAATCAAATCTGTTTTCTTTTTGGTCTGGGGCAAGTGGATGAAGTATCGCGACTTGATTGCTCAGACCAATACAGGTTTTTGCCTTGATGGCAGCCAGCAAGAGATGGGTTCAAAATCACTGATAATCAAATCATACTTTTTACGTCGAGGATTTATCGCTTTAAAAGTTTAAGTGAACTCGGATCCCAATAGGAATTCCATAGATTCAATCCCTCCTTTCCAAAAACAAATGAAAGACCTTTAAACCTATATTTGACTTAAAAGGCAAATCGATTTCAGCTTGTTCGCCACTGATGAGGTATATTCACGTCCCCTTTCAATTGAAGATAGGGAATAATTCAATGGCTCTGGTAATATGTCCATTCCCGTTCCTTGAACTGCGTATAGAATTTTCATTTAACTAAATTTAATTTCTTTGGCATTGGATAAAACAGTAAATTCCTCGAGCATTTGATTGAAAATGTCTGTATTGCTCATCATGACTAAATCGTCCTCTGACTCAGTTTCAAAATCTTTAAAATCATTTTCATCGTAGGTGAACAATTTCCAATTCCTGATTTATATTCAAGAGCAGTTAAGTTCCACCCAATTCCAGAATTTAGATACTTGACACTGCCATGTTCGTTGGTGATTGTTTTCATTTCTGGATGGTGAATATGCCGCACAAGACATAATCATAGCCATTTGAGATGGCTATATCTCGCAGCTGTTTGTTCGAAGTTGTTGATAAATTTCACTGCAGACTTTACGCTGTTTTTAATATTTTTGAAAGGGAAATTTTTCCGTTCCCCAATTTATCAGAGATAGAATTGCAAAAAGCTTTGAATAAAATCAACAAGTCATAACCCGTCGATCCCATTTGTGTCAGCCATTTTGAATGCTGCATGGTGATATCGAAAACATCCCGTGAAAAATCCAAGTCTTCCCATCTAAATTCAATATTATTTTATTGTCAATAACCAGCGAGCCCATTTTAAATCACAGCAAATTTGCGGAGCATTTCGTCGTGGTTGCCTGTGATATAATAGACTTTAACGCCCTTTTTCACCCATTTGATGGAGTTTGTGCATGATTCTCATATGGGATTTCGGCCAATATCGCTTGCTAAACTGCCACATGTCACTGATATCGCCATTTAAAACCACCATTTTGGGTTTTACACTGCGCAAATAATTTAATAATTCAACACTATGACAACCATAAGTTCCAAGATGGATATCTGAAATCACCAAGAGATCGATTTCTCTTTTTCTCGTATTTTATTTTCTCTTTCATAACAATTGAGATTGGAAGATTGAAAATGGGTAAGAATTAAGTAAAGTGGAAGTGACTTGCCGCAGGGTGAAGAGCATTAAAACGAGACAGTCGCTTTGATCTCAATTCATGAATTGAAAAGCAGAATTTCTTTTTTAAATTGTTTGATATTTAATAATGTGTATAATTTTATGCAAAATTAGCCTAGTTTAAAAGGCTATTATTAACGGAATATGAAGTTTTGTCAAGAAATATGTCAATAAATTACAAAATGAAATCATTGAATTAAGTAGCTAGAATTAAAGATTTTGCCTAATTCGACAACTAGACCTCTAAAACGATAAGAATTACTTAACTGAGAATTTCCTGTTATTTTGCTTAAAAAATATGCCACCGATATGAAATCACAATTTAAATTAATGGCCATTATAATCTGCATGATTTCATTATCACTCTCGAATAGTTGTTCAAAGAGTAGTTCATGAGATAGAAATACAACCACAACATTAGCGGATCAGGGACCATGCTATACGGGAAAGGGCGTCAACTATACTTCTACGAAATTGCCAGATGGCAATACGCTACGGAATTATTGAAACCTGAATTATCGACATAACTGGTTTAAATTTCAATATTGAATTAAGTACAAGGTCTTTTAATAGTCCAGGAAAATTTACACAAGAGTTTACAACAGGTGTAAACTATTTTGACGACTACGCATATCCCACTTTCACGAATTCCGTAGTTGTAAATAAACCAGGATCTTTTATTTTCACCAAGTTTGATAGAACGAATCGAAAAGCATCTGGAACATTTGACTTCAATTATGTCATCAATACGAATCAGGGCAATGTTGCCCGCAATCAAGCGGGGGAGTTTACAGATGTTGCTTTTTAATGTATTTGATTTGCCAATAAAAACTCAAATAGGCTCCCAATTTTCAAAGAAATCGTCAAATTCCCTCTTCCCTTTTGGTTTCAGATAGGGCGCTAAAATTCGTCCTATCATGAATATATAATGATAGACTTGTCTATCTTCACTTAAATGTTTTAATGAAATAGCTGATTCAGATATCCAAAATCTGACAATGAGTGCAATATTTGAAACTAAAATTCAATATCTATTTCATCCAAGCTCTGTTAAACTTTTAAACTGGATGAGCAAATGAATATTTTCACGCAAAACAATTCCTATCACCCGTCGTTTTTTATAGCGAGCAGCTATCTTCTTATTCTGTTCCAGTAAATGAACAAAACTTAGCAACAAACACCTGTATTGAATATGATTTTTGAATACTTGCTTAAACATCATAAGAAATTGCGCTAATGTCAAGTCATCTTGAACCTTGACATACTTACTATTGAGCTTATTGAGGTCCATAGACAACCGATTTACTAGATCGTCTTTAGTGGGAAAATAATAGGTGATATTACTTACTCGCATGTCCAATATTGCTGCCAACTCTCTCATTCCAACATATTCTATCCCTTTCAGATTAAACATTTCTAGGGCTTTCGCGATAATTCTTTCTTCTGTTTTCATATTTTTTTTGGACAATGTCCAAATTTATGTATTTTTACAGAAACAAAATACAAATTTTATGCAAATCAAATATCCACATACCATTGAAAACTGTATAGGGGAAAAAATTGTTTTTAAAACAGTTGAGCAATTCCAAGGGGGAGAAAAAGTGATACTCGAAGGATTTTGCAAACCGCATGCTGGGCCGGCGATGCATACGCATCTCAAGCAAGAAGAATCACTCACAGTACTTTCGGGCACAATGGGTTATCAAATTTTAGGGCAAGAGGTAAAATATGCGCAAGTTGGCGACACGGTCTTGTTCAAACGAGGTATGCCTCACAAATTTTGGGCAGAGGGAGATGTGTCTTTACATTGCAGTGGCTGGATACATCCCGCTAATTCCATTGTTTACTTTTTATCTGCTGTATATGCAGCACAGAATAAATCCGGAAAAGGCGAGCCAGAGCCATTTGATAGCGCGTATTTGCTCACTCGATATTCGTCAGAATATGATATGCCAGAAATACCTTCATTTGTTAAAAAAATTATATTCCCAATTACCCTATTTATTGGCAGAATATTGGGGAAGTACGAACATTTCAAAAGTGCTCCTGCTCCCTTGCTTTGAAGATTTATACGAGAAAACGAAAACCTGTTTTAGCACAAAACATATAGATTTGTCTTTTTATACTTACAAAACTAGTCGGCGAAAGACTTTTTACACAAAAAAACAGATGCAATGAATACAACAGATTGGATAGGCTTTATAGGTGTGACGCTCTTGCTCTTCGCCTTCTTGCTCAATTACTGCAAATCCTCAGCCAGAGAGAGCTATTTATATCTCCTCCTCAATTTCATTGGGGCTGGGCTGGCATGCATCGCATCAATTCTGTTGGAGTATTGGCCTTTTATTATTCTAGAAGGCTGCTGGGCTTCAGTCTCAGCATTTGGGCTGGTGCGCAATTTTATCAAAAAAAGCACCTCAAGCACTCAATAATTCGCCTATCATTCTGCAATTTCCTTTCCGTTTTGAAAATTAATTCGCTGAATTTATAATATTTATATATTTTTATATGACACAACGAACTTAAAATAAACATGAATCCTTTTGATGGTTATTTAATTCCGGAAGATTTTTTCTCCGAACCCGTTTTAATACAGAATAAGAAAAAGCATATTTTTCGAGCTACATCAAAGAGCACAGGAATTACAGTCGCATTAAAAAGGGCTAGAACATCGGATGGATTATTGGCAGAAGCCTCTAAGTTAAGTCATGAATACACCATACTCAAAAATCTCGATCACCCCAATATTCCCAAGGCATACGAACTCATCTCCTCGGGAAAGTTGATTACCCTCGTCGTTGAATGGTTTGAAGCAGAGACGCTAAAAGAAAGGATAACACAGCGAAACATATCACTCGACGAATTCTTTGATATAGCCATTTCAATGGCAGAGACGTTGAAATATGTGCACGAACTGAGCATCATTCATCGCGATGTCAATCCCGCCAATATCCTTATTACAAAAGATCGACAAATCAAACTCATCGATTTTGGGATCTCTACCGATATTCACTCAGAACAAAATGATAAATTAAATCTCGACTTAATCGAAGGAACGCTTGTCTATATGGCGCCTGAGCAGACTGGTCGAACGAGCTATACCATTACTGAATCGTGCGATTTATATGCTTTGGGCATTGTATTCTATGAAATCCTCGCAGGCAAACCTCCCTTTGATTCTGTGGATCCGCTAGAGGTTATTCATTTTCACTTATCGCGCAAACCAATCTTTCTTCAAAAGACGAATCCGAATCTACCCTTCGGCATTTGCGCTGTAATAGACAAATTGTTGGAGAAGAATCCAGATGATCGATATCAAAGTGAGGATGGGCTTTTGGCTGATTTGAGAATTTTGAAAGAGCACCACAAAAATGGCGTGAGCACAGATCAATTTGTCGTAGCGACCAAGAATCAATTCAAGCGTTATCGAGAGACGCAAAAGCTATATGGACGAGAAGGCGATGTGCAAACCCTTTTGAAATCATTCGAAGGATTAAACAAATCCAATTCTTCGCTCGTGCTCATTTCAGGATATGCCGGTATTGGAAAATCAGCACTGGTCAAGCAGATACAACAGCCTATCGTGGAGAAAAAGGCCATATTTATCTCGGGAAAGTTTGATCAATTTAAGCGCAATATTCCCTATTTCTCATTCATCGAAGCTTTCAATGATTTAATAAAATCCATACTCTCGGAGAGCGATGACAAAATCAATTATTGGAAAAATCAACTGACTATTGTTTTAGGTGAAAATGGGGGATTGATAACAGAATTGATTCCCAATTTAGAGATGATTATCGGCAAACAAGCGCCTATTGCGAAACTCCAGCCGGCAGAACATGAATTTAGATTTCGCACGGTGATGTTGGATTTTATTTATGCCTTTTCCAGTCCGGGCAGTCCTTTGGTTATATTCTTGGATGATTTACATTGGGCAGATTTACCTTCACTCAATCTCATCGAGCGAATATTGATTACCTCAGAGACAGATAAGGTGTTGATCTTAGGAACCTATAGAGACAATGAAGTGACTGAATTTCATCCGCTGCGCATGACGATTCAACAATTGAAAAGCAATTCAATTGAAGTCACGGAGATAGCGCTCAATCAATTGAATGAGCAGACCACGATTCAAATTGTAGCGGATTCATTTGAAATGGAATTGGCGGAAGCCAATGAATTAGGCATACTCACGTATAAAAAAACGAATGGCAATCCCTTCTTCATCAATCGATTTTTAAAGTCGCTCTTCGCAGATAAATATATCGTTTACGCAAATGGAAAATGGCATTGGGATAAGACCACTATCGATGGATTGGCTTATGCAGACAATGTCATCGATTTGATGTCGCGGGAAATTGCCAATTTGCCCATCGCGACAAGAGAAGCGATGAAGATGGCTGCTGTCTTGGGAAATACTTTTCAGCTAAATCAGTTAGCACTCTTGATGGGGCAATCTCAATATGAAATTTTTGAAACGCTGCATCCCGCGCTAAAAGCGGGCTATCTCGTTCCCATCGATCGCAATTACCGGAATATATCGTTGACGCATGAGGAATCGATGCTGAATGGAAAGGAAACAGAAAGGGTATTGAGCAGTTTTAGATTTATGCACGACCGCGTGCAGCAAGCGGCTTATTCCCTCATATCGGATTCCGATAAAGACAAAGTTCATTTGCAAACAGGTCGGATATTATTAAAAAATACCGCTCCAGAAAAATTATCAGATGCGGCATTTGATATAACAGGCCATTTTACGAATAGCCTATACTTGGTCACCAATTCAGAGGAGAAAAAATCATTGGCTAAACTATTTCTCTTGGCTGGACATAAGGCCAAGGATTCCACATCCTATGATTTGGCGGTAATTTATCTCTCCAATGCGCTCAAGCTCAATGCAGACTCAAGTTGGAGTGGTGATTATGAAATGACTTTCGATATTTATATCACTTTGGGTGAGTCAGAATTTCTAGACAATGATCACGAAAAAGCCTTGTATTATTTCGGTGAATTGTTGAAATACGCCAAGACAATTTAGAAAAACTAAAAATATATTATGTACAATCATCGCTCTATTTAAAACTCTCAAAGACCAAGGAGTGCTTGGTTATTGGACGCAAAGCGATGCGCTTATTCAATATCCACTTCCCAGAAAAACCTTGGCTTATCAAATTGAAAGCTTTTTGGGTGATGGGAACACATTTATTGAATTTTTCAAAAAACATGAAACGCGCGGAATGGCTGCTGACCCAAGAAGCGTGTAAAGATGAGCAAGTGATTGAAATCAATAAATTCCTCGTAGATATGTCCACAGCGGCCTATCAAGAGAATCAGGAATTGATGCTCTTAGTGGTCTTTAAAAATGTCGACCAATTCTTAGAGCACGGCGTGACAGATTCATCGGGATGGTGTTTCTCGAGTTTTGCCTTTGTGACTTTATCGGTTTTAGGACTATCCAAAAAAGGATTCAGTCTCTGGGACTTGACAGCGCAATTGAGCCCTAGGACCAAATCTGAATCGACCAAAGTCAAAGTAGATTATTTATTAGATGCGATGAGCACGCATTGGCGAAGACCCATCGATGAAAATTCTGACCGCATATTAGAGACGATAAAAAAATGCAACCTCAATGGATTCCCGCATTATTCAGGCTATGCGACGACGAATTATATCTCCAAGAAAATTGCAGCGGGTTTTCCAATTCAAGAGGTACTCAATTTATCGATGGACAAAGTGGAATACCTCAAGAAGATCAAACATATTGCAGGATTGGATTTTACGGTTCCCAAGATACAGATGCTGAAAGCGCTCTCAGGCCAAACCCCTAAAATAGGAGAATGGGAAGATGAGGCGATGGTGATTCAAAAGCTCTATGAACGCATAACGGAGCACGGCAATCAATCTACGCTTGGACATTATTATTGTTCCAAACTCACCTTGTTATTTTATTTTGGGAAATACCGCGAAGTCATCGATGTGTCGAATGAAGGACGCGTCTATTTTCCATTCTTAGTCGGCCAATGGGTGGTGGTGGAATGGGAATTCTTCAGCAGCATTGCCATAGCAGCGCAATTCAATAAGTTGAATGATGCAGAGAAGAAAATGTACAAAAAGAATTTTCGAAGAGCATGTGCAAAATGAAAAAGTGGGCAAGTGATTGTCCAGATAATTTCGATGCCTATCTAAAACTCATGATGGCAGAGAAAGCGCGATGGAGGATCATTTTGAAGAAACGTTGACCCTATTTAAAGACTCGATTAAATCCTCATCGAAGAATGGATACAAACATTTGGAAGCCATTGCTAATCAGCGCGCCGCGGCATTTTTGCTGCAACGCGGCCATGATAAAATGGCTGAGTCCTATTTAAAAACCGCTTGGGATTTGTATCAAGATTGGGGAGCATACGCTGTTTGCAAGGATTTGCAACTCAAATATCCACAGCAATTGAGCATCGATAAAACAGAGATGTTGCATCCGATGAATGCCAATTCTGGAACCATGCAAACCATCGGCACCGTCAATCTAGTACTCGATTTAGGCACGATACTCAAAGCATCTCAGAGCCTTGCCAGTCATGTCAAATTGGATGAATTATTGCAGAATTTGATGTATATCGTGATTGAAAATGCAGGTGCAGATAGAGGATGTCTCTTATTGAATCGCAATGGCGTATTATCGATAGAAGCCATTGGAAATTCCGGACCAGAGGGCAATCAAATACTCGCTTCTGTTCCATATATGGGCAGTAAATTGGTTCCTGAATCCATGATCAATTATTGTTGGCGCGTAGAAGGCGATATCGTCGTTCAAAATGCCCTCAAAGATGACACTTACCGCCACGATGCTTATGTCATTCAAAACAATATACGCTCGATGCTCTGCATTCCGATTACAGAGAAAGGTGTAAAAATCGGCTTATTGTATTTGGAGAATAAATTGCTCGAAGGCGTGTTTACCAAGAACAGACTCGACTTGCTCACCATGCTCTCAGGGCAGATAGGTATTTCGATTCAGAATGCGCTCTTATATGAAAACTTGGAAGAGAAAGTGCAAGAGCGCACCTTGGAAATCAGCAAACAGCAATTGAAAATCGAAGAGGAGATGAAGCGATCTGACGCCCTCTTGCTGAATATATTGCCCGCGAAGACAGCACATGATTTAAAGACCAAGGGTTATACCAAAGCCATTAAATATCCAAATGCCCATGTGATGTTTTTCGACATCGTCGGATTTACGAAAAGGGTGGAGAAGATGCAGGCAGAAGAAATCGTCGAAGAGATTCATGAATTGTTCTCAGGGATGGATGATATCGTATCTAAGTATAAAATCGAGAAGATTAAAACCATTGGAGATGCCTATATGTGTGTATCGGGGCTGAATGAAGTGGAAGATCCTAATGCCGCCATTAATACCATAGAAGCAGCGAAAGAAGTGCTCATTTTATTGGAAAAATTAAATCAAGACAAAATTAACAAAGGCAAGAGTCCGCTGCAATTGAGGGTGGGAATCAATTCAGGTGCAGTGATTGCCGGGGTAGTTGGCAAGAGCAAATTCTCTTACGATATTTGGGGCGATACGGTGAACCTCGCAGCGCGAATGGAAACAGCGGGGGAACTAGGAAAAATAAATATCTCTAATAATACTTACCTCCAAGTTAAAGATCATTATGCATGTATCTCTAGAGGCAAATTAGAAGCGAAGAATAAGGGATTTGTGGAGATGTTCTTTATTGAAAACCCCGCTAGCTAATATTTGCGAGTTACAATATACGATTGACGATTTTAGAATTCTTGAGATGCCTTTCCATCTCTATACAACACAGGGGCCAGACTCCTGAAACCATTCACCAAAAACCATTTTCCATTTACTCAAACGGATGCTTCGCCAATGGCAATTTGCAGAATGGATGGTACTCTCCCACTAAACCAATGGGTGTTTTTGTTCTAATGTCGTGGACGATTTCGATGCTGCGCTTGGCTTCCATCAAAGGGAATCCCTTGCCATCTAAAACATTCTGATAAGAGACCGTATGCAAATCTGTAAAGCCCTCGCTGAATTCAATCTCTTGTCCATCGAGTTGGATGCTTCTATAAGTCGTCTTCTTTTGCTCGCGGATGCTGGCTGGAATATTCTCTTCATTGATCGATAAGAACCACTTCACGCGCGCATTTTCCAATTCCAAGAATCCTGCCGCTCTATCGTGGGTATGAATATGCACTTCACTCGATTGTACACCACCGAATATCCATGTGAGCATATCGAAGAAATGCACGCCGATATTGGTCGCGATACCGCCTGATTTATTGATATCACCTTTCCACGACGTATAATACCAATTGCCTCTTGAAGTGATATAGGTCAAATCCAATTCGTATTTTTTATCTGTCTTGGTATTCATCACTTTCTCTCTCAATGCTTGAATCGCGGGGTGCAAGCGCAATTGAAAAATATTGTACACGGTTTTGCCCGTCTCTCTTTGCAAGACCTCTAAACTATCGATATTCCATGGATTCAATACCAATGGCTTTTCGCAGATCACATCTGCTCCATGTCTCAAGCCAAAACGAATGTGTGAGTCATGCAAATAATTGGGTGTACATACACTGACGAAATCCACTTTATCACTCGTGCGATTGATCTTTTCGATATGTCTGTCGAAGCGCTCAAACTCAGTAAAGAAAGCAGCTTTTGGAAAGTATGAATCCAATATTCCGACGCTGTCGAATTTATCCATCGCCGCCAATAAATTATTCTTGGTTTCCTTGATCGCTTTAAAATGTCTCGGGGCGATATAACTCGCTGCACCAATGAGAATGAAGTTTTTCATCGAAATGACTGTTTAATTTTTAATAATGGCTTTGGTAATTACTCTAGAATTCTAACTGTTTTGTTCTTCAATTCATATTTTCTGCCGCTCTCTTTGCATACGGCGATTCCGTCCTTATCAAATTCCAAGCGATGACCATATTGGCTCATCCAACCGATTTGTTTGGCGGGATTGCCCACGACGAGTGCATAATCAGGAACATCCTTTGTAACAACTGTTCCTGCGCCGATGAATGCATATTCACCGATATCATGTGCACATACGATGGTCGCATTTGCTCCAATCGTCGCGCCTTTTTTGACAATGGTTTTGGCGTATTCTGATTTTCTATTGACGGCACTTCTCGGATTGGTCACATTGGTAAAAACCATGGAAGGGCCTAAGAATACATCATCTTCGCAAGTAACACCTGTATAGATGGAGACATTGTTTTGCACTTTTACATTGTTCCCCAAAGTCACTTCAGGGGAAATGACAACATTTTGTCCGATATTGCAGCGCTCTCCCAGTGTGCAATTGGACATGATGTGGGAGAAATGCCAGATTTTTGTTCCCTCTCCTATGGTGCAACCTTCGTCGATATAGGCTGATTCGTGTGCGGTGTATTTTTGACTCATATTAATTACAAAATGCTAAAAAATGTTTGATAATCCAATCTTGTTGTTCTGCTTCCATTTCGGTATGAATAGGCAATGAAATAACGGTTTTGGCCAAGCTCTCTGATATGCTAAAATCATCCGCTGGATTGTGGTGGTGTTTATAGGCCAATTGATGATGCAGTGGCACAGGATAATAGAGCATGGAAGGTATGCCTTGCTCGGCGAGGTGTTTCTGCAATGCATCTCTATCCACGCCGCATAAAGTCAAGGTGTATTGATGAAAAACATGGCTTGAATTTTTGGCTCTTTGCGGTGTTTTAATCTTTGGATGATTGGCGAATGCCTGATCATACTTATCTGCAACGGCATTTCGCGCAGCTTCATAGGTTCTGAGGTGTTTCAACTTTATAGATAAAATGACCGCTTGCATGGTATCTAAACGCGAGTTAATTCCTACTACATCGTGGTGGTATTTGATGCGCTCACCATGGTGGGCAATCATCTTCATCTTTCTCGCCAATTCTTCATCATTGGTATAAATGGCTCCACCGTCGCCATAGCCTCCGAGGTTTTTTGAAGGGAAGAATGAAGTGGTCCCGATATGACCGATTGTTCCTGCCTGCTTGGTTGTTCCGTCAGAAAATGTATAATTTGCGCCAATCGCTTGAGCGGTATCTTCCACGACAAAAATATGGTGTTTGTTGGCGATTTTCATGATGGCCTCCATATCGGCGCATTGTCCGTAAAGGTGGACTGGCACAATGGCTTTGGTCTTAGGGGTGATTTTTGACTCCAACAAATTGACATCGATACAAAAAGTATCTTTATCCACTTCGATAAAAACAGGAGTGAGTTTAAGCAAGGCAATCACTTCCGCTGTCGCTACGTAGGTCCAAACGGGTACGATGACTTCATCGCCAGGTTGACAATCGAGTGCCATCAAGGCGACTTGAATAGCATCCGTTCCATTGGCGCATGGGATGACATATTTAGCACCAGTGAATGCCTCTAATTCACGCGCAAATTGGCTAACACCTGGGCCATTGATAAAAGCACAAGTCTCCATGACATCGATCACGGCTTTGTCTACTTCTGTTTTGATTTTTAGATATTGACTTTTGAGGTCAACCATTTGTATGGGTTTCATATTATATAATTTACGCAATTTTTATATTCAACATTTACGCACTTGCAATAAAGACGCAACCGATAAGGAAGAAATTAAAACTTGCTAAGTTTGATTCTAATTAATAAAAGTTGGCTAAAATAATTCTTATAAAGTCAATTAAGCAAAAAAAATAGGTATTATGGATTTGAAAGTCGCAAGCTATTTTTGGCTTTGGTTGGGATAAAGAGCTAGAAGTGCTATATTCTTTAGAATCGCGAGTATTTTTTTTTTTACATTTGCTTCAATATTAAGGGATTTAAATAGTCAAAAAGAATGAATACAAGACCATATCAGCAGTGCAATAGATGTGTGATGGATACCAAGCGATCCAGAAATTGAGTTTGATGGACAAGACAACTGCAATCATTGCACTTATTTTTATTCAAAATTAGCAGGAAGAGTCTATCAAGGCGCAGAGAGTGATGAGAAGATTCTTGAGGTCATCGAAAAAATCAAAGCTTCTGGAAAGGGCAATGAATATGATTGCATATTGGGAATCAGTGGTGGAATTGATAGCTGTTATGCAGCTTATATCCTTAAAAAACATGGGTTGCGCACATTATTGGTGCATATGGACAATGGTTGGAATGCAGAAGAAGCGGTTCAAAACATTAAAAATATTGCAAACAAGCTTGGATTTGACTACCAGAGTTATGTATTGGACTGGGAGGAATTTAGGGATTTGCAGTTATCGTTTTTAAAGGCTTCCGTGGTGGAGGCTGAGACGCCCACTGACTATGCCATTCCAGGAGCATTGCATGAATTAGCAGCAAAATACAATATCAAATATATCGTCAGCGGGGGAAATTTTGCTACTGAGGGCATTCTTCCGCATATGTGGCATTACAATGCAAGGGACACAAAATACCTTCATGCGCTGCAATCCCGATTTGGCACGAGAAAACTCAAGAAAATCCCTTCGTATAGTTTTATCATGGAATCGTATTATAAATTCATCAAGGGCATTCGCTATGTGTATATTTTAAACTATGTAAACTATACTAAATCTGAAGCGATGAAAGTGCTCGAGCGCGAATTGAGTTGGAAATATTATGGAGGAAAGCATTACGAATCGGTTTTTACAGGATTTATCATTCCTATTATTTGCCTAAAATTCAATTTGGATTATCGTCAGGCCACCTTATCTACGCAAATATGCGCAGGAGAAATCACGCGAGAAAGCGCTAGAAGAGTTGAAAACTTTACCCTACAATATGGATAAAGTAAAGACGAGTATTGAGTATATCAGTAAAAAATTAAAAATTTCGGTGGATGAATTCAAAGCGATCATCGATGCTCCACCAAAGACTTATAGAGACTATCCGAACAGCGAAAAAATGCTCAATTTTTTCTATAATATCTACAAAAAGTTTTTGCAAAAAACGCATATTTGATTTTAACGGATATCAACACTTAAAAATTTCAAAGGCAAATGGTCAGAAATTTTCTATTTCATCGTGTAAGTCCGGAGCGAGACCTTTTGTGGGATCCTATGGACGTAAAGCGTTTTGACCAATGCATATCCTTTATTTCTAAGCATTTTGAAGTTGTCTTGTTAGAAGATTTAATGGGGCAAGAAAAAATTGATTCAAAGAAAAAATATGCAAGTATATGTTTTGACGATGGATTTAAAGATAATATTGAATATGCCGCACCGATATTGAAAAAACATCAATGCAAAGCGAGTTTTTATGTGGTCACCAATAGCATTGAAGAGAATATTCCCACATGGACTTATATGCTCGATTATCGATTTCAAAAAACGGATATGAGTCGATTGGAATTGAAATTTGATTTTTTGCCACAAGCATTTTCCATCACAGAACTGCCAACTAGCAAAGATCGCAGAGATTTTGCAATAAAATTAAAGCCATTTTTAAAAAAGTTGGAGCATGAAAAACGCGAGTTGGTTTTGCAGAAAATTGCTGAGTCATTCAGTGATGTATTGACACCCAAGATCATGATGAATTGGGAAGATTTAATAGAACTCAAAAGACAAGGCCATTATATTGGTTCGCATTCTGCCCATCACAGTATGTTGGGAACGATGAAACACGAGGAGGATGTATGGCGCGAATTGGCTGATTCCGCAGAGATGATTGAAAAAAAAATGGGTTATTTTCCTGTTTCTATTTCTTATCCTGTAGGCAGTTATAATGAGATGACCATAGCATTAAGTAAAAAAGTGGGATATACAATGGGATTGGCTGTAAGACAGGATGAGTTTCATCCTGAGCGCGACAATAGATTTGAAATTCCGAGAATTGAATTGTACAACGAACCCTATTGGAAGATGTATTTGCGCATGACGCATATTTTAGAAAATTTTAAAAAATTGGTCAAATACAGATGAAAATAGTTTTGTGGATAGGCAATGAGTCCAATCAAAAAGCATTGGCACATAAAATTCATGCTCAATACGAAATTGCTGGGATTATCACAGAATCTAGGAAGGGAAGCGCAAATGGACTATTCAAATCTTTTTGAAAAAGTCTTAGAGAAATTACTTTTATCCATGATTGGCCATGCGTGGTTTGGTATGAAAGCACATTATGAGCGCCAATATCCAGCCTATCCTCATGTACCACACCTCGATGTCGAAAACATCAATTCAGATGAAGTAATTGAATTTACTAAAAAATTGGTCCCGGATATGATCTTAGTTTCTGGTACAAGATTAGTCAAAGAAAAGCTGCTGAGTGTGCCAGTAGGCATTGGCATACTAAACCTTCATACGGGATTATCCCCTTATGTCAAAGGAGGCCCAA
>JADJOU010000023.1 GCA_016713645.1 Bacteroidota bacterium
AAGGCCATCGACATTTCAAAGAATAAAAAACACCTCAAATATTTAATCCCACCTGCATTGGTTTTGGTATTCATCATCATTGCTGCACCCAATATTATCAAAGAGAGCACCAAGCACTATGTGCAATACGACACCCATTTTGAGCGCAAGGCTCCTTTTGATTTTATCGTAAAAAATGCTGACCAACTCAGTACGATTCAATTTGCAGATTACCCACTCAACATGAGTACCAAAGGGAGTTTTGAGCCCAAAGAAGTCAATATCAATATCGATGGATACGTGTATAAAATGTCCAATGATTCTGGTCACTTCAATTATGTATTTAAAAATGTTCAAAAGGACATTCCCTTCCACTTTGAAGCCAATGGCTATACCAGTGCGACTTTTACACTTAAAGTCATTCCAAAGCCCATCATCGCTGGATTTGAAATCAGTTTAATCTATCCCGCATATACAGGATTGAAAAATGAAGTGCTGAAAAATATTGGAGATATCTCCGTACCTATTGGCACGAAAGCCACTTGGAAATTCAATACAGAATTTGTCGATGCCCTCGAAATAAAATTTGGTGGTGATAAAATTCAATCCAAACAAACAGGCGAGCGCGCTTTTGAGCACAGCAAAAACTTGACTCAATCCACACCTTATAGCATTCAAGTATTCAATAAAAAAGTCAAAGACTTCGATTCAGTTCAATATTCGATACAAATCATTCCCGACCTCCACCCGACCATCAATGTCATGGAATATAAGGATAGTCTGAACACTGCCCTGCGCTATTATTCTGGTGAATTATCCGATGACTATGGCATCGCTCGTCTGCTCTTTCACTATCGAATTGCGAGCAGAGATACCAATGGAAAAGAAACCGATAAAGTATTCAGCAGACCCGTTCCATTCAATGGTGCGAGAAATGCCAGCTTCATTCACAACATCTCCATGAAGGAATTGAATTTGCAACCTGGTGATGAGCTCAGTTACTTCTTTGAAGTATGGGACAATGATGCAGTGAATGGCAGCAAGCACACCAAGAGTGGCATTTATACCTACAAAATGCCGACAATTGAACAATTGGAAAAACAAACAGATCAAAACAACAAAGAGATTAAAAAAGACCTTTCGGCATCAGTAAAGGATGCTAAAAAATTACAGAAAGAAGCACAAGAACTGAGAGAAAAACTCTTGGAAAAAAAGAATTTAGATTGGAAAGACAAACAGCAAATTGAAAAATTGTTGGAGAAAGAAAAGCAAATGGAGAAGCAGGTCGAGCAGATGAAGGCAGAGATGAAGCAAAACTTCGAACAACAAAAAGAATTCAAACAAGAAGATCAGCGCATCCTCGACAAACAAAAAGAATTGCAAGAATTGATGGATCAAGTCCTCAATCCAGAGATGAAAGACTTATACAATCAATTGGAGGAATTGATGAAGCAAATGGACAAGGAGAAAGTGTTGGAGAAGCTGGAGAATATGGATATGAAGAATGAGAAACTCGAAAAGGAATTGGACAAGATGTTGGAATTATTCAAGAATTTGGAATACCAACAAAAGATGGATGAGACCGCAGATAAGCTCGAAAAATTGGCGCGAGAGCAAGAGAAATTAGCACAGGAAACAGAGAAGGGCATCACAGACGAATTGAAGAAGAAGCAAGAGGAATTGAGTAAAAAAATGGAAGATGCCAAGAAAGAAATTGAGGATTTAAATAAGTTAAATCAAGAGAAAAACAAAGGCACAGAGGAAGATTTCAAAGACATTAAAAAAGAGGCAGAAGACGCGCAAAAGAATCAAGAAGAAGCGAAGGATGAGATGCAGAAAAACAATAAAGAAGGCGCATCTAAAAAAGCAGAAACAAGCCGCTAAAGACATGAAGGACACGGCGGAGAAGATGAAGAAAAAATCAAAAAAACAACAGAGCGATCAACAAGAAGAAGACTTTGAAATGTTGAGAAGATTGTTGGAGAACTTGATGTATCTATCTTTCGAAGAGGAAAAATTGGTAGGTGCTTCGCAGACGACACCAATCAATACCCCATCTTATGTGAAGAATATTCAGACGCAAAATAAATTGAAAGACGATTTCAAATTGGTTGAAGATACGCTATATGCGCTGGCTTCCAGACAATCCGATGTGAAGAAATTTGTCTTCGACGAAGTAGATAAAATCAAAGAGCGAACGAAAAAGGCGATTAAATTCTTGGTAGATAGAAATGTCGGACAAGCAATCGTAGAACAGCAATCAGTCATGATGCACTACAATAATTTGACCTTGATGTTGTCTGAAGTGATGATGGATATGCAAGATGAAAAAGACGATGGCAAAGAAAAGAAAGGCGGCGATGGCGAGAGCAAACCATCCTTTAGAAAAAAGAAAGGCAAGAGCTCGTGCAATAGTTTGGGACAGATGCAAAAGCAACTCAATAAGCAATTGAAAGATTTGCAAGATAAAATGGGCAGCGGCAAACCGCAACCCAAGCCAGGAGACAAACCGGGCTCAATGCCAGGGAGCAAACCAGGACAAAAAGATGGTCAGGGCAGTCAAGGCGGAAGAGGACAATTCAGCAAGGAGATGGCTCAAATTGCAGCGCAACAACAAGCGATGCGGAGAGCGTTAAAAGAGATCGATGAAAAACAAAATCGACCAGATAAAAACGGAAAAAAACCATTGGGAGATTTGGGAGAATTGATGAAGGAAATGGAAAAGACGGAGACTGATTTGGTGAATAAGAGAATGACGGGAGAATTGCTCAAGCGTCAACAGCAATTGGAGATCAAACTCCTAGAAGCCGCAGAGGCAGAGCGCACACAAGAACAAGATAATAAGCGCGAGAGCAAATCAACGCCAGAAATCCCACACAGTGTTCCACCGGCTTTGGAGGAGTATATGAAAAAGCGCCAACAAGAAATCGACCTCATTCGCCGCACCCCAGTTGGCTTAAAACCATTCTATAAAAAATTGGTTGAAGGATATTACGAGGGGATAAAATAAGAACTGTCATAAACACAGGCAAAATAAATAATGCTATTCTGAATCAAACTCTATCAATTGGATTATCATCCGTTGCATTATCATATCGTTTAAAATGCATTTTAAGTTGAAAAAGTTCAGATTTAACAATACTTGGAAGATTCTCAACTATGTTTTCTATTTCTATGATGCATGTTAACTAAATAATCTTTATATTTAAATGATAAGCAAGTTAAATATTGTGATACTAAATCTAATAATACTTTACTTATATCATTAGATTCACTAACAGAATATGCAGGGAAATATTTCAATCCAATAGTTTGTTGCATATTTTCTAATTCAGCCGTATGAGTGTCTCTGCATAAGTTAGAATAATTTGAATGTATTCTCGGCTGATGATTTTAGAGGCTCTTCATAGAATTGAGGTAATTTATTTACATTATCGAATATTTCAAAAACACTTTTCGTTGATATTATTTGTGGTAAATCATCTAAGTTATAACCCTTATGAAAAGTTTCAATAGAACTCCTCAACATTATTCTTGAAGCCTTGTATGCGCCATGAATACTTAGAAACATAGAATTCCCTATGTCAGAACACGACTCAGTCAAAAAATCAATTTGATCCTTTGAAATTACTTTTAATCTCTCTTTTTCATTTTGCTGAAAATGCAATTCTGCAATAAATGTTAAATATGAAAATAATTTTTTATGTTGCTGTGACAATACAATATTGAAACTTTCCTCATTAACAAGATGTGCAAGAGAATAGCCCTCTATAAAACCTTTTAATTCCTTAAAGTCATTATTAATTTCTCTAGACATTCTTTGAAATTAATTTTTGAATAGTATCATTCCAAGAAAAATTTGATTTTTTCATTTCTTCTTTTACTAAATTTAGTTGTTCCTTATTATCTGTTAATTGATAAAGTGCATTTACTAATGAAGTTAATTCATAGTCATTTAAGTTAATAACTTCACATACAATAAGACCAATATATTCTAGTCTAGATCTTTTTCCAGATTTACTTATCTTAATATTAAGAGCATTCTCAGCGAAATCCAATAAATTAGAAGTAGAGGAAAATAATTCTTCATCTTTAAGTAGAGAAGGTAAAAGCCCAATTAACTGATTTTTGTTTTGTTTGGAGTTTTTTTAACCTTTATTTTACTTGTATCTTCTTGATTTAACAACTCGCGCAATAAAATAGGTATTTCTTTTAAATCCAATCCTTTTTTTGAATCTAGTAACCAATTAAGTTCTTCAATGAAATTGATTGCTTTATTTATTTTATTTTTTTTTGAAATTTCCATTTTCTATATTTTTTTTAATATCTCGCCTGTAATTTTAGTTAAGTTAATCTTATTTACTTCATCTGCTAAATCAAGGATAAATACTCCTTGAAGCTGCTCTCTAGCAACAGCAGTTCGTTTTAGTATTTCACCATTAAATTTTAAAGGCTTCCAATAAGTCGAACTATTCAAAAAACTTATCGCTTGCCTATAAACTAAATTATCTTCTGTCATTGTTAATACAACACCTAAACATTCAATTTTTAAACTATAATTTTCTTTTTTGTAATTTATTATTCCCCTTAATAAATCAATCCCAGTAAATGAAATTGGATCCGGCTTTACAGGAATCAAATAATAATCAGATGCTATAAGTGCGCTTGTCATCCAAATGGAAGGTGTTGGAGGGGTATCAATAACAATAATATCAAAATTATTAGCTATTTGCTCTTGATTTAAAAAATTTTTCAATCGATTTTCTCTCCCATCACCTGTTGCCATTCCGAAATCATCCTGGTTAGATAAAGTTTACCTTGATTAAGAGGCATGGTTTGTGCCTCCGTCCCCCCCCCGGCCACAAAAGGGTTTTCCCCACCTTTCATGTTTATTAGACCTCCCAAAGTTAATTATTATTTTGGTCCAAAGTCACGCTTTTGAACAAATACATTCAAATTACTTACAAACATCTTGAGCCTCCTCAATATGCTGTTTTTCTTGACTCAACCAAAGACGATTAGTTGTTGAAATCCAGATTAAGACTCTTGTGGATAAAATTTCTTAAGTGATATTATAGCTCCAAAAACCAGACACCAGTCACCAGAAACCACTTAGATTACACGGGCTTCCATCGCCTTCCTACTCGCAATTTGCTCAGCGACTTTTTTACTAAAGCCTTCCCCTGTGCTCACTTTTTCATCGTCGATATATAGATCGATGACGTAATAATTTCTGTTGTTTACTTTTTTGATTTCCTCTTCGCGGAATTCGATGCGCTGACCTTTCTTTTGAAAATAGATAAATACTTCGCTCTTGAAATCCACTTCTATTTCTAGCTCATCGAGATTGAAATATTGTTTGAGCATGCGATTCAATAAAAACAATTTGGTTTTTTCATAGCCCAAATCTAGATAAACCGCTCCGACAAAAGCCTCTAGTGTATTGCCATACAAGTCATCGCGATTCAATCGACCATTGGCTTTTTTGACGAGAAATCTATCCAATTGCATGCGCTGTCCCACTTTATTTAGGTTGTTTCGATTCACCATTTTGGAGCGCAGCGAAGTGAGGAATCCCTCATCTTTGGTGGGGTATTTCTTATATAGGTGGTCAGAGAATATCGTATTGATAACAGAATCGCCCAAGAGCTCCAAACGCTCATTGCTACTGGAATATTCAGCAGTTGAAGAGCGATGAGAGAATGCAATTTCATAATGGTGCATCGTCACAGGGAAATAACCTGTCGTCCTGCGAATAAAAACCCATAGGTCTTTATCACTATAGAAAAGGGCGTTGTAAATTTTTTGGATGGTGCGAATCAAAGCAATAAAAAAGGTTGGCCTGAGCCAACCTACAATTTATGGATTATGTTTTTTAAAAATCACCGTGGCATTATGCCCACCAAATCCGAATGTATTGCTCAATGCGGCATTTACTTTGCGTTTTTGCGCGACATTGAGTGTGAGGTTTAATTTAGGATCGATACTTGGATCAGCCGTTTTATGATTGATTGTAGGTGGAATAATATCCTCTTTTACTGCCAACACACAAGCAGCCGCCTCTATGGCTCCAGCCGCACCCAATAAGTGACCAGTCATGGACTTTGTAGAGGAGATATTCATATTATAAGCGTGGTCACCAAATAAACTTGTGATGGCCTTTAATTCTGCGACATCGCCCAATGGCGTTGAAGTACCGTGTACATTGATATAATCGATTTCATTCGCTTGCATCTCTGCATCTTCCAAGGCGTATTTCATAGCATTCATGGCGCCCAATCCCTCTGGATGTGGAGCTGTGAGGTGATAAGCATCTGCGCTCAATCCACCGCCGACCATTTCAGCATATATTTTCGCACCGCGAGCAATCGCGTGTTCGTATTCTTCCAAAACCAAGCCTATTCCCCCTTCTCCCATCACAAATCCATCTCTTTCGAGATCAAATGGTCTAGAGGCGGTTAAATAGTCTTCATTGCGCTCAGAAAGGGCCTTCATAGAATTGAATCCTCCCATACCTCCCACAGTAATTGCTGCTTCCGAACCTCCAGCCAATATTGCTTTTGATTTGCCCAATCGAATATAATTGAACGCGTCGATCAAAGCGATGGTACTAGAAGCACAAGCTGCTACAGGAGCAAAATTAGGGCCTCTAAATCCATAGCGCATGGAGATATGTCCGCATGTAATATCCGCAATCATCTTGGGAATAAAGAAAGGGCTGAATCTCGGAATACCATTTCCAGTATAAAAAGCGCCAATCTCCTGCTCGAAAGTGCGCAATCCACCAATCCCCGAACTCCAAATCACCCCGATTCTATCTTTATCGAGCGCTGGATCATTGAGATTGCTGTCATTTACGGCTTCCAGTGCAGCGGCAATTCCATATTGAGAAACCAAATCCAAACGATTGGTCTCCTTTTTGTCAATGCCAAAGTCTGACGGGTCAAAGTTCTTGACCTCACAAGCAAATTTTGTCTTGAACTGGGCTGTGTCAAAGTGTGTAATAAAATTGGCACCACTTTGTCCTTCTAATATAGATTTCCAAAAGGTGCCAACATTATTGCCCAGAGGTGTTACAGCACCAAGTCCTGTAACTACTACTCTTTTTAGTTGCATCGAATTTAATTTTTAGTGATAGAATTACGCAGCGTTCTCCTCGAGGAACTTCACTGCGTCACCCACAGTAGCAATAGTTTCTGCTTGTTCGTCTGGAATAGAGATATTAAACTCTTTTTCAAACTCCATAATCAGTTCTACTGTATCTAATGAATCTGCTCCTAAATCCGCTGTGAAGCTTGCTGCAGGAACTACTTGGCTCTCATCAACTCCAAGTTTATCAATAATAATTTTCTTTACTCTTTCTGCTATGTTAGACATTTTAAAATTTGTTTTTAGAATTGCAAAGATATGATTTTTTGAAAAGTTGATTTTTTTTTTTGAGATTATTTTTGAGCGTGGAATTGAGGCCCTTTAACAATCTACAAAAACAACCAAAACCCTTTCCAATAGGGCATTTAAATGTTAAACGGATTGAGTATATAGGTGTTGTAAGACGGAAATCGCCTCTTTCGTGAGCACTTTTCCCCTTCGCTCCATCATTCTCCTCGCCACTTCCAAGGCCTTTTCAAAGTCAAATCGCTGATCTCCCCAGCTAAAACTGCGTATAAACTTAGGCGGAAACCCCGAATGAAAGATATTGGCAGAAACACCACAAACGGTTCCGGTATTGAACATCGTATTAATGCTGCTCTTAGAATGGTCGCCCATCATTAGTCCGCAGAATTGAAGCCCTGTCTTTACCTCGCCTTTTGCGGCATAAGAATAGGATTTCACTTCGCTGTAATTATTCTTTAGATTGGAATTATTGGTATCCGCGCCTAAATTACACCACTCTCCTATCACAGAATTGCCTAGGAAACCATCATGTCCTTTGTTGCTATAACCAAACAAGATGGAATTATTCACTTCACCGCCAATTTTACAATAAGGACCAATCGTCGTCGCGCCATAGACTTTCGTAGACAATTTGGTTCCTGCATGCTCGCAGAGGGCAAATCCGCCTCGAATGACCGTGTTTTCCATTACTTCAGCCTCCTTGCCGATATAGATACTTCCTGTTGTCGTATTGAATATAGACGCATTGACAATCGCTCCTTCCTCTATAAAGAGTCTATTGGGGTCGCCAATGATTTTGCTGTGTATATCCAAGCACTGAGATGTTCTGCCTTTGGTAATCCAAGTAAAATCCTCCTCCAAGACAACCGCATTTTGTGAAAACAGGTCCCAGGGGTGTTTTACACAAATCAAATTGGCTTTGGTTTCAATCTTATGCGCAGCCAATTGGTAGGATGCAATTATTTGCTCGCCAAAAACCAGCGATTCATTGGGCTTGAGCTGGAGAATCTCTTTAATCAATTGCTCGTTGGGCAAGTAATGAGAAGCAATAAATAGGGTATCATCTGAAATATGAAGCGGTTCATATAAATCATGCAAGTAATCCATCGTCGATATACCTATTTTTGATATCGCTAGATGAGATTCCCATTTCTCTTTAATAGTCGTAATCCCGATCCTGCAATCGGCGATTGATCGAGTCAAAGTGAGCGGACATAATTGGAGATGAATCAATGCATCATCTCTTAGAATAAAGTTTGGCATAGAACAAAGGTATAAACTAGACAGAAATCTCTCTATAAATTATAATCCAACGATTAAACTGATATATAAATTGCGCAACCGCTTTACTTAACTTTTCCAACAACAGCTTTATTGTATGCTTCATCAACAGGCTCCCAAAGCTCTATTTTATTCCCTTCTATATCGGTGATATGCAGGAATTTTCCATATTCAAAGGTCTCCACTTTATCGACGATTTGTACGCGCTCTGCTTGCAATTGCTCGTATAATCTATCCAGATTCTCGACGCGATAATTGATCATATACTCCTTCTTGGATGGCTCAAAATAACTTGTTTTACTTGGAAAAACACTCCATTGAGTAAAACCGGCTTTGCTTGAATCGGCACCCTGTCTCCATTCAAAAATTGTCCCATAATCGTCCATCTTCATGCCTAAATGTTTTTCATACCACTCTTTTAACAATTTGGGATTATCCGCTTTAAAGAATATACCTCCAATACCCGTTACCCTTTTTTCCTTTGGAGCTTCAGCCGCTATCCACCTCGCTTTCGCGGCAACGCCAATACTAAAGGATGCTAGACATAAAACAAGCATGATACTTATTGATAAAAGATTCAATTTCATGGTAGGATTTTTATGGTTGTTTAATAAATCGGACTTACTGATGTTTGCAGTTATAAAAGCGCCTTATCGTATGCGCAGTGTATTATTATCTTGCAAAGTTGGTTGACTCGCTGGTGTAGAGGGATCTGGCTTATATTTCGTCGTATCTTGAATGCCTTTTTTGCGAACTGGGATAAAGACTGGGCCACCTGATTGTTGAACCAATCTCCTCATCGAAGGAGGCACTGAATCCTCTGAGGAATTGCTCGCTTGAACTGCCTTTGCAGGCTCTGGTTGACTATTATTCTTTACAAGGGTGCGATTGCTCTTGCAATTAATTAAGAGGGAAATAAATACTATAACAAACCACTTATTCATCGATATCTTGCAATACGCCAATTATGGTTTCTCCGCCGCGCACTTTATCGCCTATTTTTACAGAGATTTTGGTCTCTAGCGGGAGGTATAAATCGATTCTCGAACCAAATTTAATAAATCCGAATTCCATGCCTTTTTCCAATTCATCCCCTTCTTCAACATAGTAGACAATTCTTCGAGCTAATTTGCCGGCAATCTGTCTAACCATGATTTCAAATGAATCATTTTCAATCACCATGCTGGTGCTCTCATTATCTGTAGAAGATTTAGGATGCCATGCTACCAAATACTTGCCTGGATGGTATTTGAAATACTTGACCTCGCCGCCGATAGGAGATCTATTGACATGCACATTGGCAGGGGACATAAATACGGAGACTTGCAAGCGCTTGTCCTTAAAGTATTCACGCTCATAAACCTCTTCGATAACCACCACTTTTCCATCCGCAGGACAGATGATATAATCATCCCCATCTGGTGTAAATCGCTTTGGATTTCTAAAAAATGATACGATAAAGTGAAACATTGCCAACGAGAATATCGAAAATGGCAATAGATAATGGTTATCCGGGTAGAACCTGTATAAGAAAAACAGCAATAAACTAATACTCAGCAATGAAACGAGTATAATCTTATAACCTTCTTTGTGTATTTTCATGAGCTATTTTCCAATCTATAAAGAAAGGCAAATGTAACAAAATTTTCCATCAGTGGAGAAATCTATGAGGCGAAGAAGTGAACTACTTGAATACCAACACAAAAGAAAAACCCCTCTATATCTCTACAGAAGGGCCTTAAAAACTAAAAAAACTATACTAAAACTAAAAGGTAATGCTATTTAATATCGGCCAAGGCCTCTTCGCCGTAAAATTGGCGCATTCTATCCCATATTTCAGGCAACTTTCTGAGGATAGCCATCTCTTTCCAGGCTGCTTTCGCCTCTTGAACTGGCGAACCAAAATAGGTCAAACCGCCCTCAATGCTCTTATCAACATTGCTCGAAGCTAAGACCCTAGCGCCTTTGCCCACCCTTAAATCCTTGGATATTCCGACTTTCCCGTATAAAATGACTTCGTCTTCTATATAAGTCTTGCCAGCTATAGCCACTTGAGCGCAGAACAAGCAATTTCTGCCTATTACGGTGCCGTGTCCAATATGAATATGACTATCTAATTTTGAGCCCATTCCCACGATGGTATCACCTGAAACGCCGCTATCAATCGTACAAAGAGACCCTATTTCGACATTGTCTTCTATAATGGCTCTACCTATTGTGTGCATTTTCTCATAGTGATTTGGACGTCGATTCACATAAAAAGCATCTTTTCCAATCACCGTATTGGCATGGATAATCACATTATCTCCTATTTCACTATAGTCATAGATGCTCACATTGGCGTGAATGATGCAATTCTTGCCAATTTTTACGTGATTGCCAATAAATACATTGGGTTGGATGACCGTTCCTTCACCGATTTTTGCCGTTTCTGAAATGACAGCTTGTGAAGAGATAAATGGTCTAAATTGCTTGGCCAATTCATTATAAGCCAAAAAAGGATGATCTACAATTAAGAGGCATTTATTCGCCGGCTTTTCTATTTCCTTGTTGATGATGATGAATGTCGCTGCGGACTCCATCGCTTTTTTGTAATATTTCTCGTTGTCTACGAAGGTAATATCTCCGTACTGAACTTTATGAATTTCGTTGATACCAGTCATGACCATATTGGGGTCACCAATTAGCTTTGCGCCAATTTGCTCTGCTATCTTTCCTATTTTTATACTTTGCTTTAATTTCATAATAATGAATTAGGCTTTCACTTACAAAATGATAGACGAGACGAAATCAAAAAGAGTTGCATGGGTTCAATTTTTTTTTATTTCTAATGGATTAAGTCTATTTTCGCCAACGATTTTAAACAAAATACTCATGAAAAATACCCCATTTACAGACATTCACATTGGATTAGGCGCTAAAATGGCCCCATTTGCTGGTTATAATATGCCTATTTCATACAAAGGCATCAATGAAGAGCACCACCAAGTGCGCAATGCTGTAGGTGTATTTGACGTGAGTCACATGGGAGAATTCATCCTCAAAGGAGAAAATGCCCTCGACCTCATCCAAAGAGTCACTTCCAATGATGCGTCTAAACTAATCGATGGACAAGCACAATACTCTTGCATGCCCAATGATAAAGGCGGGATAGTCGATGACTTATTGGTCTACAAAAAATCGGATACAGAATACCTCTTAGTCGTCAATGCATCCAATATCGAAAAAGATTGGAATTGGATTCAAAGCCACAATACGAAAAGCGTTCCGATGACTAATATCTCTGACGATACAGCCCTTTTGGCGATTCAAGGTCCCAAAGCGACTGAGGCACTTCAATCATTGACTTCAGTTGATTTAAAATCCATTCCTTATTATCATTTTGCTGAAAGCGAATTCGCCGGATGTCCGAATATCATCATCTCTGCAACTGGTTATACTGGCGCAGGCGGTTTTGAATTATATATCCCGAACCGACATGCTGTTGCCGTTTGGAATAAAATATTTGCCTCAGGCGCAGCTCAAAATATCGCCCCGATCGGACTCGCTGCTAGAGATACCTTGAGACTCGAAATGGGTTTCTGCCTCTATGGAAATGATATCAACGATACTACTAACCCGATTGAAGCGGGATTGGGCTGGATTACCAAATTCACCAAAGATTTCGTGGGTAGAAGTTTTGCAGAAAATATCAAAACTCAAGGTGCTTCTAAAACACTCGTGGGTTTTAAAATGGTCGATAAGGGAATTCCAAGACATGATTATGAAATCGTCGATGGAAATGGCAAGAATATCGGAATAGTTACAAGTGGAACACAATCCCCAACTTTGGGTGAAGCCATTGGATTGGGCTATGTCGCTGCGGCGCATGCCAAATCAGACAGTGAAATCTTTATCAAAGTAAGAGATAAGCAATTGAAAGCAGTGGTGACTAAATTGCCTTTTATCAAAGCATAGTTAGATTCAAAAAATAGCTCAAGGCGATTATCTATCCTTAACCAAAGCGATCGATAATTGCCTTTTCTAATGATTCTCGATGCTGAGGATGGGCGATTTGCATCAACGCCATAGCTCTTTGTCTCAAATTCTTGCCAAATAAATAAGCCACGCCATACTCTGTGATGATATAATGAGCATGCGCTCTTGTAGTCACTACGCCCGCTCCATCCTTTAATAGGGGCACAATCTTAGAACTGCCATCTTTTGTCGTCGATTTCAAGACAATAATGGGCTTCCCTCCTTCTGAAAGTGCCGCTCCGCGGATGAAATCCATTTGTCCACCCACGCCTGAGAACTGATAAGTGCCGATAGAATCCGCGCAAATCTGCCCTGTGATATCCACTTCGATGGCTGAATTGATTGCTATCACCTTTGGATTCAAACGAATGATATTGGTATCATTGACATAATCAATGTCCAAAAATTGGACTTCGGGATTATCATCCACAAAATCATAGAGCTTTTTACTGCCAATGGCAAAACTGGTCACGATTTTTCCGCGGTGCTTTTTCTTAAAGCGATTCGTGATGATTCCCTTTTCAACGAGTGGAATAATTCCGTCGGAAAACATCTCCGTATGTATGCCCAAATCTTTATGGTGATGCAAGCAAGATAATACAGCATCTGGAATCGCACCAATCCCCGTTTGCAGGGTAGATCCATCTTCTATTAATTCAGCGCAGAACTTGCCAATCGCCATCGACTCATCATCCATTTTATCTGCATAAGAAACTTCCGGGAGCGGATTTTGAACATCGACATAGGCGTGAATATCATCGATGTGAACGACTCCATCGCCGTGGGTTCTAGGCATATTGGGGTTAATCTGAGCGATGATGAATTTGGCAT
Source organism: Bacteroidota bacterium (assembly GCA_016713645.1). GTDB lineage: Bacteria > Bacteroidota > Bacteroidia > Chitinophagales > JADJOU01 > JADJOU01. Next base: position 13,504 of record JADJOU010000023.1, read on the forward strand.
TTTGAATGGCAGCCCGCGTGATATCCACTGAAGTGCCCAGCGAACAAAAGCCATGCTTATCAGGCGGTGAAACATGAATCAAAGCGCAATCGATGGGCAAAATATTTCGCTTGAAAAGAAGATGTATTTCACTTAAAAAAACAGGGACATAATCGCCGTATTCCGTATTGACCATGTTTCGCACATTCTCTGAGACGAATAGGGAATTGATAAAAAAACTCCCTCCCAATTCCTTTGGGTCGAAATGCACATCTCCCATAGTGGTGATGGAGACCAATTCAACGCCTTTTAATTCATCTTTTCGCGCGAATAGGGCTTTTAGCAAAGCCGTTGGTGTAGCAGCGCTTCCCTGCACAAATACGCGTTGGCCACTCTGGATGATTTTAATGGCTTCTTCAGCACTTTTATATTTATTCATCTAGTACAAACTTTTTACCACACATAGATCTTGCTTGCAGATTTGCGATTAGCGGTATGATACAAAGGTATATATAAATTCGAGTGCATTAATCTTAAAGAAAATTTCATTAGAATATCTTTAGTTCAGAGATTTTTGAGCGGGCAATTGTGATTTTAGATAATCTTTTTGCCTTCGGCGACTCACTTTTTTATTCATACTTCTAATTCTAAAGTATTGTATTCATTGGCTTCGCGATCTTGAAAAAAGTAAGCATGCGTGGGATGCGACAGCATAAGAATAGCAAGTGGGATGAGCTAGCATAAGCATGGCAGAGGTCAAGGGCTGTTATAAAAACAATAAATAAACAATGTCCAACATGTTGACTCATTTTTACACCTAAGCTCAAAATTTATAAATTAAATAGGCTCCGCTCTTGGGGCGGAGAGTTGCGCCCGCTGGCCGCAATGACGATGGCGGAGCTATCGCTGGCGCAGAATTCATGCGCAGCGTAGTAGCGGGCCATTTTAGAAAAATGACTAAAGATCAAGGGGAGGATTAGCGCGTTAGCAGGCATTTAGCGATTTAGCATTTGCATTGACAGACCAAAGAATTAAAGAAAAACTGCCGATAGCGGCAAATGCCTTTAATCGCGCTGGCAAGAAATCCGTACCGTAGAGCTTTGTCATTTTTATAACGGCCCTTGACTTTTTTGCTTACTTTTTGCGTCAAGGCAAAAGTGGTCCGAAAGAATATAAAAGTACCTTATCGTTCCTCAATTATTGAGGAACTTCACTTAATCAATCTATATAGAATCTATTTAAAAGAAAAATATCCACATGAATTTCTCATTTAACTATCTTTGAAATATGAAGCAAATCATCCTATTCAGTTTATTCATCCTCACTTATGCAATTAGCAAAAGTCAGAACTACGTAGAGACTTATAGCGGCAGCACAGGTGGACTGCAGAACGGCAATCGCCTCACTGCCAAATACAATAATTTAGCGGGTTTGGCTATTGATAAGGTAGGGAATATTTACCTCGCCGATGTCGACAATCACTGCATTCGAAAAATAGATACCAGCGGCAATGTGACGACGCTCGCAGGAGCGGGCATCGCTGGATTTCAAGATGGAAATGCATCCACAGCACGCTTCAATCAACCATGGGGAATAGCAGTTGATGATTCATTCAATGTATTTGTCTCCGATTTTCTCAATCAGCGCATTCGCAAGATCAGCTATCAAGGCATCGTTTCAACCATTGCAGGAACTGGCACTGCAGGATTAAAAAATGGAAATGGCGATACCGCACAATTCAATTATCCCCGTGGAATGTGTTTTGATAATTTAGGAAATTTATATATCGCAGATAGTTGGAACCACCGCATTCGCAAAATCAATCAACAGGGCGTCGTATCTACCTTTGCTGGGAATGGAATCAGCATAGGCGTTTCCAGTGCAGGCAGCAGATTGGATACCACGAATGCATTGGCAACTTTCTATACGCCAAACGGCAATTACTTTTGATGGGAATCATTTTTGTGTGGCTGATGCTTATAATCACGCTATTCGCAAAATAGAAAATGGCACCAGTGAAAACCATCGCTGGCGGACAAAACAGCGGACCGGGCAATGGCGATTGGCAAGATGGTCTTCCGGGCACTTCTTTTCTCAATACAGTGACAGAATTATTCTATTTCAAAGATTCGAACTATATCATCTTCTCAGATTTGTTGAACAATAGCATTCGGAAGATTCGCTTGTCGGATAATTATACCTCTACGCTCAATTCTTCTTTTGATACGGGATTCGTGAATGGAAGTATTGCCCTGGCAAAATTCAATCACCCGCGCGGCATCGCGCAAGATAAAAGAGGGATATTCGTCAATGATGGCAACAACCAAAAAGTGCGCATTTTATTCACTAAAAAATCAACGGAAATAACTCAAATCCAACAGCGCGAAAACCAATACTGTGAAGATGGAAAATGCATTGTCACGCCTTCTGAATCAAAAGTATTTAAAGGCTATCAGTTATTCGATCTGCAGGGACATGTCTTGATTGACAATAATGAAACCACGTCAAAAATTGCATTCGATAAATCTGTCTTTCCGCAAGGTGTTTACATCCTAAAATTGGACTACGAAGGGAATCAGTATAATTTGATTAAAGTATATTTTGGACAGGAGTAGATTGATTTACGATGTACGAGTTACGATGTACGATTAATTCGGTGGAATTAAGTGATTTGCGATGTACGAATTGCGATTTGGGAATACAGGAAATGAAATTCCACTTATGTTCCAAAAACCATACCTACACAGTGTACTATCGTGTGGACACATTTTTGTGGACACAATTAGAAATATAATGCAATTATTTGTCCTTGAATCAAAACTAGCAGTGTGCTAAGCGATTACTTCGGGATCGTCTTTGCTCCCTACACTGTGTAGGGACGCAATCTCTCCGCCCAAAGAGCGGAGTCTATTTCTTTCAATGAAAAATGAAATTGATTTAGTATGTTCAATCAATGCAGTATAGTTAAGAGAAATTGCATTTTATGTGAAGTAGAACTGTTATTTATAATTTTCTTTTTGCCTTCGGCGACTCACTTTTTGCCTTGATGCAAAAAGTAAGCAAGAGTGGGATGCGCTAGCATAAGCATGGCAGAGGTCAAGGGCCGAAAGATTCCCTACACTGATTTAGGGACTCGCGCGATTAAAGGTATTTGCTGCTATCGATAGTTTTTTCAATTCTTTGGTCTGTTAATGCAAATACTAAATCGCTAAATGCCTGCAAACGCACAAATCCTCCCCTTGATCTTTAGTCATTTTTCTAAAATGGCCCGCATTGCGCATATCGGGCGTTTATTGAAGTTAATAAATTAGCTCTAATATTCTGACTCATTATTGAAGACTTGACCTAAAAACAGAAAAAATTCTATGTTTAGAGATTAAAAAAAAAGTATTTGTCACACGATAGTACACAGTGTATGGACAGAAACCAGACACCACTTTTGGAGTGACGATGTGCGATTGACAATTAAATTCTGTGGAATTAACGTGATTTTGTACAAGACTATCGATTCCAACCCATCAACTAATAACTAACAACCTTTTTACAAACAATATCATTATTTCATTTTTTTAATATCTTTGAAATATGAAAAAAACATGTTTTTTAGTTTCTATCCTTTGTCATTTTATAGTCTTTGCACAAAAAGGCTTTGTAGAATCAGATCCATTTAAAACAGATTTTTTTATTGAAAATAAGGGATAATTTGATCGATATAAAACCAATGATAACGCTGTTCTATTTGGAATTGATCATGCAGGTCAGCAGTTTTTTTTTCATAAAAAGGGTTTTGATATTTATTTAATTATAGCATCGTGACAGACAGCATGCTCAAGGCAATGAATCCACTAAGTCACAAGAGAACATTTCCACATCACTTCAAGATAAGAAAAAACTAACTTATTCAACAAGAATGGATAGGAGGAAATACAGAAATCAATTCGAAGGGCAAGAAAAAAGTGGACATTATTTTTCTTATGGTGAGACTCCGGCTATCAGTGTTATGGGTACAAAAAAATAGGTATAACAATTTTTATCCCAATATTGATTTAGAATATACGCTTGCTCCGCAAGGTGGAATCAAATATAGCTTATACCTTCGCCCAGGCGCTAACCTTCTCATATTCAATTCAAATATTTGGAGAAGGAGTATCTGTCAGAGTATATTCAGATAGCATCAGCCTTAGACTTGGTCAGTATGAATATATTGAAAAAGACCTCATCGTCTATGATCAATTCAAGAATCCTATCACAATGTCATACTTTACAAGTAGTAATGGCAGTATAGGCATTCAATCTGCAAAGCCATTAAATCCTTCTTTATCTTATACAATAGACCCATGGATTGGAATACCAGGAACCTTAACCAGCACAATAAGTGTTTTTGGAATTCTAAACAAATCGAAAGGCGTTGCTGTTGATTTTGACAATATAGGTAATTTATATGTATATGGAGGTGGGGGCTCTGCAATTATAGGTATAGCAACACCTGCACACAACACTAAAATTGCAAAATACAACCCTAATGGCATATTGCAGTGGACTTTTATGGGATCGGTTCCTTCCATTAATTGGGAATCATCTTATGCCGTAGGTTTTTTATCTAATATTTATACCTTTAAAGAGTCAGGCAAGATATTAGTTGGTCAAGGGTATGGTAAATATAATATGGTTGGCGATAGTTCAATTTGCATTAGGTTAAATACCAATGGGGTTTATGATAATTTTAAAAGCAAAAGTAATAGATCTGTTAGTAAGATTTTATCTTTTGAAAGAAATTGCAAAACAAAAAAAATAACTCTATTTCTGGAAGCATTGACTCTGCTAATTTTAAATTGTTAGCTTTTATTGATGATGCTCAGATGTTGCTTCCTGAAGCATATTTAAATACAGCAAACTTTGCTGCTCCATTTACTGTAGATCATGTTAAGAATCAGAGCAATGAAATTTTTGCAATAACTTGTACAAGATTGTATAAAGACTATCATCGGCTCTCTAAACTCACCCCAACTAAGACTTCTGTTATATGGACCGATTCAATGCAAGATTATAAAAAATCTGTTCGAGCGATTGATGGGTCTTATCGCACAAGAATTTATTACGCCAATGGCGATGGGAGTTTTAATTTTCCTTCGCTGGCAGCTAATAATTCTTTTGTGTTTTCATATGATGGCAAGTATTTCTCCGCATATAATGAAGCAAATGGGAATCTTCTCGCCTCTGATTCTTTTATAAATCATTCTTTTCTTATGCAGAGCGGTATCTATGCAGACGAATGCAATCATGTATACTTTGGCGGGAATAATGGAAATGTAAGGGTGCGGTATTTCAATGGTTCTAGCTTTATTGCCAAACCCGATATAGTCATTCCTGGGATGACGAATAAAGGTGTCTATGAGATAAAATACAGTCAAGTCAATCGATTGCTCTATGTATGTGGAGATAGCTTGATTGCAACCGTTGTTCCTTCTCAATATTGCTCTTATTCGGATACCATCGTTCAAGCGAGCCTTAAAAAAGGATGCAGCAATAATGCAACAATTACGATTCACAATAAAGATACTTTTCCGTATTCATTTGTATGGAGAGATAGCACTGCATCTGCAGCAGTCAGAACGGTCGATAGCACCAATAGCACTGTAGATTCCTTTTCTGGCTTAATTGCTGGTCATTGGTATTTCGTAGAAGTTATTAAATGTCCTACTTGTGGATTGGGAAGTAAAACGTTTTATTTTAAGTATGATTCGTGCTCGACTATTCAAAATGTCAGTATTTGTCAAGGAAAAACCTTTACTTTTAACAACCATGTTTATTCCCTTGCAGGAACTTATGAAGATACCCTAAAATCTTCCATAGGGGCTGATTCATTTGTTACGACTATTTTAAGCATTAAGCCGACCTCCGCTTTTTCGCAAACAGCGACTATTTGCCAAGGGAAAGTATATAATTTCAATAGCAAAACATACAGCCTAACTGGAATTTATAAAGATACTTTTATGAATTACTTGGGATGCGATAGTATTGTCACCACGGCTCTCACAGTCAATCCGATATCACAAACTAATTTATCGCCGACAATATGTGAAGGATCAACCTATACCAACAATAGCAAAGTATATGCGATTGCTGGTATTTATAGAGATACACTCATCAATTTTAAAGGATGTGATAGTATTCTTACAATCACTTTGAATGTCTTGCCAAAGACTTATCCGACGATTTTTAAAACCATTTGTAAGAATCAAACATGGATGGTTGGTTCGAAGAGTTATAGCACATCTGGAATTTATCGCGATACCCTGCTCAATTATTTGGGTTGTGATAGTATCCTCACCCATAATCTCACGGTGCTTCCCATTAGCACACATAGTCAACAAGTGAGTTTATGTGATGGACAAACCTATAAAGTGGGCAATAGCACTTATTCCAAGGCAGGAGTCTATGTGGACACCTTAATTAGCTTTAGAGGCTGCGATAGTATAGAGACTACGGTAATAAGTATCAAGAATATTAGCCAATCCAATTTCAAGAAAGAGATATGTCAAGGTGAGGTATATGCATTCCGAAGTAAAATCTTACAATCGACAGGGAAGTATATCGATACATTGAGCAATCAATTTGGATGTGATAGCATCATCACCCTTGATTTATTAGTAAAGCCAGTTCCCATATTGAGTTTGAAAAAGGGCTTGAGTTTATGCGAAGCATTGCAAGATACGATTCAATTAGATGCAGGCGTGTACACGAGTTATTTATGGATGCCAGATGGACAAAAGACGCAACAAATAACCATAACCAAAGCGGGCGTATATAGCTTGGAAGTATTGAATGATCAGGGTTGTAAGGCAAAAGACAGTACAAAGGTATTGGAAGTTTGCAAGCCAGTTTTGTTTGTTCCTAATGCGTTTAGTCCGAATGGAGATGGGAGGAATGATGTATTCAAAGTGTATGGAGCATTTATTAAACAAATACATTGGATGGTATTTAATCGATTGGGGGAATTGATTAGAGAGGGACGCAATATGGATGATACATGGGATGGACTATATCATGGTGAACCAGCACCCAATGGTGTTTATATCTATACTGTAGAAGCTGAGGGACAGAATGGAGATAAATTAGAGGAAAAGGGAAGTTTGACGATTCTGAGGTGATTTTAGATTTACGATTACGATATACGAGTTACGATTTAAACTCTTTGGAATTAACGTGATTTTGTACAAGACTATCTATTCCAACCCAACAACCACCACCCAACAACGAACAACGAACAACCAACAACCAACAACGAACAACGAACAACCAACAACCACTTAACTTATTGGATTCAACGTAATTCCATAAATGCGGTAGGAATTCAAATCTCTTTCAAAAAAGAATTTATCTAAGACTTCGTATATATGCTTTGCGCGGAAGTAGGATGTGTGTAGGGTAGACTCGCCGATTTTCATCCATTGAAGGGTGTACGTATCGTCGTTATTGTATTGATTGCGGATATAATCCACCATCTTTTTCAATGCGCCCAATTTATCCTCCGCCTTGGTGGTGTGAAACAAAAAGGATTGATCGTGGTTGGAATTGATTGTGATTAAATCCAATCGAATGACATCATCTTTTTGCTTAAAGGAGAATACCAAATTATCGATATCGACGCGGAGATAGAGCGCGATTTCATTTTGCAATGTTTGAATTTCTCCTTGATTGTCTTTCATGATTCGTTAGAATTTTGAGTATAACTCATCGACGATGCCGTATTCTTTGCTCTCTTTGGCATCCATCCAATAATCTCTATCGAAGTCCTTGCGGATTTTTTCAATCGGTTGTTTGCAATTTGCTGCCAACATCTCTGCCAACATCTCTCTTGTCTTCAATATTTGGTTTGCCGTGATTTCCATATCAGATGCCTGTCCAGAAATACTGCTGATACTCGGCTGGTGAATCATCACGCGACCATTTTCAAATATGCTCTTTTTCTTTCCGAAACTCAATATCATCGCGCCCATAGAAGCCGCTAATCCCATGCAAACTGTATTGACGGGCGAACTAATCATCTTCATCACATCGATGATGACCAATCCACTTGTTACAGAACCACCTGGGCTATTGACAAATAACGTGATGGGCTCACCAGGTTTTTCAGATTCTAAAAATAATAACCGATTGACAATTTTCTCTGCACTCTCATCATGCACAGCGCCCCAGAGAAATACTTTTCGCTGTTCCAAGAATTTCGTATCAAACTTAACTGAACCGCTCAATTTTTCTACTTCTTTTTCAATCTCTGTATTGTATTCCATAATGGGTTTATTTTATGCAAATGTAAAAATCAATGGGAATTATGGGCTAATTTTTGGGCATTAGGATTCAAAATTTCCTTAAGACTTGTTAAAAAAATGCTCAATTCCTTGATCATACGGCTAAAAGAGCATAAAAAAGATCATGAAACCCATGACCACAGTCATCCTTTTTAGTAATACCTATCATGAGAGCTGCATCAAATAAACGAGTAATTTTATCTTATTAAACATCTAAATCCAAACTTATGCATATCGTATCACAAAACCAAAAAGAACTATACCACCATATCGGGAAGTTATTCTATGCCATCGCCGCCTCAGACAAGCAAGTGAGCGAAGAGGAAATTGCACAAATGAAGGCGATTATATCGGCAGAATTGCTTGTGCAGGATGAAATCGGCGTGGATGCCGATTGTCAAATTGAGAACGCTTTCGATTGGTGTGTCGAAGAAGCCGCAGATTATAAGCGCTGTTTCGATGAATTCAAAGAATTCAAACAGGAACATGGGAAGCTATTCAGTCCGAATGTAATAAAAATGATTTTACACACTTCGAATGCGATTGCCGCAGCCGTGTCCAACCGCAACAAAACGGAGCATTCCATGCTAACAGAGATCAAAAAATTGCTGCATCAAACAGAAAACTAATATTCATTTTTAAACATCATTTCTTATGAAAACACAAACAGGTATTTGGATAGATTCCACCCAAGCCATCATCGTTCGATTGATCAATCATACCGAGCATATCACCGAAATTAATTCTGATTTGGAAAACCCCGTTCACCATCGAGGGGAAGGCGATAAGGGTTCATTTATGGGCAGTCGCCATATCAATCAAGAGGGCAAATTCGATGAAAAGAAAAAGAATCAAATTGATCACTATCTGCATAAGGTGATTGAATTCATTGCAAATGACGATGAAATCTATGTCTTCGGGCCAGCAGAAATCAAATCCAAACTCAAACACAAGATAGAAGAGGACAAATTGCTTGCGCCAAAACTAAAAGCAGTAGAACCGGCAGACAGCATGACCAATCCTCAGATTGTGGCTCATGTAAAGCGTTTTACCATGAAATCGTTCGTAAATAAAATAATATTCTACAACCAATAACAACCCATTGCTATGAAAAATTACATCTGTCTACCATTCAATCCATCTATACACCCAGAAAATCAGATACCCACAAAGGGGATTATGGTCATGCCTTACTCATTGCAGGGAATGAAGGGAAGATGGGTGCGGCAGTAATTGCTGCGCGCGCTTGTTTGCGCTCGGGAGTGGGATTACTCACGGTAAATGTTCCTCGAGAAGAGCGATGTATTTTACAAACGGCTATACCCGAAGCGATGCTGATGATGCGAACGGAATTGACATTAGACAAAACTGCATTCGCGGCAGTAGGCATAGGATGTGGTCTTGGAACGGGAAAATCATCGCTTGAATTATTGCAGCAATTATTTGAACAGTTTCCCAACCCCATGGTCATTGATGCAGATGCTTTAACTATTATAGCTGCTCATAAATCCATGCTCAAAAAAATCCCTCATGGCAGCATTCTCACGCCTCATCCCGCTGAGTTTGATCGATTGTTTGGCAAGCATGAAACTGCAGAAGCCAGAATTGAAACGGCAATTCAAATGGCAGTTCAATCTCATTGTATTATTGTCTTAAAAGGACACAAGACCATCATCACTGATGGGAATAAGACCTATCGAAATACGACGGGCAATGCAGCCTTGGCAAAAGGCGGTTCTGGCGATGCCTTGACGGGCATGATTACGGCCTTCTTAGCACAAGGATATGGTTCGTTAGAAGCAGCACAATTGGGTGTATACCTGCATGGCGCTGCAGCTGATCTTGCGTTGAAAAAACAGAGCAAAGAATCCATGCTCATCACAGATGTGATTGAGCATATTGGAGATGCATTTAGATTATTGTAGGGGTGGTGTATGGCGTCGTAGGGGTGAAAAATCTTTCACCCCTACGCCATACACCCATACATCACCCCTACACCCATACACACTATGTGATACGGGTGAAACATTTTTCACCCCTATTCCTTTGGGTTGGCCTTATTCATCAAAACGATTTCATTGACGACGACTTCGGTGATATACTTTTTTTCGCCTGTCTTAGCTTGATATGAGCGGTGGGTGAGTCGACCTTCGATGGCGACTTCTTTTCCCTTGGTGAGTAATTTCTCTGCCAGTTCAGCTTGTTTGCCCCAAAAGACCAGTGAGTGCCACTGCGTCTCTTCCACTTTCTTCTTGCCCGTGGCAGAAGATTCGTCGGGGGAATAATACGTTTCTGAAGTGGCGATGGATGCGCGTACGACTTTCTTTCCGGATTCGAATTCTTTTACTTCTGGATTTGCGCCTAAATTACCAATGAGTCTAACGGAATTTTTAATGGTGTTCATGATTTTGTAATTTAAATTTTTCTAAATAGTTTTTTAAAATGGTTTGGTGTCATTCGAATAACAATACAAAGATGGAAGGGATAGATAAGACTAGCAAGAGTCTAAATATTTGTATGCGATTGAAAGTATTTGTAAATGGTTGAAAATATTAGATGCTGCAATGCTATTCCAACCTGAATAAAAAAAGGCCCTTTACCAGGACCTTTCTTTCTTTTACTTGATTACGTTTCTACGAAAGAAAGAGGCTTTACCAAGTCTATCTGTTGCAAAATTACAATTTATTTTCGAAATTGCAACCCTTATGAAAAAAATATTGCGATACACATATTTATCGCGACCGAGATATAATAGATATCTAGTCGCCACTATGCAAAACCATGAAAAAGCAAAAAAAACTCTACCATGCTAATATTCAATTGGCGCAAGCTTTTCACCCTTTGTTGAGTCAATTGAGGTAATACTAAGAAATAGTATTTGTTCTAAATTGGAAAATTACTTCGATGACCCTGATTGGATTATCAATCAAAAGTCAAGATTCATGAGTCATTATACGCTTAATAACTCTAATTATTTTTTGCGAACATCTATTCAAAAACAGAAAAATACTTACATAGCCGTTCTATCCCAATAACAAGTGGTAAAATAATCTCTGATCAAAATTTTGGTTTTGGTTGGCATTTTTCCTTCCACATCACTATTCATTGATTGCAGGCCAACCTATACATATATTTCCAAACAAACCAGCCTATGAGGACAGAGCAAGTTTATACGCTAAATTAGATGAAATGAGAAACTTCAGAAATCGAGTGAACCATTGCGAACCAATATGTTTCCACAGTCAGGAAATAAATTGTTGTGAAGCTATTGAGATAAGAACAAATATTTATAAATTTATTGAATGGATTCATCCAAACTTAATTCCTTTCTTCAAGTCTATTGATCACACACAAAGAAAAATTGAAATAATTTTAAGAATTAAATCATCCCTCCAAACCCACTAAATCTTCACCCCCAATCCCTTTATCAAGTCCTCCGTCATCTCCCACAACTTCGCTCCATTTGCCCTATCTTCTGCTTTCTCATCCAAGGTTTTTCGCTGCATCAAAAACAAATAATCAAAGGCCTTACCCTCTTCGTCTTTTGAAGCGGATAAATAAACCACCGGTTCACAGGCATCTTTCGGAGATCTAAAAAATATGCCGAATACAATATTCAAAATTGGCTTAAATATAGAAGGCGCCTCCCGCGCAATATTGGAATGCACAGGTCCAGGACATAGGGCAAAGACAGAATAATTCGTTTTGTCCTTATTCAACCTTCGCGATAATTCACTCGCAAAGGTCGCCAACAATAATTTATAATAGCCATACAATTGAACCGTCTTGCCCATGGTATAGGGTTGAAATACCCCGAAATTCTCCCAATCAAACACTTTGGGATCTCGATGACTCTCCGAATTCACAATGACGATTCGCGGCAAATCCACACCATCTTCGCGCATCAATTTATACTCCAGCATCAACCGAACTAAATAATACGACGATACATAATTCACCATAAACATCTCTTCCAAACCGCTCTTGGTCTTTCTCGCTCCACTCGCTACCACAGCGGCGTTGCAGATGAGGATATCTATCTTGCCAAATTCGCGCTTTACATTTTCAACCAAATTTTTAATAGAATCAAAATCCGATAAATCCACAAATTGCATATGTACTTTAGCTGATCCACTTTCTTTTCTTACCTCCTCACCTTTCGCTGGAATTCCGCTCCTCACCGCCATGATTACTTCAGCGCCCAATCTCGCCAACTCTTTGGCAGTAGCCAATCCCAAACCCGAACTCGCTCCTGTTATCAATACTTTCTTTCCATCCAATCGATCTCGATCTGACAATACACCTACGCGTTCACGCTTGACAAACAAACTCGTGATGCCCGTCAGCGTTGCCATAAAAGGACTATTGTATTTCTTATTGCTCTCCATAAAAATTAAATATTGAATAAGGTGCGTTGGTAATTTTGATAAGCCTTTGTGTATTGTAAAATATAGCTTTCATCGATTCCAAAATCAGTCAAATGATAGCGATGTTCGCCGTATTTCCCATTTTGATTATTGGCCTCTGTCTGTATAAAATTTTGACTCAATTCAGGCGTCACCATCTCTCCTCGATGCGCATAAATCTTGTTCAAAACAGCACCACTATCTTTCACCAATTCATCAAAAGATACATCGATGAATTGTTCATTATTGGTTGCATTGATTCTATATTCCATCGCTTTGTTCAACATGTGGGATATCTTCTTCACCCAATGCACCGCGACTTCATTCGCATTGACTTCATTGCTAAACAAGATACGCGAATAAGCCACCATACTGAGAAACGAAGGAATCGCTTCCAATACATTTCTATGTGTCCATACAAATTGTACATCGCCAAAATGCTTAGCAACCATGTCAGGAAATTCCAAATGATGCGGTGTTTTAATCACCCATTTTTTCGCGGGTTGCTGCCATTGCAATAATTTCATCAATTTAGCGCTATAGGCATAAGCAATCGATTGGTCTGTCTTCTCCAACCAAGCTGCATAAGCAGGAACATGCATGGTCGCCTCTGAGGTCGTACTCATAAAGGACACATCCAAGAGCAATACATCTTCTTCAGGAGCGAGATGTTCGACAGGATGAATGGCGAAAAATCCCGGCGACATATACTTTAAAGCTGTTTCGCTCATCTTGGCGAATTTGATGCGCTCAATGCCCGTGAATTCATCGCCATGTATAGGAGCAGGATTCAATGCTTCCCAACTGCGCAAAGATCTGCATGTGGGATCTGCCGCTAATAGTCTTTGCAACTTCGTCGTGCCCGTTCGCTGCAATCCCAATATCGCCGTTACAGGATAGACTTTTTGCTCTAATATTTCAGGGTATTTTTTAAAATAGTGTTCCGCGCGCAAGCGAATACACAATAAATTTTCCAATCGCTTCTTGGCAATAAACCTTCCGATAGGATGCAATCGCGCTTCTTGATTCATCGAATATAGGAGCTTGTCCAATGGCTCATCCCAAAAATCTTTTCCAAAATCGCTGAATCCAGATTCATTTCTCGCCGATTTGATCAATTGATCTTTGTCTAATTTTACTTCGGTGCCAAGCGCATAAGTGGATTTCCACAAACCATTGAGCGCCGAAAACCAAAGTGGTTTTTGGTTGTAATTGGAAGAAATTATTTGTTTGGTATTTGACATGTACTAGCCTCAAAAATAGATAAAACTAGGGATTTAATTAATAGAATAAAAATTGCCACGAATGCACGAATAGATTTACGATTTATTCGTGCATTCGTGGCTAAACTATGGATGGCTCGCTAATTATAATGCTCTCTTTGCTTTCGCAATTAAAAATAAATGCCACGAATGCACGAATACATCTAGGATACATTCGTGCATTCGTGGCTAATTAAAACATTTTTTAAATCTATTTCGATCTAGAAGATTCCATTAGAGGCTATTTTTCTTGATTACCTCGCACAGCGGTTCGATTGCAGTGCTCTTATCCAATAATCGATACCATCTCCAACACATCGTCCCTTCAAAATGCCCACAGGTATTGATCCAATTTTTCACGCCCGGATCTCTATGTGCGATGGTGATAATCACCGAACCATCTTCTTCATAATGTGCATTGCCCTTATTGATGCAAATGGTGAAATAGCGATAATCCAACGATTCCATCCAATAATTATTCAATTGAAAATTCCACGTATCACAAGCAGGCGGCATGACCTGAATGCGCAACATCTCACCCTCATTCAATTTCCAATAACTGTGGTAATAGATGATATCGGCATCACCTCCCGCAGCATTGGACACTGCTGGGTCAAACAATGGCAACGTATTGACATGTTTTTGAAAACCCTTTGCCCATCGTGCAAATAAAAGCGGCGCACCTGCCACAAACATCGAGGCCATTTTCAAACCAGCCTCTACATGCTGCGGACTCAAATAATCTGGCGTTTTAGATCCATTCAAATTCTCTATAGATAATTCAGCAGGAACTTCTTTATCGCGATATAAAAAAGTTTGACGCACCATGATCAAGGTTGTGCTATCTTCAATTTTCAACCAATTCTCGCCTTTTTTTTCTTTGCTCATATGGATGATAAAATCACCATTTGAATCCAGTTTTAAATCTGCTCCTTGCAATACGCCGCATGGAGCCAATCCACCCGTGCTGCCATAATTTCCATTCTGTGTAAAGAAGCCGATATAGTGAATGGTATTGCGTTTGCCTCGAATGATGTATTCGTTCTTCCCATCGATTTGTGCATTGAAATAATAATTATCGGGATTGTCGGCGCCCAGTTTTACAGTCTCATGCACCATTCTGCGCAAGACTGGAAAAGTGGGATCATTGTATTCGACATAGGCTTCCAAACCAGCACGTGTCAATCGCGTTAAATAGCGAATCCCCTCCGCTTGCTGAAAAGCATCGCGCGGCGTACCGGGATATTTCAAAACTTCTCCCGCGAGTTTTAATTGGTCGCAAAAATCCTCCCATGCCTTTCCCGAAACGATGCGCTCCACTTGAATATCCGACTCTTTTTTTCCGCGAATAAACAGATTGAATTTCCTAAACGAACCGAGTATATTTAAAAACAAAAAGAGTATTTTCTGCATATAACTGATTATGATTTGATATAGATTTCATGTGCAAAATAAGGTTCAATACTATCATAATCCAAAAAAGATTTTGTATCGATATAGACCTGCCACATCCTGTAAAACATGACGAGCGGATTGCCAAAGAATTTCAATGGATTCAATAGGTCAGATGTTGTTTTGAATTGCTCTTCTACAATGCCGTCCCAATGAACACTATCTTCTGTTCTCTTTTGCTTGACCACATTTCGATTGTAATTCCAAAGTGGGAGAATTTTGAGTGATAGAGGTGTATGCACTTCATGCCAGAAATGGATAAATGCATCGTAGCTGATATCTTGTTTCTGTTTGAAAAGGGTAAAGAGGCAAATGCCTGGGGTATATGATTTATTGGCCTAATCTCGCTTATAGGCTCTGGGGATTGCTTCCTCTGCGGCATAAGCACCAGCAAATCCAGGGCATTGAATTAAGTCGTTAATTAGTTCCTCTTATTTTTATAGACAGAAAATGCTGCCACTTTTATTTTCTTAAAGGGGATAATAGAAACAAGCGGTGGAGCTGTTTTGGTCAAGGTCAGTTTGATTACCTCTACCTGATTGACGATGCTATCAGCCAATCCCATCATGCGCGTGGTGAATTGTTCATAGGTCTCATTTTCTAGACCATGGATGAGGTAGATTAGTTTATTCATGGAAGTCAAATATAGGGGAATTTAGCAAAATGCTGGGCGATCAGTCTTCACAAAGCGCAATTCATTCAATTCAAAAAATAACATGTATATTTATCTCACGCAGAAATAAGCAATATACACAAGAAGAAAATGTGAAACATTATGATCCTCTCCATCACCAAACTCGAATTAAATTCTTATTCTAAACTCTTTGCCTTTATCAATTTCAATCGGCAAATTATAGAAGAAGTAAAACAATCCAATTGCAAGAAATATAAGGTCGCGGGCAATTGGAATTTAAAAGTTTGGTATACCATGACCCTTTGGGAAAATGAACATGACATCAACAATTTCTACCGCAGTGGTGTGCATCTCGAAGCGATGAAACAATCCAGGTCCTTTTCATCAAATATTCAGTCCAAACGATTAGATCGAGAAGATTTAATTTCTTGGAAAGAGGCGAAAAAATTATTTACATTATCTTCCTATTAGCAATATAGACATTCACCTCATTCGATTATAGTGTTCTGTTGGGACACAGACCGATAATCATCCTGAACAATTTATTCAATTGTTTCGATCTATGGAGATACAGACCAATAAGCGTCCTAGACATATATTTCGGTATATAGGGACACCGACTGATAAACATGGTTCTATTAGTCAATAAAATTTCATTTAGATTGAAAGAGATTATTTATTTTTGGTTAAAATTGATGTCATGTCTATAATTGAATTAAAGCAAAAACTACATACCCAAATAGATTTAATAGACAATGATGAATTGCTGAAGAAGTTTACCGCTTCTTAGAACTTAGCAGTTTCAATAAAGATGAATTTCAGCTAACTGAAGAAATGAAGCGTTCAATAGATCAGGGATTAGAGGATTTTAAAGCGGGAAAACTTATAAGCAATGAAAAAGTAAAAATTGAATTAAATAAATGGCTAAACAAGTAGTTTGGACAGAACAGGCAAAAAAGGATGTTGAAAATATATTTACTTATTGGAATAACAGAAATAAGTCGAATCGCTATAGCATTAAACTAAATAAAATTATTGAGTCAGCTATAAATACAATAAGTGAGCATCCCACTATTGGTAAATTATCAGGTTATAGAAATGTTAGGTTTGGGATTCTCAAGCCCTATATCATTGCATATGAAGAAATGGAAACGATCATCCTTATTATTACAATTTGGGACACAAGAAGAGACCCAAACCAATTGAAAACTAAGTTTTGATAGGATTTTATGAGAGATTGAGCATTTACTAATATCTTCGTAAGATTGTTTTAAAAAATAAAACTAGTCATCTTTACCCGTAACCATTTCCTATGAAAGCAATCATCTACACCCAATACGGACCGCCTGAAGTGGCACAATTAATGGAAGTTCCCAAGCCCATCCCCATAGAGGATGAAGTATTGGTGAAAGTGCATGCATCGACTGTCAATAGAACAGACGCGGGTTTTAGAAGTGCGGAGTATTTTATCTCTCGTTTTTGGAGCGGACTCTTTCGCCCCAATTACCCTATTTTAGGATGTGAATTTGCTGGTGTCATAGAAAGCATTGGAACGAATGTTAAATCATTCAAAGTTGGAGATAAGGTCTTTGGCTTTAATGATAAAACTTTTGGTGGACATGCAGAGTATATGACAATAGCGGAGAAGGATGCCATTACCACAATGCCCGACAATTTAGACTTTTATCATGCAGCAGCATTGACGGAGGGTTCGCACTATGCACTAGTTGATATTCGCGCAGCGAAAGTCACCAAAGGTCAACAAGTCATGGTATACGGCGCAACAGGAGCCATTGGGTCAGCGGCCGTTCAGCTCTTAAAACACTTTGGTGCCATTGTCACTGCAGTGTGCAATACAAAAAATGTGGCACTCTTAAAATCACTCGGAGCCGATGTGGTCATCGATTATCAAACAGAGGATTACACTTCAATAGAAACCAAATTTCACTTCATCTTTGATTCTGTTGGCAAAAGCTCCTTTGGTGCCTGCAAGCCATTGCTGCTCAACCAAGGGATATACATCTCTACAGAATTTGGGAAAAATGGAGAGAATATATACTATGCATTGACTACTCCCTATTTTGGAAACAAGCGTTTGCTATTTCCCCTTCCAACGATTGACAAACAAGATGTCATCTTTCTCAAAGAACTCGCAGAGCGCGGTGAATTCAAACCTGTCATTGATAGACATTATACATTAGAGCAAATCGTGGAAGCTTATAAATATGTGGAATCGGGACAGAAGACAGGAAATGTGGTGATCAAAATAGTATAATTTCTACATTAATATAAAGATGCGGGATTGGTAAATGTCGGTTATATTTACTTGAAAAGCAGATAACCATGAATGAACAAGAATTTTTAGAATACTACGGACATTATCAGAGACAATCAATGCATTGAATGCATTAGGTTATACACTAGATTTCAATATTCATGAATCCTGCTTGGTCTGTCACGATGCTCAAATTCAATTATCACCAAATGAATTTGAGATTGACAAAGTCTATCGCTTTGAAGGATCAACGAATCCCGAAGATCAATCCATTCTATATGCGATATCATCCTTAAAGCATAATGTCAAAGGATTATTAGTCAATGGATATGGCATTTCAGCGGATGACTATGCTTCAGACTTAATTAATAAACTGAATACGCATCATGCATAATGACTTAGACCATGAGACAATTTTTAAAAAATATCATAATTAAGACGAGCCTACGCAGAAGGGACCTCGCCTATATGGGAAACAAAACCTATTCTGCCTTTGTCATGGCAAAAGGGTACCGTGATTTAAAAATCACGGTCAAGCGCTTGGCAAAGGATTTTGTATTAGTATCTATTGGTATCTTTTCTGCCGCATTTGGTTTCAAAGGATTTCTTTTGACCAACCATTTTATCGATGGCGGGGCAACAGGTATTTCGCTTTTGATATCTGCATTGACAAGTATTCCCCTTTATCAATTAATCATCGCAGTAAATATTCCCTTCATCATCTTAGCGTATAATGTGATGGGCAGGCAGTTTGCCATCAAGACCGCTTTAGCCATTTCAGGTCTAGCGGTTGTGCTCGCCACAGTTCATTTCCCAAATGTAACAAATGACAATCTCTTAGTAGCGGTATTTGGGGGATTTTTTCTCGGCGCAGGTATTGGATTTGCCATTCGCGGAGGTGCTGTCATCGACGGCACAGAAGTGCTCGCCATTTACTTAAGTCGCAAATTTGGTGCAACGATTGGCGATATCATCATCGTCATCAATGTCCTTATCTTTGGCGCAGCCGCTTATTTTCTAAGTGTTGAAATTGCCTTATACTCCATGATTACTTATTTGGCTGCTTCAAAGACCTTGGATTTTATTGTCGAAGGAATTGAAGAATATATCGGCGTCACCATTGTTTCATCGCATAGTGAAGAGATTCGACAAATGATTATTCATGAGATGGGGCGCGGGGTGACTATCTATAGTGGAAAGCGTGGTTTTGGAAAGCGCGGTGAAACCAAAGAAGTAGATATTATTTATACCGTGATTACTCGACTTGAAATCAATAAACTGACAACAGAAATTGAGAAAATTGAACCCACTGCTTTTGTTGTGATGAATAGTGTGAAAGATACAAAAGGTGGCATGATCAAGCGGCCACTAGAGCATTAATTGATTTATTAAAAAACAACCAAGCTGTTCCATGTATTTTAATAGAGTGCTTATTTTGCATCAACTATTCAACATTTTGGTATTTCGGTCGGTGGGGACACCGACCGATAAACATTGGGGTCAGCATTTCGTGATAAATTTATGTGATAATTAAAATGTGAATGTCAATTTCATAGGAAATGTTCTTAAGAAAATAGATGTTGCGCGAGGGATCGAAAACGGCACGCAGTAAGGTGAAGAGCCCGACCCTAGGGGCGCGCCCAAATTTACGAACATGTCTTTTCACTTCTTACTGGTCATTAACAGTCTTGCAAAATAAATACTTTCTGCCAAGTTGTTATTCATTTGTTGAATTGATATCACACAATTTATTAGCTATAAAAACTTGTAACGACAGTCAAAATTCTTTACCTTCATGCTATAAATTAGATTCGATGAATTCAAAATCACTACTATTCCTATTCACGTTTTTTCTGCTTTCTAGGGCCTTTGGTCAAGACACATTCTCGATTGTAGCAGTTGACTCAACGACTAGAGAAGTCGGCAGCGCCGGTGCTTCCTGCATTGATTTGATTGCCATTAACATCGTTGATCCAACTTTTATCGGCGACCTCATTCCTGATTCAGGAGCCATCAATTCTCAAGCATCCTATTTGCCCAATAACCAAATCAATGCTCGAGCGAGAATGCGCGCGGGGGATTCACCCAAGCAAATTGTACAATGGTTGGCGGCGAATGATGTCAATGGAGATTCTTCTATTCGTCAATATGCCATTGCAGGTTTTAATGGAACAAACCCCAGTTCAGCTGGTTATTCTGGCCCGAATTGCATGAACTACAAAAACCATATCACAGGGAATATAGCTGGCATCTATTATACCATTGCGGGTAATATTCTATTGGGACAACAAATCTTAGATTCCATGGAATATAAATTTAGAAATGCAAAAGGCGACCTCGCTTGTCGATTAATGGCGGGATTGCAAGGCGCAAAAGTCGTGGGCGCCGATACAAGATGCGCGCCATATAGCGTCTCTTCCCTTTTTGCTTTCCTCATGGTGGCGCAAAAAACCGACAACCATGGAGATCCCTCTTATGTAGTATTCGTGCGCACCGCAGCAAATTCAAAGATTGAACCAATTGATACATTGCAAAAGAAATTTAGTTCGCAGCATAGTTGTGTTCAAAAAAATGCATCCATCTCATCGCTATCAAAAGACATTCAAGTCTTTCCCAATCCTTGTCAAGGCATGTTGAACGTAGATTTAAACGCAATAGAAGTCGGTGAGAATCTCGTGAATTTTACTCTTTACAATACGCTTGGTGAAAAGATTATGCATCGGATTTTATCGAATGAAAATGCATCATTGGATTTGAATGGATTGAAAAAAGGCATATATTTCTATCGAATTGATCTAGGTGATGAAACAATTAAAAATGGAATGATTCACTTTGAATAATTAAATATTGAATGCACCATGTACAAGATCCTATTCGCTTCCTATTTATTATTCGCCACATCACTTGAATGCAAATCACAAAAGTTGGCAGTCAAAGTCGGCACAGCTATCCCCTTGAATTATCATGTGGGATTAGATTATCAATTCCATGAAAAATTCTCTGCGGGGATTGAACCTCGGTTTGTTGACCTACCCCTATAATCTCGCGATCCTCATTCTATTCTCGGAGCATTTGATATAGATGATGCCATCATCAATACCATCGGAGGAGCATTCAATTATGGGCTCATAGCACAGCCAGAATTTCGCTATCACTTCAAAGAAAAATTATTTCGGCATCTTATATTCCTATTATTATTTATCTGCGAAAGAGACGCCCATCGATGCGATGCAAAATTATTATGGAAACAATCTCCAAGACCGAAACACGCTGCGCAATAAGGAATTTAGCTTGGGTTGTCAATTGCATAATGCAGGATTACTGTATGGTAGAATCATTCCACTCAAAAATGAAAAGATGCAAATTAGATTGGAATTATCTCTATCTAAAACCTTTGCTTCGACATCAAAAATGAGCACTGAAAGAAATATAAATTTGACTAAAATCAATGAGCAAATTCAAACGGAACTCAATGGCTACTTTCTACAATACGCTTATCTCCCTTCCATCAATGTGCAATGGGTTTATCTATTTGGGAAATCCAGTAAATAGTCACAGTCTATCGCACAAATGAAGCATTTAATGAGCAGTTTGTGTTATCTTTACCCATATTTCATTTCTATGTATCATTCGCTATTTTTTCTTTCTCTGATTGGTTTCTTTTTAACTAGTTGTAGTAAGTCCCATATTCCCGTTTGCATCAATAAAAGAATCATCAGTTTTGAAAAAGAATCTTGTTCCCAGGGTGCACAAGTAGAACAATATCTCTTTCAATCAAAGACTGTATTTGTATTCCAACCCGGGAATTGCGGAGCAGATATGGCAGCGCATGTTGTCGATTCTAATTGTGCAGACCTCGGTTTTTTAGGTGGCATTATGGGCAATACCAAAATCAATGGAGAAGAATTTTCACAAGCCAAGCTGATTAAGACGACTTGGAAAAAAAAGTAATTTTCAAAAAATGATGACTCGTTTTATCTCTTTGAATTTCTCCATGAACTTTTTATTGTATGCGCTATCTGCGGTATTGATATTTCACATGCTCATTCTCGCGCAAATCATCCCATTTGAAATCGTCTGGGGCGGTCGTTTGAAAGATGTTGAAGAAATGCGCAAATTTGAAATCATCTCCATTATTGCCAATCTCTGTATGTTATTGATAATTGGCATCAGAGCGAGAAAGATTCCATTTCAACTTTCGCCTAAGATGTTGCAAATTATCATCGGCGCCATGGGTATTTTGTTTTTATTGAATACCCTTGGTAACCTATTTTCGCAAAACAATTTTGAGCGATATTTTTTTAGCCCCATCACGCTAATCCTTGCGCTATGTTGCTTTCGCATCGCATTTGAAAAAACTCCCGACAAATAATTCAAGATTAGTTGAAGATTTGTTTATTTTTAAATGATATTTGCTGACTAAGTTTCCACACCAACATGTATTATAATTCAGAAGATATAGAAAATTTAGATAAGGCATTTAGAGCAAATCTCATCAATTGCCTTTCTGGATTCAAGCCTGCACACCTCATCGGGACAGCAGATAAATTAGGTCATACCAACCTCGCTATATTCACGAATATCGTACATATTGGCGCAAATCCATCTTTGATTGGCTTTGTGCAGCGACCAGTGAGCAATGATAGTCACACTTATAAAAACATCAAGGCGACGGGTATATTCACGATTAATCATGTGCACAAATCTTTTGTCGAAAATGCCCATTACACTTCAGCGCGCTTTGCAAAAGGGATTTCAGAGTTTAGTCACTGTAAATTGACAGAAGAATTTATTGGCGATTTTAAAGCACCCTTTGTCCTCGAATCCAAAATAAAATTCGGCCTTCAATTCGTGCAAGAAGTGCCCATTAAAATCAATAATTCTATTCTTGTCATTGGACAAATTGAGCATATAACCGTGGACGATAAGGCGCTATTGCCAGATGGAATCATCGATCTCAGTGTGGTGAAAGATATTTGTACCTCTGGATTGACCAACTATTATACTGCCACCAAATTGAGCCAGTATCCCCATGCAAAGTCAGATAAGCTGCCTGATTTTAAAATTGAAAAATAAACTATCACTTCTTATAAATTAAAAAGCCAGTAATGATTTACTGGCTTTTTTTATTGATTGCTGCGCAAATATGCTTTGCAATCGCGCAATAGTTTGCGCTTGAATTTTTGAAATCCCTCTCATCTTCATCGAGAAGTTAGAGCAATGGGTATATGGGAATTTCATTCATAATTTCAATTTTTAACTGTTAAATTCTTGGGTAAATAATTCTATGGTTTGTGGGTTAAAAAACTTGGGAGCGACTGTATAAAAATCCTCAACCATTAAAAACATACTACCCAGAAGCATATCTGAGGAAGGATGAACGATGGATGAAGAATAATTGAACACGGTATCTTTTGTTTTATAAAACAAATGTCCACTATAATCATATGATTAGCAAAGACAAATTAATGGTTTTGCAACATAAAAACACACACAAATACATCTTAAATGCCTATAAATATCAATAATACCAGCATTTAAAAAGTAAATTTGGAATAAATTTGCCAATTATCTTTAGGGATAATAAAATAAGTCCTGAAGGGCAAAATTCCCCGCGAGGTGGTAAGACCCCGCCCAAGGGCGAAATACTATCAGCGAGGTGGTAAGGCCCCTCGCGGAAATGCAAATAGCCAGAAGAATTGAAACAAAATCTCCATGCAAAGGGCTATACCCTTTGCAATGATATACCGCCCTTTCAGGGCTGCTCAATTATTAAGCCCTGAAGGGCGAATCGAAAGACATGCAAAGGGCTATACCCATTGCAATGATATGCCACCCTTTCAGGGCTCAATTATTAAGCCCTGAAAGGGCGAAATACCATCAGCGAGGCGGCAACGCCCCTCGCATAAAAAATAAACTATTCAATCGTTCAATTAAATATTGTCATAGACAATATTAGAGAGATGCTCTTCCATATCTTTTACGAGCGTAACCTTGATGGTATTGGTCTTGCCTTTATCCTGAAGTGGCATGGATGCTGTATTGATGACGATATCTCCTTTACAGACGAGTTTTTCGTGTTTGAGAATTTCAATGATATCATTGATGGTCTTATCAGTTCCTTCAAATCCCTCATAATAAAAACCTCGAACGCCCCAAATCAAGCTGAACGTGTATAACAAGGGTTTATTGTCCGTAAAAATATAGAGATTGGCTTTCGGTCGGTAACTCGACACTCTAAATGCGGTATATCCAGATCTCGTCATACCAAGGATGGCCTTTGCATGCAAATCTTCAGACAATTTCACGGCATTGAAGCAAATGGAATCGGGAATTAATTCATCTAAAATTTCACTCGGCACATATTTCTTATTGTGGTAAATGATATCTGAATTTTCGACATTGGTGATGATTTTTGTCATCGTCTCAATGGTCTTAACCGGAAATTTTCCAACAGATGTCTCTCCGCTCAGCATGAGCGCATCAGCTCCATCAATAACGGCATTGGCAACATCCGTAATCTCCGCTCTTGTTGGGGTACTGCGAATGGTCATACTATCCATCATCTGCGTTGCGATAATAACGGGCTTTCCTTTTCATTGCATTTCCTGGCGATGCTCTTTTTGAATGAGGGGCACCTTCTCCATAGGCACTTCGACTGCTAAGTCTCCGCGCGCTACCATGATGCCATCTGAAACATCAATAATTGCATCTATATTCGTGACTGCTTCTGGCTTTTCAATCTTTGCAATGATTTTGATATAGGCATTGCGCTCACCCAACCAATTCTTCAATTCCAAAACATCCTCTGGCTTGCGCACAAAACTCAAGGCAATCCAATTGGCCCTATTTTCTACCGCAAATTTAATATCGCTCCAATCTTTCTCTGTGATGCTGGGAACTGTCGTAACTGTATCGGGCATATTTACCCCCTTTTTCGAACTGAGGATGCCTCCGTCGATTACCACCATTTTCACATCGTGCTCATCGATAATTTCCACCGTGCGCAATTTCAATTTTCCATCATCCATCAAGATGGTCTCGCCCACTTTGAGGTCTTGCGCCAAGCGATCATAACTGATGTATACCTTGTCTTTATTCGATACTTGTGGGATAGAAGTTACGATAATTTCATCGCCTTCCGCTAATTCCAATGAATCAAACTCCACCATGCCCACGCGAATCTTTGGCCCTTGAATATCTGCGAGAATGGCCACTTTCGATTTATCTCTTTTGTTAATGGCTTTGATAGAATTAAATCCCTCGCGATGAAAATCATAATCGCCATGAGAGAAATTAAACCTAAACACGTCAACTCCTTCTTGAATCATATCATGCAAGACTTCAGCAGATGAACATGCCGGTCCGTATGTCGCGATAATTTTTGTCTTGTTGTATTTCACGATTCTCTAAATTTACTTGCGCAAATGTACACTAATTGAGATTTATTCCCTTTATTAAGTCTTACAGGTATTAATTCATGTTAATCAAAGCAAATTTTACCTCAAATCAAAACGATATAAAAAAAATGCGTAGGTTTGTTCAGTGTTAAAGAAAATTGATTGGTACATCATTAAGCGGTTCTTGGGCAGTTTTGGCTTCACCATAGCCTTATTGGTCGCCATTGCTATCTCCATTGACCTCTCGGAGAAGATAGACAATTTTATCAAACATCAATTGACTGCTAGCGAAGTTATCTTTGGCTTTTACATCAATTTTGTCCCTTATATCGTCGCCCTTTTGGGTTCTTACTTTATTTTCATCACTGTTATATTTTTCACCTCTCAATTGGCAGAGAAATCTGAAATCATCGCCATGTTCAATAGCGGGATGAGCTTCTATAGATTGATGATACCCTATATCGTATCGGCCTCTCTATTGGCTGGATTCCTATGGTTTTCGAATAATTATATGGTGCCGTGGGCAAATAAGCGCCGCTTAGCTTTTGAGAATAAGTATATCGCATTTACAGGTTATACTTCTAGCCGGAATCTACACAGAAAATTAGATGAGAACACGTATGTCTATTTTGAATTTTATGATGCTGCAGAGAAATATGGTTCCAAAGTATCTGTTGAGAAAATTGTAAAGAACAAAGTCGTCTATAAAATATTCAGTGAAATGGCCACGTATGATTCGGCTAAATCAGAATGGACTTTCAAGAATTATATCGAGCGAGATTTCACGAATACGCAGAACAACTTGTCTAAAGGAAATTCAAAGAAAATGGTCTTGGATTTAAATCCATTAGAATTTGTCAAACGCTGGACTTATGTAGAAGAATTGAGTTCGCCTGAATTGCGCGATAAGATTGCAGGAATTAAAATTACAAGGGGCAGAGAATACAACCAATTTTGAATTGGAATTATACCGACGCACTGCTTCTGCATTTGGAGTTATTATATTGTCCATTATTGGACTCACTATAGCCTCCAAAAAGATCAGAGGTGGATTGGGATTGCACTTAGTCATTGGGATTACGCTCTGTTCTATTTTTGAAATCATCCAGAAGTTCTCCGTCACATTTGCCACCAATGCCAATCTGCCGGCTGTTGTCGCGATATGGGTGCCCAATATCCTCTTCGCCATCGTCGCTTTTGTACTGGTGTCGAGGTATGAGAAGCAGTAATCAAGATGCCTTTTTTAAAATAAAAAAGAAATCAATGGCAATCATTCCGAACTCATTTTCTCAACATACCCAATAAAAAAGCCCCGTCTTTCGACAGGGCTCTTCATTAGGTTTTAATTTCAGTCTAATTATTTCTTTGCAGCATCAGCACCTGGTTGTGCTCCTCTCAATGCTCTTGGGATTGATACTGTAGCAACTGGCAATGATGGTGAAGTCAAGATTTCGATTCCATCCATTTGGATATCCTTTACTCTCAAAGATTTTCCCATTTCCAAATTCGTCACATCCAATTCAATTCTTGAAGGGATTTTATCCACGTCTGCTTTTACTTTCAATTTTCTAACTTTCATTTCCAATTTTCCTCCAGCTTGTTGGCCTTTCGCAAATCCCTTTAAAAACAATGGAATTTCCGTTTTAACCTTAGCTCCTGGAATCAATTCTTGAAAATCTACGTGCATCATTTTATCAGTCAATGCATGAAACTGAATTTCTTTGACAATTGCTTTTGTCGCTTTTCCATCGATATTCAATTCAATCACATTGAATTTATCTGTGAATACTGTTTTTTTCAATGTATTGTAGTCTACAGAGAAATTCGTGTTTCCATTTCCTCCGTAAAGATTACATGGTACTGTGTCGTTAGTGCGGTCTGCCTTGCTGGCAACTTTTCCTACCGCTACTCTTGTCTTTCCTTCTAATTTAAAGATATCCATCGCGTTTTGTTTTTAATTGTTTTTTATAAATAATGAATTAATAGATTTATTCTCGTGTGTATTTCGAATCGCCGTTGCAAACAACTTAGCTACCGTCAATACTTTTATCTTCTCATTCTTGCTCGTCAAAGGAATAGTATCTGTTACGACCAATTCTGTCAACGAAGAATTCAATACGGTGTCATATGCCTTGCCAGATAATACTGGGTGCGTACAAAATGCTCGAACACTTTTTGCCCCTTTTTCCATCATCAAATTCGAAGCCTTGCAAAGGGTATTTCCCGTATCAATGATATCATCGACCATGATCACGTTCTTTCCCTCGACATTTCCAATCACTTGCATCTCCGACACCTCATTATGACGCTTTCTATATTTATCGCAAATCACCATATCGCAGTTCAAATTCTGCGCATAGAATCTCGCTCTCTTTGTACTTCCCACATCTGATGCAGCTACGATTATGTCCTCCAAGCCCAATGACTTGATATAAGGCGCAAAAATCGCCGAACCAAATAGATTATCCAATGGAATATCGAAAAAACCTTGAATCTGATCTGCATGCAAATCCATGGTCATGATTCGATCTGCCCCAGATGCAACCAATAAATTGGCAACCAATTTCGCTGCAATACTCACCCGCGGCCTATCCTTTCTATCTTGTCTGGCATAGCCAAAATAAGGCATAACCACCGTAATATACTGAGCTGAAGCGCGCTTTGCTGCATCGATCAACATCAACAATTCCATCCAATTATCGTGTGGCTGAAAAGTGCTTTGAATAATAAAAACATATTCTCCACGCACCGATTCGTTGATGACTGGCTGAATCTCTCCATCGCTAAACCGATTGATTGTCACATCACCTAGCGCCATTCCATAATTAGCAGCGATTGATTCTGCTAAATACCTTGAAGACGTCCCACTGAGCAATTTTACCCCAGATGTTACCATATCGATTTTAAATTTGGACGGCAAAGATAGGTTTTTTTTGCAATCCACATGAAAAATATGTACCTCAAGTCCATTAAATCTCAGAAATCACTTCTTTTGACCGATAAAAACTAAACTATTTCATTATTTAAAGTTTTCTAATTCATAAATATTTTAAATTAATACATTTGCTGCCCGAAAAAGAATTTACATGAATTTTGAACAATCAGAAAATCAAAAAATGATTGCAGAGTCAATCAGAGACTTTGCGAAAAAAGAAATTGTCCCTTTTATCAGAGAGTGGGATGAGAGCCAAGAATTCCCTAGACATGTATTTACCAAATTAGGTGAAATGGGCTTGATGGGGATGTTGATACCAACAGAATATGGCGGCGCTGGATTGACATACGATGAATATATCACTGCCATTGTCGAATTGTCCAAAGTATGTGGTTCCATTGGACTTAGCTACGCTGCACACAATTCACTTTGCACCATGCACCTTTTCATGTTTGGCAATGAAGAACAGAGAAGAAAATATAGTCCAAAATTGGCCTCTGGCGAATTTATCGGCGCTTGGGCACTTACGGAACCCAATACAGGATCAGATGCAAGGCGCATGAAATGCACCGCTGTCAAAGATGGCGATGATTGGATTTTGAATGGAACAAAAACATTTATTACCCACGGGAAAACGGGTGATGTCATGGTTGCCATTGTCAGAACAGGCGAATTATTGGATTCACATGGAATGACAGCCTTCATCATCGAACGCGGAAATCCAGGATTGAAATCAGGAAAAAAAGAAGATAAATTGGGCATGCGCGCTTCTGAAACGGCTGAAGTTATATTCGACAACTGCCGCGTTCCAGCATCTGCTGTACTTGGCAAAGAAGGCGAAGGTTTTATCCAAGCTATGAAGATTTTGGATGGTGGTAGAATTTCTATCGCATCACTCGGATTGGGCATGGCGAAAGGCGCTTACGAAGCTTCTGTAAAATATGCCAAAGAGCGTCAACAATTCGGAAAGTCAATATCTGAGCAACAAGCAATTGCCTTTAAATTGGCGGATATGGCGACTAAAATTGAAGCGGGCGAATTGCTCACTTTCCAAGCGGGATACCTCAAAAACAATGGCAAAAAATTGACAAAAGAATCCGCTATCGCGAAATATTATACTTCAGAAATCGCTTGTCAAATTGCGAATGACGCAGTTCAAATATTCGGTGGATATGGCTATGTCAAAGATTTCCCTGTAGAGAAATTCTATAGAGATGTCAAGCTTTGCACCATAGGTGAGGGAACTTCAGAGATCCAAAAATTGGTCATCTCTAGAGAAATCCTCCGTTAATTTCGACTCATTTTAAATCAAAATAGCCAGGATGAAACTACTTAAAATATTTCAAAAAGTTTGGCTAGCTGCTGCTGCATTGGCTATTTTCTTTGCAGTCACCAATGCATGGAAATTGCAATCGTTCAACTATAAAGTCTATTTCCCGCTCATCTGCGCTGTTTTTTGCGGCATTGTATATTGGAATTTGGGAAAGCAGATTCGATTTAAAGAAGAAATGGACAATAAAAAATCATAGTTAGTTTTTTCATTCCTCCTTAGCTCAATTAAATGGTATAGAGCGATTAAATATTATTATTGGGTTCTCCTCTAGAATTCAACATTATAAAGAGATTCTACAATAAAAAAATAGCACAAAATGAATCATGCAATAAACTATTCTGAAAAAATTATGGATTGGCTTAAAGACTATGGCCCTAATCTCATCGGTGCGATTTTAGTATTTGTTATAGGGCTCTATTTGACCAATATAGCGGGAAAACTCGTTTCTAAAGCACTACACAAAAAAGAAATCGATTCCTCCCTTCAGAGTTTCTTGGGAAGTCTCGTCAGTGGCGGTTTAAAAGTATTGCTATTGATTACCGTAGCCGGAATGCTGGGAATTCAGACCACCTCGTTTGTTGCTATTATAGGTGCACTTGGATTGGCTGTTGGATTAGCACTACAAGGCTCTCTCGCTAATTTTGCAGGAGGAATTCTCATTCTAGTATTCAAGCCTTTTAAAATAGGTGATTTAATAGAATCTGGCGGTCAGACAGGCACCGTCCAAGAAATTCAAATATTCAATACCATTATATTGACGGCAGAACACAAAACGGTGATTCTAGCGAATGGAGGCGTATCCAATGGTACCATTATCAATTACACCAAACATGGCAGCCTGAGGGTGGATATCACTGTGGCACTAGCGCTAGATACAGATATTGATAAAGCGAGGTCCATTGCAATTGAAACCATGCTCGCCTCAGAATTCATTTTAAGGGAACCTGCACCCACTTTTAATGTTTTAAAAGTGGCTGATGGTATGATTACATGCGCCGTTCGACCCTATGCCGCTCCTAGCAACTATTGGAAAGCCTATTTCAGTATGCAAGAAAAATTAAAATTGGCTTTTGATAAAAATGATATTCATGGCCCAACTCCAACGACAATTACCATAAACAAGTAATATCTGTGCCATTAATTTAACAAAATAACTGCTTGATTGATAGCCTTTTTGCCCTAAATTCATGAATTTGAATATTTTTCCTCATTTTAATTTTGTTTTTTATTACATTTGCACTCCCAAAAATTGAAACAATTGTAAATATTGATATACTATGAAACGTACATTCCAACCATCGAGAAGAAAGAGATCCAATAAGCATGGTTTCCGCAAGCGCATGAGCACTGCTAATGGCAGAAGAGTGTTGAGAACGAGAAGAGCTAAAGGACGCAAAAAATTGACCGTTTCTGACGAGAAAAGACTTAAATAAGAGCGCATTATTCCAGGGAAACACCCTGAGGAGTATTGAGCGTATCAAAAGCGAAAAGGTAATCACTGAGCTGTTTAATCAAGCAAATGTGGTTACCTTTTTATGTTTGCGATGCCATTGGAAAGTCATACCCAACATAGATTTTCCCGTTCAAATGGCGGTTTCTGTCGCTAAAAAAAAACTCAAACACGCCGTCGATCGCAATACAGTCAAACGACGAGTCAGAGAGGCTTACAGGGTTCAAAAACACCCACTATATCAAATCGCCTCAGATAAATCCCTAAACATCGCCTTGATGTTTATCTATCTCCCAATCAAGTGGAAGATTCCAAAGTCATTCGCGAATCCGTTGAAAAAATAATCGCCAAAATTTATAAAAAAATCGATGCTACAAAAACTGAATAAATGGTTGGCATTGCCTTTTAAATGGTTGATTCTATTCTACAAAAAAGCCATTTCACCTTCGCTGCCGCCAGCGTGCAGGTACCACCCGACTTGTTCTGTCTACGCACTCGAGGCATTCGAAAAATATGGATTATTCAAAGGTTTCTATTTAGCCACCAAGCGCATCCTCTCCTGTCACCCTTTTGGAGGGAGCGGATACGACCCCGTACCTTAACTTTTTTTAGTAATTATAAATTTTCAGTTTTAGGCTAAAAATCCCATATTTACATTCCACTGATGTGTTGAATTAAACCCAAAGAATATGATTAAGCGAAAAATTTTACTTCCCGTTTTTATTGGCATACTCTCCATCGGCTTGTTCTCTTTTACAACCGATTTTTTGAAGTATCCAAGAACTTAGATATTTACGCCTCCCTTTTTAAGGAATTGAATGCCTATTATGTCGATGATGTCGACCCGAATAAATTGATGCGCAAAGGCATTGACGCCATGCTCAATGATTTAGACCCCTATACCGATTTCATCTCTGAAGCGGATATCGAAGACTATCGATTTATGACTTCTGGAAAATACGGTGGAATTGGCTCGCTCATCGCTACGCGCGGTGAATATGTCATCGTATCCGAACCCTATGAAGGTTTCCCCGCTGATAGAGCTGGATTGAAAGCCGGTGATATCTTCTTGGAAATCGATGGCAAATCAGTCAAAGGAAAGAAAACAGACGACGTGAGCAAAGTCTTGAAAGGCCAACCAGGCACAAAAGTGAAAGTCCTCATCAAGCGCCCACAAGCCGATGGCAGCGAAAAAAAATGACGTTTGACTTAGATAGAGAAGAAATCAAAATCAAAAATGTCCCCTATTACGGCATGGTCAACGATAAAACCGGCTATATCGTCTTATCTAATTTTACAGAAAATGCGGGAGATGAAGTGCGAAACGCCCTGAAAGAACTCAAATCCAAACACAAACCAGAGAGCGTGATTTTAGACCTAAGAGGAAACCCAGGAGGACTCTTGCACGAGGCCGTGAATATCTCCAATGTATTCATCGATAAAAATCAGGAGATCTGCACCACCAAAGGGAAGGTAGAAGAATGGCTCAAATCATTTAAAACAAATAATAATGCAGAAGATACCGAAATCCCACTCTGTGTGCTGGTCAACGGAGGTTCTGCTTCCGCTTCTGAAATCGTTTCGGGAAGTATTCAAGATCTTGACAGAGGGGTTGTAGTAGGTACGCGAACTTTTGGCAAGGGTTTAGTGCAATCGACGAGAAATCTGCCTTACAACACCAAACTCAAAGTAACAACAGCAAAATATTATATCCCAAGCGGTCGATGTATTCAAGCGATTAATTATGCCGAAAAAAATGCCGATGGCAGTGTAAAAAAAGTGCCAGATTCTTTAAAAGTTTCCTTTAAGACAAAGAATGGCCGAATTGTCTATGATGGTGGTGGTATTGATCCAGATGCAAAAGTAGAGCGCCCGCAATTGAGCAAATTGGCGATCAGCCTTATCACCAAAAACTTCTTATTCGACTACGCGACTAAATACTATACCACGCATCCAAAAATTAAACCTCCTAGAGAATTTAGTTTATCAGACGATGAGTTTAAAGATTTTGTGAAGTTCCTAGAGGGCAAGGAATATGACTATACGACAGAGACAGAGGATATGCTCAAAAAATTCAAGGATAAATCCTCTGAAGAGAAATATTTCGAAGCGATAAAAGGGGAATTTGAAGCGCTAAATGCCAAACTAAAGCACGACAAAACCCATGATATCGACAAAGCAAAAGATGAAATCAAGGAATTGTTGGAGAATTAGATCATCGTGCGCTATTACTACAATAAAGGCCGCTTAGAGCACAATTTCAAATACGACGAAGAGATTCAAAAAGCATTGTCTATTCTTTCGAACAAGGCGGAATACCAGAAGTTGATTACTAAGAAATAAGTTGTTAGTTGTAAGATGTGAGTTGTAAGTTATTGCCGTTTTATAGGAGTCCGACAAAGTGTCGGGATTGGTTGATGGGATTTTAGTGGAATTTAGGATGGAAATAGAATCATTCATGACCAATGCTGCATTAGCTAAGAATATAAAGTAAGACAAGAAAAAAGCCCGCTCGATGAGCGGGCTTTTTTTATAAGACTTGATTTTCGCTTTCGCGGCAGTGGCTTAAACTAAATCTATATCGAACTGCACTAGATCGATAAATTCATTCACTCTATTTTGAATCACATCATCTGTCAATTCTTTGAGTTTCTCTGTACCGAATTTCTCTACGCAGAATGAAGCCATAGCCGAACCATAGATGATTGCGCGCTTCATATTGTCAAAAGAAATGTCTCTTGTCTTGGCGATATGTCCTAAGAAACCACCAGCGAATGTATCACCCGCACCTGTTGGATCGAATACTTCCTCCAAAGGCAATGCCGGAGCGAAGAAAACAGAATCTTGGTGGAATAATAATGCACCATGTTCTCCCTTCTTAATCACCAAGTATTTAGGGCCCATTTTCAAGATTTTCTTTGCTGCTTTTACCACAGAATATTCCCCAGACAATTGTCTCGCCTCAGAATCATTGATGGTCAAAACATCTACCATTGAAATGGCTTTTTTCAAATTATCCATAGCGATATCCATCCAGAAATTCATCGTATCGAGTACAATCAATTTAGGTCTGGTAGTCATCTGCTCCATCACTTTAATTTGCAATGCTGGATCGATATTGCCCAATAATAAAAACTCGGAATTTTTATAAGCATCTGGCAAGATAGGATTGAATTCCATCAAAACATTGGAGGTCAGTGATCAAAGTATCTCTAGAGTTCATATCCAAGTGGTATTTGCCACTCCAGAAAAATGACTTTTTGCCTTCTTTCACTTCGATTCCATCTGTATTTACGCCTCTTTTGCGCAATGCATCCAATTCGTTATTGTCAAAATCATCGCCGATGATCGACACGATATTGATGGGTTTAGTGAAATAAGAAGCACTCCAAGCGATATAAGTCGCTGCGCCTCCTACGATTTTGTCCGTTTTGCCAAAGGGTGTTTCGATGGCATCAAATGCAACGGTACCGACTACTGTTAAACTCATAGTAAAATTTTAGGGTGCAAATATTGTCTATTTATCTCAAATTCCGACAATTGTTTTTGCTTATGTATTGGATTACAAAGGCATTGCCATGAAAAACGCCTCTTGCGAAAAGAGATTCTCATTTTTTTTGAAAAAAAATCCGCTACCTATTGTTTTTTTGATGAAAAGCCCTATATTTGCACTCTCATTTTACGAAATGAATCTTCCTTAGCTCAGTTGGTTAGAGCATCTGACTGTTAATCAGAGGGTCTCTGGTTCAAGTCCAGAAGGCAGAAGAAAAAAGCCCTTTACAGCAATGTAGGGGCTTTTCTGTTTTAAGTTGGGTAAAACATTGCAGACTCGTAAAGACAACATTCTAAAGCCCTTTAGCTGAATGAAATTATTTTGCAAAATCTGACTTATTTATATCTTTGAATGCTAATTTTAATTTTGCAAATTAAAGTCGCAAGGGTTATATTGGACATAAAGATAGTAAACAATACATCTATTAGAAGATGCTTGTCGGTAGACCGAAAACGATTTCTGATGAAAAAACCTGTGATGGATGAAATTAAAGAAGCAGTGCAAGAATTAACGCTTCCGGGATTGATGGATATCTGCCAAACATCATTGAAGATTTTGTCAGGAGCCCTTAAAATTAGCAAAAATACGATTCTTTAAAAACAGACTTGGCTTTGTTTGAATCTTTAAAGTGAATCCCGAACATGCATTAAGGGAATATGGTGAATACGTTTGCAATTTCTTTACAAAAACAAGGGTAATCAGGAGGCAAGGTTAAACTAATTTCGTGATTGCCAAAACTATTGCTCTCTATTTATGATTTGTCAACCTTTCAGATAAAGAATTGCAGACTTTTGAAATATCTGCTCTTTGAGTAGATTTGCTTCAATCATCGCCAAGAAAACCCTATTCTAGTGGCTGGTGATAGCCAATCACATTGCTTATTGATTTTTCCAAATCTTGGTCTTTAAGATCGCGCCATTGGCACTCTTGGGTCTACTCGACAATGTCATTGTGATGACATATCCTTCCATTCTGTCTCATTCAATTGGAACATAAATCTATGGAAATGCCATATCCATATTCCTTTTTACTGCTTGATTGAGGGCCACTTTGTTTCCTCTAATTATAAATATCTGCTCAAATCAAAGTCTAGCATCACTTTATGGCCCCTTTATTTCATAGATTTTCTTTTGAATTACTTGTAATTCCATATTTTCCTTTAAGTTTAAATTTTACTAGTGCTGAAAATAAATGCTTACGGTCATTAATTTTTTTTTCATACAAAAAGCATATTACATCTACTTCTTTTATCCACTTTAAACCCAATCTTCACGATGCTCGGTGATTTCTTTTGTTTGCCCGTTTTAAGGAGATAGTTGATGGCTTCAGAAATATCCCTGAATTGTTTATTGAATTTCTTTTCTAATTCATTGAGTTTATATGTGAGTTCTGAATGAGACAAGGCAAATTTTCTTATTTCCACAAAGGCGCGAATAATAGCAATAGTTATTTCCTATCGCTTTTCTGCTTTTGAGAATCGGTCCTCAACATAGCCACCCCATGCTCAGTAAATGCCATTGGTTTGGCTCCTCCTAAGTGACTTCGCGATGGTATCACATTTTGTGATACCATCTTTCAATTCTCTCTTCATCCAGTTCTCGAACATAAAATCGGCGGAAACTTACTAGAGGTTTGCTGCACCGTTTTTGTTTTAAAACCCTTTTTTTCACTTCATACAATTCGGCAAGGGTATAATCTAGCATGACTTCAGATCTCCTAAATTCATGAACTTTTTGAATTACTGCAATTCCATATGTTTTTCTTTAAGTTTAAATTTTACTAGTGCTAAAATAAATGCTTAAAACAATTTTTTTAAACTTTTTGATGGCGTGTACCTATGCTTTGCTGGTACCGCGCTCTTTCGCTCCCGATAATAATCAGGACTATGCCAGCTGCGATCGCTCACGCGAAATTGGGGTGTCTAAAACATCCTTTATTAAACGTCATGAGGTTGCTTTCTATAAGGGTTAATTCCATTTTGAATTTGTCCGCATTCGCAGACATACGGTCAGTGCAGAACATTTAAATAATGATATTTTCAATTTCTTTACTTGCACTTCCCATAAGTTGATTGGATAAAACCAAAATTAAAATTATGGATGCAATA
>JADJOU010000024.1 GCA_016713645.1 Bacteroidota bacterium
TTTTCTTAAAACTCGCGATGATTTCTTCGTCAGTCATATTCAACTGCTCGATGAGGATGGGAATAGAGGGTGCCAAAAAGTGATTGGGATAATCTTTGGCAAATTGATTGTATTTCTCTTCTGCTTCTTTCTTCATATTCATCTCATCAGCCAAAACCATTCCCTGAAAGAATAGACATTCTGGGCGCTTTGCGAAATGAGGATATTTCGTGTAGATTTTTGAATACAATTCAAATGCCAGGCTCAGGGCTGTGAAAATATCTTCTGTACAATGCTGCTGCATCAAACAAATATTGCGGCGTAATGGAATCTTCCGGATAAGCTTTGGCATAATTCTGCATCGCTTGTATCGATTCGTTGACAAGGCTATCGCTGACTTTCATATCATCCTTCTCGATGATGGCTTTTAGTGCATTGATTTTATCAATTTTATTGCGCTTCGCTAAATCGCCACAAGAAATCAAAAAAACAAAGAATAAGCAGATAGATAGGTTTTTCATCTTGCAAAGATATAAATCTTTAGAATTTATAGCCCATTTGAATCGCATAATTCCTAGGAGCGCCCAAAATAGCTGGACGAATCTCATAGGTTTGATTCAAGATATTCTTTACCACAAAATTGATATTCAATCGATCGTCTTTGAGGAATCTCCTGCCAAAACGCAAATCAATCAAACAAGTCGTCATGCCCTTGTGTTGATTTCTAAATGCCGAAATTGCTTCAAATGGCGTACCGCCAATGACTTTAAATATCGGGCTG
This sequence comes from Bacteroidota bacterium, assembly GCA_016713645.1. GTDB lineage: Bacteria > Bacteroidota > Bacteroidia > Chitinophagales > JADJOU01 > JADJOU01. The sequence goes on from JADJOU010000024.1 coordinate 761, forward strand.
ACAAAGGCGTAGTCGACATTCTCCATCCAAGAGCGCAACTGCACACTCAAGCCCACATCAAACTTATCCGGACTAATTTGTCCATCGAAAGTGAAGGTATGGCGATTGCGGTACTTCAATACATTCTCGTCTGAAGAAGACGTGGCCGCATAATCCACATTGCTATTCTTAGACGCTAAGAAATTAAGTCCTAAACTATCCGCCCTATCTCCATTCTCATTGTACAAGACCAATCGATCATTCCAGTTTAAAGAAACGGGAACGATATACGTATAGCCCATGATTAATTGAACAGGCATTTTAGCCCACTTTCCAGAAAGACCCGCAGAATAGTCAAATCCAATGATCCGCGTATTCCCCACATTTTGCGCAGCGAAGCCCAAACCCAAGAATTTAGAGAGATCGGCGCCGAATTGACCAATATTGAATTCCATCATGTTTTGATATTGATTGATATAGCCCGCGAGGTCAAAGAATCCCATCCAATTGTCTTTGATTTTATAGCCTTGCTTGATGCCCAATTCCGCATACCATCCATATTCAGGGCGGAGTTTCTTATTGGGGTAAATAGCCAGCGGACCAATTTGCGTTTTGACAAAGAGTTCGCCCATCGTTGGGAAGCGGTACCCCTCTCCTACCGACATGCGCAAGTATGTCGCCGTATGCAATTTATAGTTGAATCCCAATTTCATCAAAGGGCGCTTGCCTGCAGAATTCATCCACGACTGACCAAAATTGCTCGGCGCATCGAAAATCGTATTGTCCAGCGAATTCAAACTCACGCCATAGGTGAGCGATTTCACAAACATATATTCATACCTTCCTCCAAAACTCACATTTAATTTGTCTTTGATAAACTTTCGCTCCAACTGAAAATAAGCCGCGAGATTGGTGGAATTGTGTTCACCAAAGAGCGAGACAGAATCGCCAGCGGGCTTGCGCGCAGTGCCATAATTGATAACCGCTCCAGCGACCAAATTCAATTTGATTTTATCGAAGAATCGATTGTATTGAAATTCGGAATAATAGACATTGGGCACAGAGCCTTGGTTGGTATTATTGGTATTGGTGGCATTGAAAAAGCGCGATTTCCAACTAAATGCATTTCCCTTGTTATCTGCATAATTGACAAATGGATCGATGGTCAAACGCTGACTGCTGTAATAAGTCATGGTATTTTCAAAAGGCATTCGCGCATAAATATCTCCTCCATTTGCCGCTTGAGTGGCAGAGTCTGAGCCCTTCCACATAAAGAAAGTAGCGCCTCTTCCCTTAAAGAAAGTCGTATTGATTCCCAAGGAAAGTCCTTCGATATTCTTTGGCTTCCAGCGAATTTTAGAAGTGACTCTCGCCTCTCCCGACCACTCTTCCCGGAGGTGCGTCCGCTCTTGTTGGTATTGTCCGCCGATAACAAAATCGACCTGTCCAATTTTTCTCTTGTGAATAAAATTCGCACCATATTTATACGGCTGATTTCTTCTAAACATCAAGAATGGATTGGTATCAGCATAAGCTGGTTGGGTCGTCCACCAAGACTCTGCGCTATTGGCAGGTGTATTGGAGAATCCGCCCCAAGTGGATATTCTCGTCTCCGGTTTTGATTTGGCATAGCCCGTGCGCACATTGATTACCCCATTCAATGCACCTGTTCCGTAAATAGATGAGGCGGCGCCTTTAACTACTTCGATTTGTTCGATATTTTCAACAGGCATAAATGACCATTTCACATCGCTGGCATCTGCAGTCAAAAGGGGAATATCGTCTAAAAGTACCATGACTCGACTTCCCGATCCATAGCTCCAACCGCTGCCGCCGCGGATATTTGCTTGCCCTTCCGTCATCGTGACACCAGGCACTTTATTGAGCCCTTCATCGACGCGCGTAATATTATTCTGTTCTAAAATATTCGATCGAAGCACTTCAATCGTCACGGTTTCCTCACTGACTTTTTCTCAAACTTACTGCTCGATATAACGACTTGCTTGAGGGCATCATAGATCTTATCCGAAAGAGAGACATTCAAAATTTTAACTTCATTTTCTTGAATCGTGATCGTCTCTGTTCGATCCACTTTCCCGATATACCCGAATACAATTTCATAGGTGCCAGGATTCAATTTCAATTCGTAATTCCCATCCACATTGCTCGTTGTAGCGAGGCCTTTGGAAATATCTACCACAACTTTTGCTTGAATCATCGGGAGGTTATTTTCCTTCTCCGTTATTTTCCCTTTTAAAATGGCAGTCTGCGCGGAGAGGGAAATGGCATAAAAAAAAGCGAAGATATAAATCAGTCTAATTCTATTCATGGGGTAAAAATTATTTCACCTTCAATAATATGGATAAAAAACTTCTTTGCTAAAAAAAACATACATTTGTTTCCACTAGATTTAAAAATATGAATACACGAATTTTACTTGCCGCAATTTGCGCCCTATTTTTCAGCAATATTCAAGCTCAATGTCCGGGCTGTGTCCCAGCAATAACATGCGCTGCTCAGAAGCCAACAGGAGGCTTATGCAGAGGCAATCTCGATGGCATGGTCGCGAATCCCTACGATAAAGACATCACTTTTTACATGCCTAAAACCATCAATTGTGCTGCAATTGGCATGGGAACAAGTTGTACCACAGTAGATTTAAAACAGATTAAAATCGCTTCCGTGGTTTCACCTCCAGGGATTTCCAACACCAGCAATAAAGCGTTATATAATGTGTTGGCGGGAGACACCTTGGGATGTGTCAAATTCTGCGGTACACCTCTAGCTGCTGGCACCTATATTGTCACAATCAATCTATTGGCAAATATCACAGCGCATGGCACACCAGCTGGCGATGTCGATATTACCGATCAGCCTTTTCCGTATTACGATACGATCAGAATACTTGCAGATACTGCCAAGAGTCCTCCTTTGGGAACTTTTACCTATGTCAATAAGGGATTGAGAAATACCGTGAGCATATTGAAAGATTGTGATTCATTGGATTTGGATTCACTCAAGGCGAGCATTTTGGGGGATTGCAATTTGGCAACCCATCAATGGTCCATCGAGAGCAAAGGCAATTACAGCGGCGCTCAGCCAACGACAGGAATCATGAAATTTAACACGCCTGATACCTTTACGATTAAGTTGACCACGCAATTGTACAATTATCGCATTAAAAGCGTTCGCGTGGGAACAGTCACGGGTGGATATACTGGAGGATGCGGAACCTGTTTGGCGGGTATGGAAGAATTGTTAGCTAAATCGGATATTTTCATCACGGTAGATGTTGCCGCTTTTAACAATCGAAGAAATTGCGGTCAAAATTCCTGCGGAAAGTTCATAGATGATGATAGCGATATCTTTTTTGACAGCCTATACTTGCTCATTCCGGGCAATAAATGCAACCAAACTTTTAAATTGGGGATTTACGATGAAGATTCAGCACCATTTGGCACGACATTGACCTTCCCAGCGAATTTAGCTGCCTCTGCCGATGACCAATTGGATGTCTATAACGTCATGCCTAGTCTTGGAACAAGTACCTTACCCAATGGCACCAATACGCGATCCGTTCAAGTCACTTTTGACACAATACCCAATGGTGCGCCATTTACAGAGAGTTTGACCTATATCATTCATCCAAAGATGAGTGCGGCCATGGTGACGGCAAGTCAAGATAGCGCTTGCGTAGGTCAGCCCATCAATATTTCTGTCAACAATACCAATCATTTCGTGGAGTGGTTCAAAGATTCTAGCTTGATCACAGGAAAGAATTCCAATTCAATTGCTTTGACTGCCTCAGGCAATTACAAAGCTTCTCTCACTTCTTCAGTCGGTTGTAAAACGACATCCAATGCAAAGAAAATTACTTTTTTACCAACGCCTGACCCTTTGATTTATTTCAAAAAAGATACGGTATACATTCAAAATTACAATCCAGTATTTTTCAATTACGATTGGAAAATCGATACTGCTTCAATTCCTGCTTATAAAAATCTACAGAAGATTAAATTCGACAAACCAGGTTTTTACAAAGTGGTCGCGTCAAATAAATACTGTTCAGCAGAATCAGATGAATTGTATTATGCAAAACCGAATTCTTCCGTGGAGCTTTTCGGTGAATCCATCTATATGACGAGACCATCTAATCATGAATTAAAATTGAATGCACTGCCGAATTTCCCCGTTCAAATCTCGATATTCAATTTATTGGGAGAAAGCGTATTCAGTCAATATACAATGACGAGAGAGCAGTGTTCTAGATGTATCGAATTTAAATTCAGGCATATATTTATTAAATATCCGCACTGAAAATACCCTGTTAAAATCCATGCGTTTTATCAAATAATCCTTATTATTGCAAGACTAAATAAATATTACACATGAAAAACTCCTATTAAGTTTTACGATGCTCTTAACGGGCTTGAATGCGATTAATGCGCAATGTACTCCGGATCCAAGTGTTACGACGACAGGTTTTAGAGTATCTGATACATGTGCTGTGCGCACTTTGCCATTCGATTCTAAAATTACTATTTGGGTGCCAGACACCTTGGATGTATCAGGAACAAAAGTGCCGATGGATTCTATTGTTATTACAGGATTGAAACTCGGAACAGGAACAGGACTTGGTGTTGTGTATAATAACGGTGATAAGGCCATCAAACCAAAAATTGCCTATTGTGCGACCATCAGTGCACCGACTGTAGTTGGATTAGCGGGATTGTATAGTACAAAGGCGAGTGGCGATTTCAAAATCACTTTCTCTGCGAATATATATAAGGATGGAGCAATTAAAATGGGCATCACTGAGGCCCTTTTGGGATTTGCTGGATTAGAAATCAAATTTAGAATTGCGAATAACGCCGCTGAATGTGATTGGAAATTGGGTGTATCTTCCCTTTCTATTGATGGGTTGAACAAATTGAATATCACCCCAAATCCGGTAATGACGCAAGCTAAAATATCTTTCAATTCAAATGAGCAAGCGAATTACGATTTGAAAATCACCAATCTAGTGGGAACACAAGTTTATCAAGAGCCAATCAAAGTGGTTGAAGGAGAAAATAGTTTCGCTGTAAACGTAGATCAACTTACAAAAGGCGTCTACTTTTTGAGTATATCCAATGGAGTGGTTAGTACTTCAAAGAAATTCATTATTTCGGAATAAGCATTCCAAAATACATAAAAACGCCCATCGATATCGATGGGCGTTTTTTATTTCACAAATTCATAAAAATGTTGCAAAATTTTGAAAGAAAATGGAATTAATTGAATATTAATTTGGTTATTCGTTAGAATTTGTCGATTTTAGCGACTTAATAAATGTTAAATAACAAGCATTATGTTTAAAAATGTACTTTCCGTTTCTTTATCCATGGCTTTAGGGCTGGGACTTGTTTACAATCAGTTGACTCGAGGGAAAAAGCGGCTAAACCTTTTAATAAATACAAGACAAGCGAAGCAAAAGCTAGATTGGCAGGAGCTTACGATGCCTATCGACTCAAACAGAGAGCCGATGAGACAGGGAAATTCAATTATGAGGCCTACTCGAATGCCTTGCGCCAAGCGGATGCCATTCAATCAAATGGTTCTAGAGCAGTAACCGTGCAATGGGAAGAGATGGGTCCAGATAATGTCGGTGGTAGATCGAGATGTTTGGTCGTAGACAAAGACAATCCGAATATTCTCTATACAGGCGGTGTTTCTGGGGGAATTTATATTTCAAAGAATGGTGGAACAAGCTGGGAGGCTTATTTCAATCAAGACGATCAATTGGCTGTCTTGCCCATTACGAGTATGATTCAAACAAAAGACGGCGATATCTATGTGGGCACAGGTGCTACCATTGGTGAAAACGCTTCAGGAGGCGAGGGTTCTGGATTTTTGGGCAATGGTATTTATAAAAAAGCCAAAGGCTCTTCAAAATTTGAAATGCTAACCACGACCTATAATGCAGGCGCTTTAAGCCCTTCATTTGCATTTTCAGCGACCAATAGAATGGCTCCAGATAGAACGGACAATGCGACCGTATATGCAGCGACAGGCAATGGATTGAAAATAACCAAAGATGGTGGTGCAACATGGACATCTGCTCCAGCTCCACTTGCGGGTGGTTCGATTTCAACGGTCGTTGTGGCTAAGGATGGTACCATCTTCGCTGGATCCGCTGGAAAGGTTTTCAGATCTAAAGACAATGCGGCTTCATTTACGCAAGTTGCAAATGCATATCTCTCAGAAGGCAATCGACTCGAAATTACCGTTTCTGATGAAGATCCTAATTTTGTATATGCCCTTGGTATAAAAGCACAAGGAAGTTTAAAATTTGTCATTCAATCTACAAATGGCGGTGAAACATGGTCACAAATAGGATTTGGAGACCCACTCACCATGTTGACTTTCGATCCGTTCTGTCAGCAAAATGGAACCCAAACCGTTTGTCAAGGTTGGTATGATATCGCATTCGAAGTGCACCCTAAAGATAAAAATAAATTATTCTTAGGTGGTGCTGCTCGATTCTATACATGGTCTCCTGCAACAGGTTGGTTGCAAGCTGCTAAAGCAGGTGATTTTGCAGGTGTAGCTGATTATATCCACGCAGACATGCACCATCTTGCGTTCGACCCTACGAATCCTGAAATCATGTATGTCACTTGTGATGGAGGTATTTTTAAAACCATCGATTGCAAAAAGGGATTCCCTTATCCGCAATTTTGCCTAAAAATAGGAATTTCAATATTACTCAATTCTATTCTGTCGCAGCATCTAAAGCAGGAGAAATCCTCGGTGGTGCTCAAGACAATGGAACGAATTTCATTTCACTTCGCGAGAACTCCATCAAAGCATCTAGAGAAGTGAGTGGAGGTGATGGATTTGATGCAGAGATTTCTAAAGTAAATCCAAATTTCCATTTCTATAGCGTTTATAATGGCAAATACTATCGCTCAGCTAAAAAAGGCGAAGGCGTTTCAAGTATCGTATCCTCTGATATCGATGGTTGGGATGGAAGTCCTTCTGATGGAGAGGCAGATGGTGTTGGTTTCTTTACCAAGTTTCACCTATTGGAAGTATTGGACAGCAGCAAATCATTCTTTATTGGTTCATCCACAAATGGTCGTCTTTATATCTGTTCAAATGCCCTTAGCATAGAAAAGTTAAAATGGTATAGACTCATTATTGGAGGCGAAGGTGAGTGTTTTGCTAGTAGCACCAATGGCGATGTACTCTATGTTGGAAAAAATGGCGGAGTAACGAGAATTAGTGGATTTAGAAATGCACAAGATCAATTGGATGTCAATGGAACGCCTACAGCGCTTGCCAATTTATCTGCACCCGTTACATACAATATCCCAGGTGGTGGAACAGTCTACGGAATCACCGTAGATCCAAAAGATGAAAATCATATTGTTGCAACTCTTGGTGGATTTGGTGGTGTGAATAAAGTATTTGAATCATTCAATGGCGGAGTTTTATTTACAGCTAAACAAGGAAATCTACCAGTAATGCCATGTTATGATGCCGTTATCGATGCTACTGATGCAAAGAGAGTGCTTATCGCTTCTGAATTGGGTATGTGGATGACAGAAGATATTACACAAGCGAATCCAGTATGGGTAGAGGCAAATAAAGGCCTAGGAAGAGTTCCTACATTCAAATTGAGACAAGAAAATCTATACACAGATGGTTGCCCAGTTATTTACGCTGGAACACACGGAAGAGGATTTATGAGAACGACTAGTTTTACACCAACCACATGTAATACCATCGTTGGAAAATCATCGAATATCCAAAACATCGCCTTCGATGCTAAGTCTGTTAAAATTAGCCCGAATCCAGCGAGTGATATCGCAAGCATAGAATTCAGTTCTATTGCAGAACAAAAGGCTAGTTTGGTCATCTACAATACAGCAGGTGCAGTAGTAAAAAGAGAAAATATCCAAGTGAGCGAAGGAATCAATAAATATTCATTTAATATCGATCAAATCAACCCAGGCAATTATTTCGTGCGCATTCAAAATGCAAATACGACATTGGGTGGAGCTAAGCTCATCGTTCAATAGTATTTAGAAATAAATTTTTAAAAAGCCTCTGGATAAATTCAGGGGCTTTTTTTTTGATGTACGAATTCGATTTAGGAATTAAAAATTAGGAATGACCAAGCCCCACTTTTAATTTTTAACTTTTATTTTTAATTAAATCCATCCTATGCGCTCATGAGATTTCTCCTGACGTCGAAATGACAAAAAAATGAAGAACATGAAGGGAAAAGAGAGCTTATCGGAATTCCGTGAGTAAAGGATGCAGCGAATTTCGTGTTTCAATTGTAGTTTTATTAATTCATATTGCCCCTCCTTTGTCATTTCGAGCTCGGCGAGAAATCTCTATTCATATAGGGAGATGGAATAATCATCGGATGGACGTGCGTTAACTATTTCGTAGGGTTCTATCAATCTACTCCTAGTAATTCATCCAATACGCTCATGAGATTTCTCCTGACGTCGAAATGACAAAAAAAATGAAGAACAAAAAGGGAATGGAGAGCTTATCGGGATGCCATGAGTTCGAGATGCCGAGAATTTTGTGTTTCAATTGTAGTTTTATTAATTCATATTGCCCCTGCTTTTGTCATTTCGAGCTCGGCGAGAAATCTCTATTCATATAGGGAGATGGAATAATCATCGGATGGACGTGCGTTAACTATTTCGTAGGGTTCTATCAATCTACTCCTAGTAATTCATCCAATACGCTCATGAGATTTCTCCTGACGTCGAAATGACAAAAAAAAGAAGAACAAAAAGGGAATGGAGAGCTTATCGGGATGCCATGGAGTTCGAGATGCCGAGAATTTTGTGTTTCAATTGTAGTTTTATTAATTCATATTGCCCCTGCTTTGTCATTTCGAGCTCGGCGAGAAATCTCACTGCATATAGGGAGATGGAATAATCATCGGATGGACGTGCGTTAACTATTTCGTTGGGTTCTATCAATCTACTCCTAGTCATTCATCCTATACGCTCATGAGATTTCTCCTGACGTCGAAATGACAAAAAAAATGAAGAACATGAAGGGAAAAGAGAGCTTATCGGGATGCCATGAGTTCGAGATGCCGAGAATTTTGTGTTTCAATTGTAGTTTTATTAATTCATATTGCCCCTGCTTTGTCATTTCGAGCTCGGCGAGAAATCTCACTGCATATAGGAGATGGAATAATCATCGGATGGACGTGCGTTAACTATTTCGTTGGGTTCTATCAATCTACTCCTAGTCATTCATCCTATACGCTCATGAGATTTCTCCTACGTCGAAATGACAAAAAAATGAAGAACATGAAGGAAAAAGAGAGCTTATCAGAATTCCGTGAGTAAAGGATGCAGCGAATTTCGTGTTTCAATTGTAGTTTTATTAATTCATATTGCCCCTCCTTTGTCATTTCGAGCTCGGCGAGAAATCTCACTGCATATAGGGAGATGGGATAATCATCGGATGGACGTGCGTTAACTATTTCGTAGGGTTCTATCAATCTACTCCTAGTCATTCATCCTATACGCTCTTGAGATTTCTCCTGACGTCGAAATGACAAAAAAAATGAAGAACATGAAGGGAAAAGAGAGCTTATCAGAATTCCGTGAGTAAAGGATGCAGCGAATTTCGTGTTTCAATTGTAGTTTTATTAATTCATATTGCCCCTCCTTTTGTCATTTCGAGCTCGGCGAGAAATCTCACTGCATATAGGGAGATGGGATAATCATCGGATGGACGTGCGTTAACTATTTCGTAGGGTTCTATCAATCTACTCCTAGTCATTCATCCTATACGCTCTTGAGATTTCTCCTGACGTCGAAATGACAAAAAAAATGAAGAACATGAAGGGAAAAGAGAGCTTATCGGAATTCCGTGAGTAAAGGATGCAGCGAATTTCGTGTTTCAATTGTAGTTTTATTAATTCATATTGCCCCTCCTTTGTCATTTCGAGCTCGGCGAGAAATCTCTATTCATATAGGGAGATGGAATAATCATCGGATGGACGTGCGTTAACTATTTCGTAGGGTTCTATCAATCTACTCCTAGTCATTCATCCTATACGCTTATGAGATTTTTCCTGCCGCCGAAATGACAAAAAAAATGAAGAGCATAAAGGACATGAAGAGCAATTGAAATGCGCTGAATTCATGTTCTTTCTATTGTTGTTGATTCACATTGCCCCTGCTTTCTGCCCACTTCACTCACAACTTACCTCTCATCCCGACACTTTGTCGGGACATTCCTACACTTTGTAGGAACACGGCAGCAACTTACAACTCACCACAATCAACCAAATTCCAGACTCCAGACACCAGACCCCAGATTTAGGACCCCAGATTTAGCGCAAATTAGGACGCCAAGCATGGCGTCCCGACAACCAATTCACGATTAAAAATAAGTTTATATACTGACAAAAATAATTTTCTCTATTTTGGATTTCAAAAACCGAAAAGGATTGAAGACCTCGTATGAATTATTCACACTCATCAAGAGTTTGACTCCAGAAGAAAAGGGCTATTTTAAGAAAATGTCGAGCTTTGACGCGAGATCAGAAAAATATGGTTTAAAATACGTTTTGCTCTATGATGCCATCGATCAGGCAGAAAATGTGCAGACATTTTTATCCAAAGAATTTGAACAAAATTTAATCCGCGAAAAAATTGTCAAGAATTACGCCGATGAAAAATCCCATCTGCAAGATTTAATTCTCAAAGCGCTTCGAACCTTTCACAGCAATAGACAGGTAGATATGAAGCTCAGCGATGCGCTCAAAGACATCTTTATTCTCAAAGAGCGAAAATTGCCCAACCTGCATTTAAAAGCCATCATCAAAGCCAAAGAAATCGCCACCAAATACGAGCGTTACTTGAGGTTGATAGAAGTGATTCACGAAGAGCTCTTTTACTATGTATCGAATTTGCCCGCTGAGAAGATAGAAGAAAAATACAATAATCTGCAAGCGGATCTAAGAGCGACCATGGAAATACACCATCTATGTGTTAATTTGAAGAGCATCAAAACATTTCTATTTAAACAAGTGATGTCTGGCAAAATCATTCACGACATCGACCAAATTACCGCTGAGGTAGAGGGCTTTCGAAAAAAGGTGGAAGCCAATCCCTATTCTCCTTTCACCTCTCCTTCAATTTTTATTCTTGCAATTTTCTCATTAAATATTACCACAAACAATTTCCCCAGAGCATGGAATATAGCGAAAAGCTCATCCAACTCTATCATGAATTTCCGGTCTTTAAGAAAGAACACGAACTCATTTTCCAAGCAAATATTTGCAATCATATACAAATGATGATTCAAGCAGAGAAATTTGAAGAGGCGAAAATGATGATGCAAAATTTCAAAGAAGATCATCAAGTGAATCCCAATGAAAAAACCAAGAGCAATTTTATCCACTCCAAACTCTTCATTTATATCAATTCATGGAAACACTACGACCTACCAGAAATAGACAAAGAGTTTTGGCAATTGGTGAAAGATCGAGAAACGAGTTTTAATTTGCGCTATCTTATCAATATGTATACGAATTTCTCCATTGCCTATTTCAACCAGGGCAATTATGCAAAAATGGATATATACAATGCATGCATTCTCACATCAACCGCGCAAGAAAAAAATGCGGATTATTACAAAGCGCGCATCGTAGAACTCATCATTCATTTTGAAATGAGGAACTACGATATATTAGACGATCTCGTGCGCAATATTCGAAGAGAGAAAGATTATAGGAAATATTTAAAAATCGTCGATACCGGCTTCTTTAGTTTACTGAAATGGGCAGCCAAATCACCGCAAGATATCAAAAAACAAAAGGAGCTGTTTCGTGGAAAATTTTGCGGTGATGACCTCATTCAATTGTGGTTAGATAAGCCTTAATAGGTCTCCACTGCCGGTGTGCTTGGACTGGTGATATTCGTGCTCGCACCGAATATATAATCCAGCGCAGGGTCGCCTATAAACGCAGGTACAGGAATATTTACCCGGCTGGTATCAAAACTCGTCTTGGAAAAAATATAATACCGCTTCTCAAAAAACAGATGATTGTCCAATAAACCCAGTTTGTATCGAATATTCTCTATGCTCGGGTCAACGGGCAAATCATCGATGATGAGATTATCTTTGCCGATTAGATAAGGCGTACTTGTATCGTCGTTTAAAATAGAGACGGTGCTTGAATCGAATGAAATCCAATAAGGATAGTCTGCCATAAGTGTTTGTAAAGCTTGATTTGTCATATTGTTTATATTGTTTGTCATTCACTATGCAATTCGCATACCAAATAAAACACTTTAGCAATTTTACATATACCTAAAAAAGAGGCAAAATGTAAAAAAATGTAAAAAATCATCTCATTGATTTACAACAAATTAACCCCAAAAACAGTCCCAAAAGAGCCTAAAATTTTTGTCGCCCGAAATCCTAATTTCTCGAAAATTTGGTACAAAAAAACATTTTACAAGGTTCATCTTTGCAAGCATAAGGTTTAGTCAGGTTAGCAATTCGGAATATACCATTATCTGCTAAAATGTATGGGAAATATAGCCCAAAGGCAAGGAGGACTTGCCTTTGGGATTTTTAAATCGATTGTTTTACGCATAATAGAGTATTATATGGAGATCAAAGACTATATAGACCAACGCATCCATCAACAAATCAACTGGTTTGAGCGAGAGAGCAAGCGCAATCGGCATTGCTACCACACCACCAAAGTATTGCTCACGGTGACAGCCGCCATCACCCCGGCCTTGGCATCCTTTATCAAAGACAGCACCACCGTGCAAATCATGGTCGGTATCGTCTCATCCCTCACCGCCATACTCGCCAATATCAATGGGATATTCAATTTCAAGGATAAATACATCACTTTCGAGATGCAGCTGAATACATCAAGAGCGAAAAGCTCCTCTATGAAACCCTATCGGGCAAATACAAAGACCATGAACATAGCGGCAATTTATTCGTAGATACGATAGAACAATATATCCTCAACCTCAATAGCAATTGGAAGAAAATGCTCAGCACCGATAAAGACACCAATCATTAAAACGACCAAACAATTCATACAAATCAAACCCATCATGAAATACACCATCGCCCTCATCGCCCTGCTCAGCCTTTCGAGCTGCTACAATACCACCATCATCCCCAAAGGGGTATCGCTCTATAAGCATCCGCATTCCTTTGTCTCCAAATCCTATTTCTGGGGAGCCATTGAGGACAAGCGCTTCATCAATAATGACTCTTGCGATTGCCAAGGCAATGGCATCGGCAAAATGCAAATACGCACGGGACCCGGCGGCATGTTCTTGCGGGTATTCACCTTGGGCATGATTTCCCATCAAAAGTTCACCTTTGATTGCGCCACCGATCATTAAACTCCTCTCCTCTTTCATACAAAATCAGTTAAAAAATATTTTATGCCAAAAGACAGCAATCATATCGATTTCGCAGCGGGAGCCAAATGGGTGAGCTTCCATCAAAATGTATCTTTTACGCCAGAGCGCTGGTACGACGTCATCAATAGAAGATTGGATGCCGACCAGACCAAACCGACCGACAATATCGAGCGCAGAAAAGCGGCCATTTTGCGGATACAAAAAATACTCAAAGAGGCGGAGTTCAACAATAAAAAAGTGCGCGCCTATGGCGGAACATGGTCGCTGTCGGAGATTCAAAAGACGACCGACTACCTCATCAATACCAATCCACTCAATGCCATCGACGTGGGATTAGAGGCGAAATACTTGGACAATGCCAGCATCGACGGCAAACAACTCGTATTCACGCAATGCGGTGCCTCTGTCAAAAAAGTAAATGAAGAACTCAAACAATCGAATCTCGCCCTGCCCACGACAGGCGCCAGTGACGGACAGTCCATCGTGGGGGCATTCTCCACAGGCACACACGGTTCGGCATTTACCTTTGGCTCCATGTGCGATTATGTCATCGGATTGCACATCATCACCACCGAGACCGTGCACTATTGGGTCGAGGGCAATACGAAAATCGTGAGCGATTTATTTATACAGACCATGATACCCGGCGCGACGCGCATCAATAACGACAATGTGCTCAACAGCGCCATCGTCTCCTTCGGCAGCTTTGGGATTATCCACGCCGCCATGCTCCAAGCAGAGCCCCTCTATGAATTGGAATGCTATCAATGCTATCAAGATTGGAATGATGTAAAGGCCTGCATCGATGGACCGAATTTAGCGCCTCTATCCAATTTCAATATCCCCAATACAGGGCTGTATAATTTCTCGACCTTTATCAATCCCTATAAATTGGATTCAGCGGTCGTGACGGCCAAGAAAAAGGTGCCATTCACGGGTCATCACACCCAAAACAATAGTCCGCAGTTTGGACCGAGCAAAGATGTGCTCGACCTCATCGGCAAGATCAGCGACATAGCGCCTAAGAAGATCCCGAAAATTATGAAGGTCTTGGATGATTTGATCAAGAAGGAATATCCCGAATACAGCGCACAGACCGATATCCCGAGCAATATATTCAATGGCGGAGTGGCAGCAGATCGCGGCAAGGGATTGAGTGTGGAATTGGGTGTCGATGCCAGTCAAGTCTCTACAGCCATGATATCCATTCAGCTCGCGGCGAATATCATGCCCTTCCCGGGGGTGATTGCGCTGCGCTATGTGAAGAAGACCAAGGCGACCTTGGGTTTTGCCAAATACCCGATGACCTGCACCATCGAATTGCCGGGGGCGATGTCGAAGGAGACCGAGCGATTCTATGCGCAAGTCTATATGCTCTTGGATGCAGCTGGGGTGGAATATACCTTCCACTGGGGGCAATGCAATAACCTCACGGCGGCCAAAGTGCGCGCCAAATATGGGAATACAGCGGTCGACAATTGGCTCAAGGCGCGCTATACCCTCTTGCCCTTGCACAAGCAACAACTCATGTTCTCCAATGATTTCATGAAGACCATCGGATTAGATGTCTTGAGCAGCACAGAGCCTTATATCGCATAAAATAAAACACAGAAAAAAAACACACAAATCATTATGAAACGAAAAACGAGGAATAATAAAAAGAAAAAGGATATGGTGGAGGTGAATGAGATACCGTAAATAAAAATGGGAAATGAGGTGGTGATAGAGTGCATAGGGCAAGGCGTCGATGGATTTTAATAATTATGAGTATTTGTATATGATTAGAGGAGATTGTTTATATTTATATATAATTTGAAAATCAACTTTATAGAATACTACTTTCGCTATATAAACAAGTTATGCCTAATGCTATGATGACCGTGCAACACGTTAATAACAAGACAAAAACAAAGTGAAATCTCAAAATTAAAGAACATGTTAAATGAAAATGACATAGTAGAAAAACTCACAGAGCATCTAAGAAACATTGGTTTTCAAATTATCCAATCATTGGACACAAAGAGCAAGGGTGTAGACATTATTGCCGACAATGGAAAACACCGCTATTTCATAGAAGCTAAAGGAGAAACAAGTTCAAAAGAACATACAGCAAGATATGGGAAAGCATTTGACAGTAAACAAATTTTCAATCATATTGCCAAAGCAATTATTGCTTCAATGAAAATTATTTCATCAAAACCAGCAGGAAAGTAAAACAAAGGCAGCTATTGCACTACCTGTGACAACTGGCCATAAACAAGAATTAGAAACTGTTAGAATCTCAATGAAGCAACTTGGACTAAAGGTATTTTGGGTTGAACAAGACAAAGTAACTGAAGAATAAAAACAAGAAGAATATGCCATATAGAAACAAAACATATGTAGCTTTTGACGCTGACAGCGATATAAGATACTATCGACTTATGACAGCTTGGAAACAAAGCGACCACACGGACTTTAATTTTTACAATGCACACGACTTGACAAATATTTGGCAACATAGTAGCGAAGATTCTATAAAAAGGAGTTTACGTGAAAGGTTAATTAATACCAAAATATTTGTATTGCTTGTTGGAGAAAAACTAAATTTTTATACCGCTTTGTAAATGGGAAATTGAGCAAGCTCAAAAATGGATTTACCAATTATAGTTGTAAACTTGAATGGTAAAAGAGGAATAGACTATGATAATTGTCCATTGATTTTAAAGAATTATTTAGCACTTCATGTAAGTTTCAATGCAAAAATTATTCAAAAATCCCTTCAAGATTGGGAACCTTTATACAGAAAATACAAAAGTGAAAATAACACAAGTGCATTTCATTACAACGAAGACGTATATAAATCATTAGGACTATGAAGTGGCATGAATCGTTGAAATATAATTTGTGGTTGCTTTGGCAAGGTCTCAGTTTGTTAAAAGTATCCAGAAGCATCTTTTCAGTTTTTGGCGTTCTATGGCTTATTGTAGAAGTATTAGCCTTCTTTAATAAGCAAGAATTCGCAGATGGACTCAAATCATTTTGGTGGTTATTTCTGTTGATTGGGATAATATTAATTATTTATCAAAATTGGCCGAAACATTTATATTCATTTAAGGTCAACAATAGAGATGTTTCAATATCAATTCAAATTGGTGACATTTTTAAAAATAATGGCGCATTAATAGTTCCAGTTAACAATAGACTTGATGTTGATAAAAATGGAACAACAGCAAAATCAAGTAGTATTTTAAAGTTTTTTATTGCAAAAATTTACAAAAGTGTACATACACATTTGGCAACTGATATTGAACAAAAATTGCAAGATTCCAAAGACTGGTATTCAAATTTTAAAATAAAGGAGGATCCACTGGAACAGGTAGAGGAAGAATTACATTAACTCGTGAAGAGGTTATTAAGGAAATTGTGCTTTCATTTTTAGCTTCATTAAGTTCAGAAAATTTTTGCGAACAATTGACAATTTGCATTCATCCATATGACTTAAAAAAGTATAATATGAACATATCTAACATTACGGACTTTGTTCGCCTACATTGTTTAAATGCTAACTTTAGTAATATAAATGACAAACTAGATGGACAAGCAATTGGATAGCAGCACTAGGCATAACAGCACATTGGCAATAGGCGGGGTTTCGTATCCGCTTGACAGTTTTGTGGTAGCCGAAAGTCCAGTTCTCCGAATTAACTTTTGTGCTGAAAAGCCCGCCCATCGCCAATCTGCAAAACGTTATGGACAGGCTTGCAACAACACAATAACAGACAACCATAAGGACAATAGAAATTACTAACAATAAAATAAATCAAAATGTTATCAAAACTAAAACAATCGACTGCGATACTAGTAATTGTAGTTGCATCTTCATTAAGTTTGTTAGGACAGACAAACAGTAACTACTATCAGACCCTTTCTGACTATACGTTAGAAGTAATACCCACTAAGATAGGCGGTAATGTAGTCTTAGGTAGAGGCCTCGACTTATCTGACCCTTCAAATCCTCGCCTTTCGACTCTAAATGCTTTCAATATCAGTAGTGACAAAACTTCATTATCAAATAATCCTATTAATGAAAGTATAATAACTCAAGCATCTTCTTACTATGTGGAAAATCAGTCAGAATATGAAAAGGCAAGGTCGCTTTACTTCAATTTCAAAATTGCATATGGCTTCTTTAATATGAATGCGGCTTTTAGCCAAGTTCAGAATGAAAGAAATACTCATCGTTCAATCCAATTCATAATGCAAAATACTGTGACAGCACCTAGTATAGATTTGCAGGAACTTAAATGGGTTAAAGAACCAAATTCGGAGAAAATAACTGAAGTGAATGATAGAAAGAGACAGTTCATAGAAGAATATGGAACACACTTTATACAGTCAATAAATTATGGTTTCAGAATTGCAATTGAAGGCAAAATTCAGACATCTGATATTAACAGACAAATGAATTTTTCAGCGGCTTTCAAAGCGTGGAGTGCTAAAGGAAGTGCTGGTGGTTCATTTTCTGAAATTCTAAAATCTTCTGACGTTCAACTTACTTGTGTTATCACAGCAGGTTCGATAACCCCTTTGTCTTCAATGGTATTGAGGGGGTTTGATGATATTTCTTTATTCCTTACAGATTTGAAGAATGGCACAATCAAGATTACAAACGCTCCAATTTCGTGTAATCTAAATCGTTTTACCTTACTTAGTTATCCTAATAGTAAGGAAATATTTAAAATTTCAGAAGATGGAACAATTGCCTTAGCTCCTTATGGTGTTCCTAAAGGAACAATAATCTCTTGGTTTCCTGACCAAAGTTCAATAATCAAAGACCAAGTAACTGGACAAATAAAAATTATAGCTCCTAAAGGGTGGTTAATATGTGACGGCTCAAATCAGACACCAAATTTAACTGGACGATTTCCAAGAGGTGTAGTTAACAAAGACCAAGTTGGTGTTTTTGGTGGCCCCGACCCACTTAATCCAGTTCACAATCATGATTTGTCTTATTCATCTAACAGAAAAGGTAGTGACAAAAACTGGGGAGAAACTCCTTGGGCTGGGGGGCCAAATCCCATCTTTGATTTATCATCGAAGCCGGGTAGTTCATTACCTCCTTATTTTGATGTGATTTATTTAATTAAGCAATAAAGCCAACCCATAACATTTATCAGAATAGCCGAAACGACCATAAAAGAAAACGCCCAATGAATCAATTCCTTCATTGGGCGTTTTAGGAATTCTTTGTATAAATAGAATTTAGTGTCTGAAAATGGACAAAAAAATCACCCCTCTATTTGTTAAATTATTATAATATTTGTAGGGAGGTAAAGGGGATGAATAAAAGTTTAAAGCTCAAAGACCAAACAGACGAAATTATACATAAAGTGATGCGGTCATTTTGACAACAACTAAGCAAACAGATATAATATAAATATTGATACGATAAAATGGCGAAGCAGAAGAAAGAACCCGTTCGACAAGCTCAGGGTAAAATAAAAGAAAAAGCAATTGAAGTTACCCTTTGGGATGCAGCAAATAAATTGAGAGGTAGCGTAGAGCCTGCCGAATACAAACACGTAGTATTAGGACTCATCTTCTTAAAGTTTGCCAGCGATAAGTTTGAAGATCATCGTGCTAAACTCATTGAGGATAAAAAGGAAAAATACATTTGAAATGCCGGAGTTCTATAATAAGGACAATGTGTTTTTCTTAGAAGAAATCAGCCGTTGGTCTTATCTAATAAAAAGAGCCAAGCAAAATGACATTGCCCTGCTCATTGACACTGCCCTGCATACCATTGAGAAGAACAACAAAGCATTGAAAGGGCGCTGCCCGACAATTACTTTTCTCGCTTGGGTTTGGATATAACCAAACTGGCTTCACTGCTTGATACTATCAATGATATTGATACCACCAAAGATCCTAAACAGGATGTGGTAGGAAAGGTGTATGAATACTTCCTCTCAAAATTTGCATTGGCGGAGGGAAAAGGCAAGGGAGAATTCTACACGCCTAAGAGCATTGTAAATCTGATTGCCGAAATGATTGAACCCTATAAGGGAATCATCTATGACCCTGCTTGTGGTTCTTGTGGTATGTTTGTTCAATCCATTAAGTTTATTGAAGCACACCACGGCAATAAAAAGGAAATTTCTATTTACGGACAAGAGTATACCAATACCACGTATAAACTGGCAAAGATGAACCTTGCCATACGAGGCATTGCTGGAAACCTTGGCGAAAAAGCTGCCGACACTTTTGCAGATGACCAACATAAAGACTTGAAAGCCGATTATATCATGGCAAATCCGCCTTTTAATCAAAAAGACTGGAGAGGGGAAAATGAATTGATAGACGACCCGCGCTGGAGAGGCTATGATGTGCCACCCAAGAGCAACGCCAATTATGGTTGGATATTGAATATGGTTTCTAAACTCTCTGAAAATGGCATTGCTGGTTTTATCTTGGCAAACGGCGCATTGAGTGGTGGTGGTGAAGAGTACAAAATACGCAGAAAGCTGATTGAAAATAATTTGGTGGAAGCTATCGTTGTTTTGCCGCAAAATATGTTCTACACAACTGGAATAAGTGTAACGCTTTGGATAGTCAATAAGAATAAAAAAGCACATAGCCGAAGCATTGGCGATGAACAACGCCATTACCGCAATCGTGAAAAAGGAAATCCTATTTATGGATTTGCGACAAATTGGAGAACCGTTTGAAAAGAAATTTATCCAGTTCAGTGAGCAACACATTAAAGACATTGGCAAAACTTACCACACTTGGCAACAAGAAAAGAACAAGTACAAAGATATTCCTGAATATTGTTACTCTGCATCGTTTGATGAAGTAGCCAAAAAAGATTTTTCACTCGTGCCAAGCAAATACATTGAGTTTGTAAACCGTGATGAAAACATTGATTTTGAAGAAAAAATGCAAACATTGCAAAATGAGTTTGCCGAATTGCTGAAGGCCGAAGCTGCTTCTAAAAATGATTTACTAACCGTATTTAAAGAATTGGGTTATGAAATCAAATTATAGTGAATTAGGTAAATACATTAGAGAAGTCAATGAAAGAAATTCAGACTTAGCAATTACAAATTTGTTAGGTGTGAGTATGGAAAAAACGTTCATCCAATCCCTGTTGCTAATCTTAATGGAGTTGATATGTCCGTTTATAAAGTTTTAAAAAGAACAGTTAGCTTGTAAGTTAATGAGTGTTGGTCGTGATGAAAAACTCCCAGTTGATTTATATAGAGAACAAGAACCATCAATTGTTTCATCTGCTTACTATGTTTTTGAACCGAAAGATAAAGAAGAGTTATTGCCCGAATATTTAATGATGTGGCTTTGTCGTCCAGAAAACGATAGATATATTGGCTTTATTAGCGGTGGTGATGTTAGAGGTGGTATTTCTTGGGAGACATTTTGCAGTCTTCCAATTAAGGTTCCTTCTATCTCAAAACAAAGAGAAATAGTTAAAGAATACAACGTAATCCAAAACCGCATAGCCCTAAACCAAGAATTGATACAAAAACTGGAAGAAACAGCGCAGGCGATTTATAGGGAATGGTTTGTGGGGTTTGAATTTCCAGATGAAAATGGTAAGCCCTATAAAAGTAGTGGTGGAGATATGGTTTGGAATGAGGAGTTGGCAAAGGAGATTCCAAAGGGGTGGGAATTAAAAGATTTGGGCAATGTAATTCAATATAAAAAAGGTTACGCCTTTAAGTCTGATGACTACACAAAAGGAATTCAATAATAAGAGTTTCCGATTTAGGGCAGAAGTATGTTGAAAAGTCTGAATTTTTCAAGACAAATTTCAATAATTATTTTGACGGGTATAAGGTTTCATATTCAGATTTGATAATTACAACTGTCGGATCTTGGCCATCAAACCCGTTGTCTGTTGTAGGGAAGCTTGTAAGGGTTCCTTCTTTTGCTAATGGATTTTATTTAAATCAAAATATGGTTAGGATTAGGCCTGGAAATGGAATAAATGAAATAATCTATCTTCAACTTATTCATAAGACTTTTTCTGATTACTTAATTTCAGGGGCACAGGGGAGTGCTAACCAAGCATCTATTACTCTAGAACACACTTTTAAATATAGAGTGTTAGTGCCAAATCTTGAAAGTTTGAATGACTTTTTCAAGCATATAAACAAATACATAGATTATAAAATCATGGAAAATCAAAAGCTAACAGAACTTAAAGATTTGCTTCTTTCTAAGTTAGCAACAATAGAAAATTAATGCTATGAAAGAAATAAAAGAATTGTTAGAAATAACAAAAAAATTGAAAGAACGATACAAACATCATGGGAAGAATTTTACTATAGATGGCAGGTTGGTTGGAGATATTGGAGAGGTCTTGGCTGCTGAAAAATATGGAATATTCTTATATCCTGAAAATACTCCACAACATGATGGATATGAAATAAGCACTAATAGAAAAATTCAAATTAAAGCTTCTTTTAAAAGCTACTGTTATTTTCCGTTTAGCCACGTACCTGAATATTTTTTAGCGCTAAATATTCTTGACAATGGAGAGATTGAAGAAATGTATAATGGAACAGGCCAGGTTATAATGGATAATTATATTGTCGAACGTAAACTAACACCATATAATAATACATTCTACACACTTTCTAGAGGAATTTTAGAAACCTAAATATGCAAGTACCTATTAAGGATAAAATTCAAATTATTAGTAAATGAAATTCAAAAATGAGCAATTTAAAAAAATACAATAATCTGCTTTGCCCTTTGTTGAAGCAGAGTGTGGTGCGAATATTGAATTAGGGAAAATAGAAAATTAAATATATAGAAATACAAATTTATGGATTTAACAATTGAAATTATTGAGAGAATATACAAAAACTATGGTTTTGAAGTGAAAAGACATGATAATGATATCGCTTGTTTTCTTTACAAAAAAGGCAGGTATTTTGGGGTTGATATTGTACAGTTAAATAATGAAGCCGATTTAACTGACAAAATGAATTTAATTAGTAAAGGTTATTCTGAAGCAGGTTATGCGGTTTTTGTCAGAAAATTTAGCTCAATAGTTGATGTTGAAATTGAACTTTTTAAAAGTTTCTTTTCATATGATTTAACAATAAAAAGACTTAGAAAAAAATATAGCGATTTTGTTTCTAAGCAAAATAAAAACCTGCTTAGTAATAAATACGAATATATAGAGAGTCCGTTTGATTTATATGATAGATTAGAAAATTCTGGAGATATTGGTTTATTAGATTCGCTAAAAACGATAATTGATAGAAGTCATCTCAGCTAATAATTATTGAAGCTGCTGCTGGTTACGGAAAAACATGACGCTGCATATGAAATTTTAAATAAGCTAACTTTAAATAATAGCGAATTAGTTTCTCCATTGTTTACAGAACTTTCAAAAAATAGGGGAGCAAAATTTTTAGATATATTTTATTAGATGAAATTGACTTAGAATTCCCTGCATTAAATTCAGAATTAGTAATATTTGAGATAAAAAACGGAAGAATCCCATTGATTATTGATGGTTTTGACGAGTTATTAGATAAAGTAAATGTTTCTGATACTGATATATCTAATGCATTTGATGAAATTGAAACAATGTTAGATACTATTGGTAGTTTGCTTGAGAACAAAGCAAAAATTGTTTTAACGACAAGAAAAACAGCAATTTTTAGTGGCTTAGAATTTGATAAATGGACTCAAAAATGGGATAAGAAATTTGAAGTTTCCAGGTTGTCACTGAAGGAACCTAAAATTAAGGATTGGCTTGGTTCAGAGCGATTCAGTTTAATCAAAAGTCAGAATGTTCCATACAATATATTGCTAATCCTGTAATATTAACTTATCTAAAAAATATCGAAATAGAAGATTTTACAAATCAAATTTTGAACCCAGACATATTAGTAAAACAATATTTTGAAAAGATGTTAGAAAGGGAGAGAGATAGACAAAACTTAATAATATCAGTTGAAAAACAGTATGAAATTTTTAAAAATGTAGCTCAACTGTTGCTTGAATTTGATATAACTGTTGAATCTAAAGAGTTTTTCAAAGAAATAATAAAGGATCAAAATACAAAATTACTTGGTATACTCATACTTTATATATTGGACGCGATAAACCTACATTAGAAAACTTAATTGATACTCTCGCAACTCATGCATTGTTAGATAGAAAAGGACGTGATGAATCTCAAATCGGATTCATCAATGATTTTGTACTCGGAATTTTTATAGGTGAAATAATTTGTGAATCTCCAATCGAAAAAATTGAAAAAGACTATTCTTATTATATGCTGGATTTAGCATGCACTGCATATAAAGTACAGAATAAAAAAAATAAAGCGACCTTATGGGAGAAGGTGAATAGTGTATCTCATAAACTTCAAGCAATATCAATATTTAATTACGATATTATTTTGAAAGAGGAGCTAATGAGAATTTATAATGATTTATCTGTTTATGATATTACATTTTTCAATTTATCATTTTACAAAAACAAAGTTATAAATAGCGTATTTTAAATTGTTATTTTAGAATTGCACATTTGATACAACGATTTTTGAAGGAATAAGCTTTGTTGATTGTACTTTTGATAATTGTGAAGTAGTTGGAACTGAATTTTAGATACTTCAAGGAAATTTCAACTATAAAATGTGTTTTAAAGGATTGTAAAATATTCGAGAATCATATTTATCATAAGGAGAATCAAATTGAAAAATTTGATGAAATTGAATTACTAGTTTTGAATAAGCTATGGCGAATTTCAAGTGCTAAATCTCAGCATATTATTAAACTTCTACATTGCTTTGATAAAAACATGCATAAAAAGGTATTATCTTCTTTAAACAATTTAGTGGAGAATGAATTTATTGAAATAAGAGGAAATCATATTAATTTCAACATTAACAAGTTACCTTTTTTTAAAAACAGAATTAGATTTATAATGTACCAAAAAGAGATTTAGATAGAATCAGCAAAAACTAGTTGCTGAAATTGAAGACGAACTTTCAAAGTAGGTTTGTTTTAGAATTTTCTATAGAGTAAAGAGTTCTGAATCGATTAGCAATAAAATTTTGCGAAAAGGCGAGGGCTACTATAATGGAAAGATAAATTAATCAGGGATGTAATTGGAATAAGGGTAGTTTTTTATTTTTCTGATGACATTGATATTATTTACAATTATTTTAAAAAGAAATTCCAACCAATTGAAGAAACTATTGATAAATTAGAAAAAACTCAATTTGCGCCAACTAGAGTGAATTTAGTATTTTAAGTTGCCGAATTCTGATTTAATAAAGAGTTCTCAGAAATAGTTAATAACTCATTAGTTGATTCAACTTTTGAAGTTCAATTACGAACAATTTTGTCTGAAGGATGGCATGAAATTGACCATGATTTAAGATATAAGAGTATTAATACTGGGAAAATAGTAATGATCTAGAACGAAATTTTAATGGAATACTTGCAACACTTGAAACTAGCGAATATTCTACATTAAGGTTGTTTGATCAATTAAGTTATAGACATTTTAAATCAAAATCATTGATCGCAATGCTTAAGACAAAATTTCGATTAAAGTTTATAAATTATGAATTATCAAATTGTTTAGAAACCCTTTTAAATGAAGCCTTTTTAAAGGAAATTTATAAATTAGATCGAACAGAAGTGATTCAGTTTCTTTTTAAATTAAAGTACTTTTCACCATTGACTTTTGAATATTTTATTTTCTTGTTAAATTTTAAATTTATCCGAAATGAATCTATTCTGAAAATTACGCCAAATGATATTATTAATGACTTAACTGAGTAATTCAAACACTATTCTTCAATGCAATAAACTCCATTTGATTTGACAAATAAATACAAATAAAATTTATCGAAAAAATATTTTAAAAGGCAACATGAGTAATATCCCTAAAATTTTTTATAAGGAATTGGAAGACTTTTTAAAAAACACTTCCATAAGGGTTTTACACAAAGCCTCCCAAAACATTTTTAGAAATCACTCGTCAGCCGCATTACGAGAATGTCATTTCCAATATTTACAGTTTTTTCTTCAATGTGGAGGAGGAGCATGGATTTGGAGATCTTTATCAAATCTCTTATTGAATGTATCAATGAAACGGATTTGGGCAAAACCAAGGATTTTAGTACGCTAAATGATTTTTTTATTGACTTAGAATACAGCACTGACGGTAATGGTCGAATTGATATTCTAATTTTAGGATTTGATAGTGCTATTATTATAGAGAATAAAATATACCATCATCTGAATAATAACTTGAAGGATTACTGGAATACTATAGTTAAAAACAAGAATCAAGAAGAGAAAAGTATAGGAATAGTTTTGTCACTCTCTGGAAAAGAAAGCATCAATCACGCACATTTTATTCCACTCACCCATCTCATTTTGTTGAATAAAGTGATGGCTAATATTGGGCAATATTTGTTGTCTTCTAGCGATAAGTATTATATCTACTTAAAAGATTTTTATCAAAACATCATCAATTTAAGCAAAAAAACAATGGAAAAAGAAGAATTGTTATTCGTACTAAATCATTTGCCAAAAATAAATGCGGTTATTGGTTTAAGTAAAAGTTATAAGAATTTTATAAAAGAAGAAGTAGATAGAGCATGCAATCAGCTAGAAGGATTTAGATTAGTCCCTTTAAAAATTGGATCTAGTAAAGAAATAAGGTTGCGTTATTATGAATCTGAAAAAGTAAAAGGTTTGTGTTTTACCGTGCTGTTTAGCGACTTGTTTAATGGGAAACAAAGCTTAAGTATATATATTGAAATCTGGGGAGAAAAAGATTGAAAAAATACAACAGATTTGGCCATTTGATCTATCAGACAATTTCCCAGATGAAGTTAAGATTGATAGTAGTTTTGCTACAAGAATGATTATTGGGCACACTTCGGTTCAGTTACATTTGAATTGACAAATGAAGATATATTTGATTTGAGTAATTTTATTGTAAGAAAAATTGAAGAATCCAAGTTATTAGATGCGATGAAATGTATTGAGCAAAAGCTGTTAAAGGAATAATTTAGATATAAAATGAGATGAAATTCACAGAAGAAAAAATTAGAACAGGCATTTACCGACTTATTGGGGCAGGAAGGCTTTCCTCACCGTTTGGGTATTGCGATCATTCGCAAGCCTGATGAAGTATTGATAGAAGAAGACTTGCAAAACTTTCTTTTATCGCAATATGCTGAACAAGGCATTACAGTTAACGAAACCAAATCTATTTTACTTCAACTCAAAGCTCTTTCTGCTTCCGACCTATACGAAAGCAACAAAAAATTTTTAAAAATGCTTTCAGACGGTTTTATTCTCAAAAGAGAAGACCGCCATCAAAAGGATATTTATATTCAGCTCATTAATTATGCAGGGCTAAACAAACACAGGCAGCCCGAAGCAGACCAACTGATTTCAATAACCGCAGACGAGGAAGAACAATATGAACCAGATAATAACATTTATAAGTTTGTAAATCAATTGGAAATTATTGGCTCGGAAAAACGCATTCCAGATGGTATTGTGTATATCAATGGTTTGCCTTTGGTAGTGTTTGAATTTAAATCTGCCATACATGAAGAAGCGACTATTTATGATGCATACAAGCAATTAACAGTTCGCTATCGCAGGGATATTCCAGAATTGTTTAAATACAATGCTTTTTGTGTTATCAGCGATGGCGTAAATAACAAATCAGGTTCGTTCTTTGCTCCTTATGAGTTTTACTATGCCTGGCGAAGAGTGGCAGGATTAGCAAAAGATGTGGATGGAATAGATTCAATGTATACCTTGGTTCAAGGAATGTTTAACAAAACCCGTTTGCGGGATATTATTCGCAACTTCATTTACATACCCGATAGCTCAAAGAAAAACGAAAAAATTGTTTGTCGCTATCCGCAATACTATGCGGCTAGAGCCTTGTATGACAATATCAAGAAAGCCCAAAAGCCCCATGGAAATGGAAAGGGCGGAACTTATTTTGGAGCCACCGGTTGCGGTAAGAGTTTTACGATGCTTTATCTCACAAGGTTATTGATGAAAAGCGAATATTTTGAAAGTCCAACCATCGTATTGATTACTGACCGAACTGATTTAGACACGCAGCTTTCGGAGCAATTTACCAATGCGAAAAATTTCATAGGCGATAATACGGTGGTAAGTGTTGAGAGCAGAGCCAACCTAAGAGAATTAATTCAAGGCAGACAAAGCGGAGGCGTTTTCTTAACCACCATTCACAAGTTTACAGAGGACACACAATTGCTTACAGATAGACCCAACGTAATTTGTATTTCGGACGAAGCACATAGAAGCCAAGTCAATCTTGACCAAAAAGTAAAAGTAACAGAAAAGGGCGTTACTAAAACATTTGGCTTTGCCAAGTATTTACACGATTCATTACCCAATGCCACCTTTGTTGGCTTTACAGGAACACCGATAGATGCCACGCTTGATGTGTTTGGTAAAGTAGTAGAAGCATACACTATGACAGAATCAGTGAAAGATGAAATCACTGTTCGCATTGTGTATGAAGGCAGAGCAGCTAAAGTGTTGTTGAATAATTCCAAACTCAAGGAGATTGAAGATTATTACGCGAAGTGCGCTGATATAGGAAGTAATGAAAATCAAATTGATCAGAGCAAAAAAGAAATGGCACAGATGTATGCCATTATCGGCGACCCTGATCGTTTAAAAGCCGTTGCGGAAGACTTTGTAAATCATTATGAAAACCGAGTTTCAGAAGGTTCTACTGTAATAGGCAAAGCGATGTTTGTATGCAGCACTCGTGACATTGCTTTTGAGTTGTTTACAAATATCATTGCACTAAAACCCGAATGGAACGAGATACTTGCTGCTGAAGAAGGGGTAGAACTCACCGACAAAGACAAACGAGAACTAAAACCCATTGAACGAATCAAACTCATTGCCACTAGAGGACAAGACGACCCGAAGGAGATGTATGATTTATTGGGAACGAAAGAGCAACGCAAAGAACTCGACAGGCAATTCAAAAATGAAAAATCGAACTTCAAAATTGCCATCGTTGTGGATATGTGGCTCACTGGTTTTGATGTTCCATTCTTGGATAGCATTTATATAGATAAGCCTATTCAGCGACATAATTTAATTCAAACCATTTCAAGAGTAAATCGAAAGTTTGAAGGAAAGAACAAAGGGTTGGTTGTAGATTATATCGGCATCAAAACACAAATGAATTTAGCCTTGAAGCAATACAGCGAAGGCGATAAAGACAATTTTGAAGACATTGCAGAATCCATCATTATTGTAAGAAATCATCAAGACCTTTTGGCTAAACTGTTTCACACGTTTGACAATTCAAAATATTTTAAAGGAACTACTATTCAACAATTAAACACCTTGAATTTGGCTGCCGAATATGTGCAACAAACCAAAGAGTTTGAAACCCGATTTATGGGCTTAGTTAAGCGATTAAAAGCCGCTTATGATATTTGTGCAGGAAGCGAACAATTGACGCAGGAAGAAAGAGATCATACCCATTTTTATCTGGCAGTTCGGTCCATTATTTTCAAACTCACCAAGGGCAATGCACCTGACACAGCGCAGATGAACGCCAAAGTTCGGGAAATGATTAAAGAAGCGTTGCAAAGTGAAGGCGTCGAAGAAATCTTTAAACTCGGAGATGAAGCAGAGACTGAACAAGACATCTTTGATGAAGATTATTTAGCGAAGATTGATAAAATCAAATTGCCAAATACCAAAATCAAATTGCTTCAACAGTTATTGGCTAAAGTGATTGCAGAGATAAGGAAAGTAAACCGAGTAAAAGGAATTGACTTTACCAAAAAAATGCAAGCATTAGTTGAAAAGTACAATACTCGAGGATGCCAACGATATCTTGAGAAGTGAAGTGTATAGAGAAATGGCAACCGCCTTGGACCGATTTGATTTGGGAAGTGCACAAAGAATTTTCGGCTGGTGATGCTTTGGGAATTGACTTTGAAGAAAAGGCCTTTTATGATATCCTAAAAGAACTCTGCATAAAATACGACTTCAAATATCCTGATGACAAAATGATTGAACTGGCAAAAGCGGTGAAAGACTTAGTCGACGGACAAGCCAAATTCCCTGATTGGAACAAACGAGATGACATTAAATCCGCTTTAAAAGTTGGACTTATACTATTGCTCGATGAGTTTGGTTATCCGCCAGTAGAAAGAGACGAAGTATATGTAGAGCTTTTTGAGCAAGCGGAGAATTTTAAGAAGAATAATAATTGAATTCCAATATTTTAACTCTAAAACTATGTTCTCATTTGATCTAAATTTTTTCGATTCTTTAAAAAGCTAAATCCTTTAACATTATTTCCTGCTGGGTTGATTGCCTTAAATTACATTTTGTAATTAGCATTAGTTCATTTATTTTCGAAGCTATTTATTACAAATATGAATTAATGGATTTGAATAATTATAAGAAGATTTTAATTTTTCATAAAAGGACAATTTGTTATACCCCTTTCAATATTCATTATAATTTGGATTATAACATATATAATTGCAATAGTCATTTTTTATTTGATTAATAAGTGGATTGAAAAAAAATTTGATAAAGGAATCAGTATAATTGAAGAAGAGATTCTTGCTGAATCATCGCAATTACAAGGAGTACGAAATTTAGATTTAGATAAGAATAAATGGTTTAGCGATCTTGTTAGATTAATTCGTAAAAGAATTTCAAAACAACAATCTGACAAGATTTTCAAAGATTTATCTTATGAGCCGATAAAGTGTAATGATGAGTTCATTTTTATTATTCGAGCATTATTATCTATAAGTTTTTATTATAACTTAAACAAACATTTTGGGGGTTTCTTATTATTTGTACTATTAATAGTCTTATTAGTTTATATAGCGGCATTAGTTATTAGAAACCAAATTGCACGATTAGTTCCAATTGTTATTTCTAAATTGAAAAAGTATATACCAGAAGAGTAAAATAATAAAAGTATTTTCTTTCTTCATTCAATTGGCATACTTTTAAAATCAGAAAGTTATTACTGATAAATTCTTCTTATAGTACTTTTTAAGCCTCCCCGATTTGCACAGGAATAGTGCCTCTCCCCAACCCTCTCCGAAGGAAAGGGATTTAGTTCGGTGGGATTGTGGCGTTCTAAAATTAAAATGTATAATTTTGTTTGGAGAAAAGATCAATCGATAAACAATACATCAACATGAGATTCATACTTTATATCCTACTATTCAATCTATCAGCGGCCTGCCTTTGGGGGCAGGGTCCAGAGGCGAAACTGGACATTGCCCATTTGACGGGGGACTTCTATATTTACTCTACGTATCATGACTATAAAGGGAATAAAATTCCCGCGCATGGCATGTATTTGGTCACGGGTCAAGGGGTGTTCTTGTTTGATACACCTTGGGATACCAGCCAGTTTCAGCCCTTGCTCGATAGCATTGCAAGCAGACACCATCAAACAGTGCATTGGTGTATCGCCACGCATTGGCATGATGATAGAACCGAGGGCTTGAATATTATCGCGCTAAAGGCATAGAGACCTATACGACGCGCTTAACGGATAGTTTATGCAAAGTGCATGATATGAAAAGAGCAGCATACTTGATGGAGAAGGATACCCTATTTCAAATAGGCGGTTATTCATTTGAGGTCTATTATCCCGGCGAGGGACATACTTCTGACAATATCATTCTATGGTTTGCCAAGGAGAAAATCCTCTATGGAGGATGTTTGATCAAGGGCGCAGCGGCGGTGGACTTGGGCTATTTGGGCGATGCCAATGTAACGGCCTATGAAGCGACGCTGAATAAGGTAAAGCGCAAATGTCCTCAACCAAAATATATTGTCGTTTCGCACCACGATTGGCGGGATAATCGATCGTTAAAGCATTCGATTCGATTGGCGAAGAGGTTGAGGAAATAGGCTCTCCCCAACCCTCTCCAAGGAAGGGCCTTTTAGGATTAGGTTCTAAATTGCCTGAATAATTTACGATGGCAAAACCGCGTCAGAATCAGGGGGTAAGCACCTCTCCCCGGCCCTCTCCCAAGGAGAGGGAGTTGCATTGTTGGAATTAGGTGCCTCTACCCTAGTCTTCATATCCGTTTACACATTTTAACTTACATGTTCTTATACGAAGATATTGGGTACTTGTTAGATGATAATGGGTTCTCAACACAAGATATTGGGTACTCATAACAAGTTAATAAGTACTCATAAAGCGACAAAAGGGTACTCATGAGAAGATATAGGTTACTCATTATAAAATAATGGGTACTCATGAAAAGATACTAGGAAATTAGTCACGCGTAATGAATACTGCTTGAAAGATAATGGGTACAGATCAGGAAAGATTGGGTACTGGTTTTGAGGCGTTGGGTACCCTAGGCATAATTAGTAGTAATTCTAACATCGATGATTATTGTAGAAGTCTCTTCAATTATTAGTGCTATACTATCTTCCTTTATGCTCATGAGATTTCTCCTGCCGTCGAAATGACAAAAAAATGAAGAGCATAAAGGGAATGAAGAACAATAGAATTGCACTGAATTCATGTTTTTCTATTGTTATTTTGATTCACATTGCCCCTGCTTTTGTCATTTCGAGCTCGGCGAGAAATCTCACTGCATAAAGGGAGTTGGTAATAGTCTAAGATGAGATTTCTCCTGCCGTCGAAATGACAAAAAAAATGAAGAGCATAAAGGGGATGATTTGCTTATCGGAAAGCAATGTATTTAGTGCTTTTTTTGTTGTTGTATTGATTCACATTGCCCCTGCTTTCTGCCCCATCAACCAGCACCCAACAACCATTTTAGCATCCTATGCGCTCTTGAGATTTCTCCTGCCGTCGAAATGACAAAAAAATAATGAAGTAGAAAAAAGGAATGAAGAGCAATGGAAATGAATTTAGTGTTCTAATTGTTGGGGCGGATTGGTTTGTTGGGACGCAGGAATGGATTGCTGTAGGGACGACATGCTTGGCGTCCCTGCAGCAATCGACATACATGGTGTTTATACAATCGAATTGTACGGCGTCCCTACAGCAATCGACATACATGGTATTTATACAATCAAATCGTACGGCGTCCCTACAGCAATCGAAATGGATGGTGTTTAAACAATCAAATTGTACGGCGTCCCTACAGCAATCGAAATGGATGGTGTTTTTGAAATCAAAATGCAATGAACTCTGCGTTCATTTTATTGAGACGCCAGGCATGGCGTCTCTTCAATCATCCTATACGCTCATGAGATTTCTCCTGCCGTCGAAATGACAAAAAAAATGAAGAGCATGAAGGGAATGAAGAGCAATGGAAATGAATTTAGTGTTCTAATTGTTGGGGCGGATTGGTTTGTTGGGACACGATTGGATTGCTGTAGGGACGACATTGGATCGTAGGGACGCCAAGCATGGCATCCCTACAGCAATCGAAATGGATGGCGTTTATACAATCCAATCATAACCAAACAGCGCATCACAACAAAATATTGCGTCAAAACAATTGAATATTGAAAATGATAAATTGGATGGCGTCCCTACAATCTAATTTCATTGCGTCTCTGCAATACCAACCCCAGACACCAGACACCAAACCCCAGACCCCATTATTCAATATCGCCCGTATAAATAGGCAATTCAATATAAAAATTCGTACCGACATCCATTTTGGTATCGAAATAGATGATTCCACCGGCATTGTCGATGACTTTTTTGGTAATTGCCATGCCCAGACCTGTTCCTGAATTCTTGGTGGTGAAATTCGGTTCGAATATCTTGGCGCGGTTTTCTTCTTTGATGCCAATGCCATTGTCCAAATTTTGATTTTATACATCGATCCAAATTCCATCAATTCCACTCTGTATATCCACAATTTCATCCTTCTTTCGATGCTTGCACCGCGTTCTTAATGATATTGTTGAATGCACTCACCAATTGATTTCGATCGAGGAAGACCAAGGGCCGCTGATGATGCGAAGTGAATTTGATATTGGTATTCGGCTCTTGTTTGAATAGGTCGCAAATATTGTTCAAAAGACTATTGAGGTTGATGACTTCATTCTCTGTCTTAGTCATTTTAGCAAAGCTGGAGAAGGCATTGGCGATATCCACCAAATTGTCAATTTGCTCAATCAAGGTCTTGCTGACGCGCTCTGCCAATTGAGCCACGCGCTCTGGTTCATCTTTAATCGATCGCTGTAGATATTGAATACTCAATTTCATTGGCGTGAGTGGATTCTTAATCTCATGCGCCACTTGTTTAGCCATCTCTCTCCAGGCGGTCTCGCGCTCGCTCTGTGCCAATACTGCGGCACTCTTTTGCAATTCGCCCACCATTTGATTGTACTTGGCCACCAAATCGCCCAGTTCATCTTTTGCACTATAATTGATGGGTTTATTGCTTCCCTTCAAATCGATATTCGTCATCTTCTGACTGATGATTTTTAAGGGCTTGGTGATGGAATTCGATACCACGAATGCCAATAGAATGGTCACAATCAAGAGGATGACATAGACGTTCAACAAGGCCACGATAAAGCTGCAGAGAAGTCCGATTGCAAATTCTTCGACTTGGAGAAATACGGAATATTCAAATAGCCGAGCAATTGATTGGACTCGTTGTACAACGAAGAGGATATCGATACATATTTGAGATTGCCGATACTTTCATCGATCAATTTTTGCCTAGATTCTGTCACCACTTCTTCTTTAAATGAGAGCGGATTGAGCAAGTTGGAGACGAGTCCATTGTCGAAGATCGATCGCTGCGAACTCAATACCAGTTTGCCCTTGGTGTCGTATAGATTGATGTCGATATTATTGGTCTCCGCCAATCGAGAGATGAAGAATATCAAATCTTTGGTGTGATTCGTCAGTAAACTGTCTTGGTTTTCCTTGTCAAAATCTTTGATAAAGAGTTGCAGGGAAGAGAGGACGGTTTTTTGTTTATTGATCAAATATTCCTTGTGGTAATTCTCGTATTTAATATTGAAATAATTATAGCTGATGAATCCAATGATGGTGAAGAAAAACAAGACCAATAGAATGATAAACAAATTGATTTTGGTGCGCAGCGAAATGCCCAAGAATCGATTCATTCGATAATTAAATCTTCTCACCACACCCACGATATTGTAGAAGATAATACCCAAGGTATAAAGCACCAAATAGAAACAGAATATATAAGACAATAAAGAGAGCGGCGATAAGAAGTCGGATGTCTCCGTGGAGATCACCACGACTTTATTCGGCTTGAAATGATAGAATTGGTGTTTGAATTTTTTGCTATCGATGAGCGAATAGTCTTTGTTTGCAAGTGGGTTGCTCGTATCACTTTTCAGATGATGCGGATACGATCCCTTCTGAACAATCAATTCATTGTTTGAGTATACGGCGAAATTGATATTGTCATAAGATTCGCTATTCAACTCTGCATCCATCAAGAGCAATTCGGGATAGAGATTGTTGTTGACGATTTGCTTGGGTTTAAATTCAAGCACAATATAACCCATGATAGAATCTCTATTTTGAATTGGAAGTGTACTGTAATATTTATATCTATTCTTATTCTTTACAAAGAACAATTCTGGACATGAAGTGGCTATTTCATCTTGTTCGATATTGAACAAATTCATTTGGATGAATCCAGGATATCTGCATTCCGCATGATATTTCCGGAAGAATCATAGGTGCTGAGTTGGATATTATATTTGGAGGCATATTGCCCGAGATAATTGACGATGAGGTAATCTTTCAATTCTTCCATTTGCATTTTTGAACTCTCAAAATAAATCTGGAAGACGATATCTTTTTTAATTTTTTCCTTGGTCTCCATGAAAGATAATTCCGTAAAAGTATCTCGCTCAGAGGCCAATTTCACCGACAATTTATCTATATATCGCTCTTGTTTTTTGGTATTGTAAAAGTCCAATAAGATGGTAGAGGACGTCGAACTGAAGATCAAAAATAATAATGGGATATAAAAAGCTTGATTTTGTCTGCGCCTATAGTAATAATAAATCAATAGGATGATGGACATCACGATGATGACGATCAAGTATAGTTGAAGCGGCGCATGCAATACCGTATACAATAGATAATAATACAGCCCCAGTGTTATGGCCACCGACAGCATGAAAAAGGGAATCGAGAGTTTATTGCGCACATTGATGCGCACAAATTTGCGGATCAAGACAAAGTAATTGGCAAAGCAAAGGAGCAATGAACTGATTCCTAGGATGGAGTATCGCGATATTTTTGGAAAGTAATTAAAGTCGAAGGAGATGGAAGAATTCAATACCATGTTTTCAAAAATCTTACTGATGGAAACGGTCTCTCCGAGCAAGAAAATCAAGATGATGGTATGAACGATGAAGCGGCCATATTTATTCTTGACGATGGCGATATCAAAGGATACGCGTCGATTGAAATAGAGCAACATCCAATTACACCAGAACACGAAAATCAAAAAGTCCCCGAGGGATGGATTTAATTTTGAAGCGAAATAGAGTTTGGAATCGAAGAGCAGCGTCTTCATATAGAGGAATGAAGGCGTATGCGTTTTGAGCAAATAATGGCGCAGCGAATAGGTCAAAACCACTAGGAGCAAAAAACTCCATTTAGGATAGAAGGAGGATAATTGAACACAGAATACATGGATAGAATAGAGGATCATAAATATCCCGACAAAGAACAAAAAGAAATAAATCAATTTGTGATTACAGCTTTTACAGGAATCTTCGGGTTCAATAGAGAATAAATATTTTCCCTCCGCACTTACGTCATATCCGTTCTTCTTCGTGATGATTCTATATCCTGATTCTCCAGACAGGTTGGTATTGAAAGATTTTTTTAAGTATTTATTTTCGATAGAATAACGGCTCTCAATGGGAAGGATTCCCACGATATTCTTATTGCTGCTCAATCGCTTATTGAAAATGACAAAAGAGCCATTTTTCAAATCCTGCAAATAGAGGGGATTGTCGATATTTTCATCAATAATATCAGGATCTATTTCCACGGAATTATTCGTCCAATACGTCGCTTGTCCGTCGACATAGATTTGCAAATAAAAAGGGAGGTTGCTAAATTCGTCTAGTTTTCCAATACTTTTTT
This sequence comes from Bacteroidota bacterium, assembly GCA_016713645.1. Taxonomy (GTDB): domain Bacteria; phylum Bacteroidota; class Bacteroidia; order Chitinophagales; family JADJOU01; genus JADJOU01. The sequence goes on from JADJOU010000024.1 coordinate 37,330, forward strand.
CCTCGAAACCTTCAATTTGAGTAACGGAAGGATTATTAGCCAATCGCAAAAATTGCACATGCGCCTTTTTTATATTTTCTTCTATACTAATTACATTGGCGTAGTGATTTTCCTCAAAGAAATTGACTCTATTTAATAAAATATAATTGCTGTAGAAGGTGATACCCAAAATCAGGGGAATCAAAAAATTCTTACTCATTAAACCTTGTATCTTCATGGTCTTAAAGTGTTTTAGCGCGATTCCACAATACGTCCATCTCTTCCAAACTCATCTCATCGAGGGATTTTTCAGCATGGGTTTCGATGTATTTAAATCGCTGTATAAACTTTCTATTTGTTTTTTGGAGGGCGGCTTCTGGGTCTATTTTTGCGAAGCGCGCATAATTGATCAAGGCAAATAATAAATCGCCAAATTCCTCTTCGATATGGGCTTGATCGCGCTCTTGGACAGCTTGCAGCAATTCGGCTCGCTCCTCTTCCACTTTTTCCCAGACTTGGTCGATATTCTCCCATTCAAAACCCACTTGTTTGACTTTCTCTTGGATTCGATAGGCCTTCACGATGGAGGAAAGCGATTTGGGAACCCCTTCCAAGATGGAGCTCCTGCCCTCTTTCATCTTCAATTTCTCCCAATTTCGCTTGACAGCGGCTTCATCTTCTGCGATGACATCCCCATAGATATGCGGGTGTCGGTCGATGAGTTTTTTATTGATTGCCTCTAAGGATGAGGCCATATCAAAAGCCTGTATCTCCTCGCCCAATTTGGCATAGAAGACCATGTGCAAGAGCAAATCGCCGATTTCTTCTGAAATATTTTTGTAATCTTTTTCAATGATGGCATCGTTCAATTCATATACTTCCTCAATGGTCAGCAAGCTGAGGGATTCAAAGGTCTGCTTCATGTCCCAAGGGCATTTGGCGCGCAAATCATCCATGATATCCAATAATTTGCTAAATGCTTCTAAAGTCTTTTCTCTCTTTGGGTTCATTCAAATTGTATCATTTACACTTCCAATATTAAGAAATAATAATTTATTGGTCAAAGTTTATTTTGGGAGCAAAAAGCAAGCCATCCTATGTCGATTTATCAACTTATTCAGCAAAATCCCCACTTTTTTATTTATTTTGCGAATCAATTTTGTGAAAAGCGACTATATTTTCTCCTTTGAAAAGCCGCTGCATCTCTCTGCATATGGATTTGCAAAAGGCAATAGCGTTTGAAAATTATTGAAATCAATTTAAACCATTAACTAGTTTATCATTCATGGAACTCTCCAAGACATATAGTCCCAATCTCACTGAAGCGAAGTGGTATAGAGATTGGTGTGAAAAGAAATTCTTCAAATCTACGCCCGACGAGCGGGAGCCATATACGATTGTCATTCCACCGCCGAATGTCACAGGCGTGCTCCACATGGGGCATATGCTCAATAATACGATTCAAGATGTATTGATACGCAAAGCCCGCATGGAGGGCAAGAATGCCTGTTGGGTGCCTGGGACAGACCATGCATCAATTGCCACAGAAGCCAAGGTGGTTCAGCGTTTGAGAAAATTGGGCATTAAAAAATCCGACCTCAGCAGAGAGAAATTTTTAGAATATGCCTTCGAATGGAAGGAAGAATATGAAAAGGTCATCCTCGGACAACTAGAGCGCTTGGGCGCTTCATGCGATTGGGATAGAACGCGCTTCACCTTGGAAAAAGATCTATCCGATGCGGTTATGGATTCATTCATTCACTTGCACAAAAAGGGCTATCTCTATCGAGACCTCAAAATGGTGAATTGGGATCCCGCTGCACAGACGACTTTGTCGAATGAAGAAGTCATACACAAAGAAGAGCGATCGAGGTTGTTCTATATCAAATACGCGATTGAAAATGAAAGTGGGCATGTGATGATCGCCACGACTAGACCAGAAACGATGCTCGGCGACGTGGCTGTTTGTGTGCATCCAGAAGATGAGCGCTATCAACACCTCGTGGGCAAAAAAGTACTCGTTCCCATCATCAATCGATCTATTCCCATCATCGCAGATGAATATGTAGATAGAGAATTTGGTACGGGTTGTTTGAAAATAACGCCTGCACACGATACGAATGACTATGCCATTGGACAAAAACACCATTTGCCCATCATCGATATGATGAATCCAGATGGCACAGTGAGCGCTGCAGGAGAGATTTATATCGGCGAAGATCGATTTGTGGTGCGCAAAAAAATCATCAAGCAATTAAAGAATTGGGTCACCTTGAAAAGATCGAGGAGATCAACAATAAAGTGGGCTATAGCGAGCGCACCGACGTGGTTGTAGAGCCGCGTCTATCGCTTCAATGGTTTGTCGATATGACTAAATTGGTGACGCCTGCCTTGGAAAATGTCATCAATCAAAACATTCAATTCTTTCCAGAGCGCTTCATCAATTTTATACAAACATTGGATGGAGAATATCCGCGACTGGCCTATCTCTCGCCAATTGTGGTGGGGACAGCAAATTCCCGCTTTTACAATAAAGATGGCGATATCGCTGTATGCAAAACCAGGGAAGAAGCGATTGCACATTTCAAAGCGCAAAATCAATCGACAGAAAATATTCATCAAGACGAAGATGTCGTAGATACTTGGTTTTCGAGTTGGTTGTGGCCAATCACCGTATTCGATGGATTTAAAAATCCGGAGGGCGAAGTCAATTATTACTACCCGACCAATGTACTCGTAACAGGCTGGGACATCATCTTTTTCTGGGTGGCGCGCATGATCATCGCGGGCTATGAATTCAAGGATGAGAAGCCGTTTAAAGATGTCTATTTCACGGGCATGGTGCGCGATAGAAATCGAAAAAAGATGAGTAAGTCTTTGGGCAATTCACCAGATAGTATGGCGCTCATCGACAAGTATGGCGCGGATGGCGTGCGTTTTGGATTGTTGAGTTGTTCACCAGCAGGTGGCGATTTGATATTTGATGCGCCGATAGATCCCAAGACCAAAGAGACGATTAATGAATCAGCGCTATGCGAGCAAGGGAGAAATTTCTGCAATAAATTGTGGAATGTACTCCGCCTCATCAAAGGCTGGGAAGTCTATGAGGGAAAGAACGAGGAGAATCTCGTGGTGATGGATTGGTTTGAAAATAAAATGCAATCGGTCATCAATCAATCGCATCACAATCTAGCGCAATACCGAATTTCAGAGACCGTCAAGGATATGTATATCTTTATCTGGGATGATTTCTGCTCTTGGTATTTGGAATTTATCAAACCAGAATATCAGCAGCCGATCGATTCGTATACGCTGAATAAAACCATCGATTATCTCGAGAAGATTTGTTCGCTCTTGCATCCATTTATGCCATTTATCACAGAGGAATTGTGGCATCATATCAAAGAGCGCAGCGGCCATGATTATTGCATTGTGAGCGAATATCCCAAAGTGGGAAATTTCGATGCATCCATTATTGAAGGCGGTGAAATGGTCAAGGAATTGATTACCGCAATTCGAGAAGTGCGCAGCAAATCCAAATTGAAAAATTCAGATTTGGTCGCATGTCATTACGAATCCGCGTCGACTATTTTTAGCTCATTTGAAAAGAAAATTTGCAAAGCGGCTTATCTATCTGAATTCACGGTGAGTCAGGGCGAGCAGGCTGAGGCGCAAACGATCTTGTTAAAAGGCAGTAAATTCCATATCATCACAGGACAAAAAGTGGATATTGAATCAGAGAAACCCGGTTAGAAGAGGAAATCAAATATGTAGAGGGCTTTATGAAATCCGTAGCGAAATTATCGAATGAGCGATTTGTCGCGGGAGCGCCGCCACAAGTCATCGAGGTCGAGCGCAAGAAATTGGCTGATAGTCAATCAAAAATTGCCGCCTTGAAGGAAAATTATGCTAAATTAGCCAACTAAAGCATCCCTTTTTTTCGCGAAAAGTGATGCGATGAGGCGTTTAAAACAGGAACAATTAATCAATTTTTTTATACTTTATGAATCGAAATGAAAACTCAACAAGACCTCGCGAGGGGCAGCAAAGCAAGCAAATGCATTATTCACCAAATCTCATGGGCACGATCAATAATGCGATTATAGAGAAGAAAATCCTCAATATCGAATATGATTCTCGTGAGAAGGGCATTACACAGAGATATCGAACCTATGGCAATTGTTTACAACAAAGGCAAGCGCAATTTAGTGGGTTGGTGTAATTTGAGAAATGATTGGAGATCTTTTCGCTTGGACAGACTCAACTGCATCAAATTGAATCTATCAGCTTCTTTTAATCCGAGACCAGATTTCAAGATTGAAGATTTTGAAGACAATGAAGCACCACAAGAGCACGATATGTTAGAAGACAGAGAGGATAGAGATTATGGAAGAGACCACCAAAGAGAAAATAGAGACCACAGAGGTGGCGGGAATAGAGGTTCTGCGAGCAATAATTACAGCAGAGATGAGCGCATCACCCACAATACTTATGGCAAAACGATGAGTGAGAATAAATTGAATTTCTCGGGTTCTGATTCAGTTAAAAAGTATTCAGAAGATGAAGGGGATTTGAGTTTATAATTTTATCCAATCGATATTTAAGAGGACAAGCGAGGGCTTGTCCTTTTTTTTTATAGGTGTTGGTTCCTATATTAATAATTTAATTTTCAAAAATGTTATCTGGAACTAAATAGTAGACTATCTATAGAACATCTTTTCAATAAACCTATACCTGAAAGCGGAGCAGATCTTGAATTATTTTCGTGTCGCCTCTTTAGGGGCTCAGATTGCGGGTCAAGCCCGCAAAGACGCAAAGCGGGCTATCGCTGACGCATGAAAACATGCGTCAGCGATAGTGGTGTGCGAAATGGACATTCTAAAAAAATAATTAGATTATCAAAAGCGACAGTGCCAATCATAGCTAACTAAGTAACTTTAATAAACGCCCGATGTGCGCAATGGTGGGCCATTTTAGAAAAATGACTAAAGATCAAAGGGAGGATTTGTGCGTAAGGAGGCATTTAGCGATTTAGTATTTGCATTGACAGACCAAAGAATAGAAAAATATCGATAGCAGCAAATACCTTTAATCGCGCGGGCAAAAATCCGGACTGTAGATCTTTGTCATTTTTATAACGGCCCTTGACCTCTGCTATGCTTATGCTTGCGCATCCCACGCTTGCCTACTTTTTGTGTTAAGACATCACGCAGTAATGAACACAAAAATATTAAATAAGAGAAAGTGAATAAAAAGTAGGTCGCCGAAGGCAAAAAGACATTTAAATAATTCAAAGAATATCTCAAGAAAACCGCAATTTCATTTAAATAGACTTTAAATTGGATGGTTTGTCATATAAGCATTATCTTTAAATACAAGCCAATAATGGATTGGGCGCTTAACGATGCGTTGTTGAAATTATATCAAAGAAATCATTCTAAAACAAGTATATTAGTATCTTAATTTCAATATTATGGGTGAGGAAGCAATGAAGCGATTTGAAGGAATTGTCACAAGACTCGGACTTTCTCCTTTAGAAGCCCCTTCAATCATATCCAGCAAAGAGGGAAGTTTGCATATCGGCATTCCCCGCGAGCGCGCATTTCAAGAGCACCGCACGCCCTTGGTTCCAGAGGCAGTTCAAGTGTTGGTCAACAACGGTCATCGGGTTGTCATCGAAACCGGTGCGGGCAATTTATCACATTTTACAGATAGAGAATATTCGAGGCAGGGGCAGAAATTGTCTATGATATCAAGGAGATTTTTCAAGCAGATATCATCGTCAAAATCACGCCTCCGACGGTTGAAGAGGTCGATATGATGAAGATGAATCAGACCTTGATTTCTCCTCTTCACTTGCCTACTTTGCGCAGCAAAGTCATCAAAAAGATGATTGCCAAAAAAGTCACGGCATTGGCATTTGAATTCATGCAAGACGATTGGGGTGTATTCCCCTTTGTGCGGGCGATGAGCGAGATTGTAGGTTATTCGTCCCTGTTGATCGCAGCAGATTTATTGAGCAATAGCGGCGGCGGAAAAGGCATATTGCTCGGAGGAATTCCCGGCGTGCCACCAGCAAAAGTCGTCATCATCGGCGCAGGTGTCATCGGAGAAAATGCTGCCAGAGTAGCGCTCGGACTTGGTGCATCTGTAAAAATATTTGACAACGCCATCTATAAATTAAAGCGACACAAAATAATTTAGGCATCAAAGTCTATACGTCTGTCTTCTCCCCTAGCGTAATGGCAGATCAGTTATCTACTGCCGATGTGGTCATTGGCGCCTTGCACAGCAAGCATGGTCGCACGCCCATCGTCATCACCGAGAGCATGGTCAAGCGCATGAAAGCGGGCACAGTCATCATCGATGTGAGCATCGATCAAGGCGGCTGTTTTGAGACTTCTGAAATTACCAACCATGACAATCCCACCTTTGTCAAACACGATGTGATTCACTATTGCGTTCCGAATATCGGTTCGAAATATTCGCGCACGGCATCACAAGCTTGCAGCAATATCCTCACGCCGGTATTGATGAATTGCTTTGATATGGGCGGCATGAAAAATTTGATTCATCAAAACGCAGGATTGCGCCATGGCACATACTTGTATAATGGCTACCTCACCAATGAACACATGAGCAAGACCTTTGAGATTAAGTATACGGATTTGGATATGTTGTTTGTCACTGAATTCTAGAGGTGGAGTTTGGTGTTTGGAGTCTAGGGTTTGGGTGTTGGTTGTAAGATGTGAGTTGTAAGATGTGAGTTGAAAGTGAAAAGTTAAATCTGTAGCGACGGATTGCAATCCGTCAGAACTGAAAAGTGAAAAGTTAAATCTGTAGCGACGGATTGCAATCCGTCAGAACTGAAAAGTGATAAGTGAAAAGTTCAACTGATTATTTTTTATCTACAAAATACATTTCGATATCGCCTTTGTTCTTAGCACTGATTTTACCGCGATACACACAGTTGAAGGTATTTTTCACGTGCTCGAAGGTTGTTGCGCTGATATTCACTTTACCAGGTTCACCCGATGATTCCATTCTCGATGCGATATTCACGGTATCACCCCAAATGTCATAAGCGAATTTTTTAACTCCTACGATTCCCGCCACGACTGTACCGGTATGGATACCGATGCGCATCTCAAATGTTTCCTTTCCACGAAGTATTCGCTCCCGCGAATAATTCGTCAAGAATTCTTGCATTTCAAGTGCAGCATTGACTACATCTGTAGCATGGGTCAAATTCTTAACGGGCAATCCCCCAACGCACATATAACTATCTCCTATCGTTTTTATTTTTTCGATATTGTATTTGGTGATGATATTGTCAAAAGCCTTAAAACAAGTATGGATCTCCTCGACCAATTCAGTCGGGCTGAGCTTTTCAGACACTTTGGTGAAATCCTTAAAGTCTGTAAACATGACGGTTACTTCGTCAAACTGTTTCGCTGCAGCAACTCCTTTCGCTTTCAATTCTTCTGCGACTTCTTCTGGTAATATATTGAGCAATAATTCATCACTGAGTTTTTCCCTTTACTAATTTTATTCCGCTGTTGAAAGAAAACAAAGGCAAATAAGAGCATGATAATAAAACTGCCAATAAAAACATTTTTAATCAATCGCTGCTTCTGAATTTCCTTCTGAGATAGTGCTGACTGATTCGCTTGTTCAGCTTTCGCTATTGCTTCCTTTTTATCAAAATCATATTGCATTCGCTGTTCAACAATCCGCTGTGTATTTTTATCGTTTGAAAAGCTATCCATAAAGTGAACAGAACGACGATAATGATCTAAGGCTAATTTATAATTTCCCGCTTTCAACTCAATTTGATATAAGTTACTATATATCTTAGATAAATTTTCGATATTCCCTATTTTATTCGCCATCTCCAATGCACGATCTGAATATTTTTTGGCTTTATCAAAATTTCCTATTTCTATAAAACATGATGAAATATTCGTTAATTGAATGCTTTCATTCAGCGGTTGATCTAATCGCTTATGTATCTCCAAAGCCATTTCATAATATGGTATTGCTTGTCTTTCATCATGCATATCTGAATATACAAAGGCAAGATTTCCATAAACTTGCTAAACCCGTTCATAACCAATTTCTTTATATAATGAATTGCTTGAAAGTTGTAATCTTAGGCCTCTTCGTATTTGCTTTGCTTTGAAAAATCCTGCAATAGATTTGATATGCCCCAGCAATTAAAAAATCATTGCCGACTTCTTGGACATTTTTAAAATTTCCAAACATACTTTTCTTTGCATTTTTATATTTTTTTTGATTGATATAGGTATAGACAACCATTTGCTTCATATTAACATATTCACCTTGTCTCCCACTTCTTCCAAAATCTTCAACGCCTTGAATACATAGTCTAAAGACTGGGGTTCATTGCCCATATTTCTATATAGAATAGCCAAATTGCCGTATGAACGGCCGATATCCATTTTTAAACCTGCCTTTAATCGCACTTCAAGTGAATTTTGATAGGCCGCTGACGCCTCCTGTAATTCACCTTTATCATCATGGTTAACCCCAATACTATTCCAAGCATCGCCAATTCCTTTAGCATACTTCAAGCGTTTGGACAGTTCCATGCATTGATTGGCATATTCAATCGACTTTATGCCATCCACGCCCCAATATGCCTTAGAAATGGCGTAGAGCAAATTTGCACGATTCGTATCGGGTCGAACTGATTTTAAGGCTCCGACCAATGAATCAATTCGCCTTGGATCTTGTGCGTGCGATTGAAACGAAAAAAATATGAGCAAAAAAAGAGTGACAGCTGATGATTTCATAATTGATCTTTGAATTAAATTGCTTATGCATTCAAATATAAAATATATTTTTATAAAAAAGAGAAGCGTATTAAATTCAATTGCAAATTGGATCAGTGTCCCATCAGGAAGAGGGTATCTGGTGTTTGGGGGCTGGGGTCTGGGGTCTGGGGTTTGAAGGTGTAAAGGTTGTGTGGAACATTTGCGAATTATAAATCAAAAATAAAATCGTCAATTCCACCGAATAATTCTTCCACTGCACTTTGTACCGTGTCCCAACTTAAGTTGCGAATTAATCGCCTAAACGGTGCAATAAAGTTTTAGTATGTATCGACTGCTTCACTGCTTTTTGTCAAAGCATGAAGGCAATGATGGCATAGGATATTGTATTTCCCAATCCGTGGGCAATCCAGCCAGGAATAATGCTTCCATTGGCATATTTTTCTTTTATATAACCAATAATCCAACCCATTAATGTTGAAAAAACGGTAATTACAATCAATGGAATAAAAGAGGCACTAGTCAATAACCAGAAAAGCAATAAATGAAGTAAACCAAATATTGCCGCTTGCAGAAGGTTGCCTATTTTAAAACCAAACATATTTACCAATCAAGCTACCTAAAAACCACGAAAAA
>JADJOU010000025.1 GCA_016713645.1 Bacteroidota bacterium
ATGGATTTTGAAATACACGTGCAAAAATAGCAGTATCAGCCGACCATAATGCAGGACCCATAAATGTAGAACTGGCACTTGCAGTGTTTTTTATTTCATTGGCACTCGCCCAAAATCCATCTTTACCAAAAGCAATTGAAGTCGGAAAAATCATAAAATGTCCTGAATGCGAATCTTTTCGAAGCTCAATTTTTTGATTTGTTTGACCAGCATTGTAAACAATAACCATCGATGAACCATTTGAATTCCCATAATTTGCAATCCATAATTCATTTGAATTTTCTTTAAAATCAAAATCTACAGGATTTGATACTTGGTCTGAACTCGAGGCTATAACCGTATTTGTAACTGAAGATCCTATATATTTATCTAAAAAATTGGATTGTCCAGATATTGGAAGAGCATTACAAAAAAAATTGAAATTAAAGTAATTATTTGTTTCATGTTTTTTAACATTTGAATTCAAATATAAAATTTTTAATTCAATTAATTGTTTATTTTCCAATAAAGTAAGGATCTACTGATATCTCAGCACTATATGATGGAATCAGCTTTAATAAATTCACATCAATAGCTGTTATATAACCATTTTTACCATCACAAACTGGGTCGTGATGAGCTGAAGGCCCACCAGCAGAAATATTTCGATTGGCTACAAATAATTTATTGGTTAATGGGTCGAAGCAATTCCTTAATCATGACCAGCATATATCAGCAATAATTGTTTGTTTTGTAGTGTCAAAAACTTGAATACTGCTCTTCCTATTCGTCGTAGGTATGCCAAGACAAGACACGAATAAGTATCCATTGGTAATTGATAATTGCAATTCCGTTGGATTGCTCCCTGTTGAATAAATATCTACTACGCTGTCATTTGATGTATTCAAAACTCTAAGTTCTGAGGCTTTTGTGCAAGTAATGTAATATTTACTCTCATCTGCATTTAAAATGATTTGATATGGATTTAGTGTGGGATTGGTTGAAATAGGTATATTGGGCTCTAAGGAAATTTCTTTAATAATTGGTAATAGCGGATTTGAAATATTTAAACTATATATGTAATTCCCCTCTTTAGCAGTGATATATAATTTATTATCCCCTTTATTTATTGTAATTCCAAGTGGATAGCGCAAACCAATATTATATGTTGAGATTAATTGCATTGACTCTATATTAATATATAATACTCTGCCGTTAAAGTTTACATCAGAGATAAACGCTTTTTGAATCATTTGCAATTTCAAAGTGCCCCAAATGCCATTACCAATGTTTAATTCTCCAACTTTTGTATTATCTGCTGTTCTGAATTTCTGAATAATGTCCCCTTGATTAAAAATTACATACCAATACTGTTTGTCAGGAGAAACCTTAATCATGCATGGTGCTTCTATATTGGCATTATTCCCTACGTCAACATATCTCATTGCCAAACCTGTATTTGGATCCATAACTGTTATCACATCGCAACCGCGATTGGCGATATATAGTTTTGTTTTGTTGATATAATCGGCAAATTTTACAATACCCTTTTTATTTGGTGCCCCATTTTGAATCCAATTGACAATTTTTTGATAAGTCAATTTTGAAAGTGGACTTGCATTGACAGGCATTGTTGGTTGAAGTGTAATACCATTTGTCGTGTCTGTATTTGTATAATAGCAAAGCGTACTAAAATCTGGTCGATAGGGAATAACAATGGCTCCAGCTCTGCTGCCATTGAATAGTGTTTGCCAATTCGTCATATCTAAGCCCGCTGCTCCTTGATAGCTCAAGGAATTGTGACAACCAGAAATAGCACATTGAGTATGTATGATACTCGCTATTTCTGGCGGGTATTCAATGGAATCATCAATATTGAGGATTTGTTCGCTCGTACAAGTAATTAACCCTATTAAAATTAGCGCAGAAATAATGAGTTTTTTAGCATTACAATTATGATTCATAAATTATTCGACCACTGGTATATTTATGGTCATTTCTCCATTGGTCTGGGTAATCTTAATAGGAAGTCCCCCCAATACATTTTCTTGATCTGCCTTATCAAAAGCCATTATGTAGATATAATAAAATCCAGGCTTTAAATTTTTTATTTCAACAAAATTTTTAGTTGAATCTGCATTAATTTCCAAACTATATTGATTGAGATTTGTAGGTGCATCACTTGTATTGAAAGCTAGATATACTTTAGTAGGAAATGTTTCTAAATTATGATGTTTGGGAAATGCTTTTAAACTTACATTTCCTCCAATTCCACCATAAATGCAAGAACTATCGTTTTCATTTGCTAAGGCAGAAAAACTCAATGAATTTTTATCTGTACATCCTTTGATTAAATCTGTTTTGCATGCAGAAGCAAAAGAGAGGAGAATAAAAAATATTGAATATTTAGAGATCATTTAATTTATTTTCACAAATATATCAAAAAGTTCAAATTAATTTGGCAATTTTGTTGAATGTTATGAAAAACGAAAATAAAATATTTATTTTAAATTGTATTTATAAAATGATTAAAATTAGGGAATCATTCCTCTCGATTTTTTAATCTTGGTTTGTACACTAGGCATTGCACAAGTGAATAAACAATACCTCGGAAATAAGAAAAAAACATTGGTTATAAAAACAAAATTTTATGCTTCTCATTGTCTCAATTGTGATAGTTGTAAAACACTTATTATAAATAGTATAATGGAATTAAAGGGTATTCAAACAGCAGAAGTTGATTTTATAAAAAAAATAATATCTGTGGTGTATAATGGAAAGTTTACGGATGAGAAAAGCATATTGGCCAAAGTCAATAAAGCTGGTTATCGAGCAAATAGTTCAAAAGCAAATTTAGAGCAAAGGAAACAATTGTTGCATGCATGCAAGCCATAAACAAGATCTCTTCAATTAAGGTATAAAAAATTTATAGATTAGATATCCCCCAACATAGGCCTAACAACTAAATCTTCTACAACAGTTCTTCTTGATAGGCAGTATATACTGTAAATGGACTCCGCGATATCTTGTACATCGATGAAACGCTCTTCGGGTAAATCAACGCCGGCCCAAGCATCTGTGAGCACTGCCCCTGGATAGATGGTGGTGACGCCAATTTGATATTCTTTGAGTTCTTCGCGCAGCGCTTTTGATAAGCCTTGCATCGCAAATTTAGATATGCTATAGGAACCTCCATTGGGATATGCTTTTAGTCCGGCAATGGAACAAATATTCATGATGGTTCCGGCTTTTTTTTCTTTCATCTTTTCAATTACAGATCTTGTCATATAATAGGCGGAATAGAGATTGGTCTCAATCATTTTTTCCAATTGTCCCTCTTCCTCATTGTGTACCATGCCTGGTTGAAAGAGTCCTGCATTATTGATGAGGAGATCGATGTGGTTAAATTTTGCCAATGCTTCCTTGCCAAAAGCTTTTACTGATTCTCTTTGGCTCATATCAACCGCTTTACCTAAGACGGTTATATCGGGGAATTTATTTTTCAATTCAGCGACGAGCGCTAGTACATTTTTTTCTTGCAGCGAACAGAAGGCGATGTTGAATTGTTGTGCGGCAAATTTTTCTATGATGGCCTTTCCGATACCTCTTGAGGCGCCGGTGATGAGTAATGTCTTTCTATTGTTTCCTTCCATGGATGTTTGATTCTATCTATGCACAAAGCTAGGATAAGTAATCAATCTATAAATAAAAAAGCGAGACCAATGGCCTCGCTTTTTTATTCTTGTGTTAGCGTGATTATTTTACCTCCATCAATTCTGTATCGAAGATCAAAGCGGCATTCGGTGGGATAACGCCACCTGCACCCGATGCTCCATATCCCAAGACAGACGGAATCAATAATTTGTATTTGCTTCCGACTTTCATCAAGGCAATACCCTCATCCCATCCTCTAATAACTTGTCCAACGCCTAATGTAAAAGCGATTGGCTCATTTCTATCTCTAGATGAATCAAATTTTTTGCCATCAATTAATGTACCTGTATAGTGAACAGAAACAGTTTTATTCGCCACTGCTTGAGCGCCTGTTCCTTCTTTTTCTACTACATAATACAATCCTGAACCCGTCTTCTTCGCTGTTGGATGATTTACTTTTACCCAATTCTCAAATTCAGCATTTTGGTTTTTAGCGGCATTCATCGCTTTTTCTGCAATCGCCATTCTATAGCCATTCATAGCATCTGTGCCTGTTTTGAAAGCTTCTGCATCTTTGCCTACGCGAATAATTTTAACAGATTCGATCATATCATCTTGTTTGATGGCATTGACCACTTCCATGCCTGTTACAACTGATCCAAAAACGGTGTGCTTTCCATCTAGCCATGCTGTTGCAACGTGCGTGATAAAGAATTGGCTTCCGTTGGTTCCTGGACCTGCATTTGCCATGGATAAAATACCTGGTCCTGTGTGTTTCAAACTCGGGTCGATTTCATCTTCGAATTTATACCCTGGTCCGCCTGTTCCATTTCCTGCTGGATCTCCACCTTGAATCATGAAATTGTCAATCACTCTGTGAAATTTCAAACCATCGTAGAAAGGCGTGCCTTTTGCTTTAGCGGTATTGTCTATGGTTCCCTCTGCCAAGCTCACAAAATTGCAAACTGTCATAGGACATTTTTGGAATTCGAGTTTCAATAAGATTTCTCCTTTGGAAGTCTTAAATTTTGCATACATGCCTGGATCTTTTTGTGCATCTAAATTCATAGCGAATAAAAATAAAATAGGGATTAAAAGTTTTTTCATGATTGATTTATTTATTGGTTTGTGGGATTAAAAATTGAGCCAAGTTTTTTTATTTAACTTTTATTAAATCGATATCGAAAATCAAAGTGGCATTTGGTGGAATGGCATCTCAGCTCATGAACCATAAGCTAAAAATGGTGGAATGATGATGGTCGCTTTGGTTCCAACCGGGAATTTCAAAGAGCATCATCCCATCCTGGAATGACTCTTCCTGTTCCAACTGCAAATTCTATTGGCGGTCTTCCCTTGCTCTGATCGAAAATAGTCCCGTCCATCAATTTGCCTACATAGTGTACTGCAATTTCTTGTCCTTTCGCTGGCATAGGTCCTTTGCCGAGTGAATTCACTAAATAGTAATAACCCAAATCCGCTTTAATGGCTTTAGGGAAATTGGAACGCGCAAAATTTTCAAAGGCAATATATTCAGGCGTGCTCAACACGGCTTGCATTTGCGCTTTGATTTGGTTTTCTTGTTTGGTCTTATTCTCTTGAAATTTGGATTGATAGACGGCTAATGCATCAAATGCAATGGCTTCAGGCGATTCTCTGACAATGCGTATACTGTCGATTTTGTCGTCTTGTTGAATTTTGTTCACGACTTCTATTCCTTCAATCACTTTGCCGAAAATAGAGTGTTTGCCATCCAACCAATTAGTCGCCAAATGGGTGATGAAGAATTGTGAGCCATTGGTTCCAGGTCCAGCATTGGCCATTGATAAAACTCCTGGCCCATCATGTTTAAGGCTAGCATCAAATTCATCTGGGAATTGGTAGCCCGGTCCGCCCATGCCTGTTCTTAGTGGATCTCCCTCTTGAATCATAAATTTATCGATGACGCGGTGGAATTTGAGCCCATCATAAAAAGGCTTTCCCTCTTTAACGGCATTATTCTTCATTTTACCTTCTGCCAATGCCACAAAATTGGCAACAGTCATAGGCACTTTTTGTATTCTAAGGCTATTCTCATATTGCCCTTTGACGTGTAAATCATGGCATACATGCCTTGCTCCAGGAGCAATTGGTGCAGGTGTTTCAGCGATAGCCTGTGTATCGCTATTCTCCTCTTTTGGTTTTTCTTTGCAGCTAAACAATGCAATAGCGAAGAATGAAAGAAATAGTAATTTGTTCATAGTGGTAAATTATTGGCTAAAGTATTAATTCATGGATGATTTTTCAAATTTTTCTACCGTTTTCTCCATAGATTCATAGCTGGTGCCGCCTGAGGCGTTTCTATGTCCTCCTCCATGGAAATGCTCTCGTGCAATAGCACTTACATCGATTTGATGTTTTGATCGAAACGATATTTTTATTTTGCCCTCATCTTGTTTGAATAAAACGGAGATGCCGATATTGTCTATTTTCAAGGGGAAATTGACGAGCCCCTCTGTATCGCCTTCCTGAATATTGAATTTCTTCTTTTCTTCTGGTCCGATGCAGATATAGGCGACTGAATCTCGTATGATTTTCAATTTTTGATCAAGACAGAAACCGAATAGTTTGAGTCTATCCAAAGAGAAATTATTATAACAATTATTGAAAATAATATCGGGTTCTATGCCTGCCTCTAAAAGTTTACTGGCAACAATATGTGTAGCATTGCTGGTGCAGGAGAATTGAAATCCCCCTGTATCCGTGAGAATACCCGTATAGATGCATTCGGCAACTTCTCTGGTTAATTGATAATCTCTATCTATCGCGATGATAAAATCATAGACCATTTCTGAAGTGCTGCTGGACTTCGGCGAACTATAGTTGTAATCGCAGAATAACTGTGGCTTGAGGTGATGGTCTAACATCACTTTGATGGCCTTTGATTGATTGATTTGTTCTTTTACCTCTTCAACGCGGTCGATGGAATTGAAATCCAAACAAAATATGAGGTCGGCATTCAGAAATGATGCTTTTTGTGCATCTGTTTTATTGGCTATTTGCGTGATGTCTATAAAGGGCATCCAATTGTAATAGTCGGGAAAGTCTGTGGGGAAGATGACATCCACCTTGTGTTGGTGAAAAGTCAAAAATCCATATAGCGCTAAGGACGAGCCTAGTGCATCTCCATCAGGTTTTTGATGGGAAGTGATGACGATATTTTTGGGTGTGGCCAAAATATCTTGCAAGGCTTGATCGACGTTCATGGTTTAATTATGCTTGCAAACCTAAATAATTCTATGGAATCCCTTTTTAAATTCTTGTCAGAATAAATATAACCATCACTAGGGAGTCAAATTGGAATTCTCCTCGAATCTTTTCTTTTTCTAAATGCATTTCAATTGTGCAATTTGAGATTAATTGATTTACATTTGCGCACAATTTTAAAAAAAATGACAGGAAATAGAACATTGACTATGTTAAAGCCAGATGCCATCGAGAATGGACATACTGGGGGTATTTTAGATATGATGATCAAAGGTGGATTTAAAATCATCGCCTTGAAGTATTTGCACCTTACCAATGCACAAGCGAGTAAATTTTACGAAGTACATAAAGAGCGCCCTTTCTACGGTGAATTGGTGTCTTTTATGACATCTGGACCTATCATTGCCGCTATTTTAGAAAAAGACAATGCAGTAGAGGATTTTAGAAAACTAATTGGGGCAACTAATCCGGCAAATGCTGATGCGGGCACTATTAGAAAGACTTTTGCTGAAAGTATTGAGCGCAATGCAGTTCATGGAAGTGATTCAGATGAGAATGCCGCTATTGAAGGCAATTTCTTTTTCAGCCAGTTAGAGCGTTTCTAATTCACTTCTTTTGAAGAATACATATAGCATAATCGCTGCCGTCATGGGTTGCATATCGGTTATCATGGGTGCTTTTGGAGCGCATTGGATTAAATCTCATATTGGTCCAGATCAATATGCCGCCTATCGAACTGCCGTAGAATATCTGTTTTACAATACGCTGATCATCATGGTTTTGAGTCTAGTAAAGACAGAATATAGTTTTGCTAGGCCTATGCGGTTTTTTATTGCAGGCGCCTGTCTATTCTCTGGATCTATTTTTTTATTGTCTACCAAAGAAATTCATCTTGGGCAGATTTCCTTTTTAGGCCCAATTACCCCAATCGGTGGGCTATTGATGATTTTTGGATGGCTTGATTTAATCATGATTTTCCAAAAGCGCAAATAGTGGCATAAAATTTGTCAATCCCAATGGGATGGGTTTTTTGTTAAAAAAAGTAAATTAATTTTTAATTTAGTCTTGGTATTAAGGATTCTTTTGTGTTTCTTTGTTGCCAAGTCTTATTTTTTGTAATAAAGCACCCAAAGGCTTTTTTAAAATCTAAGTTCAAATTCTATAGCAATAATGAAGAGACTATTTTTGTTTTTAACCATTTTAGGCGTACAGACATACGGCTATGCGCAGCAAGATGCACAGCTCAGTATGTATATGTTTAATCTTCTTCATTTTAACCCAGCCTATGCAGGCTCTAAGGAATGTCTAAGTGCTGTGGGCGTATACCGCCATCAATGGGACAATATTCAAGGTGCCCCGCGCACGGTCAGTCTTTCCGTTCACAATAAATTCAAAAAGGACCATTATAACTGGGGTTTGTCCTTCAAGGGCGACAAATTGGGCTTGACGACAGCTGGAAATCTAGAGGGAATTTTTGCTTATAAGGTGCGCATGTCAGATGAGATTAGACTCCATTTGGGTATATCTGCTGGGGTTGCTTTTATTCAGCGACAGACGCAAGATGCCATTGTAAGTCAGTTTGGTGATCCCATGCAGAGTAATAATCCCAATAAATTGGCTCCAAACATCGGTTTTGGCGCTTTTCTCTACGGAGATAAGTTCTTTGTCGGTGGCGCTATTCCCCACTTATTGCTCGTCTCTTACAGGGAAAATGAATTTTTAGCGGGGGATTCTTCAGGACAATTCAACCACTTATTTTTTCAAGGTGGATTGATTTTGGGAAATACGGATAAATTCAAATTTAGACCGAGTACTATGATCAAATACGCATCTAATGCGCCACTCTCCGTCGATGTCAACCTAAGTGCACTCTTCAGCGAGCGATTTTGGATTGGGGCCTCGTATCGGTTCGGAGGCAATATCTACTCCATTGATAACAATACAGCCGTGCGTCAAATAGGAAGCGGCAATGCCATCGTGGGAACAATCAAATTCTTAATCACCCAGCAATTAGAAATAGGTTATGCCTATGACTACCCGCTTCATTCACTGATCAGCAGGGGTTCGCATGAAATGATGTTGGGCTTTAATCTATGTAAAGGCAAGACCGTGCGATTTGTTACACCTAGATATGTTAACTATTTCTAATAAATTTAAGAATCAAAATTCTTAATAAAAATTGACTATGAAGTTATCCGGTATTAAATACTTTTTGCTTTTATGTATATTCTTTTCAACGCAAATCAAAGTCAGTATTGCTCAATCGCGCGATGAAAAAGTAGGCGATAAAGCTTACCAGTATTTTGATTTTGCCAATGCCATTAAATCCTATCAGCGCGTCTTAAAATCAAATCCAGACCAACCGGCTATCAAAGAGAAAATCGCCAATTGTTATCGATTGATGAATAATACCGTTGAAATGGAAAAGTGGTATGCAGAAGTGGTCAAAGATCCAAGCACAGCAGCCATCAATAAGTTCTATTATGCCCAAGCGCTGAGAAGCAATGAGAAATATGATGCTGCGCTCAAATATTATAACGAGTTCAAAGCGACAAGCAAGGATGCAAGACCTTTGGGAATTATTGAGGGATATAAATATGTTCAAAAATTGCGCAAGGGAACAAATTCCGTTAAAATCGAGAATTTATTCGAAGCCAATAGTCCTGAATCTGACTTTAGTCCGATGTTCTATAGAGATACAGCGGTGATTTTTCTTTCGAATACCAAGCGAAAAAATCCACGAATTGATGAATGGACCCAATTGCCTTTCTTAGACTTATATGTTTCAAGTAAGGAAAAAGGAAAACATAAAAAGCCAACAGTTTTCGGCTTTGCAAAAATCAATGGAGGTTATCACGAAGGACCTGTAAGCTTTACCAAGGATTGGGGGTGATGTACGTTACCGCAGCAATTACGACGGAGGAAAATATAAAAAGGAAAAGATAAGAAAACAGTTACCCTAAAGATTTATAAAGTCAATTACGAGGGCGACCTCAATAACTGGGTCACTGCAGAAGAGGCCTTGCCATTCAATAGCAATGAATACTCTGTCTGTCATCCGGCATTTAGTCCAGATGATAATCTATTGTATTTCGCTTCAGATATGCCAGGTGGATTAGGAGGAACGGATATTTGGGTGAGTAAAAAGAGGGGGGTCTTCGGGGGTAAACCAAAGAACCTTGGACCCCAATTGTAACACCTGGAGAGGAGAAATTTCTATTTGTCGCTGATGACGGGGTGAGATACTTTGCCTCTGATGGACATTAGGCTTAGGCGGTTTGGATATATACAGCACGTATACAGATAAGAAGACAAAGAAATTGACACCAATTATCAATCTTGGCGCCCCATACAATAGCAGCAAAGATGATTTTGGCTATATCGTCGATAAATCCAATAGAAAGGGATATTTCAGTTCAAATAGACCTGGTGGATTGGGCAATGATGATATCTATGCTTGGACCAACTAATTCACTCAAGTTGATCATCAAAGTCAAAGATTCTAAATCTCTGGTTGGCGGCGAAAGGTGCAGATTAAATTGATTTGTGCAGAAGAATTTCAAAGGAGGAAAGAAGACAAATGATCAAGGAACAACGGAATATGTTAGTTCTTCCGGATACTCGTGTACCCTCAAAGTGACACGTCAAGGTTACAAACCAAAATCATTTGCCATCAATATCGGCAAGGAGACCAAGGAAGTAGGTTAAACTTGAGAAAGAAGGTGCGCCTGAGATGAAATTGGAAATCTTGGTTTTGGATAAACAGACTAATCAACCGATTCCTGGAGCTTCCATTCGAGTTGCCAGTAAGAACACTTCAGAGAAAGTCAATTCTAAAACGGACCCTGAAGGTAAATTGTTGATGGCGGGAATCCAGACCAATAATGAATACTATATTACTGTTGATAAAGAGACAGGCGACCCGAATAAGAAATATTTGACCGTTAAAATGACGACGAATACCGTGGGCAAAGAGGCCCCAGCCTATTTGAAAGAAGTGCTCTATCTCGACCTCGTAGAGAAAAACGTGGCGATTAAAATCGACAATATCTATTACGACGTAGATAAATACTATATCCGCCCTGATGCCGCGCGAGAATTGGACAAATTGGTTAAAATCTTGCTAGACAATCCAGGTATTGAAATAGAATTGAGTTCGCATACAGACTGTAGAAGTAGTGCACAATACAATATGCAATTGAGTGCGAAACGGGCAGAGTCTGCGGTCAACCATATCGCCTCGAAAGGGGTAGATGCGCGCAGGATGATTGCTGCGGGTTATGGAGAGAGTCGATTGGTCAATAATTGTAGTTGTGAGGGAGCCAATGTGGTGCCTTGTACGGATGCCAAGCACCAAGAGAACCGGCGTACTGAATTTAAAATCTTGAAATTCTAATTATCTTATTTCGAACTCGAAACACCTCACGATTGTGGGGTGTTTCTATTTTAAGCAGATTCCATGAATAAATTTTTACTCTTATTTTTTTTCATTTGGAATGCCTGCGCAGCCCAAATTTCTATTTCCATCACCGATGTCAATACCCATGCGCCGATTCCCCATGTGACGATTCGAAATGTGGCCTTGAATAAATTTATAGAGACAGGAGAGGATGGAAAATTTATGATGGGTTCTATTGCGACAGATATCAACGATGTCTTGGAATTCTTTCATCTAAATTATGAGACTTCGAGAATTGCAGTTGCTTTAATTGTCAAGAGCAATCAAGTGGCGATGACACCCAAGCGCTATGAATTACAGGAGACGAGAATCAAGCCGATTGAACCCATAGCCATATTGAAAATGGCCTATCTCAACAGCGAGGCGAATCATTTGCCCAAGGAGTCTTTTGTGCAGCGCGTAGGGCTGACGGAAGAGTTTTTTGAAAAGGGGAAATGCATTCGATTCGCGGTATCTCATATCGATTTATATCAGCATCACAAAGCAGATGGAGAGGACAATAGACCATTTTATAAATTCGGTTCTGTACCCAACCTCAAGCAGGTCTATCAATGCAATGATTCGACTTTTTTTCAAAAGCTGATGGACATCGTGGGCAAGCGCTGGTCCAAGGATATGTATAATAATCTATCCGCTGTGGGCTATGTCAAAGGCATCAACCTCTTGAATACATCATTCTCAGATGCGCTCAAAAAAAACTCGGATGTGAAATTGAGGTTTGTCTCGATGGATACAATACAAAATCGGCGGGCGTATAATATCGAGATGACTTATTATAGCGGGCAAAGTGGCCTATATGATCACCAATGTCTATATCGATGAATCGACCTTTGCGGTGGCGGAGATCTTGACGCGCGCGACAGATGATATTGAGAAGATTTCCCTCTTGGATTTCAAGACCAAGGCGATACTCTGGATATTTGGAGTGAAGTTTAAAATCCATCGCTTCTACAATAAAATCAGTTTTTATCAGAATGCAGAGCATAAATGGTTGGTAGGTTCAAACATCTATTTTGTGCCGATGGAGGTATCGATCCGCGGCAATAAATTCATGGGTTATTTTGTGTCTAAATACCCCATTGAGAAAAATACTATCCCACACAATATAGAGATGAGATTTGGAAAAGAACAAGGATTTGTGGGGACCAATATCTATGATTTCTATGCCCCAGCCGTTCATGCCTATCCATTGCATCCAATACCTAAATCAACTCACAAAGAAGCGATGAATATGCAGGAGCGGAATCGAGTGTTTAATGGGAGGAAATAGGGGTAATTTGGTTTAATGTAGTCAATGGGGATGTTTTCAAATTAGGTCAGTAATATTCGTGAATATATTATGGCGTGTCCCTGCGGGTCGCGCTATTCGCCTTACTCGTGCCTCGTGTCGGCTGCTATCGCTCACGCTGAGTAGTTCTATTCGGCATTTGAAGTCAATTCAACTTTGTCAGAACAGGATTTACGTGATTTGCGCGATTTACAAGATTTACATGATTTTGAGATTGTCAGGATGGGTAATGGGGATGATCATCTTTTTATTATAAAGGCGATGAAATTATAAACTCAATCCTCCAAAATTAATCAGTAACCCATCCTCCCCGCTACCGCGAGCTTGTAGCTCGTGGACATTGATACTTCGGCCATTGGATATGAACGCCGTTTAATCCCCCAAGCCCTGATGTGTGTCTCCACACATCACTTCAACTGTTCTCTGAGCATTCACGGTGCAGGATTTTACCTTTGTGAATATGCACAATTATAAGAGGAATTAATTGCGCTGTGTGGAGACACACTGCGCAGCTTTTGTGGATGGAGTTCCGCTACCGCGAGCTTGTAGCTCGTGGACATTGATACTTTGGCCATTGGACATGAACGTCGTTTAATCCCCCAAGCCTTGATGTGTGTCTCCACACATCACTTCACTTGCTCCCTGAGCATTCACAGTGCGGGATTTTACCTTTGTGAATATGCACAATTATAAGAGGAATTAATTGCGCTGTGTGGAGACACACCGCGCAGCTTTTGTGGATGGAGTTCCGCTACCGCGAGCTTGTAGCTCGTGGACATTGATACTTCGGCCATTGGATATGAACGCCGTTTAATCCCCCAAGCCCTGATGTGCGTCTCCACACATCACTTCACTTGCTCCCTGAGCATTCACAGTGCGGGATTTTACCTTTGTGAATATGCACAATTATAAGAGGAATTAATTGCGCTGTGTGGAGACACACCGCGCAGCTTTTGTGGATGGAGTTCGCTACCGCGAGCTTGTAGCTCGTGGACATTGATATTTTGGCCATTGGACATGAACGTCGTTTAATCCCCAAGCCTTGATGTGTCTCACACATCACTTCACTTGCTCCCTGAGCATTCACAGTGCGGGATTTTACCTTTGTGAATATGCACAATTATAAGAGGAATTAATTGCGCTGTGTGGAGACACACCGCGCAGCTTTTGTGGATGGTGTTCCACTACCAAGAAGAGGAATTAAAAATTAATCCTCCCCATGCATTCAATAAAGATAAAAAGTTTTTGTTATAAGAATTTCCCTTACCTGTCCAACCCTTTCCATCATCTTTCTAGTGCTTACCTTTATCCGTATGGTCCTTGTCACTATCTGTATAGCCATTGCCGTCATCTGTATGCACCGCAATACTACCTCTATGGTCTTCGTCACCAGTACTTTATAAGAGCGCGCAAAATGTCTGGTTCTTGTCACCATCTGTATGGTCTTTTTCACTGTCTGTATGCTTATTGCCATCATCTGTATGCTCCTTGTCATCATCAGTATGCTCTTTGTCATGAACCAATTCAATTGAAAATGTGGCTGATACCTGTATCAATCCATGAAATGACTCCCAACTGATGAAAAATATTGACTAAATTTTTATTTTTCCCTTATTTTGCGATTCATTTAAAAACTGACAGCATTGGATGCCGGCTAAAAAGGAGAAATATTTTTACAATACCCAGACCCTGCGCTATGAGAAACTCAAAGTCGATTGGAAGCGTCGCACCTTGAATATCTTCATGCTGGTCTGCGCGTTTTTGGTCTTCTCCACCATCATCGTCATGCTCTCCCACAAGTTTTTTCCCTCGCCCAATGAGAAGAAATTGCTTCAAAAAATAGACATTCAAGAGAAAAATTTGAACGAAGCCAGTCAGGAATTGGATAAAATCACCGCAGATTTGATGATATTGAGGGAGCGAGATGCCAATATCTATCGGTCGATTTATCAGCGCGATCCCCTTCCTGAGAATATCTGGCAGGTGGGCAATGCAGATAGCGCCAGACATGATATGTTTGCAAATTTCGTCAGCGATGAAGTACTAGAATCAATTGCTAAAAAGATTGACATCATCAAACGAAAAATTGCCGTTCAGAATGTCTCTTTCAACGAAATCGCCGCATTGATTGAAAAGAAGAATGAGATGCTGGGCGCCATTCCCTCTATTCAACCCGTGGCGAATAAGAAGTTGAAGTATATCGCCTCTGGTTTTGGTATGCGGATTCACCCGATTTATAAAGTGGCTAAAATGCATACAGGTATTGATTTTACAGCACCTGTGGGCGTGGAAGTTTATGCAACGGGTGATGGGGTTGTTGAATTAGCTGGCAGCGGCGGCGGTTATGGCAATGAAGTGGTTATCAATCATGGCTATGGATATAAATCGAGATATGCCCATTTATCGGCATTCAAAACCCGCAGAGGGAAAGCTGTGAAGCGGGGAGAAGTCATCGGCAGAGTGGGCAGCACGGGTGCATCAGTAGGTCCGCACTTGCACTACGAGGTGGAATACATGAATCGAAAAATTGATCCGGCTTTATTTTTTTACAACGATTTGTCGGATAAACAATACGAGGAGATGCTCAAAATTTCTAGTGCAGAAGGACAATCATTTGACTAATTTTATACTGTGATACAAAAAGGAAAATCCATTAAAAAGAACAAAATATCCTTTCTCGGGACGATCTGGAGCACTTCTCTGGTCCTTGTGGTATTGGGGATTATTGCCATTTTATTTTTTGAAGCGAAAAATTTGTCCAACCAACTCAAGGAGAGCATCACCATGCAGGTTGAATTGGCGGGAGATGGGGATAAATCGGCCTATATCGGCAAGATGAATGAATTGAAAAAGCGCCCTTTTGTCAAGAAGGTGGAATTCGTGTCCAAAGATGAAGCAGCCAAAATCATGCAAGAAGAAATGGGGGAGAAGTTTATCGATATATTGGGCTATAACCCCCTATTCAATGCATTTAACGTGAATATCAAGGCGGAATTTGCTACTCCAGAAAAACTCTCCGAAATCAAAAAAGAATTGATGGGATTGGATTATATCAAAGATGTCACCTATTCCACGTCTATAGCCAGTTCCCTCCACAACAATTTGAATAAATTGACTTTTGGCAGTATCATATTGGTGATGATATTATTGGTTATTGTGATTATGCTCATCGACAATACCATTCGCTTGGCGATGTATTCCGATCGGTTTTTGATCAAGAGCATGCAGTTGGTCGGGGCAACTAGATGGTATATCATCAAGCCCTATATCACCAAATCCTTTATCAACGCTTGGGTAAGCACCCTCGTCGCTTCCCTACTCCTGATGGGGATGATATTATTGGTCTCAGACAATATTTCAGGCTTATCCATCATCAATCACTTCATGCAATTATTATTGATATTTTTGGGATTGGCGATAGTCAGTTTGATTATTTCTGTGATAAGTACGTATATTGCAGTCTCAAAATACCTGAGTATTAAATTAGATGATTTGTATTAAAAAGCATTAAAAATTAAAGATTATATGGCAAGTCCAAAACCAAGTCCACAGCCTATTAAAGTGGATGCAAAAGTAAAAGTTGAGAGTACCAAACCAGTTGATAAAATAGATACATCAAAGCCCCTCATGTTTGGCAAGATGAATTATCAAATGATGATCGTGGGCATCGTGGTGATTTTAGTTGGCTTTATGTTGATGGCCGGCGGTGCTTCTGCTGATCCCAACAATTTCAATGGGGAAGAGAAATACAGTTTCAGAAGAATTAGCTTGGCGCCATTTGTTGTGGTGTTGGGATTTGTGATTGAAATCGTCGCATGCTTTTGGAATAAAAAATCTTCCTAACGAATTAATTCGCATCCTTGACTATTCTTGAAACCATTATTATCGCTGTTGTAGAAGGGCTGACGGAATTTTTGCCGATTTCCTCTACAGGACATATGATTCTCACTGCAGCTGTTCTCGGCATGAAGAGCAGTGATTTTCTCAAATTATTTACTATTTGTATTCAGTTCGGCGCTATCCTATCCGTACTAGTCATCTATTGGCGAAAGTTTATTCCGCATGGGGATAAGCGAGATTGGATAGAATTTTACATGAAATTATTTGTCGCTTTTTTACCGGCCGTTTTCTTTGGCTTGGTACTGAAAAAGTATATTGATCAAATGTTGGAGAGTGTGATGACAGTGGGTGTTTCCTTGCTTCTCGGCGGCATCGTCTTATTGTTTGTCGATAAGTGGTTGGAGAAAAATGAGCAAAGCGAACTGGATTATTTCAAAGCGTTTAAAATTGGATTTTTTCAAGTGCTGGCGATGATCCCGGGTGTATCTCGCTCTGGTGCCACGATTGTGGGCGGTATGGCGCAGGGATTGACGAGGGCACAGGCAGCTGAATTTTCTTTTTTCTTGGCAGTTCCGACCATGTTCGCTGCAACAGCCAAAGATTTATTGGATTATTATCAAAGTGGATTTGTCTTGAATCAAGAGCAAATCAATATCCTCTTATTGGGCAATGTCATCGCATTTATTGTCGCCTTCTTAGCCATTAAATCCTTTATTGGATTCCTCAATAAGCATGGGTTTAAAGTATTTGGATACTATAGAATTATCGTTGGGCTTTTGGTGATTGCCTTTGCGTCGAGATTGAGTTTTGTGGATTGATTCATCTGTACTATTTCCTCCGCTCTCTAAAAAACTTTTGAACAATCTCTCTGCAGGCCTCTTCTTCAATGCCGCTGATGATTTCCGTCTTGGGGTGTAAGATGGATGGGGTATAATTGGCATAGCCTCCTTTTTCATCTCGACAGCCGTAGACGATTTGCGCGATTTGCGCCCATTTGCTAGCGCCCGCGCACATGGCGCATGGTTCGAGGGTTACATAGAGCGTGCAGTTTTTTAAGTATTTATTATTGAGCGAAGAGAAGGCAGATGTGATGGCAATCATCTCCGCATGCGCCGTGCTATCGTGAAGCTTTTCCGTTTGATTGTATCCCTTGCCTATAATTTGCCCATTGGCAACGACTAAAGCGCCGATGGGAACTTCTCCCTCGTCGTATGCTTTTTGTGCCTCTAGAAGGGCGATTTTCATAAAATGGTGATGTGTCATAAGATTTGCGATGTACGATATACGAATTACGAATGAGTTTAGTGGAATTAGATGGTTTTAGCTGTACGATTTTTGATTTCTAATTCCAATGATGCAACCAGACACCATCCCTACACAGTGTAGGGACCAGACTCCAAACTCCATTTTTATTTCTTTTCGAATTGAACAATGTCAAAAATAATCAATGATATCGCACCGGGCGCAATAAAATAAATGAGGGGATTCAATTGCCAGGCTAGTCTAAAATCAAATTGCATCAAAGCTAATCCAGCACGGGTTGTGCCGCAGCCCCAGCATTCTCTGCCAGTGAAGTGATGATAGAGGCAGGGAATAAAAATATCGACTTGAAAAAATTGAAAGAGCACAATCGCGACGATGAAATATACAATCAAAGCAGTGAGGAGCCTTCTATTTTTGATATACGCAAACATTTTTTTTGTGGTGTCTGGTTTCTGGTTTATGGAGTCTGGGAATTAGTATTTTGAGTATTCAATTTACTCTTTCTATAGCCATAAAACCAATAGATGACAAATCCGATGGAGAACCAAATAAAAAACCAAATCCAATTGCCTGCGGTCATTCCCGTCAATAAATACAAACAAGAAATCAATCCCAAGAGAGGAATCAATGACCAAGATTTGATATAGGTCAATATGGCGAGTATTATTGAAATTGTCCAAAATGCAACCAAGCAAAAAGAGGCGAAGTCGCCCGTCAATCCCAAATAGATGAGGTGGGTGAAATAGGTTGGAAACAATACTTGAACAGTGATGATGATGGATGCCAGGATAATCGGAAAAATGTATTTCCCGTTGATGTATTTCAAATGAAATTTACCTGCCACTTTTTCTTTTCGTGGAATCAATAATATACCGCCGCATACCAAGGCGAATGCAAATAGCGTGGCGATGCTTGTGAAATCCAATACAAAGGATTTGTCTGTAAACAAGATGGGCAGACCAACGACAAGGCCCGTCATCAAAGTGGAAAAGGAAGGCGTTTTATATTTAGGATGAATCTCTTGAAATTTTTTCGGCAGCAATCCATCTCTACTCATGCTCATCCATATCCGCGGTTGACCCATCTGGAAGACGAGCAAGACGCTGGTCATGGCGACTACAGCGCAGATGGACACCAATATTTGCATCCAGGCGATGCCTTTAATTTCAAATATTTTGGCCAATGGATCGCCCACTCCTTCGAATAATTTATAATCGACCACACCCGTCAAGACCAATGCCAATGCAATGTATATGATGGTGCAGATGACAAGTGAATAAATCATTCCCCTCGGCAAATCGCGCTCTGGATTCTTCGCCTCTTCAGCCATGACACTCACGGCATCAAAACCGATATAGGCAAAGAAAACACCAGAAACTGCCGACATCACCCCACCGAATCCATTGGGCATGAAACTTGGCGTTCCGCTGGCATCGAGGGGAAACCAATTGGCTGGGAATATATAAAATGCGCCAACGGCGATGACCAATAATACTACGAGCAATTTGAGCACGACCATGATATTGCTGAATATTTTGGATTCTTTAATCCCTCTAAATACGAGTATCGTGATCAATACATTGATGAGTAAAGCGGGTATATCCAAGATAATTTTTGTGTCAAAGAAAGTTGGTGCAGCATTCCATGCAGTGATGGCTTCGCTGTTGAGGCTATTGTTGACAAAGGCTTTATGCGCTTCCATATAGGAGCAAGAGAGCCATTCTGGGACGTGCATGCCCATTTTATTGGTGAAGGAAGTGAAATAATCACTCCATGAAAAAGCGACGTAGATATTGCCAATGCTGTATTCCATCAACAATGCCCAACCGATGATCCAAGCGATCAATTCGCCGAAAGAGGCATAGGCGTATGTATAAGCGCTCCCTGCGATGGGAATTCTACTCGAAAATTCTGCATAGCACATGGCAGTGAATGCACAGGCTATGCCGCATAGAATAAATAAGATGACGACTCCTGGTCCGCCCTTGAAGCAGGCATCTCCCAAACTGCTGAAACTCCCCGCGCCGATGATGGCTGCGATGCCGAGTGCTGTCAAATCCCAGACATTCAAATCTCGATGCAGCGTATGCTTGCCCTCTTGCGCAGAGTGGTCAGCGAGCATCTTATCGATGGATTTGGTGCGGAATAGGGATTTAAGATTCATGGATTTTATTTATACAAACAAATTTATACAAATAGAAATCGAATGGGGAATTATTATTCAGAATTAGTAACTGAAATTATGGCGTGATTGAATTGCTATGGTATCACCTGCACTCCATCCACTAAATAAACCGTTTCACCGATCCAAGGAAGAGCTTTGATTTTTTCTTCATAATGGAGCGATACGCGTCGGCCTTCCAATTTCATCATGGTATCTGCAACTTTTTGATTGGCAACAGTAAACTGCCAGAGATGATTGGTTTGTGCTGTATTGACGATGGTATTCATTCCGCCCATATTCAACTCGCCTTCATAGGTTTTGAATACATAGCCCTTTTTAGAGAATTTCATCACCACACCAGCTCTATTGCCTTCGCTATAGGTGAATGTAAAAATGAAATAAGAAATACCAATCGAGAGTACGATAAGAATAAAAAGGAAAGAGAAAATTTTTCTTCCGGTATTGGATGGTTTGATATTGGCGGTGTCTGTCATAGGAAAGTGTTTATACATCCAAAAGTAATGAAAACAATTTACTTTGAACAATTTGCTTTTGCCACGAAAGTTTTGCCACAAATAGTCCGCTACGAATAATTTGCGACGAATGCACGAATGCATTCGGATTTAATTCGTGCATTCGTGGCTAATAAAAACATTTTCTTGTGGTGTATTTTTTAGAAAATTAAGGGCAAAATCACTTCGTTTATTTTCTCTACGTGTTCAATTAATTCGCGGCTTGAATGATTTTGATAAATTCTTCAGCTTTCAAACTGGCACCGCCGATCAAACCTCCGTCGATATCGCTCTGAGCAAACAATTCCATGGCATTGCTGGCATTGCAGCTGCCTCCATAGATGATTGAAATGCGATCGGCAATTGCACTAGAGTATTTCTTCGCGATGAGGCTGCGTATGAATGCATGCATTTCTTGCGCTTGCGCTGAGCTGGCCGTATGTCCAGTGCCTATTGCCCAGATGGGTTCGTATGCGATGATGATTTGTGCGATCGAAGATTCATCTAAATGAAAAAGTGCTGCCGCAATTTGCGATTCGACCAATTCGAAATGCACTTCGTTATTGCGCTCTTCCAAACTCTCTCCACAACAAAATATGGGTTGAATTTGATGTTGAAGGAGCAAGTCTATTTTTGCTTTGATAGACTCGTTGGTCTCGCCGTGGTATGACCTGCGCTCTGAATGCCCGACGATGCAAAATTTCACAAAGGGTTGAATCATCGCAACAGAGATATCGCCCGTATAGGCGCCACAAGCCTCATCAGCGCAATTCTGTGCCCCAATAAGAATTTGTTTATGTACATCTTTATTGTCGTTAAAACTCGCCAAGTGGGTATGCGGAGGGCAGATGATTACCTGTGCAGTATTGTCTTTGATTTGCACTGCAATAGCTTGCAATAGTTGAATTCCCTCCTCAAGGGTGGTATTCATTTTCCAATTTCCTGCTATTATTTTTTGTCTCATTTATTCCTTATCCTGCTTTTCTTAAAGCTAGTAGTATGCAATTATAGTATTTATCTGTTAAAATTCTTGAGGACTTTTTTTTTAAGTTGAAACTGTCAAACATTAAAAGCGCTTAATTGGTGATTCAATTTTTATATATTTGAGGTGGCAAGCTGTCAAAATAGCATATTTTAAACTTAAGTAATGAGCAATATAAATTTATTTGAAGATAGACAAGTGAGACGACATTGGGATGAAAAGGAAGAAAAATGGTATTTCAGCATTATCGATGTAATTTCAATTCTCACTGATAGTCAAGATGCTCGAAATTATTGGAAAGTCCTTAAGCATAGGTTGTCAAAGGAAGGGAACGAGTCGGTTACAAACTGTAACCAACTGAAAATGCAATCGTCAGATGGTAAATTTTATAAAACGGATGTTGGAGATGCAGAACAATTACTTCGCTTAATCCAATCCATTCCATCTCCAAAAGCTGAACCCTTTAAACAATGGCTAGCTAAGGTTGGTTATGAGCGCATGCAAGAAATGGCAGATCCAAGTCAAAGTATAGAAAGAGCAAGGGAGAATTGGCAAAAATTGGGACACAGCGAAAAGTGGATCCAGCAGCGCATGACAGGATAAGAAACTCGAAATAAGCTCACAGACTATTGGAAGGAAAATGGAGTAGAGAAAACAGATGAATTCGCGCTTTTGACTAATATTATTCATCAAGAATGGAGTGGTTTGACCGTCAAAAAGCACAAAAATTTGAAGGGTTTAAAATCTCAAAATCTTCGCGACCATATGAGCGAAGCCGAATTGATATTTACGGCATTGGCAGAATTATCGACGAGGCAAATTGCAGAAACAATTGAGGCAAAAGGATTAAAAGAAAATGCAAAAGCTAGTAAAAAAGGGGGCAAAATAGCAAAGGATGCGCGCACAATGTTAGAGGAGCAAACCGGTAAAAAAGTGGTTACAAGAGAGAATTTTTACCTCCAAAAAGAATGTAAAAATTGAAAGAATAAATTTATTCTACCGCGACCGTTTTAATTCCCAATTCTTTCATTTGACCTTCATCTACAGCACTTGGTGCATCCATCATCGTATCTCTTCCAGAGGCATTTTTAGGGAAGGCAATCACATCTCTAATCGTATCAGCGCCTGCCAATAGCATGACCCATCTATCGAGTCCAAATGCACAGCCTCCGTGAGGTGGCGCACCGTATTTAAATGCATTGACCATAAAGCCAAATTTCGCTTCTTTTTCTTCTTCGGTCAAGCCCAAAATTTTGAAAATCTGCTCTTGCAATGCTTGTTGGTGAATTCGTATTGAACCGCTCAGGATCTCATTTCCGTTGATGACCAAATCGTATAATTGACCGCGCACTTTGGTAGGATCCGTTTCTAGATATTGGATATCCTCAGGATACGGCATTACAAAGGGATGGTGCATGAAGATGATTTCCCCGGTTTCTTCATCTCTTTCGAATAGAGGGAAATCGATAACCCAAACCAAACTCCAAGGATTTTGATCCATCCATTTTTCGCGCTTGCCCAATTCCAATCTCAGGTCGCCAAGTGATTTGCGCACTTTGGATAATTTATCTGCTGCGATGAGCAATAAGTCTCCTGATTCAGCGCCCATGGCATTTCCAATCACTGCAATTTCTTCAGGGCTGAAGAATTTATCGATAGAGGATTTGATGCCCTCTTTGCCGTATTTTATCCATATCAATCCGCCCAAGCCTCTATGGCTCGCTTTGACGAATTCAGTCAATTCATCTATTTGCTTGCGCGAATATTCTGCGCAGCCTTTGGCATTGATTCCAGCGATAAGTCCACCTGATGTTTGCACATTTTTAAATACAGCGAATTCCGTTGCTGGTATGACTTCATTCAAATCGATGATCTTACAATCGAAGCGCAAATCGGGTTTGTCACAGCCATAGTATTTCATTGCATTGTGAAAAGTGATGCGCGTGAAATTGGCTAGTTCGATGCCTTTGACCTCTTTGTATACATGCTTGGTCATGCCTTCGAATAGTTGCAAAATATCCTCTTGTTCGACGAAGCTCATCTCACAATCGATCTGGGTAAATTCTGGTTGGCGATCGCCTCGGAAGTCCTCATCTCTAAAGCATTTGACGATTTGATAATATCGATCCATTCCTGAAACCATCAATAATTGTTTGAGGATTTGCGGTGATTGTGGAAGTGCATAAAATGAACCTTTATTCAAACGAGAAGGCACCAAGAAATCTCGCGCTCCTTCAGGTGTTGATTTGATGAAAAAAGGGGTTTCTACTTCAACAAAAGCATGGTCGTCTAGATATGCTCTCGTCGCTTTGGCCACTTTGGCGCATCTCCAAACGCTCTTTGAGAATGGGTCTGCGTATATCCAAATAGCGATATTTCATGCGAATTTCTTCACTTCCATCGCTCTCATTTTCAATGGTAAAAGGGGGCGTCTCTGATTTAGAGAGTATCGTCAATTCTTCCGCAGTGATTTCAATTTCACCTGTGGGGATATTCATATTCTTGCTGCTGCGCTCTGTTACAGTGCCTTTGACTTGAATGACAAATTCTCTTCCCAAGGATTTGGAGAGGGCACAGAGTGTGGCATTGTTTTCATCGCTGAATTTAATTTGCGTGATGCCATATCGATCGCGCATGTCCACAAAATTCATCACACCGAGGTCTCTGCTCTTAGCGACCCATCCCGCCAATTGAACTGTTTGTCCAATATGATTTATATTCAATTCTCCACAGTGGTGCGTGCGATACATAGTTGCTTGTATTGTTTAGTCTTGCAAGCAAACATAATGCATTTTTTTGAATCACAGCGGTGCTTTTAACAGCAATTATGAATCAATCTAGGCACTATGTAGAGATATTCCTACACTTTGCAATGTGTCTCAACTTCAGTTGTGGGGGAATACAGCAGCAACTCTCACCACTCACCACTTACAACTAACAACTAACAACCTACAAAAATGAAATTCCAAAATAGAAATTCCTCGTCTCTCCAGGCATGATGCCCGGGCCTGGATAGCCACCTGCTCTTCTAGTCGCATAGAATTCGTTGAGTAAATTATTGCAACCGCCATTAAAGGAAATAGATTTGTTGATATGCAATTTCAAGGCTAAATCGATGATTTGATAAGAGGGCAATAATCCAATTTGACTAGAGGCATTGCTCACCGCTGTATTGGCTGCATCTGTGAAGGTCTCTCCAACGAAATTGTGGTTGAATCCGATTTCAATTTTTTTGTAGCTATAATTCAATTGAACTCGATTGATGATATTTGGCGCGTTCTCCACTTTGTTTCCAGATAAATCGGTGGTCGTGATGTCTTTGTTATTCGACGTGCTATAGGCGCTGGTATTGTAGTAGGAGGCATTTGTATAGGCAAATGAATTGCTAATTTTCAATTCTCCTAATTTATCTTGAATTTTTAATGCGGAGAATAGTTTAATTTCTGTCACCAATTCCAATCCCAAATGCAGTGAATTCCCAATATTCGTCCTCAATACGCGCGATTGATTCAGGTTGTTTAAGATGAGCATATTTCCTGACCTATTGGCATAATCAATGGCAAAAATGGTGCATTCGATATTGAATAATTGGTGATTGTATTGATAGCCCAATTCACTGGTAAATCCTTTGATGTCTTTTAAATTCGGGTCGATACTATCTGTTGTAGATGGTGGTATGATGTCAGAGAATAATACCGGTCGATAATTACTGGAAATATTGGAATAGATATGCTGATGTGCGTCGATTTTATAATCAAAATTAATTCCTCCATTGACCAAAATTCTATCCTTGCCTATTTTTGCTTGTGCCTTACCCACATTGGTTCCCTCTATGGATGAATTGATATAATCCAATCTTACACTTGGCTTGATGGTTATTTTTTTGAACTGAATTTCGTCTTGTATGGATAGCGCATATTGTTGTGCGTGTAAATCATATTTTCTCGAAAAATCTTCGAGGAGATTAAGGTTAAAAGTTTCGAGTTTATCGCCCTTGCCATTCGCCAATCTCAGGGTATTGCCATTGTACATTTTCAATTTAGTTTGAAGATGGTGATTGAAGGCAGCAGTTTTAAATTGATTGATCATCATCAATTCAGCCGTGTAATTGGTGTAATTGTCAATATCAATTTGTCGATTGCTATTGTCGTCTTTTAGATTGATCGCCTTGAGAAAACCTATGCTATTTCTTTGTCCTATTGAATTGTAGTATTTGAATTGAATTTGATTATTCGAATTGATTGAATATAGAATATTCAAGGAAGGCAAAAACCATTTTATATTCATCCAATTTCTATTTCTCAAACTTGCACTTGGGTCGACATATAAGAGTGAATCAGTCAATCCGCCTGGTTGTTGGCAAAGAAAATCATTATGCGTCAATTCAATGGAGGTCGTTAAATGCTCATTGAATTTGTATTGAAAATTGGCATAAGTATAATTATTGTGGTAGGCATTATTATCTCTAAATGTTTCAGATTTTCTGAATTGGTGAATGATGTTATAAGTGAATTTATCAAGGGTTCCGCTGATTTTATTGTATTGGCTGATGCCATTGAATGACATCAAGGTTGAATTGTTTTTGAATTCAAATTTTTTAAGCGTAGCGCGCTCTGTGATAAAATTAATCGCACCGCCGAATTGCGTTCCATATTGAATTCCATCAGAACCTCTGCTCACGGTCACTTTCTCCAAAGCCTCTGCTGGTGGGGTGAAGTATGCTTCTGGATAGCCGATTGGATCTGCCGCTATTTCTAATCCATTCTGTTGCATATTGAACTCCCATGAGCGATTGAAACTAAGTCCCCTGCTGGCCAAACTCATTTGAATGTTCGATCCATCACTTTCCACAATATGCATTTCAGCCACTTTGGCAAAAACTTGGCGCATATTATTGGTTCCAACATTGAATGGGATGTTTTTTAAACGTATGATATCTAATTTTTGACCTTGTTTGACGGAATCAATGATGAAGCGCTGATCTGTTTCAATTTTCACTTCTTTGAGTATATTGTTTTCACTCAATTTTGTTTGAGCAAATAGGGAAGTAGTGAGGTGAATTGCAGATATAAATAGCGCGTATTTGTGCATAAATTTGAATTATGGCGCAAATGTATGTTATTTAGATTAATTCTAAATAAAAACTGAATTATTTGGAAAATAATTTATAGTGTATAGAAAATCAATACTTTGTGATTGTGGAGCAAAACCCTAATTAGGGGGGCATTTTGAGACTTGAATCAAATTGTATGGATGATTATGTCTTTTTTCTGAAATGAATCAAGATTATTCAGGTGAATGAATATTGATTTTATAACCAATTCCTTTGACGGTTTCAATGATATCGCCATCGAGTTTTTCTCGCAATTTTCTGATGTGCACATCGATGGTTCGATCACCTACAATGACATCTTCGCCCCAGATTTGTTGCATGATATCTTCGCGCAAAAATACTTTTCCTGGTTGCGACATCAACAATTCCAACAATTCAAATTCCTTCTTGGGGAATCTCAATTCTTTGTTCTTATAGACAACGAGATAAGAATCTTTTTTTATCGTGATGGGAGAGGCGTGTTGCGGCAAAGGCTGACTGCTCTCTCTACGCAGGATGGCACTGATTTTGGCGAGTAGTACTTTGGGCTTAATCGGTTTAGAAATAAAATCATCAGCACCCGCATTGAGTGCGTTTACTTCTGTAAATTCATCGCTTCTCGCTGTTAAAAAGGCAATCATAGTGTGATTCAATTCGGGCATTTTTCGAATTTCATAACATGCTTCAATTCCATTCATCACAGGCATCATGATGTCTAATAAGATGAGGTTGGGGATATGCTCTGCTGCCAATTTTAATCCCTCTTGCCCATTGTGTGCCGTATAGATTTTATATCCCTCTTTTTCTAAATTATACTTTAGAAAATCGAGGATATCATCTTCGTCATCGACCAATAAAATCTTAACCTTTTTTACTGACAAGTGCATTTATTTTAGGTAAAAGTACGGATTCATTTTTTAATACAAACAGATATTGCTAAATAGATGGCTTCTAGCGGTCTAGACTAAAATAAAAAATGCATATTCATTTTGTGAATATGCATTTGTAATTTATTATCTGTCATCTGAAAATTAAGACATGACTTCTGCCTTTTTCTCATTTTTCTTGCGATCATTTTCGTCGAGGTATATTTTTCTCATACGAATTGATTTTGGTGTAATCTCTACATATTCATCATCTGCGATATATTCCATGCACTCTTCCAAACTGAAATCTACTTTTGGTGGAATAGACTCGTTATCATCTTTTCCTGCAGCTCTAAAGTTGGTCAATTGCTTTGCTTGAGTCACATTGATGACGATATCACCTGGTCTGATTTGCTCTCCAATGATTTGACCATTGTAGATATCTTCTCCTGGATCGATAAAGAACTTACCTCTATCCAATAATTTATTGATTGAATATGCGGTAGCCATTCCCTTTTCTTTGGAAATCAATACCCCATGAATTCTACCAGGTATTGCACCTTTCAAAGGCATATAAGCTAAGAATCTTTGAGAGATAATCGCTTCTCCAGCTGTTTGTGTCAAGGCCTCATTTCTGAATCCTGTCAAACCTCTCGTAGGAATTTCAAATACCAATCGCTGCATATCGCCTTTAGGCAACATAGATTTGAGTTCGCCTTTGCGCTGACTCACCAATTCGATGATTTTTCCAGCAGAATTTTCAGGAACATCTACAGTCAACTCTTCAATTGGCTCGCATTTCTTGCCATCGATGATTTTGATAATTACTTTTGGTTGACCCACTTGCAATTCATAACCCTCTCTTCTCATCGTCTCAATCAATACAGACAAGTGAAGAATACCTCTTCCAAATACCAAAAAGGCATCAGGTGAAGCAGTTGGCTCGACTTTAAGCGCGAGGTTTTTTTCCAATTCTTTATACAATCGATCTCTGAGGTGACGCGATGTAACAAATTTTCCCTCTTTTCCGAAGAATGGAGAGTTGTTAATCGTGAAAAGCATACTCATCGTCGGCTCTTCAATAGATATTGTCGGCATAGCCTCTGGATTCTCAAAGTCAGCAACCGTATCGCCAATTTCAAATCCCTCGATTCCTGTCAATGCAATGATATCGCCTGGTTCAACAGAGGATACTTTTACTTTGCCCAATCCTTCGAAGAGATAGATCTCTTTTGTTCTCATTTTCTTAACCGTACCATCACGTTTTACTAATGATATGGCCATATTGTCGGTAATCGTTCCTCTTGTCAATCTACCTACAGCAATTCTACCTGTATAATTGGAATAATCCAAAGAGGTGATTTGACACTGTAACGTTCCCTCAGATACTGGTGGAGGTGGTACATGTTTGATAATGGTATCAAACAAGTGAATGATATTATCCGTAGGATTTTGCCAATCTGGTCCCATCCAGCCTTGTTTTGCTGAACCATAAACCGTTTGGAAATCCAATTGCTCTTCCGTCGCATCTAGGTTGAAGAATAAATCGAATACATCATCATGCACTCTATCTGGTTCGCAATTCGGCTTATCTACTTTATTGATGACCACAATGGCCTTTTTGCCAAGGGCAAGTGCTTTTGCAATACGAAACGCGTCTGAGGCATTGGGCCTTCAAAGGCATCTACCAATAGCAATACGCCATCAGCCATGTTCAATACACGCTCTACTTCCCCTCCAAAGTCCGCGTGACCAGGAGTGTCTATAATATTGATCTTTACGCCATTGTATGTAATGGAAACGTTTTTCGCTAAGATGGTGATTCCTCTCTCTCGCTCTTGATCGTTATTGTCTAGCATCAATTCTGTGATTTCTTGATGCTCTCTAAATAATTTTGCCGCATGCAACATTTTGTCTACAAGTGTAGTTTTACCGTGGTCTACGTGCGCAATAATTGCAATGTTTCTGATGTTTGTCATAATACCTATTTTCCTAAAAGGGTGCAAAGGTAAGGAGATTAATTTTGAAATAGGGTTTATTCTTCTGAAGAATCCAGTCTTTCTCAAAGAGAATGAGCAAAGTAGGGGAATACAAGCGTTTTTAATTCGTGCGTATGCAATAAGTTCGAAATAAGTCGTCGAATTACAAAATTGAATAGGTTTATACCGCATGTCGATCATCATCGCTTTTGCGCATAATCATTCAATGCTTTTTGTTCTTGCGCGGATAGACTTTTAATGCCGTATTTATTGACTTTTTCTAAAATAGCATCGATGCGCTTTTTTATTTCATTTTGTCGCATATTCTCAATATCGTCGATGGTATAATTGGCATGCGGTGAACTGCTCTCTTGTTTGCTCTTGCGTTTAGAGATGATATAAACTGCCAGTGCAATGATACAAGCAGCAATAATCAAAGGGGTGATAAATGACATAATTCTTCTTAAAAGGCCCGTAAAATTAAGAATAACTTGTGATTTGAAAAAGTATTTCGACTAATTTTACGTTTGATCTGTACATTTCAATCTCATTTGACTATACACAAGCGCCAGCCCTTCATGAATCTTTTGAAATATATACTCATCTTTGGGGCTGTATCTTCCTTTTATTCCCTTCAAGCGCAGTATTATTCCAATGTTCGCATGAAGAAAGTGCCGGGGACTAGCATGAAAATTTCATTGGATTCACTGGCCATTGTGCCGAATTCTGTCAATGTTTATACATCAAACAATCGATCCGTATTTTCAAATTATCGCATAGACGAAGCTTCTGGAATGATTGAATTCGGCGAATCGATTGCCGATAGCCTCACTATTTTCTATCGAGTCTATGATTTTAAAATCAAACAGCGCGTTCAATCTGTGCTTTGGAATAAGCGCGAAGAGAAGCGATTTGTCTATACGCATACGGGATATACAGATCCCGCAACGACGAGTTTATTGGATTTTGATGGATTGAATTATTCTGGTTCATTTACCCGAGGTATCATGTTTGGCAATACCCAAGGCTTGGCTCTTTCCTCTGGTTTTAATTTGGGTTTGAGTGGCAAGACAGCCCAAGGCATTGAGATTTCAGCGAATTTATCAGATGCGAATATTCCCATTCAGCCAGATGGAAATACCGCTCAGGTCAATGAATTCGATCGAATTTTTATCAAAGTAAAAAAAGACAATCACGCCGTGATCATTGGTGATTATGACTTAGAGCAATCGCCCAATGCTTATTTCCTCAATTTCAATCGAAAATTGCAGGGCTTGCAATACATGGGAGAATTTGAATTTCGCGATTCTGTTTCCATGAAATTGAACGCTGCTGGCGCTATTACGCGCGGACAATTCACGCGAAATGAATTACAGGTGCAAGAGAATAATCAAGGGCCCTATAAATTGCGCGGCGCCAATAATGAGATATTTCTAATCGTCCTAGGGAATTCTGAACGCGTATTCGTCAATGGTCAATTGATGGAGCGCGGTTTCGACAAGGATTATACCATCGACTATAATTTGGGGGAAATCACTTTTACACCAAGGCGCATCATCACCAGAGATTTGAGGATTTTTGTAGAATTTCAATATTCGGATAAGAACTACTTTAGAACAACACTCTATGGAAATAATGAAACCAAATACCGTAATTTTTCTTTCGCTTTAAATGCGTTTTCTGAACAAGACAATAAAAGTCAACCGCTTAATTTTAATTTAGATGACTCGAAGATAAAGAAATTATCGAGTGTGGGCGATAACCTAGATCGAGCGATTGTGCCTAGTTCGACGCGAACGACAAACGATGGAACAAAAGTGCTCTATAGACAGATCGATACCATTGTCGATTTTGTAAAATACGATTCTATCTATATCCTCGGGACCTATAACGATTCCAATTTGTTTCAAGTCTCTTTCAGTTTCGTCGGTGCCAATAAAGGGAATTATATTGTACTCTCCTCTGCTGCCAATGGACGCGTCTACGGTTGGGAAAGCGCCATTGAACGGCGTTCCGCAGGGCGACTATGAACCCGTGGTCTTGTTGATCACTCCGAAATCTGAACAATTGTTTTCAGCTACTGCCCAATATGATTTCAACAAGCATCTCCGTTTTCATGAAGAATTCGCTTTGAGCAATCGAGATTTGAATACGTATTCTGATAGCAGCGATGCAGATAATGTGGGTTTTGCTTCTAAGTCCACCTTGACATACAATGCAAAAGAAGTCAATACGAAGGTGTCTTATGAATAGGTGCAGGATCGATTTAAATTTATTCAGCGGTATAGAAACATCGAGTTTGCGCGTGATTGGGATATCGCCAATATTTCAGCGATTGAAAAAGATGAGCATTTGATTAGGTCTGAATTCAATTATATCAAACCAATCGGCACGACACAATTTGGTTTGAATGCCTTCTTGAAAGATTCGCTGTTCAAGGGCTATGAAATGGTTTTTAAAATGGACTACGCCTTTAAGCGCAGCAAGATTTTGTCGAATAGCCGATGGATGATTGCCGATCAGAGCAATTTCAAAACCAGTTTTTTCCACCATTTGCCCTCTCACACAAAATTTGAGAATATGGCCGCAGTGGTCTGTGAGTGCTGGATTCAATCATGAGATTAAGCGAACGACCTACCACCTTGCGGATACCTTGGATCGAACGAGTTTTTTATGGCAGAATTATACGTTTCAGTTTTTTAATGCAGACAGCAATAAGAGCAGTGTGGTATTTCAATATATTTATAGAACGGAGCAATTGGCCTATTTGAAGACGTTTGCATCGCCCAATATCTATTCTCATACTGCTTCAATCGTCGGGAAAGCAGAGAAGTACAAGAATCATCTAATTCGCTATCAATTGACTTATCGAAATTTCT
The DNA here is from genome assembly GCA_016713645.1 of Bacteroidota bacterium. GTDB lineage: Bacteria > Bacteroidota > Bacteroidia > Chitinophagales > JADJOU01 > JADJOU01. Next base: position 32,201 of record JADJOU010000025.1, read on the forward strand.
TCAATGCCGATACCATTCAAGCAAAAAATGAATTGAATCACTACTACTTGGGAAAAGTGGATTATCGCGGGACGTATTGGAATGGCTTGGTGAAATACAATATGCAATACAATATCGGCGCCGGCCGCGAACAAAGAATACAATTTACCTATGTGCAAGCGCCCAATGGATACGGAGCTTTTGCCTGGAAAGACATCAATGGAAATGGCATATTCGAGCTCAATGAAGCTTTTGTTTCTCAATTCAATTATGAGAATCGATATATGAAACTCTATCTCAATACGCCTGAATTTGTGCCCATCAACGATAATTCTTGGACCAATATCATCTCGATTTCCCCGAAGAATATTCGCGGATCACTGGGCAACTGGGAATTGTTAAAACGCTTGCATTCAGAGACTGTATTGGATTTTCAGCGCAAAATCTATTTGAGCAAGGAAAATAGCTTTGCATCTTATTTTGATTTGTGGACGAATGATAAAATTGTGGGGGCAAAACACGACGGTCAAACAGACTTTTTCTATCAATAGAGATAAGCCCAACTGGAGTGCGGAATATGAGTACTATTTCAATAAGAATGCTTTTCTCTTGAGCAATGGCATCGACGCCCGAAGAATTCGCTCACACACCATTAAAACGCGTTTGCAATTGTCGGAGTGGATTACTTGGAGAAATCAGTTTACGCAGTCCTTTAAAGTCAATACATCAGAGTTTTTTAAAGAGAAAAATTTTGATTTTATCGGCAATAATTACATCACCAAATTGATCTTTCAAACGAGCAAATCCTGGCGGTTTGAATGGGGCTATGACTATAAATTCCAATCGAATAAAATCTATCAGTTCAGCACCATGAACGACGCCTCACTTGAAGTCAAATGGAACCAATCTGAGAAGAGTTTGGCGGAGGCGAGATTTGATTTTATTACCGTGGGGTATAGTGAAATCGAAAGGAATCCCCAGGTGGAATTTGCCATGTTGGGCGGGATTCAGAAAGGGAATAATTATGTATGGAGCTTGACGTTTGATCGGCGTCTCTCTGAGTCTATTCAACTCAATATTGTCTATCAAGGGCGAAAGAATAATTTAATCGATGGATTTATTCACTCGCTGAGCGCGGAGATTAGAAACAACTTTCTTGAGAATTATGAATTTGAATTATGAATTTTGAATGATTAATGGTGAATTTTGAATGAATGATGGATTGGGATGCAAAGAAGTCGTCATCGATTGAAAGAAATAGAAAAAATATGTAGGTTTGTTGCATGAATTTTGAAGAGGAATTAAAAATCCAATGCGCTGCAGCACTTGTGGAATTGTATTCATGCGAATTGAGCGCATCGGATATCAATACCAATTTTACCATCAAGGATTTTGAAGGAGATATTACGGTCTTGACATTTCCATTTGTGAAGTTGACGAGACAGAGCCCCAGAA
>JADJOU010000026.1 GCA_016713645.1 Bacteroidota bacterium
TTGTTCCGTCAATATTTGACTTTATGAGTTCATTAAATTCAGAACGTGTTATTACTATCTCTATATCAACGTCATTTCCATCTTCATCTGCAAAACCTGAAACTTCAATTTCTGCCGATGTTTTTGCTGAAAGAATAATTTTGGCATCTTCTGACAAACGTAAAAGTTTTAAGTAAACTGCATTTAATTTACCTGAAGCACTTTTCATTTTATCTTCTAAATCAGAAAATTTATAATTTTCGTAGAGTTTTGGAATAATAAGTTTTTCAACTATTAAACTATCAAAGTCTGCACCACCTAAAAAATTATCTCCCTCGTGGTCTAAAACTTTCATTTCTCCTTCTTTTATTTTTATTAAAGCGACATCAAAAGTTCCACCGCCTAAATCATAAACTAGCCATTGGCCTTCTTTCATTTCTCTTTCCTTCTTCATATTGGCGTATGCTAAACTTGCCGCAATCGGTTCTTGTAATAATACAACTTGTTTAAATCCTGCCTGAATACCTGCTTCTTTTGTTGCATTTGATTGAATATGGTCAAAAGATGCCGGAATGGTAATAACAACTGCATCTAGATTATCTCCTGTATTAACAAAAGTTTTTAATTCTTTAAGCACTTGCGCTGAAAGCTCAATTGGTGTCTTAGATTGGTTTAAAGATTTTACTGGAAAACTTTCAGAAGTTCCCATTTTTCTTTTAAAAACACTTTTGACATTTTCCGGTTCTCTTTCAGCAAAAACTCTTGCTTGTTTTCCAACCAGAATTTTATCTTTTTTGTATCCAACTATTGAAGGAAGGGTTCGAGAACCCATATCTTGTGGATTAGAAAAAATAAAAACTTCGCCTTTCACAAATTTTGCAATTGCACTATTAGTAGTGCCTAAATCTATACCGTAGTTAATTGTATTTTCCATTTTTGATGATTTTCTTTTATTTATGAATAATTTTAGATTGAACAATAACTAATGCAGGCTGTACAATTACTTTCAATATTTTATCATTTTCTTGATAAGCATAAAATATAATTGGTTTTATAACTTCTATGATTTCAAGATTTTCAATACTTGTGCCGGAAATGGTTGCTTCGCAGTCTGTTCGAGTATCTGTGTAGCTTTCTCCTAATGGGTTATGAAAGGATAATCCAATTGTCGTAGTTCCTTTAAAGAATTCTTCCTCCATAATTCCTTTCATTTTGTTTATATTTCTTTGGATAGAATTTTCTTCTTTTAGGTTCGTTGCTTTTTTCTCAATTTCAAATATCTGATTCATAAAATCAAGATAGGCTTGGGGTACTTTTACTGTTACTTTTTTTATTTCATGCATTTTTTTATGTTTAATTATTTTCTAAAAAATTGTGATTGATCTATGGCAGATGATGAAGCGTTGCCGTCAGCAACAGTATATAGTGTTATAGTTGCATTTGTGTAGCCCCTATCGCTATCTTCAAAATATTCTGTTCCGTCAAATTCTGAAAAATTTATATCGGATTCAAAGTTTCCCTTTGTACCACAACTGTTTTCTATTTCTGGGTTCCAGTCGTTGCCATAAAAGACTCTAATTTTATAATCGCCTTGTGCAATGTTAGACATAGTAAAACTTGAATTTTTTTGAACATATTCATTTCTTATTGTTCTGTCATTATCTATGCTATACAAGCAAATAATTGCATCTGAATTGCCCCCATTTTTTATTGTTAAGGTCGCATTGCCACTATAAATACCCTTACCAAAGCAATCTGTTAGTGGTGATGCTCCATCTTGTAATTGGTTCCCTTTATATTGACTTTCGGCTGGTGATGAATACTCGTTTGTTGTTGCAGTTCTAGAATTATTGTTTGTATATGAATTGTCGTTTGATGTTTCTGGTGCTCTGTAACTTTCTGCAGTACTTGGGTAATCGCTTGACGAAGATTTATGAGAATTTCCCCATAAGACAATTAATCCGATAACAACAATACCAAAAAGCAACACATAACCTGAATTATTGTCATGTGATTTTGTTGATGATGATGTTTTGCTGGTCTTGAAACTAATCTTGTTTGATCTGGTGATAAACTTTTTCTTTCTCTAACTAGATCAATTTTCGTTTTTAAATCTGTAAGTTGTTTTTTACATCTTGTACATTATCTCTTGTTTCTACATTTAAGCCTGTAATATTGTTTGCTTTGTTGATTAAGTCAAGGGAAACATCAATATTAGAAAATGAATTCAAAACTACTATTGACATTGCTCTTAATGATAAAGCAACCTGATTTTTAATTTCATCGAAAGCAGTTGGCAAATTATTTACATCTAGTATTGAAATTGATGAATTTACCCAATTTAATAAAGCTGCTGGCGTAGTGGTTTTATCTTCTATTTCCTTAAGTTTTGTTTTTGTTTGAATTAAGTAACCTGCATATTTCCTTAGAATTGGTGAAATCTTCTCTTGCTCAATTCTTTCTTGATTTTCTTTCTAACTATTTCATAGTTCTTTTGAAATGTTGGCTTGTCAATTCCGTCAATATTTAAAGTTAATACGTGTTCTAATAAGTCGTTGCAAACTTGTGGATTATCAAAATTGTCCCAAATAACAACATTTAAATAGTTGATTTCGTTTGCAATTTTCAAAATTTGACTTTGAAAGTAATTTGGCAAACAATTCAAAATATCACTTGGAAAATTTGCAACAACTAAATCAACAACTTCATCTATATCGTCCTCGTTATAAACACTTTCTTCATTTTTTATGTCTCTTTTTATTTCTGCTATTTCATCAATTCGATTCTGAATGTTATTAGAAACACTTTTATATCCAATGTTTATTTCACTTTGTGATATTAAGAATGAAGTTTTCAAAATTGCTTTTGTTTTAACAACATCTTCGTTTACAAATGCACTTAAAAGTGCTTTGTCAAACTTTGGTGCATAATACGGACTAATAAATTTCACGAATTCTGGTAACTTAAAAATGCTGTCCTGTTTGAAGTTTGTAAACACATCTTCATTTCCAGTTACTAAAAAAATGTTTAATTTTTTATTTGATATAAGGTATAAATAAAACTCTTTCAAATCTTTATTTGCAAGTTCGTCAATTACTTTTTCGCAGTCACTTTTTGTGAGTTGAAGTCCGTAATAGTCTAAAAGTACATTGTCTGATAAGTCAATGTCTGCAAATAATTTTCGTTTAGCCTTTTTTATAAGGTCATAATCAATGCTTGTCGTGTCAGCAAAGTTTGATAATCCTAATATTTCAATTGGGTTGATATACTGCATTTACTTAATCGTTTTCAATGTTTAGTAGTTGTCAATGGACAGCCGGTGAGCTTTGGTGCAGTTGAGCAAAATAAATATATTGTAAAAGCTTTGGCTTTTTATCTTATTGTTTGTCAGTCTGTTCATTTTTGTGTTAAGTCTTTTTTAATGATTCATTACGATATACTAACGTGTGATTTTCATTCATTTTATAAATATATATAATTCAATACAAAAGATGAATATAAAATTAATAAATGTTGTCAAATTATTAGGTATTTGCAGGCCTGTTTGACTAATTATGAAGGTGACTCGTTTGCATCCTGCTTGCGGTGTCTTTGATCTAGTTTAATATGAAATTCATCAATTTTGCTAAAGATAGGATAGGCGAAAGTTGATAAACCTACTCGAGAGAACTAGATAATATCCGCCTTCATTTGACGTACTGAAAACATTGGATACTATTAAAAGTAAGGGCTTTGGTTTCAATATTATTGTATTTACCCTATATGTTTTATTTTGTAGTTTATTAAATTTTATATTAAAATTTGTTGTGAATTAAAGTTATGTTATAACTTGTCATTAAATACCCATTGTGATTGTTTTGATATGAGGTTAAATATATTAAATATTTACCTTTGGTATAGATAATATCAATTGTTTCTTTATCTTTTTGATTGGTCTCTTTGTAAGAAAATCCTAATGTTTTTAATTGAATTTTTATCTGTAAATATTCTTTTACAAATGGTGTTCCATATGAAACACTATTTTGATAACCATCTTTTCCGTTTAGGTAAGAAATGATTTTTTCACAACTAGGTGATAATGAGTTTTTACTTTGGTTGTAACAATATTGAGCGCCTAAATATTCAACAGAGTTTCTATTTGAGTAAAATGTAAATCCTTTGTTTAATACATAGTTATCAAAATCATCATTATCCATATTTATTAATAAGGTCATGTCTTTAAGAGATATGTTTTGAGAAAATATTGAAAACAGAATCAATATATTAAAAGAAAATAATAAAATAAATTTCATAGATTTAATCGATAAAAAGGTTGATAAAATTAAAAAATTATGTTTTGAGACTTAAGGAAATTTACTATTTCGAAGCACTAAACTGTCTGCTAGCATTGAACTTGATTCGAAGCATGTAACTTTAATTAACAACTGAACTACCAATAATTTGTAGGTGCTATTAGTTGCTGATATTTGTTTTAATATGTTTTGCAGCTACGACATTCATGAATGTATAGAACAAGGTTAATACTCTTCGTTAATTCAATTGTTTTTAGTGTAAAGTATTCCGGAATTATATCTTGACTTTCATATTTCTTGCCCGATTCGACAGGCACTATTAATGATTCAATTTCACGGATTTCAAAACCGTCTTTGTCTATTAGAGTGAACTTAAATGATATACCGTATGTAACTTCTTTGATGCCAATTGAATCAAGAAGTGCAATGTCAAAGTTTATTTTATAGCCAAATAAATAGCCACCGTGTCGGTTTACGAATTTTGCGTCACCGTTGATATTTTTAAAGTTAGATAAAGGAATATTATTAAATAGTGCAACCTTATTGTATACAACTTTACCTTCGTTTGGCACAGTTAGCTTAATCCAAGTGTCAATGGGAGGTTTTTTTGTCTGGTTATAATTAAAAACTGGAAGCAGCAATTATTGCTGAAAGTATTATAATTATTATGATTGCTTTTCTGTTCATATTAAAGTTGATATATCGCTTCAATTTCTTTTCTTAAATTATCTTTCCATTTGTCTGCGAGAAGAATATAAATCACCCCGCTTCTCATCGTCTTTAGCCTTTGCTTTATGGGCTTGGGACGAGGAGCGAATCTGACATATCTGCTATTTTATTTTCTACTTTCTATCATATTTTTTTGCACTACAATAATGCCTTAATGCTATTACTAATGAAAGCCATAATTCTAAAGTAACTATTATTTTCACACATAACTTGACCTTTTTTGATTTTGTTTTCTATTGCTGTTTGTCCCTTTTGCTGATTAGTTTGGTTTAAGACTAGGAAGGGTAGGATTGTTCCTTCGTTTTCTTTGTAAAATGTTTCTATAAATTTAAGCATCGTATTATTCTATAAGCATTTTTGAATTTGCTTTTTCTGCCATTTAAATAGTTTCCCTATTGCCATTTAGATTTTTTATTCCTCCCAATTCGTTGCTGGTAGTTCATTCAACTGCTTTTCTAATTCATTGATTTTCTTTAGTCGGTTTAGGTGGGAAGTAAATTGTTCTTTTACAATTCCAGCATTCAACATCAATATCAGAAGTTAAATAATTAAAATCAAGGATTAAGTCAGAGTCGCAATGTGGGCAGGGGGACCAAGAGTTCGAAAGCCAGTCTGTTAGTACTTTTTTGGCATTAATTATCCTATTAACTCTAGGGTCTCCTACAAAATACATATTAGTCGGTTTTTTAGAATTGCCCTTGTCGCCGCCGACCATAAAAAGAAAACCTTTGTCTACCCAGGAAGCAACTCTAGGTCTTACTGCATTAGTTGAAACTTTATAAATATTAGAAGCCAAATGGTTAATTGAGAAAAATTCACGGTCTATTTTTTTGATTTCATTTGTAATTTCTGATCCATATATTTCTTGAGAGATTTTCTCAGATATTTTTAATGATGCTCGATCTAACGTCCTATTGTCAAGCTTTGAAACATTATTATTTATTAATGTTTGTTCTGAGATAATTTCTTGACAAATTCTAATTAAATTTCTAGGAGAACGCCAAGACAATATTGTTACAGAGTCATCCGCACTTACATTATTTTTTGATTCAAACAAACTTTCTAAATTTTTTATTTCTTTTTTTGAAAATGCTTGTAATCGATTTGATAACATTTCCAAAAGTCTATCACGAGACCAAATTAATGAATGAATGCTTATTCTATCTGGTCTTCCGGATTTAAGTAAATACTCATAGATTTTATCCCATAAAAAATATTTAAAAGCATAACCTTTAATTCCATGTGTTTCTAGATCTTTAATCAGCGGCTCAATTAATCTAAAAGTTGCCTCGGAATCACTAGTCGTCAAATGAGTTTCGTCAACTTTGTCAATTAAAACATAAATTGACTTGAATCCGATTTTTTGAGCTAATTCGTAGATTAACTCCATTTGAAATTTATACGATTGGCTTAGTTTTTTTTCCTCTTGTTTTAATTCAGGGAGGTCTAGTTCTGGCAAATCATATTTTTTAAGCAGAAAATTTAATAGTGAGTCTAAAACGCCAATATTTTCATTCCAATACTTTTTAATTTTTTCTGTAACTGACTTAATTTCGTTTAGAGTTTCTGTAACTTTAGCCCCTGATATTTCTCCTAGATAGTTATGACAAAGTATGCTTAAATTTTTCTTATCTTCTTTAGAAAAGTTATTTAAAGTGTCAGGGTATTCAGCAATCCAAATTACTAAATTTAAGAGTGTTCTTTGGATTATGTTTTTTAAATGATAGTTAAGGGTTATGTCATTTAAGTTCTGGCTATTTCCTAGCTCAAATCTATCATATGTTACGCAAAGAACCGGTTTGTCTCTACTCCAGATTTCTATCATACGTCTTTGAGCTGTCTTTCCACTCCCTCTAGGCGCTAATACGATATGTGATGCTGGTGAATTAAAATCACCTTGAATCGATTCATAATATGGTGGCGCAATAAAATAATCTTCTAAATTTTCTTCTTGGTCAGCATTTGTATAAGCAAATGGGTCTTTTATAAAACCTAAATTTTGATAAATGTTACTCATGTGGGTCATATTTGGATGTTGTCTTTTCAATTGTGATTAACTTGTTTATTTGGATTATTTTTTCACCCATATTCACATCGTATGAGTAAACATGCAAAATCTATTCATCCTTCTTCAAAGATAAAAAATATTTGCAAAGTGTTCATATGACTTCGAAATATTGAACATTCTAGTATGCCCGCATGAAGGATCGCAGCCGGCGCGCAGCAAGGCGCAGAGCCTGACCTCCCGACGGAACTAGGGAGGACATGCCCAAAAACATCCACTTTTTAAAATTCCCACCACTTTTTCCCACTTCCCCTAAAAATGGTAGTTTCAGGACTGGCTTTTTCACCAAAATAGGTCAAAATGGACAGAGAATTTCCCGTTTGGAGGAATTTATACATTAATGGGGACAAGCACAATCCACAGGGTGTAGATAAGCTTATGCACGAATACACATTCTTTGCATATACCCACTATCCCAATAAATAAAGGGTTTGAATGTATTTTGGTTTGGATGGATGTGCGGTAATCCACACAATATGCACAAAGTCAAGGAATTTGTGTGGATATTATTATTGGTCAAATGTGGAGTTTTGTGGGAATAAATGGAAATACATTATACTTTTACATTGTAATATAACAGAACGATGGGTTTTTTAGGAGAACATGAGATTAGATTAGACGACAAAGGGCGGGCGCGGATTCCCTCTTCTTTGAAGGATAAACTATCTCCTAAGGCCAACAATAAATTTGTGGTCACCCGTGGGTTTGAAAATTGCCTCTTGCTCTATCCTTACGATGTGTGGGAGACGGTCACCGAAGAACTCAAGAACCTCAATACCTTCGTCAAAGAAAATCGAGATTTCCTCAGAAGGTTTATGGGCGGTGCGACCGAATTGACGATGGATGGCAATGATCGCGTGAATCTGCCGAATCATCTCTTGGACTATGCAAATATTAAAAAAGAAATCATATTGGCTCCTCAGAACGATAAATACGAAATCTGGGATAAGAAGACTTATGATGACTTGATGAATAGTGATAATGGTTCGAGTTATGAGGAATTGGCTGAGCGCGTCATGGGTAAAATCAATCGCTAAACCAATTTCCATTGAATACGAATTATCATACAAGCGTTCTTTTACATGAGAGTATTGATGCACTCTGTATCCAGCCCGATGGGGTCTATGTCGATTTCACCTTTGGTGGCGGCGGACATTCTAGGGCGATATTGGATAAGCTCAATGCAGCTGGAAGGCTATACGCTTTCGATCAAGATGAAGATGCCTGGTCGAATGAGATTCAAGACGATCGCCTCATCATCATCCACCAGAACTTCAGGCATTGCAAGAAGTTTTTGCGCGTGGAAGGGGTGACCAAGGTGAACGGCATCTTGGCGGATTTGGGGGTTTCGTCCTTTCAATTCGACACCGCCGAGAAGGGTTTCTCTTACAGATTCGATGCGGCACTGGATATGAGGATGGATAAGCGCTCAGACTTGAATGCGACTACGATCTTGAATACCTATTCGGAATCTGAATTGAAGGAGCTCTTTGAAAAATACGGTGAAGTGCGCAATGCGAAGACCTTGGCTAAGCCCATCGTCGACAAGCGCCAAGCACACCGCATCGAGAGTGTCCAGGATTTCAATGATATCCTCGAACCGTTGAGTTTTGGGGCGATGTATAAATACGCTGCTCCTGTTTATCAGGCATTGCGGATTGAAGTGAACGATGAATTGAATGCACTCAAAGATATGTTGACGCAGAGCGCAGAGCTCTTGGAGGAAGGCGGACGATTGGCAGTGATCACTTTTCACTCTTTGGAGGATAGATTGGTGAAGAACTTTATGAAGTCGGGGGTATTTGAAGGGGAAGTGGAAAAGGATTTTTTTGGGAATGCACCCAACCAAGTGTTGAAAGTGATTACCAAAAAACCAATCGAGGCGAGTGCAGAGGAATTGAAAAATAATCCCAGATCGAGAAGCGCCAAATTGAGGGTGGCTGAAAAGAAATAGAAAATTGAATTAGCAAGTTTGCGTATGGAGTGGAATAATAAAACCTGGTTGAAAATTTTTGATGTCAAATATTTGATATTGCTTTTTATTCTAGGTATGGTGCACATTTCGAACAACCATCATGCGATGAATCAGATGCGGGACTTGAATAAATACGGAAGGGAATTGAAGGAGTTGAGATGGGAGTTTTTGACGACAAAGTCGGATTTGATGAATAGAAGCAAGCAATCAGAAGTGTCTAAAGCGGTGGAGCCGATGGGTTTGAAAGAGTTGGTGAGCCCGCCGTATAAAATACTCGTAAAAGAAGAAGAGTATAAGGTGGATAACTAGATTTTTTTTGCCTATTTGGTTAATTTTATTGACTTGTCAAGAATGTTAACATGTTAATAACTGTTATCGTAAATTACTTTGGGTGAATAAAGAAGAAGAATTGCGATATACGATAACAGAATTTTGAATTTATTTGAATTATGAATTTTGAATTGAGATAAAGGATAAAGGAATTATGAATTTTAAATTTTGAATTGAGATAAACGATAAGGGAATTTTGAATGAATAATTCCAAAAAAAGAACCAGACACCAGACACCAGAAACCAGACACCAAAGACAACACACCAAACACCAACAACCAAACCCCATAAAAAAAATTGAATCCAAAATCAGACATATTATGGCGCATATACTTCTCGTTTGGATTGGTGATGATATTTGGGATGGCCATATTGGGGAAGGCTGCTAAGACGCAGTTTGTAGAGGGGGATTACTGGATTAAGATGGCTGAGAAGCTGACGATAAAAGATTTAGAAATAGAAGCCGAGCGTGGCAATATTTATGATATCAAGGGCAGGATGTTGGCGACGACGATACCGACTTTTGAATTGAGGATGGATTTGAAATCAGAGGCTTTGACCGATGAGCGATGGGAAGAGAATATCGACAGCATCTGCTTGTTGTTTGAAGCGCACTTGGGAGAGCAATCGAGAAATCAGTGGAGACAGGATTTGGATCGCGGAAGAAAAACAGGGGAGCGATATTTCTTGATCAAACGAAAAGTATCTTTTCCAGAATTGCAGATGGTTCAGTCGTGGCCATTGTTCAGACAGGGAAGATTTAAATCGGGCTTGCAAGTGATTCAGCACAACAATCGAAGGATGCCCTTTGGGATGTTGGCGCAGCGAACAATTGGATATATCCGAGATTCTGGAAAAATCAAAGTGGGGATTGAAGGGAGATTTGACAAGGAATTGGCTGGTGTGCGCGGCCTGAAGAAAGTACAAAAAATTGCCAATGGGGTGTATATGCCCATGGATGAAGACAATGATTTAGGGGCAAAACCCGGATTGGATGTCTATACGACAATAGATGTAAACCTGCAGGATGTTGCAGAAAATTCACTGATGCGCTCTTTGAAAACTTACCGTGCCGATCACGGCTGTGCGATTTTGATGAATATCAAAACGGGCGAAATTAAAGCGATTGCCAATCTCGGCAAGAATAGCGATAGCGGCTATGTCGAGAATTTCAATTATGCCATTGGCGAATTGAATGAACCGGGCTCCGTATTTAAATTGGCTTCGATGATTGCCATCTTGGACAATAATTATGCGGATGAGAATACCAAAGTGGATTTGGAGAATGGTCAGACGAGATTCTACAACCGCACCATGGAAGATGCACATGCGCATCCAGGTTTGCACAGTCTAAAAGAAATTTTTGAAGTCTCTTCGAATGTGGGTATCTCAAAATTGGTGAACAAACACTTCAAAGAGGATAAGGGAAAATTCTATAAAATGTTGGAGAGCCTTCACTTGACTCAGACGACGGGCATTGATTTAGAAGGAGAGCCAAAGCCAGATATCGCACCGACCAAATCATGGAGTGGTGTTTCGCTTCCTTGGATATCAATCGGATATGAAGTGCGCTTGACGCCATTGCAAATTTTGAATCTCTATGCCGCTGTAGCGAATAATGGTGTTCAGATGAAGCCTTATCTCATCAGAGAAGTTCGAGAGAATGATCAAGTGATCAAGCAATTCAAGCCTGAGATTTTGGAGCGCAGAATATGCAGCGAACAAACTGTGGTGAAATTGAGAGCAATGCTCGAGGGAGTTGTAGACAGTGGAACGGCTTCAGACATTCGCAGTTTGGATTATAAAATCGCAGGAAAGACGGGCACCAACTTGATTTCAGGTGGAAGCAGAAAGTATAGCGACAAGATATATCAAGCGACGTTTGTGGGTTATTTCCCTTCGAATGATCCGATTTATGCTTGCATCGTCGTGGTGAATAATCCAGATACGAAGGTGGGTTATTATGGTGGAAAGGTCGCCGCGCCAGTGTTTAGAGATATCGCCGATAGAATTTATTCAACGGAGATCGCGATTCACCATTCTATGGATAAGAAATTGAGCGCAAAGAGTGAGCGCGCAGTGATGAAGGGAAATAGAGCGGATTTGTCGCTTATCTACAAGCAATTGAATTTGAATAATACGCAAAAAGATATTGCATCAGAGTGGGTGGAGTCGATGTGGAGAGATAGTTCTGTCAAGCAGCAGAGTTTGTATAGAGAGCGAGGAAAATGCCTTCTGTCACCAAAATGAATTTGAGGGATGCCATTTATCTCTTGGAAAATGCGGGATTGAAAGTGGAGATCGTCGGCACCGGAAAAGTAAAAGAGCAATCCATTCCCGAAGGAGCCATCATTAAGAAGGGTATGGTGGTGCGGTTGGTTTGCTAGGTAAGTAAAAAGAAAAATTAAAAATTAAGAATTAAAAAATAAAAAGGAAAAATTAAAAAATAAAAAAGAAGAATTAAAAAATAGTAGAAGCATAAAATAAACAACGAGAAGAAAACATTGAGAATTAGCGAGTACATAGAACAATTGAACATTTACACGTCGGAGCTTTCGAACGATAGCGAAGTGACGAGAATCTGTATCAATTCGAAATTGGTGATTCCTGGAGCTGTCTTTATAGCAGTTAAAGGAAGTCAGGTGGATGGTCATGCCTATATCCAACAAGCGATTGAGGCTGGTGCGCATACCATCGTGTGTGAGCATGTTCCGAGCATTGTCAAATTGGGTATCAACTATGTAGAGGTACAAAATGCAGCGCATACAGCGGGTTTGATGGCATCGATGTTCTTTGAAAATCCATCTTCGAAATTGCAATTGATTGGAGTGACGGGAACGAATGGAAAGACATCGACGGCGACACTGCTCTATAATTTGTTTAAGAAATTGGGCTATACCGTGGGCTTGATTTCAACGGTGAAGAATTGCATACAAGATGAAGTCATTCCTTCAACGCATACGACGCCTGATTGCATTGCCTTGAATGAATTGTTGGGAAAAATGGTTGCGGGTGGCTGCACGTATTGCTTTATGGAAGTGAGTTCGCATGCAATTCATCAACATAGAATTGCAGGATTGGTTTTTAAAGGCGGCATATTCAGCAATATCACGCATGATCATTTGGATTATCATGGCACGTTTAAGAATTATTTAGACGCGAAGAAAAAGTTCTTTGATGAACTGCCGAAGGCTTCATTTGCCCTGACCAATATGGATGATAAGAATGGAATGGTGATGGTTCAGAATTGCAATGCAAAGATCAAGACCTATAGTCTTTCATCGCTTTCAGATTTCAGGGCGCAGATATTGGAGAATGCCTTCTCTGGATTGGTATTGAAAATCGATGGAGAAGAGGTGCACACGAGATTGGTCGGAGAATTCAATGCCTATAATATGTTGGCGGTTTATGCGACAGCCATCTTATTGGAGCAAGATAAGACGCAAGTATTGATCGCGCTTTCATCGCTAGAAGCAGTAGAAGGGAGATTTAATTATATCGTCTCGGATAAAGATAAAATTGTGGGCATCGTGGATTACGCGCATACACCAGATGCTTTGGAAAAAGTGTTGGAGACCATCAATGGAAGCAGAACCAAGGATGTGAAAGTGATTACGATTGTGGGCTGTGGCGGAGATAGAGATAAGACAAAGCGACCAGTGATGGGTGATGTGGCGAGCAAGATGAGTCAGAAGATTATATTGACATCAGACAATCCGAGATCGGAGAGTGCGGTGGAGATTATCAAGGAGATGAAGTCGGGCATCGATGCAGGCCGAATAAAAAATGTGCTATCAATTGTAGATAGGAGAGAAGCGATACGCACGGCATGTACGATTGCAGAGCGAGGAGATATCATATTATTGGCGGGAAAAGGACATGAGACTTATCAAGAGATCAATGGGGTGAAGCATCCCTTTGATGATAAGCAAGTATTGGCAGAGACATTTATAGAATTAGATAGATAAAAAAATAAATCATTTAAGATGCTATATCATTTATTCACATGGTTAAACAAGATGTACAATATTCCGGGCGCGGGATTGTTCAACTATATCTCCTTTAGAGCGGCGTGTGCAGTGATATTGGCCTTGGTGATCTCGGTGGTTTTGGGTGATAGAATTATCAAAAAATTGTTGCGCTTGCAAGTGGGTGAATCTGTTCGCGATTTGGGATTGATTGGACAAAAGGAAAAAGAGGGTACGCCGACGATGGGTGGATTCATCATCATCTTCTCCATTTTGATACCGACACTCTTATTTGCCAACTTGACCAATATCTATATCATCACCTTGATTATATCGACGATATGGTTGGGTGCCATTGGTTTTATGGATGATTATATCAAAGTGTTTAAGAAGGACAAAGCGGGTTTATCGGGCAAGTTCAAAATCATCGGACAAGTGGGATTGGGCATATTTGTTGGCAGTGTGATGTATTTTCATCCAGCGGTGAAAGTGCGCGATGTGAATAATGTCTATGCGTATACGACAGAGAATGGAAAGATTTACGACAATAATCCAGTGAGCATTATGCCTGCAGATACTTTTATTCCAGGCAGTGGCAAGATGGATGGAAGTTTGTTTTTATCGCATGATGTAAAGAGTTTGATCACCAATGTTCCTTTTTTCAAGGGCAATACATTTAATTACGACATGCTTTCTGAGTGGATGGGCTTGGCGAAGAATATGGCTTGGTTGATATTTATTCCCATCGTCATCTTCATCATTACGGCGGTATCGAACGGCGCGAATATAACAGATGGAATCGATGGATTGGCAGCGGGCAGTTCGGCCATCATCGGCATTGCCTTGGCGGTGCTCACCTATGTATCGGGTAATAGAATATTAGCGGAGTATTTGGGCATCTTGTATATCCCGAATATTGGAGAGTTGTCCATATTCGTCTCCGCATTTATTGCGGCATGTATTGGTTTCCTTTGGTGGAATGCCTACCCAGCGCAGGTGTTTATGGGGGACACAGGAAGTTTGGCGATAGGTGGAATCATTGCGACGATTGCCATCATCATCAGAAAGGAATTGATGATTCCGGTGATGTGTGGGATCTTTTTAATTGAGAATTTATCGGTGGTTGTTCAGGTGGCGTATTTTAAATACACGAGAAAGAAGTATGGGGAAGGTCGGCGGATATTTCTGATGTCGCCCCTCCATCATCACTACCAGAAGAAGGGCATGCATGAAGCGAAGATTGTAGCGAGGTTTTGGATTATCGGAATCATCCTCGCGGTATTGACCATTATAACATTGAAAATTAGATAGTACAATAAAAATGACAAAGCGCATCGCCATATTGGGAGGAGGAGAGAGTGGAGTAGGCACAGCAGTGCTTGCGAAGGAGCGCGGCTTGGAAGTATTTGTCTCTGATAGTGGAGTCATTGCGGATAAGTATAAAGGCTTATTGGAAGAGTGGAGTATTCCCTATGAGGAGGGAAAACATAGTGAGGATAGAATCTTGAATGCTGATGAAGTGATGAAGAGTCCGGGTATCCCAGAGAAGGCGCCGATTGTCAAGAAAATCAGAAGCATGAAAATTCCAATTATTTCAGAATTGGAATTTGCCTATCGCTATACGAATGCGAAGATTGTGGGCATCACGGGAAGCAATGGAAAGACGACGACGACGGCTTTGACATATGCACTCTTGAAGAATGCAGGATTGAATGTGGGTATGGCGGGCAATGTGGGATTGAGTTTTGCCTATATGGTCGCGACAGATCCAAAGGATGTATATGTATTGGAGATCAGCAGTTTTCAATTGGACGATATTAAGGAATTCAAGTGCGATGTAGCGGTATTGTTGAATATCACGCCAGACCATTTGGATAGATATGAATATGAAATGAGCAATTACGTAAAATCTAAATTTAAAATAGTCAATAAACACAGTCAGGATGATGTATTCATCTATTGTGCGGATGACGAAGAAACCATGAATTATATGAAACAAAATGCAAAGCAAATCCCTTCGGTATTGATGCCAATTTCCGTATTCAACAAATTAGAGCAAGGAGGATGGGCAGATGAGGAGAAAGTTCATGTTCATTATAAGGACACGGAGGAGTTCGATATGTTGATACAAGATATCGGTATCAAGGGCAAGCACAATTTGTATAATTCTATGGCTGCGGGCATCGTGGGCAAGACATTTGGATTGCGCAAGGAGAATATCCGTCAGACGTTTGAAGTGTTTAAGAGCCTTGAACATCGATTGGAGAATGTGCTCAAATTGAATGGCATCGAGTATATCAATGATAGCAAAGCGACCAATGTCAATTCGACTTGGTATGCATTGGAGAGCATTCAGAAGCCAGTCGTATTGATTTTGGGCGGAGTAGATAAGGGCAATGATTATTCCATCTTATCTGAATTGGTGAAGAAGAAAGTGAAGGCGATTGTCTGCTTGGGCAAAGACAATAATAAATTGCACGAGGCATTTCAAGATAAGGTAGACGTGATGGTGAATGTGGAATCGATGAAGGATGCAGTAAATATGTCTACGCGATTGGCAGCAAAAGGAGATGTGGTTTTATTGTCACCAGCATGTGCGAGTTTTGATTTATTTCAAAATTATGAAGATAGAGGAAAGCAGTTTAAGCAATGTGTGAAAGACGTGTAGCGACGGATTGCAATCCGTCGGTTGTGAAAGTAGCGACGGATTGCAATCCGTCTAAAAATGAAATCTGTCGGACCCTAAAAGTGAAAAATTAAAACGAAGCATAGAAATAGAAACAAAAGACCATAACCCAGAATCGGAAGATCAAGTATCTAAAGAAGCCACGGCAACACCTGAGGCAGCGCTGAAGCATTGGCCAATTCAGATGGATGGGCTTTTCATGGGCGATCGCTATATATGGATGATTGTCTTGATTCTGTCGATATTCTCGGCCTTGGCGGTGTACAGCAGCACGGGTATGTTGGCGTATAAGTATAATCAAGGTGCGGAGCATTATATAATTAAACATAGTTCATTGATATTATTTGGCATCGTGTTGATGTGGATTTCACATAAAATCCCCTTTCAGTATTATTCTGGATTGAGTAAAATTCTCTTGTGGGTGAGTGCGATTTTGTTGGTCTATACGCTGTTTTTTGTCAGAGAGACCAATGATGCGAAGCGTTGGATTGCATTGCCCATCGTCAATTTGACATTTCAAGCATCTGACTTTGCGAAGCTCTCGCTCATTATGTATATATCGAGAACGCTGAGTTTGAGACAGGAGAATATCAAGGATTTGTACCAGGGATTTGTGCCGATATTTTTACCAGTCTGTGTGATTTGTCTCTTGATATTTCCAGAGAATCTATCAACAGCAATGGTATTGTTTACCACATCCATTTTGCTCATGTTTATTGGTCGTGTGAGCTTTGTTCATTTGGGAGCTATTGCAGTAGGAGGCCTATTGGTGATAGGAACAGCGGTATTCATTCTATTCAAATTGCCGGAGAAAGACATGATCGGTAGAATGAAGACATGGAAGCATAGAATTGAGAGTTATACGAGCAATGGCAGTGATGTTCCATTTCAAGTGATACAAGCGAATATAGCCGTGGCGAAAGGGGGAATTTTTCCGAATGGACCGGGGAATAGTTTGCAGAAGAATTTTTTACCGCATCCTTATTCAGACTATATCTATGCGATTATCATCGAAGAGTGGGGCTTGATGGGAGGAGCCATCATCATTGTGCTGTATTTGGTTTTTTTTATGGCGCTGTATCAAGATTGTCATGCAAACGCCAAAGTCTTTTGGGGCACTATTGGCGGCGGGATTGGGATTTAGTATTGTGATACAGGCGATGATCAATATGGGTGTAGCCGTTTCGCTATTGCCTGTGACGGGAATGACTTTGCCCTTGGTGAGCATGGGAGGAAGTTCATTGCTTTTTATAAGTATTGCCATTGGAATTATATTGAGTGTGAGTGTAGAGAATAGTCGAGCGATGAATTTGGCGGCAGTAAAAACAGATGCTGCAAGTGAAGGAGAAGTAATTAAGTAAATAGAGATAAATAGATAAATGAAAGTATTGATGACAGGTGGTGGAACAGGCGGGCATGTATTTCCCGCAATTGCGATAGCAAATGCTATTAAAGCAGCCATGCCCGATACTGAATTTTTATTTGTGGGTGCGAATGGTAAAATGGAGATGGATAAAGTGCCGCAAGCGGGGTATAAGATTGAGGGGTTGACCATTGCGGGGATACAGCGTTCTTTTGACATGATGAGCATATTGAAGAATCTCATCTTCCCGATTAAGTTGGTGATGAGTATGTGCAAGGCCCTTTGGATTGTCGCGCGATTTAGACCGAATGTGGCTGTGGGCACTGGTGGATATGCCAGTGGTCCTGTATTGAAAATTTGCGGTTGGATGGGCATTCCCTATTTCTTGCAAGAGCAAAATTCGCATGCGGGGATTACCAATAAATTATTGGGCTTGCAATCTGCTGGGGTATTTGTCGCATTTGAAGGAATGGAGAAATATTTTCCGAAGGATAAAATACATATCACGGGGAATCCCGTTCGAGATTCGATACGACAAATGCATATGTCTAGAGCGGATGCTGCTAAAGCTTTTGGTTTGGATGCAAATAAGAAGATTGTATTTGTCACAGGGGGAAGTTTGGGTGCGCGTTCAATCAATCAGGCGATTGCCGAGCATATTGAGGAAATAAAAAGTGCGGGTATACAATTGATATGGCAATGTGGAAAGGCATATATCAGGGAGTATAGAAATTTGGAGACGACAGAAATTCGCATCTGTGATTTTATAACCAATATGGAAGCGGCCTATTGCGCAGCGGATATCATCGTATCGAGATCGGGAGGCACAATTTCTGAATTGGCCATCATCGGTAAGCCGACGATATTATTGCCCTCGCCCAATGTCGCAGAGGATCATCAGACGAAGAATGTGCAGGCATTGGTAGATAAACAAGCGACCATATTGGTCAAAGATATAGAGGCGAAAGATAAATTGGTGTCGAGCATGATTCAATTATTGGGCGATGAAACGGCGCAGAGAAATTTGAGTGCGCATATTGCACAATTTGCGAAACCCAATGCGGCAGAGGAAATAGCGAAAAAAATTATAGAGAAAATAAATAAAAATTAAAAGATAGCATTGACAAATACTAAAACAATAGCACAAATTAAATCAGCACTTTTCCTCGGCATTGGAGGAATAGGGATGAGTGCAATTGCGCGATATTTCAAGCATCTGGGGATGGTCGTGGTTGGCTATGATAAGACCTCATCTAATTTGACGGAGGCGCTAGAAAAAGAGGGAATACAAGTGTTCTTTGAAGATAGGTTGGATATGATTGTTCGCGAATTTGACCTCGTGGTCTATACGCCAGCAATCCCAGCGAATAGTGTTTTGTTGAATCACTATAAGTCGAATCATCCGATGATGATGAAGCGCAGTGAAGTATTGGGGTTGATTACCAAAAATGCATTCACCATTGCGGTAGCGGGATCACATGGAAAGACGACGGTGTGCAGCATGATCGCGCATGTTTTGAAAGACAGTGGATATGATTGCACGGCTTTCTTGGGAGGAATTTCTAAGAATTTCAACTCAAATTATATCGGTGGAAACAACAATGTTGTGATTGTAGAGGCAGATGAATACGATCGCTCTTTTCATCGATTGAATCCAAATATTGCCGTGATTACTTCGGTGGACTCAGACCATTTAGATATCTATGGCAGTTTGGAAAAGATTGAGGAAGCGTTTATTGAATTTACGAATAAGGTAGATGAAGAGGGAATTGTGTTTGTGCAGGGACAAGTGAAAATCATTGATCGCATAGTGCGCAAGGTAAAGACCTATAGTGCTCGCACAGGTGCTGATTTGATGATAGATACGTTGAAGTCAGTCGGCGGAAATAGTGTATTCACCACGAATAGAACTTCGGTTGAATTTACCTTGTATATCGGAGGAAAACACAATGTGGAGAATGCCTTGGCGGCGATTTCCGTGGCGATGGAATTAGGTATATCAGAAGATAAAATTGCAAAAGCGATTGCAAGTTTTAGAGGGATTAAGAGAAGATTTGAGAAGCATATCGAAACAGCTGATTTGGTGTATATCGATGATTATGCGCATCATCCTGAGGAATTGAATGCCTTGATTGACGGCGTGAAGGGATTGTATCCTGGTAGAAAAATCACCCTCATATTCCAGCCACATTTGTTCTCGCGAACACAAGATTTGGCGGTGGAATTTGGGAAGGCATTGACACAAGTAGATCGGGTTTTTTTGCTCGACATCTATCCTGCGAGGGAATTGCCTATAGCTGGGGTGACCAGTGATTTGATTTTGCAAAATATTGCGCACGATCAAAAGAAGATTATCAAAAGGGAGGATATCGCAAGTGAATTGAAACAAGTTGATGTGGATGTATTATTGACAGTAGGTGCGGGGGATATCGATCGGTCAGTTGAATTAATAAAAAATTATTATCAGGGATAAAATGAAATTTTTAAACAGAATAAACTTCTTAAACATATTGCGGTTGCTCACTTGGGTGACAGTGTTTGTGATGTTCTTTATCGTCTGCTTCAGCGCAGTGGATAGAGAAAAGGAGAAAGTCTGTCAGCAACTCATTGTATCCGTAGACAATGTGAATGACAATTATTTCGTGGATGAAGGCGATGTGCGAAAATTGCTCTTGATGGAAGATCCACATTTGGTGGGCGAGCGCATAGCAAAAATAGATTTTAGGCGCATAGAGAATAGCGTAAACAAAAATGATTTTATCGAGCATACTGAAATGGTGAAGACAGTGAAAGGCGATGTGATCGTCTCTGTAGAGCAGAAGAATCCAATATTGCGGGTGATCAATTGCAAGGGCATGAATTATTATGTATCGGATAAATGGAAATGGATGCCGACATCGAATAAATTCACCAAGCGCACGCCATTGATTACGGGCTATGTGGGAGATATTACCCAACCGAAGAATGAGCGGGATTCTATCCTTGTTGTTCAATTGAAGCAAATCACTGCTTATATTTTTGACCATCCATTTTGGAATGCGATGATCAGTGAGATACATGTGAATGCGGCGGGGAAAATTGAATTGACACCGCAGATGGAAGATTTTAAAATCTTATTCGGCCATCGATGTATCCTTTAAGAATCAAATAGTAGGCATAAAAAAAGAAACAATTATTCAAAATAAATTAGACTCCATATGAATCAATCATTTTCAAATTCCACAGGGATGAAAAACTACAATCAAGAGGACATTATTGTCGGCCTTGATATTGGAACTACCAAAATTTGTGTCTTGGTAGGTAGAAAAAATGAACACAATAAATTTGAGATACTTGGCATCGGAAAGGCTAATTCTACTGGGGTTTCTCGAGGGATGGTTTCAAACGTCAATCAGACGGTAGAAGCGATTATTCAAGCGACTCAACAAGCGGAGCAAAATAGTGGGATTGCGATTGATAAAGTTTTTGTCGGCATCGCTGGACAGCATATCAAGTCTATGCACCACAGACATGCTATCACGATAGGCAATACGGATGAGGTCATCTCTCAAAAGGATTTGCAGCGCATGTTCAATGATGTACATCGATTGAAAATGCAACCGGGAGAGCGCATTATTCATGCCTTGCCGCAGGAGTTTACGGTCGATGGCGAGATGGGGAACAATCAACCGATTGGTATGTTTGGACATCGCTTAGAGGCGAATTTTCATATCATCACAGGACAAATCAGTGCAGCTCAAAATATCGAGCGATGCATTCATCAAGCTGGGTTGAAGATGAGTGGAATGGTCTTGGAGCCCATTGCTTCTTCAGCATCTGTATTGAGTATGGAGGATAAAGAGGCAGGAGTTTGCTTGGTGGATATAGGCGGAGGAACGACTGATGTGGCGATATTCTATGATGGCATTATCAGACATACAGCGGTGATTCCTTTGGAGGAAATGTGATTACCGATGATATCAAGGAAGGATGCAGAATTATGAAATCGCAAGCAGAGGCGTTGAAATGTCAGCGCGGAAGTGCCTTGGCGATTATGCAGCGAGAGAATCACGTAGTGGCATTGCCAGGTGTAAAGGGATTGCCGGCAAGAGAAATTTCTTTAAAGAATTTGGCAGGGATTATTCAAGCGCGTGTGGAAGAAATCATCGACCTCGTCTATTTTCAAATTAAGACATCGGGCTATCAAAAGAAATTGGTCGGAGGTATCGTGTTGACAGGCGGTGGATCGAATTTGAAAGACATCAAACACTTGGTGGAAGTGAGAACAGGATTGGATGTGCGCATCGGATTGCCTATTGAGCATTTAGCCAATGCCAGAGAGAGCGCGATTAAAAATCCAATGTATGCTACGGGAATTGGATTGATTATGACGGGACATGAAGCGATCTTGATGCAGCGACAAGAAGATGAATTGATGCAAAGGGAAACCAATAAAATTGTTGAAGAGCCAAAAATAGAGCAAGTGGAAATTCAAGTAGAGCAAATTCAGCCTGTTGAACCGATTGCCCCAGTTGAGCAGCCAAAGCAACGCCCAACAGATCAAGGATGGTACAATAAATTATTCGGAAATATTCCTATGCGCGTAGAGAAATTTTTACTCGAAGGAAATGATGTCAAAAAATTTGAAGATTAAAACCACTCATAACTACACCATCCCATAACTTTGACAACTTACACCTAACAACACAACACCTAACAACCAACCAGCACCTAACAACCAATAAAAACCAGCAAAAAAACTATTAACTAATTTTTAATTAACCTATTATGTTACATTTCGATTTACCAAAAGAGCAATCATCTATCATCAAAGTCATCGGCGTCGGCGGCGGCGGCAGCAATGCTGTTAACCACATGTTCGAGCAAGGCATTGAGGGTGTCAATTTCGTCATCTGCAATACGGATGAGCAAGCACTCGAGCATAGTCAAATTCCCAATAAGATTCACTTGGGTCCTGAAATAACACAAGGATTGGGAGCGGGATCTGTTCCTGAACTAGGCCGCAAAGCGACAGAGGAGTCTGCACAAATGGTCAAAGACATTCTCAATCACAAGACAGAGATGGTATTTATCACTGCAGGAATGGGCGGTGGAACAGGCACTGGTGGTGCACCAATCGTGGCAAAAATTGCCAAGGAAATGGGCATCCTCACCGTAGGAATTGTGACGACCCCATTTTCATTTGAAGGTCAGCGCAAGATCAAACAAGCGATGGAGGGAATCGAGCAATTGAAACAACATGTAGATACGATCATCGTCATCTCCAATGATAAGATTAGAGAAATCTATGGCAATTTGAAGCAGAGAGAGGCTTTTGCGCATGCAGATAATATTTTGTCTATCGCTGCGAGAAGTATTTCTGAGATTATCACCAATCCAGGTATTATCAATATCGACTTTGCGGATATCAAATTTGTGATGTCTAAAGGAGGAACAGCCATCATGGGAACAGGAGCTGCAGAAGGCGAGGATAGAGCATTTAAAGCGACTTCGCTTACATTGAATTCCCCCTTGTTGAACAATAATGATGTGAAGGGAGCGGAGAAAGTATTGATCAATATTTCTTCATCAGAAGAACATGAAGTGCGCATGGATGAAATCGACGAGATCACCAATACGGTAAAAGAAGCAGCTGGAAAAGATATCGATGTCATCTTCGGTACTTGCGATGATTCAGATTTGGGAGAGACATTGAGTGTAACCATTATTGCAACTGGATTCAATCAAAATTCAATTTTGCCAAGTCCGAAACAAGCGGTGAAAGTGGAAGAGAAAGTGGTAATCAAGTTGGAAGAGCCAAAAGTTGAAGAAACTCCTGAAACATTGATGGCAGAGCCGGTTCAGGAAGTGAATCACTTCGATTTATTCTCCAATAAAATTGACGAGCATACCTATGAAATCGAAGTGAACAATCCAGAGATGCAAGAAGAAGTTCAAGAAGAGGAAAGCGGTTCTTTAGATTTTAAAGTATATGAAAAGCATGAGGAGTTTGTCAATCAGGTTCCCCCTGCGAATCCATCTAATTTCATCACCCCAAAGAAGCGCGATATACTAGATGATGAATTTGAGAATAGAAAGGACTTGTTGAGAAGCATGAGCTATGATTATACCAATAATACGGTATTGAATGAAATGGAGAAAGTGCCAGCATATTTGAGAAAGAATGAAGTGCTAGGAGAGACGCCCTCTTCTGAGAAAACAGAGAAATCTCGATATACATTGAGAGAGGGAGAGGATGGAAATATCGAATTGGGAAAAAATAGTTTTTTATACGATAATGTAGATTAAGTATTAGTTGTGCGATTGTTTTAACACCAAAAAAAAGGACTCCAATTGGAGTCCTTTTTTATTTGCGTATTGTTATGTTTTCAGATTCTTATCTATACTTATCTTGTTCTTTCTTAACCTCTGTCACTTTATCCGATTGGTTTTTGATATCCCCTCCCACGACTTTTTGTTTGCCTTGATTGTCTTTTATTTTGCCTTCGTTAGAGGTGATTTTATTTTTCTGTTCGGTGATATTGTTCTTATTCTTTTTCAATGGCTTTTTCATTGTCTTTGATGAGGTCTTCTAGTTTCTCTCTCTTTATTCAAGGTTTTGAGCTCTCCTTCACGGACGGTGACATTCTTTTCAAAGAAGGCCTTCTTCTGCTCGTGCAATCCTTCTTTCTCGGCTATTTTGGCAGTATTCTCTTCTACTTGTCTTGTGTATGAAGAAATCATTTGCGTATTTGGATTGGGCATTTTTTGTTTGTCTTTCAATTCACTTTTAAACTTGTCATTCATTTTATCCAAGTCTTTAATTTCTCGCTCCATGTTCTTGATTTCTGTTTCTAGTGCGAGTTTGTTGTGCAATTTCAATTCAGCTTCTTTGGCTGCTACTTTTGCTTTTTGTGCTGTCAATCGCGCGGTATTGTCGGCTTTTTGCACTTCATTATCGCGGATGACACCTTCAGATTCTGCAATGGATTCTCTGCTTTTTTGAATTTCATTCTCTAAATCTTTGATATCGCCGATGACATGTTTTTCATCTTTTTCCAAACCCTTTAAAATCTTTCTTGCGCTTCTAATTGCTTTGAATTCTATGAATTGAACATTATTGTATATCTCTCCATAAATTTGGAAGCTTGTTCAAATTGATTGGAGTTTTTTGAAGTGACAAAATGCCTTCGCCAAAAAAAAACAGGTTAATCGCATATTATCTACTTCCTGAAAAATAAATAAGCAACAATATTGACCGGAAAAGTACTCATCGCTGGCATTTTTAATCCAACCCCATTGTATTCAAATCCGCCTTTACCTGGTTCAGCAAATTTGCCTTTGTAAAATTTGACTTTGTCTTCATACCTTTCCATCACATCTTTTACATTCGTCTTGTGAATGATCATCTCAAGACCTGGCTTGGTCCCTAGACTCATCGCCTTGTTGACTTCTGTGATATTGGCTGTCTGTGCTTGTGCAAATAATAGGGTGCAAGCGAATAGAATACTGAAAATGGTTTTCATAAATTTGAATTTAATCAAGCCAAAGGTAAAAAGTTCTTTACATTTGTTTAAAGTGGGAAATATATAAAAAGTGATTGGCAAATGGCTGTTTTTAAATTGTTTGAAGCGATATAAATCGATAATTGAATCTGCCAAAGCATCATTTTTCTTCTGTTTCAATATCAATCTCAATGAAGTGTCTTTAGACAAATATGCCCATGCCCAATTGATGAAGATGATCAATTTATTGCGCACACTCAAGATCAACATCAAATGCAAGAACATCCAAATTAACCATGCAAAGTATCCTTTAAATTTTAAATTCGGCAAATCCACTACGGCTTTATTTCTTCCGATGGTCGCCATAGAACCGAGGTCCTTGTATTCAAATTCAACCAAGTCTTTCCCTTCCTGCATTTTTTTGAAATTAGCTGCGAGGTTTTTTGCTTGATTGATGGCGACATTGGCCAATTGAGGATGGCCTTTGGGATATTTCGGTGTTTCCATATAGGCGATATCGCCGATTGCGTATATGTTCTCACAGCCATCTACAGCATTAAGTCTATCCACTTTGATTCGATTGCCTCCAACAATGCTGCCTGTAGGAAGCCCTGAAATGGTATTGCCAATCACGCCTGCAGACCAAATGACCGTTTTGGTTTTGATTGAATTTCCATTGTTGAATGTTATCTGTTCCCCATCATATTGTTTGACATAAGTCTCCGTGATGATGTCGCCGCCCATTTTTTCAAGATAGTCGCGCGAAGCATCTTTGGCTTGCTGACTCATATTATTCAGGGTGTTTTTACTCCCTTCAATCAAGATGATTTTGAATTTGGAGAAATCGATTCCTGGATAATCTTTCGGCAAGATGTGATTTTTTATCTCAGCAAAGGCACCTGCCAATTCAACACCAGTTGGACCAGCGCCTACGATGATGAGGTTGAGCAATCCCTCTCTTTCACTTTCATTGCAGAAATGATGTTTTCAAAAGTTTGCAAAATATGATTTCGAATTTGAATCGCATCATAGGTTGTCTTGAGCGTGAAGGCGTGCTTTTTGATTTCCTCATTTCCAAAGAAATTGGTTTGACAGCCAATGGCAATGACTAGATAATCATAGGAAAATGCCCCGATGCTCGACTCGATATTTTGTTTGGTAGCATCGACGGAGATCACTTTGGCTAGGCGGATTTGAAGGTTGTCCTTCTTATTCAGAATATACCGCAGCGGAAAGGAAATACTCGCAGGTTCTAGTTGGGAAGTCGCCACTTGATAAAAGAGCGGTTGAAATTGATGGTGGTTGATTTGGTCGATGAGCAGCACATCAAAGCGCTCTTCATCGATGTTTTTTACCAATTGAATGCCTGCAAATCCGCCCCCGATAACAACTATTTTCTTTTTCATCTTGCTTTGATTATTTATACTGCGATTATTCAATGAATATTTTTTCTCGCCGTGTTTGCTGATTCACTTCCAATTCAATAAAATAAATTCCTTTATTAAAATTGCTCGTGGAAATAGTATGGGTCATTGCTTGAAACAGGACTTGCCCTGCTGTATTATAGATGCGAACAGAAGGAATAGCAGCGCTTGGAGATTCAATGCTGTATAGATTTTTATCTAGGCGCATGAGGCGAATATCTTCAGCATGATATTCTTTTGTCGAGCTGTTTTCCATCGGGTAGTTTGACCATGCGCTCAATAATTCTTGCGCAATCAACCTCGCTGGACCCGGATTGGCATTGACGAAAACGGCAATGACTGTTTGTGCTGCAGAATCATACAACATGAATGATTGATAACCGCGAATACTGCCTCCGTGGGTATAGCAAGTGCGGTTTTTTAGAACTTCTTTTGAAATGCCCAAACCATAATTTCCGGTTCCAACAAATTTTTTCATTTCAGCGATGGAAGCAGCATTGATCACTTTTTCCCCATTAGGGATTGATACCAAATATTCATTTCACGCACGGTCGAATACATGGCGCCAGCGGAGTAGGCGGCGCTGTTTAAGGATTTTCTTGGTATACTTCCGATGTTAATTCCCATTTGCCAAGGCGAGGCGATATCACCAGTCACGGTTTCACTGACATCAAAAAAAGTACTATCCATTTGAAGCGGATTGAGGATATAGGTTCGAATCAATTGCGCAATGGTAGAACCGCTTGCTGCTTCGGCAATCATGCCCGCGAGGAGATAATTGGAATTGCAATAAGACCAACTCGTTCCTTTAGGGAATTCAGGGGCACCAATCCATTGAATGAGTTCACTCGTCTTGAAAATTCGATTGGGGTTTTTCATAATCGAATCGGAATAGCCGGGAATATTGTTGTAATCGCCGATTCCACTGGTGTGGTTGAGCAATTGTCGGATGGTGATATTGCTGTCAATTTTGGGATGAAAGGGCAACCATTTTTTGATGGAATCATCCAATTTCAATTGATTCAATTCTGCCAATTTGAGGATAGTCACTGCTGTGAATAGTTTGGTATTGCTGGCGATGCCAAATTCCATGTCTGGGTTGAATGGGAATTGTTCCATTAGAAATCCCATTTGCCCTGCGCCACATCCCATTGCGGAATGAAAACGCTGGCAGCAATTCCTTGACATTTTGAGCGGTTTTTAAACTGTCGATGGTTTGTTGGAATTTAGCAGACAATCCAGGGTGGAAGGACTGTGCTCCAGTATTTTGAATAAATAGAGATAAACAAAAAATGAGGGAAATTTTGATGTATTTATTCAAGTGGTGACGCATGACAATAGGCCTATTTATTATGATGGTAAATATCGTAAACTTCAAAGACTTGAATGAAATAATTCTAATTGTGAAGAATTAAATAGGGCATTTAACAGGCTTTTGTCATCAATGGTGTATGCTATTTCATCACTGTGTGAATTGAGTAACAATGGTAATTGCTTGAATTTTACTATGATACAAATTCCCTTTTCAATGCGAGGGCGTGAGAGCAATACAACCATTAGAAAGAGTATCCCACAACCGCCAACACCATGGTCAAATCGCTGTTTTTATAATAAATCAAGGATATAGTTGCTATTCCAATAATTAAACCAAGGGAGAATCTAATCATGACAATTTTATAGTTGATATTTTCTGCTAGGTTGAAAAGGGTTATGCAAAAATAATTTCTGAGAAGGCATAGAATATTAAGATGAAAGCAGTATTAGAATGAATTTTCACCTTGATACAAAAATGGACTATAGGCAACTAAAGTGTTTATATGGTTTAGAGTTTAAGTTATATTATTCACATGTTTCAGCCAATCCAGACATAGATTTTAGTATTCAATATTCATTGGCTATTGAGCAATGCTCAGGCAGCTTGTTCTATGGATACATGTATGGCTCATTCTTATATGCCAAATGCCCCCTCACATTTCTAGTACTCTTTTCATATAGGTCGTCCAAAAGAGTTTGGTGAAAAGCAAATTCAATGGATGGACAGAGTGCGCTATTGGAATGCAAGGTATACGTGTATTCTATGGCGATTTTATTGGGCGCGATTTCAGTCGTCTTCCATTCCCCGACGAATTTATAAAATCCCAACATCCATGCTTGAAAGTCATAGACCTCGATTTTCCAATAATAAAGCATTTTCAATCCGCTCGATGACCTTTGGCCCTGGAGGCAATCCGTCCACTTTGTGAAATGGACTTGGCAACAAATTGAAGTGACACCTCCCGGACCAGCAAAATAGGGCACACTTGCATGTCGATTGACGTATTCAAGTCGTATTGTCAAGCCTTGATTGGGCATGTAATCAAAATTGGTCGACCAGTCCCATGCCTTAAAAGGGTCGCCGGGATTGGCACTGAATGGGAATGCTCCTTCCGTTTTAGTTGGGTCGGTAGCACTCGGCAATGGACTCGCTTGTCCTGTCGGATAGAGCACTAAATAGCGACCGGGATTGGTCATGACACCACCACCTACTGTCCAAGCACATTTGTTTTGTGCAAACCAAATGCGATGATAGAACATGGCTGATGCAAGTATTGAGCAGGTCCTTGAATACTATCACCATCGCTGAAACCATTGACTCCGCCGCCTTTTTTTCAAAGCCAAAGTCGACTGTAAGGAGAAGGCAGATTTCTGGATGCCTGTGGATTTTGGATTGTTGAAATAGCGCAACAAGAAACTATTGTCTGAGGGAAACGCTTTCTGGCAGGTATTCCTGCGGCATCTGTTCCAAATAATTATTGGTCAATAACTTGATATCGCTATTGGGCATCCAAGTGATATTGCCCCCAAATCCTGGCATGCTGTTGAATTTGCCAAATCTGCCATCCATTGATGATCCACGGCTCGATTTTGGGCGTTTTGCTCGGGAAAATTTGCACCCGTAATCCATTGAAAAACCATGGCATTATCTCAGAAGTAAAGGAAGCTTGGTATTCCCAATTTTCCGCCTGATAGAAGGAATTTAAACCGATATAAGACATGAACAATCCCGCGTCAATATTGATTCCATGCAAGGCATTGATATGATAGCCCGCATAGGCTTCACTGAGATAAGATATACATTGGCCAATTGATATTGACCTCAAGGGGCTGTAATCATTGCGCGGGACCACGATAGAGCGCGTTCCGGACGTGTCGCAATCCTAGCACGAGCACCTTTGTAATAAAAATCTCCTCCAAAATGCAGGGCAGATAATTGCACTTCATTATTCCTCGATAGTGCCGTTGAACCAACGACGGTATTGTCATTGGGATTGTTGAATGAATACGTATAGTTGACATCCACTTGAATTTGTCTCGGCTTAGGAAATATTTCATTCCCTCCCCAAATATTGCTGGTTCTTCGATCGCTGCCATTCTGCCAGGTCATATCAATGCCTTCAAATGGCTCTCCTTTTTGATTGTTTATTTTTGCTTGTTTTGTTAGAATCGAATCACTTGATTTGATTTGGGCAATAAGGGATTTTTGAAATCCTGTAAGAAATAAGAATGAGATAAAGCTGATTAAAAAGTTTTCGCATGATTTAATTAAGATGCAGATGCTTGCTGATTTTTATTTGAGTCTATATTTTTCTCTGTAAGCCAATAATGAATCTAATTTTTATAAGATTAAACACAGTGAATAGCATAAAGGAAATATGTGCAAAATTGCAGCGAAACCTATCTGTAAATCATAAAACTAAGGGAGATTCGCATAAAGAAAATATAAAGAAGGCCTTTCTTGCAGCCTTAAATAAATCGATAACCCACGCCACTTTCGGTGATGATATATTGAGGTTGATTGGGATTGTTTTCTATTTTTTTGCGCAGCGTGCCTACAAACACCCGCAAGTATTGTGTTTCCAACTGGGCTCCGACGCCCCAAATTTCTTTCAAGATATATTGATGGGTGAGCACGCGCCCTTCATTTTTGATGAATAGCGCTAAGAGGTTGAATTCTGTTGATGTGAGCTTGATGGATTTCACGGTCTTTGGTACGTATGACGACGATATCCAATTCAATATCGCCACAGACCATTTTAGGGGATTGATCCACTGGTTTGATTTCTGCGAATCATGATCGAATGCGCGCCAGTAGTTCTGCTGTTCTAAATGGTTTGGTGGGAATAATCAGTCGCCCCGTTGTCCAATGCGGATACAATATCCGATTCCCCATTCAGTACAGAGAGCATGATGATAGAGTGATTATACCATGTGCGCAATTCTTTTAGCACTTCATGTCCACTTTTATCTGGCAAGCCAATATCGAGGAGAATCAATTAAGGAGGGTGATTGGCATGCCTGATAAGCCCCTTCTTTGCCAGTCTCTGCCTGCCATACTTTATGGCCATTGCTCTCCAAACTAATCTCGAGCAATTTTCTGATTTGCGCTTCATCATCGATGACTAATATCTCTGATTTATTCATTTTTTAAATTGCTTAAATAAGAAGTCTCTGCGGGAATTTTCAATGTGAATTTAGCACCACCAGATGAAATGTTTTCCAATTGAATCGAACCGCCCATGGCCTCTGTAAATCCCTTTGCAATCGACAATCCCAAGCCACTTCCTCCAGTTTTTGTATTCGGCAGGCGATAGAATTTTTCGAATGATTTATCGATGAATTTCAGGAGGAAAGCCTATCACCATTATCATGATTGTGATGTGGCAAAGATTGGTTTGTGCCGTGAGTTCAATCTGGATAGAGGTGTTAGGCGGCGTGTATTGAATGGCATTGTGGAGTATATTGGCAGAGGACTTGCTCGACCAATCCGCATCCTAATTTAAAAAGGGGGCAATCTTCCTGCGCTTCAAATTGGATGATATGCTTGTCATCATTTTCTAGTTTTGGGATGAGGGTATGAATGAGGTCATTCATATCGCACCAGTCGCTGCTCGGCTTGAGCATCCCGCTCTCCAGCCTGCTCATGCTGAGCAAATTTTCCACTTGACGGTGCAATCGAATACCCGCTTTGTCGATTTCTGTCAGAGGATCATGCGTATGGCGGGGGTCAATTTTCCAGTGCCTGTTCCTTTAGGTGATCAACTGCTCCGATAATGGCAGAAATGGGTGTTCTCAATTCATGGGAGAGTGAATTCAGCAAAGTATTATAGAGTTTGATGGTAAGCTCCGCGCTCTTCTTTTCTCTTCGCTTTCTCTTCTCTTCGAATTTTTAGGTCAAAACTGCATTGACGGGAAGCGATGATGAAATAGAGAATAAACATGACGAGGTCTTCCGCATGTTCGATGTGAAAAGTCAGCGATGGGCGGGATGAAGAAGAAATTCCAAATCAAGGCACTCAATATAGCGATTGAGGACGGGAAGGTCTCAAAGAGCATCGCCAAAAGCGATACAGAGATGAGCAATATCATGGAGACAAGGCGATAGCTAATGAGTTGATCGGCTGTGAAGCAGAGCAGCGAAGTCAACAAGACCATGCGATGCAGATAGCAAACTGCAAGCTCGAGTGGGGTATTTTCTCGTCTGACATCGTCTCAATTGATCTATATTCATCCAATGCAAAGGTAAGGAGAAGGGTATAAAGAAAATATAAAGATATTGATAGGTCGGTGGTATCGCGATTATTGTCGGTGGGGAATTGCGATGTTTGTAGGGTGACCGTTATGTTTATAGGGCGATCGCGATGTTTGTAGGGACGCGATGCATCGCGTCCCTACAAACATCGCCCAGTCGGTTGGGATGCCGTTGGGACGCCGATAGAACTAAATTTATTTATTATCGCATTCATTCATTTGTTAAAACGCTTCGCAAGGATACCAATATGGGCAACCCAATTATAGAAACAATAAAACTTATGGAATATACGACCTGAGTATAACCAAGCCAAACGAATAAAAAGTGGCCAGCAATAATTATTAAACCCATAGCAATAATGCATTTCCCTACGTTTTGCTTATCGCTTTCAGATAAAGTATTATACCCAGCAATTAAGTCGGGATTGAACTTCACTAAAAACCCAATGCCAATCATGAATAGTCCAAATGGTATGTTAACAATGTCCATTCCTTATTTATTTACAATTCAATAGATATTTATTTTTAAATGATCGTCTGATGCTCATTGGTTCAGGATAAGCAGAATGGCAAATGTCAGCGGGTAAAACCAATTACCCAACCATCTATCCCTGTGGCGTCAGGTGATTAATTAGAATAATGGTAGAGAATAGGAATGACAGTCTCTTCTCACATGCTCTTGTCTGGAGTATTCTTCTTATTTTCTCCGTGATTTTATTCATGTAATTAAAGAGGTGTGGGTGTTGACAATTGACCTAACCCAATAAAAATGACCGTAGCCATGATGGGAAAAATGAGGCGGTCAGTTTATCTCCATAAGCATCCGTTTGTCCTTGGGCATTGAAATGCGGGAATCGTCGTGGGCAATTGTATCAAGCTTGAACGGGGTCAATCCCCACATGAAGGCCAGAAATACCTTGCTCAGCAAGGTAATTTTATTGTCGAAGGAGATGGGGGAGTTATCTAGGTCTTGGGGACATCAGTATAATTGGTTTTTACATTTTATTCAGATGATTTGTAATAGGATTTAAATATATATAGAATAAATTAAAAACCAAGGTCGTCGTAAGGATGTTGGTTGGGGACGTTGGGACGCGTTGGGACATCTGTGAGGACGCGATGCATCGCGTCCTCTGATTGATTGTGATGCCGATGGACGTCGATGGGACGTCGATGGATGCCGATGGGACGCGATGCATCGCCAATTGGACGCGACGCATCGCGTCCCTACCGAACCCATTTTGCAGGGTTTTGAATAATATAATTGGTGATTCGTTGAAATGATTCCTCATCGCGTATGATATGGTCGTGGTATCGGGATTGCCATTTAAATGTTGGGTCAATTTTTCTGGCGGCAATCGTCACAGATGATTTGAATCCGCGAATAATGGATGCCAGGTTTTTTGATTGGGGCGGAATTGGTTATGGGGTTTGTTAAGGAGTTTTTATTGGGACGCCATGCATGGCGTCCATGTAATCCCCACCATTGATATTATACCGATTTTCCCCAACGCCAATGATCGCATGGAAAATGATTGGGCATTACCACAAATTCACCCTGGTATAATTCATATCGGGCCGCATTCAAATGTTTTTAACCATTCCGATTCGGCAATTTTGCCGATTGGAGATAATCCCATTTGTTGGATGGTTGAGTTTGCAGGGACGCCAAGCATGGCGTCCCCACCATTGTCCCCACAGTTCCAAAAAATGTTCCCGGGTTTTGTGTGCAAATGGTGATGAAATACATGGCAGCAGAACCGTAATCCCAATATTGCAAACGGGCAGATTCATTGCGGTATTTGTTTTTTTATTTTTTCCATACAATTGTTTTTGTACAACACCTATTCGTTGCATAAAGAAGCGTGAAACAAGTTTTTCATGATTCCCTTCTTTGTAATTTCAAAAATAAAAAAAATAAAATTTGTACTGTCCAATTAAATTAATTGTTTGTCTATAAAACAATATTTACCACCCAAACAACTCGCTCACTCATCAAACATACACATTCATACATTCACGCTTGTTTGTTGAAAGAGGCTGATATATGTTTGTTGTACAATCGACATTGAACGCGTTTAACAATATCGAATTTGAATATTCAATTGAATAATACGAAAAAAAATAAAATCGTTGAAAGCCATAGCCGAAGCTCATTTTAAACAGAGGCAATCATTATTTCTACTTAAAGGAAATTGAAAAAGTATTTTATGAAAAAAAAACAAATCATGATTCTTTGTTTCTTAGCATTCTTTGCCAAAGAATCCACTGCACAAATTGAAGACATACCCGCTAAGCGCACTGTCTTCTTTAAATACGATGCCAACGGCAATCGAACCAAGAAATGGATAGACTTCATTGATTGCAACGGAGACAATGCTGGAAAGACGAGTTGGGAATCCGAACTTGCGAAAGACAATTTACAGTCCATCGGTTTGAAGCTCTTTCCCCAATCCTGCGACTGACCGCGTCAATTTATCCGTGAATACAAAAATTCTCGTGAGGGAATGTAAAATTATGCTCACAGATATGAGTGGAAAAGTCCTCTATCAAAAAGACAATATCGCCAATTATACATTGGAGACCATTCCCTTGAATATGATTCAGAGAGGGGTATACCTCTCGTCAAATTGACATTCAACGACAAGGTATATACCTGGGAATTGGTCAAATCCAATGATTAGTGAACAATTTTAATTTTAAAAACACGTTGTATGAAAATAAAATAATTCATGGGAGCCATCCACTATTGTGGGTATTCCTCCTACTTTTTACAAAAATTAAACAGCCAGTCAATCCCATTTTTATCGGTGAATAATAAACCGGCAGGATGAATAGAACCTGGATGTATCCAAACCCGTAGGAGTGATCGGGCAGTTTTGATGTCACAATGCAGGGGCATCTGCCTACACCATCCCCGTCGATATTGCTCCTGGAACCAACGGCAGCCAAGCCAGACATCTCCATCAATTAGCAGTCAAGCCGGAATGGGAGAACTTGGTTTTGGATGGAGCATCGGCGGGGTAAGTTCGATTACCCGCGTCAACAATTTTTTCATGATGGCAATAAGAAGGAAGTCCGATTGGATTCACAGATAAATCTGTATTGGATGGCAGCGGTTAATAGGTTTGACAGGCGTCTATGGACAAGATCAATCTACTTATGCATATGAGGAAGAAAATTTTTCTCGTTTGGAAATCGCATGGTGCTTCAGCAGATGGTCCAGATTATTTTGAGATGATCACACCAGATAATAAGACTATAACTTTGGGAGGTGATGCCAATATGAAAGCGCTTGGGAGCAATGTTACTTTGCTTGGCGCATTAGCAAGATAAGATATTCATGGAAATTATATTGAATTTCATTGCCTCAACAAGTGGTATCGATTATTACGAATCTTATTTGAGTGAAATACACTACACAAAAATGATATGACGGGTTTGAACCCCTGGGGGAATAAGATCAAATTTACCTCCAAACACTATTTGGAATAAAAGAGGGAATTTTGTTTCTGGTTTAAAGGCTATCCCATTCACAGGAAAGCTTGTCTTGAAAAGCATTGAATCATATAGCTGATGAAAGTCAAATCTTAATGAATTGACTTTTGAATATTTGATTAATGAATTTGACCAGAGAAGCGAAATAAGTTTTTAGTCTTGAATGCGACAGAAATTTGTCTCCAAAAGTAGATAAATTAGGAGCGAACAAGAAGTAAATTCGACAATAATCGATTGGGGTGAGAAAGGATGATGCGATCAGCAAACCGACCTTTAATTTCAATGTAGAGAAGAAATTGTAGAAGAAGTTCATCACGGGCGATTTTAATGGCGATGGAAAGATTTCGATCTTGCAATGTTACGATGATAGTGATATGGATGCGAGTGATTTTGTATCGGAGAGATTGTATCTGAAAGGAGAATAGCCAGTTTGATATGGTGTCAGAAAACAATCTAGCGCCCCTAAAAAACAGAGGTCGTAGGTGGAAGGCCACAGTCGATTGCAATAATGATGGAGATGAGGATATCTATCTGATAATGGAGTACCAATCATCTTAATCATGGTCGTACAGAGGAAATGTATTTGAATACAACCAATGACTAAAATTGACCGCATGTCGAATAATTTGGATTTTACAGCTTCTAAATGTCGGCAATTTGATTAATTATATCACTTGTTCAGCAGGCTGGATTAAATGGAGATGGAAATATGGAGGTGGTCATTTTTCAACCCGATATCATTAATTCCATCAAGATTATTTCAAAAAGTAAATTTGCTCAATTCGAACAATCAA
>JADJOU010000027.1 GCA_016713645.1 Bacteroidota bacterium
TGATCAAGCCATTAAAAATTTTCAAGGCATTCGATCCAGAAGCCGTCAAGGTCAATGGACTTGCAAATGTCAAGGTAATCGTATCACAAGGCAAGAGACTCAATCCAGAGAATGATTGGGAAGTCACAGTACCGCCATTGACCGAATAATTCATATCTATATCGGTAATCGTCGTACTTCCATTATTTCTGATAACTGTTTTTATTGTATATGGGGTAGCAAGCGCAAAGACAGATCCTGTTGGAGAAGTCATCAATTGAGTAGCCGCATCCAAAAGAGCAGTTGTAAATTCATCACATCCCAAATCTGGTGTCGTTGACCGAGCTTGTCCATCATAATCATCCAAGACTTTGGCGATAGAAGGCGAAGTCGCAGAGTAATTATATCCTATATCCGCAATACAAGGCAGCGTTGTATGTAAATCTGATGATGAAGTAAAAGTCACTTCTCTACTCACACCTGCCGCTTCAAACCCCGGAATACCCCCTGTAGCAGCAGCTTTCCATGCGGCATAATTTGCATAGGATGTGCCATTGTATAGAGAGAAATTCGAATTTTTAGTGTAGAAGTCATTATTGTTATAATACATATTTGTACCTGATCGAATTGAAGCAGCATACCCAGAAGTCGTTCCATTTCCAATATTATGGAAGATATTATTACGAATAGTATCATTAGAAAAAGAAGTATTCATTAATAGTGCATATGAACCATTAGCTGCAGTCGTTGTCATATTCACAGAATTGTGAATAATGTCGAAATAATTGCAACTATTTTGAGTATAAATTCCATAAGCGGTAGAGAATGCACCACCAACTTGTATCATATTGTTCGCAATTAATCCTCTGGTAGGATTTGAACTGTTCACATTGAAATACTGCAAATACATTCCATAAAAACTTCCTGAGGAAGTATATGTAGAAGTAAATACAATTTTATTCTTCGCAATTATCGGTCCTTTTTGTAACCAATACGCATAAATACCATAATAATTATTCCCCGCAGAACTGGATGTGATTGTATTCCCAGAAACATTTAGAGAATCCTGATATTGGAAATACATTCCGTAAAAATACGAGCCATTAATTGCATTATTGCTGATGACATTTCTATTTGAATAGGAAGAAGAATTTGCACTTAGATATAAGCCATATCCAGCACCATTAATAGTATTTCCATTGATTGTATTTTTATTATCAAAAGAATTTGACTGATATACTCCATATCCATTCACACCACTGGAAGCCATATCGATGATACAATTGGAGATTGTATTGAAATCAGCTCCATTTCGAATCCAAACACCAAAACCTGTTGAAGTATACGTATTTCTAATGGTGAATTTATCGAAAGTGATATAATCTGCTCCATTTAAGTCGATAATCGCTTGTGAATTAGGCGTCAAAAAGCTGATAGTGCAATTTGCCGCGACTCCAGAAAGAGATTGGAATTTAATGGTATTGGCAGCAGAAGCACCTGGAACAGGCGCTAAAAAAATTTGCTCTGCATAGGTGCCATTGGATACATTAAAGGTCACCGCTCCATTCACCCCACCGCAATTCAAAGCTGCAACTGCCGTTGCAAAGCTCGTGAAATTGGTAGAACCACTTCCAAGCGGATTGATGGTATAAGTGCCATTCATCGCATTGCACAAAGTCCATTGTGCGGTGTCATTTGCTGGAACAGCATCTGATGTTCCATTTGGAGAACTTGTATATACTTTTAAATTACTTGTACCCGCACCAATCGTCACAGGGGTTGTAAAATTGAATATAACAGTTGCGCAAGGAGCAATCGGTGCACCAGCATAAGGCTCTGTCACCACTGTTCCATTGTTTAATCTATAATTGAGATTCAGCGTCGTAATTGGATTGGCTCCATTGTTTTTTACAACGACTGTTAAGGATTGAGAGCCTGAGACCAAAGGGAAATTTGGAGTCGTGATACTATATACACCAGCATCATCATTTGGAACTGTTGTAATTTCATCAGCTCCAATATCAGGCGTTCCCGCTCTTAACTCCCCGTCATAATCCGTTGTTATTCCTAATCCAGTTGCGCCATTGAAACATGGCTGAGTGGTATGGAGATTAGTAGAACTTACAAATGCTGGATTGTCATTGTATGAATTGGCCCCTCCGTTTGCAGGAACCGCTGTCTTATAATTGGCAGCAGTTAAATTGACATTATTAATCTGCAATAAATTGACGGATGATGCATTGAAATAATTATTATAATCTAGGAAGGTAAACATGCCCGTCGTATTTGCCAATAATGGGAAAATAGTCACGCCCGAACTTGCTAAAACCCCTAAATTATTATTTCTACAATCTATATTATAACTATTCACATTATATACCCCTGCACTCGTGCCTGAAGTAGTGATCAAATTACAATTGATACTATTGTGGTATAGCTTCCAATAAGAGGAAAAACTCAAAGAGATGCCGTAATAACCACCAGTGCTTCTAAAACCAGTGATTAAATTGTTAGCGCATATATTAGATGCTGATCCTGTTCCTGAGGTAGATGCCATTGAAATTCCATATTGTCCGGCATTGTCTATTTTATTGCCCAAAACTTCATGAAAAAATGGAGCCGTGGTATTTGCATTCACCAAATACATTCCATAGGTGCTTGTAGTCGAACTTCTAGGGACTATATTATTATAATTAATTTTTACCACTTGGTTACCATTGATATAAAGACCATATTGGTATGAATTAGTTATTACATTTTTTGTAAAGTAATTGGTCAATACACCGCTATTCACGGAAGAAGAAATTCCAATCCAGCCATAATTGATGGTATTGCTATCGACGATATTACTTCTGCATATATTGCTTTGAGTGGTATATGATGTCAAACTATTATTCAAAAACTACTCCAATAAAACTAGATGAGCCACTCGATATTGCTGCTCCTGTAAATTCAATATTGCAATTGTTCACCCGATCTGCTGAATCATGCATAAAATGAACGACCCATCCTTGAGTGGCACCCGTTGAGCGCAAGGTCATATTTCTCACCGTGACAAAACGACTCATATTGAAACGGACCACATCATTGGCAGCACTTGTAGTGGGGAAAGTCAAAATTCGCGTCGCTTTATTGCCATTTCCACCATCAAAAGTAATGGTATTGGTAGCAGAAACTCCTGTGATATTCGGGATATATAAAGTATCGACATAGGTATTCGCTGCCACAGAAAAAGTGACTGGGCCAGACACACCACAAGCTCGTAAAGCATTCACGGCATTGGTGAATGAAGTAAAATTAGTCGAAGTAAATCCACCTGCTGCATCAATAGTATATGTGCCAGAAAGCGGTCCTGTGCACAATAATGGCAGCGATCGGCATATTGTATCATTCAAAGGAGTGGCTTGAGTACCCGATGCATTCACATCATACAACCAATATTTAATATCATAATTTCCAATGGAAGGCACTGTAAAACCAGTAGAAAAAGTTACGGTATAAGAAGCTCCAGGTGCGATGCTCAATCCCGTAAATGTTTGAGTCGTTGCTGTTCCTCCATTAACCGTATAACCGGCGCTAACTGAAGTCATATTTACATTGGTCAAATTTCTTACTGTGAAAGAGGCTGAATTGACTGTAGGAGAAGCGACAAGAACAGAAGGTGCTGTAATTGAAGCTACCATTGCATCCGGTGTTCCAGATGCAACAAGTAATGTATAATCTTCAACTTCTGCTGAATATTGCAATGGTCCGCACGGCGCAGGAACTGCTACGCCAGAAAAATCTGAAGCAAAACGTATCCTATAAATCCCCGAAGATAAAGCTGGCAAAGTAAATGTACCTGAGAAAATATTTCCCGCGCCAAATGTTGGAACATTAGATAAACTTAAAACCAATTCCGGAGAAGACGTTCCAAAAGTGCCATCATTGTTATAATCAATAAACATTCGAATATTACAAGGATTGCCAGAAGGACCTTTAATAGAATAATTTACATTACCTCCCGAGACCGCCGTCAAAATCATACTCGTATAGTCGAAGTAAATAGGAGAACCAGAACCTGCTGGAGTTGTATTATTGATTTGAACAGGAATTGCTGCTGTATTCAAGGTGACATTCTGAATCCCCATGCCATAACCAGCAACATTAGATGCGGTAATATTGGTACAATAGGAAGGGCCGCCAGAATAACACTGCGAAAACACAGCACTTGCTCCAAAAAAGGAAATAAACAATAAGGTTGTTTGCAGGAAAAACTTTTGCATATAAGTTAATTTAATGATTAAATTAACTTCTTTATTAAAACAGTATTGAAATATTTCAATAGTTAGCGCCTAACGGCGTTTGAGAGCAAAAAGGTTTGAAGTATAGTTATATTTCGATATTGTTTCTATTGAGAAGTCATAACAAAGATACTAATTTTAAAGACCAAAGCCAATTTAATTGAGCCTTATTACCCACAGTTTATCCACATTTAGAAATTAATTACTCAAACGCCCACAACAGCAATACTTTTATAATAAACCTTTGCCAAATTTTAGAGTCAATTTATCCACACTACACATATGCAATAGATTCTTTATACATTTAATGGGTATAGAAAGCCTCGACTTCATTAAACGAATAAAAGAATTGCAAAAAAATTAAATTCTAAGTGAACCAGCAATTAATGATTCATTTCTATGATTTTAAAAAATAACAAAAAGAATTTTCTGAGGAACAAATTAGATTCTATTCCAATTAGTAGTAAGTGCCTATACAAAATGATCAAAATCAATCATCGAATGTTCATTTGATTTGACAAAGCCATGAAAAATTGATATCTATGGTAAAAAAAATGCTGTATCAAAGCAGCGGAATTTCAATCATAAAATTAGATTCCGATGCTTCTTTTCGATAAGAAATTGTGGCAGACAATTGCTCTGCAAAATATCCATCAATTTAAAGCCAAAACCACCTGACTTTAAATCCAAAGGGCCCTTTAATCCGGGTCCATTATCGCAATAGACTATTTCAATTTTGCTATCGAATTCATGAACCTCCAATCGAAATAATTCCTGTGTCCACTTGCTGAAATGCATACTTAAAAGAATTGGTAATTAATTCATTCATCATTAGGCCAAGAGGAATTGCAGTAGATACATTCAGCAAAACACTATCTCCGCTCAACTTAAACTCGACATTTCGATTTGCACCTAAATACAATATCTCGAGTTGCCGAAACATGGTTTCTAAAAAATCCTTCAAATTTAATTGTGCCAAGTCACTTTCCTCATACAACTTTTGATGGACCAAGGCCATATTCTCAATGCGAAGTTGACATTCCTCCAAGGTAATTTTCGTTTCCGAATGGTTTGATGACTTCGCTTGTAAATATAATAAGCCCTTCAACATGGTCAAATTATTCTTCACGCGATGGTGAATTTCTTTAACCATAATACCCTTTTCAACCACTTGTCTTTCGACCCGAGCCTTCGCTTTCTCCAAATCAATATTCACTCGGCTCACGGCTCGATTTGATTTATAGAGCATAACGATTAAAGCCGCAAAAACAAGACAGAGAATAAGAATCAACATGCGCTGCTTTTGCAATCCACTATTTTGATTTTTCAAATTCACATTCTCCAAAGATTGCTGCATGGTTTTAAATTTAATCTCCTGTTCATTCTTACTCAACGCAGCCATGGCCTCCATATTGGTGATGTTACGCTCTCTATTGATTTCGAATATACTATCATTATAAGTTTTATATCGCTTATAATGCTCCAAAGCCAATTTTGTATCTCCTTTCAATTCTGCAATTTCTGCTAAGGTCTTATATCCATCTCTTATGTATAATTTGGCATTCCTCTTTTTCGCATCTGACAATAACCTCGTTGCATATAATTGCGCATTTGATATATCTTTTAATCGCACAAATGCATGTGCCAAATTAGTCATTGGCCTCAAGGCGTTATCAGGTTGCTTTAAGCTATCCATAATTTGAATGCTAATTTGGGCATAATGAATACATGCGTTCATATCACCCAATTCATAAAATACAGACGAGAGCACGTGGCAAGTTGTGCCATATTGATATGATTTTGCTGAATTCAGATTCATCAAGTCTATCGACTCTTTCAATACAATCTCTGCTTTTCTCATTTGACCCAATTTGGCAAACTCTAGTGCAAGATTTGCAGCATTCATTCCCGCGGCAAGCCAATTCTTGCTTTGTTTTGAATTATCCAATGCAAGCATCAAATAGCGTTGAACCAATTCTGTGCTTCTATTGCTGCTTTGATAGGTCTCGGCTAAATTATTGCTTAGAATGGCAATCAATTTTGGATCATTTGTTTTTTGTGCGAGAGTTAATCCCTTGCGATAAAACTCGATAGACTTATCAAAATCTCCATGATCATTATACATGCCGCCTATGAGGTTATAGCAAGAAATTTCATAGCTTGTATTTTTTGCCTTTTGCGCATATAAAACACTAGAATCATAACAAGCCATACCAGGAATAATCTTCTCTTGTATAACGAGTGCCAATCCCTTAACGCGATATCCTTCAGCCAAAATTAGTTGATGTTGATAGGCTTTTCCGATTTGTATTTCTCGATTAGCTAATTCTATCGCTCTCTCTGTTTCAACAAATTTTA
Source organism: Bacteroidota bacterium (assembly GCA_016713645.1). Lineage (GTDB taxonomy): Bacteria > Bacteroidota > Bacteroidia > Chitinophagales > JADJOU01 > JADJOU01. The sequence goes on from JADJOU010000027.1 coordinate 6,621, forward strand.
ATTCCCAAGCTAATTCACCCGTCAATCTAGCGCGCAGCGTATCTGACTTCTCTTCTAGAATTAATTTATTTAACGCTTCTACCCTTTCATTGAGCGAATAGCTTGCTAGTGGATTGACCAACATAGCGACAAAAACCCATGGCAATATGTTCCTGAAAATACAGGACTTTTTAATTACCAAAGTATAGATGCCTTTAAACATGGGGGAAATAATATTTAAAACATTGCAAATAAATAAAATAATAAATGTGTATGGGTTCTAATGTTGTGTTTGACATAAAAATGTAGGTCATTGACATAGACTTTATCCTTTATTTGAGTAAAAAAAGACGATTAATCCAACCCTTTTTTTTCCGTTGAAAAATATGCATGATCTCTTCTCGAAATTTTCTTGAGAGCGGAATTTTCTCATCGCGAATAATCACATACATGCCATTAATCGCTGATATGATTGAGATTGATGAGATAAGACCGATGTATGCGCATAATACATTTATCATCCAATTCCTCTAAAAATTTATCTAAACTTGTGCGCACTAAATATGTTTTTTCATTTGTCACAACTTCTATATACACATTCTCACTTTTAATCCAAAGAATAGAGGAAACAGCTAATTTGACATTCAAATGGCCATCTTTAATGATGACAAATTTAGAGGTCTGCTTCTTGCTTTTCTTGACAATTTCCAATGTCGTATATAAATCAACCGTAGAAAAAGGCTTGATTAGAAAGGCATTTGGATGGTAGACCAATGCATCTTGAATTGTTTTTTTATCTGAATAAGAAGTCAGAAAAACAAAAGGAATGGACAATTCTCTAAGCGTATTTGCCATGTCAAAACCCGTATGGGTTTCATTTAAATTTATATCCAATATGGCAAAATTAATTTCCTTTTTCTGCTGCAATAAATCAATGCCTGATTGAAAATTCTTTGCAATTCCAACCACTTTATATTCCATATCAATCAGCATGTCCTTGAGCATTTCTGCAATCAATAATTCATCTTCAACGATGAGAATATGTAAATTGTAATCCATAATAAAAAAGTTCTTCTAAACAATCAACATTCGAAATAAACGCGATTGAATATTCAAGGTAAAGATAGTTGATTGTGGCATTTAAATTTCAACAGAATATCATGTGCGATTGTCACAAAAAAAAATGCCAAGCGATTGCTTGGCATTTTAATTCTTGTATTAAATAAGATTATTCGAAACTGTAAACCTCAACCTCAACTCTATTATTCTTTCCGCTTTCGCTTCCAGTAAATCTAGTTCTCTCATCACCATATCCAACCAATCGAGTTCTCTTCATATCAACACCTTTCATTCTCAAAGTACCCATTACCTTCTCTGCTCTTGTTATAGACAAGTCCATATTTCTCTCAGAAGAACCACCTTTAGCTGTATGACCATTCAATCTTACAGAATAGTTAGGGTTGTTTCTCAAAAGGTTCGCAATCGCTTGCAATGACTCTATTTGACCAGGAGCAATATTGTTTCCAGATGTAAAGTAAATGGTATAAGAATTCACCAAGTTTTGCTTTGTATTATCAGTAGGTGGTACATATTTCAAAGGCTCTCTTGTTGTTGTTGTACTAGTAGATGCATTTGAAGTCGACTTATCTTTCATCGTCATTGCCTGCTACTGGAGTTTTAGTAGTTGTGCTTGTTGTTGTATTTGTCGTAGTTGTTGTAGTCGTTGTCAAAGGCGTTTTAGTTGTTTCAGTAGAAGATTTAACTTCTAGTGAAGTACTTTCTCCAGAAACTGGACATCCGTTATTTGAAGCAGGACCTGCTTCATCAGGACAAAGGTCATCATTGTTATTGATACCATCTTTATCTGTATCATCAGCATTTACGTCAACTGTCTCAAGTGCTTTACCTGGGCAACCTTGATTAGCAACTGCACCAGCTTCAAATGGACATTTATCTCTTGAATCACCAATGCCATCGCCATCAGAATCAGGGCAACCGAAGAATTCAACTTTACCTGCAACAAATGGACACTCGTCTGTCAAATCAGCAATACCATCACCATCTGCATCATCCACTTTTGCAGCAGCTTTAGCCGCTGGTGTAGATTCTGCCTTAGTTCCATCGATGCATTTTCCTAAATGGTAGATTCCTCTAATTCCTGCACCAACATAATCATAAGAATTGTCGATATTGAATTTATAAGCACCTTCAATTCCCAAAGTGAAACGATCACTTGTGCGGAAATTAAATCCTAATCCCAAAGGAATATTTGTATTGATATCATCAGAAACACCTGCATTGCCAATTCCATAAGAGATTGAACAGATACACCTGCAAATACATATGGAGCGAAGATCGCATTTTCTTTCAAGATAGATCCATTGTTAAACTTGAACATGAAGTCAACACCTAATTCATACATCGTAGCTGGAACCATCAATCCTTCGATAACATTTGGATATGCTGTTTCAAATGGATGCCAAACATTGCCATAGACAAAATTCAATCTACCATCAAAAAATTTGCTCAAATATTGCTGAACACCAATATTCAAAACTGCTTTATAACGATCAAACATAAAAGGCTGACCTGTAATCGGCGTTTGAAATCAACAAATCCAACTCCTGCATAGATGCTAGTTCTATGTGCACAGAAAGATTCATTTACTGGAGGTGTTGTAGGTGCAGCAGTTGTAGCAGCTGCAGCTGGAGTCGCTGTAGAAGTAGAAGCAGCGCTTGTCTCCGTCTTAGCAGCTTCTGAAGTTGCTGTAGCAGCAGCATCAGCTGTTTTTCTATTGCCGAAGTTTCTAATCAATTTCAAAGTGCTTTGGGTATAATTATATGAATTATCCAAGTTGAACTTGTATGCTCCATCTAATCCAATTGTCCAATCATCATTGATGCGAACATTCATACCAATTCCCACAGGAATATAAGTATTGATATCGTCATTCACGCCTACATTGCCAATTCCATTGATCATATTTGCACCCAATCCTGTAAACAAATAAGGAGCAATTCTTGAATCTTCTTTGAGCAATGATCCGTTATTCAATTTCAACATAAGGTTGAATCCTAAATCCCACATAGTAGCTTGGCTGTACAAACCTTCGATTTGATTTGGATAGTTTGTGACAAATGGATGCCAAATATTGCTATAAGTCATATTCAATCTACCATCGAATGACTTGCTGAAATATTGACCAAATGATAGATTCAAAGCTCCTGTAGAATTATTGAGCATCAAATATTGGTCAGTAATTGGCCCCGAAAAATCGACAAAACCGAATCCAGCTCCGAATCCGTATTTCTTTTTGCTGTTTTGAGCAAAAGATGCTACGAGCATCGTCATGAACAAAATTGTAATTAGAGATCTTCTCATTTTATTGTTGTTATTAAATTTTAAAATTTGCGCAAATCTACTATATTTTATTTTAAAGCATAAAATTATTTCAATTTCGGATTTTCCACGTGCCTGCGGCTATCTCGGTCATTTTTTTTCTGCATATTTCGGAGAAATGCTTCTTCTAAATTGACTTGCGTCTGATTCGCCAAACAAACCAAGACAAAAAGAATATCGGCCATTTCATCGCCCAAATCCAATTCAGCCTCTTTTTCTTTAAAGGATTGCTCTCCAAAGCGCCTGGCCATAATTCTAGCCAATTCTCCCACCTCTTCCATCAATAATGCCGTATTGGTCAATTCATTGAAATACCGCACCCCTTTCGCGCTTATCCAGGTATCCACTGTGCGCTGAACTTCTTGTAATTCCATATCTATTTATTTTTGAACGGCAAGCGCTGCTGCCATTGCTTCGGAACCAGTCGCTTTAGAAAAAATGGCAATATTTTATTAAAAATCGATTTATTGATGCGAAGGTAATTATAAATCGGCTCCGGCACCGCACCAATCGTACTTTTTTAATTTCATGGGCCGTTCTTCCATAGCAAATCATCTCTGCGCGACCTTCAATTCCCTTTAAAAGCATGTCATAAAGTACCTTATTGTACAATTTGCTCTCTTGGTTGGTCGACGCTTCATAGCCTATATAATGCACATCGATATCCCTATTTTGATAAAAATAACTGATAAAGCCCTTCATCTGCCCATCTGCGTAATAGGCATCTACAAAGAAATTCACCCCTTGATTCCGCTTCATTTCTATAAAATAAGAAGCATCTATCTCCACCAATTTAAATTTCACATGGGACAATAGATCATTGAACAAAAAGTCTATTCGGTCTCGGTTCTCGATAATATCCGCCAAACTCAAACTCTTTCGCTCAAAATGCTTATTTGTATCAAATATCTTCCGCATGCGGACTTTATACTTTGATGTGATGGCACTTTCATAATCAGAAATTTGCTTCCAATCTTCCTTCAAAAACAAATGCATTTCATCCTCTGCTGAATAACGATGAAACTGATGCGCCTCAAATATAGGAGCATTGTTTAAGGTAGTCTCCTTGCTGATCATGATCCCCGTTGTACAACCCTTCAATGAATCTGCAATGGATTCCGCTCCTTTTATAATCTCTTCGATCGCCTTCTGGTCATCTATTAAGAACTTCCAACCCTTTTCACCACTGCTGATTAAATTGCCTAGACTGATCAATTCAACATCTATTTTATCCAAACCCCATTTCAATACTTTGGAGAGAAAGGGACTGTTATCTGGTAAATAATTATAGAGGGTCTTCCCTAAAAATCGCACAATCTGAAAGGAGGCAACACCAATCGGCTGGTCGCCATCAAAGACAAGGAGATAGCGGTACTTGAGGTGGGTGCATGATTTCTCTAGAGAAGTTAAATAATCATAGGACAGGAAATACCTAGAGGAAGGGACAACTTTGTCCCAGGTAGCCCGCTTAATATCAATAATGGAAGAGAAAATTTCTTGTCTAATGAAAGTCTTATTTAAGATAAATGAAACAATTTATACGTATAAAAGTTCACACAATAGAGAATATTAAAATGATTTATAGCAAAGAACCAATTTAATATGCCTCATTAAAAATATAAATTTTATCATTGTTCTATAAATTAATTCGAGTCAAAGATGCACCTCATCCAACAAGTATTATTTATCTCTGTGCTAAGTGCTGTAGCATATGTCTTCATTAAAAAATCATTGTCCATCTATCGTAACATCATGCTGGGCAAAGCATTCAATTCGTATAGCAGTTCAAGCGAGCGAATGAAGAACATGTTGCTCGTGGGATTGGGACAAAAGAAAATGTTTGCTCGCCCTATTGCCGCCATCTTTCACCTATTCATCTATGCCGCATTTGTCATCACCCAAATTGAACTCATCGAAATTGTCCTCGATGGGATTTTGGGTCAACACAGACTCTTGGGAAACGCCATGCAAGGCACCAGTTTAGCTGGGTTATATAATTTCACCATTAGTTTCATTGAAATTTTGAGTTTGTTGGCATTGATTGCCACTTTTGTATTTCTTTCGAGAAGAAACTTGATCAAACTCCCGCGATTCAATATGGCTGAATTAAAGGGCTGGCCGATGAAAGACGCCAATTTCATTCTCTTGGGGGAGATTTTTCTTGTCACATGTATCTTCACCATGAACTCTGCTGATTTCGCCCTTCAGGCTCGCGGCAATGAGCATTATCACTTTACAGGCAATTTTGTACTATCCCAATATATTGCTTCCATTTGGTCTGGCTGCAGCGATACAACCATCATTCTATTCGAGCGATTGGGCTGGTGGGGCCATATCATCGGGATATTCGGATTCTTGGTTTACTTGCCTTTTTCCAAACATTTACATATTCTATTAGCATTTCCAAACACCTATTTTTCAAGGACTGAGGCTAAGGGCTATATCTCTAATATGCCTGAAATCACCCGTGAAATCAAGTATATGATGGATCCCACTCAACCAGCGCCAGAAGCGAATCCCGACATGAAGTTTGGAGCGCGAGACGTACAGGATTTGACCTGGAAAAATCTCTTAGACGCCTATAGTTGTACAGAGTGCGGAAGATGCACCAGCGCTTGTCCCGCCAACCTCACCGGCAAAAAATTATCTCCGCGAAAAATCATGATGGATACACGAGATAGACTGGAAGAAGTTGGGAAAGTGATTGACACCAAAGGAAAATGGGAAGATGATGGCAAAAAACTCCTCCACGATTATATCACGCAAGAGGAATTGAGCGCTTGTACGACTTGCAATGCCTGCGTCGAAGAATGTCCGATCAATATCAGTCCGCTCGACATCATCGTCCAATTGCGCCGCAACCTCATTATGGAAGAATCCAACGCCCCTGCTGAGTGGAATAATATGTTTGGCAATATCGAAACCAATGGCGCTCCATGGAAATTCTCTCAACAAGACAGGGGGAATTGGTCTAACGAAATGTAACAGCCTCTCCCCAACCCTCTCCAAAGGAAAGGGAGTTACTTCAATGGAATTAGGTGCCTCTCCCCAACCCTCTCCAAAGGAAAGGGAGTTACTTCAATGGAATTAGGTGCCTCTCCCCAACCCTCTCCAAAGGAAAGGGAGTTACTTCAATGGAATTTATTGGACATTGAATAGCATAAACGGCAACTTACAGCTCACCACTCACACCAACAACTAACAACTAACAACCAACAACTGACAACTCACCACTCGCAACTCACAACTATTTGTTGCTTATCACAAACAAATCTTCGTTTTTCTTCTTCATCCAATAATTTTCTCGGGCGAATTTTTCGAGGTTTTCATCATTGCCGAAGAGGGCTTTTTTCTCCTCATTGGTGCGCACAATTTCGGTTTGATAATATTCTATATGCGCTTTGATTTTATTGATCTCTTGTCGGCGCTTATACTGTGAAATAAAGTCATAGCTGTCTAGGAAAAACATCCAGATTAAAAACGCAAGGATGGTGATGAAGTATTTATTCTTCATCCAATTCGGCAAATAATGCAACAAATCTCCCATAGCGTATTCTATGTTGTAAAATTAGTTAGTTGATTGAAATGAAGTGATATTTTTTTGTGAGGGATTATTCATAAAAAAAGCCATCATTTTCATGATGGCTTTTAAACTGTACCTCCGACTGGAATCGAACCAGCACATCCTTGCGAATACCAGATTTTGAGTCTAGCGCGTCTACCAATTCCGCCACAGAGGCATTTCAAAATTGGAGTGCAAATATAATCATTCACACTATACTTCAAAAAAAAATTTGAAATTATTTTATTTATCGATTATCAATACCCAATCAATTTCCGAATGGACTCAGGAAGGGCCTTGATTAAATCGTTTCCATTGGCGAAGATCATCAATGCCAGAATCAACATAAATCCAATGCGCTGCAATACATCCATCACTTTAGGATTGATTGGTTTGCCCACGATCCATTCATAGACGATCATCACAAAATAACCGCCGTCGAGTCCTGGAATAGGCAATAAATTCATAAATGCCAAGCCCATAGAGAGCATCGCCGTCAATATCCAAAACTTGCTCCAATTCCACTCCTTGCCAAATACTTTAGCAATGGAACCAAATCCGCCAATATTTTCTTTAGCAGAAATCTCTCCTTTGCCCATTTTAACCAAGGCAATTCCCTGCAAGGCAAAAGTTTTAAAACACTCTGAAATACCAAAAGAAAACGCCTCCATCATGCCATAATCCTTCATCGCATATTTCGACTTATTGGTTACAAAAAATGGCGCTATGCCAATCTTTCCCGCAGTATCCACCATACATGTCATATCAACCGATGCCTCTTTTCGCTTCACTTTTATTGAAATAGTTTTACTCCTATTACTATCCAATATCGCTTTAAACTCGCTAAAATTGGCATAGGCAATCCCATTGACTTTTTCAATCACATCATCTGGTTTTATCCCAGCCTTCTCTGCATTGCCATTCTCCAATAAGCCCATAATTCTTATTTGATGATAATACGGCTCAAAGAATTGACTTCTGATTTGCTTATGGAAACCATTGGAAATTTCAATTTTCTTCTCGACCATTTGGCCATTTTCCATGCGCTCAACCATATAATTTCCACCGAAAAAGATGTCCATCGGGAAGCAATCTTCATATCTCACTGGATTTTTTCCATTCACGGAAAGTATTCTATCTCCGTTTCTAAAACCAATCTTCTCCCCTGCTTCATGGACAAAAATCCCTTGTTTCATCTCTTGTACAGGCAAATATTCCTTTTGAAAATATTGCAACCAAAATGTATAGATAATGATTCCTAAAACAATATTGAAAATGATTCCACCCAATATCACGATAATTTTTTGCCAATGCGGCTTAGATCTATATTCGTAGGGTTGCGGTTCTGCGGGCAATTGATCGGCATTGGTCGTTTCGTCCACCATGCCATTGATATTCACATAGCCTCCCATGGGAAACCAACCCAAACCGTATTCGGTATCGCCTATCTTCTTTTTGAATAGCGCGAAATTCATTTTGTCTTGAAATGGAAAAAGAAAGTCAAAGAAAAGATAGAATTTATCTACCCTAATTTTAAACATTCTAGCTGCCAAGAAATGGCCCAATTCGTGAATCCCCACCAATATTGTCAATGCCAATAAAAACTGGCTTATCATAACTACTATACCCATCTTTTCTTTCTTATTTATGCTATTTTATCGCGCAAAAACGCAGCGACATCTTTCTGATTTTTTCTGTTTTTTCTTATCGCTCAATCCACGCTTTTGCGACTGCTGCCGCAACAACCTTGGCTACTTTCTTATTCAAGCAAGGAGGCAAGATATGATTGCTATTCGGTTTCTTTACTTCATTGGCCAAGGCATGTACGGCCGCCATTTTCATCTCTGGTGTGATCATCGTAGCACCCGCATCCAAGGCACCTCTGAATATTCCAGGAAAAGCCAAGACATTGTTCACTTGGTTGGGCAAATCGCTTCTGCCTGTTCCAACGACTGCTGCCCCACCCTTCAATGCCTCTGCAGGCATAATTTCTGGAATTGGATTGGCCATCGCAAATACGATGGGATCGCTCGCCATCGATTTAATATCATCTCTTGTCAATAATCCACCCACACTTACACCAATAAACACATCCGCTCCGCGCATCACTGTCTTGATATCGCCGCGAACATGATTGGGATTAGAGTATAACAACAATTCTTTTTTAGATACATTCAAATCTGTTCGTCCGCGGTGTATAGCCCCTTTGGTATCGCAGAGAATTACTTCCTTCACAGGTGTACAGACTTTCTTATTATAACCCACGCATTTCAACAATTTCAAAATGGCTACACCTGCTGCTCCAGCGCCATTGATGACGATTTTTAAATCCTTCATGTTTTTGCCCGTCACTTTACAAGCATTGATCAAACCAGCGAGGATGACGATTGCTGTGCCATGCTGATCATCGTGAAAAACAGGAATACCCAGCGTCTGCAATTCTTTCTCAATTTCAAAGCACTTCGGTGCTGCAATATCCTCTAAATTAATACCGCCAAAAACGGGTGCAATTCTTCTAATGGTCTCGATAATCTCACTAGGTGTTTGCGTATCTAAACAGATTGGAAATGCATCGACATTCGCAAATTGTTTGAACAATAAAGCTTTGCCTTCCATCACTGGAATGGCTGCCAAAGGCCCTATATTGCCCAATCCAAGAACTGCTGAACCATCTGAAACGACGGCAATCGTATTGGATTTAATGGTCAAGGTCTTTGCCAATTCTTTATTCTTGGCAATCTCCAAACAAGGCTGCGCTACTCCAGGTGAATAAACCGTCGCCAAATCATCTGTATTTTTCACAGACACTTTAGAAGCAGTTTCTATTTTGCCCTTGTACTTCGCATGTAATTTTAATGAATCCTTGAAAAAATCTTTCTTAGCCATATTTTGCGTTTTTCTTGTTAATAATTATAGCCCTGTAGGCAATGTTCCGTCTTTTTGCATCGATTGAATAATTCCCTCTATCTCCACATCCACAGCCGGATCATAGGTATCCTTCAAATTATACCCATTATTTTTTGCGGCAATTTGAAATATCCACGCCTTAAAACCCGTCTTCAATTCTTTGATTAAGTCATAGGTGGTATGACCCGTTTCGCGGTATATCAATTTGACCAATACTGGTCCATCCGTCGTATATAAATTCTTAATCTCTGCCTCAAAGCGTTCGCGCAATTCCGCTTCCTTCCCTTTCTTGTACTTTCTCTTCTCTTTTTTCGTCTGCATCACCTGCATATTATTATTCAAATCAACATATATCTGCTTTGCCATCAATGCATAAGGATACAATTTAATCACTCGTCTCCTCAATTTTTGGTATTCTGCCTCCTCTATCGCTGTTCGCACCTTTCGAGTTTCGATAATCTCCACTTTTTTCAAGCGCTTAAAATACATAGTATCTAATGTAGAATCAATCGGGGCTTGAGCTTTGATATTGCTAAACAGAAAAATATATACAACTAAAAAAATATACTTCATGGAGATATTCCGTACGGATAAAATTCAATGGGATACAAAGATGATTTTTTTTATTAAATTTGCACCTGTTTTTTTAGTTAATCTTTCTTTATGAATGTTTTTGAAATTGAAGAATTAGAAGACGTCTTAGTCATTGAGAAACTCTCTAGTAAATTAGTGGTGCACAACGACGAGGTGAATACCTTTGATTTTGTCATTGAATCCCTCATAGAGGTTTGCAGCCACACGTGGGAACAAGCAGAGCAATGTTCGCTTTTTATTCATCACAAAGGCAAGTATGCTGTGAAAGATGGCGATCTAGAAAAACTCAGACCCATGAAAGAAGCCTTGCTTGAAAGAGGCATCAGTGCTACGATTGAGTAGCTTGTGATAGTTGATTTTTTGTTAACAGTACTTATAGAAAAAAATATAGCAAATGACAAATCCAGAGGAAATTAGGAAACTGGCGAGGCAACGACTTCAAGAAGCAGTTATCTTATGTGACAACAACATGAGTGATGGTGCATACTATTTAGCAGGATATAGTGTTGAGTTAATGCTAAAAGCCAAAATTTGCGATCGTATTGGAATTCCAAATGTTTTTGATGACTCAAGTAAAAGTAATTCGGAAAAAGGGATGGGCGAAATACGGAAAACTTTAAAAACACATAACCTATTTACTCTACTTATATTTAGTGGTCTAAAAATAAAGTTTGACAATGATAAGGCTTCAAATAAAGAACTTGCTAAATCAAATTCACTTTTATTCAATAATTGGGATGAAAACGCAAGATACAAGCCATGCGGTCACATACAAAAAGACGATGTAGAAAAATTAATTAACCTGCTTTCGGGCGCTAATGGAATATTGCAATGGATAGAGAACAACTAATGACGTCATTAATCCCATTTCAAAAAAATGTGAAGAAAAAGGGAAACCAATCAAAGATATTTGCGTTGGAGAAGCCTTTCCAGGAGATGAGTCAACATCATATATCGTTCAAGTAACTGCCCCATGGGTTGATGATATGTCATGCAATATTGCCTTAGATTTTCTTTTGATGTACTATGGGATACGACATCAGAAGACATTAGAAAAAAAGTCTTTTCAATCCAAGTTTTAGATAGCTTAGAAGAATTACATTGTGATAGAGCGAATGAAAAATACAATTAGATCGTTTTCTAATTTACCATTAGGTGTTTTTGTTATTATTATAAATAAACTCTATTCAAAGTCGCCTCGTAATTTATCAGCCAATATGCGATCATTCGACAACCTTACCACTTTGTTCTGTCCACCCAATTTCTCCATTGATTTATAATAATTATAAAAACTTTTAGGAGCAAGGGAGATAATTTGCAGCGGTTGTATAATGCTTCCTTCAATCAAATCGCGATAGTATTTATTCTTCTTGCAGATGAGTAAATCAAGTGCCTTTGAAATCTCATGTAGATTATGCGGAATTGGTTCTTCCCATTCAATCAACCATTCATGCCGCTTGTTCTCTACATTTGGATACACATGAAAATCTCTGACAGAGACCTTGAATTCAGCCATCAATTCAGCCATAGCAGCATCTACTTCTTCCGCAATCACGTGCTCGCCAAAAGCGGAGACGAATTGTTTAATTCTGCCAGTCACCAAAATTTTATAGGGATTTCGTGAAACAAATTTCACGGTATCACCAATGGCATATCTCCATAAGCCGGCATTTGTCGTGATAATCAAGACGTAATTCACCTGCAAATCCACCTCAATCAAACGCTTTGTATTAAGCGCTCCATCTTTCATGTATGCCTCCAATTCAACAAATTCATAGAATATGCCCGCATTGATATTGAGCAACATTTCTGGCGCAGTGGAATCGTTTTGATAGGCAAAAAATCCCTCACTCGCAGGAAATGTGTCCAACATAGTCACTTCCTTACCCAATAATTCCCGCATCTTACTTTTAAACGGTGCGAAATTTACGCCCCCGTGCACATAGAGCGCCAAATTCGGAAAAACTTCGCCTATAGGCTTATTGGCGACTTTCGATAATTCCTCTAAATACATAATTACCCAAGGCGGAATACCGCCAAGGACGGTCATATCTTCACGCACTGTCTCGCCGACAATTGCACGGACTTTTGTCTCCCAATCTTCTATAATATTGACATTGTATGAGGGCAATCTATTCTTCAAGAAAAATGCGGGAACGTGATGAAAGACAATACCTGACAATCTTCCCATCAAGGTGTCGTCCAATTTATTCAATGACGGACTGCCTTGTAAAAACATCATCTTGCCTGAAAACAAGTCTACCTGGCGATTTTGCAAAACATAAAACAAGAGAACATTGCGCGCTGATTCAATATGATGTTTAATAGATTCTCTTGAGATAGGAATATATTTTACCCCCGCCGTCGTTCCGGATGTCATCGCATAATACAATGGTTTTCCCTTCCATAAAACATCCGGTTCTCCCTCTTGCATCATTTGAATATAAGGGAGAAAATCTTCGTAATTTCTAACGGGTATATATGAACAAAAATCTTCGTAATCTTCGATATTATGCATTTGGTGGTCTCTGCCAAAGCTTGTTCTATCTGCTGTTCGTAGAAGGTATATCAATGTTTTATTTTGAATTTCATTGGCATGAATATGCTCTTTTAAAATCGATGGACACTTGTATGCTGCATACCACCTAAACAAAATCGATTTAATATTCATGGGTTAAAATTAGAATTTAATACTAAATCCAATCAATTAATAATTATTTTACATGCTATTGAACAAAATGTATTCACGAAGAATTGTATCAAAAACAAATTTGCGAATAATGCGCTTCAATCAACTCAGATCATGCAACATTTAATCTAAAACATCTCAAAAAAAACATTTTCATTCCAAGAAATTAAGTCTAATTTTAGGATAAAATAATCCACATGAAACCCATTAAAAAAAGCATTAAAAATCAATTTATTTTAAAATTCTATGGATTTAAACTCACGGGTTTGGTGGCCTATTCTAAGTATTTAATTCAACAATTAAAACTCGCTAAGGACAAAGAAAATTGGGAATCATACAAAAAGTATATTGAAAAGGAAATTCAGCGCAACGACAAGAAGATACAAAAAGTGAAAGAAAAATTGGCTGAATAGACCTAGCGCCAATGAATGCAATTCATTACAGCCCCGAACTCCATGAATTCTCATATCGATTAAGTCTCCTTATAAAAAAATGTGTAGGTTTGTAGCGCGGACAGACAAATTCCCATCCATTCTATTATGCGCAAAAAAGACGTCATCATTGGCAGACATCCAGTTCTAGAAGCACTGAACAACGATATCAAAATTGAAAAGATATTTATCAATAAATCAGCCAATGGCGAAGAGGTAAACAATATCATGCGAATTGCCAAAGAGAAGAATATCCTCTTTCAATTCGTCCCCATTGAAAAAATCAATTATTTGCTCTTTCCCATTTTTGCCAATCAAAAAGTCAATCATCAGGGCATTGTAGCAGTATCCTCTGTCGTCGAAAACAATTCTATCGAAGACATCTACAATCAAATTCTTGATAATGGTGAAACACCGCTATTTCTCATACTCGATGGCATCACCGATGTGCGCAACTTTGGCGCTATCGCTCGTTCGGCCAAGTGTTTTGGTGTACACGCCATCATCACTTCACAGCGAAATTCTGCTTTTATCAATGCAGAGGCGATGAAAACATCCGCTGGCGCATTGCATACCTTGCCCGTTTGTAAAACCCCTAAAATTGAAGATGCACTCAATTTTTTAATTCTCTGCGGCATTCAAATCATCGAGACAAAAATCGATGCGACTAAGCAATATTTCCAGCACGATTATACCATTCCTATGGCATTGGTGATGGGATCTGAAGAGCGAGGTGTTTCGCCTTTTATCTCCAATTTAGTGGATGATTCCATTCGCATTCCCATGAGTGAAGAATTCGATTCCCTCAATGTATCCGTTGCTACGGGTATTATTTTGAGCGAAGCTTGGAAACAGCGCCATCCCTAATATTCCGCGAATTACATCATACAATTAAAATCGAATCATATGCTAAAAAGTATTTTAATTCTATTCACCCTTTTTATCACTTCAATCAACTATGCGCAATCTAAGCCCAAATTGATTGTTGGGATAGTCGTCGACCAAATGCGCTATGACTTTCTATTCAAATACGAAAAGAAATATGGAAATGGTGGATTCAAGCGATTGATAAAAGAAGGTTTTCAATGTAGAAACAATCACTTTAATTATGTCCCAACATATACTGGACCAGGCCATGCATCCATCTATACGGGCACTGTTCCAGCCATTCACGGCATCATCGCCAATAATTGGTATGTGCGCGATGGAGATAAAATGATTTATTGCGCCGAAGACAATACCGTTCAAACGGTTGGCACAGAAGGCAAGGCGGGATTTATGAGTCCGCGCAATATGCTGACGACGAGTATTTGCGATCAATTGCGCATTGCACAAAATTTCAAATCAAAAACCATCGGCATAGCGCTCAAAGATAGAGGAGCGATATTGCCTGCAGGACATACAGCCAATGCGGCTTATTGGTTTGATGGTAAATCTGGAAATTGGATTTCATCCACCTATTACTTCAATCAATTGCCGAAATGGGTGCAAGATTTCAACAATCAAAAATGGCCACAGAAATATATCGCCAATGATTGGAAAACGCTTCTCCCCATTGCTTCCTATACAGAATCAACTTCTGATACCAATACTTGGGAAGACCAATTAAAAGGTGAAAGTTTACCTATCTTTCCCCACATCCTCAAGAAAGAAAATACAGAGTCCATCAGAACTAGTCCATTTGGAAATAGCTTGACAAAAGACTTTGCAAAAGCTGCGATTCTTGCTGATTCGCTTGGAAAAGGCAATACAACCGATTTCTTGGCTGTGAGTTTTTCTTCAACAGATTATGTGGGACATGCATTTGGCCCCAATTCGATTGAAGTAGAAGACACTTATATCCGCCTCGATAAAGACCTAGAAGAATTTCTACTTTTCTTAGACAAAGAAATTGGAATCAATCAATACACGGTGTTTCTCACAGCCGATCACGGCGTTGCTGATGTTCCGGGATTCGCAAAAAACAATAAACTCCCAGGTGACATCCTCGATATTGACGATTTAGACAAGTCTATGGACTCAGCGCTAATCAAATCATTCGGAGCGGGTAAATGGATACTCAACCACGATAATGATCAAATTTTCTTAAACAAACCACTTCTCAAAGAAAAAAACATGGAGCTTCAAAAAGCCATTTCTATCGTTGAAGAGGTGCTCAAAAATCACAGTGGAATTCAATTTGTGGTCAATCTCACACAATTGGATAGAGCAGCGATTCCCTCGCTTTTAAAGGAGCGCATCATCAATGGATATAATCAAAAGAGGTCGGGTGAAATTCAATACATCACGGAAGCGGGATGGATTGCACATGGAAAAAGAGGCACCACACACGGCAGTGCTTGGAATTACGATACCCATGTACCTTTGCTCTTCTTTGGACATGGCATTAAAAAAGGTCAAACACTCGAGCGTACTAGTATTTCAGACATCGCTCCTACCATCGCCAATTTATTGAACATCATCGCTCCAAGTGGAAGTATTGGGCAAATTATTCCAGTTGGAAATTAATCAAATCACAAGCTATTTAAAATAAAAAAGCCCCTCGTTTTCACGAAGGGCTTTTTTTGTAAAAATTTCTATACTATAAATGCTCCATATCCTCTGCATGGCTCTCTCCGCCATTCTCTAAATTATTTTCTCCTTCTGGGTGATCGTGGTTGAATGCATCAAAATCGAAATCGGGCATTAAATCCTCTTTTACGTGATTGATCGCCTTAGTCAACCCATCTAAAACTTATTAAAATCCTCTTTGTACAAGAAGATTTTATGTCTCTCATAACCATCTTGGTTGAATTTCTTCTTACTCTCTGTGATGGTAATATAGAAATCATCGAATTTTGTCGATCTTACATCAAAAAAATAAGTTCTTCTCTTACCTGCTCTAATCTTGTGTGAATAAACACCATTATTATTACTTTCTCTCTGATCCACGCTACAATTTTTTTTTAAGTTAACTAATTCATTTCTGATTCAAAAATATAAAAGGTTTTTAATTATCCAATTATTTTTAGCAAGAAAGTCTTTTTTCAATTAAATAATGATTCCGCTCTGTCGAATTCCTTGAAATCAACTCCCCTAAAAAGCCCGCCAAGAAGAGCTGAGTGCCTATAATCATGGTAGTCAAACCAATATAAAAAAATGGGCTCTTAGTCACCGGTGGGGCTCCCTCTCCAATATAGACCATGTAAACTTTCTCTAAACCGATATACAAAGCCATTAAAAAACCGATGATAAACATCAAAGTGCCCTGTAAACCGAAAAAATGCATGGGTTTCTTGCCAAATTTGGTGACAAAGGATATCGATAATAAATCCAAAAAGCCATTCACAAATCGGTCAAAACCAAATTTTGTCGTGCCAAATTTACGCGCTTGATGCTGAACCACCTTCTCTCCTATCTTATCAAAACCCGCGCGTTTGCTCAAAATAGGAATGTATCGATGCATTTCGCCATAGACCTCAATACTCTTGACAACTTCTTTTCGATACGATTTCAAGCCACAATTAAAATCGTGGAGATAAACTCCGCTCATCTTGCGCGCAGCCCAATTGAATAGCTTTGTTGACAATGTCTTTGTAATGGGATCATAGCGCTTCTTTTCCATCCACTTACCAAATCATATCCCTGATTGAAAATCATTTCATATAATTCTGGAATCTCCTCCGGACTATCCTGAAGATCCGCATCCATCGTGATAACCACATCACCTTCTGCAGCTTCAAATCCACAATAGAGTGCAGCGGATTTTCCGTAATTTCGCTTGAATTTGATGCCTTTTAAACATGGATTCGCCGCAGATAATTCTTCAATCACCTTCCAAGACTTATCTTTACTCCCATCGTCCACCATGATCACCTCATACGTAAATTGATTCGCGCGCATGACTTCGTCAATCCATGAGGTCAATTCCGGCAAACCTCTTCTTCATTCAATAAAGGCACTATAACAGAAATATTCATATCGAGATAAGGGTATTTAATTCGTTTTATTCTTTAAAATCGCCGATGTAATTGCACCAACGATGGCACCAAACACCGCATACATAATCAATGACATGGAAATCGTCATCGGAATATTCATAAATTTCTTCATCATTTCCACTGCTTGATCATATTGCTCATCAGGCAAATTTTGTTTATCCAACTCTGCCGTTTGCATCTGCATCAATAAATCCATAAACTCTGGTCGCAAAAATTTGATATAAAATATAAAGTAAATGGAATAAATCACGCCGCATACCAATGCAGCCTGAATGCCTCCTTTAAATCCCATGCTAAAGCTCATACCCTCGGTCGCTTCTCGTTTGACAAACCAAACGCCCACCACTGCGGGCAAGGCAATAAACAAGTAATTCATCCATTTGTGGCTCATATCCGTATCGCTGTTGGCAATATAACTGACCAAATGAAAGGCAATAGAGGCTATACCTGCTATTAGTCCCGCTTTAATTCCTGGTTTCATAAAGATTTATTTTGGTGATTAAAAAATGTACCGATGACACTCCCTTTAAATTGCTGATTGAAAAACGGCGAATTCTTAGATTTTGAAAAATTCACGGTTGGAGTAAATGTAAATTGCTTCCCCGGATCAAAGGCCGTTATGCATGCTTTACTCCCCTCTGCTATCGTCGGCAGTGCTTGATTTAAAATCGCTCTCGGTCGATTGGAAATCGCATCGATAAAATGAGCCAATGTCTTCGAATTAGACACTTCACTGAGTATGGGAAATACGGTCTGCAAGCCTATCATGCCGTTTGACGCTAAATCAAATTCCAAATTCTTTCCCTCTTCATCGATGGGCGTATGCGCTGAGCATATCGTATCGATGGTACCATCAATCACCTTTTTCACTAGTGCAGCAATATCTGCATTGGATCGAAGCGGTGGCAAAACTTTTAAATTTGAATCGTAATCGATGAGTTTTTCATCATTCAAAATTAGATTATAAGCATTGCAAGAACAAGTGATTTGAACCCCTTTTGCCTTTGCCTCGCGAATCAATTCCACACTGCCCGCACTGGAAATATTGATGAGGTGTATTCTTGTATTCGTGTATTTCGAGAGATAAATGGCCTTGACAACGCCCAATTCCTCTGCGATGGCAGGGATGCCCTTCATGCCCAATTTGACTGAAGTAATTCCCTCGTGCATCAATCCGCCATCCGCCAAACTCTGGTCATATGGATCCAATATTATCAAACCATCAAACGCCTTCACATAGAGCATGGCTCTTTTCAAAACATTGGTTGAGTAAGGAGCGCTATTCCCATCTGTAAAAGCTTTTGCCCCGGCAAAGTGCATATCGTATAATTCAGCCAATTCTTTGCCCTCACATTGATTCGTCATGGCACCATAGGGGATAAACACACAAGCTGATAGCGCGCTATTTTTGGCAATCATCTCAATCATGGCACTATTCTGCACCGTTGGCTGCGTATTGGGCATCAAACCCAAATGCGTGAAACCTCCAGCTGCAGCGGCTTTTGAAATCGATTGATAGGTTTCTCGATATTCGTGACCCGGCTCTTCTACCGTCGCATTCATATCCACCCATCCCTGTGAAATGCAGAGATGATTTGATGTGATCACTTGATCTACTTGGTCTGTAGCGATTTTATCTCCAATTTTTACGATGATATTTTCTTCGACCAATACATCTCTTTGCTGTAAATGGTGCGCAGAACTGCGATCAAAAATGGTTGCG
Source organism: Bacteroidota bacterium (assembly GCA_016713645.1). GTDB lineage: Bacteria > Bacteroidota > Bacteroidia > Chitinophagales > JADJOU01 > JADJOU01. Next base: position 25,885 of record JADJOU010000027.1, read on the forward strand.
GATTGAAATAGAATTTTCATTAAAAAGCAAATATATAAAAAATAAAATAGTTCTGCCCTTTTACACTTGACCTTGTCATTCTCAAAGATTTGTGTGCAAAGAATTTTGAAATATTTTTTGAATTAAACTTCACTTTTCAATTTAATAATCTCATATTTGCACCCTTAAAAATTTTCAAACCTAAATAATTGATCAAAATGAGAAAAGCAGATTTAATATCTCAAATAGCTGAAACAACTGGAGTGCCTAAAATTGACGTGATCGTTTCTTGTTGAAGCGTTCTTCAAAGAAGTAAAAGAATCTTTGAGAAAAGGCGAAAATGTATATGTGAGAGGATTTGGTAGTTTCATCGTGAAAAAGAGAGCTGCTAAAATCGGAAGAAATATCAAGAAAAATATCGCCATTGAAATTCCTGAATCTCAAGTTCCAGCTTTCAAACCAGCGAAAGTATTCGTAGAATCTATCAAAGCGAGCAAAGTAGCTAAGGCTAAATAGTCCGCCATATCATCATGGGTAAAAAACAAATCATCCTTCTCGTATTCGCTATTGTTACCACAATGGCGATTTACTTGTTTTTCCCAGTCGGCACGCAAAACAACAACAACAATCAAGCAAAAGGCGGTGCCATGAGAGATCAAGCGCCTGCTGAAGAGAAAATTTTCACCATAGAGGCTTATATCGCGGAAGTAAATGCGGCTTTGACGCCAGATTTGAAGCGAAAATCAACTGAATTCACCTCTTCCATTGAGAAGACGAACAATTTTGATCAAAACATCAAGGACTATACTTCACTCGTCGATTTATACTCAAAGGCAGAGAAACCTGAAATTGCCGCTTATTATATCTATAAAAAGCCCAGCTCATTCGCGAACCAAAGGTTTGGGAAAATCGGGAGACAATTTCATCGCACTCTATGCCGACAACCTCATGGAAGAGCGCTTGAGAAAGGATGTGATGAAAAAAGCCATCGATTCCTACCTCAATGCCTCCAATGCAGATACCAGCAACCTAGACGTCAAAGTCAAATTGGCGCAGTGCTATATGGAGGGAAGCAATGAAGTGATGAACGGCGTCACATTATTATTAAATGTGGTTCAGACCAGTCCCAGTCACTATGGAGCCAATCTTTTATTGGGAAAATTCGGTATAGTTTCAGGACAATACGAAAAAGCTATTGCTCGTTTAGAAAAAGTTGTATCTTTGCAGTCCGAAAAAATTGAGGGGTACTTTTTATTAGCCGATGCTTATGGGAAATAAAAACTTCGACAAAGCAATAGAGACTTTGTCAAAAGCAAAGAAAATAAGCAAAGACAAAGAGCTAATCGCTCAAATAGATGACGCGATTACTCAATTAAAACAGAAGACAAACTAGATTTCATTCATTTTAAATATAAAAGACATGCCTTGCGGTAAAAAAAGAAAGAGACATAAAATCGCTACCCACAAAAGAAAGAAGAGACTCAGAAAATGAGACATAAGAAGAAGAAATAATCTTTTTTCTTACTGACTTCTATTAGTTTATCCAAAATTTTATCCTGTTTATTTTAATTTGCTTTGGCAAAAGGGATATTGTTTTGGATAAACTTTTTTTATTTTATAACCCATAGAACTCACAAAAAAAAATGGTGAAATCCCGATATGGAAAGAGAACTCGTCATACAATCCTATAAAGAGGGCAGCGATATTGCATTATTAGAAAACAAGACCTTGGTGGAATTCCACAAGGTTCACAACAATAATTTATTCAATGTCGGGGATATCTATTTAGGCAAAGTGCGCAAAGCAATTCCCGGTCTCAATGCCGTATTCGTAGATATTGGACATGAAAAAGATGCCTTCTTGCACTTCACAGATTTAGGTCCATATATTCAATCCTATATTTCCTATACCAAGCAAGCCATTCAGGGCACTGTGGACATTTCCCTCAAGAAATTCCAAGTGGAAATGGAATTGAATAAGAATGGAAAAATTGAAGATGTCCTTAAAAATAAGACCTTTATTCCCGTTCAAATTCTCAAAGAGCCCATATCTACCAAAGGTGCGCGATTGAGTTGCGAAATTTCACTCGCTGGTCGCTATGTCGTCTTGACGCCTTTTGTCGACACCATTGGCATTTCCAAGAAGATTGGTTCAATAGTAGAGCGCGAGCGCCTCAAAACGCTTATCGAGAGCTTGAAACCCAAGAATATGGGTGTCGTAGTCCGCACAGTCGCGGAAGGAAGAGGTGCTAAAGAACTCCAAGAAGATATTGCACAATTGCTCAGCAAATGGAATTCCATGAGCCAGCGCATGAAACAAGCCGATATCCCCAAGAAAATATTGAATGAAGAGGACAAGACTTCCAAGATATTGCGGGACATGCTCAATGGATCTTTTACGAAGATTGTCACCAACAACGAAAAATTAACGGCAGAAATCGCCGACTATGTAGAAAAAATCGCCCCTGAAAAGAAAGGCACCGTCTCTACCCACGAGGGAAATATTCCCCTTTTCGATCGATTCTCCATCACCAAACAAGTGAAATCGCTGTTTGGAAAAACAGTCAACCTCGCTAGCGGCGGCTATCTCATCATCGAGCACACCGAAGCCATGCACGTCATCGATATCAATTCTGGCAATCGCATGGATGGCATCAAGGCCGTCAACCAAGAGGAAAACGCCAGAAATACCAATCTAGAAGCGGCGGTGGAAATCGCGCGACAATTGAGATTGCGCGACCTCGGAGGCATCATCAGCATCGACTTTATCGATATCAAAGACCAAAAGAACAAAGACGAACTCTTTGAATTGATGGTGAAGGAGATGAAATTGGACAAGGCCGAACATACGGTTCTCCCCCTTTCCAAGTTTTGTGTCATGGAAATTACCCGTCAGCGCGTAAAGCCAGACATGAAAATCAGCACATCGGAATTATGTCCGACATGCAATGGCACTGGCAAAATCGCCTCTACCTTGATCATCACAGATGATATTGAGCGCAACCTCAAATTCATCCTCAAAGTCAATCAGCAGGTAGATATTCAAGTCCATCCTTTTGTCGAGGCATACCTCAAAAAAGGCCTATGGAATGCGCTCAATGCATGGAGATGGAAATACAAATCGATGATCCGCATTTACCCCAACAGCAACCTAGCGATTACCGAATTCAAATTCTTTGATCGCGATGGGGAAGAGATTAAGATGTAGAAAAGGATCAATTACCTTGTGGCATTCCCTACAGCAAGCATGCTGCAGGCCGCAATTAGCCGCTGACAGCAATCGGAAGTGAACAAACCACTATCGCTCACGCGGGCATCGGGTTTCAATAACAAACATCCTTATAATTTAAATTGTCCTTAGGCAGGAGATATATGGACAGTGCATTTGTGGGAATGAACATGCTACACAAAACTAGGAGATAAAATATACTTTATTTGATCTAGTACATAGTCAACCAAATTAAATTGTTTGAGAATACAATAGAGTATTACTAAAATTAATAAAATGTAAAATATATAAATTCTAAAATGTCTCTAGATAATAGGAAGAACAATTTTCACGATCATCTTTTAACGCTTTATGTACATAAGCGTTTATCACCAATAGAACAGAAGCACTTATTATACAAAAAGGGAACTCCATAAAATTCAATAAAAAATAATATTATTCTGCATTTAAAACTTAAGGTGTCCTGCTTTCCTTAATTTACGAATGCTGTCCGTATGTCTGTGACTACGGACAATTATCTCTACAAATCTAATTATAAAAAGTCAGAATGTCTATTTTTATGGCGTGTACCTTACGCTGCGCTGGTACCGCGCTATTCGCCTATATTTCATGCCGGCTGCTATCGCTCATGCGGGCATTGGGTTTCTATAAAAAACTTCTTGTATAATTAAATTTATCCGTAGTCAGGAGATATATGGTTAGCGCATTTGTTGTAATGAGCAAACTAACTAGAACTGGGGGTTGTTTTAAACATCTCACCTATTTCAATGTACTTATCAATTGTCCATCCGAAGACAAAATTTTGTGAAAATACTTTTGAATTATTAATCAGTATAATAAAGTCATTTGAACTAAGTTCAATATCTTTTCTCCCATTAAATCCCATTTTTATTGTAGAATCAACAATTGAATATTTTTTAGTTTTACTTTACTAAAATAAAAATATTTTAATGTTAAATGTTTTTTATCACATTCAATTGATATCAATTGTTCCCTTATTTTATAAATGTAGATTGAATTATATAAAAAATTTAACTAAAAAATGCAGATTTATATAAATTGCTAGGGCATAGAATCATTCCCACAATTGAAATAAAGCTTATTACAAAAACTATCCATGCATTAGATAAAAATCTATCCTTAAAACTAACTTCTGGAACACTGACAATCATATTTTTTATTCAATAATTAATGATGAGTTTGGTTTCACAATTATCTCTACAAATCTAATTATAAAAAGTCAAAATATCTAATTCTAATAATCTCACCGCTCATGCTTCGCTAATGCTTGCGCTAAATGCCGAAGAGGAACATCTTTGATTATTAGTCCACGAGCTACAAGCTCGCGGTAGCATATTGGAAAAAACTCTGTGTAACTCCCCGCTTTCCTTAGTTTACGAATGCTGTCCGTATGTCTGCGACTACGGACAATTATCTCTACAAATCTAATTACAAAAAGTCAAAATATCTATTTTTTATGGCGTGTGCAGAGCAACGCGCTATTCGCCTATATTTCATGCCGGCTGCGATCGCTCACGCGGGCATCGGGTTTCAATAACAAACTTCTTGTATAATTGAATTTGTCCGTAGTCAAGAGATATATGGACAGTGCATTTGTTTAATGAACAAACTAAGAAGAACTGAGATTGTTAATCCACGAGCTACAAGCTCGCGGTAGCATTTTGGGAAGAGATTATTTAGGATTAACAGTCACATTGATTTTCGAGGATTCAAGTTTTACACCATTTTTATCCAATACAAGACTTGTCGAACTTTCTTTAGGTTCTTTTTCTACAATTACTGTATGTGTTTTTTCTATTGTTTTTGGTTTGCAGGAGTTTGTGCAGGAGTTTGTGCAGGAGTTTGTGCAGCAGGAATAACAACGACTTCTGTTTTTGCGGGTTCTGAATTACAGCTTATCATCGCGATAGCCATTGTCAAAGTCAAGATTTTGATTCTATTTTTCATGTTTTTTTTTTGCATTATTAATGCTTGAAATAATTTACCCTTATTGGGCGAAGACAAAACTATGTGAATCCCAACTCAACTTGCTATATGATTATAAGTATAGTTTATATCATTCACACTTTTATGAATTGAATATTGCAAAGAGATTTAAACGCTCACACGGGCATTGGGTTTCAACAACAAACTTCTTGTATCATTATATTTGTCCGTAGTCAAGAGACATACGGACAGCGCATTTGTGGCAATGAATAAGCTATTCAGAAATTGGACTTATTCTATTGTTTCGGTCGGTGGGACACCAACCGATAAACATCGGGGAAAGTCATTTCGAAAAAAATATTTGATATGCAGTTAGTTTCGGTCGGTGGGGACACCGACCGATAAACATCGGGGAAAATCATCTCGAAAAAATATTTGATATGCAGTTAAAAACTCTGTGAAACTCTCCCACACTTTGTACCGTGTCCCAACTTTAGTTGCGGAGGGACAAGTGTGAAAAAACTCTGTGTAACTCTGTGAAAAAACTCTGTGTAACTCCGTGTTTAAATAAATTACGCTTATTAATGCCTTTTAAACTTTTATCTTAACGACTTTGTCTTCGAAGGCTTGGCTTTTTATGCCAATATATCATGAATCACCTTCACCATATAATCCACCATCTCATCATTGATCATCGGCGTTACACCAATCCATAGTGTATCGTTGAGGATGATTTCGGTATTCGGCAAATCGCCTATGGTTCTGTATTCACGGCCGATGAAATAAGGCTGTTTGCGGATATCGCCCGCGAATAATAAACGCGTCGCAATTTTATTTCTCGTGAGTTTATCCACGAAGGTATTTCTATCCATGCCAGCTTCTTTCTTCACGGTAATCAAGAAACCAAACCAAGATGGTTCCGCTCCCGGTGTAGGTTCTGGAAGGATGAGTTTATCTTGTAAATCGGCCAAGCCCGCTTTCAATCGATCGTAATTTCTTCTTCTCGTCGCAACAAAACTATCCAATTTACTCAATTGAGATAAGCCCAGTGCCGCTTGCATATCCGTAATTTTCAAATTGAATCCAATGCGCGAATAGGTGTATTTATGGTCATAGCCATAAGGCAAATTGCCCAATTGCCACATAAATCGCTTGCCGCAAGTATTGTCCTTGCCGCTTTCACAATAGCAATCTCTTCCCCAATCTCTGAAGGATTCCATCACCAATTTCAAATCATCATTATTCGTGAATACCGCACCGCCCTCTCCCATTGTGATATGGTGAGCTGGATAAAAAGACAAGGTGCCTATATCGCCAAATGTGCCTACATGTTGTCCGTCAAACTTCGCGCCCAGCGCATCGCAACAATCTTCAATCAACCACAAATTATGCTTCTTCGCAAATTCCGAAATCGCTTTTACATTGAACGGATTGCCCAAAGAATGCGCAATCATAATCGCTTTGGTCTTCGGTGTCAATGCCTCTTCCAATTTTGAAATATCGACATTATACGTCGGGATATCGATGTCCAAGAAAACTGGAACAACGCCATAGGTAATCCATGGATTCAAAGTCGTTGGAAAAGAAACCGCCACACTGATCATCTCATCTCCCGGCTTGATCGTTCTATCGCCAAAGCGCTCATCTGTCAAGGCAGAAACGGCGACGAGATTGGCAGACGAACCAGAATTCACCGTCAAGGCGTGTTTCACGCCGATATACTTGGCCAATTCCTCTTCAAATTTTCGATTGAATCTACCCGTGGTAAACCAACCATCGAGGCAAGAATCTACGAGTGTTTGAATATCCTTTGCATCTGTCACTTTTCCGCTCACAGGAATCGGTGTGATGCCAGGCTTGAAAGGCTTTTCCGCAAAGCGGTTGTTGTAGTATTCCTCTACCAGTGAAAATATATCTGATTTGATTTCGTCAAGTGGGCGCATATGATTAATTCTATTCTTTTTTATTTTTGATAATATCCTTGTTCGAACGATAGATTTCGAGCAAAGGATTTGGATGGCGAAAGTAAAAAAACGAGGTGAATAAATGAAAAGTTTATTGATTCGCCTTGCTAAAATTCAGCCAATTCATGTCCATCAAGCCTCGCAAAACATTTTCAATTGGGCGACTCGCTTGGCATAGATATCCCCTCCAGCAAATTCATCCAAATAGCCCTGTGCAGTAAATTCGACTGTTCCCGCCATATCTAGGCGCGGATGCCAATCCAATTCTGCAATGGCTTTAGAGATGTCCAATTTGAGTAAATTGGCCTCATGGGGCTGATTGAGCAATTCTGGATAGTGCACATCGATAATGCCTTCCCCGCGTTGCTTGAGATTCAATTGAAATTGATCGATGAGTTCGCGCACCGAGGTGTGGTTATTCTGATAAGGTCCAACATTCCATCCAGTCGCCGCTTTTTGATCGCCCGCCAAAAGGGCAGCGCCCAATTTTAAATAGCCGCTCACCGGCTCTAATACATGCTGCCAAGGCCTTGTCGCATTTGGGTTTCTGATGGTCAATGAGGTTTGATTTCGCTGTGCCCTGAATAAATCTGGCACAATGCGCATATCAGCCCAATCGCCGCCGCCAATCACATTGCCAGCTCTTGCCGATGCAACTAGACAATTGCCCTCTTTTTCAAAGAAAGAATCGCGAAAAGATTGTGTGACGAGTTCTGCACATGCTTTTGAATTGCTATAAGGGTCTTTACCGCCTAAACGATCATTTTCTCGATAGCCATATACCCATTCATTGTTCTGATAACATTTATCTGTAGTAATCATCACCGCTGCGCGAATAGATGTTTTGCGCATAGCCTCTAATACATTCGCTGTTCCCATCACATTGGTGCTGTATGTCTCCAGTGGATCCGCGTATGAAGCAATCACCAAGGGCTGCGCAGCCAAGTGAAATAAGATATCCGCTTTTGAGCCATCGATGGCCTTTTTCAAGCCATCATAATCGCGAATATCTCCATCGATATGCTTGTATTTTTGCGCCAATTTCGTGGTGACAAAATTATCTTGTTCGGTCTTAGGTGGAAGGGCATACCCCACGACCTCTGCACCCATTTCTATTAGCCATGCAGCCATCCACGAGCCTTTAAAACCCGTATCTCCCGTGAGAAACACTCTTTTTCCTTTATAGGTATTTTGATATAACATGCGTATATGTTCTGTTTTTAAAATGCAATCCTACTTGATGCGAAGGTAAATTAAAAGTGAAAAGTGATAAGTGAAAAGTTAAAAGTGAAAGTGACAAATTAAAATTAAAAATTAAAAGTGAAAATCGCATCTGGCCCAATTCGTATTTTTTTAATATTCCAACCCATCCACAATCGCAATTCAAAATTCATAATTCATAATTCAAAATTCAAAACTATCCCTTATATCCCCACCCCTTCAGCGCACTCTCGTCGCTTCGCCAATTCTCTTTGACTTTAACTTGCGTCTCTAAAAATACTTTTTGTTGTAAAAATTCCTCCATCGCCAACCGAGCTTCTGTGCCCACTTTTTTGAGCTTTTCTCCATTCTTACCGATGATGATAGGCTTTTGGGATTCGCGCTCCACATAGATAACCGCGCGTATGCGAACGATTTTATCGCCTTCTTTAAATTCTTCAATCACCACTTCTGTGCTATAGGGAATCTCTTTGTCGTAATTCAAAAATATTTTTTCGCGGATGATCTCTGAGACAAAAAACTTCTCAGGTTTGTCTGTGAGGGCTTCTTTATCATAGTATGGCGGACAAACAGGCAAGAGGGAAATGATTTTTTCAATCAATAGTCCAATACCCACTTTTTCTTTTGCCGAGACGAGGATGACATTTTCCATGCCAAATTTTTCTTTCCAATAATTCACCAAATCAATGGCCTCATCGGGTCTATACATATCGACTTTATTCAGACGACTGATTTTCTGACCCTCACTTTTCTGCATTTTTATGACAAATTCATCATCATCAGCATATGCTTCATATTTATCTGTCACAAACAATAAGATATCCGCATCTTCCAAAGCTCCTTCCACAAAGACATTCATCGCTTTGTGCAATGGATTGATGGGATGGGCAATATGTCCTGGGGTATCTGAGAAGACAATTTGATAATCATCGCCATTCAACATCCCAAGTATGCGATGTCTCGTCGTCTGTGCTTTTGATGTGATGGCACTCAATCGTTCTCCAATCAAGGCATTTAACAAGGTCGATTTCCCGACATTGGGTCTTCCGATGATATTGACAAAACCGGCTCTGTGTTTTAATTCTTCTGAATTTTCCATACTTTTTCTCTATTTATCCTTATAAAATATTGTCCTTTATTGATATCCTCCGTAGGAATTGCCCCAAAAGAATGTACTGATTTTGACAGGTCTAATGTTAGATTCCTAATTCGCTTCCCACTTAAATCAAAGATTTCTATGTCTAATTTCGGGTTATTCTGCACATCGGGCTCAATGATCAAATAATCGCTAAATGGATTGGGATAAACTCGATACAAGCCCAATTCTGCTCTGCGCATGAATTGCATGGCCAATGAAAAGTCGGGAATCCCGTATCCCCCATTATTATTTGGATTGGCCAATTGATCACTTGATTTTACAATCATCGCTCGAATGGCGCGATTGGTCAGTGATGGATTCATTTGCCAAAGACAAGCCGCTAAACCTGCCATGATAGGCGAAGAAAATGAAGTGCCACTTGAATAGCCCACCTTGCCAGATTCATTGATAACGAGCGAACCATCTCCCACAGCACAGACATCGGGCTTGATGCGGCCGTCGGCACTGGGTCCTCGCGAACTAAAATTGGCAATATTGCGCTGCGCACTGACTGCGCCGAGTGTGGGCACATTGGGTCCATCTGCAGGAGCGGTGATATAGCGCCATTCGTCATTTCCCTCATTGCCCGCCGAACTCACGACTAATATTCCCTTATCAAAGGCAATATTGGCCGCCTTGGTGATGATGGCTGTTTTGCCGTCCATATTGGCATAGGTATAACTCGTCGACTTGTCGTCGAATACACTATAGCCCAGCGAGGAATTGATGACATCCACGCCAATACTATCTGCCTTCTCAGCCGCCATTGGTCCAATTGATTTCTCCAATCTAGTCTCAGAGGCATTGTTCTCCGTTTTAAAAAGATAGTAATCTGCATGCGGAGCAGAACCAATAAAAGTATCCTGTATAAATCCCGCCATCGTCGATAAAACGGCTGTTCCATGCGAACCTCCCGATTTATTGACATCTTGAACCGTATCGACATAATTCCAAACGGAATGCAATCGCCCTTCATTCACAGCTAATTGAAAGGCAGGAATCGCAAAAACATTTTGAAAACCATTGTCAAAAACCGCGATGCGCATGCCTTTACCCGTAAATCCACTGTCGTGCATCGTTTGAGCGCTATGGATATTTATCTGAGGAAAGGCTTTCCCATAGGCCAATTCAGCAAATTGGCTCTCTAGTTTTTGTTTGGTCGACTTTTTAGCCATAGCATGCTCTCCTAAAAACTCAATTTCTCTGATAAAATTCAGCTTTTTAAGAGATTCCAACTGCACCTGGTTAGCCCGAACCACAGCAGCATTGAGCCATTTAGATTGGTGGGAAATGGGAGCAATATTGGCTACCGATTTTATATAATACAATTGAATGGGGAAATCCAATTCATCTGTCTCAATGCCTCTCATGCGGCGCATTTCAAGGGTTCGAGGTGACAAATAATGTTGAATTTCTTCTAGGTGAATCTGCTTATCTTTGAAATACAAGAGATAGTCCGCCGATTGTGCGGAAGCAGTAAATTGAGTTAAAAGAAGACTAAAGCTAAACAACCATTTCATCGACTTAATTTTTATAGTCCCAAATGGTATAGGTGACGTCGTAACCCGACTCAGGCTTGGTCCATGGATTAGAGGCATTTTGCTTGCCCAATTCCAAGATTTTCTTATACACCATACCCACATTTTTTGCATATTTTTCTTCTGAATATCCTTTATTGATCAAATCTTCATAATCAGCTTGAAGCACGGTGAGACTTGAGTCAAAACTAAATTTAGCCAAAGAAAGCGGCTTATCTATTTCTGTAAACACACAGATCGAATCAATCAGTTCACTATTTTTTGATTCATTATTGAATACATTGGTATTCCATGAATAATCTTTATTGGGCGGGAAGACCAATTTTATCAAATTTATACCGTTAAAATCGCGCTGAACAGTTGTTATGGTGCGCTTGACAAGGCCAATGCGCTGATTGGACCAAGAAGATATTGAATCCATTCTGGAAAAGACCGAAATCTGCCAATAGAACTCATTATCCAGTCCAATAAAACTAGAGTCGATATATTCTTTGACTTGAAAGCGGAAAGTATCAGCTTTTACCAATGGTCCATTTTGAGTATATTGAATTGAATCAACCGTGTAAATTACCCAAAAGTCCTTTTGAAGTGGATAGTAAGCATATTTATACTCAAAAGAATTGTCTTCCGACTTAGAACAAGCGAGGATAAGACAAGCTGTAATAAAGTATAGATATGTATATAATTTCACATGCAAATGAATTGCAAAAATTATGCTTTTTTCTCTTCGCTTGCGTTCGCTTTAGAATAAGTAGGGCAGCCTTTTCTATGGCAAGAACTGATTGCAAATAAACTAGCGGCAACGACTAAAAACAAAAATTTTCTCATTTAATTATATTTTATTAATTGTTTATATACTGATTTAAAGATTCAAATAAATGAATCCTATTTTACTCTACAACGATTTTTTGCATGATATCCTCTGTAGTCGTTTTAGCGACTAAAACATAGGCACCACTTTGAATTCCATCCAAAGAGATCTTGTTTGATCTGCTATTATCAGAAAGGATCAATTGTCCCATCAAATTAAAAATCTCTACTTTTTCTAGGCTTTCTCCTTCAGCAAAAATAAGCTGACCATGTTGGATATGCACTAGATTTTCTCTTTGCACTTGCGCTTTAACACTCGCATTTGCGCATGTGCTCTTTCCAGCAAATTTTAATACTTTTACTGTATTTGCGCTATCCGCAGGATTGTAGACATACATCTTAAAATTAAAATTACCCAATTTCTTATTTGAAATCACGTCAATCACAAAGCTAGATTGAACAGCTTTTGTAAATAAAAAGTCAGATTGAAAAACATTCTCAGCTCTGCACAATTCAGGATCGCAAACGGTAATTCCGCCAAAATTAGCTGGCTTACCAGTAGTATCTAATTTCCAGCGCATATTTACATCCGCAACTCCATCATTCTTAGCGCCAATATTGACGATAATGACATTCTCAGAGCAATCAACTTGTGTAAAGAAGAATCCTTCGTATAAACGATTTGACCATATGAATGGCTCACAACTGCTGAAATCAAAACAAATAAGATGACAATATGTTTCATAATGCTTTTTTTTTGATAAAAATAATTATAAATTATTAAAAAGAAATTTTAATTTTGTAATTCATTAAATCAAAATCTATTCCAATGAAAAAACTACTTTTACCTTTTCTACTTTTAACAGCCTCCTATTTGGGTGCTCAGACTACCTTGTGGAACGACAAGTTCGACATGGCCTTTGGTTTGTCAAAATACAATTCTGGAGATTTAGACAATCCGACGTTTACGAATCTATTCAAAAACGTGATAACAAACTGGCAAATGCCTACATTAAACAACCAGTCTACAGGTACGATGACTTTCGAGTCTAGATATAATGTGAGCACTGGAGGAATCTTACCAATGACGGATTACCTGAAAATGCTTATTTAATAACTAAAACACCATTCTCAACAGTTGGCTATTCAGTCGTTTTCATGTCGCCTACTTTTCACTTCGAAAGTGTTGCAGGCGATAATTTAGACCATGGATATATAGAAGTATCCACAGATAGCACAAACTGGACAATTGTTTATGACATTATAAATGGTTCTTATGGAACAGATTTCGTAAGCTTACCTGCAGGTTTTGTTGGACAAGCTAAGGTTTGGACAAGAATCCGTTACAAAGGAAACTACAGCGGTCTTTACATCTTGGACGAATTGAAATATTACGCTCCAGTTGCGAATGAAGTTCAAAACGGAGGTATTACGAACGCTACCTATTCAACAGGAACAATCAATCCTTCTTTTGTCGTATTTAACTACGGAGGAACTGCAATTACATCTTTAGATGTATCTTATTCAGATAATGGTGGTGCTCCAGTTTCTGCCGTTATTTCTGGTTTGAATATCGCTCCTTTAACTGGTGCTACAGTGACTCACCCAACTCCATGGAGTCCAGCTGCAGGTTTTCACACATTGGTTGTAAATATTACCAAAGTAAATGCTGCAACTGATGCAAATACCTTAGATAATAGTGCTACAAAACAAATGATTATCTACGGTGGTTCAACAAGCGTAAGAAAGCCATTCTATGAAATCTTCACAAGTTCTACATGTGGTCTATGTGCGTCGGGAAATGCAAACTTCCACTCAATCGTTGATCCAAAGGATCAAAATGAGTTTGTCGCTATCAAATACCAACAAGATTTCCCAGGAACTGGTGACCCATATTGCACAAACGAAGCTGTTAACAGAAGAGCTTATTATGCAATCAATTCTATTCCTAGAATGGAAATTGATGGATTGTGGGACGGAAATGCGCAATCATTCACTCAAACAATGTATGATGATCAAAGAGCATTGCCTTCAGTTTATGATATAACAGGTACTTATACATTTGATACAGCTACAAAGACAGTTGCAGTTAAAGTAAATCACACACCTAAATTCAATATACCAACAAGTGCATTGAAATTGTATGTTGCTATTATTGAAACAATTACAACTAAAAACAAAAAATCAAACGGAGAAACTTCATTTGAGCAAGTTATGAAGAAAATGCTTCCATCTGAAACTGGAACAACTATTACAAATTTAACATCTGGTGTTCAAGGTACTGATTCATTTTCTTTCCAATTCAAAGGCGCTTATGTTTTGCCAGCAAATGGTTCAGCAGGCGTGAGAATTGATAATACTTCTAGCAATACAGTTGAAGATTTCAAAAACCTTAGAGTAATCGCTTGGGTTCAGCATACTGCGACTAGACAAGTATTGCAATCTGGCCATTTGGTTAAGAAAAGCGCCGGCTTTGGTGTTGCAATATCTAATGTAGATGTAATCTCTTCAGTTGCTATCACACCAAATCCAGTTGCTGAAACAGCTACTATCGGTTTGAAGTTGACTGAGGCTGCTGATATTACAGTTTCTATTGTAAATACGATTGGACAAGAAATGTTCAATGAGTCTTATAATTTAAATTCTGGCGATAGCAATATTCCAGTAAATGTTAATTCATTTGCAAATGGAAATTATATCGTGAAATTAATTTCAGGCGGTAGCGTAATTTCTACTTCTAAATTTGCAGTAAGCAAATAATCGAGAATAAATTTTGATAATGAAAGAGCCCAAGTATTTTACTTGGGCTTTTTTCATTTTAGTCCATTCCCAAGTAATCAATAGGCATTTTTAAATATTTCAATTGGTTGAATGCACATACCTAGCTGAGAATAATGATTATATTTGCACAGATTGATGCAGCTTTGCAAGATCTCCATCTATGTCAGATATCATCCAACTTCTTCCAGATCATATAGCCAATCAAATTGCCGCCGGAGAGGTTATTCAGCGCCCTTCTAGCGCAGTCAAGGAACTCATTGAGAATGCCATCGACGCCAATGCAACCCATATTCAATTGATCATAAAATCTGCAGGTAAAGTCTTGATTCAAATCATCGACAATGGAAAAGGGATGAGCGCAACAGATGCTCGACTATGCTTTGAAAAGCATGCCACCTCCAAAATCAAAAAAATCGATGAACTATTCTCCCTACGCACCAAAGGATTCCGGGGTGAAGCACTCGCATCGATTGCAGCTGTTGCACAAGTTGAATTAAAGACTCGACAAGCACAAGATGAATTGGGGACAAAAATACTCATCGAAGACAGCGAAGTCAAATCCCAAGAGCCCTGCCAAACTCCTTTAGGGACCAGCATATCCATGAAAAACATTTTCTACAATGTACCTGCGAGAAGAAATTTTCTCAAAGGCGATAGTGTGGAAATGCGCCATATCATCGATGAATTCGAACGACTGGCCTTAGCGCATACCGATATTTTCTTTAGCCTGATACACAATGATACTGAGATTTACCACTTGCCCATAGGAAATCTCCGGCAGCGCATCACGCAGATCTTTGGCAAAAATTACGACCAAAGACTCGTCCCAGTCAACGAAAAAAGCGATATTATCTATATCCACGGGTTTATCGGAAAGCCCGATTACACCAAGAAAACACGCGGAGAGCAATTGCTATTCGTCAACCAGCGATTCATCAAAAACGCCTATATCAACCACGCCATCATGACGGGGTTCGAAGGGCTCATCGCCAAAGATGAATATCCATTGTATGTCCTCTTCATCGATATAGACCCAGCCACCATCGATATCAATGTCCATCCCTCTAAACAAGAGATCAAATTTGAAGATGATCGATTGGTCTATTCCTTTGTCAATGCGGGTGTCAGACACGCCTTGGCTCAGTACAACCTCACTCCTTCCCTAGATTTCAACCAAGATAATACGCTCAATAGCTTCGATTCCTTTATCAAACCGATTTTCAATCAAAATCAGAAAGATCAAATCATCGCCTCCAACCAGAGCTCTATCAATTACAATCGCCCCATGGTAGGCGTTGTGCAGAAAAATGCGAGCAATTGGGAAGAACTATTCAAACAGGAAAATGAAGAGATCAAGAAAAACGAATCGGTGACTATCAGTCCGCTCTGGGATGAAAAAAGAAGTCTGAAGACCATGAGGAACCCATCGCGCATAGTCCTTATCAAATTCACAGCAAATACATCGTTTCGCCGATCAAATCTGGTTTTATTGTCATCGACCAAACTACAGCGCACGAGCGAATTTTATTCGATAAGTATCAATCATTCTTTGAACGTGCAAAAAATGCCACCCAAAAATTGCTCTTCCCCATCAACCTGCACTTAAATGCTTCTGATGCTTCCCTCCTGCAAGATTTATTGCCCGAAATTTCCATCATTGGTTTCGAAATGGAGCATTTCGGACAAAATGATTTTATCATTCACGGCATTCCTGCAGATTTTGCGCCTGGTCGCGAGATTAAAATCATCGAAGAAGTCTTAGAACAATATAAAATGAACGCAAAGACAGAGCAGATAAGTCCGCGTGAGAACATCTCAAAATCCATGGCTTGGAGCAATAGCATCAAATGGGGCAAAAAATTGAGTATCCCCGAGATGCAAACGCTCATAGAAGATCTTTTTGCCTCTAGCAATCCCTATTATGGTCCACGAGGAAATAAAACTTTTACTAAATTTGACCTCGAAGAAATCGATAGGCGTTTTGTCTAATCTTTAATTTACATTTCATGAGAATTGCATGCCTCTTGTTTGCGCTACATTTCACCCAATTATATGGGCAAGAAGAGATCAAACCCTACAATCAAGCCTATGTTTGGCAGGGATTTAAGCATAAATGGAGCTACAACCACCGCATCAATCGATTGGGCAATTTCATTTCTAAAGAAAATAATCACTTCTACACGACACATACCAGTGCATCTGGAGTTGGCGCAGACAGTACCTATTTCACTACATTTTATTCCAAAGTCTCCTCCCCCAATATCGTGTTTAAAGAGACCATCATCACCATCTCCGTTTATGGAAATGAAGGCGATTTGCTCAATAAAATCGAAGAAATCGCCATCAAGGCAGATCCATGGTTTCAGAAAAAAGACAATTATCGCGCCTTCATCAATGGATTCGATATTCGCTCTCTTCTAAAAGCAGATCAAATTCAATTACTGGGATTCAATGTCGACAATCCAACTTATAGCCATGAAACCAATGAAGTTAAATTCAGGGCTTCAATGAGCTTATCTACCAATTGCCGCACAGTAGAATGCCCCCTTTTCTCTAACCATACCGCGTATGAATTGACCCTGCACGTGCTCCTAATGGGCTATAACAATAAAGAAGCACAGACGATAGATGCCTATTTTGGAGCATTGGATCAAAGAAATCGACAATTATATCACGCCCCTCAATTACAACAGCACTTTGGGAGAATTGGAATTGCAGACCAACCAATTATTCATCGAATGGAGAAAAGGCATGG
>JADJOU010000028.1 GCA_016713645.1 Bacteroidota bacterium
TTTGGTTGGGAAGTGCTAGATATGGAAGGCAATGATATTGACGATGTCATCAAAGTGAGGACCACGCTAAATCACTCACAGGAAAAGGCAAACCCATCTGTATTTTGATGAAAACAGAAATGGGCAAAGGTGTAGATTTTATGGAGGGAACTCATAAATGGCACGGTTCACCACCGAACAACGACCAACTCGCCGCAGCACTCGCTCAATTAGAAGAGACCAAAGGGGATTATTAATTCTCATCTTACTCAAGCCACATATAGGGTTTTATTTGCCACGCTGTGTCACTACAAAGTGTAAGTGAAATGCACGAATACATCTCGTATGATTTAAATTCACGGTTAACATTCGTACGTTTCCCCCTACTGAGGGACACAGCGTAACTAAAATCCTTCAGCAGCATTCTGCTGCTAAGCTCGCCTCCGTGCTAAATAGCCACGAATTCACGAGGCCACCTCTCGACTGTGATTTATTCGTTTTCATTCATTGCATTCGTATGTAAATATTAATTGTGCGCATCTCAAATTCTTATACGCAGCTATATCAATTCGTGCATTCGTGGCAAAATATCCTTCCAGCAGCGCTGGCGCTGCTAAACTTATAAATGTAAATGGCACGAATGAACAGATTGTGAAACAGATGAAATAGTTAAAAGAAAGTATTCGTGCATTCGTGGCAAATATTAATTGTGCGCAGCACATAATTTCTTATGCGAAGCAATACCAATTCGTCGTGCATTCTTGCAAAACATTGGGTTCATACAATGTGGCAAATGAAAATTGATCTTTAATTCGATTGACTAATCGCCTTAATTCCCGGCAATTCCTTGCCTTCAAAAAACTCCAAAAGCGCCCCACCACCTGTACTTGCATAAGATACGCGGTCGGCGAGTTTGAATTTATGTATAGCTGCAACGGAATCTCCTCCGCCTATCAGCGAAAATGCCCCTTTATCAGTTGCATCTGCAACGGCTTCTGCAATGGCTTTAGTGCCCTTGCTGAATTTCTCCATCTCAAAAACGCCCATCGGGCCATTCCACAAAATCGTCTTTGATGTTTTGATGATTTTTGAAAATTCTTCAATCGCCTGTGGTCCTATATCTAAACCCATCCAGCCCTCTTTGATATCGTAATTTTTCTGCGCTGTCTGTATTCCTTCTGCATCGAATTTATCTGCAATAACACTATCTATCGGCAATACAAAATTGACACCCTTGGCTTTTGCCTTCTCTATCAAGCTCTTCGCCAATTCCAATTGAGCTTCCTCGCAGAGCGAAGACCCAATCTTACCGCCCGTCGCTTTGAAAAATGTATAGGCCATTCCACCGCCGATGATGATATTATTCGCTCTATCGAGCAAACTTTCAATCAATAATATTTTGTCAGAAATCTTTGCACCCCCCAAATAGCCGTAAAGGGTTTTCTGCCGAATGCATGACCTTATTGGCATTGGCCACTTCTCTATCCATCAACATCCCAAACATTTTCGAGCCTTCGCTGAAAAAATGTGCGATGATCGCTGTGCTCGCATGTGCGCGATGTGCCGAACCAAAGGCATCATTGACATAGACATCTCCCATAGTAGATAACATCTCGGCAAATTCATTATCTCCTGCGGTTTCCTCTTCATAGAAACGCGTATTTTCTAAAAGCAATACCTCGCCAGCTTGCAAGGCCTTTGATTTTCGATATGCCTCTTCCACTCAAACAATCATCTGCAAATTGAACCTCTGTATTCAATACCTGAGTCAAATGACTCAATAGATGTTTTGTTGAATATTTCTCTTCAGCACCCATTTTTACGGAATGCAATGCTTTCTTCGGTCTGCCGAAATGGGTCAATAAAACAACAGAACCACCATCTTTCAATATTTTTTTGAATAGTCGGAAGGGATTCTCTGATTCAGTATCATCTGTGATTTCAAACTTGTCATTGAGTGGAACATTGAAATCTACGCGCACAATGGCGTGTTTGTTTTTGAAATTATAGCTATTGATAGAAACCATTTTTGGCATTTTTGAGGTGCAAACATAAGGTCTTTTCAAATATTTTGTTCGAAATAGATGAAGATAAGATTCCTATTTCTCTTAGTTCTTGCTTTATCAAGCCTTGATTTTGCTTGAAAAAGATTTTTTTTAATAAAAGGTTGTTTTTGTCGAATAGTAATTTTATCTTAGCATAGTTTATGGAATTAGATGTGAATTGCATCTTAATGTTACAAATTTGAAAACTATAAAAATTTTTACTATGAAAATCTTTACAATCCTTCTCACCATTTCTTGCACAATTAGCGCCTTTGCTGGCGATGCCATTCAGGCCAATCTAACCGGAACCTGGGTAGGCAATCGATACCAATTCAATACGGATAAAAATGCTTACGAACAGGTCTTCACCTATATGTACGATTTAAAACAAGAGGGCAATCTCATCAAAGGAACTTCTTATATTAAGAATGACCGAGGGAATTTTGCAGAAATCGCCGTGCGCGGGTTGATTGAGGGGAATACCCTTTATTTTGAAGAATATGAAGTCATAAGAGCAGAGCGTCCCGAGGGAAAAATATGGTGTTTGAAGAAAGGAGAAAATCAACATTTCACAGAAAGGCAATGATTGGATTTTAAGTGGTGAGACGCCGGTTATTCGGAGCAATATGGCGACCCATGCAGTGGCGGGGTTTCTTATATGACGAAATTGGCAGATGGCGTTGACCCTATCGCACCCAATCCAACTCAGAAGCAAATTGCGGATATAGCGGCTGAAGTGGGCACAGTCAATATTCAGTCATACCCAAATCCCTTCTACGATCGCTCAATCATCTCTTTTAGCACTTCATCTACACAAAACATTGCCGTTGATATTATCGATGTGACAGGCAAGACTATCGCCAAATTATTCAATGGTGTGCGCGAAGCGGGGGAATATCAAATTAGTTTCGATGCCAATAAATATGGTTTTGACAATCGAATGCTCATCGCCAAAGTGACTGTAGGAGATCAAGTATTCTCGACAACCATGGTTCAAGTGAAATAAAATTGGATATATCTTATACACCTTAAAGCCTCTAAATAATTTTAGAGGCTTTTTTAATGCATTCTCATTCAAAATCTCTATTTTTAGACCGAAATATTCAATCTGTTTATGGCAAAAATATTAATTGTAGATGATGAAAAGAGTATTAGACGAACCTTGAGGGAAATCCTCGAGTTTGAAAAATACGATATTTCAGAGGCCGAAGATGGGCAGCAGGGGCTTGATATGATCACTGCGGAGGAATTTGATGCAGCCTTGTTTGATATCAAAATGCCCAAAATCGATGGGATGGAATTGTTGACAAAGTCATGGAGATCAGACCAGACTTGCCTATCATCATGATCAGCGGACACGGTTCTCTAGACAATGCCGTTGAATGTGTCAAGAAAGGCGCTTACGATTATATCTCCAAACCACCTGATTTGAATAGACTTTTGATCACCATCAAAAATGCCTTAGATAAATCAACTCTCGTTGCGGAGACCAAAACACTCAAGACAAAAATCTTAAAATCCAAAGAGATTGTCGGCGAGAGCAAGAGCATCGTAAAAATTAAAGAGACGATAGAAAGAGTTGCACCCACAGAAGCGCGGGTGATGATCACTGGCGAGAATGGAACGGGAAAAGAATTGGTCGCTAGATGGATTCATGAGATGAGTTCAAGGGCTAAGTATCCTTTAGTTGAAGTCAATTGCGCCGCCATTCCGAGCGAATTGATCGAGAGTGAATTGTTTGGACATGAGAAAGGCTCATTTACTTCAGCCATCAAACAGCGCATCGGCAAATTCGAACAAGCACACGGCGGAACCATATTCCTCGATGAGATTGGAGATATGGATTTGACCGCTCAAGCCAAAGTGCTTCGTGCATTGCAAGAGCATAAAATTACCCGCGTAGGAGGGGAGAAGGAGATAAAAGTAGATGTGCGCGTCATTGCAGCGACGAATAAAAATCTATTGAAGGAGATTGAAATGGGCAAGTTTAGAATGGACTTATACCACCGTTTAAGTGTCATCTTAATTCATGTCCCGACGCTGAATGACCGAAAAGACGATATCCCTAAATTGACGGAGAAATTCTGTGCAGAGATTTGTCATGAATACGGTATGCAGACGAAGGCCATCTCGCCAAAAGCATTGGAATTGTTGCAGGCTTATGATTATTCTGGTAATATCCGAGAGTTGAGGAATATCATCGAACGACTCATTATCTTGAGTGGAACTAAAATTGAAGAAGACGATGTGCTCACGCATACCTATATGCGCAAGCCCGCAGCTTCAGTTGATGAGAATACAGCCATTGAGGGATTTGATCGATTCAATAAATTCAATGAATTCAAAGAGTATATCGAGCACAAATTCTTGCGCCATAAATTGGACAAGAACAACTGGAATATGACCAAAACGGCCGATGAAATGGAGATTCAGCGCAGTATGCTCTACAACAAAGTCGAGAAATACAATATCAAGAAAGAGGAGTAAATCCTTAAAAAAAACTAAAGACTTAACATGGGATGGCTGTTTGGCCTATCTTTGAGCATTTAATACGATTATGCGTTTGCCATTTTTCTTACTTTTTTTATTTGCCTTTTCTGCTACAATATTTGGACAAAAATTAAAGACCAAGCCGGAGAAGACGATGAATGACCCGAAAGCGGGAAAGATTCTCCAAGAGGTCAAAGGAAAAATTGCCTCACTGAAATCATTCAAAATAGAATTCAACTATACTGTTTCTCATGGAGATTCAAAGACCAAGGAATCATTTGCTGGGTCTTATGCTGTGAAAGGTAAAATGTTTAAACTCCTCACTAAGAATCAAGAGATCTACAACAACGGTACCACGATATGGACCTATATGGCTGCCAATAAAGAATTGCAAATTTCAAAGAATGAAGGGAAGAATACCATCACTTCTCCCATCAGCATGATTGAAAATTTTGATAAAGAATACTATTATCAATTTAAGCCAAATGAAACACCCGCCAAGGATCAAGTGATCATTGAATTGATTCCACTAAATAAAAAGAAACCCATGTTCAAAATCGATTTAATCATCGATGTCAAAAAGAATCGAGTGGTTTATTCCAAATTATATGAGAA
Organism: Bacteroidota bacterium; assembly: GCA_016713645.1. Taxonomy (GTDB): domain Bacteria; phylum Bacteroidota; class Bacteroidia; order Chitinophagales; family JADJOU01; genus JADJOU01. The sequence continues at coordinate 5,130 of JADJOU010000028.1, forward strand.
GTCTGGGGTGCGTCAAGAGTTCACCATCAATCAATTTCAAGAAAATATCGCACTCGACGATGCTGTCTTTACAACGGACAAGAGCAAATATCAAAGGATGTGGAAGTGATTGATTTGAGATAAAAAGTAGTGTCTGGATTCTGGTGTTTGGAATATGGAATATTATTGGAATTATTCTTACCTATATCATACATCCAAAATCCTCAATTCCACCAAATCAATCGTTACTCGTACATCGTAAATCATAAATTAACTAATTCCACAAAACTTAATCGTAACTCATTAATTCGTACATCGTAAACCGTCCACTACACTTTGCACTTTGTCCCAACTTAAGTTGTGGAGGGATTAAAAATTAATTTTACATCGTCAATCTATAAGTGGTGTTTGGAGTATGGAATATAATTGGAATTACGCTTACCTAAATCATACATCTAAAATCACTCAATTCCACCAAATCAATCGTAAATCGTCAATCGTATATCGTAAATCCCTATCCTCTTTGCAATTCAATCACCGCAATCTCAGGCAATATGCCTACGCGGCCAGGGAATCCGATAAATCCAAAGCCTCTATTTACATAGAGATATTGATGGTCCTCTTTGTATAGACCAGCCCATTGCTTGTATACCCATTGAACTGGACTGAATCTGAAGTATTTTGTCTCGACGCCCATTTGGAAGCCGTGGGTATGTCCCGCAAGTGCTAGATCAATTTCTGGATATTTTTTTGCGCACCTCCGCATCCCAATGCGATGGATCGTGAGAGAGCAATATGCGCACAGGTGCCACTTCGCTGCCTTGAATGGCTTTGTGCAATTTGCCGTATTGTGCAAATCGGACACCCCAATTCTCGATGCCTATGATAGCGAGTTTCTCGCCAGACTCATTTTCGATGATGTGATTTTCATTGAGAATTTTCCATCCCATCTTTTTGATGGCTATCTACCAATGCCTTGAAATTCGCCATTTTCGCAGTCGCGCTATCCCATTTCATATAGTCAGAATAATCGTGGTTGCCCGTAATGGAGAAATTGCCGTATTTGGATTTGATGGTTTTGAATATATCGATATAAGGGTCAACTTCTGTGGCTAAGTCGTTGACGAGGTCTCCAGTAAAAAAGAATAGGTCTGTTTCAGCGCATTGATTTTTTCTACTGCTTTAATCAATGGCTCTGTTCGCGTAAAGCTGCCTGAGTGGATATCAGAAATCTGCACTATTTTCAATCCCTCAAAACCCGCAGGGAGATTGGGTAATTTGATGACGATATGATTGACTTGGTAGTCGTAAGCCGATTTTGCCATGCCATATAAAAAGGCCACAAAGGGCAGTCCACCGACGCCGACAGCGATTTTGTTGAAGAAGGACGAGCGCGACATATCTAAATCCCCATCTGCAACTTTATTGTAGCTGACCTTGCCCAATCGCATAAAATCTTCGACCAAGAGAAATAAGATGAGGAAAATTTTAAAAATGAGCACGGATACAATCAATCCAAATAGGTATTTAGTAAAGGCATTTCCGTGATGTCTAAAATCCATAGCTGTGCTCAGGGCAAAGAACAAGAGTGAAAAGCCTGTGAATCCCCAGTAGATATAGGTCGCCAATTGCTTCCACTTGCTATTTTCAAAAGCCGTCTTAATGCCTTGAAAAGCATATAAGTCTACAATCGCGATAATCAATATAAAGGAGATAAGTCTTGTCATTTTATTTCTATTTTTACGCAATGAGCATTTTTATTATTAAAGCACCGCGTTTTGGCATTGTTCTGCATGGAACAATTTTTTTCCTCTTTTGGTTTCAAATGGCGCATGCGCAATTGACCAGTCAGAAGAAAACATTTACCCATCAAGACTCTTTGCGTGGAGGCCTCAATGAAAATAGGACTTGGTTTGATGTTTCAGCCTATGAATTGGATGTGAAAATCGATATCAAAGAAAGAACCATTAAAGGGGAATGCACCATGGAGTATAAGGTGCTCAAGTCTGCGGATAAAATGCAAATTGATTTGTTTGCACAATATGAGATCCTATCGATCAATCGCTTTGGATTGCCCTTGGAATACAAACGAGATGGAAATGCCATCATTGTTCAAATGCCGCAGCGAGAGGGTTTGGGGATGTGAATTATATCACAGTGGCCTGAGGGGAAATTGCCGATAGCAAAAAAGCCCCATGGGATGGTGGATTTGTTTTCACCAAAGACAGCAATGGAAAAGATTGGGTGGGCGTGGCATGCGAAGGATTTGGAGCGAGCAGTTGGTGGCCGTGTAAGGATCACCTCAGCGACGAACCAGAGAGCATGGTCGTCAAAATATCTGCGCCAAAGGGAATGGTGGCGATTGCCAATGGTCGATTGGTGCAAGTGGATACGGGAAGGGTGATGAATAAATTCATCTGGAAAGTCGTGAGTCCCATCAATACTTATAATGTCAATATCAGCATAGGCGATTATGTTCATTTCTCAGACACCTTTATTTCGAGAAAAGATGCTGCTCGACTGGATTTGGATTATTGGGTATTGAGCGATCACCTTGAAAAAGCCAAAGAGCAATTCAAACAGGTCAAGCCGATGTTGGTCTGTTATGAAGAGAAATTGGGGAAATATCCTTTTTATGACGATAGTTATAAATTGGTCGAGACACCCTATTTGGGCATGGAACATCAGTCTTGCATCGCCTATGGAAATGGCTATAAAAAGGGCTATGCGGGCAATACCAAGATGACCAATGGACATGAGTTCGATTATATCATCATCCACGAGAGCGGACATGAATGGTTTGGCAATAATATCTCTTGCGCAGATATCGCCGATATGTGGATCCACGAGGCATTTACAACGTATACAGAGTCGATTTTTGTCGAGTGCAATTACGGCAAAGAAAAAGCCGTGGATTATATCAATTCAAAATTCGAGCGCATTGGCAATAAAGCGCCCATGGTTGGTATATATGGCGTTAATGAAGAAGGAGCGGGCGATATGTATTCCAAAGGGAGTTTGTTTCTCAATACGCTCAGACATATCATCGACCATGATTCCCTTTGGTGGAGCATTCTCTACGATATGAATACGGTGGCCTTTCACCATAAGACCATAGGATATAGTGATGTGCTGAATTATTTTAATCAGCGCAGCGGCAGGGATTTTACTAAGATATTTGAGCAGTATTTGAAATATCCCTCACCGCCAAAATTGAAATATTCACTGACAAAAATTAAAGGCAAGACCTTTGACGTTTCTATGCAATGGGAAACGGATGTGGTTGGATTTGAAATGCCTATCGTTGTATTGACGAAGAAAGGTGTCTATGAAAAAGTTAAAGTAAGTGAATCGAGTCCCACCAGGTTGTTTTAAGGGAAAAAGAAGCAATTTCAATGGAACCGAAGAACAGCGTATTATTTGTTTGTGGAGAATAAACAAGCATAAGGTCGCAAAAGAAATTGAGTCGATTCATAAATTAGAATTACATTCACTAAAATTTGTCCTATGCGCTATCTATTTCCTATCACCTTTGTTTTGATATTTTTATGCTCTTGTGATTTTCTCAACCCATCAAAGAAGCTCTATGGCGAATGGCAGTGCGTTTCTTGGACGAGTGAGGGAAAGCAGACAGATTATGATGTGGCACATACCTTTTTTAATTTCAAAGACAACGATACTTATACTGGCTCCATTGACAATGGTCCTCAGAAGGGGAGTTTTTATGTAGAAGATGGATATTTGCATACAACCGCTGATGGCGATTCGCGCATCATGACCAAAATAGAAAAAATCGTTCCCGATACACTACATCTCTCCCTCAACCGCTCTGGAACCATTGAGGAGATGATTTTTATTAAGAAATAAAGTGCTTTGATTGGAATACCTAATTCAAAATGGTGTCTGGAGTCTGGAGTCTGGTGTCTGGAGTCTGGTGTCTGTTTTCTGGAGCATTATTGGAATTACCATACTTAAATCATACATCCAAAAGAGGAGTCTGGTGTCTGGAGTATGGTGTCTGGGGGATTCAGTGGAATTGTGTTTTCAGGAATTGTCCCCACCGACCGAAACGACAATGTTAATTGGCCCCCTAACCCCCGAAGGGGGAAATTGCTGACGCGTGTTTTTACGATGTTAATTTTGGAATCTCTAATTCCACCGAACTAACTCCCTTTCCTTTGGAGAGGGTCAGGGAGAGGCATATCCCACTGATGTAACTCCCTTTCCTTTGGAGAGGGTCGGGGAGAGGCTTATTTGATATTCTTTTTTATTTCAACAAAGTAACCGATCCATTCCTCTTCTCCACCCTTTTGTCAAAATAAATAATTTCAATGGCATAGGTGTAAACCCCCGCTGGTGCTATTTCCCCATGGTAATATCCATCCCAGCCCTGGCTCTGTTGATGGGATTCAAAGACTTTTTCTCCCCACCGATTGAAGACGAGCATAGAAAGGGATTCAACGCCTTTGCCATAGACCAGCCATGTATCATTGACCCCATTTCCATTGGGGTAAATGCATTGGGAATAAAGACTTGATAGGGATTGTCGATATTGATCTTGGTATATTCTTTGGCGATGCACTGTTCGAGGTATTTCACTTCTAAGGTAAAAGTCTCTGAGCGATAAATACCCACCAAAGGCTCTAGACATTTAGTGCAAGACAATCCATCTGTGGGCGTCCATTGGTAGCGAAGATTCGGGGGCAATATGCCTGAGGCGGTGTATAATTCCACTTTCAACTGAACCATCTCACCGAGCAGGACAGTGGTATCTTTGGGTTGGATGATGATATTCAATGCCTCGGGTTCTTTTATTTCAAAGGCTCTTGAAGTGGTACATTGGTTTTTGTCTTTTGCGTACAAGATATATTTTCCCGCCTTGAGTGGAGAGAAGATGCGATTGGTTTGGAAGTTGATGCTGTCGAGTGACCATTGAAACAAACCGCTATTGTCCGCTGTACCGCCTTTGGCAAGCGCTTTGATATTTCCATCTGCAAGTCCAGGACAAGAAACATCTGCTTTGAATAGGGTATCGATTTCAAATTTCAATGGACTTTGGATGGTCGCTGAGATAGAATCCGAACAAGCATTCATATCGGTAATGGTCAATGAATACAAAACAGTCGGTGCAGCATTGATTAAAAAGGAATCCATGCTTCCATTGCTCCATGCATAAGCATAAGGGGGCTTGCCATCTATCCCCTTGGCGCGAATACTGCCATCACTTCTATTGGCACAAGTCGTATTGTTTTTTTCAAGGATAATGGCTTTCAACCCTTGTGTATTTGCAGGCACTCTGCCTGTAGCTGTTCGAATACAGAAATTGGCATCTGTTACGGTGAGTGAATAATTTCCCGCCACCAATCCATTGGCGATGGAATCGGTCTGTGCGGGAAGGGTATTCCATACATAGGTCCAAGGGGATACAGCATCATTAACATGGGCGATGAGCTGACCATTGTTGCCATTTTTACAAAAAGGAGCTATTGAATCGAACTCAATTTGAATTTCTTTGGCTTGTGCAATCAATGTATTTTTAGTAGCCATGCATCCATTGGAATCTGTAATGGTCAAAGAATAATTCCCGCTGAAAACAGATTGAATACTGTCGACAAGACTGCCATTGCTCCATACAAAAGTATATGGACTTATTCCACCTGAGGGCAGGGCAATGGACTTTCCTGTCGCAGTTTGATAACAGCGGGCAGGGGTATTATTAAACAAAATATTTAAGGCATTGGGTTGAGTTAAACTAAATGTATACAATGGTAGCAGTTTGTTGAATCACAGGAGGTGAGAGGACTTCCATGGTATCGATGTGCTGGCATTGATTGGAATCTCTGATGGTGAGGCTGTATTTACCGCTTGGAAGATTCATAGCAGCATTCGTATTGCCGATACTTGGAATGTTCCAAGAATAGATATAGGGCGCAGTGCCTCCGCCGACAGAAGCTACGATGGAGCCATCAGAAGAATTAAAACATCGAGCATTTTTGATAGAGGCAATATTTGATAGAATGATAGGTTGCGCAATAGATATATTTTTAAGGCCACTACAACCGAATTGGTATCGTAAACCGCAATAGAATAATTACCCTCAGCCAATCCATAAATACTATCTCGATTGATATTGACTGGTGTCCAATCATACCTAAATGGCCCCAACTCGCCACTCGTCACTGTTACTTTGATCGAACCCGCACTATCGCCAAAACAGCCATTGTCTTTTTGAGAAGAGGCGAGGGTGAGGGTTTTGTTGATATTGTTAAGAAGCACCGTATCATAAAAAGAACAATTTTCATTGGTTTTTACCACGACACTGAAAGTCCCACTCGATTTATTTATGATGCTATCGATGACCTCTCCGCTGCTCCAAGCATAGGTATAGGGGGTATTTCCACTGGCAATCACTTTGATTTTTCCATTGGATGTATTGCATGTGGGATCGGTCTTTTGCAAGTTGAGCATCACCTGTTTCCCCACAGATACGATCACCGTATCATATTTGAAACAAAGTCCTCCACTCATGCGCACGATATAAGTGGTGGTTTGATGCGGATACACTGTTGGATTTTGAAAAAAGCTATCCTTTAAACTGCTGTCTTTGGGAAAAGAAGTCCATTTGAAACTAAAAGATTGGCTGGGCAATGGCTGACCCAAAAACTGACTGGTCAATTTCAAAGGCGAATTGGGGCAGATAAAAGTATCCTTTCGAGCGATGACTTTTAAGGTCGTATCAATGCTGATAGGAACAGTATCTGTATTCATGCAAATTCCATTGACAGTTTGCAAGACAATATTGGTGGGATTGCAGAGGGTGGCAAAGGCATTCGCCGAGCTATTATTGGTGATGATGGATGAAGGCAACCAAGTATAGGTATAAGTATTTGCAGGCATAGTTCCTATACTGCATTTCATGTGTGGCAATGCATCGGAGAATGGACTAAGGGTATTTCTGGAATAGGCTCCAGGCATGGTATCTCGATTGACGCAATTATAACCCGTATTGTAAGCCATGAGCTCTGGACCAGACATTCCTAAGGCATTTTTATAGGAGATCTCCACCAATAAATTGGCGTCATACCCGATATTGTAAGAATTTTTGTTCGAGACAAATTCATTCCATCCTTTGACAAAAGAATAAGCAAAATCTTCATAGAATGGATAGAGACTATCTTGATCATTGATCGTATCAGAGTATGTACAGCCGACCCTGATTTTAATATCATTGAATATATTGAGGGTATCTAATACATTCGATAGAAAAGAAATGCTCTTGAGAGTTTTCCCAGCGACACCGCCTGCTGTCAAGAAAAAGTTTTTATAGAGGATTTTGTATTTGGCATCATTGCCTAACTTATGAAATACAGAAGGAGAAGAGGCATTGGGTAGAGAAACCGTCGAACTAATATAACTAATCCCATGTAAAGCATATAGCGCAGGTTCGCATTGATTGAATGAAGTTTGTGTGGCCAAACTGCTCGTGTCACAAGGACAAACGATGGGCTTGTAATAGCCGATAGCATTGACGGGCACGGAATCTACCACCGTAACATTGATTGTGTCGGTGATATTGCAACCCAAGGCAGAGGTCATGCGCACAGTATATATTTTATTGGATAGAGGATGGATGAGAGGGTTGCTTAACGCGGCATTGGGCACAAGTGTGATGGGCTGGTATAAGCCATCAGATGGACTCCATTGATATGTATAAGGACTGCCCGATAGAGCAGGGGAAATTGCGATAGGGGTGTATACATTGATACACTGATGGATATTTTTCTTGTCGATGGAATAGGTGAAATTAGGGACATTTTTCACAAAGATGGTATCCTTGTAATTGCAGCTAGAACAGGTATTCCCGGGTATTGAATAGGTGAGGATATAAGAAGTGTCCACTGCTGTTTTGAATAGGGCGATGCTGCTATCGGCATTAAAACTTTGAATGTATTTGGTGTGATTCCATTTGACTTTGGTATTGAGGGGGATATCTTTAATGCTTATTTTTACAGGGTCACCAGCGGTGCAATAGAAAAAACTATCTCGCTCGACCTTTGGATTGGCGAGGATATTGATTTTAAATGCCGTGGTTACATCATTGGAAAAGCAACCTTTGAAGAGCATTTCACAATTGTATTTCCCGGGTTTGGGATTGAGAATAGTGAGTCTGAAATTCCGAATGACTTGCGTTTTATCGACGTCCAGATCAGTGATGGTGCCAATGCCTGTATAATCTTTAAAGGTCATTTGGGCGGAATCGGGATTAGAAACTTGAATATCGAGGACGATATTGTTTTGTTGACAAAATGTAAAATCGAAATTTTTAACGGTATCGACATAACAGCCAAAACTATCATAGGTGGTGGAGTGGTTGGTAGCAATGGGACAAGCGGTTGTGCTTATATTTTTGATAGAGGCATTGAAACAATTGAGGGTGTCATAGACATTGAATTGTTCTTCGCGAATATTATAGGCCATGAGTGAATCTCCGCGGTATTCCGATACTTTGACCGTGATGGCATAGACGCCTTTTTCCGTCGGAACAAATTTATAGACTCCCGTTTTCTGATCAAAATGAAAACCACAATCGATCGTAGGATGGGTAGGGCTGGTCCCATTGAGATAAGGAGTATTGAATAGCGTAAAACCTCCATTATTATGCCTTGCGGATACAAGTTCATAAGTCAAAGAATCTCCATCTTCATCTTTACAGGTGAAAGAATATTTCAATTTTTTATTGATACAAAAAAAGGGCATTTCTTTCCCTATCGGAATAGCAGAATTATTATAAGGTCGAATATCTGTTCGGAAATAGGAAACATAGATAGGACCTTGAACATAGGGTAGATTTTTTATTGTGTATCTATAGAGACCAGACCAATTAAAAAAGTAATGATGAAACAATGTATCCGAAATTTTAATATTTTTTGAAATACTTACCTTTTTATTTCCATATTCTTCATTCCAAAATGGACAACCGAGTTTTATCCCATTGCATTCAGGCATTGTATTAATACTATCTAGCACATCTAAAACAGGTTTTTGGCGAAATAAATTTGTCAATTGAAATGACTGAAAATATGGGTAGCTTATTAAAGAAATTAAAGAAGTATTGTTTAAGTAAGAGTATGAATTTACTGCCTTACAGCCAATAAAAGATTGATAATGTACAAAATAGATTTTTTTCGTCGAATCTAAACATTTATAAGTAATAGTTAGCCCTTTAGATCCAATAGAATATCCTAATTGCCAGCATAGCAACAAAAATATAGTGAGTAAATGTTTCATAATATAATATAAAATGATAGAGCAGATAAAACTGCCCTACCATTTGGTTATGCATTATTTTACTAAAATTTTATGCGATGAGGTTTGTAAACTATTCAAATTGGTTAAGTTGATAATGTACATTCCAGACCCTAAATTTTGATTCAATTGTGCTGAATGATTTCCTTTAGTTATAAGTAAATCATTCTTGATTACTTTACCTTCAAGACTTAAAATTTGTACTTTAGTATCTGATTCCATTCCATCGATATGAATGGCTTCATTTTGATTGACGAGATTTGGATAGACTGTCTTGCCGGCATCTGACAATCGAAATTTCCCGAGCCTCGCCTTGGGGATTGCTATATCGATTTCAGGATTTTTTTTGAAATCATCTCCTGTTCCCATGGCGGTGGCATGTCTATTCGTCCAATCATCTTGACAATTTTCATCGCTACCAGTGGGAGCGGAGTTATACATGGTATATGCTAAATTAGCAATTGTGCCAGTCTCATCATTTATCTCAATCATTTCCGCGATTTCAAAATATTGAGTGATATCTTCTGGGGTTCCTAAATTGTCATTTAAAAACATACAATTAGATCTATCAACAAATTCCATATTGAATTCCCCTCCCCAACTGCTATGCGGTTTATCTTTTACTGGGGAATTGATACCATGTACGATACTTCCTCCATCGACATAAAGAAAATTTGGTGTGTGAAAAAGTGGTGTTGTAGGCGGATAAATACTTGACCAAGTACCTGCAGGATCAAAATTGTAAAAGCATTGATAATTGGTCGTGCTCTTGTCTATATCGTAGTATTGATTGCCGATATTATATACCGTGACATCTGAAGCGAATCCAGCATTAGGGTCTATTTTCTGCATATAGGGCACTTGGCCTTTAAGCAAAAAAGGAAATCCGCCTGGAGGAGGAGAATAGCGCTCATAGGTACCACTGAGATATAGATAGGGTGCTTTGTATTCAATATTATGCGTTTGATTGAGTGATGTCCAATAGGCATAAAATTGGCAGTACTCGACCCATAATCGTAAACCATCAGACCAGCATTGTAATCATTATAGCCATAATCAAAACTGACGTATAAAAAATTATTACCTCCATCCATGACTGCTCCAGTTGCATGAATATCATAGCCATAACCATAATTACTGCTCAATGGGCCATTTGCCAAAGTATTGGCAGTAGTTCCACGTATGGATAAATCGAATAAAATATTCATGCCTCTATCAATTTGCACCACAAGGCCTTTAGAATTGAGGACATTAGGAATATACAATGCACCCGTAATTACAAAATCGCCATTGTTCACTTGTACAATTTTTTCAGGTTTGGCATTGGGCATAATTTTAAATTGAATGTTATTGGTTGGCGAATCGTATTTAAAAATGAATCCCTGTGGCAGCGCATCGCATGCCTGAAGAATAAATCCTACGCCATAGTATTTATCGCCATTGGGGTCATCTAAAAATAGCGCATCCGTAACATATATATTATCACCAGGATTGGCAAAAGATGGTATGATTTCTTTGACAAAACTCACTGCATGTACTCCTGTCATTTCTTGTATAAATCCCTTATCGCCAGATTTTCCAGCCATTAGTGTTGAATTAGCTATGGCAGGATCACTGGGTTTAATGCTCAAAAAACGCTGATCATTTGGATTGTTGCCAGACCCCGCAGTATAGTAGTCAAAGAAGCGATGTTGATTGGCTGGCACAGTATATATGGGCATTGGCGGGGTCAAGGGGAAGGTCAATATAGAATTGGCAGTATTGTCAATTGCCGCATAATAAGCATAATTTTGTCCCTGATTTGATATGTGGGCATAAGAGGCAGCTATTTTGGTATAAGGGGTGTTTGCTGCGTCAAAAGACAATAGCGTTGACGGATTCACAATTGACCCCTCCAAACCTATGATGTTTCCAGCAGCTATTCCAGTGGAATATGTCAGGTTACCATTTTGTTCGAACATAGTCGTTTGTGCATTTATCATGATAATATTCATCATAATAAATATAGGTATAATAATTATATTTTTCATTGTTTTTTTATTTAGTTCACAAGCAATATTTACTTGTGTTTTAATTAAATGCAAGTCAGACAAATAATTTCATTTGAAGTGCTTGATTATCCCCATCCTTAATGCGAAGACCTCAGCCGCATCTAGGGAATTTATTGTATTTTTGTGAAGTCTTGGATTTTTAAAACTAGACGAAGCCTGTGAAATACATAGGTGGGAGGAGACCAAGCTATTCTGGTGCTCGAGTCTTGTCGGCCTAGAGCGAGAGAGCTTGGTTCCCTTTTTAATGCAGCAAACATGTCTTCGCAAATCATGTATGACGCGATCTGCGATGCTTTTATGCATAGCTGCTTTAATATTCGTTTATAATGTATATGCCCTAACATAGTGTTTGAATACCCTATTTTTTTTCTTCCATCCTTACTTCTACCCTTTATCGCATATGCAATTGATATTCTCAGAACAAGGATGAATCTATTTATAAGTTGAATGTGAAAAGTTTCAGCATTGGTCAATCGTAATTCCTTTTATTTCAACAGCGTAACCGACCCACGTCTCTTCTCCACCCTTTTGTCAAAATAAATAATTTCAATGGCATAGGTATACACCCCCGCTTGCGCTATTTCTCCATGGTAATATCCATCCCAACCCTGGCTCTGTTGTTGAGATTCAAAGACTTTTTCTCCCCACCGATTGAAGACGAGCATAGAAAGGGATTCAACGCCTTTGCCATAGACCAGCCATGTATCATTGACCCCATTTCCATTGGGGGTAAATGCATTGGGAATAAAGACTTGATAGGGATTGTCGATATTGATCTTGGTATATTCTTTGGCGATGCACTGTTCGAGGTATTTCACTTCTAAGGTAAAAGTCTCTGAGCGATAAATACCCACCAAAGGCTCTAGACATTTAGTGCAAGACAATCCATCTGTGGGCGTCCATTGGTAGCGAAGATTCGGGGGCAATATGCCTGAGGCGGTGTATAATTCCACTTTCAACTGAACCATCTCACCGAGCAGGACAGTGGTATCTTTGGGTTGGATGATGATATTCAATGCCTCGGGTTCTTTTATTTCAAAGGCACTTGAAGTGGTACATTGGTTTTTGTCTTTTGCGTACAAGATATATTTTCCCGCCTTGAGTGGAGAGAAGATGCGATTGGTTTGGAAGTTGATGCTGTCGAGTGACCATTGAAACAAACCGCTATTGTCCGCTGTACCGCCTTTGGCAAGCGCTTTGATATTCCCATCTGCGAGTCCAGGGCAAGATATATCGGCTTTGAAAAGGGTGTCGATTTCAAATTTCAATGGACTTTGTATGGACGCTGAGATAGAATCCGAACAAGCATTCATATCGGTAATGGTCAATGAATACAATACAGCGGGAGCAGCATTGATTAGCAAGGAATCCATGCTTCCATTGCTCCAAGCATAAGCATAAGGGGGCTTGCCATCTATACCCTTGGCACGAATGCTGCCATCACTTCTATCGGCACAAGTCGTATTGTTTTTTTCTAGGATAATGGCTTTAATTCCCTGCGTATTGGCAGGCACTCGGGCTGTGGCTGTTCGAATACAGAAATTGGCATCTGTTACGGTGAGCGAATAATTCCCCGCTACCAATCCATTGGCTGTGGAATCGGTCTGCACGGGTAGGGTATTCCATATATAGGTCCAAGGGAATACAGCATCTCGAACATGGGCGATGAGCTGACCATTGTTTCCATTTTTACAAAAAGGTGGAATGGAATCAAAGACAATCTGTATTTCAGGGGCTTGCGCAATCAATGTATTTTTAATGGCCATGCATCCATTGGAATCTGTAATGGTCAAAGAATAATTCCCGCTGAAAACAGATTGAATACTGTCGACAAGACTGCCATTGCTCCATACAAAAGTATATGGACTTATTCCACCTGAGGGCAGGGCAATGGACTTTCCTGTCGCAGTTTGATAACAGCGGGCAGGGGTATTATTAAACAAAATATTTAAGGCATTGGGTTGAGTTAAACTAAATGTATCGAGTCGCATGCAGAGATTCGAATCTCTAGTGGTCAAATAATAAGTTCCCGCAAGAAGCCCAACAGCGCTATCCGCAGTGGAACCATTGCTCCAGAGATAGGTATAGGGCGGAATACCACCAGTCGTATTGACCGATATTTTTCCATTGGCTGCATTAAAGCACCGCGCAGGAACAATGGTAGCAGTTTGTTGAATCACAGGAGGTGAGAGGACTTCCATGGTATCGATGTGCTGGCATTGATTGGAATCTCTGATGGTGAGGATGTATTTACCGCTTGGAAGATTCATAGCAGCATTCGTATTGCCGATACT
>JADJOU010000029.1 GCA_016713645.1 Bacteroidota bacterium
GGTCAAGGCCGTTCATGGTACAACCAAAGTCACTTTAGGAGATAAAATCATCGATTATAAAGCGCCGTACAAGCGCATTTCCATGTATGACAGCATCAAAGAACATACGGGGTATGATATATCCAATATGGATGAAGAGGCGATCAAAATGTTCAAAGAATTGCGCATTCCCATTGATAATACCATGGGCAAAACTCATCGGATAAAATATTTGGAGAAAAATGTGAAGGACATTGTATTCAACCGACATTCATCATCGATTATCCGATTGAGATGTCGCCGCTATGCAAGAAACATCGCACCAACCCCAATCTAACTGAGCGTTTTGAATTGATGATCAATGGCAAGGAAATTGCCAATGCCTATTCGGAATTGAATGACCCATTAGACCAAAGAGAGCGATTCGAAGACCAATTAAAATTGGCTGATAAAGAGATGATGAAGCCATGCATATTGACCACGACTTCTTGCGCGCTTTGGAATACGGCATGCCACCGACGTCTGGATTGGGTATTGGAATAGATAGATTGGTGATGTTTTTGACCAATCAAGCTTCCATTCAGGAAGTGCTTTTATTTCCTCAGATGAGGCCAGAAAAACTAGATAATTAATCGCCTGCTTTGTACTACAATCGACGCATAGCATATCATACCTTGGGTTGCAAACTCAATTTTTCAGAAACGAGTTCTGTCGCTAAAATCATGGAGGATGTCGGCTATCAAAAAGTCGAATTCACGGATGTAGCCGATTACTATATCATCAATACCTGCAGCGTTACAGAGAATGCCGATAAGGAGTGCAAATACATCGTTCGGCAGATCAAGCGCAGGGCACCAGAATCCAAGGTGGTTATCATGGGGCTGCTATGCCATTAAAACCGCAGGAGATTGCTCCATTGAAGGCGTTTCAATGGTATTGGGTGCTGCTGATAAGTTTAAACTAGACGAACACATACTCAAACTCACAGAGCAGACAGAAACACTGGTATTCAATACAGACTATAAAGAATTGGATTCTTTCCAACCCGCTTTCAGTGCAGGAGATAGAACGCGCACATTTCTAAAAGTGCAAGATGGCTGTGATTATTTCTGCACCTTTTGTACTATTCCGATGGCGCGTGGAAAGAGCCGAAGTGCGACGATTGAACAAACCATTGTTGAGGCGAAAAAAGCCGCTGCGACTGGCGTCAAAGAGATTGTCATCACAGGGGTAAATACAGGTGATTTTGGAAAATCCAATGATGGAAAGACTAGGAGAGAGGAGTCATTTTTTGATTTGATTCAAGCATTGGAAAAGATTGATGAAGTGAAGCGATGGAGAATATCCTCCATTGAACCCAATTTATTGACAGAGGGAATTATCGATTTTGTGGCACATTCAAATCGATGGATGCCGCATTTTCATATTCCACTGCAGAGCGGAAGCGATAAGATCTTGCAATTGATGCATCGAAAATACGATACCGCATTATATCAACAGCGCATAGAATTTATTCGTAAAACCATTCCCCATGCATGTATTGGCGTAAGATGTCATCGTAGGATTTCCGGGTGAGACGGAGGAAGATTTCGAAGCGACGTATCAATTCATTCATTCTTTGGACATATCCTATTTACATGTTTTTACCTATTCTGAGCGAACGAATACAAGGGCATTGAAGATAGAGCCCATCGTGCCTGTTGAAGTGAGAAGAGAGCGCAATGCTCGATTGAGAATACTCTCAGAGAAAAAGAAGCGGGCATTTTATGAGCAATTTATTGGAACCACACAATCTGTCTTATTTGAGCATGAAAATGACAATGGGTTTATGAATGGCTATACCGAGAATTATATTCGCGTGAGAATGCCTTTCAATGAAGATGCTGTCAATCAAATCTTATCTGTAGCCTTGACGAAAGTGAATGCGCTGGGCTATGTGGAGGGGAGCATCGGCTAATCAAATCAATCTACCGCAAGAATCTCTTGGATTCAATCACCGGGGGCCCGGGAAACCCGGCCGCCCCGGCCCCGGGGGGGATATCGCGCGCGGCGGGCCCCCCCGGGGCCCGCGGGAAGAGCGCCCCGCCCCCCCCCCCCCCCCCCCGGGGAGATTATTCAACCGCCTTATCCGGCAATAAGCGATTCAGTATTTTTTCAAAACTTGGAATGGTCCATACAAAAACGAGCACGCCTAAAATATTAAATATCATATGCGCATTGGCTAAGGTTCTTTCAATAGAGGCACCAACACTTATTTTTTCTACCAATGCTACAAATGGATAAAATAGAATAAGCCCAATGATGATCGATAATAAATTGAAGGTCACGTGGAAAAGACCTGTTTTCAATGCTTGTCGATTCCCTTTGATGGTAGCGAGCAACGTGTCGCTGCAAGTGCCCAATTCTGCACCAAACATGATGGCAATACCTCCAATCAAACTTAAAAAGCCTTTCTTGGCTAAGATGATGGCCATGCCTACTGTTGCGGAGGAAGATTGTATGACTAAAGTGACAATGGCACCTGTTATTGCGCCAAGCATTGGGTTTTCTGTTTTTTTCATCCATTCAGAGAAGAAGACCTCATCCTTTAAAGGTTCTACAGCATTCTCCATGGTAAACAACCCGAAGAACAATACCCCGAAATACAAAATCACTTTTCCAATATTGCTCAATTTTTCAGATTTGGCAATGATGAGCAGAATGAATCCCACCAATAAAAAAATGGGAGAATATTTTCCAATGTCCATCGCGATGATTTGACTGCTCACCGTCGTACCTATGTTTGCGCCTAAAACGATGCCCATCGCTTGCTTGAATGTGAGCACATTTGAATTGACCAGTACAATGGTGATGATGATGACGGCAGAAGAAGAATCTAAAATAGCCGTGACGACTATCCCGACTATTAGACTGCTTAAGGTATTTGAAGTGAATTTTTTGATGGAATTGGTGGCTCCGTCGCCAAGAGCTGCTTTAAGTGTCTCAGATAAATTGCTGACAGCAAATAGAAACAACACCAAACCCGCTATTATGGATAAAATAATTTCAGTCATATCAACCCTTGGATAAACACTTTTTAAGGTCGCAAATCTATTTTGAATCTGATGTCGGGGCTTGAACAAATAGTCACTAAATTGTTAACTTATTTTTTTCTTTTTGAATCGTATTCAAAACATCCAAAACTATTTTGTGACAAGGCACAAAGTGCAGTGGATACATTTTGAATTGGTTCGGTTGCAGGCAAAATAAATTCCAAATTGAAAATCCAAAATCCCCTAATTCCACCAAACTTAATCGTCCACTGCACTTTGTAGGGATTTAAAATAACTCATATTTCGTAATTCCAAAATCCCCCAAACTCGATGCTCTTTATCTTCTGTCGCTCAGCATTGCAGCTCAGGGACGAGTAGTATAGAGTGGAAATGCGTGAATTATGGTTTTGAAAGGGTTAGATATACCTTGATTTTACTGGAGAGATTAAATATTTGTATTGAATTCTTTAAAAAGTATGCTTCTCGTCTCGCGCGCTCAGGGCACGGGCTTCAGACGAGCGTAGGGGAAAACTTTGGTTATAATTTCAAAATTTAAGAAGCGAAATAAGGTAATAAAACATCTTCAAAATTATATAGTCCTGCTTTTTTGCTTACGAGGTTTTGAGCAACAAATAATGCACCGTTTCCAAATGCTTCTCTTGAAATACTTTCGTGTATAAGTCGAACAGTTTGATATGGAAATCCGAATATTACTTCGTGTTTCCCAACTATTCCACCTGCACGAATGGTTTTTATTTCTTCCTTACTAATTTCCAACGCATCAGCAATTTTTATTGCTGTTCCTGAAAGCCCTTGTTTTCCTTTAAAATGTTCTTCAATAATTTCAATATCTACCCATGGGGCTATTTTTTTCAAATATCTTGAAGCAAAAAGCAAATAATTTACACCCAATGTAATATTTGGCGACCAAAACACAACACTTGTTTTTGAAAGTTCTTTTAAAAACTTAATTTCCTTTTCTGTATAATGCGATATGGCTGAAATGATTTTAATTTTTCGCTTATTTGCAATTTTTCCATAAGTGTAAATTCCTTCGGTGGATGAAAAGTCAATGATAAAATCAACAGGTTGTTCGTCAAGTAAATCATTGAGGTTGGTTGTTGCCATCGAATATATTTTCCCTGGTTCGTCAGAGGCAATACCTAAAAATTCAGGAACACTTCTGTTTTCAAGCAGGGTGCTTTGACGTAAAACCCACTCCAAGGAAAATTCTTGATTTTGTAAAATGACATTTGCAACAGCTTTTCCTGTCTTGCCAAATCCAATAAGTCCTACTTTTAATTTCATATGTAAAAATAGTTTTTTTTGAGTAAAGGATAATAGTATTATCAATTTTAAGGTTGTCGTTAACGACAGTCCCGAAAAAAAACTCCGTTGTAATTTCAAAAATAATAGAATTTTCTGAATAGATAACTTTTTAAATACTCGAGAATCATATATTTTAAGCAACTTCAGTATTATTTTTGCTTGAATTTCAGGCCTTGCTAATTATATTGCAGTTGTGAATGATCCTTCCTGAAATCAGTCATTACACGGTGTCCTTGCGGGGGGGGCACAGATGCGTGCTTAAAACCAACACATGATTAAGGTTGTGGAGGTTTCCATGTTTATTCATAAGCATTCAACCCTCATCATCACCAAACAACTGCAATTGGTCGCATTAAACTTACGTGCTCTATAACAAAAATTGCTTTCTAGCAGTATTAACGAGCCTTGATAATATTCTTCAGGGTCCTTTATAACTCTTATGATTTTTCCCGATATGTCGCATTTTCAATTGCGATTAAATTGTCGGCTTTAGCCATTTAAATGTTGAGCGCCCAAGTCGTATCGCTGACCCGTCAAGTTCGATAACAATATAAAATACAACCAAGTCCGGGAATACCTCTTTTCCGCATAAGGCTCGGTCCCGAAAATATTTGTAAACTATTCTGTCCTACTAATTCTTGTGGATTTATTTCATTGTCCATGCTTTGTCTTGGGGATTTGTCCCGCCACTTACTTCTAACTTATTAATAAGGATGATATTCTATCCAACCCCACCCAATCTTGCTAGATTATGGATTTAACTCCATTCAAAGATAGTATTATTTCACAAACTGTTATTTTGTGTTTACTTCATTGAACCCTTATGAGGCCAATCAGCAGTCGATCGGGCATACCCTTGTTTGGATTGAATGCCTATTCGATCGACTAACACGCCCTTTCTCGGCTGATACAACCAATTCTTTGGCTGAATCACATCGAGGGCAAATTGCGTCAGACCTTGCCTCGGTTTGCTCATTCCTAGTTTTAATTGAACTAGAAATTTGAGCGGTTGAATTATTTCCTGCATTTTTTTGGGGAAACCATTTGTCTATTCGCCTAGCCATTTCACTATTTGAACCATTTCAATCGTTCATTTCGCTGTTCTGCTGATCAATTTCTATACAAATTTCATCGATTTCGCAACCCAATTTATCAATTTCCATAACCATCTCCACAAACCCATTTTTGCAATGGATATCGAGTTTACTGAAATCAATTGTGAACTTATAGAAATGAATATTGGGATTATGGAATACAATTGCCGAGTTATGGATATAGATACTAGTCGAGTTATGTAAATCGATACTTTAGTTATGTAAATGAATACTCTAGTTATGTAATCGAATAGTCTAGTTCTCTAAACGAATATTAGAGTTTTGTAAATCAATACATTAGTTATGTAAATGAATATTAATTCCTTAAAAATGAAAAATAAATCCAAAATTCCCTAATTCCACCAAATCCAATCGTCATTTTAAAAGTGGAGTTTGCGCCTACACTGTGTATTATCGTGTGTACACATTTTTTAATGTCGTTTGGTTCAGCGTTTTTGGAAAAATGCGCTTGTTAAATTAACGACAAAGCTTTGTAAACCCTATGGATCAGAGACGCGAAGTGTGCTATCGCTGACGCATGTTCATCATCCCAAACTTATTTTATATAAAAAAGTCTCATGGTGTTTTATCAATAATCGAAATATTTGTGCCCACACGATAGGACAAAGTTTCGAGACGAATTGGGCGGTATAGATAGTCATGCACAAAAGCAATTTGTTTTCACTTTTTTAAAATCGAATTCGCTAAATCCCAAATCCCCTAATTCCACTGAATCCAATCGTCCACTACACTTTGTAGGGATTTAAAATAACTCGTACATCGCAATTCCAAAATCCCCCCAAACTCCAGACACCAAAAACCAAACTCCATTTCGAAAGAAAATCCTCCTTTAAAATTCGTTAATTTCTCTATTTTTACCCAAAATGTAATTATGGACTTTGTTCAAGAGATGAGATGGCGTGGATTATTGCAGGATATCATGCCCGATACTGAAGCGTATTTGAAAAAAATAAAACGACGGGATATATTGGCTTTGACCCAACGGCAGATTCCCTCCATGTCGGCAGTTTTCAGCAGATTATGATATTGAGTCGATTGCAAAAGGCCGGTCACAAACCCATCGCACTCATGGGCGGCGCGACAGGCATGATAGGCGATCCTACTGGGAAGAGTGCCGAGCGCGAATTGCTATCTCTTGACTTGATTCAACACAATCTAGAAGGGCAGAAGCGCCAATTGGCTAAATTCATCGATTTCGATAAAGGCAGCAATGGAGGCGTTTTGGTCAATAATTACGATTGGTTTAAGAATATCTCCTTCTTGGATTTTATCCGAGATGTGGGCAAACACATCACCGTCAATTATATGTTGGCAAAGGATTCTGTGCAGAATCGCTTAGAAACGGATTGTCTTTCACCGAATTTTCCTACCAATTGGTGCAGGGCGCGACCTGCATTGACCAGCAATTGCAATTGGGCGGCTCTGATCAATGGGGAAATATGGCCGCGCGGAACGCAATTGATTCGCCGCATAGACAATGGAAAAGCGTATGCGATTACGAGTCCATTGGTGACAAGAGCAGATGGAACCAAGTTTGGCAAATCGGCCTCTGGCGAACAGATCTGGTTGGATCCTGCTAAGACTTCACCCTATAAATTTTACCAATTTTTCTTGAATAGAGCCGATGATGAAGTGATGAATCTATTGAAGCGATTCACTTGGCATTCGGAGTCGGAATTGATGGCGCTGGAGGCAGAACATGTCCTTGCACCGCATTTGCGCATATTGCAAAAAGAATTGGCAAAGGCCATGACCGTGATGGTGCATAGTCAAGCGGAATACGACCGAGCCATCGAGGCATCGAATATCTTATTTGGCAATGCCTCTATCGATGAAATGATGCAATGGAAATTGAATTTTTGATGGGGTTGCCAACACCAATTATTGCGGACCATAGAATCAGGGTTGGGATGTATATTTCTTGACTCAGGCGACCAATATTCAAAGCTCCAATAATGAAGCGCGTAGGTCTGTCACAGACAATGCCGTCAGCATCAATAAACAAAAAGTAAGCAGCGATAAAATCATCAATAAAGAGGATTTATTGAACAATCAATATACTCTGTGCAGATAGGAAAGAAGAAGTATTTCTTAGTGGTCGTTGCTTAATAACATCAGAAAAAAAAGAATAAAGTCAACATGAAACAAGAAACCATCATTGCTCCATCTCTGCTCGCAGCAGATTTTAGAAATCTAGAGAGGAAAGTGGGGCGCATCAATCATTCTGCGGCAGAATGGGTGCATTTTGATGTCATGGATGGGGTTGCTGTTCCGAATATTTCATTTGGTTTTCCTGTTTTAGAAGCTTTGAGGGCATTGACCGATAAATTCATAGACGTCCATCTCATGATTGAGAATCCTTCGAAGTTTTTCGGTGAATTCAAGAAAATGGGCGCCAATCACTTGACCATCCATTTTGAGGGCAATAATAATTTAAAACAAGACTTGATTCAAATCAGGGAATTGGGCATGTCCGCAGGTTTGGTATTGAATCCTGATACCGATATTCAAGTCATTGAACCCTACCTTTCCTATATCGATTTATTGCTTATCATGTCAGTATTTCCTGGTTTCGGTGGACAGAAATTCATAGAGGCAACCTTTGAAAAAGTGCGTTGCGCAAAAGATATAATTTCTAAAAGCGGTTTTAATATTCCGATACAAGTAGACGGTGGCGTGAGTGTAGAAAATTCAAAGCAATTGATTGAAGGTGGCGCTGATGTGCTTGTCTCAGGTTCTGCACTATTCAAAGCACCTGACTTCTCTGCTTACGTGCTCGCATTGAAAACTGCCTAAGGCTCAATAAAATGAAGACCTACAGCATATTCCTTCTTCAATAAATCAAGCACAAATTCTGGCGCTAGAAATGGACGATTCGCCGTATTGATGATCAATATCGGGTAATCGTTGATTTGCTTGAAAAAGTCAAAATACGTTTGATTGATTTTGTTTAAATAATCCGCCTGAATGTTTTGTTCATAAGCTCTGCCGCGTTTTTTGATATTGTCCAATAATATCTCCGTGGGCGTATATAAGTAGATCAGGATTTCAGGTTGGGGCAAATTGGATTGAATGATATTGAACAAGCTTTTA
Organism: Bacteroidota bacterium; assembly: GCA_016713645.1. Classification (GTDB taxonomy): domain Bacteria; phylum Bacteroidota; class Bacteroidia; order Chitinophagales; family JADJOU01; genus JADJOU01. The sequence goes on from JADJOU010000029.1 coordinate 8,549, forward strand.
TAGAGCGTTGCCTCATCTTCACTGAGCGTCACCGAAGGCGAATATGAGGGATTTGAAAAACACATAATCGCTGATGGTGTATTGATTGAATAGGTTTTGACCAGTCTGAATGGCGCTCAATTGTTGAAACCGCGCAGCCATAAAAGACATTTCCAAGGCAAAGGCGTGCTTCTCTGGTTGTTCGTAAAACTTAGGTAGAAAGGGATTTTCAGCAAATTCTTCTAAAATCAAATTCGCATCGATCAACTTAGAAACGGCAGTAGCTAGGGTCGTTTTGCCCGCCCCGATATTTCCCTCTATAGTGATGAATGAATAATGCATACATGAATTGAATCAATGGGAATCGCGCAAAATGTTAAATGATAGAACCTCAGTCCCTGTAGTCGAAGATGATTTATTCTTTAGTATACAATTTTACTTCGCTCTCATCTTCACACATATCGAGCAATTCTTTGACTGTTGCGCCAAAGATAGGATGGTATTGGTCTGGACAAATATCATTCAGCGGAATAAGGGTAAATCTGCGCTCGTGTATAAAGGCATGTGGAATGGTGATATCCATCTCAGAAATCATCTCCTCACCATAGAATAATACATCGATATCGATCTCGCGCGGACCCCATTTAAAAGTCTCTTCGCGTCCAATAAAGCCTTCAATTTCCGCTATTTGCTTCATGATTGCTTTAGGCTTGAGCTTGCTCTCCACTTCTACAGCTTGGTTGAGAAAATCATCTTGATCCTTTTTCTCCCCAAGGTTCTGTTTCATAAATTCGAGATTTATTCGTGATTTTCCCCACTTTGCTCTCAATCATTTGACGGGCCTTTTCCATATGCTTGGTTCTATTGCCTACATTGGATCCGATCAATAAATAAACCTTTTTCATGAATAATATTGGTTGTTAAATAAAACTCTGTAAATTTATTCCCTTTTTTTGTCCTTCAAAATTTATTTTTCATGTGGAGTTTTCTTAAGACCTTTTTGCTGCCCTTTTAGCCCTTTTTTGCTTCTTTGGTGTATTCATCGCCCTTATAATTGCTATGGCAATTTCCGCTGGCTCTGATTCCTTGAAAAGCGCTGAGGGACTGAGTATTGAATCAAATTCTATTTTGAAATTGGATTTGAATTATGAGATCAACGAGCGCGTGACAACAGAACCTATGAGTTTTAATTTCGACAAACCAAAACTTGGCTTGAAAGAGATATTGGCGTCGATTAAAGCGGCAAAATCGGATGATAAAATTAAAGGGATATATATTCCACTGGGCATGGGCATTCAATGTGGTTATGCGACCATTGAAGCGATACGCAATGAATTGATCGATTTTAAAAAAGCCAATAAATTCGTCATTGCCTATGATGAAGTAGGGACTCAAAAATCCTATTATCTCGCATCAGTTGCGGATAATATTTACCTCAATCCGAAAGGAGGTATTGATTTTAGAGGCTTTGGTGGTCAGATGATGTTTTTGAAGGGGATGTTGGATAAGTTGGAAATCAAAACCCAAATTTATTATGCGGGTAAGTTTAAAAGTGCCACAGAACCTTTGCGCTATGATAAAATGAGTGATCCCAATAAGCAGCAGATGACGGAATACCTCTCTGATTTCTCTTCCATCATCATGCAAAATATTTCAACAGCTCGAAATATTCCATTGAATCGCTTGAGTGAATTGACGGATAGCATGATGTTGTCAAATCCTGAAGATGCCGTGGCTTATCATTTTGTCGATGGATTGAAATATCAAGACGAAGTAGAGGGAATTTTGAAAAAGGAATCTGGCATTGCTGCAGACCAAGATATAAAATTGGTGAGTTTAAATAACTATTTCGATGCTGTTTCGAATGATGCTGAGCCAAAAACTTCTAAAATTGCTGTGGTGATTGCAGAAGGCGATATCGTCGATGGGAAAGGGGATAGGAACAATATTGGTTCGTCCCGCTATGCAAAAGTATTCAAAGATTTGAGAGAGAATAATGATATCAAAGCGGTGGTATTGCGTATCAATTCTGGCGGTGGTAGCGCACTCGCGAGCGATGTGATGTGGAGAGAGTTGGAATTGTTAAAAGCAAAAAAGCCGGTGGTCGTTTCGATGGGGGATGTGGCAGCGTCTGGTGGATATTATATCGCTGCGAATGCCAAGCAGATTTTTGCTCAACCCAATACAATCACTGGTTCTATCGGTGTTTTTGGGGTGATTCCGAATATGCAAGATTTCTTTAAAAACAAATTGGGCATTACCTATGATGAAGTGGAGATTAATCAGCATGCTGTTCTTGGCGTGAACAAGCCATTTGATGAATACGAGGCGCAATTCTTTCAAAAGCGCGTTGATCAAATTTATATGGATTTCAAACAAGTGGTCGCTGCGGGCAGAAAAAGAGATATTGAATACATAGACAGCATTGCTCAAGGTCGCGTATGGAGCGGTACGAAGGCTATGCAAATTGGATTGGTCGATCAATTGGGCGGACTCGATGCAGCTATCGCTTTTGCATGTAAAGAGGCAAAAATAGAAGTCGAATCTCCGGAGTATTTTCCAAAACATAAAGAGGGTATAGAAGCTATCCTCGAGAGCTTTAGCGAGGCAAGTCTGCGTCAAATGATGTATAGCTATTTGTTAAAAGATGAGAGCAAATTACAATTGAAGACATTGCGTGAAATCAATGCAATGAGAGATTTACAAGGCATAAGAATGTCATTGCCGTTTATCTTGAATATCTATTAAGTATGCGCATTTGTCTACTTTCAGATACGCATGCGCATCTCGATCCGCGTATCATACCACCTCTCAGTGATGTGGATGAAATATGGCATGCGGGCGATATCGGCAACCTCAGCGTTTCAAATGCATTGGCTCAAATGAAAACCTTTTCGCGCTGTCTATGGAAATATCGATGGACAAGAGATTAGCAAATCTATCCCGAAGATCTTTGGTGGGAATGCGAGGGATTCAGCATTTGGATGACGCATATTGGCGGTTACCCCACAAAATTCTCCAGTCGGGTGCGAAATATTTTAAAGAGCAAAATCCCCGATATCTTTATTTGCGGTCATTCCCATATTCTGCGGGTGATGCGAGATGCAATATGAGAATATGGTGGTGATGAATCCCGGTGCTGCAGGGAATGAAGGATTTAATCGCATGCAGACGCTCTTGAAATTCGATTTAGTCGATAAAAAAATACTCAATATGCAAGCGATAAAATTGGGCAGGGAGGAGATTGAAAAAAAATAAGTCCATGGGGAACTTTTATTTTTTTGATTTGGTTTAGCTAGTTCATTATCTAAACATTTTATGAATATTATCAAATCACTATTTCTTTCTTTAACAGTAGCAGCATTCATTTACTCATGCAAAAGCAATTCTGAACCAGTTCAAGAGGGTTCATCCAATGCAAAATTGACTGGAACCTTTGCCACAACAGGAGAAGTAAAATGGGAAGCAAAAGGCGTTGGTCACGGCCACAATGGGACCATTGAAATTTCTAAATCAGAAGTGACCTTTGCAGAAGGAGTTCTCGTAGGCGGAATGGCTGAAGTAGATATGAAAACGATTAGAGCAACAGATTTAGCAGGAGATAGCGTTCAAGAACATAAATTGGTGGGTCATTTATTAAATACCGATTTTTTTGCAGTGGATTCATTCCCAACTGCCATGTTAAAAATTAATTCAGTGGCGAATAATGAAGCGAGTGCTGATTTAACCATGAGAGGAATTACAAATCCAATTAAATTCCCAGTGACCATCGTTGAAGATAGCCTTGGGTTCACGATAACATCGACCTTCCCAGTCGATAGAACATTGTACAATATCAAAACAGGTTCGGGTAAATTCTTTGATATCAAGAAGTTGGGAGATCATATGATTGAGGATATCTTCAATCTATCAATTAAAATACAAGGGGCGAAGTAGTTAATAATTTTTTTTAGTTTGGGCCATTCATATGTTTGAATGGCCTTTTTTATGCAAGGTATTTTGATTTCTTTTTTAGCTTCAAAACTTTAGAAAAAATAAAGTACTTTTGCACCACATTTAGAAAAATACCTATGCAAAATCAATTACACAAACTCAATGATATCGAGAGACAGCAACTATTAAACGCTCCAGTTTTAATTACCCTATTGATTGCGGGAGCAGATGGTAAAAGCGATGAGAGAGAATTGGATTGGGCAACGAGAGTGACTCATTTTAGAAAAGAGACCGCACATTTTACTTTGCAGTACTTTTACGAAGTGGTTGGCGAGAATTTCAATGATAAATTAAAGCAAGCAATTTCAAATCACGATGCGGATACAGCTGGAAGAAAAGCACAATTGACCAATGAAATTGCTCAGATTAATCCTATTTTAGCAAAACTTGATGAGCATTATAGAGAGAAGTTGGTAGAGAGTTTTAGATCTCTAGCTGAACAAGTGGCAGAAGGTTCAGGGGGAATTATGGGATTCTTTAGCACGAGCAAAGAGGAATCTACATTGATGAAATTAGAGATGATTGAATTTTAATTTTGCTAATTTCAAAACAATAAATTAACTTTACAAAAAAGATATATCATGAAAAAGATTCTACTCTTCTCAGCACTTATTATTACAGCTGCTTATGTGCTCACTTCTTGTAGCAAGACAAGTTCAGGTACAGCCTTTACCCATGCTACGATGAAGCCTTGGTTTGATGCCAATTGTGCGAGTTGTCATGCTTCTGGAAAATCAGATGCTGGCCAATGGCTATACGACCCTTCTAATCACGAATCTAGTATTATTGGTCACAAAGATCACCTCAAAGAAGTGGTTCACGATAAGAAAACGATGCCACCTACAGGTGCTTCTGTTGCGGATATCAACGCTTTCAAGACATGGTATGATGCTGGTTGTCCAGCCAATTAATTTCAAGCTAATTTTCATCTTAAGCTTTTTCTATTCGACTTTTCTTGGTCGTTCGTAAATTAGTTTTTATATTTACAACCCTTTGAAAGAAGTTGCTATATACATTTTCTACCTCTTGGGATTTGGGTTATTCATTTATTCATCCAAATTCTTTCAACTATCTTTCATTTCTAAGAAGTACGTTTTAGGGCTATTTTTTGCCACATGCGGCATTGCATTCTTTAGTATTTACGCGCATATCCACATTTTTCCGCCTGCCTCTGATATCCACTCTTTTCATTTAGATGCCTTGATCATCAATCTATACTTGAAGAAGGACTTGAGTCAATACCTGGATTTACTGCTGCGCTCTGGTGGTGCAAATATTCCCAATCACCTTGCTGAACCTATATACTCCATGGGACATTGGGGGAATATCAGCAACTATTTCATCGTTCGCATCTATGCGCTGATCATCTATTTGAGCAGCCCTAATCTCTATGTAATTAGCCTGTTTTTTGGCATGATGAGTTTTATGGGGAAATTCTTAATGTTCAAATTCTTCCAACAAAGAATACAATCAAAGGCGAATTTAATTGCACTCTTGCTCCTCTGCTTTTTGATTCCCAATGAGAGCTTTTGGACAGCAAGCATGCATAAGGAGACCCTGTTGTTGTCTGTGGGTATTGCGCTTTATGGTTTGTCAAAAGAAAATTTATTTGGCTTTATAACCATGACGATAGGCTTGATGATGATGGTCTATGCGCGCGATGTCTATTTATGGGCATTCCTCATAGGACTATTTGTGCACTATCTAATCAATTATACCGAATTGAGATTGAGGCAGATCGTTTTGCTTGCCATTGTTTTAATATTAATTCTTTTGATATTGCCTCTGCACCTAGATAGAAGCCTATTGACCATACTCATCAAAAAAAAGCAGGAATTTGCACTTTTGAAAAATGCCAATTCCTCTCTAGAAATTCTTCATTTTCTGCAAGCCCCAATTCATGCGATATACAATACCTTGCTCAATGGATTTATTCAACCGACAATATTTAAAGTTCGAAGTATGTATGACTTGGTCATTTCAATAGAAAATCTCCTTGGCTTTTTTGTATTACTATTATATATATATATGATTCCCTTTAAGAATTCGGTTAAAAATGCTGGAATCTTTCTTTTTCATTTATAGTGATCATTTTGTGTGGTTATATTGTTCCCAATATTGGCACTATCGTCAGATATCGCTCTGTGGCTTATTTGGTGCTGCTTGTTGCGGTATTTTCTTCCTACTTTAAGTATCGAGAACTTGCCAATAAGTGACATATGTTACTTATTTATATGTATATTTATTTTGGCGTTTTTGAAAATTATTAGATATTTGCGGAGTTTTAAATTTAAAAACCCACCCAAATATGTCAAATAGAATTGATTCTCGCCGACTGTCCAACGAAAGAAGTCCTATTTCAGTGCCAAATCCATCCGATAAGGTATCCGATTATTATGGAGAAAATGTCTTCACAGAAGCAACTATGGAGAAATTTGTCTCTTCTAAGGCTTTTGAAAATTGGAAAAACTGCTTAAAAACAGGAACCAAAATTGACCGCGATACGGCAGAGCATATTGCTGCAGGAATGAAATCTTGGGCAATTAGCAAGGGATGTAAATCATATACGCATTGGTTTCAACCTTTGACAGGCGCTACTGCAGAGAAACACGATTCTTTCTTTACCCCAAATTTTGATGGCAAAGCGATGGAGTCATTCACCGCTTCTGCGCTCGTTCAGCAAGAACCAGATGCATCGAGCTTTCCAAATGGGGGAATTCGACAAACCTTTGAAGCTAGAGGTTACACTGCTTGGGATACTTCTTCTCCTGCTTTTATCATTGAATACAATAGCGAAAAGACTTTGACAATTCCGACGATATTTATTTCTTATACAGGTGAGACTCTTGATTATAAAGCTCCTTTGTTGAAATCATTGCAACATTTAGAGAGTTCTGTATTGCCAGTAGTGCAATACTTTGATAAAAATGTGAGTAAAATCACTTCTACCTTGGGTTGGGAACAAGAATATTTCTTGATTGATGAGGCTTTATTCAAAGCGAGACCAGATTTGCAATTTACAGGCAGAACCTTGATTGGCGCTACAGCTGCTAAAGGACAACAATTGGAAGATCACTATTTCGGAACGATTCCTGATAGAGTTTTTGACTTTATGGTTGAATTGGAATTGGAATGCCATAAATTGGGAATACCTATTAGAACTAGACATAATGAAGTAGCACCCAATCAATTTGAATGTGCGCCGATGTTTGAAGAGGCGAATGTCGCTGTAGATCACAATCAACTCTTGATGGACATCATGGATAGAGTGGCGCGCAAACACAAGATGCGCGTGCTTTTATGAGAAACCATTTAAAGGCGTAAATGGAAGCGGTAAGCACAATAACTGGAGTATGAGCACGGATACAGGCAAGAATTTGCTTTCACCAGGCAAGACACCAAAAAACAATTTATTGTTCTTGACCACTTTTGTCAATGTAATCAAAGCAGTCAATGAGCATGCTGATTTGATCAGAGCGGCAATTGCTTCCGCTTCGAATGATCATCGTTTAGGAGCCAATGAAGCGCCACCAGCTATTATTTCTGTATTCATCGGTTCTGCACTCACATCCGTTTTAGATGAAATAGAAAAGAGAGTGGGTGATAAGAAATACGATGAATTGTACAATGCGGATTTGTTACCATCGTTGCAGATCAATTTGTGAAATTCAAGGCGGATGTCGAAAAGTTGAAAGAAAAAGGAGGAGAGAAGCAGGAAGGAGCTATCATGCGCGTATTGAAATCGTATATCAAAGAGTCAAGAAGAATCTTGTTTGAAGGCGATAATTACAGCGATGCATGGGCTGCAGAGGCGAAGAAGAGAGGTTTATCTAACGTGAAGACGACTCCGCCAGCGCTTGATTTCTATATGACACCAAAGGCGCAAGATTTGTTCGTGCGAACAGGTGTTTTCAATAAGCGCGAATTGGAAGCGAGATACGATATTCTCTGCCACAACTATACTTTGCGCATCCAATTAGAGGGGCGTGTATTGGGTGAAATGGCCATCAATAGAGTGATTCCAGATGCAGTAAAATACCAAAATAATTTGATAGCCAATGTCAATGGATTGAAGGCTATGGGCATGAAAAAGGGATTTGAAGCACAAGAGAAATTGATTCAAGAATTGTCGAATCATATTCAAGTGGTGTATAATAATGTGGAGAGCATGATTGAAGCACGCAAAAAGCAAATAAGATTGAAGATCCAAACAAACAAGCAAAAGCATATTGCGATACCGTTAAGCCATTCTTTGATATCATCAGAGATAGTTGCGATAAAATTGAAATGATGGTGGATGACAGTATTTGGTCATTGCCTAAATACAGTGAATTGTTATTGTTGAAATAATCAATTCTCTTAAATTTTAAAAATGGTTGGTCATATGGCCAACCATTTTCATTATGTCCAAGTTCGGGAGTCAATCATAATGACCCATGGCAGAAATGACAACCACGATGATTTCGTGTTCATGCACTTGATAAATCAATCTATCTTTTTTATTAATCCTTCTAGACTAAAATTCAGTTAATTCATGTTTAAGTGCTTCTGGTTTCCCAATACCTTCAAAAGGATTGACTGATAATTCGAATAAAATTTGTTCTATTCTCTTGATATTTGTTTTGTTTCCAGATTTGTAGTGGAATTTGTAGTTCTTTGCGAGCAGACTCTTTAATAACGTGTTTTTTGCTCAAATTGTCAACATAGCACCAAGTTGATGCGAGGTAGAATGTTAATTTAACCAATGAACACGCCTTTTGCAAAACCGCTGTTTAAGCAACACTTTCAGTAAATAAGTTTAGTTTTTTTTTTATGTCTTTTGATAAGATTCAAGCATTCTTTTTCTCAATTGCTTTTATTACCACGTACAACAACGGAATTTCCTAACTGTATAAGCTTGATTATTTGAAACGGGGAAAATAAACTTGTCAGGAAACCCTTGTAATCTTGCTGCTTCTCTGACTGATAGTTTTCTTTTTATATCCCATAACTTAGGTGTACGATTTGCAATTATAGTACATGCATAAGTGTCTAAACAAGAATAAAAAGCCTCTTGAATTTGTGTCTTGGCTACATCTCCGACATGAAATCTTAGCGAACCATCTGCTTTTTGAAAAGAAAAGATTCCGTGTTTCCCCTTTTTAGTATTTGCAGCATATTTTGAATTGTCGTGCTTAAGTGTAATTTCATTTGATTTAAAATGATAATCAATTCTTGCAATTTCGAATTCAGTTAATTTTAAACTTTTATCATCATTGAATTCGTTTGAAATAATGTCTTTTAATTTGGGTATAATGTTTTTACCCTTTGGAAATTCAAATTCTATTTCTTTATCAAATCCCACACAATACCAACGTTCTCTTTTTGCGGAACTCCAAACTTTAAACTATCAATAATTGTCCAGTTAATATTATAACCTAAAGCAATTAACGAATCCTCAATTACTTTTAATGTTTGTCCTGAGTTATGCGATTTTAAGCCTTTCTTACGTTTTCAAAAGAAACATCTTTGGGTTGTGATGTTTAATTATTCTTACAACATCGAAAAATAATGTTCCTCTTGTCTTGTCTTCAAATCGTTCCTTTCGAAGAACTAAATGGTTGGCACGGAAACCTCCTAGGTAAAATATCAAATGTGGGGATTTCTTTTGCTGGTATTTTTGTAATGTCACCATGAGGCACCTCTCCAAATTGCCTCATAGGTGCTTTGCATACTTATCAATATCGGATGAAAAACACACTCACAACCCAAATCGTCAAAAGCTTGACGAAAACCTCCAATACCACGAAAACAAATCAATAAACTTTTATCTCATTATTAACTTACCTATATTTTAAACAATCTTTTACATTATTAATTAGTCCATCTTTCCTCTTTTCAAAATCTGCATTCATATTGATAGAAATCAAAAAAAATTAATATCAATACCCATAATATCTAACGGAGTAGGTTCATAAAAGTCATCCGCGGGAAATTAAATCACAAATATCGGTTTTTAATTGAGTAGAATAAAATAATAGCTGGTAAATATCTGCCACGCTTGTTAAGTTCACTTGGGATTACTTTCTGTTGGAGAAAAGTACTTGTTCTTGACGTCAAATACTGCACGTGCTTGCCATCAATAAATCAATTATATCTCAAGAGAAGGCTTTTTGTCCTATTTGTTGATTCCAATTGATTTCAGCAATTCTTGGGTTTGTCCCACTTATTGATTTTATGGTCAACTCACGTTCCAAAATTTTCCGCATACATTTTCAAAGGTGTCATTTGAATTTTCAAATACATTCCATTGTACACCACCTTCAAGGAATATCCTAATTTGAAGTCAATATTATTTTTAAAGCATATTCAAAAGTAATTGAATAGTAAGGATTAGTAGGAATGAAATTCAGTATATCAAGTTTCAGATTAGAATAATCTTTTTGTAGTCTCAAACATTCTCGAAATGATTTAAAATTGTATGACTGTATCGAGTTACTTTTTATTTAATCTAGTATATTCTTGTATTTTTAAAATTGCGTTTTGATGATTTGATTTGCAGGATTATCAATCTTATAATCGTCTATTGATGTTAGGCTTTCAATTGGTATTAGTTTTTTATTGTATTCCGAAAAATTATTTTCCCTTTTGGCTTAAACTTTGATCTTGTTTGGCAAATGAGCCAGTTAATCCAAAACCTAATAAATCAGTTACAATTTCGATAAATTTTCAATCAAACCATTAACTCCAAAAGATCATTCATTTGAGTATGAGCTTGTTTTGATTGATTGTAGTTCTAGTTGTCTATATACAAAGCATCTCAAAATAAGCATTCAAGTTAAGTACTTTGTGCCTGGGTTTAATTCTAATTAATGTCTTTTTAATTGAATTTACCAATTGTGTAGTCTTCTCTGTTGTTAATTTATTTTCAATAACAAAAAATGGCAAATTTGGAGACTGACTTTTATCTGAAGAAGTTCTTTAATGTCATCATCATCCAATGAAATAGCTTCATTTTAAAAAATTCTATAATCTTCATGAAATATATTCAGATATAGACTTAAAAAAGCTTCTCCAAGTTAATCTGTTTTTAATTCATCTCCTATAACCTCATTTTTACTTTGTTTACTTCCTTGTTGCAATAATCTTCAATCATTGATAGAATTTTATAATTAAACAAATCTTAGGTTTTCATTTGACCAGTAAAAATAATCAGCAGATTTTACAGATTCATTAAAAAAACAGTTTGTCCGATTCTCAGTTCATTATTCCTTTAGAGTATTTTTAAGTTGAGTATTAATTTTTTTAGTAAATCGGCCAATGAAATTCCGCTTTCTGTTTTGGTTTATGAATCAATGTAGCGCATTTTCCCATTTGGTGCGATGTAAATATCGAATCTTCTACGTAATGCAAAATCTATAGAACCAAGAGTTCTATCGATGTTCATTGTCGCTATGATAAACAGGTTTTTGGGAATGTTAAGTGTTTCCTTCTTACCTCCAATTAAGTACTACTTAAGGCTATAATTTCTATCTAAACATTGTATTAATTCTCCAAAACACTCCCAACATTTGCTCTGTTAATTTCGTCAATAATTAAAACAAAGTTGTCTATTTT
>JADJOU010000030.1 GCA_016713645.1 Bacteroidota bacterium
GTCGAAGTGTGTATTGCCCAGCACCCCAAACAATCACTGGCATTTTAGAATCGATTACTTCTGACAATTGTTTGAATTCAAATTTGCTTTTTGATTCATTCACAAAGCGCTGAATACTCCCAGGAACAGCACTCTTGACATAATTGGTATTGGCTACACCCACTTTTAAATATCATGGAGAGCACGGGATAAGGATTATTCGGTGTGGGAATCAATACTTTTTCATCCGTATAAACTGGCTCATAGCCCAATTTTCCAAATAAATTCGCTAATGAAAATTTATCGAAATGATTGATATGTTCGCAATCGAAATAGTAATAGGGAACGATGAAAAATTGGTCATACCTCGATGCATCCGGCACTTCGATATAAATCATTCCACCTTCCTCACAGATTGAATCCAATTGACTCGCCGCTTCCTTTACATCTCGGATATGCTCTAGCACATGGGATAGACAAATCAAATCATATTTTTTGCCCGCTACATTTTCTAGATTAAAAACCCCACCGTAAAAGGCATTATGTCCTTGGACTTTGACGTTTTCAACGCATTTCGGCGCGATATCTATTCCAGTTAAATTTGTAAATTGATGCGATTTCAAGGCATTCAACAATCCGCCATTCGCACAGCCAATATCAATGAAAGAGGCCTGTTTGGACTTCATTTGATGGGCAAATAAATTCGCCATATTCTCAAAACGCTCGACATCAAAAGGCGATTCAGATCCACCTGTAGCGGTAGAACTATCCTCGTATTTCGACATGTCGTTGTAATATTGATCGTATACAGTCTGCGAAACTGCTGTGTCTGCAAAACAAAAAGAACATGTATCACATGCAACAACATCGTATTCTGTTGGGAGTGGGGAGGTTGAAGGCAATATGAACTTTTGCGTATGCAATACTTCGCCATGCTGACTTCCACAAATTGCACATGTCCTTTGTAGTTTTTTCATTTAAATTCCTCTACTGTAAATCAATTTTTTGAGCGATTCAATCTTTGCATAAGGGGAATCAATATAATCGATGAGGATTTTTTGATCTTTCTTCACTTCAGAAATGAATACTTCCCCATTCTTTACTTCACGAACAGATAACTGACCTTTGTGCAATGGAACCGCCAAATAAAAATATTCATCAAACTCGGCTTGTGTCACCACAAAACCAGCTGGAATATCTTTTTTCGCATATACACCTCGCACGAGGGCATCTAGATACTTCACTTCGCGATCAGATACCACCCTCTTTTGATTAGAGGATCCTCCACACATTTCCACTGCTTTGTGGTATGCCTTAAACCATATATCTATTTTATCAGAAGTGGAATTATAGATTTGCATATCATAGCCTTCTTTTGGACTATCGATATGTCTTTCAAATGTTCTCGCTCCTTTTGCATAGGCAATCATCATCGAATTCGTCCAATCGTGATATTCATGGGTCGATTGACCGATGACGATATCTGGATATCTATTTTTGAGAAAATCAATTTGATTCAATTCCAATTCAGAATCTTCTGATGGATATAAGGATACACAGTGATTGAGGGCAATCGGAATATCTCTATTCAAGAAAAAAGATACCACATCATCTTGATCTTTCTGTGAAGAACCACCATTCGATAAAATAACGGGTTTTTTTGTCTTGGCGATTCGCTCAATCAAAGGCCAATCATTGATATCTGAACTGGCAATCTTAATGATGGGGAGATTGAACTCTTGACATAAATCTACGGAAGCCTCATCGAAAGGCGTAGACATCGGAATACAGCCCGTCTGAACGATTTTATCGACGAGCGCTTTGTATTCGCCTTTTGTCAACTTCTTCTCTGTCGTTTTCTTGATGTATTTTACGTCCTTGCTCTCTTTGTACTCTGGATGTACAAAACTATCGATATCTCTAAACTGCAATTTAATTGAGGCCTTGACATTGTTAAATCGCACAACTTGAGAGAACTCTTCAATCATCTTCAAGCCTCTATTGACATCACCTAGGTGATTATTTGCTAATTCTAACACAAACAAGCCATCGAATATTTGATTGGGTTTGCTCATTCTATATAAATTTTAATAAATCTAATGGTTTTTTTAATACAATTTCGGCATCCTCCATGGAGCCATAGCCAAATGAAGCGAACGCAAATTTAATATTATTTTCCTTTGATGCAATACAATCGTGCAAAGTATCGCCAATAAATAGACAATTATCAGGGTTTAAGCCATTCTTCAGCAACAATTCCTCTACCATGGCAGACTTATTGGGAAATCGTTCGCCGTGCATATCCACCGTATAAACGCCCTGAAAGTACTTTTCCATATCCTTCTCCGCCAAAATCAATCGCGTGGGAAGATCCCGTTTATATGTGGCGATGTACAGGTCCATCCCCATATCCATCAGATACCTAAAAACTTCATCATACCCTTCGTAGATGACGGAATGCTTATACCCTTCCGTATCGTATTGCATTTGAAACTCTTGCACAAATGCATTCACCATGACGGCATCTTCAATTTGGGTCACTTTCTTGAATATATCCCCAATTGGCGGACCAATCAGCGATTTAATATCGATGGAACATGGCTTTGAAAGCGCCTTTTCATAGGCCACTTCAAATGAATGCTGAATACCTGGAAATGAATCGATAATTGTACCATCCAAATCAAAAATCACCGTGTTATATGCGCTCATTTCTAAAATTTCATAATAGGAATCAACATATTCTTTTTCAATTCCTCCTCAGGTAAGAAAGGAAACATATCCTCTAATGGCGCCGAGACCATTTTCCCATCTGGCAATTGCTTTGAACTCAATTTTGGTTCAAACCCTTGCTCCGTATCTAAGATCACATTGATCAATACTGGGCCATTCATCGCCAATACTTCATTCAATTGTTTGTCAAAATCAAAGTCTTTGATGGTAAATGAAGGAATCCCATATGCCGCAGCTACTTTGGCCATATCTGGGCAGGTCACGCCGCTGTCGGGACTGCTTCCCAAGGACAATCCAAAGAAATTCTTCTGCGTTTGTTTGATGGATAAATAACCCTCATTGTCCAATACAAATATCTTGATATTCATCTGGTGTAAAACGATGGTCTGCAATTCCTGCACATTCATCTGAATAGATCCATCTCCCGCCATGCATATAATGCGTTTCGTCGGGTCTGCCGCCGCTGCGCCTATTGCCGCAGGCAAATCATAGCCCATCGATGCCGAACCTGAATTGCTGAATAAATGCTGCCCTTTCTTGACCTTAGAAGTTTGGAAAGTGACAATACATGCCGTTGCATTTCCACAGACGATGACATCATTGCCTGTCAATTTTTGATGCAATTCATGGATGAAATGATAGGAGTTGATTGGTCTTTCGGGCTTCTTATGGTGCGGCAATACAATCGAAAAACTATTTTTTCTAGCCACACACCATTCCAACCATGTCTTGTATTTTGAAGCATCAAAAGAGGTGGCTGTCAATTGACGATTCATCTCCTCTAAAAAATCTTTTGCATCATAACAGAGCGGAAGGTCAATTTTAATCGTGGGTTTCGTCATCTCCACCTTGTCGATATCCACTTGAATTTTATAGGCGACTCTCGCAAAATTCTCCCAATTATAACTCACTTGTCTTATCGGCATGCGACTTCCGATAATGATAACACAATCCGAATTTTGCACGGCAAAGTTTCCCGGTCGATCGCCGATGGAACCTTGCTTGCCAATATAATTCGGGTGATCGTGGTGAATAAAATCATGCCCCCATGCTGAGACGACAGGCAAACCTGTTTTTGCTAAAGTCTCAATCAATGCATCGCCAGCTTTCGCTAATTTGACTCCCGTAGAGCCAATAAATATAGGTCTTTCAGCGCTTTTAATTTTCTCTATAACTTGAGCGACATCGCTTTTCAACTTGGAATTATCGATCTTTTCTGAAGCAGATGGAGTAAATCCCTCCATGGCATCCACTTCGATTTGCGCCCCTTGAACATCCACTGGAATTTCCAACCAAACTGGTCCAGGGCGGCCATTTACTGCCATATACATCGCTTTCTCCAAATGGTATTTAATGGTATTTGGATCTGTCACAGTAACCGCATATTTCGTGATTCCCTTGACCATCGGAATGATCTCCACCTCTTGATCGCCCAATTGGCGCAAGCCCTCGATATGGTATTTACTCAACATCGTCTCGCGCTTCACTTGTCCGCCAATCACAATCATCGGAATTGAATCTGTAAATGCGCCAAAAACCCCGTTGAGGGCATTGATCCCTCCAGGCCCTGTGGTCACATTGAGAATGGCTGGTTTGCCCGCCACGCGCGCATATCCCTCTGCCGCCATTGCGGAAGCTTGTTCGTGGTGGTTGCAGATATATTTCATACCCTCTATCCTTCCAATAGAATCATTGAGATGCATTGCACCTCCACCTGTGACAAGGAATACAGTATCGTATCCATGGTCTTTAACGTCTGAAAAATATAATGAGATAGTTTCATAAAATTATTTTTTCGGTACACAATACATGACAAAATCCAATCCATCAAATTGATGTGTGCGGCAGTATATCTGATAAAAAGGGAAATGTTCCTTGATGAATAATGGCAAAGTCCACAAATCATCTGGCAAGTGATAAATACATACCGCCAATATAGGCTGGTGCTTGGCAATGGTCTTCAACCCGCCAATCAAAGCGTTCATCTCTGCGCCTTCAATATCCATTTTGATAAAACTAGGACTTTCATCCTTCATCAAATCATCGATGGTCGTACAATTTACTTCAATATTGCCTTGATTGCTCAAGCCCGCGCCGCCACCGCCCGTAGCTTCAAATTTCAATACTTCATTTTTATCCCCAATGGCCAATGGCAGAATAACAACGCCATCGCTTCCCAATTCATTGACCTTTGCAGTCAATTTCTTCAAGTTCTCAGGGTCTGGCTCCAATGCAAAATACTTCGCAAATTGATGTTTCGTCCTTCGACTGAAATCCGCAAAAGTATCTCCATCATAAGAACCAATATCCACAAAGGTTTCATGTGATGTCAAGCCAAAAATATCATCTTGAAAATATTGATTGGGAACGTCTGCTTTTGGCAGTCCTTCGAAATTCAAATTAATTCTGCAATCCAAATGCGCGGCATATTGCCTCTTGCTCTCCTCATCAGCCCACATAGAATACACTAGTTCCAAGGGTTTTCTATTCTCTATAAAATAGTTGGCTGTTTGAAAATGGTAGTAAGGCAAGAGCTTATCTGGATATACCTGATAGAGATAGGCAGCATTGAAAATATGAACAATCCCCTTTGCGCTGATTTCCGTCTTTGTTGCCACATAGGAATGCATGGGGGACCAAATGGCGACAATCCAAATGGCCTTTTCTTTGAGCTCTTGATCGATGGAATCAATCGATACGATTTCGACGCCGTGCAGTTTTGTATGGTGTTTAGCCGTATTTTTATCACAGACAAATAATACGTTCAACTTTTCTTCTACAAGAAATCGCGTGATTCTATTGCCTAAATTGCCTGCACCGTAAACGATGATGGGACTTTGATGCTTCAACATCGCTTCAAAAGCCTCTAATTGTGCTTTATTCTGATGTTGAAAAATGGTATCGAGCTGATGCATCCTTTTAAAATTAGAGCCCAAAACTAAAATTTATTGCAGTTCTTTCAACAGAAATAATTCAATTTCAAAGATTCCACATTCGCGCGACTTGCTCGATTATTAGATTCGATCAATCTCCGCCGCCAAATTCCTATCCTTCTCCGTCACTACATTGCCCGCATCATGCGTCGTCAAAGCTATATTCACTGTATTGTAGACATTGCTCCAATTGGGATGATGGTTGTGCTTTTCCGCTAAAAATGCCACCCTTGTCATAAAGGCAAATGCCTCTGTAAAATCACCAAATTCAAAAGTTTTGGTCAATTTATTGTCTTTTTCAATCCAATTGCTCATAATCGCTTGTTTTATTGGCATAAAAGTACATTTCTAAATTTAAATCTTCCTTTTTCTATTCTTTTATTGCATAAATCCAAAGGATATAATTCACATGAATAGAGGGATAGACCAAGTATTTACATCAAATTTAGGGGATTAAAAGATAAACCACTATTTTCGCATCGTGAACGAAAAAATACTCATCATAGATTTTGGCTCTCAATATACGCAATTGATTGCCCGACGAATCCGCGAATTGAATGTCTATTCCGAGATTGTCCCTTTTCATAAAATTCCTGCGCTCGACGAGCATATCAAAGGCGTCATCCTCGCTGGAAGCCCCTTTTCATGCCTCGAAGCAGATGCTCCACAAATTGATTTGAATTTATTTATCAATAAAATCCCTGTGCTCGCTGTATGCTACGGCGCTCAATACATCGCACATATGACAGGCGGAGAAGTGCAGAGAAGCGCTAAACGCGAATACGGCCGCGCCATCATGAACCACAATGGCATCGAAGATCCACTCTTCAAAAACACCACCGACAATACCGTCGTTTGGATGAGTCATGGCGATACCATTTACCAATTGCCCAATGAATACGAGCATATCGCCTCTACGGATAGCATTCACAATGCAGCTTATCGGTCGAAAGAAGGTGTATTCCAATACCCCGTTTACGGTTTGCAATTTCACCCTGAAGTGACCCATAGCGATGAAGGCAAAATCATGCTTAAAAATTTCGTCAAAGATATTTGTCATTGCGCTGGACATTGGACTCCCGCTACATTCGTACAAACGAGTATATTCGATTTACAAAAGCAAATTGGCGTAGATAGCGTTATTTTAGGATTGTCTGGAGGCGTTGACAGCAGTGTAGCAGCCCTATTATTGCACCAAGCCATCGGCGATCAATTGCATTGCATTTTTATAGATAACGGCCTCTTGAGAAAAGACGAATTCGCCGAAGTGCTGCATTCATACAAAGACCTCGGACTAAACGTCAAAGGTGTCGATGCGAGCAATGAATTCCTTGATGCACTTAAAGACATCTCAGACCCAGAGACCAAGCGCAAAGCCATTGGACGTGTATTTGTTGAGGTTTTTGAAAAGGAAGCCAAAAAAGTTGCCAATGCAAAATGGTTGGCTCAAGGAACCATCTATCCTGATGTGATTGAATCCATTTCTGTGCACGGTCCATCTGTGACCATCAAATCACACCACAATGTGGGCGGATTGCCAGAAAAAATGGGATTGAAAATCGTTGAACCACTTCGAACACTCTTTAAAGACGAAGTGCGCTTAGTGGGCGCAGAACTAGAATTGCCCAACAATATTCTTCATCGCCATCCCTTTCCAGGACCAGGTTTGGCTATTCGAATTATTGGCGATATCACTCGAGAAAAAGTCAGCATACTCCAAGAAGCAGATGCCATATTTATCCAGAACCTAAAAGAGAGCGGCTGGTACGATAAAGTTTGGCAAAGTGGTGTCATCTTATTGCCAATAAAAAGTGTCGGCGTAATGGGTGACGAGCGAACTTACGAAAATGTCGTCAGCCTGAGAAGTGTCAAAAAAAATGCCGAGGCAAAACGCATCGCAGAAGTAAAAAGAGATAGCATCATCGCTGTTAAGAAAAGTATAGAAGAGAAAGCCGCTAAAGAGGCGATGAATAAGCCATTGCCCAATCCATTCGAAGAACTCAAGCCAAAATCGTCACAGAAAAAGATAAATATCAAATCTTAGTGATCCTCCCTTTTAATGCTGGAGAAATTTGGAAAATGGACTTGTCAAAAACAGACAATACATTTCCAGAAGATCCTAAGCAATGCTTGCAATATTGGGAAGGTATGAACTTAGCCATAGATAAATGGAAACATCGCGGATTGAATATAGTCATCGACCTCTATGACAATAAAAAACAAGATTCAAGTACTATCAATATCCTAGCGAGGCACAGCAAAAATCTTCCTGATGTAATCATCGCTCCTTTCCACACTAGACAAGCATCCATCGTCGCTGACTTTGCATTGAATCATAAAATACCTTGCTTTTTACCCTATAATCCATCAGACAGAATATCCAATAACAATCCCTATTTGTTTAAATTCAATCCTTCGCTGGTCAATATATACAAGCATATCTACCATTCGAGATTAGCGCAAGAGGATTCTAGTAACCTCAAATTCCACATCATATTCAAAGACAATATCAAATCCGAATTGGAAATTGCCAAAGTCTTTGAAAAATATACCGGTGGGAATATCGATTCCAACCAATTTACCATCGACCAAAACCCCAAGGTTTTCAATTTTGTGGTTACCAATAAAAAAATGCTCCTCTCCAATCATTTATTGCAATCCAAAAAGAATATTATCCTTATCCCTTCTTCTGACGACAAGTACATCAATTCCATCATTACGAGCATCAAAAATACCAAAGCCAAAGTGGAAGTATATGGTGTGCCTTCTTGGGAAAATAGTGAATTGCTAGACCTCAAAAACATGGCGAGCATTAAACCCATTATCTATACAGACTACTACAATACAGATACGATTAGCGCACAATTGTTGGACAATACCTATCGAAAAGATTTCGGAGAATCGCTCAATGCCGATGTGATTAAAGGATATGACGCCATGAACTTCATCGCTGAAAATCTCTTGAATTCAGGTATCAATTTCCCACACTACATTCAAAAATTCACGTACTTTGGAATCGGCTCTCAGTATAAATTTGAACCAATTTACGATAAGAAAAAGAACATCGATAATTTTGAAAACAAAGCCTGGTTTAAATTGCAGCTCCTAGATGGAGAGTGGAAAAATATCAAATAATCGCCTGAAAAGATTTTAATCAATAGTAATTAACTCCTCCTTATTATGCTCTGCAATACAAAAGGCATCGTTTTGCATAATATCAAATATGGTGAATCCAGCATCATCTGCAAGATATTCACCAAGGACTATGGCCTGTTATCCTTTATAGTAAATGGAATCAGAAGCTCAAAGAGCCGCGAAAAAGTGGGCGTCTTTCAACCCATGAATATGTTGGACATCGTTATGTACTTGCGCGACAACAAGAATTTACTCCACATCAAAGAATTCAAATTCGCTTTTGCCTATCAATCACTCCCCTTTCAATTTGAAAAATCGGCCTTCGGATTATTTATTTTGGAGCTACTCAATAAGACCATCAAGACAGAGCGAGAGCCGAATTCAGAGAAATACGAATTCATCGAAGAGAGCTTACTTCACTTAGATGGGATGAAAAAAATTTCGCCAGATTTTCATTTGCAATTCATGCTCAAATACACGCAATACATCGGCTTTATGCCCGACATTCAACCTCATCATCGCTATTTCGATTTAGAGACGGGCATGAGCACAGATGAAATCCCCACGCATCCGCATTACACGGATCAAGCCACTTTACGAGACTTTCACACTTTGATAAATACAAGTTTCAGCGGGGAAAATATTCTTCAAATCAATCGAGAGATTCGAAAAGTGTATTTAAAATGGATCACTTACTATTACACTTACCATGTGGAACAATTCTCTTCCATGAAATCCCCTGAAATACTCGCTGAATTATATCTCTAAAATCCTAGAGACTTCTCAATAGAATATTATTCTGCTCTGCAGAATTTCATTAAATTTGACATTCAATAGCAATCATGGAAAACACAAAAATATACGAAGAGATTGAAAAATCAGGGCAGAGATTGAAGAGAAAAAAAATGCTATTCAAGCTTTGCGCAAGCAAATTCAACACATAAAAATTGAAGACTACGCACTCAAGAATTTTAATGGCGTGGATGTTTTACTCTCATCCCTTTTAATGAGCGCAACGAACTAATCATCATCCACAATATGGGTAAGCGCTGCGTCTATTGCACCCTTTGGGCTGATGAAATCAATGGAATGAATCAACCACTGGCAGATGCAGTTCCCTTTGTCGTCACTTCACCGGATAGCCCAGAAATTCAAAAAGCATTTGCGGAGAGCAGAAATTGGAAATTCCCTATGCTATCTGCTGTTGGTACGAGCTTTATAGCCGATTTAGGATTTGAGCCTAAACCTGGCAACTACCATCCAGGTGTTTCAATTTTAATCAAAAATGAAGAAGGCCTATTCAAAGTGGGACAAGATTATTTTGGCCCAGGTGACTCCTATTGCGGACTTTGGCACTTTCTTGATTTATTGCCAAAAGGTGTAAATGGATGGGAACCTAAATATCTCTATTGATCATCGATGAAATTTCTATTGACTATCTTTCTATCAATCCTAGCGCTATCCGCTCATTCAAGCGATAGCACAAGGGCGAAGTTCTCCAACAAAGGTTTATTCTATGCCTATTGGGGATACAATCGAAGCTTTTTCACTTCTAGCGATATTCGATTCACCTCTGCCAATTATGATATCACTTTTAAAGATGTCAAAGCCAGCGATCGACCATCACCATTCTCCTTAGAAAACTATATAGGCAGTTTCACCGTTCCACAATACGTATTTAGATTTGGCTATTTCCCATTCGATCGGATTCATTTTTCCATTGGCATGGACCACTTAAAATATGTCGTCGACCAAGGTCAGACCGTCAAATACAGCGGTTATATCGACCCCAAATTTTCGCCCAAATTCGGAGGCAATCACAATGAAGATTCATTCCTCGTAGGTGGAGATGATTTATCTTTCGAACACACCAATGGATTGAACATGTTTAGCCTAGATGCTGGCTATCTATTGCCCATCTATCCGCTCTATCGCGATAAGATTTGGTTCAATTGGAATAGCGGCGTTTGCTTGAACCTCATCGTAACAAAAACGGACGTGCGCATTTTAAACGAAGGAATAGACAACCGCTTTCACCTCTCCGGTTATGCATTTTCACTCGTCACAGGCCCACGCATTGAATTTTGGAAATGGATTGCCTTGGGCTTTGAATGGAAAGCGGGTTACGTCAATCTACCCTCTGTGCTCATTGAAAACGATGCGGACAAACACGCCTCACACCATTTCTTTTTTGCGCAATACCATGGATACCTCGCACTCCAATTGCCACTTGCGCAATGGATTACAAAAGGCAAAAAGAAATGATACACGCGTGAATAACTTTATTCATGGCTCTCATACATTTCTATAATTTTGCTAGAACATCCCGCTATCTATTTTGAGGGATAATTTACATGGATTTTCTCAAAGAACTCAACGAAGCACAATACAATGCAGTAACGAATTACGAAGGCGCAACGATGATTGTAGCTGGCCCTGGTTCTGGAAAAACACGCGTGCTCACCTATCGCATCGCTTTCATGATTCAAAATGGCATCGACCCATTCAATATACTCGCACTCACTTTTACCAATAAATCTTCCCTCGCCATGCGCGAACGCATTGAAAAGATTTGCGCCGAAAAAAACGGCAATGGTGGTGATGCGCGCAATTTATACATGGGTACTTTCCACTCCGTCTTCGCCAGAATACTCAGATTCAAAGCAGAGAAATTGGGCTATAGCTCCAACTTCACCATCTATGATACCGATGATTCTCGCAGTGTTTTAAAGAAAATCATTGCCGACTTTGGATTGAACGATAAATTATACAAACCAAATTCTATCCACAATAGAATCTCCAATGCCAAGAATAATCTAATCACCGCCAAGGGTTATGAAAAATATCCCGAACTAATGAAAGAAGATGAAGAAGGCGGCAGACCAAAATTCTTGGAGATTTACAGAGCCTATACAAAGAAATGTTTTGAAAATGGCGCCATGGATTTTGACGATTTGTTGTTGAAGATGTACGAACTCCTCGTCCGATTTCCAGAGGAATTGCACGATTTACAGCACCGATTCAAATACATCCTCATCGATGAGTTTCAAGACACCAATTTTGCGCAATATCAAATCGTCAAAAAATAGCAGATGTCTATCAAAACATCTGCGTCGTGGGAGATGATGCGCAATCTATCTATTCGTTTAGAGGAGCGACCATTCAAAATATCTTGAACTTCCAAAATGACTATCCCGACTTGAGGACATTCAAATTGGAACAAAATTATCGCAGCACCAAACACATCGTCTCTGCAGCAAATAAAATCATTGCAAGCAATACTGCTCAATTAAAGAAAGAAATCTGGACTGACAATGTAGAAGGTGAAAAAATCACCATACTCAAAACGGTTTCCGACAGCGATGAGGGCAAACAAATCGCCCATAGAATATATGATTTAAAAGCACAGAAACAAGTCAGCAATAATGATATCGCCATCTTGTATCGAACCAATGCTCAATCGAGATCTTTTGAAGAGCAGTTGCGCAAATTAAATATTCCATACATCATCTATGGTGGCTTGAGCTTCTATCAGCGTAAAGAAGTCAAAGACTTGGTGGCTTACCTCAAGCTCACCCTGAATCCATTTGAAGAGGAATCACTGCGCAGAATCATCAATTATCCTGGACGCGGAATCGGCGATACATCGCTCAACAGAGCATTTCTCGCCGCAAAGGAAAGTGATAAAAGATTGTGGGAAATTCTTGAAAACATAGGGAGTGTCGATGGTTTGCAGCAGCGCGCCAAAGATGCCATCGGGGAATTTGTCGTCATGATGAAGACATTTATGGCCATGGCCAAAGAGAAAAACGCCTATGACCTCGCCGTGCATATTGCCAAAACCACAGGCATTCTGCGTGAATTATACAATGATAAATCTGTTGAAGGAATCAGCAGATACGAGAATATCCAACAATTGTTGAACGGCATCAAAGAATTTACAGAAGAAGATGTCGTCGAAGAAAATGAAGAAGGCAATATCGATAGAAGCCTCGGTGCATATTTGCAAAATATTACCCTACTCACAGATACAGACAAAAATGACGAAAGAGCGGATTCTGTCAAAATGATGAGTATCCATGCTGCTAAGGGTTTGGAATTTAAATATGTATTCGTCGTCGGACTTGAAGAGGGATTATTCCCCAGCACCATGTCACTCTACGATAGAGAGGGCTTAGAAGAAGAGCGCAGATTATTCTATGTCGCGGTCACCAGGGCTGAAATCGAAGTCGTCATCTCCTATGCTTTGAGTCGATATAAATTCGGCACCTTGAATTATTGTGAAGCGAGTCGATTCATCGATGAATTGCCGCAGGAAGTGTTGAATTATATTGGCAAAGATACTGGCAATAATGTAGACGTAGATTTCGACGACCATGTAAAGAGCAGTTTTGGTGGATGGAATAAATCTGCTTTGCGCAATCCACAGAATACCCAACAGCGCAAACCAAGTCCCGCGTCGATGGAAAATTTTGTCGCCGATGATTACAATAAAATGGAAGAGGGCATGAAAGTCCTCCATCAATTATTCGGCAATGGAACGATTAAAAAAATAGAGGGCTCAGGCGATAAAAAAATGGCGACCATTCAATTTCAAGAAGGCGATAAGCGATTGATGCTGAAGTTTGCAAAATTGAAGATTGAATCATAATCAATTTTTTGTTACCTTAATAGGTTGTTTGCTAATCTATCAAACCATTTTTTGAAACCATTTGTACAGCACCGATAGTGCGGATGTACTAATAACCAAACGACTAATGGAATTGCAAGTTTTAAAAGGGATTAGCCAAAGACTTTGACGATCGATTTTGCAATGATGGACAACAGTCACACCTTAGTTTTTTTCAGAGGCCAAATCCCTAATTAAGGACTGTTAAGCCACGTCATTGGGTGTTCACCTAGGCACCCGTTTCTTACAACAATATGTCAAACTGCCCCCCAGAGAAGTGTTGTTAACAGAAAACGAAGACAGAGAAAAAGAGAAAGATGAAAGCACGCGGAAGCAATGAATACAATAAACTTTGAGACAGATTAAGAAATGAGATAAAATTAAAGTGAGTCGCCAAAATAGGCCAAAGGAATGACTGACGAATATTACATAAATAACCAAGAGAAACCCTAGAGAAACGGGGATGAACAAATGATAAAATTATATAGGATTTAAAAAATATTTAAACCTAAAAAAAGAACAAAAAAAGAAAAAAAAATTAAAAAAAAAAAAGAAAAAAAAATTTAAAGAAAAAAACAATTTTTTTTACACCAATATTTATGAACACATTTATTTACTAGGGCGAATACATATCCAATAAAAAAAGCGAGTAGTTCCCTACTCGCTTTTTTGTTTTCATTCATAACTAGTGATGTCCACCATCATGCTGTGCTTTTTTCATCTCTTTCATCTTCTCAATTTGCTCTTTGCTCAGGATAGATTTGACTTGATCTTTGAATTCCTTCATCGCTTCTTTATTCGCGGCTTTCATCTTCTCTGGATCGTTCGCAAATTGTGTGTGATTTGCTTTCATCTTTTGTTCTCTCGTTGCTACAAAGCTCATAAATTTACTGTTCTGCTCCGCCGATAAGCCCAATTTCGCAGATGTTTCATTGGCTCGCTGCAAAACTTTTTCATGTCGCTTTTCCTCTTTCATCTTGACCATGGTCGCATATTGATCTGGAGATAAAACTGCTTTAATTTTTGCCTCAGTTTCTTTTCTCAAAGCCTGATTGGCTTGATGCAATGCTTTTTTATCTGTTGCGTATTTTACCTTATTCTCTTCGCGTGCTTTTTTAGATGCTTGATGAATTGCTTTCATTTGCGCAGATTGATCTGCTGACAATTTCAAAGCCGCTTGCATCTCTTCTCTGAATTTGCCTTTTTCTTCTTTGTTCTGTGCATTCGCGCCCAATTGAATCAATACGAGCAATGCGATGATTAGTTTTTTCATGATGTTATTATTTTAGTTTGTTTATATTAGTTGTTATGCGCTAATTGTCCTGCAGGGTTTCAATTATTTCATTTATGCCTCTCTGATAGCGAAATTCGCCTTTGGTTTAAGACAAGATTTAAAAATATGTTAAAATCTTTGATTAATTTTACCACATGAATACATCCCTACAAGGAAAGACCGCTCTCGTATGCGGCTCGACAAAAGGAATCGGCAAAGCTTGCGCACATGCATTGGCTTCATTGGGCGCTGATATCGTCTTGCTAGCAAGAGATGAAAATGCACTGCAATTGACGGCAACAGAAATAAAGAATCAATTCGGTGTCGATACAAAATACATCGTCGCAGATTTTGCTCAACCTGCTAAAGTGAAAGAAGCCATTCACGCTTTCACACAGACCAATATCATCCACATCCTCATCAATAATACAGGCGGACCGCCAGCTGGGCTCGTCTCCGAGGCAAAAGAAGATGAATTCATCTCAGCGTTTAATAACCATTTAATCTGCAACCATATCTTGGCGACTGCATGCATACCAAATATGAAAACAGCGGGCTATGGCAGAATCATCAATATCATTTCGACCTCAGTAAAACAACCGCTGCACAACCTCGGTGTATCCAATACCATTCGCGCAGCAGTTGGAAACTGGGCGAAGACACTCGCCAATGAAATGGGACAATTCAATATCACCGTCAATAATGTATTGCCAGGTGCTACAGCCACAGAGCGCTTAGCAGCCATTATTCAAAACAAAGCCACCAAGACCAACCACGCGAAAGAAGATGTGGAAACAGAAATGATGCATGAAGTTCCGATGAGGCGTTTTGCACAGCCAGAGGAAATCGCCAATGCCGTGGCATTCTTGGCGAGTCCTGCAGCCTCTTATATCAACGGGATCAATCTCCCTGTCGATGGCGGGCGGACTGGTTGTCTCTAAATAGAACACACCAACAATCATAGAAATATGCAACCATTTTTTCTATACGCCCATATCCTCTTTGGAAGTTTATCCCTTCTACTTGGAGGTGCTGCAATCGCTGCGAAAAAAGGAAGTGCCCTTCATATCAAAAGCGGGAAATTATATGCATTATCCATGCTATTCACCTGCGTATTTTCACTGTTTGTATCTATACCCAAAGCGAACTATTTTCTAGTTTGCATTGCCTTCTTCTCCTACTACGGCGTCTTTATGGGACAGCGATATATCCACCTCAAGAAAATTGAGCACAAATCTTCCATTGAAAAAATCGGCGTTGCCATTGGCTTTATATCGAGTCTTGGCATGATAGCGACTGCAATCTATTTTTTTCACACAGAACCAAATTGGACCTGGTATTATCCTAACTGTATTTGGCAGTCTATTCCTTTTTGGGCATTTACGAAGATTGGAAAATCTTATTCAAAAATCAACAATATGCCTATCCAAAAAAATGGTTAGAGATGCATATCAAGCGCATGAGTGGCGGTTATATTGCCACCATTACCGCATTCATCGTCGTCAATAATAAAGGCTATGTCCCCGATTTAGTTGGTTGGCTCGGACCTGGTATCATCGGAGGAGTGCTTATTGGAATGGCGATAAAAAAAATAAAACCGAAATCAGCAATACAAGCGTAAATTTGAATTTATGTCAAAGAAAGATAAACTAAAAATTGGCGTCGTCTATTCCACTGATGATTCTTTCGAATATCAATTCGACGGTCCAGAAGAAGCCAAAACATTGGATCCGCAAAAACAGCGCTTGCACGTCTGCTTAGACACCAAGCACCGCGCAGGAAAAAAAGTCACTGCCATTGAAGGGTTCATCGGAACGGAAGAGGATTTAGAGCTGCTATGCAAAACCCTCAAAACCAAAGTGGGCACGGGAGGTTCAGCCAAAGACGGCATCATCATCATCCAAGGAGACATGGTCGCCAAAGTCAAAGATATTCTTCAATCCCTGAACTATAAAATAAAATGATCCGATTCTTCAATGAAAATATTCGGCTGAATCTAAAAAATAAAAAAGCCATCAAAGCCTGCATTCAAGAGACTTTTGAGCGCTATGATATTCATAAATTTGCCGTCAATTACATCTTCACCGATGATGAATCGGTCTTGCGCATCAACCGCGATTTTCTCAACCACGACTATTATACAGATATCATCACCTTCAACAATTCAACCGAATCCAATAAAATAGAATCAGACATCTTCATCTCCATCGATCGCGTAAAGGACAATGCCGCTGGGCTTAAGACCGAATTTGAAGAAGAATTGCATCGCGTCATTTTTCATGGAATCCTCCATCTATGCGGACATGGAGATAAAAATAAAAAAGAGAAAGAAGCCATGCGCGCACTCGAGGACCAATGCATCGCCCTATTAAAAAAGAAAATCTCAGCTTAAAATGATTCAACCATGCATTTAATACTCGATGTTGGAAATACCGCCACCAAATATGCCGTCTTTGAAAAAAGCGATTTAATCGCACAAGGCATAGTCGAGACAGATTTTTCCATCGCCCAATTGCCCTATGCATTCAAAGCTTGTTTGATAGGCGCATCGGGAAATATACCGCCGAGTCTCACGCACGAACTCGATCAATTGAATATCCCCTATGCTCGATTCAATCATCAAATGCCCATCCCCATCATCAATGATTATGAAACACCCCAGACCCTAGGACCAGATAGACTTGCAGCCGTTATTGGTGCAGCTGATGAATTCCCGAAGAGCGATATCTTGGTGATCAATGCGGGCACTTGCATCACCTATGACCTCATCACCAGCGAGGGTAAATACTGCGGAGGAGCCATAAGTCCGGGTTTGAGAATGCGGTTTCGAGCCATGAGCGAATTTACCGCCCATTTGCCCTTGATTGAAGATATTCAAGGTGAAAATCCCCTCTTAGGAAGAAATACAAATGCATGCTTAAAAAGTGGTGCTATCCACGGAATTGCAGCTGAAATAGAGGGTTTTATCGATCGATTCAAGTTAAATTATCCTAATCTGCGACCTATATTGACGGGAGGAGATGCAGAATTTTTGGAATGCCAAATGAAAATTGAGATATTTGTGTCTAAATTTTTGGTATTGAAAGGTCTCAATGCCGTATTAATCCATAATGAAGTATAGTTTCTCCATTTTTATAAGCATTGCCCTGACAATTTCCTCAGCATTGCAAGCGCAATATTCCTCTAGACTTTCGGGTTTCGGTCTCGGCAAATTGCAATCACCTGTGTATGGCACCAACAGAGGCTGCGGAGAATTAGCTGCGGGATACAATTCCAATGTCAGCATCAATTTCCAAAATCCTGCCAGCTATTCCAGTGCCAATTATACCGTATTTGATATCGGCGCTTATGTAGAAAATGGCTATTCAAATATCGGCGATTCATCCTACAAATCGAGCAGCGGCGGATTGAGCCACTTCGCGGTATTGCTTCCCATCAAATCCAATCAATGGGGAATGATGGTCGGTATGGCGCCCTATTCGCATGCTAAATTCACCAATTCTACTTTATACAAAGACGCACTCGTAGGCGATGTCATCGATAGTCAAAGCGCAAGTGGCGGGATGAACCATATCTTTATCGGTAGTGGATATAAAATCAAAAACTTTTCCTTCGGCGCCAACCTCGGCTATATGTTTGGGAATATCAATAACGAACAGTTTATCTATATCAGAGATAGCGCTGGACTAGATGCGCGCACTAAACACAATATCAATATCCATAGTCTCTATTATCAATTGGGTTTCCAGTATAGAATAAAATTTGAGAATAATAATTCCATCTTACTCGGCCTCTTTGGTTCATCCAATATCAATATGGTCGCCACAGACCAATATAGAAAAACCGTGAATTACCCAATTAGCGGAGGATTTATCGAGAATGGAATCTTCGATACTTTTTCATCTCGATTTACTTTTCCTGGTGTTATAGGATTTGGATTTACGTATAACCACAAAAACCATTTGACCTATGGCGCAGATTTTAAATTGACGAATTGGTCTGCTATGCAATACAATGCTCCTGATTCTGGATTTTACAACAATTGGAAAATCCATGCAGGCATCGAATACAAGCCCATCGCAAGAGAAGGGGTGAATGCAAAAAATTACTTTAAACGCATCATCTATAGAGCGGGATTCTCCATCGGAAAAAGTGAACAGCGCATCTCCTATGGTGGCATCAATGAAGTGATGATCAATGGAAATCTTAGTTTCCCAGCACAAGCAGCTAAAATTATTTCTTACCTAAATCTGGGTTTTGATTTCGGTGCGCGCGGCTTTGACAGCGATACATACAGCGAGACTTATTGGAGAATCAATATCGGATTTACCATTACAGATAAGTGGTTCTTGAGACCAAAATTTGATTAATTCATTTTGCCAATATGAAGCAAAATCAACTTTTTCCATTTTCCTTAATCTTATCCTATCTATTGATTTCCGCTTGCGCAAATGATTTAGAAGAAGTAAAAAAAGTAGCGCAATTGGCAGATGTCAATGTAGAATTGGGAACGGAGGTCGTCATCGATTATACAGAATATGGAAAGCTCCGCGCCAAATTAAATACCCCCATTTTAAAGCGATATGTCGCCGTTGATCAGCGATCAGAATTTCCCAATGGCATGCATTTAGTTATCTATGGCGATAATGGCAGAATCGAAAATACCCTCGATGCAAAATTCGAACTATCGATGACGTGCAGCATATTATGACCGCTAGAAACAATGTGGTGGTGGTCAATATCAAAGGCGATACCTTGAGCACAGAGGAATTGATCTGGAGTCAGAATGAGAAAAAATCTATTCCAATAGTTTTGTAAAAATCCGCACAGCCAAAATCATCTTGGGCGACACCCTCGTCGCCGATGAAAAATTCACCAATTACACCATCAAAAAAGTAAGAGGGACTGTGCAGGTGAAGAAGTGATGAAATTTCTTTTCACGCGTCAGCGATAGCAGCGCGCGAAGCGACTTCTCCGGGATCGTCTTTGCGAGCAACGACCGCACGTGTCCCTACAATGTGTAGGGAATCTGAGCCCCTAAGAGGGCGACATAATAATAACTCAATAACGACTCCGCTCTGTAGGCGGAGAGATTGCGGGTCAAGCCCGCAAAGACGATCCCGATGCTATCGCTGACGCATGAATTCATGCGTCAGCGATAGAAATGCGCGAGGCGACCTCTTCGGGATCGTCTTTGTTCCCTACACACTTTGCAGGGAGCAATCTTCGCCCCCCAAGAGGGCGACATAAATTATTACTCCTTATCCTTGAATTGTATCAATCTATAAAAAAAGGATCCATTGACAAGTCTTTCCAAAAAGGATTGACTTTGTTGATTAAGGCTTCTTTCCAAGAGCGTTCCCAATTCTTTAATTGCTTTTCCCTGGAAATAGCTTC
Source organism: Bacteroidota bacterium (assembly GCA_016713645.1). GTDB lineage: Bacteria > Bacteroidota > Bacteroidia > Chitinophagales > JADJOU01 > JADJOU01. The sequence goes on from JADJOU010000030.1 coordinate 20,117, forward strand.
CTCAATTCTTGTAAAAAATTCAAAATAAACTAATTTATTACAATTGTATTTTGCGGTAAATGAATGGGGATATTTTTTTGACTTGTGCTCTTCTGCTCGATTAATTAAATCAGAAGTAACACCTACATAAAACAACAGTGTTTGTATAAGTTGTCGTTATATATACATAACCTCCATACTCGGCCATCGTCCAAAATTACTAGATTTTTTTAAATTAAAAATGATAGAAACAACTCTACCACAATCCACCCCTCTTTCCTCTCCTTTCTCCCCCTTTCTGCCCCCTTTTCTCCCCGCAAGAAAATAAAAGATGATTTTTTTTTGAAATTTAATGGTTGATTTTTTTTTTACATATATTTGTGACAAGCGAAAGCCATTTTCTCACTCAAACATTTAAAAACATGAAATTAAAAATCACTACACTATCTACTTGGATGCTATCCATCCTCTTCTCGATACAATCATTCGCCCAAGATGGCACACTTGATCAAACGTTTGGAGTTGGAGAG
>JADJOU010000031.1 GCA_016713645.1 Bacteroidota bacterium
TTACGACTTGAAACTATGAACGGAAGAAACACAACTGCTAACAGGCGTTTGGCAAAAAAGTCGGTTTAGTGGTTAATTGAACATTCCGCCTCGTATCAACTTTTGTGCTGGGTTGAACGTTTGGTGCTTCGAAATCCGCTTCTTCGCCAAGCGCCAAAACGTTAGCACCAACCACCAAGACAACATTTTAGACTCGAAACAAGAATGAACAAGTTACGACTATTAATATTGATACTAATTTATTTCCCATGTCATATTTATGGACAGTTGAATTCATTTCGAATAAATTTTATAGAAAATAGATTAAAAGTATTTCAACCGTTTGGAACAATTTATTATACAGACTTTGCGCCACCTATTTCTGATTTAGAACCGACAAATGAAATGCGATCAAGACTACTTAACTTAAAGACCTGTAATGAAAAAATACAACTAACAGGAATTGAGGTTGACAGTATTCTATCCCAACTGTCTAAATCTGATAATTGGGCTGACACAATCATTACAAGAAGCAAAGTAATAGAGTACAAAAATGCGATGCAGTTTATAAATCAATTAAACCGAGATGAACCAACTAATCACAGGCGTTACTTTTACACTTTCAAGGAACCAATTTTCCTTCGTGAAAAAGAACCTTGCTTATTCACAATTTGGGCAATGTGGATCTAGCTGTGGTAATTTTATTATGCAGTTTTATAAATTAGAAAACAATAAATGGGTTAAATCATGTAATGTAATGATAGGAGATTTTTTAGTACAATGGCTGGTGCTAACAACAAATTTGTACAATAGCGGCGAAGTGCAAGTGTTGAACATTATTTCTTTAATGATCTTTTGATTCTAAAATGAAGCGAAGTACCTTTGAATCCGCTACTGTACAAATTCGCAACCGTTAGCACCAATAAAATGGACGACACTACAACATATAACAAACTGACTGACATTTGGGACAAATACAACCAAGTGAGAGTAGCTGGCGACAAAAAAACTGCTAATAACCTTTTAGTGGACTATATTGACTTATTAAAACAACAAGACGAGAAGGACATCAAAATATTCGTTGACAACATTTGTAGTTTGACTTTAGACCTTGACGACAAAATAATTTACAATAACGGAACAGAAGTATCGGACAAAGACATAAGAATTCAACATCCACTTTTTAAAGAAATTATTCTACCAATACTTAAAGACCAATATAAAAAGGACAGTGCAAAACACATCAGGTGGATTGGACAATTTGAACAGTTTTTCTATTCTGACAATGCAACAACTCAAGCGTTTTAAGAGAGTTAAATATTGCAGGGCATTTTGAAACAAGACATTTTTTGAAAATCTTTTGCCATTGACAATAATCAGAAGACACTAACATTGTTAATAAATAGAATTGCTCAGGACATCAACTATTATACACACGAAGTTCCAATAGGTGTTCTTGTTGACCCAGACGTTTTAGACAAAGAGTTAATGACTTTTAGACAATACTGGCAACAATGCGACACAAAGAATATCTGGGAAGATGTTTTGACTGAATGGGAATTAATCGCAAAGCATTGGACACTTTATCTTGCAACCCAAGACAAATATGACAACTTTGAAAACTATTTAACGACAAATGGAATTCAACTTGACTGAGAGATTTACTGGTGCTAACAACTAAGACTTCGTTGCGTTTGTAAAACGCACAATGAAGTCGCTGTTGCACAGCCTGCCCCTACAAAGTGTAGTGGGGAACCGTATCAATTAAAACTTAAAAATCACTATGGGGATTGCGACTAATTCAGGAGTCTACTTTGTTTGCTATGGAAGAATAATCTGAAAATTTGTTTCTTCTCTTTTGCATATTATATTGAATTTCTCTTCGCATATTCTATCTATCCTTCTCTTTTCTTTTCGTTTTTAGGGTTGTTCAAAAGCAGCGGCTAGTCGCCCATGTAGCGTCTTTTCAAAAACAATATTTTAGCAAATCGCGATTCACTTTCATCGCATTCGGCGGACCTCTTTTGGGAATCACTTCTATGATCACCATCGATTCCTTTTTGCAATGCACACAATACAATGGGTGATAGTTTTGCAATTGTCTTGCATCGCTTTTTTCTAATGGTTTTAATTCGTTAAATAGCTCTTTGATAATGGGAATGCTCGTCTTCTTGGTCGTGCTGCTCAAGATGCCGTAATGCCTGATTCGCACAAAGTTCTTAGGCAAGATATGCATAGCAAATCTCCTGATAAATTCCATCGAATCGAGCGACAATTCCTTCTTCTTCGCCTCGTCTTTATAATCCTTGTATTCAAAAGTGATGGTATTTTCATCGATGTTTGTAATGCGGCGATTTGATATCGCAATCTTATGCGTGTATCGCCCAATGTATTCCATCACGCTCTCGGCGTTGCCAAATGGTCTTTTGGCATAGACCACCCAGTCTTTCTTGTACGCGGTATTGAGGATATTCTTATCAATACCTTTTATCTTCTTTCTTATAGTTGCTAGATATTTTGCTCTAAAAACTTTGCTCATCGCCTTCACAGGAAACAAGTATTTACCCTTGCTCTTAGCGTATTTCCATTGATTGTTCTTAGTCAATCCTCCTTGCGGAATTACACAATGCAAATGTGGATGAAGGGATAATTGTTGACCCCAAGTGTGCAAGATGGATATCATGCCTGTTTTAGCGCCGAGATGTTTTTGGTCTTTTGCAAATGCATCAATCGTCTGCCAAGATGCTTCAAACAGCGCATCATAGACATCTTTGGGTTTGTACAATGCCAATTGATTGAATGTATCGGGCAATGTAAAAACCACGTGAAAGTATTTGACAGGAAGCAATTCTGTCCTGCGCTTTTCCAACCATGCTTCTCGCTGTCTCCCTTGACACTTTGGACAATGGCGGTTTCTACAGCTGTTATAGCTGATGCTTTCAATTCCACAATCTGTGCAGACAGATTTATGTCCTCCAAGGGCGGCGGTTCGGCATAGCCGAACCGCACTCAAGGTCCTCAATTGCCATGAATTGATCTTGAGTTGGTGTTCTATTTTAATCCAATGTTGCTGAAGCAGATTTCCCACTTCATATCCTGTTCTCACTTTTGTTTGGGATACAAGGTGTCAAGTGGACTAAATGGATTAATTCGCTCGCTATTGGCCACGTGTAAATACACCATCGTGGTTTCAATTGAACTATGACCTAATAAGTTTTTTATTGTGAGAATATTCAATCCATCTTCCAACAGATGCGTAGCATAGGTATGCCTCAAAGTATGCACACTCATTGCTTTTTTGATACCTGCTGCTTTTGCAGCTTCCTTTACTGCCCATTGAACGCCGCGCTGTGAGTACCTGCTATCAAATTCTCCGCCTGCTCTATTCTCACGTGGCATTCCAAACAAGTAATCAGTGGGTACTTCGCTTTCGATATATTTTTTTATCCCGCGTATCAATATATCAGATAAGGGAACATAACGATCTCTATGACCTTTGGTCATCGGGACGAGTAAAGTCTTTCTGTCATAATCGATATGTGCCAGTCTGATAGCTTCGCACTTCCATGCATCGCAATCCACAACCATAGAGAATACCGAGTAATATGCGATGTTTCAATAATTTCGGGGCAATGAGTAAACGCTTCATCTCTTCTCTGCTCAATACAATGGGCAATTTATGTTCCTTCTTGATGGATGGCAGGGCGATGCGTTTATCATTCAATCCCTCTAATCGAAATAGGAAACGCAAACTATACACGGAATGTTTGAAATAGCTCTCTGAAGGCGTATTGTGTTGCTGTTGGACGTGATAGAGATAATCGGAGATTTGGTCTTCATCCAATTCAGTAGGCAAGCACTCAAAGTGCAAGACGAGTTTGGCGAGGTGCTGGGCGTAATTTCGATAGGTGCTTTCGCTCTTACCAGAGATGGATATACGCGACTTAAATTTTTCTAATTGATCAGAAAATTGTGGTACTTTAGCACATGCGAGAGCAACTAAAGATTCGGTAGGCTTTTTTTTTGTGTCATGATATTTAATTTTGATGAACTATAAATGTACTGATACTTGAGAAAACTACCGAAGGTTTAGTGCAACAGTCGTTTTGAGCTAGTGTGTGATTTAGTGGAATTCCGTTACGCATCATATTTTCTGCAAAGCCGAAAATTGAAAGGTTACGAACCACACACCATCTCAAAGCGCCAGAACGTCAACTTTAAAATCGACCACGACAGACATCTCAAATTATTGTTTCCAAATTTAGAAACTTTATTTATCTTTGTGTTGTTTAACAATCAATTAGACAAATGAAATATTTTGAGACACGGTTTATGGAAGAAGCAAACGAGTTTATTGCAGAACTCGACCCAAAGACTATCAAAAAAATATTTTACAACATTGACCTTGCTGAACAGACGAATGATCCGAAATTGTTCAAGAAATTACAAAATGACATTTGGGAACTTCGGACAAAATTTGGTGGACTTCAAATTAGATTGCTTGCATTTTGGGATAAATCAGACAATAAGGAAACACTGGTAATTGCGACACACGGTTTCATTAAAAAAGTTGACAAAGTGCCTGCAAACGAAATTGAACGAGCAGAAAGACTGAGAGAAAATTATTTTAACAATAAATATAAAAAATAGAAAATATGGCACCTAAAGAAATCAAGACCTATTCACTTACCGAAATGAAAGACAAGTATATCGGTAAAGTTGGGACAACAGACCGTGACGAATACGAATACGAACTTCGTATGGACGTGTTAGGAAAAATGATTAAATCGGCAAGACAAGAACGCCACTTGACACAAGAAGAGCTTGGTAAACTTGTTGGAGTGCAGAAAGCTCAAATTTCGAAACTTGAAAGTAGTGCTAACAGTGCGACAATTGACACCGTATTAAGAGTTTTCAGAGCATTAAAAGCGGAAATTAATTTTAACGTAAAACTTGAAGACAACTTTGTTAAACTTGTTTGACCGAAAAAAGCCGAACGCAGAACCTAAGGTTTGACGAAAGGCGGGTTTCTCCTTTCAAAAAAGTTTAAGAGTTAAAGAATAATACCTATTTTTATTCAGCAGAAGTATGGTAGACCCTCACTTCGCAAACTATCCAAACGTTAAGCAACGGAACAAATTAGTTTTATACCATCTACCCCCGCTATCCTCAGTTTATAACTGCGGATCCCTTAACTCACCCCACCCTTATAAAGACTCCACCCTGCTCTCTTTTGCCAATGGTGCTTGCATGACTATCACTTTCCCCTTGGCTTTGATATACGGTTTGAAAACAAAGATTTTTTGTTTGACCTCATTCCCTCTATAGACGATTTGCGCCGCTTCATTGATTCTAGCTATCATCCAATGCAATTGATTGTAGGTGGCGATGCGCTCTGCGGTGACCACTGGGCGGCTCTTTACAAAAGCATCTTGTAGGGTATGCATATCCATCATTTCGATGCGCAAAGTTTGAATAGATGCCATCTTCGTTGCTGTCATCCCCGCGGCATTGAGTTCGGAGGCATATTTGGTGCAGGCAACATATAGTTGGTCGAGGAATACAATCATCTCTGTCTTCGAATTGCCCACTTTGCTGATTAAATTGCACGCGATCTCTCTGCGCACTTCTGGGTGCTTGGGAAATGCTTTCCCCGCAAAATATTTGACATCAGCATAGATGTCCCGCGCTTTTTTCATGCAGGCACCAACAAGCTGGGTCTTTTGCATCTGCTGGTCTATCATCATTCCATGCCTAGAAAAATGCAAGGCCGCTTCCATTTTATTTTTAAAGTCGGTCATATATGTTGAATCTATGGTAGGATCAAATGAGGTAAATGCAGTTAAATCTGCTTCCACAAAATGAAGAATGATATTGGCTGTCTCAATCAAATTGGCATCAGAGCCTTGGTATTTTCGCAATGTCATAAAATTGATTTTATGGATAAAACGATAAAATGACCCATTCAATATCTTTAAAGAACCTCTTTATATCTTCTTAACAAATCACCAATTCTCTGCGGTCCTACCCTATCTCTATGTCCTCGAGGTTTGAATCTCTAACAAAATTGATTGGCACTTGAACAATAGAAAAGAGATTTTTACGAGAAATTGTCGGCTCTTTGCCAGAAGATGAAAAATCTTTAAGCGTTATCACGCGCTCTTTGAGACAATGAGAACGCTCTTTGCCGAGGGTTTGTTCATTTTCGTGATAAGGTAGAGTATCTTTGCCAATGAATCATTCTTCTATATGGCAGATGGATAAATTTCAACGAACGCTGTGGGCAATTTGTCATCAAAGCAAGAATAGTTATCGGTGTGTGAAAGATATTTAGGCGGCGGGAGATCAGGTTCCATGTTCAACTGTTCTTGATCTAATGCAAAGAATCCCCGCTTTTCTTCCAATATTTTAAAACCATCTTTGAAATAACCCCTATTCAATTAGATTTCCAAATGAATGGTTTAATTTCTAATTTTTAATTTTAAAATCATTAAATATCCTATAAAAAGTATTATATTTGAAATGCAAAGATGAAAATCATCCTAAACGACTTTTTGAGGATGGAGCGGAATGAAAAAACATCAAAAAAAGAAGTTATTCACACTTCTCTTGCCGATTCAGAAAACAAACAAAACATACTCTGTTCATAAAAAATGGAACATTACGTACAAATTACTATATTTGCACGTACAATTAACTATCATGGATACTAAACTGACATTAAAACTGGACAATTCCATCATCGAACAGGCGAAAAATTATGCAAAGGACAAGAATACAAGCCTTTCTAAATTGATTGAATCGTATCTCGGAAAACTTGTTACGCCAAATGACACACACGAAATTACCCCTCTTGTAAAAAGTTTGTCAGGTGTTGTTGACTTACCAAAAAACTTTGACGCAAAAAAAGAATACAAGAAGCATTTGTTAAACAAATACGCAAAATAATATGACGAAAGTATTTGTTGATACAGATGTTTGCATAGACTTGCTATCAGGACGCAAACCTTTCAATAAAACAGCAGAGATTTTATTTTCACTCGCAGACAATAAAAAGGTCAAGATTTATGTTTCTTCGCTTTCCTTTTCCAACATAGATTATGTTCTGCGTTCACAGTACTCTTCGACACATTCTAGACAACTCATTGGTAAATTTAAAACACTTGTATCTGTTTTAGCCGTAGACAGTAAGACAATAGATCTTGCGATAGCTTCCGACTTTAACGACTTTGAAGATGCAATTCAATATGCTTGCGCAATCGAAAACAACTTGACAACGATTATCACGAGAAATATAAAAGACTATAAAAAAGCATCCATTTCAGTTCTGACTCCTGAGACATTTATGGCACTTCCTGAGTAAGAATTCCGCCAACGAATCACCTACATTTTGTCCAAAGGTGAGTTGCTAATTTCAAAAAAATATAGAATAAGATGTGTTTTTATTCAGCACCAGTTCAGGAGACCCACCCTTCGCAAACTGTCTAAACGTCGCTTTTTCTTTCCTTCTATCTCCTCCCCGCATCAATTAGTACCAAAATATCGCAAAATTCACAAGGATACTAGTTCATACAATAAACTTAATCATCCATTTTCGTGTTAATTCGATAAATTAGCCATGACAAATCCCGATGTAAAAGACAATGGATGAAATAAAATTTGATTTTGGGAAGGGGTTTATATTTAGTAAACATATTCCCATCCAAACAGATCCTTTTGAAAAGGTTTTTGATATTTTCAAAGAACTGCTCACGCATACTTCTGGAGATCTCGATGAAGCGCTTGATTGGCTCAAGATGTTGGACAAAGAATATTCCATTTTTACAGATGAATATACCATCGATGATTTTGTAGAAGACCTCACGAAAAAAGGATATATCAAAGAAGAATTTGAACTCGATGAAGACGGAAATACGGGCGAGGGAAGCGGCAAAAAATTGCTCACAGCAAAGTTGGAAACAGCCCTTCGCGAATATGCACTCGATCAAATTTTCGGCAAATTAAAAAAGAATGGCATCGGAAATCATCGCACGACCAAATTGGGCATTGGCGATGAGCGAGATGGTGAGCACAAAACCTACCAATACGGAGATGACAGGGCCATGATCAATATGACCGAAAGTCTCAAAAATGCTCAAATCAATCATGGAATTCACGATTTAAAAATAACCGAAGAGGATCTCATCGTAGAGGAGTCTAAACACAAAGCTCAGATGAGCACGGTATTGATGATTGATATCAGTCATTCCATGATACTCTATGGAGAAGACAGAATTACGCCTGCCAAAAAAGTAGCCATGGCGCTAGTAGAATTAATACACAGAAAATATCCAAAAGATACCATTGATATCATCGTTTTTGGCAATGAGGCATGGTCCATTCAAGTGAAAGATCTGCCCTATCTAAGAGTTGGCCCTTATCACACCAATACTGTTGCGGGATTGGAATTGGCGATGGATATTCTGAGAAGAAAGAGAAATACCAATAAGCAAATTTTTATGATTACGGATGGCAAACCGAGTTGCGTACAATTGCCCAATGGAGAGTTTTATAAAAACAGCAATGGTCTTGATGAGATGATTGTGAATCTCTGTTTGAACAAAGCGGCTCAGGCGCGAAAATTGAAAATACCCATCACCACTTTTATGATTGCGCAGGATCCATACCTGCGACAATTTGTTGAATTGTTTACGGCACAAAATAAAGGCAAGGCTTTCTTGACAGGATTGAAAGGCTTGGGAGAAATGATATTTGAAGACTACGAAAAAAATAGAATTAAAAAAATATAATCAAGAACATGAAGCAAGAAATTACATTTAAAGCACTCAAAGAATCAGGCTATATCGATCGCAGCATTCATGAAGAGATGAAGGCCAATTTAATTCATAAACTAAGTGCTAAACAGCCCGTATTTGAAGGCTTATGGGGTTATGAGGACACGGTGATTCCACAACTCAAAAAAGCGATACTAGCGGGACACCATATCAATCTATTGGGATTGCGCGGTCAAGCGAAAACGAGGATTGCGCGCAATATGATTGAATTGCTCGATGAATACATGCCCATCGTCAAGGGTTCTGAAATCAATGACAATCCATTCAATCCCATTTCGAAATATGCCAAAGACCTATTGGATGAGCTGGGAGACAATACGCCCATTGCATGGGTGCATCGTTCTGATCGCTTCTTTGAAAAATTGGCAACGCCAGATGTGAATGTCTCTGATTTGATTGGCGATATCGATCCCATCAAGGCCGCCACTTTAAAACTCCCCTATTCAGATGAAAGAGTGCTTCACTATGGGATGATTCCCCGCGCCAATCGATGTATTTTTGTCATCAATGAATTGCCCGATTTGCAAGCCAGGATTCAAGTTTCCTATTCAATATTCTGCAAGAAGGAGATATTCAAATTAGGGGATTTCAATTGAGAATGCCTTTGGATATTCAGTTTATATTCACGGCCAATCCAGAAGATTATACCAATAGAGGCAGTATCGTCACGCCATTGAAAGATAGAATTGGCTCACAAATTTTCACCCATTATCCAAAATCAATCGCCTTAGCCAGAAAAATCACCGAGCAAGAAGCGCAGATTTCAGGAGAAGATAAGTCAGCCATTGTGATCGGTGATATTGCAAGGGACTTGTTGAAGCAGGTTGCATTTGCGGCGCGTGAGAGTGAATATGTCGATGCCAAAAGTGGCGTCAGTGCCCGCTTGACAATCAGTGCAATGGAGAGTTTAATCGCTGCGGCTAAATTGCGCTTGATTGAAACAGGGTCCGATAAAACGGCTGTTCGCTTGGTCGATTTCGGCTCGATTATTCCGGCCATCACGGGAAAAATAGAATTGGTGTATGAGGGCGAACAAGAAGGCGCTGCTGAAGTAGCTCAATTGCTCATCGACCAAGCGATAGTAGCGGAATTTGAAAAGATTTTCCCTAAAATATCCAAGCTAGAAAAACCAGGCGCCAAGACGCCTTATAGCGGCGTAATCAATTGGTTTAATACAAATGTATTAGAACTCAACTATACAGATACCGACGAAGACTTCATTGCATCTTTAAAAACGATCACCCCCTTGGTCAAATTGGTTGAAGAATATTGTCCCAATCTCTCTTCCAATGATCAATTGTTTTGCATGGAAATGGTGATATGGAGTTTGTCTATCAATAAAAAACTTGATAAAATGAAAAGTGAAAATACCTTTTCGTTTGATGATGATATCAACAAAAATCCTTTTTCAAATTCATAATGGGAGCCGCTTTCGTTGATTAGAGAAAAGAAAACAGCATTCGAAAAACCTCTTATTTCATCTTAAAAAATATAACCCAATATTCGAACAAACTATTAAAATAAACAAAACATGAAACAACCTATTCTTCTTGCATTATTCTTTATTATCTTTGTAGGCGCACATGCACAAAAAGTATTTAAGACCTCGCACAAATCAGAAGCAGATAAGATCATCTATGTGACGGGGCATAAGAGCGAGGCCGATATGATTGTGTTTGAAACGAAATACAAAAGCGAATCAAAACCATATAGTGGCATTTGGTTTTGGACGGAACACAAGAGCGAAGCAGATTGGAAAGTATATTTTACGAAATATAAAAGTGAAGCTACTTTAAAAATTTATATAACCAAATATAAGAGCGAAGCTGGGATGAAATAGTATCAACCATCTTAAATGAACTTGTCCATTTCACATTATTGGATATCTTTAATGCGCACTAAAATCTACAATAGATGACAGAAGCAATCATTCCTCTTATTTCACTTATTGCACTCGAAGTAATTCTCGGGATTGACAATATCATATTCATATCGATTTTAGCAGACAAATTGCCAGAAAATCAACGAAACAAGCTGCGCTATTGGGGCATTGCGCTCGCAATGGTCATGCGATTGTGTTTATTGGCATTTATTTCTTGGATTTTAAAACTAGACCAAACCGTTTTCAATGCATTCGGTATTGACTTTTCAGGCAAAGGACTTATCTTAATATTTGGAGGACTATTTCTCATCTATAAAAGCACGAAAGAAATTTATCATAAGACAGAGATCAAAAGTGATGAATCTCCTGCTATCCCCCAAGTTAGAAGCTTCCAACGCTTACTTTCAGAAGTAATTATCTTGGATATTGTATTCTCGATAGACTCCATCATTACAGCTGTGGGCATGGTTCAAGAATTATGGGTGATGTACGTCGCAGTAATCGTAACGGTGATCATCATGCTATTCGCATCAAAACCGATCAGCGAGTTTATAAGAAAACATCCCTCGTTTAAAATTTTAGCACTTTGCTTTTTAATGATGATTGGCGTCGCTTTATTAGCGGAGGGATTCCATGTTGAAATACCAAAGGGCTATATTTATTTCTCCATGGCTTTTGCATTTTTGGTCGATATCATTCAGATGAAAACGATTAAAAAATAAGCAGCATAATCAGCTTATTAAATTGACTAGCTCTAATTCATTCATAAAAACAGCTACTAAAAATAAAAGAAATTGTTTATGTTTGATATAGCAAATTAAATTTGCTAGAATAAGTCTTGCTTAATAATTAAGTCCTCACCAAGAATTAAATTAAAATGACAATAGATATTTACATAAAACATACAAATCCTAATGATAGGACACAAAAATTTGTTTTAATCTTTAAGAGATCTTTACTCGCAATCTGTTTCTGTTTGTTTGCAGAATTTGCGCAAGGACAATCAACGCCTGAGGAGTTTTACAACAAAGGAATGAGTGGCTATCAAAGGGCGCTGAAGAGTGAATGAAGACAGTTTGCATAGATTGGCGCTTTTGCTCTGTGTATATCACAGCAATATTGGAAATGTCGATAGTGGCAATTATTACTATCACCTAGCAGAAAAAATTGCTCAAAAGCCCGGTGCTGATAAGCAATTGATGATGAAATGTTTCAAAATCAAAGAAAATATTGTCTTTAACGCCAATAATTATGGAGACCTGATGACATTTTACAGAGAGACCATGGACTATACGAAAAAGCATGGTTTTGAGGCGGAGTATATACAATTCAAAGTCGGCATGGCAACCTTGATTTTTCAAATGGGCGATGCAAAAAAAGCGATTGATTTACTTTTTGAGGCACAGAAAGCCAAGGTGCATTTAGAGACAGATACCAGACTGAATATATATGAAACGCTGGGACATATCCATGAATCGCAAAAAGAATATTCAAAGTCGATTTACTATTATAAAAAGTATATCGAGACTTCGTATGAATACAAAACTGAAATCACGCGCAATCATTCAATAGCTACTGCCAAAGCCAATTTGGGTTTCATCTATCAAATTGTCAACAACGACAGCGCTCTTTTAATGCTTCAAGAATCCTATGAATTATTCAAACAGGTAGGCAATCAAGAAGGTCAATACACCGTTTATGCGGGCGTATTATTAGAAAAAGCCAAAAGAGCATCAGAAGAAAGCAATCGAAAAAGAAATATTCAAATTAGAGCGCGAAGCAGAACCCATTCAAGAAGAAGTTATCAATGGAAATTATTGCATCTTGATGATGCGCGCATTCTTTGAAGTGGGGAATAATGCAAAAACGGATTATTACAAAGAAATGGCTGAGAAATTATTAGAAAGAGAAGGGAATATTTTTGGAAAAATTGAGATGTATGAAACCTACCACAAATCATTGTTTGCGAATAATCGATTCAGAGAAGCTTATATTGCCTATGATAGTTTGTTTAAAATCAATGATAGATATTTGAGTGACAAACAAAAGAATATATTACTTGAGAATGAGGCCAATCTAAACTATGAAAGAAAGGCAGCCATTGAAAAAGCGGAATATGAAAGACAGCAAGCAATTAATAAACTCATTATCATCATCGTAATTTTAATCCTGCTCATTGTATCGATCTTTAGTTATTTTATTTTCCGATCAAGGAAAGCATTGGGTATTGAGAAAGTAAAATCGGATAATTTACTTTTAAATATCTTACCAAAATCTGTTGCTGAGGAATTAAAAGAAAAAGGGAAAGTACAATCTGAATTGTATAAAAATGTGACGGTGCTATTCACGGATTTTAAAGACTTTACCAAGGTATCAGAGCAACTCACACCGCAAGAATTGGTAGCGGAGATTGATTACAACTTTAGGGAGTTCGATCGGATTATTTCTAAGTACAATATTGAAAAGATCAAGACCATTGGGGATGCCTATGTATGTGCTGCTGGTGTGCCTAATCCCAACCCAAATCACGCCCAAGAGATTATTCACGCTGCTATAGAAATAGTCCAATTTGTCAATAATCGAAAGAAAGAACGAGATCTAAAAGGACTGCCCTCTTTTGGAATCAGGATTGGTGCACATACTGGTGAGATTGTAGCTGGAGTTGTCGGTTCGAAAAAATTCGCCTTTGATATTTGGGGTGATGCGGTCAATACAGCTGCGAGGATGGAACAGAACTCAGATGAAGGGAAGATCAATATTTCAGGGCAATTGTATGAATTAATTAAAGATGAATTTAATTGTGTTCACCGAGGAAAGATAATAGCCAAAAATAAAGGCGAATTAGATATGTATTTTATCGAATTATAGTTGGCGGATATTATTGCTAATGATCGGTATTTTTGTTGGTCTCGGATGTAAATGAAAAATCGAATTTACTAAAAGAACATTTACAATCTGTATTGGTCTTTTTTAGAGCTTATTTTGTTCAAAACATCTACTGATTCATGCAAATTCATATTCAAGTCGCCTTATCAATAGATGCCAATAAAACAATATTTAATTAGTCATTCATTGATAAAATCCACAAAGGCAGAAATTTAATTGGTACAAATAACAAAAAAAACATAGATTCGTATCAATTTTTGAATATCGCCAAACGGGTTCTGCGAAATTTGAAAATTAAAAACTATCCTTATAGAGCCCAAACTAAATTGACCAATATGAAATTTCACAATCTCATCGCCATCGCAGCATTTTTTTGCTTAAATTCCCTCTTCGCTCAGAAAATGGACGGAGTGGTCGGGCCTAAAATTGTAACAACAAAACCAGCTCCAACTGAATACTTTTTATTAAACAAAGCAACAAAACCACAAAAAGTTGACAGAGAATTACCTGTAGTTTTAACTCAATTTAATGTCACTATTCCGCAAGATCAAGAGTTCTATGCGCGCACAGGAAGCGGCAAATTAGATATGAATGATGCTCAGCTATTGCTCAAATTCCACATAAGCAATCTAGACAAAGCGAAATTTCAAAAAAGCCACCGACGAATTGGCTGATTATTTAAAAGAGCGTTTGCAGGCGCAAGGATTTAAAATTGGAACTTATGCCGATTTTTCTTCGGGTAAAAAATACGAGAGCATGGATAAGAATCCCGCCCCAAAAGGTGAAATTCCACAATTATTCGGTCCAGCATTTCCTATTCCGGGAGAATTTAAATTGGCAAAAAAAGCAATCATGTTTACTGCTTATGAACAACCCATATTTGCATCTAATTCAATGAAAGCAGCCTATATCGCGATTGAGAAGAAGATCAATATGCTTTCATTTGGCTTAGTCTTGAACTTCATGGAATTAGAAACCAAAGCAAAGTCAACATTTAATTCAACTTCTCTCAAAATGGGATTTAAAAGGCAAATTATGGCGACCCTATAACAATACTAGCAAGCCCAAACATGGCTTCGATGTAGATACAGCCAAATCATAGTGATAGGGCAAAGGATGCTACCTATGGATATTCCTACGGTAAAGAATTCACGACTAAAATTGACAAGGAAACAGGAGATGTAGAAGTGGACAACGATAAATTTATTGCGGCCTACCTCGAATTGGGCAAGAGCTATATCGACAATATGACGGAATTAATGGCTCCTTCGAAATAAGAAGGCTCAAATAAAACAGCATAATAGAAACACCTTTGTGAGAGCCTTCGTGAAATTAAACTTCAGCACATTACTCAAAAACAACATGAAAAAACTTTTCACCTTTTTGCTATTTACATCAACTGCAATTATATGTCGTGCACAAATGCCCAATCCGGCTTTAATCGGCTATTGGCATAATTGGTCCGACGTCAATGCTCCTTATGTTCAACTAGATTCTATCGATAGTCGCTATAATGTAATTGAAGTATCATTTGCTATAGCGACTTCACCAACCGACATGAATATGGTATTCGTGCCAGATGTTGTTTCTAAGGCTGTATTTAAAGCAAAGGTTTTGGCATTGCAAAGTCAGGGAAAAAGGTATTGCTGAGTATTGGAGGTGCAACTACAAGTATTGATCTCCAACCACAATCAATAAAAATGCTTTTATAAATTCATTGACTGCTATCATCGATACCTATAAATTTGATGGAATAGACATCGATATTGAATTTGGGAATTCAATCCTAATCACGAGCGGAACCATTGCTTCCCCTAATAATATAGCTCAAATCAATCTCATTGATGCCATCAAACAAATCATGTCCAATTATCGCACGACTCATTCTAAAAAACTGCTCTTGACAATGGCTCCTGAAACAGCTTATGTGCAAGGAGGTCAATCAGGTTTTGGAAGCATATGGGGCGGATATTTACCAATTATTCATGCGCTAAGAGATTCCTTAGATATACTGCAAGTTCAGCTCTACAACAGCGGCACCATGTATGGCATAAATGGAAGTGTCTATACGCAAGGTACGGCTGATTTTATTGTAGCCATGACCGAAGCTGTCATCAAGGGATTTAACACAGCTGGAGGCATGTTCGTTGGATTGCCTGCCAGTAAAGTTGCTGTGGGATTGCCCGCATGCTCAAGCGCAGCTGGTGGAGGATTTATAGATACTGCCACTGTAAAAGCTGCCATAAATTATGTACGAGGAAAAAGTGCAAAACCAGGAACCTATACATTAGCTACAGTAGGCGGCTATCCGACCTTAAGAGGCATGATGACTTGGTCTATTAATTGGGATGCCGTAAGCACTTGTGCAAGTAAATATCAATACGCACTTAATTACGAAAAGATTTTTGGCTGTGCTTTAAACCCAGCGCCACCTGCTCCTACAAATATGACTTCCATGGCAAATCAATCTTTTTGCCATGGAAAAACACGACACTTACTGCAACAGGAACAAATAAACTTAGCTGGTATAGTGCCTCTTCAGGTGGCACATATCTAGGCGGCAGTGGGACTTTCACGACGCCCATGCTCACGAGCCATACCGTATTATGTTCAAGATAGTACCTGTATCCCCAGTGCAACGCGCACAGCTATTTTAGTAACGGTCAATAATCTTCCTACTGTAACAGCAAATGCAACCGATACCATTGTCTGCGCAGGCAAGTCGGTAACACTGAATGGTGGAGGAACAGCGACTTCATTTGCGTGGTCGGGAGGAAAAACAAATGGCGTTTCATTTATTCCTACCCTTTCTACAAATTCATACACTGTCACAGGAACAGGTGCAAACGGTTGCTCTGATACCGCTGTGATAACCATTCAAGTAAAATCATTGCCAACGGTTACTGCCAATGCTTCTGATACCCTTGTATGCGCGGGCAAGTCAGTAACACTGAATGGCGGAGGAACGGCTACTTCATTTGCTTGGTCGGGAGGAAAAACAAATGGCGTTTCATTTATTCCTACCCTTTCTACAAATTCATACACCGTCACAGGAACAGGCGCAAACGGTTGCTCGGATACAGCTAAAATAACCATTCAAGTAAAATCATTGCCAACGGTTACTGCCAATGCTTCTGATACCCTTGTATGCGCGGGCAAGTCAGTAACACTGAATGGCGGAGAAACGGCTACTTCATTTGCTTAATCGGGAGAAAAACAAATGGCGTTTCATTTATTCCTACCCTTTCTACAAATTCATACACCGTCACAGGGACTGGTGCAAACGGTTGTTCAGATACGGCGACGATCATCATTCAAGTAAAATCATTGCCAACTGTTACTGCCAATGCTTCCGACACCCTTGTTTGCGCGGGCAAGTCGGTAACACTGAATGGTGGAGAACGGCGGCTTCTTTGCGTGGTCAAAAGTAAAACAAAACAAGTTTCATTTATTCCAACTCTTTCTACAAATTCTATACACTAACAGGAACTGGTGCAAACGGTTGTTCAGATACTGCTGTGATAACCATTCAGTAAAATCATTGCCAACTGTTACGTGATACTTCTGATACCCTTATATGCACGGGCAAGTCTGTAACACTGAATGGCGGAGGAACGGCTACTTCACCTTTGCGTGGTCTGGAGGTAAAACAAATGGCGTTTCATTTATTCCCACCCTTCTACAAATTCGCCTTACACCGTTACAGGAACCGGCGCAAACGGTTGTTCGGATACGGCGAAG
>JADJOU010000032.1 GCA_016713645.1 Bacteroidota bacterium
GAATCAAAAGCGACATCAATTGATGTTTACCAAATCGTCACCAACCGCATTATCGAATTATTAGAACAAGACATCATTCCTTGGCGCAAGCCTTGGATCAGTGGAGGCTGTCCACAGAACTTAATCAGTAAAAAGAAATATCGAGGAATCAATGTTTTATTGCTCAATGCACTCAACTATGCACAGAACTATTTTTTGACTTTTAATCAAGTCATTCAATTGGGAGGAAGCATCAAGCCCAATGAAAAGGCGCATTTTGTTGTTTTTTGGAAGTGGCTGGACAAAAAATCTGATGAAGGCCAAGGAGAGCAAGAATAGATAGAGCCTATTTTTTCAGCCTAAGTCCCATAGAGCGATGTAGAATATTGGATTATTTTAATTTACAAGCTTATCAGTTGGATAGTTTTCCGAAATTAGATAGAACGCTATTTTCAAAATGATAGCATGAAAATAAGTAGAGATTTATTGTTTCGGCACAATAAATTTGACCGCAGCATTGGTCAAGTAGATATGCAAATCCTCTGAGAAGATAAAGGGATCTCCATCCATTTGAAACTTCATCAATTCATTTTTTTTGATACGGAGTTCCGTGACCGAGTGCAGTTCTAATTCACTGATCCAAGTGGGTTTTTTAATCAATAAGCAGAATGTAATCCACGGCAATTTGATGGGGTTGAATTTCTTGAGGATGGCAACTTCCAAGAGTCCGTCTTTGGCAGAGGCCCATGGCACAATGCCCACGCTATAGCCAAATTGATCCGAATTAAATCCACAGAGGGTCAATACTTTTTCCTTTCTATCGACGCCATTCAAGGTAAATTCTAGATCATGAAATTTCAGTGCGGTGAGCAATTGCTTTGTGACCAAGGATGCATAGGCAAAAAAACTTCGCTTCGTTCTATGCTTGTATTCATAGGCGATATGCCCATCTATACCCACACCAAATACGCTATAAAATTTCTTTTGATTGATGGTGCCCACATCAATTCTCGTAGTGAAACCAGTATTGATAATGTCAAAAGCATAAGGCAAATCGCGCGGCTTGTAACCGAGGTGTGTTGCGCTTCCATTGCCAGAGCCGACAGGTAATACGGCTAATGTGATTGAATCATTCATGATGCCATTGCCAATCTCATGAAGGGATCCATCGCCACCCACTGCACAGATGATATCTGTTCCATTCGTCGATAGTGATTTTGCAATTTCGATTGCATGACCTGAATATTCCGTATAGATGATTTCATAATCATACTTCGTGAGATCTAAGTATTTTTCTATTGCCTCAGGAATATTGCGCTTCTTGACGCTGCCTGAGAATGGATTGATTATAAAAGCGATTTTTTGCTTCACAGAGTTGAATAAGAGGTGCAAAGATAAGGAGAATATTCTCGATAGACATCGACAAGTTCTCTGAACCTAGATGGCACATTATAGTGCTATTCCAAGCCCGCTGCAGAGACAATGGCATCTTTGCCAAATCGACGTCGCAGGGAATCCATGGTTTGATAGAGTTGAATTTTTTCATTGATGTCGTGAAACAATTGCATTTGATAGGCGCCTTGTACGAGATGACTGAATTTGATGCCAATCAAGCGAATGAGTATCCTTCGTTGAAAGAGTTTATTGAATAATTCCATGACTTTTTCTATGAGGATATCATCGATGGCGGTATAGGGAATGCGCGCCTGCATGGTATGTGTATTGAAGTCGGCATAGCGGATTTTGATGGTGACACAGGCCGTGAGTTTTTCATCGCTGCGCAATTGAAAAGCCAGTTTTTCTGTCATGGAGACAAGTACGCGCCTCATGTGATGCATATCGATGGTGTCTTGTTCAAAAGTCGTCTCTGTTGAAATTGATTTTTGTTCGTTGTATTGTTCTACAGGAGTCGTATCGATGCCATTGGCTTTCTTCCAAATGGCAATGCCATTTTGCCCAAATACTTGCTCCATCAATTGAACCGGCATCTCTTGCACTGTCTTGATTTTCTCAATACCCATATCGCGAAGAATGTGGTAAGTTTTATCGCCCACCATAGGGATTTTTTTGACGGATAATGGAGCGAGAAATTCCTTTTCATATCCAAATGGAATTTGCAATTGACCGTTGGGCTTGGCTTGTCCTGTGCCGACTTTTGCCACCGTCTTATTCGTCGACAAGGCAAATGAAATGGGTAAGTCCGTCTCGCGCATAATCCTATTGCGCAATTCAGTAGCTATTTTATAACAACCAAAAATATTTCTCCATCCCAGATAAATCGATGTAGAACTCATCGATGGAGCTCTTCTCATACAGTGGAACATCCTCTTGAATGATGTCTGTAATGATATTTGAATAATGACTATATTGGTCATGGTCACCGCGCACGATAATCGCCTCTGGACATAGTTGGCGCGCCAATTTCATAGACATCGCCGAGTGAATACCATAGGACCTCGCTTCATAACTGCATGATGCAACAACACCTCGATCGCCGCTACCGCCTACGAGAACGGGTTTCCCGCAGAGCTTGGGATTGATTTTCCGCTCTACAGACACGAAAGAATGTGTCTAAATCCATATGGATAATATTGCGCTGCATCTTTGATGAATTTAGTTATTTTTTTCATTCGCTTAAATGAGCAAAATATAAAATTTTGACTCGTATTAAATGGAGTTGTATGATCTTCTATTACGCATTTTATTTTTTCAAAACCGTTTTGCAATTCTGTCGAAAGTGTTTCTTCTGTATACTGTTTAATATCAAGCCCACTGCATTTTTTTGGGCCATCTGTACTAAAAGTTCCGATAGTGACTATGCCATTTTCTTTCATTGCTTTTCTTGCTGTTGAAAGATATTTTGTAATTTGTGCTTCGCTTATTAGGAAATGAAAGGCTGCTCTGTCATGCCAAAAATCATAGGTTTTTGTCGGTTTAAAATCTGTAATATCACTGACAATCCAATTGACTTTATCCGCTTTTTGACCCAATCTATTTTTTGCCTTATTGAGTGCTTCTGCACTGATATCGAGTACTGAAATATTTTCAAAACCATCATCAAGAAGATAATCAACTAATTTACTGTCTCCACCTCCAATGTCTATGATACTGGCTTGTTTATTTAGTTTTGCATTGTGTACAAAGTCCAAAGATGTTTTTGGTAGTTCCTGAGTCCAACTTACTTCGTTCGGTTCTTTGGTTGTGTAAATTTTGTCCCAATGATTTTTTGATGGTTGCATTTTTTTCTTTTTTTTGCTTTTATTATGTACTAAAATAGCGATGTTTTATACATTTCATTTTTATTTAAACGATTATTTACAACAATTGAATCCATTTTGTTTAGGCGGACATTTTTTATTTCCAAAACTACAAAATACACAACAGTCTCCAACATTGGGTTTTAATATGACCTTGCATTTTTCGCATTCATAAAAAAAGGTACAAGTATCCATAGGCATTTTTTCATCTTTTTCGTGAAAGCAGTAGGGGCAATTGATGGTAGATATGAAAAAATTGAATTTTTTTTTATTATCAAAAAAATTGATAAGGGAAGAAGTTAGCATGCCTAAAATACTGATGATTTGTAATAATAGCTTATTATGACCACTATACAATAAATGCGTATACAGGATTAAGATAAATGAAGGAATTGATAGGAGAATGGGATATATATTGTGGTGTTTTTTAAAAGATGTATATAAACCAATTGACAATAAAATAAACATACACAATAATGTCAAGACGAACCAGCTATTTTGTAGATGGATACTGCTAAATCCAAATGCAGTAGCGGCAAATAAAGGAAAACAACAAGGAGATAAAAATGCAATAATGACAAATCCGAGTAATCCTAATTTTTCTAAATATGCTTTCATTTTATTGAACATAGGGTTTTATTGAATATTCTACAATAATATATGAAGATTTATTTGAAAAACAAAGCCATATCAAATGCAAATTAAAAAAAAATATACTTTTGTTGTAAAAATACTATATTTGCTTTAGTGAAACAATTAAAAAGTTATATTACAATTTTATTATTGATTACCTATTTGGTTAATTCTATAGGCGTATATGCTCAGTTGCACTATTGTGGAGGTCATTTAGCCTCTATTACTTTTGTTGAGCATGGTCAAGAGAAATGCCCTTGCGGAAGTAAATCCATGAAAAAGGGTTGCTGTAAAGATAAGATAGTCAAATCGAAAATTAAAGATGCTCATAAGAATGATCCTTTGGCTAAAATTATATTTAATTTAATTGGAGAATTTCCAATTCAAAAATTTGTATTTTATTATTATTCGGATAAAAAATTCGCATCTTGTTATAACGAAATCAAGGTTTATCAAAAACCGCCACAAAAGCCAAAAATCCTATCTTTTTGATGGATCGGGCTTTTTAATTTAGAATTTATTTAAAAGGATAATTCACCTGCTAATCAAGTGGGTTTTTTTGGTTGTAATTCAATTACAAGTTATTATTTTTTTTTTAACCAAATTAATTTTTTAAAAATGACAAAATCAATTTTTATTGCCCTTTTGCTGGTATGTTCAGTGAAGGTTATCAACGCTCAAACCGTAATGCAGTTAAATGGTCTCGACTGCAATGGAGTTTCACACGACCTTATGTCAGATTTAGATTCAGGCAAAGCGGTTATCCTTCATTTTTTTATGCCTAATTGTGGTTCTTGCCCACCACCAGCCCAGAAAATACAAAAAATGGCAAATAATTTATTAAAAACTTATCCAGGGATGGTTAGAGCTTATGTAATGCCATTTAACAATTCAACAACTTGTGCTACCACATCATCATGGGTATCAACCAATGGACTTTCATTATATGTTCCTTATGATAGTGGGGCTATGCAAGTAGCAAATTACGGTTGGGGTATGCCAACGGTTGTTCTACTTGGGGGTAAAAACCATAGGATTATGTTTTCTACATTAAGTTTTTCCACAAGTGATACAATCATGATGCGAGATTCAATGATAGCATTATTTACAAAGAAAGCGGATACAGTGAAAACATCCGCTATTTTTAGTGTCAATAATGCCAATATCAATGCATTGAATATTTATCCAAATCCTGCTGTAAACGCAATTAGTCTGAATTTTAATTCTAATGAGAGTGGAAATTTAGTGATAAGCCTTACTACTTTGAATGGGGCTGTTGTAAAATCCTATTCTGAGGAGAAAATAAGTAGTGGTTTTTATTCAAAATCTATGAATTTGAATGGCATAACTAAAGGAAATTACTTGCTGAATGGGACACTTAATAATAAGAATTTTACAAAACAAGTTATTATTGAGTAATGATTATATTTGGTTTTAATCAATATCTATTGATAATTGCAGTGGTCATAAACATGATCACTGCATTCAATGGTGCTGCTCAAAAATATAGTATAAGTCCTAACGATAGTTTCATCGATGAAATGCCTTTGGATGAGACCTATCATTTTTCTGTTCATCAAAATAATAATTCATCGGATACTTTATATTTTGGATGGAAAAAAATAAGTGAGTCCATCCCCAATGGGTGGGAGGTGAATTTATGCGATAATAATAATTGCTATGCTGGAAGACCAGATAGTGGTGCTCAGATTCTGACATTCCCGTCTGAATATGGTCAAATGAGTATGGCGGTCAGTCCTCATCAAATTGAGGGAAAGGCCTATGTGCAGTATGAGTGTTGGGAGAAAATGAGTCCAACTAAATTGGATACATTTACATGGCAAATTACTTCAAAGAAAAGTGTTGCGCTTCAAGAATTTAAGAAATCTTCCATTCAAATTTCCCCAAATCCAACAAATCAGCATATCACCATTCAATCTGATTTAGTAGATGGATTTACCTATAAAATAATAGATGGAATGGGAAGGATACAAATTGAAAAAAATGTGCAACAAAGCACTGAAAATATTGATGTATCAAATTTAATTAATCTAAATTATATATTGATCATTGAAAAAAACAATAAAATAGTTTATACCAACAAAATAAGCATCCTAAAATGAAACGAACTTTTTTTATTCAATTACTTTTTATCTTCAATTTCGTAATTGTCTCTGCTCAAGAAAATAAATTGTATGTTCCCCCAATACTAACTGGTAAAGTTTTTAATCTTGAAATAAGAGATAGTATCACTGAATTTTGGCCTGGGGTGAAAACTAAAACATATGGGATCAATCACAATATATTGGCACCTACATTATTGCTTCAAAAAGGGGATTCTGTTCAGATAAATGTAACGAATCGACTTGTTGGAAGTGGAAATTCAACAACGATTCATTGGCATGGTTTGCATGTATCAGCAATGAATGATGGAGGGCCACATCAGATAATTCAGCAAAATGCTACATGGAGTCCTAAATTTAAAGTGTTGAATAATGCAGGAACATTCTGGTATCATCCACATGGAGAAAATAAAACGGATAGACATGTATCAAAGGGTATCGCCGGGGCGATTGTTATAAAGGATCCAGAAGAGGCATTGCTCAATTTGCCGAGGACTTATGCTATTGATGACATTCCAATTATTATTCAAACAAAAGAAATCGATGTATTGAACCAAATTACTATAGCAAGTTTTTTAGACACAGCAGTAATGGTAAATGCTACAGTAAAGCCATATTATGATCTTCCTGCACAAGTTGTGAGATTGCGATTGCTTAATGGAGCATCTACTAGAACATTTATGATTGGATTTTCAAATAATATGCCGTTTTCATTAATTGCTACAGATGGCGGATTGCGTGATTCTAGTTTGCAAATGACTCGATTGCTATTATCCAATGGCGAAAGAGCTGAAATTTTAGTGAATTTTACGGGAATGATAAATGATTCAGTTTATCTAAGAAGTTATGGAAGTGAACTTCCAAAAGGAATATTTGGTGTGGATAGTGTCGGCGATAAGGATAATACAATCCTGAATTATTATGAAAATCCACTGAATGGAACGGATTTTGATTTAGTGAAATTTAGAATAAAAAATTCGACAGCTAATCCTGTAACTGCAATTCCTACTGCACTTGCAAATACTTTCAAGTATTTAATTACACCAACTACAAAATATAGGAAATTCATTCTTGATACACTCTCGGGTGTCGGAATTATTCCAACATTAGCTGAAGGACCTTTTGCATTTAATAAGAAATTGTTTGATATAAATAGAATTGATGAAGTGGTTTATTTGAATGCTACAGAAGTTTGGACAATCCATAATAAAACCATGATAGCACATCCATTTCATATACATGACGTCGAATTTGACATTCTAGATATTAATGGAATGGCACCTCCAAAATACCTGCAAGGCAAGAAAAGATGTTGTTTTGGTCATGCCTGGGGATAGTGTGCGATTCATAACTAAATTTGAAGACTTTGCTGATAATATGGTTCCTTATATGTATCACTGTCATGTTCTTCACCATGAAGATGATGGGATGATGGGAAGTTTTACTGTCATAGATACCTCTTTAAAATCGGATATACATTTTTTCGATGGCAATGAATTTGTTGTTTATCCTAATCCAGTTCATGATTTTATTAAGTTGAAGATTGAAGACCGAGAAATAAAGCCATCGTTAATAATAACCAATATTGTTGGAGAAATTGTAAAGAGATATGAATCAATTTCAAATAATGAAACGATTGATTTGTCACAAATAGTAGAGGGAGTATATTTTATACAACTTCAATATAATAATCAATTTTATACAAAAAAAATATGCAAACAATGAAATATCTAAATTTATTTTTTCTTTTACTTCTTATTGTATTGACGGGTTGTGCAGGCAATATTAAAAATGCAAAATCCGAGAATGTCCACATTTATGGAAACTGTGGGATGTGCAAGAAAACCATTGAAAAAGCTGGAAATCAGAGCGGGATAGCGATTGTAGAATGGGATAAAGAGACAAAAAAGCTTTATTGACATTTGATAGCAGCAAATCAACTAAAAGTGAAATTCTAAAGCGAATAGCTTTGGCGGGCTATGATAATGAATTATATGCAGCACCAGATGATGTCTATAGCGCATTGCCCAATTGCTGTCAATATGAGAGAAAAGCGAAAATAGCTATTGTCAATGATGATATGACAAAGGATTCGGTTATTGTCAATGCTGATAAAAATCCAAAGGAAAATATTGGAATTGCGGATAATAATAAAAACAAAATTCTGAAGTAATTCCTTTATCCAACATAAACGAGATATATGAAGCCTATTTTTGCTTAAAGATGCCTTTGTTGCTGGAAATGTCAATTTAGTAAATAAAAGAGCCAAATTTTTGAATCAAGCAATAACAGAATTTCCTATGGGAACGTTGACAGCATCGGATCATATGTTATGGATGAAGCATTATGATGCCTTAATCAAGACAACTTCAATGATCGCTTTAAGCAAAAAGATTGAATCACAAAGAGGGAAGTTTGAAGTTTTGTCTGATCATCTCTTTGCAATCATGAAAGTTATTAAACCATCAATGGCGGTTTATCAGCAACATTGTCCTATGTATCATGATGGAAAAGGAGCAGATTGGATTAGCAAAGAAAGTGGGATCAAAAATCCATATTATGGTTCAATGATGCTGAGTTGCGGAAGTGTAAAGGAAATACTTAAATGAAGTAAATTCAGACAGCAATTTTCAGCAATTTTGTGATAATTTTTTTAAAGGCGATCTTTATATAATGAGTATAGAATTAAAAATTATAAGAATTAAGGATGGTTATAAAATTTAAAAACCTTGGTTTTTTTTTAATTTTTTCAACAGAAATTATTTTTTCTCAAAATATTGTTCATTATGATCTATACATAAAGGATACCGTTGTTAATCTTACAGGAAAAAATCGTCGTGCTATCGCAGTGAATGGGCAAATACCCATGCCTACGCTTACTTTTACAGAAGGAGATACTGCTGAGATATATGTCTATAATGAGTTAGAGGAAGAGACTTCTTTGCATTGGCATGGTTTATTCCTTCCAAACAAGGAAGATGGCGTACCGAATCTTACCCAAATGCCAATACCTCCTAAATCGCTCCATATTTATCGTTTTGCGATCATTCAAAATGGAACTCATTGGTATCATAGTCATAGTGGAATGCAAGAACAAATAGGCATGTATGGGATGTTTGTCATGAATAAAAGGCAAGGGGATTCAACTTTTCGAAAAGGGATTGATGATTTGCAAACTGTTCCGATCATATTGAGTGAATGGACAGATATGAATCCAAAGAATGTTCATAGGATGCTTCATAATGCAACAGATTGGTTTGCTATTAAAAAAGGAACTACCCAAAGTTATACAGAAGCAATTTCTCAAAAGCATTTTGGCACGAAACTCTTGAATGAATGGAAGCGAATGAATGCTATGGACGTTAGTGATGTATATTATGAGAAATTTCTAATTAACGGAAAAAATCAAAGTGAAATTATTAATGATCATAAAGGAAAAAAAGTTCGACTGCGAATTGCAAATGGCGGGGCTTCCTCCTATTTTTGGTTGAGGTATGTTGGGGGTAAAATTAGCGTAGTAGCGAATGATGGGAATGATGTTGAACCAGTTGAAGTGGATAGATTGTTAATTGCTGTTTCGGAGACATACGATATTGTTGTAAATATTCCATTTGACAGCATGGCTTTTGAATTGATGGCTACTTCAGAAGATCGAGTGAATTCTGCTTCACTTTTTATTGGAAATGGAATCAAGCAATTAATTTCTCCAATGCCTAGATTAAAGTATTTTGAAGGAATGAAAATGATGAATGGGATGATGAAAATGAACGGAAATTTGGATGATATGGGAATGAATATGAGTTTAAATCAGATGGATATGAATGTCGTGATGTATCCAGAATTAATGCAAAAAGCTAAATTGAAAATGCAGAATGATTCTATTGATTCTGATGAGCAATACAATGTAAATAAACTTTCCGACTTAGTTACGCTTAATTATGCGATGCTTAAATCTCCAAACCGAACAGAATATAAGGCGAAATTACCTGAAAGAGTATTGAGATTTAATTTGTCTGGAAATATGAATCGATATGTCTGGAGTATAGATAATAAAGTTGTTTCAGAAACGGATTATATATTAATTAAAAAGGGAGAAAATATAAGAATCATTCTTTATAATGGTTTAATGATGCGACATCCTATGCATTTGCATGGTCATGATTTTAAATTATTAAATGGAAAAGGAGAATATGCGCCGCTCAAAAACATCGTTGATATCATGCCGATGGAAACGGATACGATCGAGTTTAATGCGAATGTGGAAGGCGATTGGTTCTTTCATTGCCACATTCTGTATCACATGATGAGCGGCATGGGAAGAGTGTTTTCTTATAAAAATCAAATGCCTAATCCTTTAATTAAAGATGCTAAAAAAGCACGCGAAGCTTTATATGCGGATGACATGAAATTTCATTGGATGATTCATAATAATTTTGCTACAAATGGGAATGATGGAGAGTTAATGGCTGAAAATACAAGATGGAGTTTGAGTACAGAATGGCGATTGGGATTTCATGATTTTCATGGATTCGAAGTCGAGACGCATTTGGGAAGGTATATCGGCAAAATGCAATGGTTTATGCCCTTTATTGGATTTGATTGGCGATACAGAAAGAAAGGGATTAATTATCAAGAAGAAAATATTTTTGGGCAGAAAGATACTAAAGATACTCGTCAATCTTTATCATTAGGATTTGTCGCCACCTTACCTATGTTGATTCAATTTGAAGCGGAAGTATTTTTGGATAAAACAGTTTTACTTCAATTGAAACGCGAAGATATGCCAATTTCTAAACGACTTAGAATGAATTTAATGATAAATTCGGATAAGGAATATTCTGCGGGATTTCACTATATCATTAACAAGACTTTTGCACCATCAATTCACTATGATAGCGATATGAGCTTGGGTATTGGATTGAAGATTGGATATTGATATTTAAGTCTTTAATGACTCGTTTTTTTATGAATAATTATCGCATTCTAAAGACTAATTGAAAAATTTAAGCGCAATTTGACTTGAAAAGAATATTGCTTCTTGAATTTTTACTTCATGCATTTTTATAAAAATAAATCTTGCTTGATTGATTCCCATAGTTTCTTTGTTTCAATTGATTCAATTGAATTGCTTGCAGAGATTCCCCTCAATGCACTCGTAAAAAAAACTTCATCTGCTCGATTGTAACTATCCAAATTCAGGGATTCGATGCGAATGGGGATATTTTTTCTGTGACAAAAATCGATAAAATAGGCCCTGAAAGCCCCGTGAATACAACCATCTTCGGAAGGAGGAGTATAGATGATTTTATCCTTGATCAGAAAGATATTTTGATAGGAGCCTTCGCAAATATGTTGATCCGTATTTAGCAAAATCACTTCATCGACTTGTTTGGCTTTGGCTTCGCGCTGTGCCATTACAAAGTATAAAGACGAATTGGTTTTGAAATTGGATAATTTAATGCAGGGCTTTTGAATCTGTTCGCAGATGCCTGCGCTGATAATGGGAAGATTTTGATAAGGTACAAAGTCCAAAGGCCCTATTTCGATGAGGTATTCGAATGCATCGGTGATGGAGCGATAAGTGCCTTGTCCGCTGCGCCAGAAAGTGATGCGCACGCGAGCTATTTTCAAATGATGCTCGTCAATCAAAGAAGCAATTTTTGATTGAATGAAATCCAAGTCTACATCAGTGGGAGCGGAGAAAATATAGGCGATTGATTCTAGTATTCGCTCGCAGTGAAACTTCCAAAGTGGCATGCGCCCATCTATCCACAAAGCACTTTCAAAAAATCCATCGCCATAGCGGAAAGAACGATTGTCGAAGAATAATTTTTGTGTTTTATTATCTGTATCTGAGCAATAATAATTCATCAATATTTTTTAATTTAATCAAATTTCATTTTTTGTATTCTAACAGCATTTATTATTGCCAATAATGTTACACCAACATCTGCAAAAACAGCTTCCCACATTGTTGCTAGGCCACCTGCGCCTAAAATAAGTACAAATCCTTTGACTGTAAATGCTAAGATAATATTTTGCCAAACAATTTTCTTCGTTTGTTTGCCAATATTTATAGCCATCGGAATTTTACTAGGTTTATCGTCTTGAATGACCACATCAGCTGTTTCTATTGTCGCATCGCTCCCTAGTCCGCCCATGGCTATACCTACATTGCTAAGAGCTATTACAGGTGCATCATTAACGCCATCACCCACAAATGCGACCGATTCATTTAGTTCAATGATTTCTTTTACTTTAATCACTTTATCTTCGGGCAATAATTCGCCAAACGCATTTTTGATATTAAGTATATTGGCTATATGGCGTACGACTGATGTTTTGTCTCCACTGAGCATAGTGACTTTTACTCCTAATGTTTTTAGTTTGTCAATAGTGAATTGTGCATCCTTTTTAATATTATCGGCAATGGTGAGGTAGCCCGCAAATTGATTATTATAAGCTATAGCTATAAGTGTATACGCTATTTTACTAGTGTCAATATCATATTGAATTGAAAATTTATCCATCAATTTAAAATTTCCAACTAGGAGTTCTTTGCCTTCAACTTCTGCCCTGAGTCCTAGACCAGCTATTTCTTCTACATTTTTTAGTTCAATATTGGAATCTATTTTTCCTATAAAATCATGAATTGCAGTTGCTACTGGATGACTGCTTTTGCTTTCCAAGGCATTCACCATTTGTAAAATTTCTTCTCTATTGAATGAAGGGTTAAAAATAATTTCTTGAACTTTAAAAACCCCTTCTGTTATAGTGCCCGTTTTATCCATGACAACGTGTTGAATATTGGCAATTATATCTAAAAAATTACTTCCTTTAAATAAAATGCCGTTTTTACTGGCAGCTCCTATTCCTCCAAAATATCCCAGCGGAATGCTTATAACCAAAGCGCAAGGACAAGAAATGACTAAGAAAACTAAGGCTCTATATAGCCACTGACTAAAAATGTAATTTTCAATAAATAGACAAGGCAATAGAGTGATTAGTATGGCTAATAGCACTACAATAGGCGTATATATTTTAGCAAATTTTCTAATAAATAATTCTGTTGGTGCTTTATGTGTTAAGGCGTTTTGCACCAGTTCTAATATTTTACTTAATTTGCTATCTTTATATAGTGTAGTAACTTTTACAAGAGCAACGGTATTTAGATTGATCATTCCGGCTAAAACAGTTTCGCCTTTGGCTTTTGTATCAGGTTTGCTTTCGCCTGTAAGTGCTGCGGTATTGAAAGATGCATTTTCGGAAATTAACTCACCATCCAATCCTAATTTTTCGCCTGACTTTAATTGTATAATGTCGCCAATATTTACACTTTCTGCTTTAACAGTTTTTGGATGGTTGTTTTCTAAAACAGTTACTTCATCTGGCCGCTGGTCAACTAAAGTCTTAATATTTGCCTTTGCTCTTTTTACTGCCAATGTTTGAAATACTTCGCCAACTGTATAGAACAACATTACTGCCACGCCTTCGGGATATTCGCTTATTGCAAATGCACCAATAGTTGCAATGGTCATTAATAAAAACTCTGAAAACATTTCACCTTTGCGGATGCTTTCAAAGGCATCTTTCATTACAGGAAAACCTACTGGAATGTAAGCGACTGCATACCATACAATGCGTACCCAACCTATAAACCAATTGGGTTTTACATAATAATCAAATGCTATTGCAACAATGAACAAAGCAAAACTTATGATTGCTGGTGTAAACATTTGCAGCGTTGTTAGATTGCTGTTTTCGTGGTCGTGTCCATCATGTTCGGTATGTCCTTCTTTTAATAAATGTTTTGCACCTGTATTGGTGTAAATTTTGTCCTGTTGTTTGCAACAAAGTTGCTTGCCATTTTTGTCGTATTTGTGTTTATGAGCCATTTTATTTATTTTGATTAATGATTGTTACCAAATCTTGTGGAATTTCCATTGGCTTTAAGGCTGGTACATTGGCACCGCCTGTATTACCAACAGGTATATGACCTACAAATGATTTAACGCCACCAACTAAAAGCCTTGGTATTTGCCCAATAACTTCTTTTGCATTTTTTATTTTAATACCAAACAAAAACATTTTCCAATGTACTGTTGTATGTTCCATTGGATAAGGCTGTCCTAAAATGTGCGCCCGTTCTAAGTGTCGCCAACTTTGCTGAAAATACCTTTTGGTAAAGGTGTTTTTAGCTTCGGTTAGTTCCTTTTGAAAACATGGTTTTAGTGCTTTTGGCATTGATGTGTTGAATCCCATTGTTTTAAATTTTAATGTGCGTGTGCCTCGCCTTTATTGTTCATTTTAGCAAGAATGAAGAATGCTCCATTTACTACTACTTTGCTGCTTGCAGGAATTTCTTTTAGTAAAGTAATTTCACTATAACCAATATCGGTAGTGCCTTTTCGTATGGGTATTTTTTCAAACGTTATTCCTTCTTCCTTGTGCTCGGGTTCTTCTTTTTCGCTATGCTGATGTCCGCTTTCATCGTGTTTGTGTTCGGCTGTTTCGGTTTTGCTGTGGTGTTCTTCTTCGCTATGAGCATCGGTAACAATAAAAATATAGTCCTGCCCTTCGTGGTTTACAATGCCGTTGGTAGGCACGGCATCAACGGTTGCATTTTCTAAACTTACCAATGCAGTTATGCTCATTCCGTCAATCAAACCTTGCTTGTTTCCTTTTACCATTGCGTGAACTGAAATGGCTTTGGTGTTTTCCTCAAAGGTATTGCTGATGGCGTAAACATCGGCATCGTATTCTTTCCCTGGATTATTTGTGAGTGTAAAATGTATGGTTTGCCCGACTTTTAGTTTTTGTAAATCCTTTTCATACACATACAAATCCAGATGCAGTTGGCTGTTATCCACTATTTCGGCAATGGGGTTGTTGGCATCTACATAGCTGCCGATGTTTACCATTACATTGCTTATTGTGCCGTTTATGGGGCTTGAAATATTTACAACTGATTGGATATTTTCGCTTGTGAGTGAAGCGGTGTTGATACCAATAAGTTCTAACTGCTTTTGCAAACTCGCTTTTCGGGCTTTCAAAGTTTTCAGTTCTGCATCGGCTGACTGTAAATTCTTTAATGCTCCAGCATTGCCTTGTTGTAATTCTTTTTGTCGGAAAAATTCCAAATGTGCTAACTCAGCTTTTGAAGAAACGCTTAAAAATTCTTCTTGCATTGTGATGAAAGAATTGTTTGAAATGGTGGCAATGATTTGTCCTTTGCTCACGGTATTTCCTGTTTGAACCAAAATAGATTTTATTACACCGCCCAATGATGCTGTGGCGTTTGCCCTGTTTTGATTTGGCACTTTTAAAATTCCGTTCGCTTTGAGTGAGGCGGTTAATTGCTTTTTTCTCAATGCTGCCTAACTCTATTTTTATAGATTTCATTTGCTCGGCTGTAAGCATTGCCGTGTTGGAGTTTTCGTGTTCATCGTGGTGTTCGGTTTCTTCTCCGTGCGTTTCGGTTTTATTGCTGTTGCAGGATGCAAATATTATGGATGTTGCAATGGCTGCTATAAATATTATATTTTTCATTGTTCTGAAATTTATTTGTTGATTATGAAATTGATGTTGATGATTGATTGATTGATTTGATTAATTGATTGCAGATATTTTAACTGCACATCGGCAACGATTTGTAAGGCTTGCAAGTATTCAATGTAACCAATATCGCCACTACGAAAACCAACTTTTGCAGTGCTTGCAATTAGTTCGGTATTTGGCAAAACAGTTGATTTGTAGTAGTTGAATTGCGAAAGGTTTTGATTGTATTGCTGAAAGGCGTTTTGCAATTGCGTTTGTAAAATCAGTTTTCCGTTGTCGGCTTCTTTTTGCAAACCTTGTTGTTTGAGATTTAGCGATTTGATTTTTGCTGTGTTGCTAAAAAAAGTAAGCGGAACGCTTATTCCCACATTTAATCCTTGAAAGCGTTTGCTACTGCCGAAATTTACTTCTGCTCCATTTATGGTTTGCACTCCAATTAAGGACTGGTTGAAATAACCCACATTGAAATCTGGCAATGCAGATGCGGCTTCGGCCTTTTTGTTTTGCTCGGCAATAATGGCTTGCTGATATAACACTTTTAAGGAGGGATTATTGGTAATAAGCGTGGTGTCGAACGAAGTGCTTAGGACAAGGGGTTGAAAATTTTGGTTTTCAGCAATTGTAAACTGTTCGGCTTTATTCATCAATGCCTTCAGGGAGTTGTAAGCCGAAGTGAAATCAGTTTCAGTTTGTTTGAGCAAAAGCGAAAGCTGCCCCCGCTTGGTTTCGGCAGTTGCTTTCTCCAATAGATTTGTTTCGCCTGTTTTGTATCGCAAAGCGGCGGCACTCACAAAATCGTTATACAAACTGTCTAAAGATTGTAGTTGCTTTTTAGTGGTTTGCAAATATTGCAACTGATAAAAATAAAATTGCACCTGTGCTTTTATTTCGTTGGCGGTGGCTTGCTGTTGCAATTGGCTTCCCTGCAATTCGGCTTTATACAAATTTGATTTTGCAGCATAAAAAGTGGGGAAAGGAATTGATTGATTGAGTTGAATGCCCAAATCCTGATTTATGCTATTGTATTGCCCATATTGAAAATTGACATTTGTTTTGGGTAATTCAAACACCGATTTTTTCAAAGCGGTGGAAGATTGCACATTGAATTGTTGGGATTGAATTTCTAAATTATTTTTCAATGCTGTGCTTATTGCATCATCAACCGAAATGGTTTTAGTTGTTGGTGTTTGGGCGGTAACAGCACTAAATAAGAACAATGCCAAAACTAAAATAACTGTTGTGGAGATTTTGCTTTTGGAGGTGCTAATTTTAGAAAACATTACATACAGCAAAGGTAAAACAAACAGCGTTAAGAAAGTAGCCGAAAGCAAACCGCCTATCACAACCGTTGCCAAAGGTTTTTGCACTTCTGCTCCCGCTCCGTGCGAAAGTGCCATTGGTAAAAACCCTAATGAGGCAACTGTTGCTGTCATTAACACAGGTCGCAAACGGATTTTTGTTCCTTCTTTTATGCGTTCTAAAATATCGGTCATTCCTTCTTTTTCTAATTGGTTAAACGTTCCGATTAGCACAATACCGTTTAGCACGGCAACACCAAACAAAGCAATGAAACCTACGCCTGCCGAAATGCTGAAAGGCATATCACGCAGGAGCAAGGCAAATATGCCTCCTATGGCACTCATTGGGATTGCTGTATAAATTAGGGTGGCTTGTTTTACTGAATTGAATGTGAAGTAGAGCAACATAAAAATGAGTGCTAAAGCTACTGGCAAAGCAATCATTAGTCGCTTAGATGCTGCTTGTAGGTTTTCAAATGTTCCTCCGTAGGTGTAATAATACCCTTCGGGGAGTTTTACTTTTTCATTCAGTTCTTTTTGAATATCGGTAACAACACTTTCTACATCTCTCCCTTTTACATTAAAGCCTACTACAATTCTGCGTTTGCCATCTTCACGGCTAATTTGTGCTGGGCCTAATTCCATTTTTATTTCAGCAACCTGCGACAGTGGAATTTGTGTTCCGTTGGTAGTTGGGATATACAAATGGCTGCTTAAAAGTGTGTCCATATTTTCACCGAATATTTTAACGGCAACATCTTGGCGGATGCCTGTCATAAGTTCGTTGAACCGCATTTGTATGGGTTGGTTTTTTTCAAAAAATACGCCTGGAATTGTGTTGAGTTGTTCTTCCATTTCCTCGGCTAAATCATCGTAGGAAA
This sequence comes from Bacteroidota bacterium, assembly GCA_016713645.1. GTDB lineage: Bacteria > Bacteroidota > Bacteroidia > Chitinophagales > JADJOU01 > JADJOU01. The sequence continues at coordinate 17,730 of JADJOU010000032.1, forward strand.
TATCTCTTTTCCATTCTGCAGGTGATTTTAGAATAATCATCATGTCTGTGGCTTCGGGAGGCATTGGGTCTGTTGGCACTTCGGCTGCTCCTGTTTTACCTACTACCATTTTTACCTCATCAAATTCTTTGATTAGTCGGGCTGCTTGCATAGATGTTTCTAAACTTTGAGAAAGTGAAGAACCCTGTGGGAGAATGCAATGAAAGGCAAAATCGCCTTCCTGCAATGTTGGGATAAATTCACCTCCCATTTTTGAAAACAGAAAAACGGAAACAACAAAAACAACAACAGTTACACCTACAATTATCTTTTTGAAACGAATTGCTTTTTCTAATAGCGGTGCGTAAATGTGTTGGAAAAAGTTCATCATTCTATCGCTCAATGTTTGCTTGTGCGATATGTTTTTAGAAAGGAATGCTGCACACATCATTGGAATATAGGTAAGCGATAAAATCAGTGCTCCAACAATGGCGAAGGAAACCGTTTGGGCCATTGGGCTAAACATTTTGCCCTCGATGCCTACTAACGTAAGAATTGGGATGTAAACAATTAGGATAATTATTTCGCCGAAAGCTGCACTGCTTCGGATTTTAGAGGCTGAATGGAAAACTTCATCGTCCATTTCTGATTGTGAAAGTTTGCCTATTGCTTTTCGCATTCCTAAATGGTGCAAAGTGGCTTCGACAATAATTACTGCACCGTCCACAATTAAACCAAAGTCAATTGCTCCTAAACTCATAAGGTTTGCACTTACGCCAAATACATTCATTAAGCCCAAGGCAAAAAGCAAGGATAAAGGGATGGCAGACGCTACTATCAGCCCTGCACGAAAATTCCCAAGAAATAAAACAAGTACAAAAATTACAATCAAAGCTCCTTCAATGAGGTTCTTTTCAACTGTGGACATGGCACGGTTTACCAAATCAGTTCTATCTAAGTAGGGTTCAATAACCACATCTTTTGGCAATGATTTTTGAATGGTTGCCATTTTATCTTTAATACGGCTAACCACATCGGCACTATTTGCACCTTTTAGCATCATTACCACACCGCCTACTGCGTCTACTTCACCGTTGTATGTCATAGCACCATATCGCACGGCACTACCTAAATGCACTTCGGCAACATCTTTAATGAGAATGGGAATGCCGTTTGGATTTGTTTTTACCACAATGTTTTTGATGTCGTCAAACGAACTAATCAAACCCACGCCACGAATGAAATAAGCGTTTGGTTTTTTGTCAATGTATGCCCCGCCTGTGTTTTCGTTGTTCTTTTCTAAAGCAACAAAAATTTCGGGAATGGTTATTCCCATTGCTATAAGTCTGTCGGGATTTACCGCAACTTCATATTGTTTCATTTGTCCGCCAAAGCTGTTTACCTCTGCAATTCCTGCTGTTCCGTAAAGCTGTCGGGCAACAATCCAGTCTTGCATTGTTCGCAAGTCCATAGCTGTGTATTTGCTTTCGCTGCCTTTTTTGGGGTGAATGATGTATTGATACACTTCGCCCAAACCTGTGCTAACAGGAGCTAATTCGGGTGTGCCAATACCTTTTGGGATTTTGGTTGCTGCTTCCTTTAGCCTTTCATTAATAAGTTGTCGGGCAAAGTAGATGTCCACTTTGTCGTCAAACACAACGGTAATTACCGAAAGTCCGAAACGAGAAATGCTCCGCAATTCTTCCAAGTCTGGAAGGTTTGCAATGCTTTGTTCGATGGGGTAAGTTACCAACTGTTCCACCTCTTGTCCTGCAAGGGTAGGGCAAACCGTAATGATTTGCACTTGATTGTTGGTGATGTCGGGAACTGCATCAATAGGCAATTTAGTTGCACTCCAAATGCCCCATATAATTAGCAATAAGGTCATCAAACCTATTATCACCTTGTTTTGAATACTAAATTTTATTATTTTATCTAACACTTTTTCAATGATTTATTATGAATACAAAAAGATAATTGCAAAATGCAATAATCAAAATAGGGCGATATGATTTATTAATATGTCTATTTGTCATAGACAATTTCCAAACGAATAGTGTTTTTTGTGAAACAACTAATCAATATGCATTAGGAGATGCTGAGAACTTTAGGCGGTTGCCAAATACTCCCATAAAAATTGGAGTAGAATATTGAATTTTTAATAATTACTTCTTTCCGATTCTGTGGAAAAAGTCTAAGTGCTTTTATTCTAAAAGAAGTATTCTCAAAATTAAATGCTATTACCATTCCGCAACAACTGCACGTACAAAATGGACTGCAAGAGTCTTCATGGTCAGTTTGATGATCGTGTTTTTGGTTGTGCGATGATTTTGTATTCAATTCACTACATTCATTTTGAAGGTCACTACAAGGCATAATGGATAATGCCAAAATGTAGAGTGAAAATAAATATGTTAAAAACTTCATCACAATGCAAAATTAATAAAAAATTAGTCTTTAATTACTTTTTTGAAATATTTGATTTGATCAATAATTATA
>JADJOU010000033.1 GCA_016713645.1 Bacteroidota bacterium
CCTTTCTACAAATTCATACACCGTTACAGGAACCGGCGCAAATGGTTGCTCAGATACGGCAAAGATTGTGATACAAGTAAAACAACTACCTAATATAAATACGACATTGAATGGTAAAACAATCACTGCCGTTGAAACAGGAGCGACTTATCAATGGATAAATTGTTTTGATAAAACAAAGATTATCGGAGAAAATGTGCAAACATTCGCTGCAAAAACGAATGGCAAATATGCTGTGGTCATTTCAAAAAACGGATGTATTGATACTAGTGCCTGTGTCGATGTAATTATGAGTGGTATTTATCAAAATGAGACCATCAAGCAAATCACCATTTACCCAAATCCCAATTATGGAGCATTTACAATAAAAGCAAACTCAGAAGGGCTTTTTACTATTCAGAACGGTCTGGGACAAACCCTTCAAATAGTCAGATTAGATGCAAACAATAATTATTCCGTCAATTTGGAGCATTTTAATCCAGGCATTTATTTTATCGTTGGAAGTATGCATGATCAAATCACTAAACAAACTTTTGTGGTAACTAAATAAATCGTGATACTATTCAACATGACTTTGGGAATCTGTTTCTTTTTTTTAAAAATGTACATATGAAATTGCAACTTTTTGTTTGATTTTTACAATTTACAAGAACAAATTTGAACCATTTTAAGTTATAAGGTTAAACCTAGTTTGCGCATTATTATACCTAAAATCATGTCTCAGATAGAGTCTTTTTAAGTCCTATACAAGCCTTCGAACACAATTTTTACCCTTAATTTTCAAAATCTTCTCTATCTTCGGCACTGATGAGTGAGCAAAGCCATAAGCAGTCAGACCGTACATTATTTCCCCTTCCTCCGACCATTCCAGATATCAATCAATGGCCATTAAATATTTTGAGCCTAGAGAAGGAATCTTTTTTACAGGAAGTGATTGAAAGCACAAAAGCAGCTGTATTAGAAAATATAGATAGTCCCATTGCCATGTATAATATGCTTGCTTCGGTGCTCTATCAAGAGCGCATTCGCATTACACAAACACCATGGAAAGCAGATCCGCCCGATGAGAAAGATTTTTGGAATTCGGTGCGCAGTGAATTATTAAAGGCACAGAAGGAATCCAGATACGACAATCCCACATATGATTACAAGCGCGATCCATTGCTGCATAAAATACTTGAGCGCTATGCCAATGAAATTGTAGGACACTTCAATCCTAAGGTATTCAAATTTGCACAGAAATTTTTACCGTTTATATTCTCGAGGTTGCTCAACAGCAGACCAGGGCATTTCATCAAATCATTTTGGAGTAAAAAAGCCGCTTTTCACGAGAAATTTAAGATTACAGGAGATATCGAAATCCTCAGAAAATTATCCCTTGAAGGAACTATCGTGATAGTGCCGACGCATTTTTCCAACTTAGATTCCCCCGTTATTGGTTGGGCTGTAGAGTCTTGTGGACTTCCCGCCGTCATTTATGGTGCAGGCCTAAACCTGCTATCCGTGCAGCCTGTCACCTATCTTATCAATAATCTAGGTGCTTATAAATTAGATCGAAGAAAGAAAAATGATATCTATTTAGAATTGCTCAAAGTCTATTCTCAAATAGCGCTGCAGAGGGGCACTCATAGTCTCTTTTTTCCCGGTGGCACGAGATCTAGAAGCGGCGCCATGGAAAACAGATTAAAACTCGGATTGTTGAGCACAGCGATAGAAGCGCAACAACACAATGTCAAAAGCAAGGGCAAAAAAATATTTATCGTCCCGGTTGTTTTGAACTATAATTTTGTCTTAGAAGCGCCCTCTCTAATCAATCAGCACTTGAAGCAAGTGGGGAAAGAAAAATTTGTCGTCGATAATTTCGAGTATTCAACCACCTATAAATTATTGAAATTTCTTTATAAATTCTTCACGGCAAATACGGATTTGACGGTATCATTCGGCACTCCAATGGATATTATCGGAAACAATGTCAACGAGCGCGGTGAAAGTATTAATCACCTCGGAGAAAAGGTCGAGATTGAAGATTATTTCAAGACAAATGGCATTTTAATGAATAATGCACAGCGCAATTTTGAATACACTAAAATTTTAGGTGAAAAAATTGTCAAGTCCTATTTCAAATTTAATACCGTATTGACGAGTCATATCGTACCGTTTACCGCATTTCAAATTCTAAAGAAAAAATATCCGAACCTAGACCTCTATGGCATCTTGAGATTGCCGATGGAAGACACGCAAATTGAGTTTGGAGAATTTGCCATCGCCTTGGAAAAAGTGCGCACAAAATATTGGAAATGCGCAACAAAGGAGAAGTGAAAATTTCAGAAGAGTTGGAATTGCCCTTAGAGGCGCTGCTCCAAGCACGGCATGTCCAATTTGGGTCTATACCACGCGAAGAAGGTATTGTTCATGGATACCAATGGCAATTACAATACAGAGGATATGAAACTATTATTATTTTATCACAATCGATTAGAGGGTTATAAATTGGAGCAGTATGTATAATATCACGACACCGATTGGCATATTAGGAGGCGGAAGTTTTGGCACTGCACTTGCAAATCTCATTGCAGAGCAATACAAAGTGTATATCTATATGCGTAAATCGGAGAGTATTGCCAATATCAATGAAAGACGCAATCACCGAGGACAAATCATCCACTCAAATATCACCGCTACGAATGATATTGCGCTGATAGCAAATTCATGTTCTGTTATTTTCCCTGTCATTCCCTCCTATGCATTTAGAGAGGTGATGCGACAATTTGCGCCGCACTTAAATCCAGGGCATATCTTGATTCATGGCACCAAGGGGTTTGATGTTTCCTTTGATATTGAAAACGAACCAGAGCGCAGTATTTCCTCGAAAGAAGTCTATACGATGAGCGAAGTCATCTTACAAGAAACTCCCGTTGTCAGGGTGGGGTGTATCAGTGGTCCGAATCTATCCAAAGAGATAGCCGCTGGTCAACCTGCAGCAACCGTTGTGGCGAGCAGGTATGATGAAGTGGTCAAAATTGGTCAACAAATCTTGCACAACAAGCGATTTCAAGTCTATGGAAGTCTCGATATTAAAGGCATAGAGCTCGCTGGTATTTTGAAAAACTATATCGCTATCGCCGCTGGTGCATGCGCAGGCAAGGGATATGGCGAGAATGTTAGGGCATTGCTCATTACGCGCGGCATGGCAGAGATGATATACATCGGCAAAGCATTGGGCGTGAATCCAAAATCTTTTTTGGGATTGGCTGGTATCGGCGACCTTATCGCCACCTGCTGCAGTCCGCTGAGTCGAAATTACAACGTGGGCTTTCAATTGGCGCATGGCAAAAAACTACCCGAGATTATTGGCTCTATCAATGAAGCTGCAGAGGGAATTAAAACAGTCAAAGTCATCAAAGCCATGGCTGCTTCCATCAAGGCCAAAGCGCCTTTGGTAAGTATTCTTTATAAGATCTTCTATGAAGATTATAGCATCGAAAAATGGAATTAAATTGTTGATGAGAATTCCTGTCAATGTCGATGCGGAGTATATCCAATAGTATTTATCAGTCTTTTTTATTCTTCGCCAATAAATAGGCTTTGATAAAGCCATCGATATCGCCATTCAAAACAGCTTGTGATTGGCTGGTTTCATAGCCTGTTCGGGCATCTTTGACCAATTGATACGGATGTAACACATAGTTTCTAATTTGCGAACCCCATTCAATTTTCATTTTACCAGCTTCCACCTTATCTCGCTCTGCATTGCGCTTCTGAATTTCCAAATCATATAATTTAGAGCGCAACATCTGCATCGCCAAATCCCGATTGCCATGCTGCGAGCGCTCAACTTGACAAACGACTACAATACCAGTCGGCTTGTGGGTCAATTGCACTTTGGTTTCAACCTTATTGACATTCTGACCTCCTGCCCCACCCGATCGAGAAGTTTGTATTTCGATATCTGCATCTTTGATTTCAATTTGAATGGTATCGTCTACCAATGGATAGACAAAAACAGAGGCAAAAGAAGTATGTCTTTTATTATTGGAATCAAATGGAGAAATGCGCACTAATCTATGGACGCCGTTTTCACACTTTAAATAACCATAAGCCAAGTTGCCTTCAATTTGCAGAGAAACGGATTTAATCCCCGCGACATCGCCATCGGTTCTCTCTAGTTCAGTCACTTTATACTTCTTCTTATCGCTCCACATGAGATACATGCGCTCCAACATAGAGGCCCAATCGCAACTCTCCGTTCCTCCAGCACCAGAATTGATGGTCAATATCGCGCCCAATTGGTCTTCGGGGTCATTGAGCGTGGTTTTATATTCGAGATTCTCTACTTCCTCTTGCAGGGATTTCCATTTCTCTTCAATCTCCTCTGCGACATTTTCCCCAGCCTCTTGGAATTCCAAGAGCACGGATATATCATCGTAAATAGACGCTACTGTTTTATAGGCATCTACCCAGATTCTATTGCCGCGGATTGATTTTTGTATTTTATCGGCTTGTTCTACATCTGTCCAAAAGTCAGGACGCAAGGTGAGTTGTTCTTCTTCTTTGATTTGATATTCGCGTATTGCAATGTCAAAGATACCTCCCTAAAGCATCTAAGCGGCTTTTGATAGATTTATATTGATCTATATTCATAATAAAATTTGAGGAGGCAAAGGTAAGTGCAAATTTTGGATAAAATGATTTTTCTATCACTTTGTTACCGAATTCTTGACTTTAGATGAATTTTAAGTATATATTTGAATATAAAAGATGGTCATGAATCATAAATTTAAATTGCTTATTATTCAAGTGCTATTGTTTGCGCAATCTTTTGGACAATTTCCCCATCTTGCTCAAAGATATCGCTGAAGGTGGCAATAGCAATCCTAGTCAATTCACAGAATTTCTTGGCAAGACTTTTTTCACAGCAACAAATGCGATCGTTGGAACAGAAATATTCGTAACAGATGGCACAGAGAATGGAACTAGTTTATTCTTGGATATTTATCCAAATATTAACAATTCAAATCCGGGCAATTTCATTGTATACAAAGGAATGCTTTATTTTACGGCAACTAGTCCAATAAGCGGCAATGAATTATGGGTTACTGACGGAAGTGCTGCAGGAACTATGATATTTAAAGATATAAACCCCGGAATCAGCTCATCAAATATTACTGGCATAAAAATTTTAAACAATCAACTTATATTCAATGCTATCACGCCAAGCAATGGCAATGAATTATGGACGAGCGATGGAACAGTAGGTGGGACTTTTATGCTCAAAGATATCTATAATGGTGTGAATAGTTCTAGTCCATTAAATTTTTATCCCTATAAAAACAAATTATTCTTTACAGCCGCGACTGGAACAGCAGGTACGGAATTGTGGTATACTGACGGAAGTGCTTCAGGGACACAAATGGTCAAAGACATTCGACCAGGATCATTACAGTCAAATGCAACCTCTTTTTTTGAGCACAATGGTCTACTTTATTTCAGTGCTAATGACGGAATCAATGGACAAGAATTGTGGCAGACAGATAGCACCAATGCAGGGACATTTATGCTCAAAAATATTTTCACTGGAGCAGGAAATAGCAATCCAAGCAATTTTGTCAGCTTTAAAGGCAATTTGTATTTCACAGCGATAAGTCAGACAGCAGGACAAGAAGTATGGATGTCTGATGGCAGTGCTGCTGGAACCCAAATGCTAAAAGACATCCGCCTTGGAACTGTTGGAAGCAATGCAACGAATTTATTTGTCTATAAAAATTATTTATTCTTTAGCGCGAATGATAGCGCACTAGGCAATGAATTGTGGTATTCAGACAGCACTATCAGCGGAACTAAATTATATCGCGACTTAAATCCTGGATTTGCAAGTTCAACTCCCAATAGCTATTTAATTTTTAACGATGAGATGTATTTTTTTGCCAATACAACAACTGGCACAGAATTATTTAAACTCAATCCGACAATAGATACATTATCGCAGCTAATGCCAATAGGTAATTCGCCGCTAAATCCCACGCATTTTTGCAATACATTGCGATTGTGCAATCAATCTATTTACTACAATGGCAATTATACAATTGAAGGAGGAGAGCCCTATATATTGAATTTTCAAGCAAGACTATTTTCAAGCAAGCCCAGCAATACCTATTATGCATACATTGACTCGTTATCCCTTATTCAAAGTATTTATTTGAATGGTTTCTTTTTGATAGATAGCGTTCGAATTCAAATGCCTGCCAATTATGAAATAGCCACAAATATCAATGGGCCTTTTTCGAATGCAACTACTTTGACGATTAACATGGATAAATCAATTGCACAAATGGTTTATACCAGATTCAAGCCTAACTTTGCTGGTGCGATTTTCAATCAACTAAAAATAAGCAGTTTGGGCATAGATACAATATCAGTGCCTCTCAATGGATTTGGAATCAGTATTCCTATTTTAATACAATCTATTGCGTCGCTCGACACATTCAAAACATTTGTTGATAGCATATCAACTGCACAACCCATCTATGTCTCTGCTAAAAAATTGAATGACAATCTCATCGTTAAAGTCAAGGGAAATTTCAAAGTATCCACTGATTCACTTACAGGTTTTGCGGATAGTTTAACTCTTATAAGAGTAGGTGATTCATTGAGCAATACAAAATTATTTCTTCGTTATTTTCCAAAAAATAAAGGCTATGAGGAAGGGCAAGTCGAATTTAATTCGTTCGGACTTTCTTCTGCAAATAGAATACTGCGCGGCAATGCCACAATCAAGCCCTATTTCAAAATCGATTTATTTCCAGGAGATACATTTAAAAGTATGATTCAACAACATTCTTCTCCGCAAAATTTTGAAATCAGCGGTGAAGAAATAAAAGGATTTATAGAAATAAAAGCAAATAGCTTTTTTGAAATATCCAATGATAGCGTTGATTATGCTTCCAGTATCAAGATATATCCAACAGGAATGACGCTCATTAAAACAAAAATCTATATCCGTTATTCGCCCTTGTTATTGGGCACTCATCAAGGGGAAATCAGTATTCATGCAACAAATATCGATAGCGAATATTACAATGTGATTGGAAAATCAACACCAATCATCTCTTCTATATCCACTTATACAAAGAAAATAGTGCGCATTTATCCCAATCCATTTGCAGATAAAATTGTCATACAAACAAATTTGCAAATGGAACGTGAATATTCATATACCGTGTTGAACGCACAGGGTCAAATAGTTTTGCAAAAGAGCCAGAATAAGGACGACACTGAAATCAATGTATCATCGCTCGAATCAGGAATTTATTTTTTAACTATTTCTAGTAAGGATTTCCAGCACGCCATAAAATTGATAAAAGACTAATCGAGCATAAATTTCACATATTCCATCTTTGCATTTATTCGATACCCGATGAAATAAACGCCTTTTGAAAACAATGTCGTATTGATAGTTAAACTTGTTCGATCTGAAACTCCAATCTTATTGAGTATTTTTCCATTTGCATTCAATATGACAAGCTCTTCAATCTGATCAATGAATTCGATATTCATGAAACCATCAGCATGCTTATAGAATTTAATGGCCGCGTCATTTGGCGAATACGTCAAATTAGAATTTGTTTGCACGGTCATTTTAAAACTCAATGAATGCGAACAACCATTCGAATCCATGGCAATCAGGGTATAATTTGTATTGATACTAGGCGATGCAATTACACTAGAGCCAGTATCTGACGACAATCCAATTTTAGGACTCCATGTGTATTTTTTTGCACCATATGCCGTCAAAATCATTTGGTTTCCTTTGGTAATAATCCTATTATCAGGCTTTAGAATCAGATTAGGTTTCTGATAGACCTTGATTGGAATATCGAAGACATTGCTGTAACAGCCTTGATTTACACCGCGCAATTTATATGTATAACTTTGTGAATTGTATACTTTCAAAGTAGAATCGCCTTCGAATTTTGAAAATGCAGACTTATTTATCCACTCGTAATTTGGCGCCCCAGAATAATTAATTGCTGTAGAGTCTCCTAGGCAATAAGATAATTTTCCATGGATAAGAATGCTTGGTTTTTGAAATACATTGAAATTAATTTCTACAGAATCTTTGCAACCATAAGTATTCATAGCAATAATGCGACCAGCAAACGGCTGGTTGGCTGCTAAATAAATTGAATCGCCTGATATGGGTTTGGTCAAGTAATTTGAAGGTGAAAACATGTATGAATCAGCGCCGTATAACTTCACTAAATTTGTATCCCCTGACATAAATTCGTATTGATGAATTGATTGATTTTGGGTTTTTCTGAAATTTTGGGCGTAAAATAGGTATAGCCAAAACTACCACCAACTTGCGTAATTACTTGCAGTGGCGTGTTATCTATCAATTTATATTTAATTAAATTCGGACTGTAATAAATGGCCTTATTATTTACTGAAACGATATAATCTTTAATAATACCCGATACAGTCGCTATGACCGAATCACCAAGGCAATAAGCAGGTTTATCAAATTTAACTTTAATGGTAGGTACACAAACATCACTATACTTGGAGGCCAATTTATAAAAAATAGAATCGAGATCACTCAATCGAGTAACTAAGTATTTTTTAATCGAATTCACTTCAGTCTTATAGTGATAACCATTGGAAATATTGCCATAAAATTGGCCCGGCGAAGTGCTAGAAAGCGGCCAGCACTCATAATCACGATAAATCTCGTACGACATCGCAGCTGGAATAGAATCCAGATAATGGCTAATGGATGAATAGCTATAGACATCTTCTCTCAAATTGATCCAACGACACCATAATTCTTTGACAAAAAAACTGTCTTTAAACATTTCTCGCCAGGGGTTAATCGCAGTGATTCGAAGAGCTTTAGGGTAAGAAAAACTTCGATTCCAGCTGTAATTAAAATCCCAAAGAGGACCATAATTCAACTTATTATTGAGTGTATCTTTATCCTTATAAAAATAGGTGCTGCCAATATAAGAGTCTCCTCCTAAACTGAGTTCTTGTAATGCAATAAAATCAATAAAACTCATATAATCTAAGAAGGCTCTGTATCCATTGATTGTATCCGAGTAATTTTTCTTGACGATCAAAGCAGAATCCAATCGATTCATGAATTTGGTGATATAGGCTTTTTGTTTAGCGTGTGGACTATCTGGCTGATGAAATATATAATTTTTGCTGGAGAGCGGTGTATTGAACACATTATCACCAGGGTCCGTCCAATCATTTTTAAAGATATACCCTCCTGTGACGTCAAGCCCAGCAGTATCTGTATATTTAAGTTTGGCAATATCCACGCGATTTTTATCTCTTTTTATTTTTTCAAAAAGACAATAAATTCCGCGATAATCTCCATTGATAAAAAGTTCAAAATACTTTGTTCTACTAGCATAGCGACCAATTCTTCTATACATATCATAACTCATCACATCTTTTGTATAAGTTACATCCCCAAAGAAATTATTAAAAATAAAATCATGTTCTTTGGGCAAACCCAGCAGCGCAACATTGCTATCACTGCCATCTTCTTTAATAACGCACTAAAAATCCTTTTTCGGAGAATTCGGCCCACTAGAGCTGTTTCCCCTTATTTCGATGAACATTTTACTTTTTGTCATCGACTGAGTATCTGCCAATTGATTTATTCCATTCGGATTATCGATTGCAAAAAATGAAACTTTTATCTTTGGATCGGTAGGGATGGTCTGTCCTTCAGTATTAATAGAAATAATAGGAAGTTTAGATGAAGTGTATTTGAAAAGTTGAGCAGGTTGATTGGAAAATTTTAAAGCTGCACTTACCATTGAACCCGCATTAATATTGCTCACGGCATCAAAAATCATAATTTGCCACGTTCCATTGGGCAATACGTTTCTACTATTGAATAAGGCGAGTGAACCTTCCGATTTAAAAGTATCAGTAAATGGACTACTTGCCTGTTCAAGTTTTTTTGTAGAAGTATTATTAAAAATGGTATTCAAAAACTGAGTTCCGCTTCCACCATTATATATAGAAATTTGCGTCATTAGGCCATTTGGCGCTTTTAAATAGATAGCCAATTCACTTAATTTTTGATGATTGATTTGTAATTGAACCCATTCCAATCCAAATGTAGCTTTAAGCGTATCATTAGGCAAACTAGCTACGGGAATATTAAAAGAAGATATTGTTCCATTATTGGCAATTACTCCTCCACTCCCAACAAAGACCTGTGCACGTATAGAAAGTGAAATCAAAATCAGGTATATGGTAAAAAAATATCTCATAAAATTTCTTTTAGGGAAAAGGTCAATGGTTTCAAGGTTTAAATATAAAAAAAAATCAGTCATTCGAAATTAATGCTTTCTTTTTCAAACATTTCTGCATTTTTAAATTTTAATTAAAAAACAAGCATCTTTTCTTCACAAAAAAACGTAATTACTATAAAATTCATTACATTTGTTGGTTATCAAGCTTTTAAATTCCCAAATGAAAAAACTTTTAATTCTAGCAATCCTCTTCCTTTGTCATTCATATGTAAAAGCCACACATATCATGGGCGGAGAGATAAACTATACGCTCTTGGACTCTAACACGAGGTTATATAAATTGAGATTGGTCATTTATAGAGATTGCGCAGGTTCCAACAATACCTTAAATGGAGGGGCAATACAAATTACTGTTAGAAATTTATGCTCTAATACAAATGTAGGGGTAACGCTCAATAAAATTTCTGGTGGCGCAAATGGTGTGGACAAAACATCCCTTTGCGGGGGCGCCACAAGCAATTGCTCAGGTGGTTCCATACAAGGTCTATCTCAATATATTTTTGAAGGAAATTACAATTTCCCTGCTACTTGCAACGAATATAGGATGTTCTATCAAATTCAAGCGCGAAATTCGGCCCTTAACAATGTTGTGCTCGCTGGAAACAATACTTGGTTTTATACAGAGTCCTATATAAAATTTATTCCGTTTAATTTTAATTCTTCATCCAGAAATGACAACCTCCTGCTCTCTGCTAATTTCTGTCTCAACAATAACAATCGATTTTCCTTTTATTCGCCTGATGCAAACAACGATTCTATTGTCTATATGCTCATAAGACCACGACAATTAAATGGCACGCCAATGGTTTATACTGGCTCGCCAACTCCAGATTCATCACACCCCACTTTTGATTGCGGTTATAATTTTGATTCGAAGACGGGCGTATATAAATTCAGACCCAATGTCGTTCAAAACGCTCTTGTGGCTTGTAGAATAAACGAATACAAAAATGGCGTTCTAGTGGGATATGTTGTGCGCGAAGCACAATTTGTCGTGTCAAATGCGGGTGGTTGCGGTGATATCTCGCTCAATTCAATTATTTCTAATTACTGCACCACTAAAAAAGACTCTTCCTTAAAAATTGATGCATATGGATGTTATGTCGATACTTTTAAGTCCTATGACTTGGTATTTTGTGAGGGAACTTTAATCAATTTAAACATTAAATACCTCAATAAAAACAAAGTCATCACAAATTTAAATACATATACCGGCTATGGAACGATGACAGATTTAGATTCCTTGAAAAATGACTCTATACGGGATTTTAGATTCGTTTGGAACAATCCAATTTTTGGCGTGCACAACATTACACTTGATGTAAACAATTGTCCCACAACTGGTGGCGGATTAAAGTACACCAATAGTGTTACCAATGTCATCAGAGTCTTGCGTTCTCCTAAATTATCTAAAGATACTATATTTTATTGCTTAGCAGGCGGTGCTGTTGACTTAAGCGTCAATACCTTAGATTCAGGAGTTACTTTCGTTTGGAATCACAAAACTGGATTTTCATATACCTCTGCAGATACCACCAAGATAAAAGTCGCCTTAACTAAAGACACCACTTATATTATTCGATACAAATACTATGGAGATACTTGCGCAAGTTGTAACAATTTCGACACACTTGTAGTTAAATATGTTCCTGACTTTTCGTACACAACTTCTCCTAAAAACACGAATATATGTATATCCGATAATCAACAACTAACAGTAACGCCAGATGGTTCATTTCCTCCATATACCTATAAATGGTCTCCTATGGAAAATTATTCCATCCTATCACCAATGCCACTTTAGATAGTGCATCAGCAGCACTCATCAACAATCCTATAGCAGACCCTCCCGCTGGAACACATAAATTCTATATGGAAGTCAGAGCCAACACTGGTTGCACACTTAAAGACACCTTTACTGTAAAAGTATCGGATTCAATCCCTTATATCTCTGGATTGGCCAATAGATATGAATTCTGCAATTGCGATACCACTAAGTTAAATGTCGTTCCTGGATATGGTGATTGTGGCGTGCCTCCTTCTCCATTTACAGGAACTTATAGTACCTATACCATGGGTGCCGGTGCTATTAATTCACCTTCAACAGTCAACGGATATCCAGCGATTTTTGGAAATTTTCAAGGACCATCCGTCAAACATAGAATTCTCTATAAAAATAGTGAATTGGCTGCTTTGGGATTGACAAATAAGAATATTAAAGACATTGCATTCTTGCCCAATACCATTCCTGGAACGAATATTTATAAGAACATTCAGATATTTATGGGATGTACGACAGCTGATACAATTGCTGCAAATATTTCGACAACCTTGATTGCAACCAAAGATTCTCTCTTTATTACACCAGTTTGGCAGACATTTACATTAAATGGAAATGGAGATAATATCAGCAATAACGATAATCTTATCGTTGAGTTCTGTTTTACACAAACGGCGCCGCCTTCATCTACTTCTGGATGGGCCAATTCAACCATGAAATGCGATGTGACAAGTTTTAATTCAGTTGCTTATGTCTACGGCACAGGAATATGCAATAGCACCGCATGGAATGGAATCAGCAATATTCGACCACAGACTAGATTTAGTGCTGGTGGATTACCCACATTTACGCCTACTTCTTATTTATGGTCACCTTCTACTGGTTTAAGTGCCACCAACATCATCAACCCAATTGCGGATACATTTATTTGTTCAAACTTAAAAGTCCAATTAAATGCCACCGTTACAGGTACTCCAGTTCCTGGAAAATCATTTACTTTCCTTTGGAAATCTCTGACGGCTGATACCTCATTGAGGGATACAACCATTATCAATCCAATCGTTCAGCCAAATAAAACCATGACCTATATCTTGGCGATGTTTGGTGGCTCATGCGTAAAATATGATACCGTTGTTATAACTAGAGCATCAGAATTGAGTTTGAATATGTCGAAGAGTGACCCGACTTGTACGATTGCGAATGGTCGAGCGAAGGCAAGTCCAATCAATGGAAATGCACCATATACATTTCTTTGGGGCAATGCTGCCACTACTGATAGCATCATCAACCTAGCAGGTGGCAAGTATAAAGTGACTGTAACCGGCGCTGATGGTTGTATTGGGAGTGATTCAATCACCTTGAATACCGTCATCAAAAACCCAGTTTTGAGTTTCAATAAATCCAATGTAAAATGTTTTGGCGAGGCAAATGGCGGCTTACGCGTAAAAACGACCATTGCCAATACTGGCCCTTTTTCATATACTTGGATACCAAGTCAATTAAATAAGGATACCATTTCCAATCTAACCGCACAGTGGTATAAAGTAACCGTATATGATACTGCTACAAGTTGCAGCAGCACTGATAGCATTCAAAGCACACAAGCCGATAAATTACTCGTCAATGCGGATAGCACAGATGTCTCTTGTAATGGCGGAAATAATGTAACGCTGGGTTCAATCGTATCTGGCGGTACTATTGCTTATACCTATCAATGGAGCGATGGAAGTATTGGAAATAATCCATCTGCAAGTTCAAAAACCGCAGGGACTTACAAACTTACGGTTACGGATGCCAATGGATGTAAAGATTCTTCTACGACAATCATCAATCAACCTAGCCAACTGACTTCTACTAAAACACAAAGAAATCTTCTTTGTTATTTGGGAGCAAGCGGTTTGGCTCGTGTAACGCCAAGCGGTGGCACAAGTCCATATACTTACCTATGGACTAAAATTAGTCCTCTTATACCTATTCTCCCACCTCCAATTAATTTAGATAGTATTACAAGTTTACCTGCAGGTACATATGTTAGTTTAATATTGGATAGTAAGAGTTGTCCTAAATATGACACTTTTGTTATTACACAGCCAATAGATATTTCTGGCTCTGTTTCGATAATTAAAAATTCAACATGTGCAGGCTTCAATAATGGAATCGCTCGCGCTTCAATATCAGGAGGAACGCCACCTTACACTTATCTCTGGTCATCGGGTAGTTCATTTAATGGCGATACCGCATTTGGATTGATGAAAGGAGGAAACATGGTGACGGTAAGAGATGCCAATCTATGCCAAAAACTCTATAATTTCGCGATTACTGAACCAAATCCTATTGTAACTCAAGATATCGTCATCAATAATGTCTCCTGTTTTGGGGGCAATAATGGATCAGGCTGGGTAAATGTAATCAGCGGAGGTACTGCACCTTTCAATTATACTTGGAGTCCAGTAAAACCGAATAATGATAGTATTTTCAATCTCAGTGCTGGAACCTATTTTGTCACAGTATCAGATGCTGCAGGCGCATTATGCTTTAAACGCGATACGCTAACCATCACTGAGCCTGCCAAACTCACTGCATCCACATCCAATTTATCCATGGTCACTTGCTTCGGATTATCCAATGGAAGAGCCACCGCATCAGCGACTGGTGGAACAATTCCTTATACCTATTTATGGGACAATGCAGTTACCCAAGCAATTGATACAACATTAAATGCCAATAATCATCAAGTCATCGTCACAGATAGCAAAGGATGCAAAGACACCGCGTATGCTTTAATCACCCAGCCTTCGGTTTTAGATATGACTTTAGTTAACGCTATACCCACAAAATGCTTCGGAAGTAAAGATGGAAAAGCAATTACGGCAACAACAGGAGGAACTTATCCATATACCTATAATTGGTTGCCATCTTCTGCAGAGACAGATAGCATCGTCGATACACTTTTAGCTGGCATTCATAAAGTAATTGTACAAGATGCCAAGGGCTGCAAAGACAGTTTGACAAATATTGTCATTACACAACCAGATTCTCTTAAACTCACTTTGAGTCAAACCATGGCAGCTTGTTATGATTCACTTTCAGGCAGAGCTAAGGTTTCGGTAATTGGTGGAACAGGTGCATATACCTATCTTTGGAGCACGGGAGAAATCATCGATAGTATCTCCAATAAACATGCAGGCAACTTCTCTGTTACAGTAAGAGATGCGAATCTTTGTACAAAAGCTGGTGCAATTGCTATCACGCAACCAACTGCTTATTCAGTGATAAAAACAATAGATTCAGTCACGTGCAATGGATTGGCAACAGGTAAAGCAAAAATTGTGGTTTCAGGAAATACCCCTAATTATTCCTATCTCTGGAGTGATGCGAGCAATAAGGATAGCATTGTAAACAAACTAGCGGGAATATATTATGTAACTACAACAGATAGCAAAGGATGTAAAAAATTAGACACGTTTGATATTAAACAACCTTTGACACTCATCGCAAATATCACAGCAAAAACAAATGCTTCATGCTTTGGGCAATTTAATGGAACGGCCACTGCAACTACTGCTGGAGGAAATCCTCCATATTCATTTGCATGGAGTGGTGGGGGATCAACGACGAATTCTAAAAATACTTTGGGAGCCGGATTTAATACAGTCATGGTGATTGATGTCAAGGGATGTTCAGATACCGCTGGCGTATTGATTAGTCAACCGACAAAATTGACGATATCATTTGTCGATACCCAAGGGGTAAATTGCTGGTATGATACTACGGGAATGGCTATTGTCGCAGCTACTGGAGGAATCTATCCATATACATATAATTGGGGGACTTCATCTAGCCAAACCGATAGCATTGCTGATAATCTTAAATTTGGAAATCATAAATGCATTGTCATCGACCAAAATGGCTGTAAGGATTCGCTTACGACAATATATATCGCAAGTCCACCACCTATAATATTTTCCTTTGCTTTGACTCATATCAACTGTCACGATTCAGCCACTGGTAAAGCCATTTTGACTGCAACAGGCGGAAGCGGGACCAAAACTTTTTATGGTCTACAGGAGCAACGATCAATACCATTACCAATAAAGTGGCTGGAAATTATTCTGTCACAGTAACTGACCAATTCAATTGTAAAAGAGACTCCACTTTCTCACTCAATCAACCTAGCATATTCAAAGACTCTGTTGTAATAGATAGCGCTGTTTGTTTTGGAACAGCCACAGGAAAAGCACGCGTGTTCATCACCGGCAATAATCCACCTTATACTTATTTGTGGAATGAAGGAACAACGACAGACAGCATCACAGAAAAGAATTCAGGTGTATATACCTTGACGACTTTCGATTTCAAGGGGTGTACGAAAAAACAAGATGTCTTTATTCCTCAAAGAGACTTATTTGAAGCGATTATTACGACCTATACTGACGTGAGGTGTTTTGGCGATACAAATGGAACGGCCATTGCAACCGTTACAGGTGGTAAACTCCCTATAAATATATTTGGGATAATGGAGATACAACCTCTACTACCCTCAAATTAAATGCGGGTTTGCATGTCGTGAGTTGTACAGATGCATTAAATTGCTCTGATACTGCAGAAATACTGATAAAACAGCCTAATAAACTAACAGCGAGCTTATCTGATACTGATGCTGTCAAGTGCTTTGAAGATTCAAATGGGGTTGCAAAAATTATTGTAAGCGGCGGAAACTATCCTTATAGCTATAATTGGGAAGCTCTTCCTATAAATTAGACAGCAATATAAACAACCTGATTAAAGGCACACATAGTGTAACTGTCACTGACTTTAAGAATTGC
Organism: Bacteroidota bacterium; assembly: GCA_016713645.1. Lineage (GTDB taxonomy): Bacteria > Bacteroidota > Bacteroidia > Chitinophagales > JADJOU01 > JADJOU01. The sequence goes on from JADJOU010000033.1 coordinate 16,941, forward strand.
ATAGATACAGTGAAAAATATTATCATAACCAGTCCTGATACCATAAAAATTGCTTTTACCATGAGTCCCACACTGTGTTTTGGAGGAAGTTCTGGATATGCAAAAGCATTTGCCAGCCAAGGATATGGACCATATAGTTTTGTATGGAGCACAGGAGGTGTCAACGATACCATCATGAATGCACCACTGGGAACATATACAGTTACTGTCACAGATTTTAACAATTGTAAAAATATAAGTTCCGTGAATGTTACGCAACCGCCTCAATTAATTTCATTCAATAAAAAACAGGATAGCGTTAAATGTTTCGGGGAATCAAATGGCGCAGCTCATGTTCAAATTCAAGGTGGTATTAGACCATATAGTTTTAGTTGGTCATCTAGCCCAGTGCAGACTGATTCAAATGCAACCAATCTTCCTTCAGGAGATTTTGTAATTACCACTACCGATTCAAATTCATGTGTCAGATTAGATACAATATCAGTTAAAGAACCATTAGATTTAAATACAACTGTTACAATTGATAGTGTTGTCTCATGTTTTGGGTATAACGATGCTATCGTCACCATCAATGCAACAGGAGGCAACGGCGGAAATCTCTATAATATTGGCAATGGAAATAGATTATCCAATAAATTCACTGGATTAGATTCTGGCGTTTATTTCGTGACAACAAAAGATTTTAAAGGTTGTGAAGTGATTACTAAATTTACGATTACTGAGCCTGAAAAGATTACCACTGATATTGGATCAATCAACGCTTCGTGTCTTGAAAATTCTAATGGAAAGGCCTTTATTTACAATATCTCTGGAGGCAATGGCACCTATACCTATTTATGGTCAAATGGTCAAACCACTGATACAGCATCAAATCTACTTGCCCTTAAAAAGCACTTTGTTACCATTAAAGACATAAAAAATTGTATTGGTAGAGATACTATTTTTGTTGACACCAATTATGTTTTGAGATTCAAAACTATTTCAGATAGCGCCCTGTGCAATGGAAGCAATACAGGAAGCAGTCAAGTGATACATATCAATGGTCTTGCGCCTTATGCATATGCTTGGAGTTCGATACCAAGTCAAACAGGACAACAAGCAACTAATTTAAATGCTGGATTTTATAAAGTAACGGTAACAGACAACAATAATTGCACCGCTACTCAGAATGCATTTATCGCTCAACCAACTAAGTTAAGAATAAATATACTCGATTATCAACCTTATTGCAGCAAGGACACAAATGGGTCGCTCAAGGCAATTGCCACTGGAGGAACAGGCCCCTATACTTATCTTTGGAATTCAAGTCCGCCACAAAATACGGATTCTGCGTTTGGATTAGCTGCAGGCAATTATCGCGTTATTGTAACAGATATCAAGGGATGTCTCGATTCAATGTCAATTAGATTAAATGAACCGCCGCAACTATTATTTATAGATTTAGTTAATCGCAAAAATCTCTCTTGCAATGGTTCAAATGATGGGGCATTGGAAGTAAAAGGAAAAGGGGGCTTTTCTCCTTATACTTATCAATGGGATAATCCTGGTTTAGACACTACTGCAAAAATTAGTAATTTAGAGCCAGGTAAAAAATACAAAGTAACGATCGTAGACAATAAAGGTTGCAGAGATACTGCATCATTCAGCCTTGAGCAGCCTGATTCGTTGGTTTTTGATCATTTCATATTTACCCATGTAACATGCCCAGAAGCTAAAGATGGCTCCATGAAAATCCTTGTTAAAGGTGGGACAGTTTCCAATGCCAACCCTTATCAATTCTCACTAGATAGTATATTCTGGCAAGACAATAGATTGTTCTCTAAACTTCCTGGAGGTAAGTATAAATTGTACGTGAAAGATGCGAATGGATGTATGAATAAAACGGATTTTGAAATTGAAGAGCCAGAGAAATTTACATTCTCTCTTCAACCGAGCGATACAATTATTCCTTTAGGCAATTCTGTTGTAATCAATACAGTAATCAATTCTAACAATCCTATACCGAATAGTAAATTCAAATACTTCTGGTCTCCTTCAACAGGTTTGGATTGCATTGAATGTAAGGCACCAACAGCTACGCCGTTTCAAACGCAGAGCTATCAATTGCTTTTGACTTACAATGAGAATTGCACCTATACAAAAGACGCATTGGTTGTGGTTGAAAATAAATTCATCACCTTTATTCCAAATGCATTCAGTCCAAATAAAATAGGTCCAACAGAAAATGAAGTTTTCAATGTATATGGTGAAGGAATTATCGATGTCGATATGTCCATATTCAATCGATGGGGAGAAAAAGTCTATGAAAGTCATGGCTTAAACAAAGGATGGGATGGCGCATACAAAGGAGTAGAAGCGCAAGACGGAGTATATACTTATTCTATCAATGTCACGTATCTCGGCGGGGGAACTAGATTGTTTAGTGGATCCATCACCCTTATGAAGTAAATTCAAAATTAGATTGCATAGATTCAACAAAAAAGCCCTTCAATCGAAGGGCTTTTTTGTTTTATTGTGCACAAATAGCCTATTCAATTACATTTAAACATTCTTTTCTCGTTGCCACATTATCCCTCAACACCCCTGTAAAAGCAGAAGTCGTCGTACTTGAATTTTGCTTTTGAACACCGCGCATCATCATACAAAGATGTTTTGCCTCAATGACGACTGCAACCCCATGAGGATTGAGGGCCTCTTGAATAGCATCTCGAATTTGACAAGTAAGTCTCTCCTGCACTTGCAATCTGCGGGAATAGACATCGACAACACGCGCTAATTTACTCAATCCAGTAATCGTACCGTTAGGCAAATAAGCAATATGCGCCCTGCCGAAAAAAGGAAGCATATGGTGCTCACACATCGAATACAATTCGATATCCTTGACAATGACCATCTCATGCGCATCCTCTTGAAAAAGCGCTGATTTTAGAATTTCAATTGCATTTTGGTGGTAACCCTTTGTAAGATATCCCATAGACTTTGCCACTCGAAGAGGCGTCTTCTGAATTCCCTCTCTATTGGGATTTTCACCAATGAGTTCTAATACATTTTTGTAATTTAATGCTAATGCTTCGATTCCTTCAGCATTATACTCTTCAATATGTCTGTAAAGCGGTTTTTTGGCATAGAATTCTATTTTACCCGAAATATTCTGCATAGATATTATCGGTCTCCTGTAATTTTATACAATGCAATTTACAACCTTTAATATGCGGTTTTAGTTCATTCCAGATACAGATGACCACATTTTCAGTAGAGGGTTGCATGCCATTCGGAATAAAATCCACATCGAGGTTCAAATTTCGATGATCTAATTTATTGACAATCACCTCTTGTATGATTTTGCTCAATTCCTTGGCATTGATAACAAAGCCAGTGTCTGGATTGGGCTCTCCGGCGACAGTGACATATATTTCATAATTATGCCCATGCCAATTGCGATTCGCGCATTTCCCAAATACTTCTTCATTTTTTTCAGCCGTCCAATGCTCGCAGTTAAGGCGATGTGCCGCATTGAAATGTTCTCTTCTCGTTAAATAAACCACTTGATTGAAATTATTTTTCAAAGGTACAGACTATGTTTGCTTTATTTGTAAAAAATATCATGAAAGTACTCATCTCTTGTTCAAGCGCTAGTGAAGTCACTCATCTAAAAGATTTGTTATCATCTTACACTATTGATACCGAAAGGGTATTTGATTCTATCAATCATCCTAAAAAAAAATTCATCCAATCCTACCACAGAGAGGGAATGGATATTGATTTGGCTATTTTAGGAAATACAAGCATTGAGGCAAGCTTTCAAATGGGGCGGATTCTGTCCATTAAAAAATACCATATCGCCCTATTGATTGGATACTGCGATAGCATCTCTGATCAAGCAAGCGCAGGTGAATTGGTCAATATTATCAACGAAAAATTAGAGGATGCCGAAATAGGTAAAGACGGCGTCACAAAAAGTCTTTACCAAACCGGTTTGATGGATTCAACTGAATTCCCGCATATTCGCGGCGGATTCATCAATATGACCAATGCCTACTTCAATGTCTTTCTAGATATTAAAAAAGTCGCCTCCATAACTTCAACCATCGTGTATAAGACACCTTGTGATGCGCTAGAAAAAATAATAGAGCAGCATAAAGTTTCTGTAGTTTCAAAAAATGGACTTGGCATGATCTATCCATGTCTATGGAATCAACAACCCTTTTATCAATTGAGATTGGTAAATTATGAAGTAAAAACGCAAAATAATATAGAAAATGCTTCAGAAATACTGGGAATACAAATTGACCAAATTTTAAATCTGATCAAATAGAAAAACTATTTGCGCTTTCCAATTCCCACAGCCAGATAAAACGTCATAAAGAAAGGACTATTTGGATTATTGACATATAAAGGCATTGGCTTATTATAAATGTCCAACATCACCCCCACTTCCATCTCTTTAACAATTTCTCCCGTAGGTCCCCAGTCAAAATTAAAACCAAACTTGGCGTTGATCCCAGGAACAAATTGCAATTCACCAAAACCTTTTAAAAAATTACTAGGTCCTCTCACAAAAGCATATTCGTCTTTGGATATTTGAATTGGTCCATTTTTTCCTTCATATAAAAATATATTTGCGTTCTCCTCACTGTATGATTCTTCTCTTAAGGAAGTTTCATCATAAAATGCAAGATTCTTGCTCGTGTCAATAGTCACCGTGCCTCTAGAAATCAATAAATTATAGGGCTTAAGAAATCCAAGCGTAATTCCGGCCGAATAAACCAACGCGACTTTCACCCCATTCTTCTCCATTTTATCGCTGAGTTCTTTTTTAAATCCATAATTCAGTCGAAATCCAAATAATTCATTCTGCCTTCCGTACTGGTATGTAGGAGCTATGTCCGGATTTAAATTAAATGGTATAAATGTGGTGGTCTTTTCCTTATAGTCAATATGATAATAAAAATCAGCCTGCCAAAGTCGCTTTTTATTTACTGTTATAAATTTCAAATTTTCATAGAATAGGCTAAATCCATTCGAATGAATGCGACCTCCGAAATTATTCTCTGTCATTAAAACCACCCCCTTCAATTCCAATTGCATCTTCAATGCATCCCGCTTGATCTTTCTGATTGAACTTGTCTTGGTGCTATCAGAGGCTATGCTCTCTGACCCAATAGATATCAGACAAAACAAAACAAAAAACCTCTTAAGCAATTTCATCTCTGTAAAGAATAAACCCAAAAATACAATATATTAATAAGATAGCGTCTTATAAATTGCCAGATAATGCATTAGACTTCCCAAGATGACAAAACAATGCCAAATTGCATGGGTAAATTCTTTGCTTTTCCAGATATAAAACAAAACGCCTATTAAATAAAAAGCACCGCCAATCATAATTAAATAGAATATTTCATGGGGCGTGTTGTGATAAACCGGCTTAAGAATCAACAAAACCATCGAGCCTATTAATGAATAAATCAGGGCGGAGAAAAATTTATTATAGCGACTGTGTAAAAACAACTTCAGGAGCACACCCACTAAAATCAAAATCCAAATAATCGATAAAAAATCGTGGAAAAGGGTTTCTCAAAATACTTATTCATCAAAGGCATATAAGTACCGCCGATGAGTATAAAGATACAGAGATGATCCAATAGTTTTAAAGTGAGTTTATCCTGTTTTTTTTTGCCTTATGGTACAATACTGAAGTGCCATAAACGGCGATTAAACCAAAGCAAAAAGGGCATTTGATAAGATACTATTACTAGATTGGAATTGAGCAAACTTTGCAAATAGGACAATTGTTCCAATAATTGATAAGACCAAGCCCACTTGATGGGTGATTATATTTGCCTTTTCCTCTCGCTGCGTATAATGTTCGTCTATTTTCAAATTTATATCATCCTTAACGCGGTAAAACTATTATTATTGAATCAAATTTTAAAAAAAATAATCTTAAAAATTGTCTGGAATCTATATTCATATCCCCTTTTGCAAACAAGCCTGTCATTATTGTAATTTCTATTTTACAACATCTAAAAGCAACAAAGACAAACTAATAGATGCGATTTGCAGCGAGATAGAGGCTAGTGCTGATTTCTTGCCCAGTAGAGATTTAAAGACCATCTATTTTGGGGGAGGGACACCTTCATTTATCGATTTGAATGATTTGAAGAAAATCATGTCTTCAATCCAATCCATTTACGAAATCAAAAACACTGAAGAATTAACCCTAGAGGCCAATCCAGATGATATCACGCTTGAGAAATTGGCGGGATGGCGAGATTTGGGCATCAATCGATTGAGCATCGGCGTTCAAAGTTTTGAGGATCGAGAATTAACCTTGATGAATCGGTCACACCAAGCTGCACAGGCAGAAAAATCAATACTGATGGCGCAGGACGCGGGTTTTAATAATATTTCAATTGATTTCATCTATGGCTTGCCAGCATCGACGCAAGAATCATGGACTAAAAATCTGGAAAAGGCCATAAAATTGGGGATCAAACACCTCTCCTGCTATTCCCTGACAGTCAAGGAAAAGACTAAATTGATGAAAATGGTCGATCGAGGGAATATCGCCATGATTGATGAGTCACTCAATATTCAACAATACCAATGGATGATTGAATATTTGACATCCCAAGGCTATGAGCAATACGAAATATCCAATTTTGCCGCAGAACAAACCTATAGTGTCCACAATACCAATTACTGGAGCGAAGTGCCCTATTTGGGCATCGGCCCAAGCGCCCATAGCTATGATGGGCAAAGAAGGCGTTGGAATATCGCCAACAATCTCAATTATATTGAAGGCGTGACGCAGGACAAGGAGTATTTCGAGGAGGAATGGCTCACAGCGGAAAACAAATACAATGAGTATATCCTCACTAAATTGCGAACAAAATGGGGAATTTCTCCTCAGAGATAAAATCTCGATTTGGTTTGGATATCAGCAATATATTAGAAGGAGAAATTAAAAAAGGCAATGTGGAGTTGAATTCATTGAACAAAATTGTCTTAAGTCAACAGGGGAAGCTCATTGCAGATGCCGTTTCGCTAGAATTCATTCGTGATATCTAGGATTAAACAGTCATACATAACTACAAATCGTTATCCAAAATGTGCTTGAATGCATAAAATGAGAAAAATGTTGAAAAAAATTATTGAATTATAGAATTTCTTTTTACTTTTGCCGACCGAAAAATATCCGAATATGCCGAAAATGAAAACAAATTCCAGTGCCAAAAAGCGATTTAAGGTAACTGGTACAGGAAAGATAGCTAGAAGCAAGGCCTTCAAAAACCATATCTTGACCAAGAAGTCGAAGATTCGCAAGAAGCGTCTTTCTCAAGGTGGATTAGTAAATGAAACAGAACTTCCAAGAGTATTGAGAATGCTCGGAATGTAAAATTGAATCTTACATTAAATAATATAATACAAATAAAAATATAACAAGATGCCACGGTCAAAAAATAGTGTAGCCAGTAAAGCGAGAAAAAAAGCAGTCATGGAGCATGCCAAAGGATACTTTGGTCGTAGAAAGAATGTATGGACAGTAGCGAAAAATGCTGTTGAAAAAGGATGGGCTTATGCATTTATAGGTCGTAAATTGAAGAAGAGAGATTTCAGAACACTTTGGATTGCGCGTATTAACGCCGCAGTGAGAGAGTTTGATTTATCTTATTCAAAATTCATCCACTTATTGGATGTTAACAAGGTAGATATCAATCGCAAGACACTTGCTGATTTAGCAGTGAATAATCCAGCTGCTTTCAAAGCAATTGTAATGAAAGTAAAACCATAAGAAGTATATTCATAGAGAAAAGGGTTGATAGAAATATCAACCCTTTTTTTTGCCCACTACATCCAACTTTTTTTTCTTCAAAGATTTTTAATGCGCAAATAGATTGAATCTATCATGCGCCTATTCTGTGTTTCTCCAAATTGTATTTATTACTAGCATGAAAAAAAGCCAATTGCAAATTCAATAACAAGAAGCAGAAAAATATTTTCAAAACAGCTAAAAAATTGAAATTTCTCTGTGAAGTTTAAAAAACATTTTTACATTTGCCTCGGAGAGATGTCAGAGCGGTTTAATGAGGCAGTCTTGAAAACTGTTGACTGTAATAGGTCCGGGGGTTCGAATCCCTCTCTCTCCGCAAAGCGCTGTAAACAAAAGTTTACAGCGCTTTTTTATTTCCTTCCCTTTAACTTAAATGTTGTGTCATAATGTTTCATATCTGTTGCATTAGATAATAGTCAACCATATAGGCGCGTTACAATCATAGAAACAACTAAATTTTTATTCTATGAAAACGTATCTCACTTACCTAGAACTCATCTTTGAAAATAGAAACCAATCTTACGGTGCTTATGTGCTTCGAAGAGATTATCCACTGAACATTAAAAAAGCATTTGCATACGTCACATTCACTTTGCTCTTGCTGCTCTTGTTTCCATTCATCATCAAAGAGGATAAGCCCATCCCCTATCGCATGACCAATATCACAAAGCCACTACATCCAAATATCAAACTCGTCGATGACATTATTCAAACCATTGTCAATCCGCCAAAAGCAATGAATAAAACGAGCGATCAATCCTATCATTTGGTCAATAAACCCGCTGCTCAACTTGTTCCCGAAAATCTCCCCACGGCAATTCCTTCGATTGCGAATCCAACAATTGCTCCAGATAATGGTGCTGGCATCCCCGGTCAAAGTACAAGTGCTGGTTCTAGCGGAATTCCTGTATTATCTATTCCGACGGAATCTAAAGTAAATACTGAAGCCATTTATAACCCAGACCAAGTGCACGAGCTTGCGGAATTCATAGGCGGTGAAGATAAACTCTATGATTTTTTAAGAGACAATTTGCGCTATCCCAATTGGGAGCAGGAACAAGGAATATCAGGAAAGGTGATTATTGCCTTCATCGTCGATAAAGAAGGAAAAGTTTCTGATGTTGAAATCTATCAATCCTCTAATAGAAAAAACTTCGACAAAGAAGCGCTAAGAGTCTGTTCCATGATACCAAATTGGAAGCCAGCTAAAGTAGAAGGGCATGCTGTAAAATCTAGGATGCATTTGCCTATCGCATTTGATTAACAATTTCAATTTAAGCCCTCTTAACTCTTTTTAAATAAAATCTAAAACAGAAAGTTTAGTTTTGAAAAGTATTTAGAGAAGCAATTTATGGAACTCATCAATAAGGTTGCGCAAAAGAATATCATCACGCTCGACTTGGAAAAATTTTATCCAAGCGTCGAGGATATTCTCTATTTCGACTTAAAAAACTATCTCTTCAAAGAGTTGATATTAAAAGAAGGAGAATTCAGAGATGCACTCAAACAAATAGATTGGGGGAAGTATTCAAATAAACATGTCGTTCTATTTTGCTCCAACAAAGCCATCATTCCCATGTGGGCATTCATGCTGGTCACGGCCTATCTCAATGAAAACAATGCAGAAGTATACGCTTCAGCAGAAAATATTGAAGAAGAAATTATCGTGCGAAGTATTCAAAATCTTCCTCTAGAAGAATATAGAGACGAGCGAGTAATAATTAAAGGCTGCGGAGAAAAGAATCTCTCACCAAAGGTTTATTTGTCCATTACTCAAAAATTACAACCAATTACTAAATCGATTATGTATGGCGAAGCTTGCAGCACTGTCCCAATTTATAAAAAATAAATCTACTTCTATTTCGAAGTCGCTTTTGGTATTGACAACCCTTGGAAGTATTGGATTTATCTATATGCTCATCAATTCATTTGTCGGGGAGAACAATCAAATCTCACATGTCAACAGCACCATTCCCGCCAATGCATGTGTCTATCAAAAAATCAATTCCATTTGCAGCGATCGCAAATTTGATTTCGCGGGAGAAGATTTACCAGTTTATGATATAGATGTAAAAGAGCGATTAGATCGCGAAGTGTTGATCAATACTTATTGGCAATCCAATACATTGCTCTCTTTGAAATTGGCGGATAAGTATTTCCCCATTATTGAACCCATTTTAAAGCAAAAAAATATCCCAGATGATTTTAAATATTTAGCGCTGATTGAAAGTGGTTTGAGAGATGTCGTCTCGCCAGCAGGTGCTGCAGGCAAATGGCAAATCATGAAAGAGACAGGCAAAAACTACGGATTAGAAATCAATGATGATGTGGATGAGCGCTATCACTTAGAAAAAGCGACCTATCTAGCGTGTCGTTATTTTCAGCAAGCCTATGATACATTTGGTTCTTGGACTGCAGCAGCAGCTTCATTCAATATAGGCATAGCAGGTTTGAAGAATCGTTTAAAGGAGCAAAGAGTCACAAACTTCTATGATCTTTGGTTGAACTCAGAGACTTCTCGATATGTCTTTCGCATAGTCGCCATGAAGGAAGTCTATAAATACCCTAAAGCATTTGGCTATTACTATGAAAAGAGCGAGTCATATAAACCAGAGGAATACGATATGGCTACGATATTCGAACCCACTGATTTGATTGAATACGCAGCATGTTACAACATGAAATACAAAGAGCTAAGAGCATTGAATCCTTGGTTGCGCTCCTATAAATTGCCCAATAAGAATGGCAGGCTCTATGATTTAAAAATAAAGAAAAGAGCGGCATAGGTTTTTTAACCTCATTTTGTCTTTCCCACAACAATTTTACGTTTATACAAGATATAAGAAAGATTGTTTTACTATGCAATTTACTGCATAAACATGTATCTCCATTAATTTTTACCATCCTAGAATTTTGTTGCACTAGGAGTCTTCAAGCAAGATAAACATTGCGAAAACAGATTCTTAACAATTCCTTAACATTGGAAGTGGGCTAACTAGCTTTTCTTTGCAGCATAAAATTTCATACATATGTTCGGAATAGATTTAACAGATTTAGGTACTTGGGGAACATTCTTCTTCTTCGCCAGTGTGCTTGCCGTATTGACATTTGAGTTTGTCAATGGATTTCACGATACTGCTAATGCCGTTGCTACCGTGATATACACCAAAGCACTCAAACCCAAAGTGGCTGTAATATGGTCGGGGATTATGAATTTTGCAGGGATGATTACGAGTAAATATGTATTTGGATTGGGTGTTGCTATGGGAATTATAAAATTACTTCCCTTGACAGAGATGATGAATATTCCAGCAGGAGAATCTATCGCACTTGTATTGGCAATTGTGATAGGCGCTATTATATGGAATTTGGGAACATGGTATTTTGGTATTCCGTGTTCATCTTCGCATACACTCGTTGGATCACTACTAGGAGCTGGATTGGGATTTCAGATGATTCATGGTGGTGATGGTGTCAATTGGGATAAGGCAAAAGATATAGGGATGTCTCTATTAATGTCACCAGCATTTGGATTTACAATGGCTATTTTCCTCATCTTTATTTTCAAAAAGGTCTATAAGCGTAAAGATCTTTTCAAAGAACCAGAGGGAGAAAATCCACCGCCATTTGGTATTCGAGTATTGCTGATTATCACTTGTTCATTGGTGTCATTTTTTCATGGATCAAATGATGGACAAAAGGGATTGGGATTATTGTTGGTAATTTTGATGACATTCTTGCGTATGCAATATGCTTTGCACAAAGATTTTGGAGATGAAAAAACCAGGTCGCATTTATCGCATTTAGAACAAATTTTGGTTGCGAATAAAACAGGCGCTTCCTTAGAAAAAGAATTTGAAAAGTCAATCCTAACTATAACAGAAATTAAAGAATCAGCTAAATCTATTGCAACTGCAGATAAAAAGGAAAAATTCAAATTGAGAAAGAAGATTCAGAGTTTGACAAAATCACTGGAATTGATCACCAAAGATCCTGAATTATTGCCAGATGCAAAAGTGAGAAGCGAGATCAAGGGCGAACTTAAGTCGATTAAAAAGAGCATTGAGTTTACTGATGATTGGGCTATCATGCTCATTGCATTATCAATAGGACTTGGAACGATGATTGGATGGAAGAGAATTGTGGTAACTATTGGAGAGAAAATTGGAAAATCTCACCTCACATATGCTCAAGGTGCATCAGCAGAATTGGTAGCCTCTTTGACCATTGGATTATCTACTTGGATGGGATTGCCCGTGAGCACCACCCACGTATTATCATCAGGTGTTGCTGGAACTATGGTAGCAACAGGTGGTGTCAAAAACCTACAAAAATCAACGGTTGTTAATATTGGCTTAGCATGGTTATTGACCTTGCCTGTCACGATATTATTGGCCATGGGACTATTCTTATTATTGAGACTATTCGCTTAATTCATTTTTAAAACTACCTCTTGAAAGTCAAATTTCAAGAGGTATTTTTTTTGCCTGAACCCAAAGTACATAACATTTATTTAATCTTAAATCAACAACATAAACACATTATGGGCGCTAAAACTATTTTACTTAATATTTTAATAACACTTGCGTTATTTTCAATTAATAATGCTCAAGCAGCAGATACAACAAGCCATGCCAAAAAAGAATGGTTTAAATCTTTTTCCATAAGAGGGTATTTGCAAGCAAGATACAACCGACTATTAGAGACGAATTCAAAACTAAAATGTGAACAATGTGATAGAAGTTGGGGAGAAAATGGCGGATTTTTTCTAAGAAGAGCGCGAATTATTTTTTCAGGGGATGTTCATACACGCGCTTATATGTATATCCAAATGGATTTGGCCAATGTGATCAGTGGAACGAATAACACCCATTTTTTACAACTACGCGATGCTTATTTTGATATCAGTGTAGATGCAAAAAAAGAATTTCGATTTAGAATTGGTCAGAGCAAAGTGCCCTATGGATTTGAGAATTTGCAATCCTCACAAAACAGATTAACACTAGATAGAGTAGATGCCCTGAATAGTGCTGTAGCTAATGAGCGAGATTTGGGTGTGTTGTTTATGTGGGCACCTTCCAAAACCAGAGAATTGTTTGCAAGATTGGTCAATGATGGTTTAAAGGGAAGTGGTGATTACGGGGTTGTTGCTATTGGCGCATACAACGGTCAGACGGCAAATAAACTAGAACTCAACGATTACCCCCATGCAGTAGCAAGATTGACTTACCCATATGAATTCAAAAACAAACAAATCATAGAAGCTAGTATTCAGGGCTATCAAGGGCATATCGTCATTGAAAAGAATGCAAAGAATAAAGGTGCATCGGAATACTTTGAGCGCAGAGCTGCAGCTTCATTTGTCTGGTATCCACAGCCATTTGGAATACAGACAGAATACAATATTGGAGAAGGTCCAAGATTTGACAATACAGATTCAATAACAAAAAATCAAAAATTGGAAGGATTCTATATTCAAGCCATGTATATGCAAAAAATTAAAAAACATATCCTCATACCATTTGTAAAATATCAATATTATAATGGCGGGAAAAAACATGAAATCGATGCTAGAAGCTATCTAGTGCGCGATGTAGAGTTTGGCGTGGAGTGGCAACCATTTAAAACTTTGAATTCACCGCTATTTATACCATTTCGAATAGAACATTTGAAGATTATTCAAAAGCCAATCAACAATCAAAAGGAAATTTACTTCGTTTGCAAGCACAGTTAAATTTTTAAAACAAATATGAACAGGGAAAAGCCTTTATTTCAATGCAGGAATAAAGGCTTTTTTTATTTTATGTTATGATAAAAAAGTGTAGTTTTATAATGACTAATAATTGTCATTGAGAATATAAATTATGGATAATTCTATAAAAGATTTGCGACTCGCTGTATTAATTGATGCAGATAATGTTCCCTATGCCAATATCAAAGAGATGTTGGAGGAGATTGCCAAATTCGGCACGCCCACATTTAAGCGCATCTATGCAGATTGGACAAAACCCACTGTGCAAGGATGGAAAAAAGTACTTTTAGAAAATGCGATTACGCCTATTCAACAATACAGTTATTCTACGGGAAAAAATTCTAGTGATAGTGCCATGATCATTGACGCGATGGACATCTTGTATTCTGGAAAAGTAGATGGATTTTGTATTGTCTCTAGCGATAGCGATTTCACTCGATTAGCCATTCGTTTAAGAGAAGCTGGCATGAAGGTTATAGGCATGGGTGAGCAGAAGACATTACAACCATTCATCACTGCATGCGATAAATTTATCTACATCGAAATCTTGAAAGTCGCTGAATCTAAAGAGCGCAAAGAACCAAAAGTAAAGGAAGATCAAAGTCAAAAAGCAAATACACATTCAAAACAACCAGCTAAAAAACCCCTGAATAAAATCAATCACGAATTGATCAGATTGCTTACTGATAGTATTTCAGATTTAGCCGATGAAAGCGGATGGACTTATTTAGGCGATTTAGGGAATTTTGTCTTGAAGAAAAAAGCAGATTTTGATCCTAGAAACTATGGATTCACCAAGCTATTAGCGCTAATCAAAAGCATTGACAAGTTTGAAATTGACGAAAGAGATACGGGAAAGAACAATATTCCACATATCTATATTAGAATAAAGTAATTCTCCTCTTGGCTTATTCTCCCAAGATTTTAAAAGTAAAATCCTCTAAAAATTGTGCTGTATAATTTTTCATTTGCTTTGGAGATACATCCGTGAGTTTGGGCAAATACTCACTAAAAAATTGTTGATGGTGGGATGATTCAATCAAAGTGCTTCCAATAGAATGAGGGAATTTGTATTTGGGATTGTAGGCGAGAATGATTTCAGCAATTTTAGAACACAAATCCTTGTATGGTTTAAAAACCGCACTTTTGTTTATTTCCTTAACCTCTTTTACTAAATATGCTTTGCTACTATCTGAAATGGCAATTTTACTTAAAAACTTCTTATTATACTCTGTCTTGCCCTCTGATTCGGGCAAATCATGCGATAATAAGTCTATAATTGTTTTCAATTGCGTCTTAGGGTCTTGAACATTTTGGATTTTAAACATCACTAAAAATTCCATGTAGCTCCAATACCAATTCAAGATATACAATAATAATTTGTGTTTATTTTCAAAATATCGATAAACAGAAGCTTTCTGTCGTTCCAATTTCAATGGCTAATTTCTTGAATGTAAAATGTTCAAATCCCAATTTATAAATTTGATCGATGGCAGTTTTTACAATCAATCGACCCAATTCACTTCCTTCTGGATCGCGAATATAGATATTGGAATTTAACTTAAAACTAACTTGAAAGTCCATTGATGAATATAATATATGCAAAGATAGTATAATTTTATAAAACAATAGCAAACATTCAAATAAATACATTTTAACATCTTTTTATAATAGTTTTACTATCATTAAAAATAGTTTTATACTTTTGCGTCAAAAAAACATTCATGGTTCAAGCCAGTCCGATAAAACGCCTATTAAACTTAATTTTTCTTGAAAGAAGAGAGATTAAGTCCATCTACTTTTATGCAATACTCAGCGGTTTACTCCAATTAGTTGTGCCAATTGGGATTCAATCTATTATTGGATTTGTATTAGGAGCATCCATGGTGACATCGATATATGTATTGATTATATTAGTTGTAATTGGTGTTTTTTTTGTTGAATTTTCCAAATCAATCAAATGAAGATCATTGAAAAGATTGAACAGCGCATTTATACGCGATATGCATTTGATTTTTCTGAGAAACTCCCCAATTTTGATTTAAACAAAACCAATCACCTCTACTTGCCGGAACATGTCAACAAATTCTTCGATGTCATCAATGTTCAAAAAGGGCTTTCAAAGCTATTGTTAGAAGTCCCTGTAGCCTCTATTCAGATCTTATTTGGGCTTATTTTACTCGCTTTTTATCACCCAATCTTTATCGCTTTTGGTTTGATTTTACTAACTATTTTAATTCTAATCTTAAAGGTGACAAGTAGAAAAGGACTTGAAACTAGTCTTGAAGAGAGTAAGTATAAATACATGACTGTATCTTGGCTTCAGGAGATGGCGAGAGTAATAAAATCATTTAAATTAAGTCAGGGTTCCCACTTAAATTTAATCAAGACAGATAAAAATGTATTGGGATATCTTAAATCAAGAACTGCTCATTTCAATATTTTATTGATTCAATATCAAACGTTGGTATTTTTCAAAGTACTAATCACATTGGCAATGCTGTTAATTGGCTCATATTTATTGATAGATCAAAAAATAAATATAGGTGAATTTATTGCAGCAGAAATCGTCATAATCATGGTCATAGGGGCTGTTGAAAAACTTATAAGCAGTTTGAACAGCATCTATGATGTAATAACTGGCCTAGAAAAACTAGACTCTGTTATAGAAAGTCCGCAAGAATTGGATGGAAACATCGAATTAAAAGTTGGCAAAAAAGGAATTGCATTTGAATTTGAAAATTTCCATTTTGATTATGATTCAAATAAAAAAATATTTGAGAATTTACATCTTGTAATTCCAGCTGATAGTATAATCGCTATTCAAGGGCAGGAAGGAATTGGGAAAACAACCCTTTTGCGAATATTGAGCGGCAATTATAGAAGTTTTAAAGGAAGTTTATCTATCAATAATATCCCTATCCAGAATTATCAATTAGAAAGTTTGAGAAGTACCCTAGGCGTATATCTTCAACAGCAAGATATATTCAAAGGAACAGTTCTCGAAAATATAAGCATGGGGCGCAAAGACATTAGCGTAGAAACGATCAGTGATTTGAGTGAAAAATTGGGAATTGGAAACTTTATAAAATCTTTGGAGAAAGGTTTCGAAACAGAAATTGATTCGAGCGGAAAAAACTCTCTAGTTCCATTATAAAGAAGATACTTCTATTGAGATGTCTTTCCAACAATCCCCAATTACTATTGCTAGATGAACCCTTTTATGGGATTAGATTTCCAATGAGATTGACTTATTGCAAAAATATTTTTAAATCGAGAATTGAAGAGAACTATTTTGATTATAACACAAATTGAATCTTTTGCAAAAAATGCGACTACATATTTACAATAAAAAACAATCAAATTATTGTAACTAAAAATTAACGAAATGGAACGATATCACAAAAAATTACAACTACAATCTTTTTCAAATATTTATAGGTATAATATAGAGAGCAAAGTCAAAACATGGTTTATAAGTATAGGCATTTTCTTGATTGTTTTTCTCTTTTTACCCTGGACACAAAATATAAAATCCAAGGGACAAGTTACAACCCTAAAGCAAGAAGATCGGCCACAAGAAATCAACTCTCCTATATCTGGAAAAATAACAAAATGGTGGGTGAAAGAAGGAGATTTTGTTCGGAAAGGAGATACCATTTTACAAATTTCGGAGATTAAAGCAGAGTATTTAGATCCTGAATTGATTATCCGCACTCAAGAACAAGTTGGGGCTAAAGAAAATGCCATTGACAATTATGAAAGCAAGATCAATACGACTAGGTCACAAATTCAAGCTTTAAAATTATCGAGAGATTATAAAATTGAGCAGGTCAAAAATAAAATAACGCAATTAAAAAATAAATTACTCGGAGAAAAGGCAGAACAAGTTGCCATTATCAATGAGTTTGAGCTTTCAAATGATCAATATCAGCGACAATTGAAAATGTATGAAGATGGACTAGTCTCCAAGACACAATTGCAACAGAGAAACATTCAATTTCAAAATACGCAAGCAAAAAAGATTGCTATAGAAAATAAAATCGCGCAAACAAATCAAGAGATAATCAATACTCAAATTGAATTGAATGCAGTTGAGCAGGACTATATTGAAAAATCAAACAAAGTAGAAGGCGAGTTATATCAAAGCCAAAGCCAATTGGAAGGTGGCAAAGGAGACTTAGCAAAACTAAAAAATCAAGTTTCCAATTATATCATAAGGAATGGGATGTACTTTATACTTGCTCCACAAGATGGCCAAGTAATACAAGCGAATAAATCAGGAATTGGAGAAATTGCAAAAGAGGGAGAAAACATTGCGAATATCATTCCAACAAAAGTAAAATATGCGGTTGAAATATTTGTTCGGCCCGTTGATTTGCCACTCATAAATATCGGGCAGAATGTGCGTTTTATTTTTGATGGATTTCCAGCAATTGTTTTCAGCGGATGGCCAGAAAACAGTTACGGAACTTTTGGCGGCAAGATTATTGCCTATGAAAGCAATATCAGCAAGAATGGCCTATTTAGAGTATTAGTGGTAGAAGATTCAACACAAAAAAAATGGCCACCACAGTTGAAAATTGGAAGTGGTGCGCAAAGTATCGCACTGATCAAAGATGTGCCAATCTGGTATGAGCTATGGAGAAATATCAACGGATTTCCGCCTGATTACTATGTGCACGATGAACCCCAATTAAAAAACAAAAAATAAGGCATAATATGATGGGTCGTATCGTTTTTTCAATGCTCTTTATCCTAAGTCAACTAAGTCTATTTGGCCAAGACAGCGCACGAACAATTAATGCTGAACAAGTAATCGCATTGATACATCAATTTCATCCCATTGCTAAGCAAGCAGGCTTGGGAGTTCAAATTGCACAAGCGGAATTAAGTATTGCAAGAGCGGGTTTTGAGCCATTATTCTATGGTGAAATCGCCAATAAGACCTTCAATCAAAAAGAATACTATAATAGTGCACAATACGAAGTCAAAATTCCTGCATGGTTTGGAATAGAAATTGTCAATGGCATGCAAGATTTGTCGGGCCAAAATTTAGATCCAAGCCAAACAAAAGGGCTTACAAACTATACTGGCATTGAAATTCCCTTGTTAAAAAACTTAATCCTCGATAAGAGAAGGGCCTATTTAAAGCAGGCCAAATTATACAAAACCATGGCGCTTGCCGAACAACAAAGCATGCTGAATAACCTTATGATGGATGCAATGGAATCTTATTGGACATGGGTGAAAAATTATCAAATCTACCTCGTCTTAAATCAAAACGTCCAAATCAATCAAAAGCGATTCGAGTGGGTGCGTAAATCTTTTATTCTTGGTGAGAAGTCAGCGATAGATACCATCGAAGCGCTCGCGCAACTGCAGCAATTTGAGCTATTAAAAAACAACGCCTGGCTTGGGTTTCAAAATGCTGGATTGGATTTATCTCAATACTTATGGACAAAAGAGGAAAAACCCTATGTTTTGCCTGAAAAAGTGATTCCAGAAAATGGTTGGGAAAATGAGCTCAAAATTTATCAGTTTAATGTAGATTTGAATCAGTTGCTAAATTTAGCGAATAAGTATCATCCAGACTTACAGTATTACTCTAATAAAGTTGATGTATATGCTGTTGAAAAAAGACTTAAATTTCAAGAGCTCCTGCCAAAAGTAAGCTTCAAATATCATATATTGGGAAATGGGACGAATATTCTTCAATCCATCAATTCGAGCGAACTTTTCGTCAACAATTATCAATTCGGATTAAAAGCCGAACTACCCTTGATGATGTTAAATGGCCGAGGACAATACGCAAAATCGAGTTTTAAATTGAAAGAAGTGAGCTATGAACTTATGAATAAGCAATTCGCCATAGAATTGAAAATTAAATCCTACTACAATAATTTCCAAAACTATAAAACTCAGATTGCCTTGCAGAGTCAGAACTATCAAAACAATATAATCCCTGACTAAAGGCGAAATAGAAAAATTAGAAAATGGTGAGAGTTCCCTTTTTCTTGTGAATACTCAAGAATCAAAATCACTAGATGCTTTTGAAAAATTGATTGATTTGGAAAACAAAAATATTTCAAGACTTTGTACTCAATGCAATGGAGTGCTGGTTTGCTGCGCTAAATAATAACCTTATTTGTCAATTTGCTATTAATTTTTCAAAACAAAACACAATTAGAAAAATATAACATATTGATATTCATAGATTGATGCTGTTATTATATATTTACTTAATTTCCTATTAAAAATTAATTATTTTCGTTCATCTAATAGAAATTACAATTGAAGTCCTTGTCGTTTTTTCTTTTATTCATACTCTTCTCATCAAATATTTTTGGTCAAAATGTTGACAAGAATATTTTTTACGATTCAACCTATTTTGATATCCTTCAAAAGACAATCTATCTGCCTAGTCCTATCAAACCATTTAAGTTTAAACATGCTGTGCATTTAAGCATTGTGAGTTTGCCAAAAGATTGGTTGGAATCCAATATCAATATCCCCTTTCCCTATTATAAAGTAAAAATGGGATTACCCTTTCACTTTGTAGCAGAAGCATCGATTGGAACCATTATTGTATCTACAGAAGCAATCGTTGGAATCAAATTTTGTCAATCAATCGGAAGATTTCACTTTGGGTTAGGCAATGATTTAAATTTTAATTTCGGATGGCTCGATGGATATGGTTTTGACAATTCAACCCTTTTTGCTTGGGATAATGAACCCAATATATCTATAGGGGGGAATTTTGACAATATGGCCTTGACGGCTTATTTTAAGACACATATTATGATGGATTATTTCATCAATAACGGTGGAAATAAAACCAATCAATCTAAAAATGTATTCAACGGCTATACGATTGGATTTAATATAGAACAGCGCCTATTTAAGAATAAAGTAGCTTCATTTGGCATTGCCATCAATGAAGCGCGCTTTCACATTTAACGGC
>JADJOU010000034.1 GCA_016713645.1 Bacteroidota bacterium
TTGATATTGCCGTTGTATAAATCACCAATGGAATTAGAGAGAGGCGTTCCAGCAATACTGGCATTTCTATATGTTGAAGTTATATTAGCCAATCCGATAGGATAATAATCTGTAGAAACATCATTGCTAAAATAGTGCAGATTAAGTCCATAAGCATCAATTCCAAAAGTACTCTTCGCAGACATGGAGACACCATCGCGACCCATATCAGTAAATGCAGTGTTTTGACTCAAGTAGTTAAAAGCTGTAGCACTTGTATTATCCTCTACCCCATTTATTGATTTGAGCCATCCTTGAATTGTATAAGCATAATCAACTCCCTGCTGCTGATCATTGCCAATTTCGACTCTAGCCAATGGACCATGCGCATAATAGTAATACTGAGCATCTTTATTCCAATTGATAAGATCAACTGAGGATGAGGCTTTTACTAGTCGATTATCAGCATCATATTGGTATTTATAAACGAATTGTTCTGCTTTCCCAGGTTGATAAGTCACTTGATTTACCTTCCCGCTGATGAGGTCATATTTGTAATTCAATCTTTTGAAACCAAATGGATCATTGATATCTGTATTTTCATTAATCAACGTCTTTACATTGCCTTGTATATCGTAAGAATAGAAAACGGCATTTGCATAACTAGAAGGAGCGCCTAGATTGCTAAATGTAACGGAACTGACCCCTCGCTCTTCCTCTTCTGTAGCCCCTACTTTGAGCGCTTGGGACGAGGAATTTATATAAACAAATGCCATTTTGACCCCTTAAATTATAGGTATTACCTGCCATTAAACAAATATATTCAATTTGATAGGATGATTTTGAATTATTTCTTTGATTTTTAATTGCTATGCTTCATGTCCCTTTGCTGCTTTGCTTGGCAAAAGACAAGGAGAAGCGGAGATCCCTTTATCTTCTCAGAGGATTTGCATATCTCCTTGGCGTATGCTGCGGTTAAATTTATTGTTCCAAGAATATAAAATTTGATTTGTTCTTTACTCGCGTTGGTTTTCAAGATTTTCAATATCATTCAAATCTCTATGCCTTCCAGCAACTTTTAAAAAATACTGAATTAATATTGTTTAGTTACTGAAAGATGCACTAAAGTGAATAGAAAATTTTATACTTATTAGGTTTGACTTCAAAAATGGCGCGAAAATCATAGCTTACAAACAACTTTAGTGAACGCCCGATATGCGCGAAGTGGGCCTTTATAAAAATGTATAAAGATCAAGGTGGGGATTTGAGCGTGAGGAGGCATTGAGCAATATAGAGTTTGCATTGAACGACGAAAAACTTAAAGAACTATCGAGCACGGCAAACTCCTGATGTTGCGCCAGGGAAAAATCCACACCGTAGATCTTTCATTTTTATAACAGCCCTTGACCTTTTTGCTTACTTTTGCGTCAAGGCAAAGTGAGTCGCCGAAGGCAAAAATAAAACTTACAAAACTCAATTTGCAATTTAATAAAAATGCATACTCTCTTAACGAAACGTCACTGAATACCGAATCTCGCTTACCAGCATTAAATTGAAACTCATCAGCGCAAACACTACTAATTTTCATGTTTTCTCTTTGAAAATGCTGTTCTATCAAGCTTGGGATAAACATCAAGTTGATACGCTTGCAGATTTAAATAATCCAATATTTCCCATCGCTCGACAGGACTTAAACTGAGGAAATATACTCTATCATTTGTAGAATCGCTCGCTTTCTTTGCTTTAAAAGAGGTTTTGTCTAATTTCATCCAATTCCAAATTACAGACTAAAATAATTCAATTTCTGTATATAGTCCTATTTTTCTTTTGATTGCTTTTATTCAAACTTCCGCAACAATTTCAAACTCTCCTCGCTAGCCCAATCGCGCTGGTCGGTTGTCTTATAGAGTAAATTGCCATTGGGTCCGAGAATATAATAACAGGGAATCGATCGAATACCATATTCGTCAAAGCGCTTATTCATATGCCAACAATTGAATTCTATTTCATGGCGCTCAATAAAGCCTTCGTCTTTGAAGTTCGTCGTTGTTTAAACCCAAAACGACCCATTTACTCGGATCTAGCTTAGTCTGCATCAAATTCACACTAGGCATCGATTTAATGCAATCTATACACCACGTGCCCCAGATGTCAATGAAGATATTCTTGCCGCGAAACTCATCCAAGGTGACAGGATGCCCATCTAGATCCGTCAGGGACATATATTCAAACTCGATGGCAGGAGCGCGAAACTTGATATACTTATAGCCAAAATAAGCGACAAATAGAATGGACAGGGTGATAGCAACTTTCTTATAATTCATAAAACCAGGATTTGAGCGATTAAGAGAACAATAATACGCATATTTTCATTTTTTTAACTATTCGCCCTTGACATTCTCATAAAACATATTTACATTTGATACAATGAACGAAGTAAAATCATTTTTAAGCTATATAGAATTTGAGAAGCGTTATTCCCCACATACACTTCTGTCTTATAGCAATGATATTGACCAATTCAGTTCATTTTGCCAAAGAACTTTTGACGAGCCCAATATTTTAAAAGCCAACCACACCTTTATTCGATCATGGATGGTCTCATTATTGGAAGCGGGCGACAAAGCTTCTACCATCAATAGAAAAGTTTCCTCACTCAAATCGCTGTATAAATATTTACTCAAGAGAAATCTCATTGAGAGCAATCCCACAGCTAGATTGACACGTCCCAAAACACCCAAGCGCCTACCCACTTTTATAGATGAGAAAGCGACTGTGGGCTTGATGGAGCAAATCAATGAAAATATCGAAGAAATGGAAGGCTATAGAAATATGGTGATGATGGAAATTTTCTATACTACAGGCTTGCGTCGAAGCGAATTGATGAACTTAAGTCAAACCAGTATTGATACCCATAAACTCCAAATAAAAGTAATGGGGAAAGGCGGCAAAGAGCGCATCATTCCTATCTCCCACGAATTATTGCAAAAAATGGAAACCTTATTGGAATTTAATCGACAATTGGATTGTTCCGATAAAGAGGACTATTTATTCCTTACAATTAAGGGAAAAAAAATCTACCCAGAATTAATTTATTCAATCATAAAAAAACAATTATCCCATGTAACCACCTTACAAAAACGCAGTCCGCACGTGATGAGGCATACTTTTGCCATGCACTTGCTCAACAACGGAGCTGATCTAAACGCTATCAAAGATTTAATGGGGCATTCGAGCCTAGCATCCACTCAAGTCTATACACACAATAGCATAGAAAAGCTCAAAAACATTTACAAACAGGCTCACCCAAAAGCATAATTTTATTTCACTAAAAAATTCAATATTATGAACATTAAAATTCATTCAGCAGGATTTACAGCAGACCAAAAGTTGGTAGGTTTTATTCAGGATAAAATGCAAAAATTAGGGACATTCTATGACAAAATCATCGATGTAGATGTCTTTTTAAAATTAGATTGCCATGCCAAAATACGGGACAAAGTAGTTGAAGTGAGAACCAATGTGCCTGGTTCTACCCTCTTTGCGGAGAATACTGCCATGAGTTTTGAAAATGCGACAGTAGACGTTTTTGAAACCGTAAAAAAACAACTCAGCAAGAAAAAAGAACTTTCAAAAGGATTATAAATAAATTTCAATCGCTGTTCTATACTAGGGCAGCGATTTTTTTAAAAATTAGATTTCAAAAAATGGTCAAAGAAGTAACAGTACAAGAATTAAAAGCGATGATGGACAATCGCGAGGATTTCCAACTCATCGATGTGCGCGAGCCGCATGAAGTAGAAATTGCAACTATCGGGGGAGAATTAATGCCCCTGGGGCAAGTCACCGATTTTGAAGCGGAGATTTCCAGAGATAAAAGGTCATCGTGCACTGCCGAAGTGGCGCAAGAAGCACCAATGCGATCATGTTACTTGAAGATATGTATGGATTTGACAATCTCTACAACCTCAAAGGGGGAATTACAGCATGGGCAAAGGAAATTGATCCTTCAGTAGCGATTTATTAATTCAAAATTCAATCAACAAAAGAGCCAAGATGATTCATCTTGGCTTTTTGTTTTACCCCCCATTTCAAATTGTATTAGATTTGCCGTCCAAAAAAAACACCAATGACAATAAAAAACAAGTTCATTCTTTTCCTATTTGTTTGTACAGCCCTTTCTGCAACTGCACAAACATCAAGTATTGATTCACTCAAGAAGATTCTCGATGATCAAAAGGCCTCTAAAAAAAATGCAGAGGAGCAAATCAAAACGACAGAAGCAGCCATTGCCAAACTCACACCACCCATTATATGGACAAAAGGCGGATTTGTAGCATTGAACCTCGGCCAAACAGCACTAATTAACTGGGCTGCTGGAGGAAACAGCAATTTTTCTGGAACAATCGTCGTCAACTATTTTGCCAATTATAGAAAGGGGAAACACAGTTGGAATAATTCCTTCGATGGGAAATGGGGATTGATTAAAAACCACGACTTTGTCACAGGAAAAGGCGATCCAGTGCGCAAGAACGAAGACTTCTTGCAAGTGATGACCAATTACTCTTACGATTTAACTTCATCTGGGAAATTTCAAGCGGGATTTTTGGCTGATTTTCAAAGTCAATTTACAGCGACATTTAACCCTGCAAATGACACTCAATTGGTCTCAAGATTTATGGCACCTGCATATTTGAAGCTAGGTCCATTCATTGGATATAAATTTACTTCTTATTTCAAATTCACTTTTTCTCCTGCTGCAGGAAAGATAACATTTGTAAATGACCCAACTATTGCGGCGACCAAAGTGTATACACCAAATGGAGAGGCTGTAAGAACAGAGATTGGAGCATACTTGACAGCCCTGTTTGAAAAAGAAATTATAAAAAATATCAAACTCAAATCTCAATTGGATTTGTTCAACAACTACTTGAATAGCGAAGTTGACTTCAATGGGAAGTCTAAGAGAGCAAACATAGACGTGAATTGGAGAAATGATTTATTTATGCGCGTCAACAAATATATTGGAGTGACGATTTCTACAGCTTTGATTTACGATGAGGACCAGAAAGTGACTATTGGCACGGAAAAGAAGCCTAGAACCCAATTTCGAGAAAATTTGGGAATTGGGCTTTCTTACAATTTCTAAAAATGATTGTCTTATATTTGAAAATGCTGTCTACATTTGGACAGCATTTTTTTATTTCCCTACTATGATTATATACAATGTTACCGTTAAAGTAGAACAATCAATACACGATGCTTGGGTAGATTGGTTGATTCGAGAACACATACCTGAAGTGCTGGCAACAGGCTATTTCAGCGACAATAAAGTCTACAGAATCCTTGCGGAAGATGAGACAGATGGCATTTCATATAGCATTCAATATTTTACAGATGAAATGAGCAAATATTTTGACTATATTAGCCTTTGTGCGCCGGAATTGAGAAAAAAGGGATTGGATAAATGGGGCGATAAATTTGTATCTTTTAGAACTGTTTTGAGAGAAGTATAATAACCATAAAATGTCTACATTATTTGCTGACCTTCCTATGATTACCAAAGGTGAATTGCTTTTATTAGGCAGTCCAGAAGGTCATTTTAGCCATTTATTGACGGATAGTCGCAAATTAATTTCTCCAGAAGATACGGTATTCTTTGCTCTAAATGGAAAGCGTTTAAAAGGCATTGACTTTATTGTATCCCTCTACGAACAAGGCGTTCGGAATTTTATCGTCGAAAAGAAAGTGCCCTTGGACAATATCGAAGAGGCGAATGTTTTGATTGTAAAAAATGCGATTCAGGCCCTGCAAGATATCGTCATCCATCATCGAAAAAAATTTCACATTCCTATCATCGGCATAACGGGAAGCAATGGCAAGACAATCGTCAAAGAATGGCTATTTCAGTTATTGCAAGGAGATTATGAAATAGTCAGAAATCCGAAGAGCTATAATTCACAAATCGGTGTTCCGCTCTCCGTTTGGCGATTGAATTCGACACATCAAATGGGTATATTTGAAGCAGGCATATCAGAACCCGATGAGATGCAGCACCTAGAAGCCATCATCAAGCCCAGCATCGGGATATTCACCAATATTGGCGAGGCGCATAGCGAGGGATTTTTTAATTCAAAACAAAAAATCAGAGAGAAACTCAAACTGTTCAAAGACGCTTCCATCATTATTTACTGCTCTGACCAAGTTGAAGTGCACAATAATATCACGGAATTGCAGCATCAGGTCAATGAGTTTGGCAAGACGATTCGATATAAATCATTCACATGGGGCATGAAACATGAGGCTGATATTGCCATCACCTCTGTTGAAACCCAAAATAGCCATACCGAAATTGAAGCCACGTATAAGGAAGCACTCTATGCTTTTGAGCTTCCCTTTACTGATAAAGCCTCGATAGAAAATGCCCTACATTGCTTTGCAACCATGCTCTATCTCGACATAGACAAGGCCGTTATCCAAAGGAGAATGGCATTGCTCACGCATATTGCGATGAGGCTCGAGATGAAAGAAGGCAATAATCAGTGCATCATCATCAATGACAGTTACAATTCTGATATCAATGCATTGCGCATCGCGGTTGATTTCCTCAATCAACAATCCAATACAGCCAATAAAACAGTCATTCTCTCTGACATTTTGCAAAGTGGCAGAAATGAAGATGAATTATATAAAGAAGTAATTAAAATTTTAAGTCAAAACAAAATTACGCGCTTGTTTGCCATAGGCAGTCAATTGAGCATGCACAAGAATTTGTTTCAGCAGGCCAATTTTAAATCACATTTTTATCCCAGCACAGAAGATTTTATCAAGACCAATGATCTCAGCAGCTTCAAGGACCAGTCAATTTTAATTAAAGGAGCGAGAAAATTTGAGTTTGAGCGCATCAGCAAATTGTTGGAAAAGAAGGCACATGAAACTGTCTTAGAGATTAACCTCAACGCCATCGCACACAACCTCAACATTTATCATTCCATGCTCAAGCCAGATACAAAAATCATGGTGATGATCAAGGCCTTTGCTTATGGAAGTGGTTCATATGAAATCGCGAAATTGCTCGAACATCAGAAGGTAGATTACCTCGCTGTTGCCTATATTGATGAAGGCGTTGAATTGCGCAAAGCGGGAATAACCCTTCCCATACTCGTGCTCAATCCAGAGATATCCAATTTTGATTTGCTCTTGAGGTATCATTTAGAACCTGAAATTTATAGTCAATACATCCTTGAAAAGTTTATCGAGGCACTGGCTGAATATGCCCATGAAGATGTCATTTCTTTTATTCACATCAAACTCGATACGGGCATGCATCGATTGGGATTTGAAAGAGATGATATCCCGCAACTTATATCGACATTGAAACAACATCCTAAGATTCAAATCAAATCGATATTATCTCATCTCGCAGCAAGTGATGAAGAGGCGCACGATGAATTTACATTGAGTCAAATAAATCGATTTATAGAGATAACGACTAAGATAGAATCAGAATTAAAATATTCTTTTCTCAAACACATCCTCAATTCAGCGGGCATAGCGCGTTTCAAAGAATATCAAATGGACATGGTGCGGCTTGGCATTGGAATATATGGTATTGATAGTAGTGAAAAAGTGCAACCACTTTTACAAGAAGTTGGAACACTTAAAACAACCATTTCACAAATACGAGATATTCCAGCAGGCGATAGCATTGGATATAGCAGAAAGGGATTGGCAAAAACGGATATGAGAATTGCTGTCGTGGGTATTGGGTATGCAGATGGATTGAATCGAAGACTGAGCAATGGAAATGGATATATGCTTATTCATGGTCAAAAAGCACCGATAGTAGGCAATGTCTGCATGGATATGACCATGCTCGATATCAGTGCCATTCCAGATGTCAAAGAAGGGGATAAAGTATTGGTTTTTGGAAAGGAATTGAGCATTCAAGAGATTTCCGATAAAATAGGAACCATTCCTTATGAAGTTTTAACGGGAATTTCACAACGCGTAAAACGCCTCTACTTTCAAGAGTAACGTGATTGGCGTGACAATATTCATTATAATTTAATCATCATCCTATATGTGTTTTGATGTCGTTTCCGCTACAAGAAGTTTAATTAAATACGCTCAACACAGAAGTGATGACCCTGCACAAATCAATGCACTAAAGGAAAAATTAGAGACATTGACCAAGGTCTTAGAACCACATTTCAATATCAGTGGATTCGAACATCCCGCTCTATTGGCTTTTACAAATGAAGATCCACTTGAACCGCACGCGATTGAATGGGGGTTAATACCAGAAGATATTAAAGATAGTGAGCAGGCGATAAAAATTGCCAATATGACCTTGAATGCGCGCATGGAAACCCTTTTTGACAAGCCCTCTTTTAAAAAAGCCGCTGAGCATAGGAGATGTTTGATTTATCTAGATGCATTCTATGAGCATCATCACCAAAAACACCAAATTATCCCCTACCATATTTCCATGAAAGATGAATCGCCCATGATTATCGCGGGGATTTGGCAAGAATGGCGCGATCCAGATAGCCTTCAAATGCGCAAAACACTATCTATTGTTACCACTGAGGGCAATGAGCGGATGAAAATAATCCACAACAACCCTAAAAACAAAGGCGCGCGCATGCCCGCAATTCTGCATAGAGCAGAGCAAGATATTTGGCTTCAACCCATTGAAAACAATGATGATAGAAACCGAATCAAACAGTTGCTCCTACCATTTCCAGAAGATGCACTGAATTATAAAACAGTGCGGAAATTGAAGGGAAAAGGTTCTGTTGGCGATATACCTAGTGCAGAAGACCGCTATATCTATGCTGAGCAGTTGGGTTTGTTTTAACCACTTACTTGATTTCTTTTTCTACAAAATCGCTTTTTTCTTCTATTTTTATTCTGTTAAAAATTGGGCTATTAAATCAACGCGCAGATATATTCTACTCTTAATTGCATGCTTATTATGCAATTCAATCCAATTATTCTCTCAGTCATTTCAAGAGAGTTTTGGACAAAATCGCGTGCAATTTCACAGTTTTGATTGGTCGTATTACGAAACAGAACATTTCAATATCTACTTCTATAAAGGCGGGCAAGAAATTGGGAAGTACATGATTTATTCAGCAGAGAAAAACCTCAAAGAAATTGGAGAAAATCTCGGCGTCAAATTCAAAACCAAAATCAATCTGCTCATCTTCTTCGATATCTCTGATGCCAATCAGACCAATATCGGCGGCGGCAGTTTGCTGAGTGAACCCAACGCAAGTTCGATAAGATTTGTAGACAACAAACTATTTCTCTATTTTGATGGCAATCATGGGCATCTTGAAAAACAATTCAGAGAAGGAATTACTCAAGTCTATTTAGAGAAGCTGATTGTTGGAGGAAACATCGTACAAGCTATGCAAAACTTCATCACCGCTGATATCCCATTGTGGTTCACAGAGGGACTGCAAGCCTATAATGGTGAAATTTGGAATACTGAAATGGACAATATTCTAAAAGATAAATTTGCCTCCGGACAATACAGTTCCATTAAAAAAATCAATGCCGAAAATCAGCGAATTATCGGTCATTCCATGTGGCATTTCATCGATGAAAAGTATGGAAAAGAAGTCATCAAAAACATCGTCTATTATACTAGGAGAACAAAAAATGTAGAGAATGCGCTCTATTATTCTACGGGAAAATCCACCTTGAGCTTATTCGAAGAGTGGTATAACCATTTCAGAGAAAAATACAAGAGCGAAATTGGTTCCGCGCACAATGATTCCATCGTTAATTTAAAATACAAAAAACGAAAACTGTATTACCAGTTTAAGACCTCGCCCAATCAGCAATACATCGCTTATGTTCAAAATAACAAAGGTCGATACAAAGTATATTTAAAGGATCGCTATGCAAATAAAACCAAAGTGCTTTTGAGAGGCGGTTTTAAAACGCAGAGTTTATTGATTGATCAAAATTATCCCTTGTTGGATTTTTCTAAAAATGGCGAATTACTGGCTATAATTGATGAACGGAGAGACCAAGTCTATTTAAATACCTATAATTTTAAAGAAGAGAAAACAGAGGAAAAAATGCTCGAAAAATTTCAACGCATCTACTCGTTCTCTTTTATGCAGGATAAAAAGATGATAGTCTTATCGGCCTCCCAGAAAGGCGTATCTGATATCTATACCATGAATATCAATACACAGACGACAAATAAAATCACTTCTGATTATTACGATGACGCACATCCCCGCTATTGGAATAATGGGTTACAAGAAGGAATCATTTTCTCTTCAAATAGGTCAAACGATAGTGTTTCTCCAAAGGGCACCTATCAAGGAAAACAATCAGGCCTTTAGCGATTTATTCTTTTACGATTTAGATAAAGATGAAAATCAACTGCTCGGGCGACTCACGAATACGCCATTCGCAAACGAGACCTATCCTGAGATACTCGATTCCAATTACTATAGCTATCTCAGTGATGTAAATGGTGTGAGTAATTTATATCGAGGAAGAATGAGCAAAGATTATCAGTATACACTTTACAATTACACCTTTAAAGATAGCAATAATGATGTTATTCCTTATGTGGCGAAAGAGTCTTTAGATTATGCTAATACGGCTCCTTTTAATACATTTCAATTAATCGATAAAAGCAGCACTCCAGTATCACAATGGATTGGGTATAATTCCCCAATATCTTCTGAGTATTCGGGAATTTTAGAAATTGACAAAGCAAAAAAATCATTCCTTTTTACGCAATTAAAAAAGGGCAAGCCCACACTCCGCCTTAGATCTATAGACTCCTTGAATTTGTCCCTCAAAAATTTAACCAATACTTCTTATAGAAATTCGATTGATAAAAAATACAATATCCTCAAAAAAGATACAGTTGCACTTTCAACTAGTAAAAATGACACTATCATAATACCGCCAGCGAAGAAACAATTCTTTCAAACTGAATTTGATTATTTATCCGACACCAATCTCTTTAAGGATAATACTGCAGCGCGTGAATCATACCAAAGAGTGAAAGTATTTATGATGCAGAAAAATGAAGTATATATTGACAGCACTGTGAATTATCGCTTTTCCAAGACTCGACCATACTTCACGCGATTCTTTGTAAGTCAAGTCAATATCAATATCAACAATGCTCTACTCATTGATCGCTACCAAAAATATCCCAACCCGAGAACTGTTCCACAATATTCTCCGATGATTCAATTTGGTATCAAAGATTTGTTTGAAAATTATCATATTTATGGCGGATTTAGAGTGGCATTTGACCTAAACGCCAACGAGGTTTTTATTGCATTGGAAAATGGCAAAAAACGCTGGGAGAAGCGATATACATTTTTGAGAAGGGCACTTACACAAGAATATAAAACAGAAGATAAAGTAGATAGCACAGTTAAATATGTATCCAATTACATAGATTTTCTATTCAGTTATCCTATTGATTATACACAGAGTATAAGCATTAACACTGGATTCAAAACCGACAAAAACACATTGAAAGTCACCACTATCGAAGAATTAAATTCAAAACCCCTTATTGAAAACTGGATATATGTGCGTCCAGAATATGTATTTGATAATACCATTATGAGGCAATTGAATATTCCAAACGGCACTAAATTCAAGGCCTTTGTGGAATTCTACAAAGAGATTCCAACCAAACCTTTGGAGATTACCAAGGGATTTGATTTGCCGATACCACAATGGAATGAAGGCTATTTTATCAATTGGGGATTTGATTTTAGGCATTATCAACCTGTATCGAAGAATATAATTTGGGCTACGCGCATGATGTATTCTTCATCCATTGGTACGAGAAAAATGCTCTATCAAATTGGTGGAACTGAAGGAGAAATATTCCCAACGTACGATAATTCTTCCATTGTAAATCCTTTGGCGAATTATGCATTCCAATCCTATGCGAATAATTTGAGGGGTTTTATGCAAAATACACGCAATGGAAATAATGTTGCTATTATGAATACAGAATTGAGAATACCAATTCTCAGCTATCTCATCAAGAAGCCTTTAAAGAACGCCTTCTTGCGCAATTTCCAAATCACCACCTTTGTCGATATCGGCATGGCATGGAATGGATTCAACCCATATTCAAGAGAGAATCCATTTTATATCAAACCCTTCACCAATGGCATAACGACCATCAATGCCAATTACCTAAAAAATCCTATGGTAGGTTCTACAGGATTTGGGCTTCGGTCATCTCTCCTAGGCTACTTCCTCAAAGTGGACTTTGGATTGGGATTTGATAGCGGAAAATTCAACAATAAACTCTATACAAATTGGAGTGTGAGTATGGATTTTTAGGATTTTGCATAGGATTTTATTTTCAATAACCTTATTATGCTTTTTCTATTTTTTATCCGATTTTAGTAATATAAATACAGATTTTAAATCTTTACAAAACTAATCCCACACATACTTTTCATCAAATTCTATCTGATTTTTCTTTAGAATAGCGCGATATTCATTTTGAAAAGTTAGCTTTGAATGATGGCGATGTTGATTAGCTATGTATTTAATAACTGACTCGACCTCAGATAGCTTTACTGAAAATGCACCATATCCATCTTGCCAATAGAAATTTTGATATTCATCTCCTTTCGTTTTTATCCATTTCGATGAATGTGATTTTACTTCTTCAACTAATTTCATCAAAGCTATTTTCTTTGAAAGCATACAGAGAATATGGATATGATCTTTATACCCGCCAACTTTTATGGGTTGGCATTCTAATTTTATGCAAATACCCCCTAAATAAGCATGCAATTCCTCTTCCACAGGGGGATGTATGAGTTCTTGACGGTACTTGGTGCTAAATACAATGTGGATA
>JADJOU010000035.1 GCA_016713645.1 Bacteroidota bacterium
AGTATTTCTATGGCACGAGTTCTGCTTCATAAGTATTTGCCAGTCTTATTGAATTCCTCTGCCTCTGCTAGAAGGGATTTGAGATTTTCGAGTTCATCATTAGTTCATGTGTTTTTCTAAAAAAATATGTCTTCATCTTTCCCTTTCCCTTCACCTCCATTTCGCCTCTTTTCTCGAATATGATTCCATGCGTCGTATTTTTGGTCATCATAAATCTATTTTGCAAATGCAGTGCAAATTCAGAGGAGACATGCACTCTATTGGTGAATCCATGGCTTTCCATACGCGCAGCAGTATTCACCGCATCTGAATAGATATCATAGACGAATCGATCTTGACCAATCACTCCAGCTACGACAGGTCCAGTATGCAGCCCTATGCGAATGCCCAATTTTACATCCTCTGGTAAATAATCTATGATGTCTGCGGGAATTGCAAGTGTATCTATCATCTCGAATGCCGCAGCAGTGATTCGCTCAGCATGATCGGAACATTCTACAGGAAAGTAATCGGCGATTATTTCCTCGCCTTCTATCATCCTTGAAGCAATTTTTTGCGGTAAGACTTTATGTAGCAAAGTGGTGGTAGCACCTAATCTCGCATTGGCAGAAGCTTTGGCGATTTCTATTTCTTTCTTCTGCTGTCTGATAGCATCCTGCTTTTTGACTTCTTCTAGATTGACTTCATCCTTTATTTCTATGTGTTTTTTTAAATGAAAGGCAAATTCTTCCCACCGTTTTTGGTTTTCATATAAATCTGCGAGGTCCTTATGTGAACTGGCTAAAAGTGGTTTAGTTCCAATTTCTTGGCTTACAGTTATTGCCTTGATTAGAAAATCTTCTGCCTTTGTTGGATTATATCCCTCATATTTTATATTCGCATAAATTGCACCAATATTTCCGTTGGACATCGCAACACTTTGCTTATCGCCAATTTCTTGAAATACTGCATGCGCCAGATTGTAGTATTCCAATGCCTTATCCAAGTTGCCATCAGCGCATACAACATTCCAATATTTCCTGTAACTCGAGCAACACCTAATTTATACCCAATTCCCTTGTGTTCATTTAGTGCCAGATTGTAGTATTCTAATGCCTTGTCAGAGTCGCGGAGATGATGGTATACATTCCTATGCTCATTGTAATTGCGGCAGCACCTGATTTATTTCCGTATTCACGATGAATGTCTAGAGCTCGATTTAAGTATTCTAAAGCTTTATCATATGCGCCAAGAGTGCTATACACAATCCCAATATTTCCGGTAATAAATGCAATGCCTAATTTTCCATCAATTTCTTGGTAGGTTTCATGCGCTTGATCATAATATTCCAAAGCCTTGTCATAGATACCAAGATTAAAATAGACAACTCCTATGTTTCCTATAATTTTTGCAACGAAAGATTTATCTCCAAGTTTATTGCATGCATCGAGTGCGCAATTATAGTATTCTAAGGCTTTGCCATAGGCACCAAGCGTTTGCTGTATATTTCCCAATAAATGCTGTCCTTTTGCTTTGACCTTGGGTAAGTTGTTTTCTTCTGCTATAGCTAGTCCGCGATGTGCATGCTCTAGTGCAGTGTCGTAATCTCCACGTATCCAATTTGTATTCGCGAGTTGAAGGATTGCTTCTGCACGGAGCGTTTCTATGATTTCTCTCTCTATCGTCAGACTTTATTTGCGGAGAGATATCGAGTTTTGCTAGCACTTCATTTACTAGCAGATTGGCGTTATCTAAGTTGCTTTTTTTGATTCTTCTGCTGCTATGTCTAATTTACTTTGCAGTTCTTTATATATCATTTCTAAATGTTTCTATTTATTTAAAAATAAGTCTTCATCTTCCTTAACCTTTACCTATCACTAATTACAAAAGTGAAATTATAATTATACAGTTTTATCGTTGAGTTATTGAACTTTTTCCAAGAACGGCCCTAAGTTTATCAAAGCCAATATATTCAGCTTAAATTTCATTTTAATTCAACCATTCACCCATACATCTTTGGTTGTTAGTGGAACATCACCGCCCATCTTTATATACATCATCATTTGATATTTATAGGCTGTTAGCCATTTGATTGTGGTCTCAATGAGTGCTTCTCCAATAGGTGCTTCCTCACCCCATGGGTATTTGACCATTTTGTGTTGCCACTCATCATCATTGAGTGAAGCGACCAATTGGATTATATTTTCGAGTTGTCGTTTCATCTCTTGCTCAAAATTATCTATGGTCACCATCGTTCGATTGGCTCTCAAGTTGGCAAAGAAGTCTTGACACTAATGATCCATCTGTCATCCAGTAGGATTGAAAATTATAACCACAGCCCGAGATATAATTCATCAATTCCTCCATCGTTCGCATATTCTCTTTGGGTCTATAATTGAGCATTTCGGGTTGGATGTTTTTTGATAATTGGATGATCGTCCCGATTTCTTTTTCTACGAGCTTGATAAATTGGGTGGGTTTTAGCATATCTTTTTGTCGTGAAAGTACATATAAAATTCAAATATGTGTCGTTTCATATAAAATATTATTTACTTTAATTTTTCACCTATTATTAAAATTTTAGTTTTATTTATCATCAATTCCTATATAAATTGAAGAACGTCAATTAATAATGTAATTGTTATTGTGTTCGAATAATAAAATACAAAAAAAAACTCTTTTTATATTTTATTTATTATTATTTTTGCCCTCGTAAACGGAGATATATGTTTTCAAAATCTTGTGAATATGATTAAAGCCTTGATTTTTGTAGCTCAGAATCAAACAGCGCTCAGCGCGCAAGTATTATTGAAATTGCTCATGGAACAGAAGCTCCCATTCATTTTATCAGCAAGATCATGCAAGCACTTAGTCGAAGAAAGCTAGTCTTGTCTGTTAAAGGTCCCAATGGCGGCTTTTTTATGACAGAGAAAGAAAATCAAACTTCGCTCTCTGAAATCGTCAAGGTTTTGACGGCGATTCCTCTTTACGGATTGTGTACTCGGACCAAAGCCTGCTCAGAGAAGACAAGTTGTCCAATGCATAGCGATTATAAATCGATTAAAGCGAATATTATACACTTGATTGAATTCAATACCATTGGCAGCATTCAAAAACGCATGGATATGAGATTATTTTTTACTAAAAAAGAGCAAAACAATTTTTTATAACCACATAATGGATAAAAAGGCATTTTAATCTAAAATAATATGATAAAAAATCTAATTGTAAATGATAAGAAAGAAACTAAATCATCTATAGATGCAAATTTCTTTATAGATTTGATTCAGTCTCCAATGAAAAAGTGCTGCGGGGATTGCAAGAATAATGGGAATTGTAATAAAGGACAATCAAATGAAGCGCATTCAAATGGTGAAACTTATAACGAGCAAAATAAAGGCAATTAGTAATTTAGAATGAAAGTCTTCGCAAATACACCACTCCAAAAAACAACTTGCTATCACTGCGGTGATGCTTGTGCGCATAGTAAGATTGCGCTAGAGGAGAAAGTGTTTTGTTGCCAAGGCTGTAAGTCTGTCTACGAAATTCTCAGCCAAAATAATCTCTGTGATTACTACGCCATGAATCAACACCCTGGAATTGAAGCTAAAGTAGAGATTCGCAAAGATAAATTTCAATTCTTGAAGATGAAGCCATTCAAAAGAAATTGCTTCAATTTGATAGCAAAGACCAATCTCAAATCACCTTTTATCTCCCGCAAATTCATTGCAGCAGTTGTCTTTGGCTATTGGAGCAAATTAGGGTAATCAATACGGGTATCATAGATACACGCGTGAATTTTAATTTGAAAGAGCTATTTGTTTCATTCGATAAAAATAAAACCAATCTGAGAGCGGTCGTAGAGACCTTAACCAGCATCGGGTATGAACCGCATTTGAGTATGAATGAAATCTCAGAGCGCGACATGCATCAGATTGACCGCCAGAGATGGTATAAAATAGGCATTGCTGGATTTTGCTTTGCCAATATCATGATGATCAGCGTCGCACAATATTTTGCTATCGTCAATACCATTGAGCCAATCATCAAGTCTTTCTTTCACATCCTCAGTGTCGCATTATCACTGCCTGTTTTATTCTACGCCGCTAGCGAATTCTTTTCTTTCGGCTTATCACGGTATTAAGAATAAATTTCTAAATATCGATTTTCCTGTGGCGATGGCCTTGGTCATTACATTCACGCGAAGTTTGAGTGAATTGTATTATGGACTAGGAGATGGGTATCTGGATAGTATGGCAGGTATCGATTTTTTTATGCTCATCGGAAGATGGTTGCAATCGAGAACATATCAAACACTTTCTTTTAATCGTGATTATAAATCATTTTTCCCAATAGCTTTAAATGTAATCAAGGACAATAAAGTGATTCCGACAGAGATATTTAGAATTCAAAGAAATGATATCATTCAAGTTCATCACAATGAAATCATCCCTATGGATGCAATTCTATCCAAAGGAAGTGCAAAAATCGATTATAGTTTTGTCAGTGGGGAGAATGAACCTATTTCAATTCAAATTGGCGAAATGATTTATGCAGGTGGCAAGCAATTGGGCGGGATAGCTGAATTACTAGTCATTAAGGAAGTTTCCCAATCCTATTTGACCAATCTTTGGAATAATCCAATTTTTAGTAAAAAAGAAACACCAAAGTCGACCATATATGATGCAATCGGCAAGTATTTTACTTATGTGGTTTTGGCGATTGGATTCGCAGCTGGCTTATATTGGTATTTGCAAGGTCAAAACACGTTGATGTGGAACGCCCTTACTACCGTTCTAATTGTTGCCTGTCCTTGTGCCTTGCTCTTATCTCATAATTTCACCAATGGCAATATTCTGAGAATTTTTGCTAAAAATAAATTCTATTTGAGATCCGCAGATGTCTTAGAAAAGATGACAAGAATCAATCACCTTGTATTTGATAAGACGGGCACCATTACGCAAGCGAATGCATCCAGGGTTTCTTATGCAGGCAATGTCATCAACGATTCCATGAATGTAGCTATTTCATCGCTGGCCAAACAATCATCGCATCCTTCTAGCACATTGATTGTATCTTATTTGAATTGCGATGAATCCATAGAAGTGGTGGATTTTAAGGAGACGACTGGAATGGGGATTGAAGGATGGGTAGACGAACATCATATTAAAATTGGATCTTCAAATTTTGTCGGTGGCTCATTCAATGCAGAAGTCAATAAGACGAAAGTAGTCGTATATATTGATGGAGAAATCTTGGCGATTTTATCATTTCAAATAAGTATCGATTGGGAATATCAAAATTATTGTCAAAATTAAAGGATCAATTCAGTTTGAGTTTGCTCTCTGGCGATAATAATGGAGAAGAAGAAAATGTGGAAGCGCTCATCGGAAAAGATAGTGATATTCTCTTTCATCAAAGTCCCCAACAAAAGATGGACTATATCGTGGATTTGCAGAAGAATCAACACTTAAATGTGATGATGATTGGCGATGGACTAAATGATGCTGAAGACTCAAACAAAGTGATGTAGGTATTGCAGTAGCTGACGCAAAACACATTTACTCCCATCTTCTGATGCGATTATAGATGCGTCGAGATTGGTTTGGTTAGATCGGTATATACATTTTGCGCAATTGGGAAAGCGAATCATTTTATTCACATTTTGCATATCTGCTATCTATAATGTAATAGGATTGTATTTCGCGATCCAAGGAACATTATCTCCTGTTATTGCCGCAATACTCATGCCCGCAAGTTCATTAAGCATAATATTCTTGACATATGGATTGACAGATTGGGTTGCACGTGTAAAACATTTTAAAAATTAAAGAATATGAGTGTCATGATTATTTTATTATTAGTGAGTATTTGCATTGCAGGGGGATTTCTTGCAGCGTTTCTCTGGAGTGTAAAGGATGGGCAATTCGATGATCCAGATAGTCCAGCCCAGCGCATGTTGCACGATTCACCTAAGAGTAAAATTAAAATTAAAATTAAAAATCAAAAAAAAAATTCACAACCTTTTAACAACGAACACCTAACAACGAACAACCAACATCAACCAATAAACAAAAACCATTTTTATGAATTTAGACAAATTTTTCTACAACAATCGACTGCCGAAAATGTTTGCGATAGCATGTATTTTCTGGGGAGCAGGGCATGTTATTTGGAGTCATCGCAGCTTTTCAGCTGGCGTATCCAGTACTGAATTTTAGTGAGTACTTTCCACATCTGGCCTTTGGTCGATTGCGTCCAGTGCATACAAATGCGGTTATCTTTGCATTTGTAGGCAATGGGATTTTTACGGCGATGTATTATTCACTGCCCCGATTATTGAAGACGCCGATGTGGAGCAATGCCTTGGGGAAAATCCATTTCTGGGGATGGCAATTATTGATTGTTTTCGCTGCAGTCACCCTTCTTATGGGCTTTACAACAGGAAAGAATACGCTGAATTGGAATGGCCATTAGACTTGATGATTACAGTCATTTGGGTCATTTTTGGTATCAATATGTTTGGAACGATTCTCACCAGACGAGAGCGGCATCTCTATGTGGCCATTTGGTTTTTCATCGCCTCTTGGGTGACTGTCGCCATGTTGCATATAGTAAACTCCATGGAATTCCCTGTTTCCTTTATGAAATCATATTCATGGTATGCTGGGGTTCAAGATGCCTTGGTTCAATGGTGGTATGGTCATAATGCGGTGGCATTTTTCTTGACTACGCCTTATTTAGGATTGATGTATTATTTCTTGCCGAAAGCGGCTGGTCGACCAGTGTATTCTTATAGATTGAGTATTGTACATTTTTGGAGTTTGATCTTTTTGTATATCTGGGCTGGCCCTCACCATTTATTGTATACGGCATTGCCAGATTGGGCGCAATCAGTTGGTACTGCTTTCTCGATCATGCTGATTATGCCGAGTTGGGGTGGTATGTTGAATGGATTATTTACCCTCAGAGGCGCATGGGATAAAGTAAGAGAGGATCCTGTTTTAAAATTCTTCGTTGTTGCTGTTACATGTTATGGTATGAGTACTTTCGAAGGTCCAATGTTGTCTTTGAAAATGTCAATGCGATTTCTCACTATAGCGATTGGACTGTAGCTCACGTGCATATTGGAGCTTTGGGTTGGAATGGTTTCTTGACATTTGGTATGATGTATTGGTTGATACCTAAATTGTATTCGACTCAATTGTATTCTAAAAAATTGGCTGCTACACATTTCTGGATTGGTACTTTAGGGATTATATTATATGCTATTCCTATGTACTGGAGTGCTTTCCGTTCATATTTTATGATGAAGGCTTTTACCCCAGAAGGTCAATTGCAATATGAATTTATTGATATCGTCCAAACAGTCATGCCTTTCTATGTGATCAGAGCATTAGGTGGAACCATATTTTTGATAGGTGTTTTAATTATGATTTACAATTTAATTAAAACGGCAAAAGGTGGAACCTTCTTGGCGGAAGAAGAAGCGAGTGCAGCACCTTTGACAAAAGAGTATCAAGCACCAGCGAATTCAATTTGGCATAGTTTTATTGAGCGCAAACCAATTTTATTGTTGGTCTTAAGTTTAGTGATGGTCGGCATCGGCGGTTTAGTAGAATTGATTCCAACTTTCTTGGTAAAGGAAAATATCCCGGACGATTTCTTCTGTAAAACCATATACACCGCTTGAATTGCAGGAAGAGATATATATATCCGAGAGGGTTGTTATAATTGCCATTCGCAAATGATTCGACCATTTAGATATGAAGTCATGCGCTATGGGGAATATTCCAAAGCAGGTGAATTTGTATACGATCATCCATTTCAATGGGGAAGTAAGCGAACTGGACCAGATTTAGCGAGAATAGGAGGAAAATATGGCGATAGTTGGCATATCAACCATATGTTGGAGCCTTCATCTATGGTACCAGGAACAATCATGCCTTCATATCCATCCCTATTTGAAAAATCAATTGATAAGGGCAGCACGAATTCTAAGATTCATGCCATGCGCAAGATGGGTGTCCCATATCCTGATGGATATGAAAATATTGCCAATAGTGATTTAGATAAGCAAGCAAAACAGATATCTGAAAAATTGGAAAAAGAGAATAAAATTAAAATTTCAAGTGATAAGGAAATCCTTGCATTGGTTGCCTATTTACAGAGATTGGGTAAAGACATTACATTACAAGATAAAAAATAAGATTATGAAATTTTCAACCTATTTAGAAAACATTACGGGTGTAAGTGTATATCCACTTATCTCTCTTGTAATATTTGTCGCTTTTTTTCTCTTAGTCTTATTCTGGATGTACAGTATAGATGGCAAAGAGATGAAGAGAATTGAAAACCTCCTTTGATGATCAAAAAAAATAAAACCATGACACAAAAACAATAAAATTAATCGTTGCCGCACTTGCGGTGTTTGGTTCGCCAATTTATTTAAAAGCACAAGAAGCTTTGCCTGCTGCACCTGCTGCAGATACTGTTCAATTGGATATGAATATTATACTCACAGTTGTGGCGGTATTCTTATTGATTCCATTGTATATGAGCAGTAAAACTTTTTTATTCTCCGTGAAACATTATGTGGCGAATAAATTTAAATCAGATACCAACAAAAGCATTATAGCTTTGATTGGATTTATGCTTGTATCTCTATCTGCAATGGCTCAAGCTGCAGACCCAGCAGTTGCTCAAGCGGCTATCAAGCAAGGTTTTTCCTCTGATTTTGTAACTGGGGTATTATTAATTGTCATCGTCATGGAAGTACTCCTCATCATGATGTATTCATGGCAATCGAATAAATTTATCAAACCGAGTGCTGAAGAAAAAGGGCAAGTCGAACCAACAACAGAAATGGGTGAATCTTGGCTAGCGCGCACTTGGGCTAAAATGAATAATTTTAGAACAGCGGAAGAAGAGAGTGATATCGACACAGGTCACTCATACGATGGAATTCGAGAACTAGATAATGTTACGCCATCTTGGTTTTCGACTACTTTTTATCTATGCATTCTTTGGGCGATTTTCTATTTGTACACGCATCATGTGAGCAAATCTGAGCCATTGCAAATTGAGGAATTCAATACTGAAATGGCTAAAGCAGAAGAAGAGAAAGCGATATTTTTAGCAAATCAGGCGAGCAATGTCGACGAGAGTACCGTCAAAATGTTGGATGCATCTGGCATAGAAAAAGGCAAAGCCATATTCACCAGCAAATGTGCAGCCTGTCATGCTGCCAATGCTGCAAGTACACCAGGTGGGGTAGGACCTAATTTGACCGATAATTATTGGATTCACGGTTCATTGTTGATGTATTTAAAACAGTTAAATATGGATGGCCTGAGAAGGGAATGATTTCTTGGAAAGATCAATTGACACCAACGCAAATAGCTGAAGTTGCTAGTTACGTTTTAAGCACCAAAGGCACGGTTGCCTCAGGCGGAAAAGAACCACAAGGAGAGGAATACAAAGAAACAGCTGCTGTTGAAATGCCAACAGATTCTACAGCGAAATAAAGTTGTAAAATGAAATAATTGATAGGGCATGGGTATTTACCTGCATTTTGTGCAGAATTTATTCCTGTGCAGTCAATTATTGAATTAAATTTACCATAGCTATTTAATATAAAGAATTGTGAGAGAAGAAGATTTATTGCATGCGGAGACTTTTAGAGATCGAGTCAGCACAGTTACAGAGAAAGGCGGTAGGACTTGGATTTATGCCTTAAAACCCTTTGGTAAGTGGACGAATTATAGAAAGATAATTGCGTATTCCTATTTGCTCGTCTTTTTATCATGCCTTTTATCAAAGTGAATGGATTACCTTTCATGTTGATCAATTTACCTAAGGGGAAATTCATCCTTTTCAGCAAGATTTTCTGGCCACAAGATTTTTTCATCTTTGCAATCGCGATGATTACTTTCATAATCTTCGTCGTCCTATTTACGGTCTTTGGTCGATTGTTTTGCGGTTGGGTATGTCCTCAAACAGTCTTTATGGAATTTGTCTTTAGACCAATAGAATGGCTTATAGAAGGCACCCCAGGACAACAGAAAAAATTGAATGAAGGAGAGTGGACTTTTCAGAAAATTTGGAAAAAAGGATTGAAACATTTTATCTATTTCTCCATTTCATTTTTAATTGCCAATACTTTCTTTGCCTATATCGTCGGAATTGATGAATTGTTTAAAATCATTCGTGAACCACTTTCTGAGCATCTTGTATTATTGTCGGGTTTGATTTTTTTTACGTATTTATTCTATGCGGTTTTCGCCTTTGTTCGAGAAATTGTCTGCACCACCATTTGTCCCTATGGTCGATTGCAAGGAGTAATGTTCGACAAAGATACGATGCAGATTTCCTATGATTATAAGCGCGGTGAGCCAAGAGGCAAGTTTAAAAAACATGCTGAGCGAACGGATGGCGATTGTATCAATTGTTTGAAATGTGTTCAAGTGTGTCCAACGGGCATTGATATCAGAAATGGGATTCAAATGGAATGCGTGGGCTGCACGGCTTGTATTGATGCATGCGATGATGTAATGAAGTCCATTGATTTCAAAACGGGTTTGATTCGCTATGCTTCTGAAAATGAAATTAGCGAAAGTCGCAAGTTTCACTTCAATGGAAGAATGAAAGCCTATACAGGTTTGCTGACCTTGCTCGTTATCATCATGGGCGTATTGATTGCCACTAGAAAGACTGTGGATACCTATATCTCCAGAGTAAATGGACAATTATATCAAGAATTGCCAGACAATAGAATTAGCAATTTGTTCGAAGCAAAAATCATCAACAAAACGCGGGATGCATTCCCAATCACATGGAGGGTCGAAGGGGTCGATGGCAAAATTGATGTTATCGGTACTAAACTGATTACGCTTAAAAGCGAATCCATCAATAAGTTCTACTTTCTTTTATCGATGCCAAAACTGAGTAACGCAAAGGGGTAAAGCAATAAGATAAAAAATAGCTGTATACAAAGGAGAGGAGAAGATTCAAACAATCCATACCAAGTTTTTGGGACCATTTATGTAGATTCGTATTTTTATATTTTTTAAACATTAGAGATGAATTGGGGTTATAAGATTTTTATCGTAATTATATTGTTTATTGCAGGAATGTTCGGAATGGTTTATGTCGCCTTCAAACAGACGAATGAAATGATGGATTCGAACTATTATGATAAGGAAGTGCATTATCAAACTAAAATTGATGCAGCTAAGAATATCAATGAAGTCATGAGTGGGGATTTGATTTCTTTAAAGGGAGAAAATATGAAGATTGCTTTGCCTATATCTACCATTCATCATTTTTTTAAAGGGAATATTGAGTTTGTAAAACAAGATGAAATGAAATATGATCAAACGGTGCAATTGACA
Organism: Bacteroidota bacterium; assembly: GCA_016713645.1. Lineage (GTDB taxonomy): Bacteria > Bacteroidota > Bacteroidia > Chitinophagales > JADJOU01 > JADJOU01. Next base: position 11,373 of record JADJOU010000035.1, read on the forward strand.
CCAGATAGCAATGGTTTGATGAATTTAAGTCTAGCAAAGTTTAAGCATGGATTGTACAAGGCGCGCATAACTTGGCATGCAGATCAAAAAGAATATTACCGCGAACAAAATATCCTCGTTCCATGATGCAGGATTTTGTTTTGATGCTATTGGCAGCATTTTCTGTTGGTATCGTCGGAAGTTTTCATTGTGTAGGCATTTGCGTGATTCAATTGCATTAAGAGCTTAAGCCCATTCACCGCTATTCTTCCTTTCAAAAGTTTATCGCAGTTACATTGTATAATGTAGGAAGGGCTGCAACCTATTTTGGATTGGGGTTA
>JADJOU010000036.1 GCA_016713645.1 Bacteroidota bacterium
ACCTCCATGAAAGTCCTACTCCTTATTGCCGCCTTCGCCTTTACTTGTTTCGCCGACACATGGGTGGACGGCTATACAAAAAAGGATGGCACCTACGTTCCCGGCCATTGGAGGTCTGACGCCACCCCCACCCCGTATGACAACTATTCAACTAAGGGGAACACCAACCCCTATACCAGCCAGGACGGGACGAAGACTTGCAACCAGGAATATGTCCCGGGCCACACCACTGACAGTGGTAGATGGATTCCTGGTGGATATAAGACGGTTTGCAAGTAACACGAGGACTTTAAAATGACTTGGTTTAAAAATTCGGCTCGCCTTCATCTTTTTTCCCTGCTTTTATTGTGCGGGACTTGGGCCCAAGCAACATTGATAGATAACAGTTCATTCACGACCGATACGGAATCTGGTTTGGATTGGCTTGACGTTTCAGGTACCACAAACGTTTCCATTAACTTTGTCAGAAGCCAAATGGGCATTGGTGGAATTTATGAAGGGTGGCAGTATGCCACTCGCGTTCAGATTGCTGAGTTTTGGACCCATGCGGGGGCAGCGGAACCTACAATGGTTGGAGCGTTGAAAATAATGGTCTATTTGAAAAGGTCAGTGAGCTATGGGGAACAACATTTGGATCAACCACAGATGGTTACATCGCGGTCGCAACTGGTGATTTGGTGAACCCTGATTTTAATAACCATTACAGATTGGCAGCTTTAAGGAACGACTTCAATTATTCAGAATCTGAAACGATGGATTTTGCCGACATGCAATGGCATATGTATCCTGAACATTCATATTCTAACCAAGGTCACGCCTTGATTCGGGCAACTTCATCAGTCCCGGAACCAGGAACCAATGTTTTACTTGGTCTGGGCGTTTTAGGAATGCTTTGGATTCGTCAAAGAAATCGGCGACATCAAAAATCTTTATTGACGAATAATTCTTCATGCACCCCCACCCACTCGTTCCCCCCTCCCTCCCCCAAGGTCAGCTCCACCGAGGTCGTATAGGCACTCCCTCAGGTCCCCATTCTCGAACACGGGATAGGGCATCCCTTCGACGCTCGGGATGAACGCGAAACCGGTGCCAAGGGCGCCCTCCCGGAAGAAGTGGAATCTTCACCGGCGACACGGTCTACGGTCGGCCGCTGAAAGGTCCTGGAAGACGTCTGAAAGGTTGATTGTCTGGACCATGGGGCCTTCTCTTTGAATATGGAGGGAAAGTTTTTTCTACAGGCGTTATTCGAAAGTGGGGGCATCACTATTATGGTAGAACGATCTAATCTGAATCGTTGATTCGAACATTGAAGATTTTTTCTGAAGGCTTGCGACTTGAAATCAATGAATCTGATTAATCCTTTTTGAATTTTGAAAAATTCGATGATCTTAATTTTTACATATTATTTGAAGTACAAAGGATGAAAACATGAAGGAATCGATATTAAGCTGGTTAATTCCAATAATTGTCTTTGGATGTTTAATTGGCATATGGATTGAAGTACATCGTCGGAAAATATCACAAGCGACTCTTGCCTGGAATTTGATCCTTGTTTGATTCTATGCATAGTTTCTTTAAAGTTTGAATCCTTCAAAGAGTTGATTTGAAGGTTTTAAACTTATTCTTTGGGATTTAGATGCAAAGAAACAAGAAGTCGTAGAGAAAATATCAGATGCGGAAATGGTTATTCAAAAAATCGACAGCTCTACTCAATTGGTTTATTCTGAAATGGCCTGGCTTCATATTCAATTAGCATTGGTGGACAATTTTTTTATTGGAAGCACATACATAAGCGATTTGGATAGTCATAAAAAAAAGGCTATCACATACTTTGAAAAATCACACACCCCCAATCCATTTTATGGCAATAAAATAGATACAATTGATCTGAAAATAGTTCGCGCCTTCACAATGATTATTTCAGACTCAATTTTAAATATTGGAAATAGAGAAGGGGGTGTAATTTCAAGAACTAATGCCTTTGCCATCAGACGGGAAATTGACTCTATAAACGTCGTCCTTAGTGAGCTGCCAAAATTTGCACCAAAGATTGAAGAAATTTTTAACAAGTATAATGTCAACAAGAATTTATTTAAAAAGGAGTTAAACAAATTAAAGGAATTCTCTAGAACTAGAAAAATTTAAAACAAAACAATTCACGTTCCATGCATAAACCAAACAGAATTCACATAATTTGATAAGATAGGTATTATTTTTAATACGAATCGAGCCAGAATTTTTTGGATATCAAGACAAGCTTCAACACCAAACCATTCAAAAGGAATATAAAGCCAAGTGCAAAGAGAAAACAAAAGAGATTTGAATGGTTTAAAACCTATTTTATAAAAAGGTGGTCGTTACTTAGGGATGTTTTTTCTTTTAATTTCCATCATATTTCTTTACCAGATGGGATTGATTAAATATGCCGGATATATTAATGAAACTTTTTATCCATCAGGTGGGAACGCCGTTATTAATATTGGAATAATTGGCGATTCCTTTGCCTTTCTTAGCTTGTTCATCAAAGGCACTTAAGACCCAATCAAAAGATGTTGAGATAAATAAAAAATCACTAGATTTGCAACTCCATGAATTGCAGCTCAGCAGGGAAGAATCTGTCAAAGCAAATCATCAGAGAAGTCAATTTGAAGTTGCAGTTAACCTCAGATTATTGTGTGAAAACATCGAAGCACGGCAATCGTCAAGCGGAGAATTCGTTGAAGAATGGATTCTATCCCCCAGGAACGAAATTATTAAAGTAAACCTTTCCAGCCTAATTCAATACGCACTAGAACCGCTAGTAAAATTATCACGTAGCAAAAAAATATTGCTATCTACTTTTTCACAAGAGGTAATTGACGAAAACAAATATTTATTTAATAATCATGAATTTTTGCAAAAATCATTCTTTGGCATCAAAGTTGAATTTGCAAATTTTATTGGAAGCAAACTAAGTTCATCAGATTTTGGTTCAGCAAAAATTATTAGTTCCAAATTTGATTTTTGCGAATTACAGGAATCAACCTTCCGATTTTCCAATCTTGCAAACGCCCAATTTATTGGAGCAAATCTTTCAAATTGCAATTTTCTAGTGCAATATTGGGGGGCGCATGTTTTTCTGAGGCAAACTTAAGCTCTGCAATTTTTAATAATGCTGATTTGTCGTTCGCTGACTTTACATTGGCAAAAAATTTAACTGGCAATCAAATATTATCAGCGAAGAATCTTAACGGTATTAAATTATCACAAAGTATTTGGAACGAAATTGAAAATCAGAACCAGAACCGAAGCCAAAACATATAGGGTAAATGTTTGCCTGTTAGAACACGATAGACAATCGCAAGCATACAGGCCATGAGGTTTGCGTGAAGGATGAGAACACCAGCAGCCATGATCCAGATTTAAAAAGGCTTTATCTTGCTGTTCAGGGTCTGTAGAAGTGGATTCAACTTACTTGGATCGAAACAAACCTTCTCTCTACATAATCCCAGCCGCCTCATCCCTCCCATTCGCGTCACGGTGAGCTTTTTGAAAGCCATGCTAAGAATTTAAACGCTTCGATAGAAACGCGCTTCCATTAAAAATCTTATTCGGTTTGTGGTGGCCTAGCCCCCCCCCCCGTTTAAGTCGGACACTCGAGTCGAGTCAAAATGAAAATCGGGATGACACTCCAACCGCTGGTGTCTAATTTCGTGTTAACTGAGTTCTTTTGTTTCCGATTTAAGGATTCCTGATCAGCATTGACCTGAATGACCACATGAAAAGCGTGAAGGGGATGCGCCTATCAAGGTGAATTCTAAAATGATCATGGCCGTCACCATGCCTTGAAAGATGCACACATTTATTCCAACTGTGATGTATCGGAATAATTGCCATTTCCAAACTCATATGGTTAATAGGTGTCCGTTTTGGCTAGGCTCTGGTGTCCGGTTAAAATTTTGATTGCTTGTAACTAGCAAAGTCCGCGAATTTACTTTTACTTCTTATAACGGCAAAGAAAAAATTATTCTCGATTAAAATCTGATTTGGATAATTAAAAAGTGGGACTAGAAGACCCTGTCATTGAAATTTTAAACTCATGGAAAGGTCTGTTAATTTCAAAATTTGAAAATTTATAAATAATATCTCCCCATTGCAGTGAAAATACTCCGAGATATCTATTAATTCCACCTCCATCAAATTCAACTTGAGATCCAATTGATTGTGGTTTTGGAATCCAACTGTATTTGAAATGATTTATATTAAAACAAGCACCTGCTATCCACCTTGTGTCTCCCCAGAATCGAGTCATTCCATAGGTACTGATTTTGGTTCCTTGAGATTCTGGTATGTAAACATAAGACCTCTCTCCAATATTCATAAATAATAAATCGAATTCGGCTCCCATTAAAAATTCATATTTCGTTCCGATTGGACTACCAGCATACCCACTTAAGTTTAAAAACATCGCGTAATCAAATGTACCCTCATTGTAAATAAAATCATTTGAGGCAATTTTTTTGTGAAATTATATTTATTATTGGAATCGAAAAAATGAGGCCCTACAGAAAACGAAAATATGTTAAATCCCTTGCTTGAAATTTACCTCTTTCTCTCCAAATTCTACAAAATATTGTTCACCATCGAAATGATTTCCAAATCCGAAGCCTCCGATGCTATAGGACAATTTTGATCCCGTAGATAAAGAATCTAGCCGATTACTCAATGCGCTTTCCGAGTTCCAAATTTCAGTGGAAAGTGAAAGAATCACCTTATCTTGGTTCCAAGCCGAATCAAGAAGTATTGCAGAATTAATTTTGGCATCATACAAATCAGTTTTATTTAAGTTAGTACGAAAAAAATACAAGAATCAAAATAGGTGTCTTCGAATTTCAATTGACTTAAGTTGCAGAAAGAAAAGTCAACTTTTTTAAATGTAAGGTTTTCGAAGTTCGCAGCGTCCTCAAAAATAAATTCGCGAGACCTAACAAACTCAGAAAGGTCAAGTCCTGAAATATTCTTTCCTGCGACATCGATAAGCTGTTGCCTAAACCACTTCAATTTTTTCGACTTATTAAATTCGAAGGATAGTTCTAATAATTTCAAAACATCCTGATATTTGTCGTTGGATGTGGATGTATCAATTTTGTATTCTATTTCAGACAAGAACCGTATGAAATCATTTTTCCTATCATCCTTAGCAAGTGTAAAAAAGCCTATCAATGTTTTCATAGTCCTTTTCAACATTTACAATAGACATCTTGTTGTTTACGATAACTTTAATTTGGTAATTGATTTTTGAATTGTGGTAAACCCTTTGATCATCACCAACCCAATTTCCATTTCCGGACTGATTTATGAAGCTTTTTGAAATTGAATCAGCATGAGAATGTTCAAATATTAAAAGTGAAAATATTGTAAATATAAATATCGGCATTTACTTTGAGTCTCCAACTCGATTGTTGTTGCCATTCATTTCAATAAAACTTTTATCAATGCTTAAACTTGAAGTGCTGCACGGGTTGGTCGATTTTGTTTCAAATCGAACCGTATCTTTGATTCGGATTGTATCCAACCTTGGCATGATCTTCGGAGGGTAAAAGGAAACTTCTCGGTTGTCAAAGATGGCATATCCAACCATGGTGCAAAGAGAAAGCAGTAAAAAGGTAGGCGCCCATTTTGGCAATTGAGACCAAATTGTGGTTACAGGCTTTTGGGGCATATATTTTTCCTCGAATGGTCTGAAATTGAACAACTGAGAGAAAGGTCATTTCGAGCATTTTAAATTGCAATACGCTATAAAAGAAACTGACACTTCATGATTTAAAATCAGGTAGGGAATTGGTTGTTAATCCTTTTTATTGACTTGCAAAATTTGGTATTTTAAATGATCCAATCCACATCTCGCACCAAAGGGAGGGCCAAATGCGCTTTGTACCAATCATCCTCATTGTAGCTCTTGTAATTTCTGCACAAGACCGGACTCCGTCCTACAAGCCACCGGAGCCGACAGCCGAAGCTCCGAGTGCCCTCGAGGCCGCTTCTAAAGCCTCAGTTGCAGCCCAGCAAGCGGCTATAGACTCGCTCAATGCCTGGAGAAAGGCTGAGATGGAAAATCGGAAGGCCATGTTGGAAGAGGCAAAGGCGATGCGAAAGGCGGAAAACAATGGCCTGGACTTTGAAGTCGAGTCTTGGATTGACCATCCTATTCGGAGTTATCGGACTAATAGTTGCGATGGCTGGAAATTAGAGGTAAATAAAAATGTCAACTTATACACATTGCCCAAATTGTAACGTGAAGCTTGGTGGAAATTTTATGATTGTAGATCTAAATTCTGAAAGTGATACGATTATCTTCAATAAAGATAACTGACCATACTTCTGAAAGATATTGCTCGAAATGTTTTTTAAAAGAAAAGGCTTTGGCCAACGAAATTGCAAAAAGAGAATTGGAAAAAGCAAAATTTGAATTAAATGAAATATTTGATTCTATGCTAATTGCATCAATTCACCTACCACCAAACTGGAAATTTTCAGTAATAGGCCTTGTGACTGGCCAATCAACAACGGGAACAGGTATTATTTCTGAAATCGCGTCCTCATTTACCGATACTTTTGGAATGCAATCAACAGCTTTTAATGAAAAGCTTGCGAATGGTGAAAAAATTGTTTGGCTCAATTAAAAAACAAGACCATTCAAATGGGTGGAAACGCCATTGTTGGTGTTGATGTGGATTACGGTGAGTTAGGCAGTATAAAAGGAATGATCATGGTATGTATGACCGGAACC
>JADJOU010000037.1 GCA_016713645.1 Bacteroidota bacterium
AAATAAAATCTTTTAAAACAATTATTTAAAATGCCCAAACTGATGAAAATTTTACTAAAAATAGTATTACCATTCATCATATTTACTAATATAATATTATTGGAGTACGGAAATACTATCAATTCCTTTCCACTGATTTTATTCTTCGCATTTATAATCACAATTCTAATTAATTTGTACAAATTTGAACAATTCAACTTTGGATATGTCCTTATATTTTGCATTGTTTCTATTTTACCATCTTATCTTATATTTTATGAGATCTGCGCAAATCAAACAGATTCAGCTTACAGAAAAATTAAATCAATAAAAGAAGAGAGTTTAACTCAATTTTACACAACAAAGGATATAAATACTATTCCTATAAGCAGCAGATACGCTTGGATTGGAATAAGATATAAGAAGATAAATATAGTTGATCATAATTTTTCAGGAGAAATTAAGGCGGTAGGTTGGAAAGGCGAAAATGTGTTTGCTTATTATGAAATCGATAGAAAAAAATATACAGGAAGTTATCATTAGAAAAAACGACACATAACAACTAAGACTTCGTTGCGTTTGTAAAACGCACAATGAAGTCGCTGTTGCACGGAACCGTATCAATTAAAACTTAAAAATCACTATGGGGATTGCGACTAATTCAGGAGTCTGCCTTGTTTGCTATCGAAGAATAATCTGAAAATTTGTTTCTTCTCTTTTGCATATTATATTGAATTTCTCTTCGCATATTCTATCTATCCTTCTCTTTTCTTTTCGTTTTTTAGGCTTGTTCAAAAGCAGCGGCTAGTCGCCCATGTAGCGTCTTTTCAAAAACAATATTTTAGCAAATCGCGATTCACTTTCATCGCATTCGGCGGACCTCTTTTTAGGTATTACTTCCACGATCACCATCGATTCTTTTTGCAATGCACACAGTACAATGAGTGATAGTTATGCAATTGTCTTGCATCGCTCTTTTCCAATGGTTTTGATTCGTTAAATAGTTCTTTGATAATGGGAATGCTCGTCTTCTTGGTCGTGCTGCTCAAGATGCCGTAATGCCTGATTCGCACAAAGTTCTTAGGCAAGATGTGCATCGCAAATCTCCTGATAAATTCTAGCGCATCGAGCGTCAATTCCTTCTTCTTCGCCTCATCTTTATAATCCTTGTATTCAAAAGTGATGGTATTTTCATCGATGTTAGTGATTCGTCTATTGCTTATAGCAATTTTATGCGTGTATCGTCCGATATATTCCATCACGCTCTCTGCATTGCCAAATGGTCGTTTGGCATAGACCACCCAGTCTTTCTTGTAAGCAGTATTGAGGATGTTCTTATCAATATCTCTAATCTTCTTTCTGATGATAGCGAGATACTTTGCCCGAAATACTTTGCTCATCGCCTTCACCGGAAACAAGTATTTACCCTTGCTCTTGGCGTATTTCCATTGATTGCTTTTCGTCAATCCTCCCTGTGGAATCACACAATGTAGATGTGGATGTAATGTCAACTGCTGCCCCCAAGTATGGAGGATGCTGATCATTCCTGTTCTAGCACCAAGATGTTTATTGTCTTTTGCAAATATGTCTATCGTCTGCCAAGATGCTTCAAACAGGGCATCATAGACATCTTTGGGTTTGTACAATGCCAATTGATTGAATGTATCGGGCAATGTAAAAACCACGTGAAAATATTTGACAGGAAGCAATTCTGTCCTGCGCTTTTCCAACCATGCTTCTCGCTGTCTCCCTTGACACTTTGGACAATGGCGGTTTCTACAGCTGTTATAGCTGATGCTTTCAATTCCACAATCTGTGCAGACAGATTTATGTCCTCCTAGTGCTGCAGGCGGCAATGCCGCACCGCACTCAAGGTCTCAATTGCCATGAATTGACCTTGAGTTGGTGTTCTACTTTAATCCAATGTTGCTGAAGCAGATTTCCCACTTCATATCCTGTTCTCACTTTTGTTTGGGATACAAGGTGTCAAGTGGACTAAATGGATTAATTCGCTCGCTATTGGCCACGTGTAAATACACCATCGTGGTTTCAATTGAACTATGACCTAATAAGTTTTTTATTGTGAGAATATTCAATCCATCTTCCAATAGATGCGTTGCATAAGTATGTCGCAGTGTATGCACACTCATTGCTTTTTTGATACCTGCTGCTTTTGCAGCTTCCTTTACTGCCCATTGAACGCCGCGCTGTGAGTACCTGCTATCAAATTCTCCGCCTGCTCTATTCTCACGTGGCATTCCAAACAAGTAATCAGTGGGTACTTCGCTTTCGATATATTTTTTTATCCCGCGTATCAATATATCAGATAAGGGAACATAACGATCTCTATGACCTTTGGTCATCGGGACGAGTAAAGTCTTTCTGTCATAATCGATATGTGCCAGTCTGATGCTTCGCACTTCCATGCATCGCAATCCACAACCATAGAGAATACCAAGTAATATGCGATGTTTCAATAATTTCGGGGCAATGAGTAAACGCTTCATCTCTTCTCTGCTCAATACAATGGGCAATTTATGTTCCTTCTTGATGGATGGCAGGGCGATGCGTTTATCATTCAATCCCTCTAATCGAAATAGGAAACGCAAACTATACACGGAATGTTTGAAATAGCTCTCTGAAGGCGTATTGTGTTGCTGTTGGACGTGATAGAGATAATCGGAGATTTGGTCTTCATCCAATTCAGTAGGCAAGCACTCAAAGTGCAAGACGAGTTTGGCGAGGTGCTGGGCGTAATTTCGATAGGTGCTTTCGCTCTTACCAGAGATGGATATACGCGACTTAAAATTTTTCTAATTGATCAGAAAATTGTGGTACTTTAGCACATGCGAGAGCAACTAAAGATTCGGTAGGCTTTTTTTGTGTCATGATATTTAAATTTTGATGAACTATAAATGTACTGATACTTGAGAAAACTACCGAAGGTTTAGTGCAACAGCAGTCACCCGCCATTCGGGCATCGTAGTCCACATGAAATTTTGTCTTCTCAAAATATTTTTAGTACATTTATAAATTAGTAGTCATAAATCCCGAACAGCGGGTGGCTGCAAAACGTTACCTGCTACCGTATGGAGACACGTCCTTAATTCCAACTTCTATCATTCTACGCTTTAAAGTATTTGCAAAGAAATCATCTTGTGGAAAGAAAGAGTAATCACATTGCTTGTAAATCTTAGATAACCTTTCAAGTACAGTTTCAAACCATTTTTTATACTGCTCTTCCAAAGCATAATTTTGAAGTGTAAAATAATTAATGGTTGTTTCGTTTTTACCAAACGGAACGTATCTCATACTTTCAATACGCTTTTCAAAACCTAACATTCCCTGATACGGTCTCACTATTTGACCTAATATAAATTCGTGATATTGGTCGTTGCGAAGAACGGCAGCAGGTAACACTGTATTGCTGTCATTACGGCTTGACGATAAATTTTCAACTGTGTGCATATATTTAGCTTTTAATTGTTATTCAACTTTTGTTTTTCAAATGCCGTAACGAACGGCAATACTTTTGCGTTATAGCCAATAAGCGCGGACAGACGATCAATGAAAAATATCTTTCTCCTGACAATAATCTCGACATTATTTTCCTGCTCGTCCGGCAAGCAGCCTGACTTAGTATCTAAAGACAAGGACACGGCCGCGACAACTAAAGTTAAACCAATTAATCAGGCGGACACCGACAAAAAAAGAATCCCAGACAATTCCCGGTGGACAGCGACAGCTGACGCAAGTAATTATATGGTCGACATAACTTTTCATGACGAATATCTTCTTTATTGGTTTCACGGACAATGCATATATTATTATTTCACCTATGCTTACAGAGACAGCGTTGAACTTCTTTGGTCTTATAAAACGGACTGCTTATTAAAACATGGACATGCTTGAAAAATCATACGGACTAAAAAATTATCCTAAAAAAGGAGACTCATTCTCCTCCTACAAATTAACTAATGACAGCACATTAAAGGTGACTTATTATTTTCCCGAGTGGACAACAAAAGTTAATCAAGTTGCAAAAGACACGATCTTTCCCAAATACTTTAAAAAATATAAATAGACATTATAAACTGTGTGGCGCTTACTGGCTATAACAGCACCTACAAGTTATGCCGCGCATTTCGGTATTGTAAATTCGGGCGGACATTCGTACTTTTAAAAACACGGACAGCGGCACAACTTGTAGCTGCCAAACGTTAGAGAGCGCATGCTAAAGGACACTGACAACATAATTGATTCAGAAAGAATAATGGAAAAAAATTTTACAACAGTTTAAATAAAAAGTTAATGACACAGAGAATAACACCATTGACAGAAGATGAGAAAATAGAGTGGTTTGTATTGCATTTGCCATATCGACAAAAGATGTTGACGACATACGGATTAATTTATAAAGATAGCTCTTTGTATCAACAAGCGATTCCCAAAGAAATAATCGAAAATATAGAAATATGCTGTGCTGAAGCATCAAGAATAGCCTGTCGTTTTTTTATTGAATTTATGGGATTAGGTACAAATAAATATGGTGAACTTACTGAGAAAACAAATTATCACAAAGAATCAGATGGAAATTCATATGAAATCAAGATTATTGACTTAGGAGGGAAATGGGTAACCCTAAATGATTTAAAAGCTGATGAGAAAAAATTATTAGAAAGAACGAATTTGACAGTACATAAAGCAACAGCTCATTTAACTTATAAAGCTCCATATGGCGGAGAACATGAAATAATTTATGACAGTGTTGAATTAATAAATCGATTATTAAAAACGCATTTGTATGACATTGTTAACTACAAATAGTCAGTTCCAATGCTCCTCCTCCTCTGTCTCCCAGCCATGCCACAAAGGGATGCGGAGCATAGTTTAAGTGCTACATGATTTACCAATATTAAAAAGAATTTCAGCATAAAGTTAAATAAGGGTATAAGCGATAATCAAACTTTTATTTATTCATTAGAAATTTATTTCGACATTTAATAAAACGAAATAAGTCCTATGTCACATCCATCCAACCCTGTCATCTATTTTGAAATACCCGTGCTCGATATAGACAGAGCAATGGTATTTTACAAGACAGTATTCAATTTTGAATTTAATAGAGAAATTATAGACCATTATGAAATGGCGCTATTTCCTTTTGTGGATGGGGAGTCGGGAATATCTGGTGCATTGGCAAAAGGAGATATCTATAAGCCCACTGTTGAAGGTGTTTTGATTTATTTCAAGACAGAGAATATCGAAGAATCCATGAAACTCGCCAGTACAAACGGTGGACAAATGCTGTATCCAATTACAGATAATGGGATTGGACTCGTGGGTGAATTTAAAGATACGGAGGGGAATAGAATTGCACTGTTTCAATCAAAATAAGCGAAATTTTCATTATTGTCAGACTTGTTTTTAAGTCAATGTAACTTCATTAATTTCTAAAAAAAACTCAACCAATAATATATGACAAATGGCGTAAAATACCAATTCACCAACAAACCCTGGCGATACGATGGACCAAATGGTTGGTGTTTTATTTCCCTTCCTGAAGAAATGTCGAAGGATATTCGAGCTCATTTCAAACAGGATGAAGAGGGTTGGGGAAGGTTAAAGGCAACAGCCAAGGTGGGCAATTCTGAATGGAAAACGGCGATTTGGTTTGATACGAAAGTGAATACCTATCTTTTGCCGCTGAAAGCTACAATAAGACAAAAAGAGAAGGTAGAATTGGATAAGCATCTAACCGTGAGTTTATGGATATAGGTTTTAATTAAACTATTATATTTGAATAAAATTAAAAATACAACGCTATGAAAAATGCATTGAATTGGTTTGAAATTCCCGTCACAGATTTTGCACGGGCAAAGAAATTTTACGAAATATTATTTGACGCTGAAGTTATGGAAATGCCCATTCCAGGTGGTATGTATGGCATGCTCCCTGTGATATGCAAGAAGGCGTTGGCGGTGGAATTGTGCAAATTGTGGGATTTACACCTTAAGAAAATGGAACCATTGTCTATCTCAATGGAGGAGATGATTTAAACATTCCATTGGCAAAAATTGAAAAGGCAGGAGCGAAAATTTTAATGCCAAAAACATCCATTGGCGAAAATGGATTTATGGCACATTTTATAGATACGGAAGGCAATAGAGTGGCATTGCATTCCATGAAATAATTTCATATGGCTTATAACGAAGAATTAGCAGATAGAGTGCGCGAGCGATTGGCGGACCTCCCCAATGTTGTCGAAAAACCGATGATGGGTGGATTGACTTTTATGTACAATGACAAAATGTGTGTGGGCATTATCAAAGATGAATTGATGTGCCGCATTGATCCTGCAATACAGGATGATTGCCTTGAAAAATTGGGTTGCCGCGAAATGGACTTTACAAAGCGACCTATGAAGGGCTATGTGATGATAGAAGAAGTGGGAATGAGATCAGAGAACGATTTTAATTATTGGATTGACTTGGCGCTTGACTTTAACCAACGAGCGAATTCGTCGAAGAAAAAGTAGGTCCATGTATCAATAAAAGTGAGAATTAAATATCGCTTAGTATCGTGATGTTTTATAGACTCACAATTGCCAAAATCACTATTGCTCAAGCAATCCAATCAAGGAGATTTGACATATTGACCGATATGTTAAACCAAAATCCACTTCATTCGGAGAGTGACTATAAAGTGATTGTTTGATCGAATGAATGAATACTTCCAAGTGCATGAATCAATCGCATATCGTCATTTGCACTTTGTTGCGAAGGGCTTTACCCTTCGCAGAAGATATTTCGCCCTTTCAGGGCTCGCATTGAATTATAGCCCTGAAAGGGCGACATACATCAATGAGGCGGCGTCGCCCCTCACTATTCAAAATCACAAATCTAAATGCGTTGTCAGTTGCTAGTTGTTGGTTATTGGGAACATCGGTGGAATTCTATATTCAGAATAAAAAATCGTATACCTAGAATGGTGTTTGGTGTCTGGAGTCTGGTGCCTGGAGCGTTATTGAAATTATACTTTACAAATTTTAGACGCAAGGGAAGCGGAAATAAAATCAGGCGTTTTTTTAACAGAACAGGAAGCAGATAAAGAAGCGGAGAAATGGTTGAAAAAGTAGTTTGGTCTAAGGAAGCCGCTCGAGAGAGAAATGAAATTCTTGCTTATTGGAATGAAAGAAATAAATCGAATGTATATAGCATGAAGCTATTGGACTTAATTCGCAATGCAATAGAAACAATAAAATTGTTTCCCGAAATAGGTATTCCAACTTCTAGACCCGATACAAGATTGAAAATTGTAAGAGATTATTTTATCGTCTATAAAATTGAAAAAGAGCGCCTCTTAATACTGTCTTTTTGGGATGCAAGGCAAGATCCAAATCAACTAAAAAATATCATCTTATTATAGCATAGAAAAGTTCAATTCACTTAATGGGCAGTTTTTGATGATAAAGTATCTTTTGTTTTCTAAGATATGATCGAAATTTTGTTCGCTTAACAATCTTTATGCTACATGTCTCCAAACTGCGTTTTTTTATCTAATAATTTGTTTTTATTTTATATTCGGCAATTATTGAATCGTGTTTTTACAAATTAAACATTGTAAATCAGCATCGAGCATGGGCAATCTTAAAATAACAATATGACAACAAAAATTTTACTTCTAACAATTTCGCTTTTCACAATTATCGGAAATGCCTCAGCGCAGTATTGCACCAGCAATAAAAGGTATACGGATGTGCAATTCTTCGACTCGAGTCAAATATCGATTGGTGCAAACATTCAATATGGAATTGCCCAAGACTTTCAAGGAAATCCAGACACTTTGCGTTTGGACCTCTATTATCCAAATCTGACCATCGATACCTCTTCAAAATGCCCATTCATTCTCTTGTTTCATGGAGGTGGTTTTTCCTCTGGGGATAAACAATCTGGAGACATCAGGGATTTGTGTATTCACTTAGCCATGAGAGGTTAAATCTCCTTACATCGAGTAATAATTTGACCAATAAATACACCATCAAAGGGATATTCAACAATTGGGGAGGGGTGGCCAAAAACGAAATTGATGTGGATGAAATGCTTCCCACGATTGCTTTTCACGGCGAACAAGATCCTACCGTTCGCATTGACTTAGATACTTCTTTTGCCAATTATTCTCTCAGGGGTTCAAGATCGCTGCATACAGAATTGACAGGAAAGAATATTTGCAGTGAACTGACGGTAGATAAAACAGGGGGGCACGGAATTTATAGGAATGCCAGCAGTAAATTTAGAGCGCAAAGAGCGAGCTGCTTCTTTAAACGCGTATTTTGCAAAACGTGTGCGAGCTTTTATACGACAGATTCGGTCGCATCAAACTGCTCAGCTTCTCCAAATTTAAATGTAAATAATTTCGATTCAAAAATAAAAGTGTTTCCAAATCCTTTTGATAAGTCGTTCCGCATTATTAGCGTTGAAGGTCTTTTAGACTTAACCATATGCAATAGCGTTGGGCAAATAGTGTATCAGAAAGAAGCAGTGGATGGTGAGATCGAACTTGATTTAAATCCCGGAATTTATTTTCTACAAGCAAGGCATCTTGAATCCAATACCTCATATTCCACTAAACTGATAAAAAATTAGGTTTCTTGGTTTTGGAGTCTGAGTCTGGGTTTTGGAACATCGGTGGAATTCGTATCTGCCTCTCCCCAACCCTCTCCAAAGGAAAGGGCGTCGCTTCAGTGGAATTTAGTAACCATAAAATCGCAAATCCGAAATCACTCAATTCCACTAAATCTAATCGTAATTCGTATATCGTACATCGTAAATCCATCGTAAATCGTAATTTGAAATTGGTTTCTGGTGTCTGGTGTCTGTTATCTGGAACATTGGTGGAATTCTGTATCCGGAATAAAAAATCGTAATTCGTATATCGTACATCGTAAATCAATTATCCTCTTTAAACTTTTTTAACTTTTTTTTATCACAAGCATTGTAATTCTAAGAAAATGAATTACCTTGCATTATATTATTCATCTAAATAATTAGAATTATGACTCAAACTAGAAGAGAATTTAGCTGTAACCAAGTCTCATGAGAAGTTTATTTCGAATATTATGGCCCTTATGCGAACAAGAAGCTCCCCAAGTTCGGTGCAGGTCTGCCCTCGACTTGACCAAAGTTACCACCAACCTCACCAGGGCTGAGCAACGCATATGATGCGAAGGCTCAAGATCGCTCCCCAATAAATCGGATATCGATTATGCCACAGGAAAGGATATTTCACTGTGGTGGATTTTATGCTCAATCCATTGGCCGGTGCCATGAATCCCGGCTCCCCGGTGCGTTATTATACACAAGAATTGAGAGAGAACAAATCTCTCTGCCATCCCGCCAGTTCCTTCTAGAGACGTCCTTACTGCGGGCACTTGAGGTGGGCAAACCGGGGAGACTCTTACCAGATCCGCTTACACCCAAGATTTTAATGATAGTATTAACCCCATCACGGCAGCTCGAAGAGCAAGCTTAAGAATTGGTGGGTGGGCAATTTGCTCAATCAAGATCGCCTAATTCTCGAGAAAATGCTCATTTCTGGCACAATCATTTTGTATGGGGCTGATGTTGTTCAAGATCCAGACTTTTATAGCAACATTTCTCCATGCTTCGCGCAATGCATTGGGCAATTTTAGAACCTCGTGCACCTCGTCACAATAGATCCGCTCATGTTGTATTACCTCAACAATCGATTGAATGTAAAAGGGCTCCCGATGAAAACTACGCGAGAGAATTGCAAGAGCTCTTCCCACACTCGGCGGGGGAAGCGGCTATACAGAAGATGTCAAAACGTACTTTTTAAATGTCCTAGCAGATCTTAGCATCAATTATACCCACATTGCCTACGAATTCCAGAAGCCAAACAACACGAAACGGGGATAAGCAATTTTCCGCTTTTATAATGAGTACAAAATTATAGGCCAAACATCCAGGTGGGGGCTCTGAACTTGACGATTTGCCTTTTAATATGATATTTGCCAAAGACGATATTGTCTCGCGATTTATTGTGAGAAAAATCTATCGATTCTTTGTCATCTGTATTATACCATCGATCAATTTACTGAAGACGAATGATCATCCCATTGGCCAATATTTTTAAATCAATTGGGATATCAAACGGTCTTAGGAAGTTATTTCGAATCAGCCCATTTTATGAACATGATCAGTCGGAAACTGCAATATCAAGAATCCAGTAGATTATGATGGTCTCTCCGCAAGCTGAAATGTTCAATGCGAGTTTTTCAGCCGCTCTACGGATGAACAGAAATACAATATATATATGGAATATATACGAAAAATCAAATGAGTGAGGTCTTGCAAATGGAACACAGCAACGTCACCGAGTCTCGCTGGTTAGCGAGCATATCAAGAAGCTGCAATACTGGAAATATGGATCAATTCAGATACCTATCCGAAGCGAATGGCGACGTTGATACCTTTATCACTGGCAATTTAGGAATTCAGGCATTCACTAAAACCTGATTTTCTGGCTTGAGTGAATGCCAATATTTCTGACCCTGCTGATCAAATGTGCTCATTTCAGAACTCAATTACTTTGCTTTTTGGGATTAGAATATTTCCAGCAATAAAGAATGCTTATAAGACAAGTTATCACCAGCCTGGTCAAGTGACAGATTCTTATTGGACAGATACTTGGAATGCATGGAAGTCTGCACCAACAGTTACCTGCAAATATCACTGGGGCGCTTGATAATCATCTAAAACCATTGATCCATCCAATTACTCAAACTAGAAGAATTTCAATTGTGAGTTAGTTTTAAATCCTTTTAATTTTTAATTATAAATTTCCTTTTATGCAAAGAAAGATCATTTTTAAAAAA
>JADJOU010000038.1 GCA_016713645.1 Bacteroidota bacterium
AACAACTAAGATTTCAAGTTGAGCCTGGAAGGCTACGAACAATGAAATCGCTGTTGCACGGAACCGTATCAATTAAAACTTAAAAATCATTATGGATTGCGACTAACCGGAGTCTACTTTGTTTGCTATGGAAGAATAATCTGAAAATTTGTTTTTCCCTTTTGCATATATATTGAATTTTCGCATATTCTATCTATTTCTTCTTTACTTATTATCTTTTAGGTTTGAGCCATTGCAGCGGTTAGTCGCTTCTGTAGCGTCTTTTCAAAACAATATTTTAGCAAATTTCAAGATTCACTTTCATCGCATTCGGTGGACCCTTTTTTAGGTATTACTGCCACTATCACCATCGATTCTTTTTGCAATGCACAGTACAATGGTTGATAGTTTTGCAATTGTCTTGCATCACTCTTTTCCAAAGGCTTTGATTCGTTAAATAGTTCTTTGATAATGGGAATGCTGGTCTTCTTGGTCGTGCTGCTCAAGATGCCGTAATGCCTGATTCGCACAAAGTTCTTAGGCAAGATGAGCATCGCAAATCTCCCGATAAATTCTAGCGCATCGAGCGTCAAATTCCTTCTTCTTCGCCTCATCTTTATAATCCTTGTATTCAAAAGTGATGGTATTTTCATCGATGTTAGTGATTCGTCTATTGCTTATAGCAATTTTATGCGTGTATCGTCCGATATATTCCATCACGCTCTCTGCATTTGCCAAATGGTCGTTTCGGCATAGACTCACCCAGTCTTTCTTGTAAGCAGTATTGAGGATATTCTTATCAATATCTCTAAATCTTCTTTCTGATTATAGCGAGATACTTTGCGCGAAATACTTTGCTCATCGCCTTTACCGAAACAAGTATTTACCCTTCGTTTTGGCGTATTTCCATTGATTAAGCTTTTCGTCAAATCCTCCTTGCGGAATTACACAATGCAAAATGTGGATGTAGGGATAATTGCTGCCCGCACCCCGTTACAAATTTTCTTTACTTTGTCTCATGAAATGGTATTACGTTTATGTATTGCAAAGTGAACAGATCAATCTTGGTATATTGGATATACTAAAGGATATTAAAAGATTGATTGAACATAATAGTGGAAAATTTCTATGGTAACATCAACAAAAGAAGCCATACAATCTTATATATTGTGAAGCTGCTTTTAAATAAAATGGGATGCAATGGCAAGAGAAAATATCTAAAAAGTGGAATGGGAAGAAAATATTTAAAAATAGATTAAAAAATCAGTTGGAAAAAATTTGTAACGGGGCAAGAGTATGGAGGATGCTGATCATTCCTGTTCTAGCGTTCAAGATGTCGGTTATCTTTTGCAAATATGTCTATCACCCGCCAAGATAAGCCAAATGGGCATCATAGCTATATCTTGGGTTTGCGGCTACACCAATTGATTGAATGTATCGGGCAATGTAAAAACCACGTGAAAATATTTGACAGGAAGCAATTCTGTCCTGCGCTTTTCCAATCCATAGCTTCTCGCTGTCTCCCCTTGACACTTTGGACAATGGCGGTTTCTACAGCTGTTATAGCTGATGCTTTGTTGTTCCACAATCTGTGCAGACAGATTTATGTCCTCCAAGGGCGGCGGTTCGGTATAGCCGAACCGCACTCATGGGTCCTCAATTGCCATGAATTGATCTTGAGTTGGTGTTCTACTTTAATCCAATGTTGCTGAAGCAGATTTCCCACTTCATATCCTGTTCTCACTTTTGTTTGGGATACAAGGTGTCAAGTGGACTAAATGGATTAATTGGCTCGCTATTGGCGGCACGTGTAAATACAAATTCTAATGTGGTTTCAATTGGAACTATCACCTAATAAGTTTTTTATTGTGAGAATATTCAATCCATCTTCCAACAGATCCAGGGTATAGGTATGCCTCAAAGTATGCACACTCATTGCTTTTTGATACCTGCTGCTTTTGCAGCTTCCCTTTACTGCCCATTGAACGCCGCGCTGTGAGTACCTGCTATCAAATTTCCGCCCGCTCTGTTCTCACGTGGCATTCCAAATAGATAATCAATGGGGTACTTCGCTACTGATATATTTTTTTATCCCGCGAATCAACGATATCTGATAAGGAACATAGCGATCCCCATCCCCCTCCCCGAGTCTATCGAGGACGAGTAAAGGGTTCCCTTCTTGTCATAATCGATATGTGCCAGTCTGATAGTTGCGCACTTCCATGCATCGCAACCACCGCCAACCAGAAAGCCCAGTAATATGCGATGTTTCAACAATTTCGGAGCCATGAGTAAACGCCTCATCTCTCTGCTGCTCAATACGACGGGCAAGCCGCCTCACTTCTTGATAGAAGAAGGGCAATGCGCTTACTCATTTAACTTCTTCCAATCGAAATAGAAAACGCAAACTTATACATGGAATGTTTGAAATAGCTCTCTGAAGGCGTATTGTGTTGCTGTTGGACATGATAGAGATAATCGGAGATTTGGTCTTCATCCAATTCAGTAGGCAAGCACTCAAAGCGCAAGACGAGTTTGGCGAGGTGCTGGGCGTAATTTCGATAGGTGCTTCTGCTCTTACCAGAGATGGATATACGCGACTTAAATTTTTCTAATTGATCAGAAAATTGTGGTACTTTAGCGATGCGAGAGCAACTAAAGATTCGGTAGGCTTTTTTTTGTGTCATGATATTTAAATTTTGATGAACTATAAAATGTACTGATACTTGAGAAAATGCTACCGAAGGTTTAGTGAACAGCAAACACCCCTATCTGGGCATCGTAGTCCACATGAAATTTTGTCTTCTCAAAATATTTTTAGGTGCATAGAGTAAATTAGTAGTCATAAATCCCGAACAGCGGGTGGCTGCAAACCTTACCTGCTAACAATGCGAGACACGTCCTTAATTCCAAATCTCAATCACTCTACGCTTAAAGCATTTGCGAAGAAATCATCTTGTGGAAAGAAAGAGTAATCAAAGCATTGCTTGTAAATCTTAGATAACCTTTCAAGTACAGTTTCAAACCATTTTTTGTACTGCTCTTCCAAAGCATAATTTTGAAGTGTAAATACTTAATGGTTGTTTCTGTTTTACTAAACGGAACGTATCTCATACTTTCAATACGCTTTTCAAAACCTAACATTCCCTGATACGGTCTCACTATTTGACCTATTATAAATTCCGTGATATTGGTCGTTGTGAAGAACGGCAGCAGGTAACACTGTATTGCCGTCATTGCGGCCTGACGACAAATTTTCAACTGTGTCATATTATATTTATCTTTTAATTGATATTCAACTTTGTTTTCCAAATGCCGCAACGGAACGGCAAGGGTCATTTTTGCGTTATAGCCAATCAGCGCGTGATACAAGACGATCAATGAAAATATCTTTCTCCCATGACAATAATCTCAACATTATTTTCCTGCTCGTCCGGCAAGCAGCCTGACTTAGTATCTAAAGACAAGGACACGGTTGCGACAGATCAAAGCGTCAAACCAATTAATCAGGTGGACACTGACAAAAAAAAGAATCCCAGAAATACCCGGTGGATAAAGGACAGCTGACGCAAGTAATTATATGGTCGACATAACTTTCATGACGAATATCTTCTTTATTGGTTTATCACGGACAATGATAGTATTATTATGTCTAGCACCATAGTGCTTATATAGACAGCGTTGAACTCTTTGGTCTTATAAAACGGACTGCTTATTAAACATGGACATGCTTGAAAAATCACATGGACTAAAAACCATCCCAAAAAGGAGATTCGGGCCTCCTCCTACAAATTAACTAATGACAGCACATTAAAGGTGACTTATTTTTCTCCAGAGTGGCAAACAATATGTTAATCAAGTTGCAAAAGACACGATCTTTCCCAAATACTTTAAAAATATAAATAGACATTATAAACCTGGCGCTTACTGGCTATAACAGCACCTACAAGAAATGCCGCGCATTTCGGTATTGTAAATTCAAGTGACATTCGTACTTTAAAAACACGGACAGCGGCACAACTTGTAGCCGCTAAACGTTGAGAGCGCATGCTAAAAGGACACTGACAACATAATTGATCTTGAGAAAGAATAATGAAAAAAAAATTCTTACAACAGTTTAAATAAAAGTTAATGACACAGAGAATAATACCATTGATAGAAGATGAGAAAATAGAGTGGTTTGTATTGCATTTGCCATATCGACAAAAGATGTTGACGACATACGGATTAATTTATAAAGATAGCTCTTTGTATCAACAAGTGATTCCCAAAGAAATAATCGAAAATATAGAAAATATGCTGTGCTGAAGCATCAAGAATAGCCTGTCGTTTTTTATTGAATTTATGGGATTAGGGGTACAAATAAATATGGTGAACTTACTGAGAAAACAAATTATCACAAAGAATCAGATGGAAATTCATATGAAATCAAGATTATTGATTTAGAGGAAATGGGTAACCCTAAATGATTTAAAAGCTGATGAGAAAAAAATTATTAGAAAGAACGAATTTGAAAGTACATAAAGCAACAGCTCATTTAACTCTATAAAGCTCCATATGGCGGAGAACATGAAATAATTTATGACAGTGTTGAATTAATAAACCGATTATTAAAAACCCATTTGTATGACATTGTTAACTCAAATAGTCAGTTCCATTGTTCTCCTCCTCTGCCGCTCAGCCATTCCACAAAGGGACGCAGAGCATAGTTTAACAGCTAGATGATTTACCAATATTAAAAAGCAATTTCAGCATAAAGTTAAATAAGGGTATAAGCGATAATCAAACTTTTATTTATTCATTAGAAATTTATTTCGACATTTAATAAAACGAAATAAGTCCTATGTCACATCCATCCAACCCTGTCATCTATTTTGAAATACCCGTGCTCGATATAGACAGAGCGATGGCGCTTATACAAGACCGTATTCAATTTTGAATTTAATAGAGAAATCATAGACCATTATGAAAGGCGACTTATTTCCTTTTGTGGATGGGGAGTCGGGAATACCTCAGCATTGGCAAAAGGAGATATCTATAAGCCCACTGTTGAAGGTGTTTTGATTTATTTCAAGACAGAGAATATCGAAGAATCCATGAAACTCGCCAGTACAAACGGTGGACAAATGCTGCATCCAATTACAGATAATGGGATTGGACTCGTAGGAATTTAAAGATACGGAGGGAATAGAATTGCACTGTTTCAATCAAATGTTGAAATTTTCATTATTGTCAGACTTGTTTTTAAGTCAATGTAATTTCATTAATTTCTAAAAAACTCAACCAATAATATATGACAAATGGCGTAAAATACCAATTCACCAACAAACCTGGCGATACGATGGACCAAATGGTTGGTGTTTTATTTCCTTCCTCAAGAAATGTCAAGGATATTCGAGCTCATTTCAAACAGGATGAAGAGGGTTGGGGAAGGTTAAAGGCAACAGCCAAGGTGGGCAATTCTGAATGGAAAACGGCGATTTGGTTTGATACGAAAGTGAATACCTATCTTTTGCCGCTGAAAGCCACAATAAGACAAAAGAGAAGGTTGAATTGGATAATCAAATAACTGAGTTTATGGATATAGGTTTTAATTAAACTATTATATTTGAATAAAATTAAAATACAACGCTATGAAAAATGCATTGAATTGGTTTGAAATTCCCGTCACAGATTTTGCACGGGCAAAGAAATTTTACGAAATATTATTTGACGCTGAAGTTATGGAAATGCCCATTTCCAGGTGGTATGTATGGCATGCTCCCTGAGATATGCAAGAAGGCGTTGGCGGTGGAATCGTGCAAATTGTGGGATTTACACCTTCACAAATGGAACCATTGTCTATCTCAATGGAGGAGATGATTTTAAACATTCCATTGGCAAAAATTGAAAAGGCAGGAGCGAAAATTTTAATGCCAAAACATCCATCAGGCAAAATGGATTTATGGCATATTTTATAGATACGGAAGGCAATAGAGTGGCATTGCATTCCATGAAATAATTTCAAATGGCCTATAACGAAGAATTAGCAGATAGAGTGCGAGAGCGATTGGCGGACCTCCCAATGTTGTTGAAAAACCGATGATGGGTGGATTGACTTTTATGTACAATGACAAAATGTGTGTGGGCATTATCAAAGATGAACTGATGTGCCGCATTGATCCTGCAATACAGGATGAATGTCTTGAAAAATTAGGTTGCCGAAATGGACTTTACAAAGCGACCTATGAAGGGCTATGTGATGATAGAAGAAGTGGAATGAGATCAGAGAACGATTTTAATTATTGATTGACTTGGCGCTTGACTTTAACCAACGAGCGAACTCGTCGAAGAAAAAGTAGGTCCATGTATCAATAAAAGTGAGAATTAAATATCGCTTAGTATCGTGATGTTTTTTATAGACTCACAATTGCCAAAATCACTATTGCTCAAGGCAACCAATCAAGGAGATTTGACATATTGACCGATATGTTAAACCAAAATCCACTTCATTCGGAGCATGACTAGAGTGATGTTTGATCGAATGAATGAATACTCTGCCAGTGAAGGAATCAATCGCATATCGTCATTTGCACTTTGTTGCGAAGGGCTTTACACTTCGCAGAGAATATGTCGCCCTTTCAGGGCTCGCATCGAATTATAGCCCTGAAAGGGCGACATACATCAGTGAGGCGGCGTCGCCCCTCACTATTCAAAATCACAAATCTAAAGCGCAGTCAGTTGCTAGTTGTTGGTTATTGGGAACATCGTCGGAATTCTATATTCAGAATAAAAATCGTATACCCAGAATGGTGTTTGGTGTCTGGAGTCTGGTGCCTGGAGCGTTATTGAAATTATACTTACCAAAATAACTAAATTCCACTAAATCTAATCGTCCACTGCACTTTGTACCGTGTCCTAACTTAGTTGCGGAGGATTGAAAATAATTCGTACATCGTAAATCTTCAATAAGTTTAATTATATTTGTATAAAACAGTTCGTATGACAACAAAAGAATTAAAAACAGGTTTACGATAGTTTGGAATCCTTTGATGATGAGGTAATTTTGGAAGAGATTGATCGATTGCTTCAATTAAATAGTTCTAGAAAGAAAATTACATCTTTAATGAATCGCAATCACAAATTCTAGATGCAAGGGAAGCGGAAATAAAATCAGGCGTTTTTTTAACAGAAGAGGAAGCAGATAAAGAAGCGGAGAAATGGTTGAAAAGTGAGTTTGGTCTCATGAGGACTTTCGAGAGAGAAATGAAATTCTTGCTTATTGGAATGAAAGAATAAATCGAATGTTTATAGCATGAAGCTATTGGACTTAATTCGCACAATAGAAACAATAAAATTGTTTCGCGAAATAGGTATTCCAACTGCTAGACCCGATACAAGATTGAAAATTGTAAGAGATTATTTTATCGTCTATAAAATTGAAAAGAGCGCCTCTTAATACTGTCTTTTGGGATGCAAGGGCAAGATCCAAACCAACTAAAAATATCATCTTATTATCGCATAGAAAAGTTCAATTCACTTATTAGGCAGTTTTTGATGATAAAGCATTCTTTGCTTCTAAGATATGATCGAAATTTTGTCCGTTTATCTATCTTTATGCTGCACATGTCTCCAAACCGCGTTTTTTATCTAATAATTTGTTTTTATTTATATTCGGCAATTATTGAATCGTGTTTTTTCCAAATTAAACATTGTAAATCAGCATCGAGTATGGGCAATTCTTAAATAACAATATGACAACAAAAATTTTACTTCTAATAATTTCGCTTTTCACAATTATCGGAAATGCCTCAGCGCAGTATTGCACCAGCAATAAAAGGTATACGGATGCAATTCTTCGACTCTAGTCAAATATCGATTGCGCAAACATTCAATATGGAATTGCCCAAGACTTTCAAGGAAATCCAGATACTTTGCGTTTGACCTCTATTATCCAAATCTGACCATCGATACTCTCTTCAAATGGCCCATTCATTCTCTTGTTTCATGGAGGTGCTTTTCCTCTGGGGATAAACAAACTCGAGACATCAGGATTGGTGTATTCACTTCTAGCCATGAGAGGTTTTGTCTGAGCCCGCAAATTATAGAATTGGGCATAATTTTACTGAATATGGGCAATATAAAGTGAGTTACAGAGCCATTCAAGATGGGCATAGCTGCTCTGCGATTTATCGAATAGCGCAAAATACGGTGAGGTAGATACCAATTGGTTATTTGTTGGCGGTCAAAGCGCCGGTTCCTTTGCTCGCTTTGGGAATGGTTTATGCAGATCAATTTGAATTGGACAGCGTATCTCGTTGTATAATGCAATTTCAACGAGCGTTGAATTGGGAAATTTCCTCACATCGAGTAACAAATTTGACCAATAAATACACCATCAAAGGGATATTCAACAATTGGGAGGCAAAAACGAAATTGATATGGATGAAAGGTTTCCCACGATTGCTTTTCACGGCGAACAAGATCCTACCGTCGCATTGACTTAGATACTTCTTTGCCAATTATTCCTCAGGGTTCAAGATCGCTGCATGCTGAATTGACTGGAAAGAATATTTGCAGTGAACTGACGGTGGATAAAACAGGGGGTCATGGAATTTATAGGAATGCCAGCAGTAAATTTAGAGCAAAGAAAGAGCTGCTTCTTTAAACGCGTATTTTGCAAAACGTGTGCGAGCTTTATACGACAGATCAGTCGCATCAAACTGCTCAGCTTCTCCAAATTTAAATGTAAATAATTTCTGATTCAAAAATGAAAGTGTTTCCCAATCCTTTTGATAAGTCGTTCCGCATTATTATGCTGAAGGTCTTTAAGATCTTAACCATATGCAATAATGTTGGGCAAATAGTGTATGAAAGAGGCAGGATGGTGAGATCGAACTTGATTTAAATCCCGGAATTTATTTTCTACAAGCAAGGCATCTTGAATCCAATACATCATATTCACTAAATTGATAAAATTAGGGTAGCGGTTTGTTTTTGGAGTCTGGAGTCTGGGTCTTTGGAACATCGGTGGAATTTGTATCTGCCTTTCCCCAACCCTCTCCAAAGGAAAGGCGTCGCCCAGTGGAGATTTGTAAACTACATAATCGCAAATCCGAAATCACTCAATTCCACTAAATCTAATCGTAATTCGTATATCGTACATCGTAAATCCATCGGCATCGTAATTTGAAGTGGTTTCTGGTGTCCTGGTGTCTGTTATCTGGAACATTGGTGGAATTCTGTCCCGCAATAAAAATCGTAATTCGTATATCGTACATCGTAAATCAATTATCCTCTTTAAACTTTTTTAACTTTTTTTTATCACAAGCATTGTAATTCTAAGAAAATGAATTACCTTGCATTATATTGTTCATCTAAATAATTAGAATTATGACTCAAACTAGAAGAGAATTTCTAGGCTTAACCAAGTCTAATGAGAAGTTTATTTCGAATATTAGCCCTTATGCGAATAAGAAGCTCCCCAAGTTCGGTGCGAGGTCTGCCCTCGACTTGACCAAAGTTACCACCAACCTCACCTTTCTAGAGACGTCGCCTACGGGGCAACTTGGGTGGGCAAACCGAGACTCTTACCAGATCCGCTTACACCCAATGATTTTAATGATAGTATTAACCCCATCATGGCAGCTCGAAGAGCAAGCTTTAAGAATTGGTGGGTGGGCAATTTGCTCAATCAAGATCGCTCAATTCTCGAGAAAATGCTCATCTTCTGGCACAATCATTTTGCCATAGAAGATGATGTTGTTCAAGATCCAGACTTTTTATGGCAACATTTCTCCATGCTCCGCGCCAATGCATTGGGCAATTTTAGAGACCTCGTTCGCCTCGTCACAATAGATTCGCTCATGTTGTATTACCTCAACAATCGATTGAATGTAAAAGGGGCACCAGATGAAAACTATGCGAGAGAATTGCAAGAGCTCTTCACACTCGGCAGGGGAAGCGGCTATACAGAAGATGATGTCAAGGCAATGGCAAATGTCCTAACTGGTCATAGCATCAATTATACCACATTTACCTACGAATTCAAGCCAAACAACCACGAAACGGGAGATAAGCAATTTTCCGCTTTTTATAATAGTACAAAAATTATAGGCAAAACATCCATGGGTGGAGGCTCTGAACTTGACGATTTGTACAATATGATATTTGCCAAAGACGATATTGTCTCGCGATTTCTTGTGCGAAAAATCTATCGATTCTTTGTCTATTATACCATCGATCAATTTACTGAAGACAATGTAATCATCCCATTGGCCAATATTTTTAAATCCAATTGGGATATCAAACCGGTCTTGAAAAAGTTATTCGAATCAGCCCATTTTATGGATATGATCAGTCAGAGCTGCAATATCAAGAATCCAGTAGATATGGTGGTCTCTCCATTTAGAATGTTCAATGCGAGTTTTTCAGCCGCTCCTACGGATGAACAGAAATACAATATATGGAATAGCATACGAAATCAAATGGTGGTCTTGCAAATGGAACCTGGCAATCCACCGAATGTCGCTGGTTGGCAGGCATATTATCAAGAGCCGCAATACTATGAAATATGGATCAATTCAGATACCTATCCGAAGCGAATGGCGATGATTGATACCTTTATCACTGGCAATTTTAGGAATTCAGGCATTTCACTTAAACCTGATTTTCTAGCTTGGGTAGATGCCAATATTTCTGACCCTGCTGATCCAAATGTGCTCATTTCAGAACTCAGTGCGCTGCTTTTGGGATTAGATATTTCCACAGCAGTAAAGAATGCTTATAAGACAAGTTATCTCTTGACTGGTCAAGTGACAGATTCTTATTGGACGAATGCTTGGAATGCATGGAAGTCTGCACCAACAGTTCCTGCAAATATCACTGGGGCATACGATAATCGTCTAAAACCATTGATCATCCAATTACTCAAACTAGAAGAATTTCAATTGAGTTAGTTTTTAATCCTTTTAATTTTTAATTATAAATTTCCTTTTTATGCAAAGAAGATCATTTTTAAAAAATAGTATTGCGGCATGCACTTCTACTTTGTTTTTGGATAGTGTCATGAATAAAGCTTTTGCGCAGTCTTCTGTCATCGACGCATTGAATGCCTCTACCAATGATAAAGTATTGGTTTTGGTTCAACTGAATGGCGGAAATGATGGAATTAATACGGTCATACCACTCGATCAATATACCAACCTCAGCAGTGCAAGAGCGAATGTACTTATCAAAGATACAGACGTCTTGAAATTGAATGGCAATACCACGACTGGATTGCATCCTGCAATGGGCGGCATGAAAGATTTATACGACAATAAGTCCTTATCGCTTATTCAAGGAGTCTCTTATCCAAATCCTGATTTTTCGCATTTTAGAGCGACGGATATTTGGTTGACAGGGGCTGATTCAGACAAGTTTGAAACATCGGGAGTTGGGGGCAGATACTTGCAAACGCAGTATCCTGGTTTTCCTACTGGCTATCCCAATGCGCTCAATCCAGATCCATTGGCTATTCAAATTGGATCGTCTGTTTCCTTATTCCTTCAAGGAGCTGGCCCGTCGATGGGGATGTCCATTGCGAGTTTAGCGGCGATTAATAACCTCATCAACGGAACCACTGATCCAGTGCCGAGTACACCTGCTGGTCACGAATTGGCTTTCTTGAGATTAGTAAATCAACAAACACAAAAATACAATACTGTAATCGCGACGGCCGCTTCAGCAGCGCCTGTCAATATATCGACGAAGTACCCTGTTGCCCCTGATAACCGCTTGGGTGATCAATTGAAAATTGTCGCAAGATTGATTAAAGGTGGATTGAAGACAAAAATTTATATCGTCAGTGTAAATGGTTTTGATACACATGCTGCACAAGTTGATCCTGCTAATCACAGTATCGGTGCGCATGCAAACCTCTTGTCTTATGTTTCAAAAGGAATCGAAGGTTTCCAAGATGATTGTATCAAAATGGGCATCGACAATCGCGCAGACAGGAATGGTTTTCTCTGAGTTTGGAAGAAGGTTTTTAAGTGGTGGAACTGACCACGGTTCAAGCGCTCCGGTGATCATGTTCGGTACTGAATTAATTGGAGGATGTATGGAAAAAATCCGACTATATCAGCCAATGTCTCTAGCAGTTTTAATGTGCCTATGCAATTTGATTTCAGACAAATCTATGCAACCATCATGAAAGATTGGTTTGCGATTGATGATGCCGCTATGTCAAGTACGATGCTAAAATCTTATACTACGTTGGATTTATTTAAGAAAAAACAGACGAATATTTCTGATCAAATGGCGGCCAATAATTCCTATCAATTGGGTGAGATTTATCCGAATCCAATTCAATCTTCTGCGGTCATTCCATTCAGTTCGAAAGGCGGTTATGTTTCCTTGAAATTGCACGATTTATCAGGGCGCACCATCGCTACCCTCATCGACAATAAAGTGGATGCCGGTGCTCACCAAATTGTATTCGAACGCAATAATATCCCCGCAGGAAATTATATCCTCGAAATGCAAGGTGAGAATTATAAGAATACGAGTATGCTAGTGTTGGAATAATCATTCCATCATATTATATCAGAAAGGGCGGACGGAATGTTCGCTCTTTTTGAAGATAATCGGTCAATTAAAATGCATTTTTTAAATTTGTAATACCTAATTTAGCTATCAATTTAAGCTGCATGAGTTTTATATGAA
Organism: Bacteroidota bacterium; assembly: GCA_016713645.1. Taxonomy (GTDB): domain Bacteria; phylum Bacteroidota; class Bacteroidia; order Chitinophagales; family JADJOU01; genus JADJOU01. The sequence goes on from JADJOU010000038.1 coordinate 12,667, forward strand.
AAGAAAGATTTTAACTATCGTTTTTATATTGTTGAATGCAATTGCATTGTTCAGCCAAGAGAAGAAAACGATAGATAAAGGAATAATCATTTTAAAGGATAATAGTCAAATTGATTTTATTAACTTGAGGTATGAAGATGGTGTTGTAATTTTCACTAAATTATCTACAGGAAAGGAAACTGCTTGTTTTTTGACGAACATTAAAAAAGTTTCCGCAGTAAAGGATTCAAAATTGAGTGATGAAAAACTTCAAAGGATGAAAAACAGGCTTCTTATAGTATTGACAATGCACCAGCTTTGGGAAGCGAATCTATGCACGAAGAACGGTTTCGACCTGATATTCCAGACGGGATTTATTTAACTAAGAGTGATTTTTCAAATCGCATTCCCAATTCAACAGATGAGGTATATCCAGTGATTGGGGAAGATATAATGATTGCAAGTGATTTGCAAATTGAAGATCAATGTTATTTTAGATATAAGAAAAATGGTAGAATGGTAGTGGAAGTCTTTGCGATTTCATATAAAGGGTTTTTGTTTTTCCAATTGTATAGTAGCATACGAAGGCAAGTTTTTGAAACTAAGCAAGTTTTTGATAGATTGATTAGTAATATAAAATATGAAGATGGCTTGTTCTCACGCGCATTAATTGGCGGCGAACATTATATTTATTTTGAAACTGAATTTCTAACGGATTGGCAAATGGGGTCAGTATATTCAATGGCACGGAACAATTCTGCATCAATTCCTACGTTGAAGCAGACTATGAATTCTCATTTCGAAGGTCTTATATATGATGTTTCGAATGGCATGTTTCAATTATTTGGAAATTGTAAGGATTTTAATAAATTTATTGTAAACAAGTATCCAAATGGACAACTTGAATGTAAGAATAAAAACCTGATTTAAGAATGATGAGAGGCAATTGAACAGATTAAGTAATTGACAATATTATTATTCTAAATTTATAGAACCTTCTATGACTTAGTTTTTGTTTTATACTTTCTCTATTTGAGCAACATTCTATGAAAACAAAATCAGCATTTTTTGGCACCGAAGAGATTTGAGAATCATCGATAATGCTGGCCTCTATAGAGCGTTGAAAGGCGCGCATCCCGTATTGCCCTCTTTATTTTTGATACTACTATATTGGATAAACTCGAAGATAAAAAAGACAGCCCACTCGATTATATCCATACTGCTATTCAAATGATCAAATCGGAATATCAAAAATTGGGTTCGGATATTTTGATCAAAATCGGAAATCCCGTCGAGGTTTGGAAGGAATTGATTCAGATTTATGAAATAGATGCAGTCTATACCAATGAGGATTATGAACCCGCTGCAATCGAGAGAGATCGAGCTGTTGACTCGGTTTTGTCAGCACATAAAATTGCATTTCACGCCTATAAAGATCAAGTGATTTTTGAAAAAAGTGAAGTCGTCAAACCCGATGGAAGTCCATACACGGTCTTTACACCCTATAGCAATAAGTGGAAAGAGCGCTTGAAGAATCCTTTTTATACAAAGCCATATCCAGTCGAAGCATACACTAAAAATTTGGCGAACGTGGCGCATCCCATGGATTTTCCGAGCTTGGAAGAGCTGGGTTTTGAAAAGACTGACTTAGAATTTACACCGCCTATTTATTCAGAGCATATCATTCGACACTACCATGAGACTAGGGATATTCCCTCTATCGATGGTACTTCTAAGATGAGCATGCATTTACGTTTTGGAACCATCAGCATCCGGAAATTTGTATCAGAGGTGCAAATCATCAATGAGAAATATTTGAATGAATTGATATGGAGAGAATTTTATATGACAATCTTATATCACTTTCCCCATATTGTAGATAAGGCTTTTAAGCCCAAATACGATTGCATCGAATGGCGAAATCACGAAGGAGAATTTCAAGCGTGGTGTGACGGGAAAACGGGTTATCCCATTGTGGATGCGGGCATGCGCCAATTGAATGCGACGGGTTGGATGCACAATCGCGTGCGGATGGTCGTGGGCAGTTTTTTGGTGAAACATCTGCTCATAGATTGGCGATGGGGAGAGGCCTATTTCGCAGCCAAACTCAACGATTACGAACAGTCGAGCAATGTAGGTGGATGGCAATGGTGTGCGGGCTCAGGAAATGATGCGGCACCGTATTTTAGGATATTCAGTCCCAAAGCGCAGACAGAAAAATTCGATCCAAGAAATTTGAATATATCCGACGATGGATTCCAGAATTGGATTCGTTTGATTATCCCGCACCTATTGTCGATCATGCCTTCGCCCGAGATAGATGTTTGAAAGTATTTAAAGAAGCTTTAGCGGAATAAAATTATTCGGCAAAGAATCCCGACACTTTGTCGGAACAAGACACCCAACAGCCATCAACCAACAACTAACAACTTTTTGAATTGTTTGATTGAATTCAATTCAGCCTTTTTACTAGTGTTTTCTTCTTCAATATCATAATCATCTTGAAGTCCAAGCCAAAATTTTGCAGAATTTCCAAAGTACTTTGAAAGTCGCAAGGCTGTATCGGCAGTAATTCTTCGACGACCTTTTATTATTTCAGAGATACGAGTCTGTGGAATATTCAAATCCTTTGATAATTTATAAGCACTAATTTCCAATGGGAGGAGAAATTCCTCTCGAAGTATTTCACCGGGATGTATGTTTTTTAATTTGCCCATAGCTTTTTTATTTAGTGATAATCAATAATTTCAACTTCTTCTGCATGGTTGAGATTCCATTTGAAAATGATTCTCCATTGATTATTAATTCTTATCGAATAAAATTCTTTTAAATTCCCTTTTAACTTTTCTAATTTATTTGAAGGAGGAATCATGAGGTCTTTGATATCTTGTGAATTGTGCAGCATTCTCAATTTTCTTCGCGCCATTTCTTGAATCTCCAGTGAAATTCCCTTAGCGCGCTCACCTTGCCAAATTTTTGCTGTTTCCTTATTCCCAAATGAAAGAATCATATATCCGCCCTTCGTTACTAACGTCAAAAGTAAGTAAAATTTATTAGAAATCCATTTTTTATTTAGAATAACGAATATTAATACAACATATAGCCATCTTTGAATTTACATCCTCCAGACACCAAACTCCAAACCCCAGACTCCATATTAAATCTTCCCAAATTCGCTTTTCTCGAATATCTTTGACCAAAATTTTATTCATGCAAGTTTTAAAGCCATATCTAGAAGCCAATAAAGAGCGATTTTTACAAGAACTCATCGAACTATTGAAAATTCCATCCATCTCTGCGGATCCCAACTATAGCAAAGATGTGTTCAGTGCAGCAGAGAATGTCAAAATGAGGTTGATCGAAGCAGGTGCTGATAAGGTGGAGATTTGTCCTACAGCTGGCTATCCCATCGTCTATGGAGAGAAGATCATCGACTCGAGTAAACCGACTGTTCTTTGTTATGGCCACTATGATGTGCAGCCTGCTGATCCAATCGATCTATGGCATTCACCACCATTCGGTCCTGTGATCAAAGATGGGTATATTTTTGCAAGGGGAAGTGCAGTTGTTAAATGTCAAATGTATATGCATATCAAGGCTTTTGAGATGATGATGAAAAACAATTGTCTTCCGTGCAATGTCAAATTCATGATAGAAGGAGAGGAGGAAGTGGGTTCATCCAATTTGGAGACCTTTGCCACAGCCAATAAAGCGAGATTGGCATGCGATGCTGTTTTGATTTCTGACACCTCGATGATATCCAATGAGCAACCGAGCATCACCACAGGATTGCGCGGTTTATCTTATTTAGAAGTAGAAGTGACTGGTCCGAATAGAGATTTGCACTCTGGTGTCTATGGCGGTGCTGTCGCCAATCCCATCAATATCTTATCCAAGATGATTGCTACTATGCACGATGAAAATGGAAAAATTACCATCCCTGGATTCTATGATGATGTCGCCGACGTCTCAAAAGAAGAGCGCGATATGATGGCGACTGCGCCGTTTGATTTGAAAGATTACAAAGCTGCATTGGACATCGATGATGTTTTTGGCGAAAAAGATTTTACCATTTTAGAAAGGGTTTCTATCAGACCGACACTCGATGTGAATGGCATCTGGGGTGGCTATATAGGCGAAGGCGCGAAGACCGTTTTGCCATCCAAAGCATTCGCAAAAATATCAATGCGCTTGGTGCCCAACCAACATTCAGATAAAGTGACCAAATTGTTTTCAGATTATTTTAATTCCATCGCTCCTAAATCTGTCAAAGTAATCGTGCGCCCGCATCACGGCGGTGAAGCCGCAGTTACACCAACGGATAGCAAAGCATATAGAGCTGCAGAAAAGGCCATAGAGACTACTTATGGCGTGCGTCCTATTCCACTCAGAACAGGTGGTTCTATTCCCATAGTTACCATGTTTGAACGCGTATTGAATGTAAAATCTGTCTTGATGGGATTTGGCTTAGACAGCGATTCTATTCACTCTCCCAATGAAAAATACGGCTTGTTCAATTTCTACAAAGGCATTGAAACCATCCCGTATTTCTTCGAAAACTTTTCTAAACTATAATTTTGTGATGATCAAAAAGCGCATCGTTTTATTTTTCTTCCTCGCGATTTCTTTCGCAGGAAATGCTCAGATGGATGTCAATACATTCAAGGAGCAATTTGTTCAAAATCTTTGGAAGACCTATCCAGATTGGGCTTCATCTGTCGGGTTCCACAATTACGACTCTGTGCTCATCATTCCAGATTCAATGAATCGAGTCAAAGAAATGGCCTTTCTAAATGCGCAATTTAAACTCTTGTCGACGGTTAAAACAAAGAATTTAAGCGATGAAACGGATTTGAAATTGATAAAGAATTTCATCACTTCCTCATTTTGGAATCTTCGAAAATTAAAGAGCTATGAATGGAATCCCGCTTCCTACAATCTATGCGGCACATTCTCTTATTTGTTGCATGAGAACTATGCACCTCGTGAGTTGCGCTTGAAAAATATTTTCAAGAAACTGGAAAATGTTCCAGCATACTATGATGCTGCATTGGCCAATATTAAAAACCCCACTGCAGAGCATACCAAACTCGCCATCGATCAACACCGAAATGCCATCAATGTATTCGACAATGAAATCATGGATGCTGTCACTAGAAGTGGATTGCCAGGAGTAGTGAAGCGAACTTTTTCAGCGCGCTGTGAGGCGGCAAGTAAAGCGGTAAAGAACTATATCAATAAATTGGATAGTTTGGATAATCCAAATCCGAGATCGTTTAGATTGGGCAAAGATTTGTATGAAACGAAATTCAAGAATGAAATCTTTGAGCACCCCGATACCATATTCCAAAGGGCATTGGCGAGAAAGCAATTTTTGCATACGGAGATGTCTAAGCTGACAGATCAATTATGGCCCAAGTATTTCGGCAATAAAGTGCATCCACGGTCAAATTTGAGAAAGATCAAAATGATGATCGATACGCTCTCAGCTAGTCATTGTGAGGCCGATAGTTTTCAGTCGACTATTGAAAAACAAATTCCCGCACTCGTGAAATTTGTCAACGATAAAAAGTTGATTGGTATGGACCCAACCAAGCCGCTCGTCGTGCGCCGCGAACCTGAATATATGGCGGGCGTTGCAGGAGCATCCATCTCGTCTCCTGGTCCCTACGAGAAAAATGGTAATACCTATTACAATGTAGGTTCGCTTTCAGGTTGGTCTCCAGAGGATAAAGAATCTTATTTGAGGGAGTACAATGACTATATCCTACAAATACTCAATATCCACGAGGCCATTCCCGGTCATTATGTTCAATTGATTTATTCGAATAGAGCGCCTTCGCTGATTAAATCCCTATTTGGAAATAATTCCATGATAGAGGGATGGGCCGTGTATAGTGAATTGATGATGCTGGAAAATGGCTATGGCGACAGCACTGCAGAGATGTGGTTGATGTATTATAAATGGAATTTGCGCTCGGTGTGCAATACCATTTTAGATATTTCCATCCATACCAAAGATTTGAAAAAAGAAGATGCGATGAATTTATTGACCATTCATGCCTTTCAACAACAAAAAGAAGCAGAGGGCAAGTGGAAAAGAGCTACCTTGTCTGACGTGCAATTGTGCAGCTATTTCTCGGGCTTTTCTCAAATACTTGAATTGAGAAATAAAATTTGCCCTGCTTGCAGAGAGAAACCAGAATTGCTTCGATTATTTCACGAAAAATTCTTGAGTTATGGAAGTATCCCTGTGAAAGAGATTGAGAAATTGATGCGCAGTGGGAATTGATTTTTAAAAGGTAAATTGTATGAGTGTGAAAAGAGATTCTGTAAAAATAACCAAGGCCTCAGGAGAACAAGTTCCTTTCTCTGAGGAGAAATTGAAAGTATCCCTGCATCGATCTGGAGCGAGCAATGAAGTGATTGCCTCCGTGATTGAAGAAGTCAAGCGAGAACTCTACGAGGGCATGCCTACGAAGAATATCTACAAACTCGCCTTTGGTTTGCTCAAAAAGGCATCGACGCATTATGCAGCGCGCTATAAATTGAAATCAGCCATCATGGAATTGGGTCCATCGGGTTTTCCTTTCGAAAAATATTTTTCTGAAATCATGAAATTTCGAGGGTATCGTACAGAGGTGGGAACCACGGTGGAAGGGCAATGTGTGAGCCATGAAATCGATGTCATCGCGAGTAAAGACAGTGATTTTTTTATGATTGAATGCAAATACCACAATTATCCAGGTATTTCATGCGATGTGAAAATCCCGCTCTATATTAATTCCAGATTTAAAGATGTCGAAGTCACTTGGAAAAAATTGCCTGGGCACGACATACTGCGCCATCAGGGTTAGTTGGTGACCAATACGAAATTCACGGATGATGCTATACAATATGCGAATTGCGCAGGCTTGCATTTGGTTGGTTGGAACTATCCAGTGGATAATAATTTAAAGAATTGGATCGATCAATCTACCCTCTACCCAATTACCTGTTTGACGACCATCACCAATGGCGAAAAGCGCCTTCTATTGGATAAGAATATCGTTTTATGCAAGGAGATCTGTAGCAATATTGAATTATTGGGTTCAGCGAATATTCAAAAAACGCGCTATAAGAATATCCAGCGCGAAATTGACACGCTCTGCAAGGGAATTCCGATGGAAGAGGAATAATCAAAAAAAACACAAGAATTGCCTATTTGCAAGGCCTTAGAGGGTGTTTTTCAGTTTTCTGCATGTAAAATGAATATTTCCCTATTTTTACAACCTAATTTTATTTTATGGAAACAGCAACGATGAATGCATCGACAGAGACAATCGATTTTTTACCCCTATTAGGGACGGATTATGTAGAGTTTTATGTGGGCAATGCCAAACAAGCAGCTTATTTTTATCAAGCGGCATTTGGATTTGAATTGGTCGCCTATACAGGCCCTGAGACGGGTGTTCGAGATAGAGCTTCTTATGTTTTGCAACAAGATAAATTGCGTTTTGTTTTGACTACTTCTATGGATCCCAATTCTGAAATCTCTGAGCACTGCAAATTGCACGGCGATGGGGTAAAAGTATTGGCATTGTGGGTGGATGATGCGCGCAAGAGTTTTCATGAGACGGTTTCTAGGGGTGCAGTAGCAGTTCATGAGCCTAAAGTATTGACAGATGAATTTGGAGAAGTGATCACTGCTTCAATTAAAACATATGGTGAGACGATTCATACATTCGTGGAGCGCAAGAATTACAAAGGCGCATTTATGCCAGGATTTAAAGCGGCCAAGAGTGCTTATAAATCAGTTTCAACAGGATTGAAATATGTCGATCACTGTGTGGGCAATGTGGAATTGGGCAAGATGGATGAATGGGTAAATTTTTATGAGAAAGTAATGGGCTTTAGTCTATTGGCGACTTTTGACGATAAAGATATCTCTACAGAGTATACGGCTTTGATGAGCAAAGTGGTGACGAATGGCAATGGCTATGTAAAATTCCCATTGAATGAGCCAGCAGATGGAAAGAAAAAATCCCAGATCGAGGAGTATTTGGATTTCTATAAAACGGCGGGCGTGCAGCACATAGCCATTGCGACAGATGATATCATTACCACAGTAACAGAATTGAGAAATCGCGGCGTGGAGTTTTTATACGTTCCGGATAATTATTACGAAGATGTATTGGATAGAGTGGGTACGATTAAAGAAGATTTAGCGCCATTGCGCAAATTAAATATTTTGATCGACCGCGATGATGAGGGATATCTATTGCAGATATTTACAAAACCATTGGAAGATAGACCGACTTTGTTTTTTGAAATCATTCAGCGCTGCGGTGCCAAATCATTTGGCAAAGGCAATTTTAAAGCACTTTTCGAGAGCATTGAAAGAGAGCAGGAATTGAGAGGGAATTTGTAGGCCCCCTAACCCCCGAAGGGGGAATTGCTTACGCGAAATACAAAATCAGCGTATTATATAAATTGATAGTGCGATAGTCTAGAAAAATTAATATCTTTAAATTCCAGACACTATTTCACATGCAATTTATAAACCTATTTATTCTTGCTTTAATTTTTCTTACTAGGGCATGCGTTAAACCAGATTGCAGATTAGTCATTGAAAACTGTACAAAAGATACTATTGTTTATGATGTTTCATTTGTTGATAGTTATGGCGTACCACCTTATCAGTTTGATTCTTTAAATAACAAAATTATAAACGAACGTTTCTTGTTTCCGAGTCAAGGCAAAAATGAATGTTGGGAACATACCTCTTATAATAATTTATTTGATAAGTTTGATACAATGACTATTTTTATTTTCAAATCAAATCTATACACTTATAGAATCAAGTAGTTTATTTCAATAGAATTTATAGTTATAAATACAAATTCACATGAATTTGGAGGTCACTTGTTTTTTTTGTGTTTGGGTTTTGGTTGGTTTGATTTTGGTCAAATTTTGGGAAATTATTTTGGATTTATGGGTATTTCTGACCTAAATAATGATTGTAAAAAAGATGTGATATTCCGAAATAAAGATACTATTGGAATATTATATAGGCAAGACTCAAGTTCGTTTATAAGAAAAAACATACATATTAATAAGCCTAGTGCGACTAGTGAGTTTATTGTTGCAGATATAAATAAGGACGGGTATTTTGATTTAATTTCGTCTAGTACATTTAGTATAGGAACTGATATATACATTTTATTTCAATATGCAAATGATTCTTTCGCTCCTATCTATTTAAAATTTAATTCCGAATCGAAGAACACGATTGCTAACTGGTGATTTTAATTCAGATGGTAAAACTGATTTCGTCACTTATTCAACAGAATTAGATACACGAATGTGCCTTTATATTCAAAAAGATAGTGGTTCATTTGACATTCAAATAAAATATTTACCTGGCTACGTTCAAGCATTGAAAGTGGTGGATAATAATCACGATGGGAAAGATGATATTGTTGTAGATATTGCAAGTAATTGGGCGAGTAACAATCGGAGAATATTGGTTTATCCACAGTCAAATAATGGTATTACTTCTCAATCTCTTACGCAGGAGTTGACAGTTCGTCAGGTTCGCGAATGATAATTCTTTGCAAGTAGAAGATTTAAATTGTGATGGGTACTCTGGGTCTATCGATTTGGTAATAATTCTAAACCACTTTTTGTATTTGATTTAAAAAGATACGGGATACTTTTCACCACAACAAATTACCAATATAAACCCGCAAGATCCTTATTATAAAAGTCAAACGATTGATTTTTCTAACAATCAGATTGTATTTGAAGACTGGGATGGAGATAATAGGAAAGACATGATTATTAAAAATTCTTTTTTCATATATTATATTAAAAATGTTTCAATAAATGATCAAACAAATTTGCAATTTCTATCGCAAAAATTAGATACTGTTTATAGATTGAATGGTAGTGATTACCCTTTAAATTTTTCTCAGATTGACACTTTAAGATTTGATACTGTTGTTTCTTGGTCTTATGTGAATTACAAATTGTACAATCCTCAGACAAAGAAATTAGAGTATTTTTGGATTAAGACAAAATTCATCAATACTGTCGTAAACTGGTTTCAGTTTAATATGATGGATGTTTACAAAGATTCAACTTTATTGGCATCAGGAAGCACTTGTGGTATTTTTTCAATAGATACTTTTCGTCGAAGAAATTATTCATCTTCTTATATTAAATATATTAGCAAGGAATTAAATAGGGTATTTTATGGAAAAATGGAGATACTAGATACTAGTTTTATAAATCCATCAAATATTTATGATGTGAAAAACTTTTCACTTAATATCTACCCCTCACCCGTTTCTGATCTCCTGCATATTGACTTCTCGCCTTTAGTAGGTTTTGAAATTGAATTTTACAATCAGAATGGACAGAGGATGTTTATTCCTGTGAAATCAGAAAATGTATTTGATGTGTCCCAATTAAATGATGGGGTATATTATATTGAATTGCTCATCGATGGTGAGAAAATTCACCAGCGATTTATTGTGAGGCATTGATTATTGATTCCTCTTCGTCCTTGAAAAAAGCGTAATGCTCTTATCGCTGATAAAGCGATAGATGACTTTGAGGTAAGAATCATAAGACTTTAAATTCTCGTAATACTCTGGAGCTAATTTTCTCAATTCTGGAAGTCTCTTTCCTGGAATATAAGGGAAATCATGGTGCTCGTTGTGATAGCCCACATTATAGGTGACTAGATTCAATGGACCATAGTAAGAATAAGTCTCTTGTCCTTCGTCGAATACATAGTGCTCTGCAATAAAGTGTCCTGAAGTAGGATGCAATCCACCTGCAAATACCAATGAAAGCAAGAGATAAAATAGACCATACCAACTCATAAAATAGATACAAACGCCCATGGCAGATAATTGGAAGATGATATTGGCAATTGTCCATGCGTCCAGGTTCATTTTTTTGACAAACATCGGTCTGAGAGCATAGAAGAAAATTTGATTGATATACCAAATGAATTTACCGAATACACCTGTAAACAATTTCGCTTCTGACTCCAAAGGAATATCGGCATCTACGCCATCTTTTCCCTGTGACCAGTGGTGCAAGGCGTGGTAGTATTTAAATGACATGGCATAAGGCAATACGATAGGGATATTTGCAATAAATGCAGCTATATTATTGGCTGCTTTTGATTTGAATGCCAAGTAATGCGTGAGTTCGTGGATAGCTAAAAACAATCCGTGCGCGATAGTCGCACCGACGAAATAGGTGACCAATACAAATACAGACCAACTTGCAAAAGGGGATTCGAAATATTCAAATACGCGGTGAATATTAAATGCGACAAACATTTGCAATATGACCCAAAATGTGGAGGATATTGCCAACATGGGGTTGAATGTAAATAACTCCTTGATATGGGGGTATTTTTTCAACATCTCTCGCCTTCTTCCTGTATGTGGTTCTGGTGCGTCTGACCAGTAGAATTCGTTATCGCCTTTTGTTGACATAATATAGTTTTTTTAGCTGGGCGCAAAGATACAAATTTTTTAATTGCAGGTTTATATTCAAAACAAATCTAGGCCAGTTTAATGTTTTTTAAGTTTGATTTTGCTAATGGCAATATCTTTCCAAGTAATAAGTAGAACATTCGTTTTTTACCAAAGAATGTATTTAGCCCTCAATGAAAGTCGATATTGGTTTTTTTTTACTTAAAATTGCAAGCATAATACCAACATGCAATTTATCGCATGTGCAATACAATTTCATATAAAAACAAAGCGAGATGATAGATTTGAGATCTGATACCCTGACAAAGCCATCGAAAGGCATGATGGAGGCGATGATGAAAGCGCCATTAGGAGATGATGTATTCAAGGAGGATCCGACCTTGCTCGAATTGCAATCGAAATTGGCCGCGATGTTTGGCATGGAAGCAGGACTTTTCTTCCCTTCTGGGGTTATGTGCAACCAAATGGCGATTAAATGCCATACCAATCCCATGGATGAGATTATCTGCGATGAATTGAGTCATATTTACAATGCCGAGAACGGTGGATGGGCCATACATTCTGGGGTTTCTATCAAATTGTTGAAAGGCGATAGAGGCAGATTTACATCGGAAGATGTTCTAAATTCCATCAATCCGAAGGTGGATTGGATGCCCAATACGAAGTTGGTATGCGCAGAGAATACCGTGAATAAAGGCGGTGGAAGCATTTGGAATTTCGAAGAATTGAAGAAAATAGGGGAGACCTGCAGCGCGAATGGTTTGAAATATCACTTAGATGGTGCACGGCTCTTTAATGCCTTGGCAGAGACGAATCAGCAGCCTACGGACTATGGGCGCATTTTTGATTCAATATCCATCTGTTTCAGCAAGGGATTGGGTTGTCCAATCGGCTCTGTTTTATTGGGCGATGAGGAGTTTATTGCGCGTGCGCGAAAATGGCGCAAAGCCTTTGGCGGTGGCATGCGCCAAGCAGGTATATTAGCGGCAGCCTGTATTTACGCTTTAGAAAACAATTTACCCCTGATCAAAGAAGACCATAGAAGGGCAAAGACCATTGGAGCCTATCTAGTCAATGCTTCTTTTGTGAAATACTTATATCCCGTGGAATCCAATATCGTCTTGTTTGAAATCATCGATTCGCTCAATAATGATGGCTTTCTTCAATTATTGGCAGAGCAAGGAATTCGAGCGGTGCCATTTGGGAAAAATACCATCCGCATGGTCACGCATCTAGATTTTGATGATGCTCAATTAAATCAAGTTAAGCAGGGCTTGAACGCCATCAATGAGCTTATCCGCGAGCAAATCGCTGAATAATTTGAATCATCATGTCGTAATGTTCGCTATTCTGCGAAACACCGTTGGTTTGTGCGACCTCATCGACGATGCGCTTCATCTCGCCCAACGTTGTTGCGGCATTGATTCGCTGTAAGGTTGTATCGAATTGATCTACTTTATTGATGAAAAAATAGTGAACCAAACCAAATCTTGAATTGAAATCGAGGTAATCTTCGACGGGTTTTTTATTCGTAGGAATGTTCGAATTTATTGGGTTTTCGCGGATGTATTCTGGCTTGCGCTCCACTTCATATTTTGGCGTTTCAATGGGAGGATTGGAATTCTCTGTCGTTTCATTTTCATCTTCTGGAACAATGGATTTTAGCGCAAAAATGGGCAAGTCTTCTTGTTTTTTAGTTTGTTCATCATGCTCCTCCTCGGGAACAATTGATTTGAGGGCAAATATGGGCAAATCGTGCTGTTCTTCTAGTCTTTTGGCTGGCTCGTCCCTTAAGGTCGATAAGGTTTCGTTTTTTGCATTGTTTTGAATTTCAATTGTTTGATTTATTAAAGGGGCAGGAATTTCCTCGATTTTCTTATTTTCAAGCTCTATGGATTGTTTAGCAGGAATATCAGCAAAGTTCCCATTTCTCACCAATTCAAAATATTGTTTAATTTTATCTAATAAAATGTCTCTCTCAATAAAAGAGCCATTTTCCGTGAAATTCCGATGCGCCACAGAGAGCTTCTCATATAAAGTTTCAAGTTCTTTAAAAATTGTTGCATTCATTCTTTTGAATTTTGATAATATTTGCTAATTAAACTAAATTTGCTTTACAAAGATGTTCATTGAGCCACAAATTAAAACAGAAAAACGAGGATGGATAGAAGTAATTTGCGGTTCTATGTTTTCTGGGAAGACAGAGGAGTTGATTCGGAGATTGAAGCGCGCGAAATTTGCCAATAAAAAGGTAGAGATTTTTAAGCCTCAACTCGACAATCGCTACCATGATGAAATGGTCGTCTCGCATGATAAAAATTCGATTTTATCTACGCCGGTGAGCAGTTCAGAAAATATCCTCTTGCTTTCGAGTGACATTGAAGTGGTGGGAATCGATGAAGCCCAATTCTTTGACGATCAGTTGCCAGAAGTTTGCAATGTTTTGGCTAATCGAGGTGTCAGGGTGATTGTGGCGGGATTGGATATGGATTATACGGGCAAGCCATTTGGGGTGATTCCTCAATTGCTCGCCATTGCAGAATTTATCACGAAAGTGCAGGCGGTGTGCATGCAATGTGGCAATCCATCTCTTTATTCGCATCGACTTGTGGGCAGTGACAAACAGGTTTTACTTGGAGAAAAAGAATCATATGAGCCTTTGTGTCGATATTGTTATCATGACCTTAAAAAATAAATATTTACAATTCATATTAATCGTTATTTTTGCAAACAATTTTTAAAAAAATTATTCCAATGAGAAAATTACTACTTTTATTATCAGTCGCATTTACTTGCCAATTCGCATCAGCGCAGGTGACGGAAATGTACAACAGGAAACCATTAGAAGTTTCCAAAGAATTCTTAAAAAATGAGGCCAAGTATCAAGGCGCTAGAAAAGGTTCAAGAGGATCTTATGATACCATCTCAAGATTGTCTTTTGCCTCTTTTACTAGAGGAATCGAAGATCAATCAGAGGGGTTTTTGACTAATCCATCTTTATTGTACCCTTGGGATGTAAACAGAAATTTCCCACCAGATAGTATTTTCTCTTTGAAATACGGTGCTGTATTGTTTGACTCATTGCCTTCAGCAACGACATTTGATGGACAATTGAATGCGCCATATTTCGTTAGTAGAAGTGCTTCGAAACTCTATATTGATTCAGTTTATGTAAACTGTAATTACAATAGAAAAAATAATGCAGTAACTGATACATTGTATATCTATGTTTTTGATGTAGACAATGTTAACAGATCTTTCCCTTCTGGAGATATTCAAAATACCGTTTCTTCATTCCTATATGTTGATACGATGTATTTGACTGGTCCATTAACTGGTCCATCTATCTTTACAGGTGGATTGGGAACTAGATTGACAAGACCAGTTCAAAAATGGTTGGCTAAAGGAAAGAGCTTTGGTGTAGCTGTACAATTTGTAGGTTCATTGCAAAATGACTTTACACTTTACACTAAAAATATTGTTAAGCCTGACTGTCAAAGTGGTGGAATGTTTACACCAGCTTGGGTAAACAACAGTTTCTGCTTTTTGAACTTGAAACAAGGAAACGGTGGAGCTGATATTACAGGTCCATTGCAATCTTGGAATGGTATTTCTTTCACAAGCACAACAATCGTTTGTAAGCATATTCCTTTTGGTTCATTGTGGATCGAAGCTAATGTGAAAGATTCAGTTGATTTTAGCTGTGTGGCTATTCCAAACCAACATTTAGGATACAATGCTGCAGCAGCAAGCATTGCAGCTAGTGAATTCTACAAAGTATGTAAAGGCGACCAAACAAAATTATTCTGTGTAGTTGCTGGTAATACGACTCAAAATGTTACTTACAAATGGTCGTCTGGAACTGATTTAGATGATTCAACATCTGGTACGCCAACATTTACACATTCAGTTGGAAACAAGTCTTATACAGTAACAATTACAGAAGGAACTAGCACAGCAGTTTGTGGATTGACAATTCAATCTAGATCTATTGGTGCAGACTTAGGTGCTGATAAAACAATTACTTGCCTTACAACTACTTCAATCAATTCTGTTTTGACAGGGTTTACAACAACTGCAAATACGTATGCTTGGTCTACTGGTGAGACTACAAAAAATGTGAGTAGCAAAGATGTTGGAATTTATACAGTGACTGTAACTAATATCATTGGTTGTTCTGCAACTGCATCTGTTAAAGTATTGAACGCAGGGGTAAACAATACATTGAACTTTACAAACAGTGGTGCAGGTGTTGTTTTCTGCCAAAATAGAGCAAATACGATTACTAATACATCTACAGAGAAATCAGGATGGGATTTTGCATGGTCAGTTGTTGGTGTTACAACTACTACAGATATCGATGGCAAAGTGGTTTTCCCTTCAACAGGAAATGTTGCTCTTACGTTGAATGCTACAAGAACTTCTGATCAATGTAAAGCTGCTCCAGTAACTAAAACAGTTGCTGTAAAGGCTCAAAATGATCCAGCTTGTAAAAATGCGATCTCAAATATCGGTGCTAATACATCAGTGAGTATCTTCCCTATTCCAACTTCAAGTTCTGTAAATGTAGAAATCACGAATTTAGAGAATAATGCTGTGATGACAGTTGTTGATGTAATGGGCAATGTCCTTGAAACTAAATCAATTGGTGCAAGTGCATTTACAAAAGAGCAAGTTTCTTTCGAGAACCGTGCAAATGGTATTTACTTCATCAAGATTGAAAGCGCTAATGAGAAAACAATTCAAAGAATTGTTGTAGAAAAATAAGCGATTTCTAAGATAAATTTAAAAAGCCCTCCATGAAAATGGAGGGCTTTTTAATTTAAAAATCCATGCAGAGCGAGGAGTTGGTACAACCTCAAAAATAGGATTTGAACCACTTTTGTTCTATACGCTGTAATCTTCTTGTACTCCAAAGAGTAAACCAGACAAGTCGATGGTCTGAAGCCCGCCATTGTATCCAAAAGTATGCGGTTCGGTAATAAATATATGTTAGATTGTCAAACTAGCGAACCCTGCATGGACATGCTAAGTTATAAATAAAACAAAACTTCCAATCTCTTTTTTATAAACATTTCTTATTTGTATAATTTTTTAACTTTATTTTGTAGTCTAATCAGTATTTATTCGTTTATAAAATAGTCATGCTATTATGAATCCAATTAAAGTATTCTCTCTCTTTTTTCTTTTGATATTTTTTGTACCTAGCTCACATGCGCAGATTAGAGAAACAGCCATCGAAAAGTATTATCTCGTGGTTGCCTCATTCAAATCAAAAAAAGGATGGAGAGGCTTATGTCGATAAATTGAATGCAAAAGGAAAAGAAAATTTCTTTCTCATGAATATGCCGACCCAAAAAATATTCCGGGTATGTATCGCAAAAGGAACAAAAGAAAAAATGCAGGCGAAGCGTTTGGAAATACTCAAGGAATGGGATAAAGCATGGCTATTGGAAATGTGATTTTTTCTAAACAATTTCTATTTTGTTTTGAATAATTAATTCTACTTTTGGGCTTTTCAATTAAAGCATATTCATGTCAAGTTCTTTGTCAAATCACGCTTCTATCAATCTTTTGAATTATTAAAAGATTATGAACACGAACAAGTCGTGTTCTGCAATGATCCAGCAACTGGATTAAAATCAATCATCGCTATTCATGACACTTCGCTCGGACCCTCTTTGGGCGGTACGCGTATGTGGAATTACCAGCATGAATCTGATGCCTTGGTCGATGTATTGAGGCTCTCTAGAGGAATGACTTTTAAGTCGGCCATTAGTGGAATTAATCTAGGTGGGGGAAAGGCTGTAATCATTGGCGATTCTCACAAGGATAAATCAGAAATGATGTGGAGGAGATATGGAAAGTTTGTCGATAGCCTTGGTGGCAAGTATATCACAGCAGAAGACGTAGGAACGAGCACCCAAGATATCGAATATATTTTCCAAGAGACCAAGCATGTCGCGGGCAAGCCAAAATACCTCAATGGAAGTGGAGATCCATCTCCCTTTACCGCTTATGGTGTTTATCTCGGAATGAAAGCTTCGTGCAAAAAGGCCAAAGGAAATGATTCACTTACAGGATTGAAAATTACTGTGCAAGGTGTTGGGCATGTGGGTTATTATTTGGTAGACCATTTATTGAAAGAAGGGGCTATCGTCAGTATTTGCGATATCAATCAAAACAATATCAAATTGGTGACTGATAAGCACCAAGTCAATGTCATCGATGTAAAAGATGTATATACACATCCTTGTGATATCTATGCGCCTTGTGCACTCGGTGCAACAGTCAATAATGACACCTTAGAGCATTTGAAATGTTCCATAATCGCAGGTGCTGCCAATAATCAATTGCAATCTGAGAAAATACATGGAGATATAGTCAAGCAAAGAGGTATCGTTTACGCTCCAGATTTCTTGATCAATGCAGGCGGTGTAATCAATTGCTATATCGAAGTTTGTGGAGAATACAACGAAGAGCGCTCTATGAAATTCATCGAGAAGATATACGATCGATCTTTAGAGATATTTGCCCTCTCAGATAAAGAGAATATCAATAATCAAGAGGCCGCGATTAAAATCGCAAAACAGAGAATTGAAAGTGCCAGAACATTGAACGGCAGAAGATAGAAAGCAAATTCGCGTGAAGAGCGCGCGAGTAATAATTTATTATGATCAGTAGAAGAAGTATACGTGTAAAAGTAATGCAAACCATCTACGCCAGTGAGATTGGTGGAGAGCAAGATTTGGTGTTTGCAGAGAAAATGCTTCAAGAAAATGTCGATAGAACCATCGAAATCAATTTGGTCTATCTGCTTTATTTTGTGGAGATTGCACGCTATGTATTCATCTATGCAGATATGCAGAAATCGAAGTATTTGCTCACGGAGGAAGAGAAAAATATCAATACGAATATTGGGAAATCTACCATTGTCAACTATATCCACGACAATCCTATATTCAATAAAATCGTCAAGAAATATCGAACACATCAGCATCTCGATGAATCTATCGTTAAAGACTATTTCTTTAAATTATTGGAATCTGCAGAGTATAAAAAATATACCAGCATTGCCGAACCGACTATTGACGACGACAAAGAAGTTTTTCAATACATCATCAAGAAAATTTTTGGCAAAGAAGAGGATTTAATCAATCACCTTGAATCCTATTTCATCAATGTCTACGACGATACTGAATTGATTTGTTTTTCATTGAAGCGCTCTATAAAGAATTTCAATTTGAACAATAAGACCAATTTTGAATTGGGATTCGATGATTGGGAAGAGGAAAGAGAATATGCTTTTGATTTATTGAGGTTGACAATAAACAAATCTCAAGAATACGATAAGATTATCGAACCTAAGTTAAAGGGATGGGAGACGGAGCGAATCGCTAAAACTGATTTGATTATTTTGAAAATGGCGATTGGTGAAATGTTGAATTTTCCAACCATTCCGCTCAAAGTGACGATGAATGAATACATCGATTTGTGCAAGATGTATAGTCCACCTAAATCTAAAGAATTTGTCAATGGTGTCCTAGACAGATTGATGAAAGAATTCACCGCGGAGAATAAAATCTTGAAATCGGGCAGGGGCCTTCAAGACTAATTCAATCCATTTATTCCTTCCAAATTTTCTCTGTGAAATATCCTTTATTGGTCTTTGTGTGCACCAAGTAAAAGTTTCGCGCTAGTTTCGATACATCCATGGTCGCAATGTTTGATTGAACGAGTATTTCCATGCATTTTTTTCCATCTAATTGGACAATTTGGACCAACTCTATGACTTCATCTGGAGAAGAAGAGAAGAGAATTAAACTATTCTGTACGGGGTTATTCGCCACGATGATTTCACTCAACCCTTCACGAATAATCTTTTTACCAATCAACCAATTATCTGGATCTATTTTGATGGAATCTATGGTGCCAAGGACATTGAGCGGAAATTCTTGTTGATTATACGTATAGTCTAAAACAAGATTTGTTTTAGATCCGCCTGCATAGATAGAGACAGGGATTTTCATTTTATAGAAAGTGACGGAGGGATGTGTCGTGTTTTGAGCGACAATCATGCGCTTTTCCGCTTTATTCAATTTAAACAAATAAATGGGATAGCCTTCCCCGTAGAGCCAATTTTGAAAATACCCTTTTAAATCCATGGACGAAGCACTTTCAAAATGTTGAATTAGTTTTGACGAAGTTGCAAATTGATACGTCAAATTGGAATCAGCTGCATAATTGCGCAAGGCTTTATAAAATGCCGTATCTCCAATCAACCATCTCAATTGATGCAATATCATAGCGCCTTTTGAATAGGATAATCTATTGTCAAATATCCTCCCAACATTCATTGTATCTGTGCAATAGACAGAGCCAGCACTCTGATACATAATTCGCCTCATCTGTGTTTGAATGAATAGCGGGAAATAAATGGGCGCTAAATGTTCGTAGGCGATGCCTGTCAAATAGGTCGCAAAGCCCTCATTGAGCCAGATATCGCCCCAAGATTGACAGGTGATTTTATTTCCAAACCACTGATGCGCCAATTCGTGCGCATTTAATTCAAAATTGAGGTCCTTCATAAAGGACATAGTTTGATGCTCCATGCCGCCGCCCTTATTCCACTGAGCATGTCCATACTTCTCTTTGATGAAAGGGTATTCGCCTATGAGGGAATCAAATAATTGAATTAACTTTTTACTGATATCAAATTGATTGGCTTGATTGAGCGAATCTTCCCGATACATAAATTGATAGACGGGAAGTCTACTACTCTTTAATTGACATGAATCGATGAAGATCGCGTATTCTGTCACCGCGATGGCTATTAAATAAGTGGCAATGGGATAGTTATGCTTCCAATGAAAAGTCGATTTTCCCATAGAGGAAGTCTTATTGATCAATAAACCATTGGTGGCCGTTTGATATTTTTCTGGACAAGTGATATAGATATCTAGCGAATCAATTTTATCCTCCAAATCATTGGTACATGGCATCCAATCACTCGCACCATAAGGTTCTGAAAGGGTAGAGAGAATGGGAATATTGGAACCGTGATAGTCACAACTAAAAGATCCTAAACCAGTAGTAGGCGGGATGCCTTCATAGGCAATGAAAAAAGTATCAAATTGACCAAAAGTCAAATTTTTCAATTGAATATGAACTTTATTGTTCTTGTGATAGCCAATGAATTGACCTGTTCTGTTTAATACGGAATTTACTTTTAAACTATCGCTGCAGTCGATGGTGAGGTAATTCAACCCTTGTACAAGGGATTTCACTCGGAATTCAATATTGCCGCGAATGTATTTCTCTGAAGGATTTACGGTCAAACGAATGGATTCATAAATCAAGTCAAATTCTCTGGGAAGTGCATTTCTACTTGATTTTTTTGAGATGGAATGTGATTTTTGTTCGCATTGGACAATTTCATCAATTAGCCCAGGATTGTAAATCGGACTTTGGGCAACTATTTCTCCATAAATAAGTGTAATAAGAGCTAACCACTTCATCGTATAAAGTTAGGCAGTTTATTCCAATTCTCTTTATAAAAATATTTCAGTTTTTTTAAGTTGATTAATTAAAAGAAAATGTAGTTTTGTGCCACAAAATTCAACTATTCAGCATGAAACAACTTCTTTTTATCGCTATTATCAGTTTGCAAATGACTGCAATGGCTCAAGGTCTTAAATTATCATCAGCAAAGTCCTATTTGGATGAATTCAATCGAGAGAATGATTATGCTGTATTGGAAAAAGCGCGCAATTATATCGATCAGGCAATCGCTGATCCAAAAACGGGAATTAAATCCGAGACATGGTATGTGCGCGGATTGATCTATCAAACATCTTATGACAAGCCACAGAGTGCTGCACAAAAGAGTGTAACAGATGCGCAAGTTGCTGTTGAGTCTTTTGAAAAAGCGATTGAATTAGATCCAAAGTTTGAGAATAGAGCGAATGCTGTATCTTATGTAAAGCAAGCGGGTTTTCGATTTTACAATGATGGAATAGATTTTTATCAGAAAAAAGAATATGTGAAATCTTATGAAACCTTCGAAAAGACCAAGACGATTTTACAATTTCTAGTGAAAAATGGAGAGACGCTCTCTTATGTAAACAAAGATACTAAGCAGACAACAGAAGTGACCAATGCAGATTTGGACAAGAATTTGATGATTACGGCGCGCAATGCAGGCATGTTGGACAAGGCAATTGATATGCTCACAAAACAAAATACAGCCAATCCAACGGCAGAGGGCTTTGTGACTTTATCGACTATGTATAAGGAGAAGGGAGATAAAGTGAAAGCGCGTGAAATGATTCAAGCAGGAAACACGGCTTTCCCGAATGATATCAATCTATTGATCTTGGATATTCAGACATATTTAGATGAGAAGAAAGAGGATCAAGCCATCGATAAAATTAAAAAAGCGACCGAACTCGATCCAACCAATACCGTATTGCAAAATCTTTTGGGCACGACCAATGAGAAAATGGGAAAATTAGATGAAGCTAAGTTGTGTTTCGAAAAAGTACTTTCATTGGCACCAGATGATTACAATGCCAATTACAATTTGGGTGTGAATTACAATACGAGAGCCAATGAAGTGATTAAAAGAATGAATGCATTGGGCACGAGTGCTGCGGATAATAAGAAGTATGAATTATTGAAAACAGAGCAAATCAAATTCTACAGCCTTGCTAAACCGTATTTTGAAAAATGTGAGGTCATCAGTCCGGGTAAAGAGGAATCTGTACCTAGAATGATTAAGGCAATCAATGCAGCATTGTCAAACAAATAAGCATTTAATTTATAAGAGCAAATGAAAGGACGTACCCAGAGGTGCGTCCTTTTTTGTTTGTATAGAATGTTGGATGGGTGATTGGGTTTTATTTTTTTTGAAATGTATCTTCTGCCCATTTTTTCGGATTATGAATGATGTAATCGGTTATGTTTTGATACGATAGTTCATCGCGAATTATATTGACAAAGTAATTGCGTTGCCAAACATCATAGATGTCGGTGTTTTGGCGCATCCATTTGGTTACGCCAATTTTATATCCACGAACAATTGAACCAATTGTTTTTGATGGTGATCGCCATAGGGGCGAATAATTATTCGCCCCTATGGCGGGATCATTGTTATTCGCCCCTATGGCGGGATCGGGCGGATGGATATCGTGTGGATGGATATCGTGAGGATGGATATCGTGTGGATGGGTATCGGGCGGATGGATATCGTGTGGATGGGTATCGGGCGGATGACTATCGGGCGAATTGTTATTCGCCCTTATAGTATCATCATCATCATTGGCGCGAGTTATCAATTCGATGATGCCATGCATGTGATTGGGCATGATGATATGATTGTGCAGTATCGCATGCGGGAAGTGGCTTGGTATTTCTAGCCAACATGCATGGGCTATTTCACCAGCGTCATTCAAGATCATCTCTTTGTTTTCAATATGCCCGAATAGATGATTTCTTTTGTGGCAATTTATGGTTATAAAATACATTCCTTCTTTCGAATAGTCATAGTTTTTCAATCTAACAGACCTGCGGTGATGGATATTGGGATTATATGCCATTATTTCTTTCTTTAAGTTCTAGGCAAAAGTATTGCATGTTAAAAATATTCAGTAGGCCTGAACCCATTTTAAGTATTTAAATTCGTATTCGGTTATTCCTTGAGCAAACTATCTAAGGAACGGAGGAGCATGAAACAAAAATTGTTTTTTTAACATAAATCACAGCGCTTTAGAACGCAGTACTAGTCAATATTCAAATAAAAAGCAGACTTATAAAAATAAAAGCTTACCTTTGCGCCCGATATATTTTATTTTTTGAATAGAACGTATTGCATTTAACTGCCAAGCTATAAGCTTTTTGTCCCGCCATTGATGGCGCCCAGCCTTTTAAAATGTGATATACTTTATTCATTTTAAACATTTTTTATGAATTTTAGAGAACTCGGATTGAGCGAGCGCATCCTTAAAGCGCTAGACGAATTGAATTTCGAAACACCCACACCTATTCAAGAACAAAGTATTCCATTGCTTTTAGCGGATGGAATTGATTTGATGGGATTGGCACAAACAGGAACAGGTAAGACTGCCGCATTTGGAATTCCAATTTTAGAAAAAATTGATGTAAGCATCAAAACACCGCAAGCATTGGTATTATGCCCTACAAGGGAATTGTGTTTGCAAATCACCAGCGATATTCAGAAATATTCTAAGTATTGCGATAACCTCAGAACTGTTGCTGTATATGGCGGCGCGAGCATTGGTGCTCAAATCAAAGAATTGAGAAGAGGTGTACAAATTGTCGTGGCTACGCCAGGCAGAATGATCGATATCATCGAGCGCGGAGAAGTGAATTTCGAAGCCATCAAAGTTATCGTACTTGATGAAGCAGATGAAATGCTCAATATGGGCTTTAAAGAGAGCATCAATGAAATTCTCTCGAATACACCAACTGAAAAGAATACTTGGTTATTCACGGCGACTATGCCAAACGAAATCAGACAGATTTCTAAAAAATACATGAAAAACCCAATCGAGGTGAAAGTATCTGTGAATACAGGTAACGTAAATATCGAGCATGAGTACTATGTCGTTAAATCGGTGAATAAATACCTTGCGCTAAAGCGTTTGGTGGATTACAACCCAGACATTTTTGCGATTGTATTTTGCAATATTAAAATCGACACCAAAGAAATTGCGGATATGTTGATTCGCGATGGTTACAATAGCGATGCGCTTCATGGTGATTTGACGCAACAACAGCGAGATATCGTTATGAATAGATATAGAGAGAAATCTCTTCAAATCCTCGTTGCGACAGATGTAGCAGCAAGAGGAATCGACGTGAGCAATGTTACCCACGTAATCAATTACCAATTGCCAGATGATATCGAGAGTTATACCCATAGAACAGGTAGAACGGGAAGAGCTGGTAAGACAGGTGTTGCGATGAATTTGATTTTATCGAGAGATGTATATAAGATTCGCGAAATCGAGAAATTGATTGGCAAGCGATTGCTCAAATGTGAGATTCCAAATGGATTTGATGTTTGTGAGAAGCAATTATTCTCTTTGGTGCACAAGGTGCATAATGTGGAAGTGAATGACGAATTGATTTCTCCATACTTGGAAAAAATCTACGCGGAATTCAATGAAATGAGCAAAGAAGAGGTGATTAGAAGATTTGCATCCCTTGAATTCAATCGATTCTTGGATTATTACAAAGATGCCAATGATCTCAATGAAATGGGAAGAGATAAACAAACCAATAAGGTAGAGAATAATGGTGCATACCAGCGGTTCTTCATCAATATTGGCTCATTGGATGATTTGATGAGAGGAGATTTATTTAGGGTGATTTTCGATACAACAGGTATCAATGGCGCATCAGTGGGTAGAATTGATATGAAGGGCATGTTCTCTTTCTTCGAAGTGGAAATTGCATTGGTTGATCAAGTGATGGATGGCTTTAAGCAAAATGTACAAGTGAAAGGTCGTTCTGTGAGAATTGAAAAAGCATCTGCCCAAACAGGCGGAGGCGGTGGAAGAGAGGATAGAGGCGGAGACCGCGGTGGCGAGAGAAGAGGTGGTGAGAGATCATACGGCGGAGGAAATAGAAGAAGTGGTGGAGATCGCAGAGATGGCGGAAGAAGCGGCGGTGGAGACAGAGGAGGCTATGGTCGCGATGAGAAGAGAGAAGGTGGATTTTTCAATAGAGAACAGAAGAGCTCTGAGCGTTCATTTTCAAGAAGATCAGATTCAGCTCCGAGAAGAGACGATGCTGGTCCTAAGAGAGAATATGCACCGCGAAGAGAGGATAGCGCACCTAGAAGAGAGGAGAGTGCTCCAAGAAGAGAAGAAACAGGTGCGACAAGACTCGAGAAAATTCAAAATGCCTTTGAACCTAAATCTGGAGATGCTCCTGCAAAAACAGACGGAAAGGGAAAGAGAAACTACGATAGACCAAAGAACTACTTTCCTTATGAAGTATAGCCTTTTAATATGCCTATGTCTTATGACCTGGGCGTGCAATCAAGCTGAAAAAGGGAAACAGTCAAGTCGACGGCCGAAATCAATGCCATGCATCCAGTAGTGGTCTCCATAGATACGGTTGATTATACTGCAGTGCAGGAATTGATTCAAAATAAAAAGGTTGTCATATTAGATGTAAGAACGCCAGAGGAATATCGCGAAGGCCATATTCCTCATGCGCTCAATATCGACTTTCAATCGCCTAGTTTTGAGACTGAAATTCTCAACCTCAATCGGGAACATCATTATTTAGTCTACTGCAGAAGTGGTAAACGAGCATTAAATGCCTCCAAAACACTTCAATCCAATGGATTTACTAGCCTAAAGATATATCCGGGCAGTTGGAATGATTGGGTTCAACACAGTGATGTCGTTGAAAAATAAACTTTTTTTACTCAATTTCAAAAGTTGGCATTATAGTTGCAATTAACTCTTTGAAATTAGGTAATAATAATAATATCAAAAAAAGATCGTTTGGGCAACGATCTTTTTTATTTTAGGGAAGGTTAGATGGGTTTATATGTTTCTAAAACATTCTTATCGAATGGTTTAGGATTTTATTTGAAAAAAATGGGATAAAGTGTAACATTTGAATGAGGTCTTCCGTATAAATAAAGGAAATTAGTTTAATAATAATAATAATTGAAAAAGATCGTTTGGGCAACGATCTTTTTTTATTTGTGGCAAGTCCTAAGTATTCCTGCGAATGTGTAATTCTGCGTTGGAATTGGGTTAAATGACCTCCAATCCTAAAAAAATGGGTTTGATTATTCCACTTAGGTGTGATTTTTAGTAGTTGTGCAGGGAATTCCCTTTTTTATTGTAAATAAATGGAAATTAAACACAAGTAAATCAATTGATTAGATTCTATTTTTCACTATTTTTAAAAAAAATGCGAAACACTGTAACTTTTGGACCAATGCTTGCGTATAAATAGGTAAGTTAGGTTTTAAACAATTAGGTTTAATAGGTAAAAGATCGTTTTGGTAACGATCTTTTGTTTTTTAGGGAAGTCCCATTATTTTTTTTCTAATCCCTCTAGCATGGGAACGAATGCAAAATCACCGAATTTTTCAATTTGATTATTGACTTCATCGAGCTTGGTGAGTCTTATCATGACTTGCTGTGCGTTTTTTGTCTCAAGCGGGATGACCATGATACCGCCAATTTTCAATTGTTTGACTAAAGTGTCCGGAATAGTAGGAGCGGCGCAGGTGATGATGATTTTATCGAAAGGCGCATAGGTGGGAAGGCCTTCAAATCCATCTTTGAAAAACATTTTGATTTTTGTTGCGAATCCCAGATGTTCAATAATTTTAGAAGTCTTGTCATATAGCGGTTTTTGGCGCTCCAAAGTGAAGACTTTTGCGCCCATGGCAGCCAGTACGCAGGCTTGGTAACCACTTCCCGTGCCTATTTCGAGCACTTTTTCGCGGGGATTTATTTGCAAAAGTTCTGTTTGAAAGGCAACGGTATAAGGCTGAGAGATGGTCTGACCAGAGCCTATCTGAAGTGCTTTGTCTTCGTAGGCCATATTCGTAAAAGCGCTATCAAGGAAGATATGTCTCGGAATTGAATTGATTGCGCTCAATACCGATTCATCCTTGATTTTTTTCTCTTTTAAAAGTTGAATCAATTGATTTCTAAGGCCTATTGTCAAACTGCTATCCTTCTGGAACATGTACAATCAATTTTTTTGGAAAGATTGCAAGATAGGGATTTATTGAGCAATCTGAGGCAATCTTGCTCATTTTTTTTAGGGCAAAATACGATTCAATCATTGTTTCATTGCGCTCAGTATAGAGTAAATTATTTTATGTAGGTTTGCCGCTTTAAAAATATACTATGTATCAAATCAAATTTGGAACGGATGGATGGAGAGCAATCATTGCTGATGATTATACGGTGGAGAATGTCGCTCGGGTGGCAGACGCCACAGCGAGATGGGTGAAAGCTCAATCTGCCAATCCTTCCATTGTATTGGGGTATGACTGTCGATTTGGAGGTAAATTATTCGCAGAGACGACGATTAAAATGATGTATGCACATGGTGTCAAAGTTTTTTATGACGCGATGTATTGCACGACGCCTATGATATCGCTTGCTGCTGTGAGACTTCAAACAGTCGCTGGGGTGATTATCACGGCATCTCACAATCCACCGACCTATAATGGATTTAAATTGAAGTCTGGATTTGGTGGTCCTACACCTCCTACTGAAATTGCTAGAGTAGAGTCTTTAATTGAATCGACGGTAGCGATTCCCAAGGTAAGTTTGGAAGAAATTGCAAAAGCAGGTCTGCTCGAGATGGTCGATTATGAGAAGATGTACCTCGATGAAGTCAATTCGAAATTTGATATTGAGACCATCAAGAAAAGCAAAATGAATATTGTCTATGATGCAATGTATGGATCAGGACAGCGCATATTTCCAAAATTATTCCCCGACGCAAAATTATTACACTGCGATTACAATCCATCTTTTAAAGGCATAGCTCCAGAGCCCGTTCCGAAGAATTTGGAAGAATTATCTACTTATATAAAACAAGCTGGAAATATACATTTTGCGCTAGTCAATGATGGCGATGCAGATCGAATTGCGATTTATGATTCAAAGGGAAATTATATTGACGCCCATCACATCATCTTGATGTTGATTCATATCCTACACAAATATAAATCGATGAATGGCAAAGTGGTGGTGGCTTTCTCGGCTTCACCGAAAATTAAGAAGATGTGCGATGCCTATGGATTGACTTGTGAAATCACGAAAATTGGATTTAAGTATATCGCTGAGATTATGGTCAATGAGGATGTATTGGTAGGAGGCGAGGAGAGCGGTGGAATCGCTGTGAAGGGCCATATCCCTGAGCGCGACGGCATCTGGGATGGATTGGTGGTCCTAGAGCATTTGGCGAAATACAATAAGACGATTGAAGCATTGATTGCAGAAATCTACGAAGTTGTCGGTTCATTTGCCTACCACAGAAATGATTTGTATTTGACAGAAGAAAAGAAACAAGCCATATTGAAGAATTGTGAGAGCAATGCCTATCAATCTTTCGGTGGATTGAAAGTGTTGCGCGTGGAGACGATTGATGGCTACAAATATTTCTTAGAAAATGAACAAGTAGTCATGATTCGCGCGAGCGGCACTGAACCTTTGCTCCGAGTATATGGTGAGGCCGCCAATATGGATTTGGTCAACGCGCTGTTGAAAGCGAGTTGCGCGATGCTTTTGGAAAGTTAAAAGATGTGAGTTGTAAGATGTGAGTTGTAAGATGTAAGTTGAAAGTGAAATTACTTTTCTGCACCGAGCAATTTTAATTTTTTACCTTTTAATTTTTAACTTTTAACTTTTAACTTTATTCTTGCGCTTATCCCTCATTCCAATTAGGAATCCAGCGACCATGATCAAGCAACCCAGCCAGAGAATATTGATGTGTGGGAATATAATCGCCTTCATGATGATCCAATCATTTTCGGCATTGCGCTCTAAAATACCCACGGCCAATTTGTTTTTCTCCGCAACGACTTTATCAATTTTCATTAAGACTTGACGTGAATTTGAACTATCTGTCAAACTCAAGACGGTGTTATTGCGCATGTCTACGATGTATTCTGGATAGAGGGTGTCTGTGAAAACCTTATCTTCTCCAATCGCTATTTGCGCTTTTAACTTCACAATATTATCGGTATTCGGACTGCCCTGAACGAAGATATCTTGAACGACTGCGAAGTGCTTAGAGAGATAAATCGTATCATTTTTAGCGACGACATTCTGTTTGAACCCGCCGAGGATATCATCATAAGATGGAACGGAATTGATATGGGTAAATACATCTTTATTCCAATAGCGCTTGGTCGATGGATTGGCGTTGATGCGCGTGTTTTCGCCCTCTTTGATCACCTTGGCTTGAGGGAATAAACTAAAGGTGTCAGAAGGATTGGTTTTGTTTTGATAGAAAACGGTATAGAAGAAGCTCTTGTTTTGTTCGAAATATCCCTTGTAGGTGACATTGTATTCGCCCATGGATTCAACTTTGTTTTTGACGAGGAGAATATTGGACGATTTTTCTTTATCCCCAAATTCTTTCCAAAGTCAATACCGGCGAGGTTCATAGAGATGGCTTCTTGCTTGTATTGAGAGACGAGCATGCCCACCATCATCAATCCAAATCCAATATGGGCAATGGATGCACCGCCAATTTTATAATTCCCTTTGAGCACTTTGAAGAGATAATATGCATTGCAAATTATCGCCGTGATGGCTGCCCAAAGCAATAACCAATAGGAAGAGATGAATTTAAATGAATAGACGTTTTTGATGACAATCTTGTATTTCTGAATGGGATCAATATCGATGGCAAGGTTTATGGCTATGCACAATACAAAGCCAATGCCCAAGATGATGGCAATCGATTTAAACACTTCGGATACAGGAGATTTTCGATAGCGGAAGAATTGAATCAAGGCCATTCCCCATCCTAAGATGATGCCGACCCAAATTTGAATTTTATTGAAATGATCGACAGGGTCGACAGGTGGTGCAATTTTTTTCTCCAGATTGAAAAGGGTATTCCAAACTGGAATTGAAGTTGTATAAGTGATTTGAATCAGCGAGAATAAGAAGATAAGGGTGCCGATAAACATCCAAAATTCACGGGATGTAATTTCTTCCTCCACTTTGTTTTCTTCAATTCTCGACCAATAATAAGCAATCATCATAAGCGCTGGAACACCAAATAGGGCGAGGAATATCACCAATTGTCCGGTCATGCCGAGGTCTGTAAATGCATGCACAGATGTATCCCCTAATATGCCACTTCGCGTGAGGAAGGTGGAGTAGAGAATCAATAGAAATTGGAAGATGATCAAGAAGAAAGAAATCTTCAAACTATGTTTGGTCGCTTTATAGATAAGCATGGTGTGAATACCTGCAACAAGCGTAATCCAAGGAACGAGGGATGCATTTTCAACGGGGTCCCACGCCCAGAATCCACCGAAGCTCAGTGCTTCATAAGCCCAAGCACCGCCCATCATAATGCCTAAACCGAGGACGCCACCAGAGAACAAAGCCCATGGCAATGCCTCTTGAATCCATCCGCTAAAGTCTTTTTTGAGCAGGGCTGCAAATGCATAGGTAAATGGGATGAGGGTAGATGCGAATCCCAAGAATAAGACTGGAGGGTGGATGACCATCCAATAGTTCTGTAAGAGCAAATTGAGTCCATTTCCATCTTTGATGAATTCAAGATAGTTGGGTCTGGACATGATGGGAATCTGCAATTCATCGCGCAAAAGGGTAAATGGATTGGCTCCGATTTTATAGTCTAAGACGACAATCCCGATGACCATGGTACCGAGTGCAAATTGAACGAGGGCAACCATTCCCATGGTCAAACCTTCCCATGAACCCGCTTTTCGAGAGAGGATAATACCTAGAACAGAGTGCCAAAATATCCACAATAAGAAACTGCCCTCTTGACCTTCCCAAAATGCAGAAATAATGTAGTAAACGGGCAAGTCCAGTGATGTGTGCGCCAGACATAATTGTATTCAAAGCGGTGAAACAACATCATGAAAAACAAGAGGACAAAAACGCCTAAGATAGAAGCTGCATGAACATAGAATAATTTTCTACCGAGGTTGATCCAATGGTTTGAATCTTCTGTTTTACCATAATAAGAGAAAAAATAGGAGATGGCTGAAAACAGCGTTGTGCAAAGTGAAAGGACGATTAAAAAAGTGTCCCAAGTTTCCATACCAAAGGTGTTCGTTGAGGAAATTTGTATTGCTAAATTGACGAATATAGAGTAGGTTTTGAATCATAGGGTGTGTTTAGGAAGACCTTGTTTTATTGAATGAAGAGACGAATTGATTATGTTTTTTTCAATTCAATTTTTTCATTCACATATTTAGAAGGACATTTCATCAATATTTTTCAGCAATAAATTCATCGCCTTTGATTTCGCCGGAGACGACAATTTTTTCTGTCTGTTCGAAACCATCAGGTTTAGACCCGCGGTAGACTACGCGCTGTTCGGTGCCCTCTTGGTCGCGCATATAGAAGACGAATAGATTGGCATCTTTTTGAGGATTGTATTCTTGGGGTTTTTCTTTGACCAATTCTCCCACGACGTGAAAATCATCTCCTTCATTGGCTCTAGCGCCTGAAAACGATTCATAGGTGGTATAGTCATTGGATAATAAAACGATGGTTCCAATGGTGATGGCGATGACAATAAGGGAAATTATATGGAGCGGTTTCATCTTTTTCGGTATTCCCGCAAATGTATTGAATTATTGGCAAATGGGGGGATATGAAAATGGGAATTTAGGGTTTTTAAGGATTAAGGCGAAATTGCATGCAAAGCGCTAGGGGACAAGGGAATAGTGTGTGTAAATCAATGTTGGCGCAAGCATTAGCGAAGCATGAGCGGTGCTTGTGCCGCAATATAAAGGTCGAAATTTATCATCTATTTGATGAGGTAAAAGTCACAAGCACCGCTCCGCTCATGCTTGCGCCAGCGGCATGTTGAAATGTTCTTTGGCGCAAGCATTAGCGAAGCATGAGCGGTGCTTGTGCCGTATTAGAAAGGTCAAAATTTATAATTTATTTTTATGGTGTAAAAGGCACAAGCACCGCTGCGCTAATGCTTGCGCCAAACCAGTAATGATGAGGGAAAAAGTCACAAGCACCGCTTCGCTCATGTATAAATCACTGTTGGCGCAAGCATTAGCGAAGCATGAGCGGTGCTTGTGCCGCATTAGAAAGGTCGAAATTTATCATCTATTTAGTGAAGTAAAAGTCACAAGCACCGCTGCGCTCATGCTTGCGCCAAACCAGTAATGATGATGTAAAAGCCCCCTAACCCCCGAAAGGGGAATTGCTGACGCGTGTTTTTGCATCGTAAATTAATTGGTGGATTTTGGTTTGAACCACATAAGGAATGTAAGTGTACATAATGCATTTCGCTAGGGAACATATATTTCTTTCCCTGGCATCGAATCCCAAATTTTACTCCTCTCCTTTGG
The DNA here is from genome assembly GCA_016713645.1 of Bacteroidota bacterium. Taxonomy (GTDB): domain Bacteria; phylum Bacteroidota; class Bacteroidia; order Chitinophagales; family JADJOU01; genus JADJOU01. Next base: position 45,247 of record JADJOU010000038.1, read on the forward strand.
AGAGGGCTGGGGAGAGGATAGCCCGCGTGAGCGACAGAAGCCGGCACTTGCCCGATAGCTATCGGAGGCGCATGGCGCGACCCGCAGGGACACGCCCAAATTAGCGCAATTTTTATCAATCTATTGATGAGGTTCAAATAAACATCCTCCATTGAAACCACTTTCTGGTTTTGAGGTAGTCGAGGTCTGATTCGAAATAGTAGGCCTCTTTTTCAAAGCTAATGGCGAAATAGGCCTGTATATGGGATTTTCCTTTGAACCGATGGATGAGGTATTCAAGCGTGTACAAAACAAAGAAGGGAATAATGAGCAATTCCTTTTGTTGGGCAAAATGAATCTTCTCGTGGTTAATGAGCATCGATTCACCTTTGAGCGCTTTATCTCGCAGAAAAATAAATGGGAAAATGGCCATGGCTCGGGCAAAATTTCCCGTCAATAAGCGAATAAATATTGGTGCGACAATGAGCATAGTTGTATATGCAAGATAAGAAAACTTGTTTATTGCAGTAAAGAAATTAACCATGCTTTTTCTGCCACCAATTTTTCCTCTTGTATTTTTTGAATAAGACTCGTTTTGACGCGATCTTTGTTTTTAATAATCTTCTTTAAATGCGCGATGAAATTGACATTGGAATAGTAGTAATTCGTTTGATTTTTGTGGCGAATCAAGTAGAGTCTGAAATTTTCTAGGGCTGTATCCATCATCTCATAATCGTCTAATTCGTAGAGGCACTTGAGTTGCAAAACTCGAAAGGAGCTATTGTTGAGCATATCGATGGGCAAGGTGATGGCGAGGTGTTTTAATGCGCGCGCATAGTCTTTGAGTTCATAGGCGTATCTCGCCCAGAGATAACTCGTGGTCTCTTCGCGATGCTCTTCTTTTAAACGACTGGTGGCGTTTTCAATAAATTCTTTGGTCCAGGTGAATTCCTTGAGTCGCAAGGAAACGGCGATGATGTTTTTTGCAGCATGCGGAGAAATATGTCCGTGTTCATCTAGAATCAAACCATTCTCAATAGTGATTTTATTGAGTGAAAATAATTGTTGGAAATAAGCTGCATTTCCGCGATTGATTTGTCGAATGCAGTAATTATTCATCATGAGGAATATCAATTCAAACTCGCTATTATGCTGGATTTCGGCTTGTTGAATCCATTGGTGTAATTCGATGAAATAATTCTCACCGCGATATTTCATTAATTGATATACTTTGAACATGCCGTATAACAAGCCATCTTGAGGCATTATAGTATTTCGAACTCTATCTTCGAGTTCATTGATCAATCCGAAGTCGTATTCGTATTGGTTGATATTGGCGTAGTTGATTGCGCTGCAGACGAGTTTGAATTTTTCAATCAAGTATAATTTATCCAATACATCGTTCAACATTTGAAGGTTGGGCTCTTTTGTTCGGTCGTTTAATTGGAGTATTTCATCCATTTTTTCCGTTTCCAAATAATAGATGGCTTTATAGTCCTGAATGGATTCAATGTGCTGATATTGCTTTGCTAGCTGGGTTTTGGGGCTTTTAAGTTGAATGTTATTTTCTTTGTAATGCTTGGCCAATCTCACCTGATCGTCGATGGCATTTCGCTCTGAGGAGGAGAGGATGAATTGGTCGTAGATTTTTTTGAATTGATGGACGATCTGTCTATAGGCATTATCATCATAGGGTTCATCGCCGAATGCTGCGCTAAAAATAGCTGCTTTGGTATATGTTTTTTCTTGCTGCTCGTGCTTTAAGTTTGCATATAATTGCTGAATTCTTTTATTGTTGGAGAATAATTGAATGTATTGACCGAAGTCACGCCAAGAATTCTGATCTGTAGCATGAATGAGGGAATTAAGTTTGGAAATCTTGTTTAACATAATTATGTATAAAGTATTGAAAAACAATATTGTGATTGCAAAAATACAAATAATATATTTAACAAAAGGAATTAATTGAACTATATTTAACTAGGATTTAGTTACATTTTTGTAAGGTGAAATAGGGAGAAGTTCCCAAAAGCCATTTAAAATAGAATCGTCATGAAAAGGCATTTATACATATTCATTCTCATACTTAGCGCTTGCAGCAGGTTGCTAGGACAAACAGATACGATACTCATTCAGGGCAAAGTTTTTTTTGATAAAAACAATAATTGCTCCTACCAAATCGGCGAGATGGGGATTTCGAAATTTATTGTTCAGGATAAAATTTCTGGGCGCATTTCAGTGACTGATATCGATGGGAATTATTCTTTGAAAATTTACAATGATTCTGCTGATTTGGTTTTGATGACAAAAAATAATTTATTGGATATAACCTGTCCGAGTTTTAGTTCAATTAAATTGATTACGCCAACTAGCGTTAAATTGGATAGTTCAAATTTAAATATTCCTGTAATCTGCAATAAATACTGTCATCTATATAATGTAGATATTCACGCTACGAAATTTAGTCGATGCGATACCTCGAATGAAATCAAAGTGGTCTATACGAATATATCTTGTGATACGGCTACCAATGCTAATTTAAGGATTGATATTGACACGAGTTTTGTAGAGAGCATTATATACCCTTTTACATTCACGAATGATATCACCAAGCTCTATTTTAATTTGGGTATTATTCCGCCTTTTAGCACGAAGGAAATTAGTTTCAAAATTAAGATAAAGTGCAGTGCTTTTATTGGTACATCGAATTGTATTAAAGCTTATATCAGTCCATCAACAGATTGCAGTTTTAGCAATTACAATGGAGCCGCCTTATCAATTTCTACCACTTGTAAAAGCGATACGGTCTTTGCATTGGTCAGAAATAATTCAGGGTTTGACATGGATAATTTGGGCATTGTGAAGGGGTATGAGGAGGAGATCATTCAATTGTTCGACACCATAAAATTAAAACAAGGGCAAGAAAAGACCTATCCATTTAAATTAAAAACCAATGAGACGTTCACTTTGTTGGTCGATCAAAATGCCAATCACCCCTATCAGCCGACGGTGATTGTTCAAGATGAGAAATGTATGTTGTCAGCGGGTATTAAAACAAATTCTGCGATTAGTAAATTCTCGCGATTTGATGAGCGATTGGAATATGATGAGGAGTGCGGAATTGTCAATGGCAAATTGAATCCATTTGGTAAATCCGTTTATCCAGAGGGTTTTACTGCGAATAAATTTGTAGGCATGCAACAGTATTTAGAGTATCAATTGGATTTTACAATGCATATGCGGATACCATTCGCCGCGTGGTAATCATTGATTCACTGGACCCATCTCTAGATATCAGCAGTTTTGAAGTGAAGTCTTATTCGCATCCATATCAATTGGAGTGGGAAGGAAATTATGTTTTTAAATTGATCTTCGATCCGATTGAATTAATAGACAGTGCGCATTCTCTAGAGAAGAGCAGAGGCTTTTTTAAGTTCGGCATTGCGCCATTAAAGAATATAACGCCTAAGAAATCCATTCAAAATAAAGCGGAGATACGCATGGATTTAAAAGCGCCTGTTTGGAGCAATACGGTTGCCAATATCATGTTTGACACCTTGATGATCTCCCTTCAAAAATCGAGTATCCTATATGTCGCTCAGGAAGAAATTGTATTGCATGTTTATCCAAATCCTTCGAGTGATTTTGTCTATATCAAATTCGATGAAGTATTGTCGAATCAAAATTTGGTTATTGTCAATGAAGCAGGCGTGGAAGTATATGAGCGAAGAAATATGCAGGAGAGATTAATTTCCATTCCAACACAAGATTTAAAAACAGGCATTTATTTTATTCAAATTTCAACCAATAACAAAATTTATAAAACGGCGCGCCTCCTCGTTCGCTAACCAATAAAACAAAGTATAAAAATTAAAATTCTCTATTATGAAAACAGTCAATTTTATTCTCAGCATGAGCATTTTGTTGCTCTTTAACATGAACAAGATTCATGCCCAATGCAACGGCAAGCCTTTTGGAGGTTACGTTCGCACGGGCAATGATATCTGTTTGAACGATACAATGTTGTGTACTTTGGACTCAGCAACATCGGGAGCAGGCATAACCTATCAATGGCAATTTTCCCCAAATGATCAAGCAAATTCCTTTGTGGATATGCCAGGCGTGACCGGGACAACCTATAAATCTTTGGTATCGACGAGTTATCAATATTTTAGGGTTATTGTAACATGCACGAATGGTCCAAATGTATGGAAGGACACTTCTGCATCAGCCCAGGTGGTTTATATCAATATCTTGCCATGGAATGAGAAGTTGGAGAATATGCTCGTAATTGGACGTGACCGTGTATGGAACTGTTGGAGAAATTATTGCACGACGGGAGAGTTTTGGTCGTCACAAGCAGGACGTGGAGGTCAGGGTAGTATTTGTTATAATTTCCAAGGAGGCCCAAAGCCCCCATATCCAGTGAATCAAGCGCATAATAATTTATTGGTGACACCAGCGTTTGAATTACAAGGTGGAATTACATATAGATTTTCATTTTGGCACAAAGAAGATGGAACGAATATTTGTTGGGATTCCCTCTACGTAGTATGGGGTCGAAGCAATAAGAAAGACAGTATGACCAATAAGTTTGGCAGAACGTTGACGAAGTTTTCTTTTGATGAATTTGTTCGGTTCCAAGAGGACTTTACCGCGCCGTCAACAGGGATTTATTATTTTGGAATTGTGGTCAAAGATCCCGATGTGAATAAGGGCGATATGATATTTGATGATTTTCAATTAAAGCCAATTACGGCTTGTAATTTGGTCTCGGATATTAAAAAAGGCAGAGCGCAGACCATGCCATCGATAAAAAGAATTGATGTAGGTCAAAAAGATTTGACGGGCAATCAACAGTATTGTATTGGAGATACGATTGTGATTTCATATGACCCACCTGATTATAATGACTTTGCCACCCCGATTTATCCAAATCCAGGAGCAGCGGCACCTTATTTGGACTATTCACATATGACGTATCAGATCGAGGTATTGTATAATGATAGCGATTATAGAAAATACGATACGTTCCAACGCACGAGAATTTATATTCCAAAGATCAATCCATCTACGGGTATATTTTATAAGGACTATGTATTCTATACAAAGTCGACACGGATGAGTCCGACGTATTCAGAAGTCGTCGATTCAATTTGGAGCAATGCGAATAATACAACGGTTGAAATCTTGGTAAACAAATTTAGGAATTTGCCTGCTGATAATAATTGCCATGTCACCAATAGAACAGATTACCATGCCGTGAATATTGTTGCGACGGATACCAATACATTTTACCGGATTTTGGCGACTTGTCAATTGGATGGCAAGACCTATGCCTCAGATAGTGTGAAAGTGAATGGAACGAAGGCTGTGCCTTGGTGTACACGTTGGGAGGAAGTGGGCAATATCGCTCCACCTCAGCAACCGATTCGATGGAAGACAGGCGGTGCATGGAATTCCCATCAAAGCTGTCCAAAGTGTTGGTTGGGCTTACCGGAGTCTAATTTCAATGGAAAATCGGGCTTGCAATTGCCGGGAGATACTCCATTTGTGCCAGGATTTAGAACAAGTGGCAATTTTATATTCATGCCAAAAGGAAATGTTAGAAGGCATTTGATTGCAGCACCAGCGAGATTGTACAATGGAAAGGGCTATCGATTTAGCTTCTACTATGCCGACAATAATTCGGACCAATATCAGCGAAGAAATACGGATAGTTTGTATGTCGCATTGGGAAGAACGGCGAATGCATTCTTGGCCAATCAGGGAGATGCTTATAATACCAATCCTCCATATACACAAAATCGATTCAAAAAAGTGAGCCATGTTCGCTTGAATTTCTCATCGAATGTATTGGAGACAGGAACGGCAAAATACCAACAATTCTGGTTTGATTATATGCCACCGGATACAGCGACGTATTATTTTGCGATATTCGCCTATGGTGCGAACGCAGGAAACAATGCGATGTTATTATTGGATGGATTCTGTTTAGATACACTGCCAGTTGCTGGATGTAATGATACACCAATTGGTCAGCGCATCAGAATCTCCCCGGGCGATAAGACGCAGCCATATTTGACGCCAGACAATAGATGGTGTAGTGGGGCGAAGATCAGTGTAGAGATGTGTGACCCACAAGGAGGCACAACGACGACATGGAAATACGGCAATAAGATTCAATGGCAATATCAAATCGTTGGTCAATCGACATGGAATGATATGTTAGGAGATACTTCAACTTTCTTTGAATATACCTTGACCAATCAAAATAAATTATTCCGCGTTCAATTGACCAATCCATGTGGGGTGGTTGTATATTCAGATACGATTAATATTCAAGCCCCGGGATCGGTCTTACCATATAGAGAGACGTTTGAGTCAATGGGATGCACTGTTGGTGATTATATCGTTCCACAATGTTGGTATATTTTTCCACGAGACAATTGGTCAACTAGCTGCAACCCAGACATTTTTGGCGGTAGGAGTATGTGCGGTGGCTCAGATTTTTTATACACGCAAAGAAAGTCACCCAACAAATCAATCACCTTCCAACCGACTCAAATGACGGCAGTAGCGCCGGGCTTTTTCTTGGAGACGGATAGTACTTACCGATTCTCATTCTGGTGTAAAGACAATGGCTCGAGCACGGAGTGGGATAGTTTGTATGCAGTATTTGGCCTTTCACCATTGAATGTGAATACGCCTATGTTGCCTAGATTTGCAAATTTCAAAAATGAGAAATATCGCTATTATACAGCGGAGATTAAAGCGGGAACGACAGCGGATCACTTCTTTGGAATTCGAGTAAAGGAGACCAGTGCATTGAGTAAGCGTCAGTTTATCGACAATGTTGAGTTTAAGAAAAAATACCAACACGATTTGGTGGTCGTATCCTTAGATAGTCCATTTACCAAGTGTGGTATGAATAGTGCGATGAATATTGTGATGAGTGTGATGAATCTGGGAACCGATACATTGAGCAGCATTCCAATTGGCTATTCAATCAATGGAGGAGCTAGTGTGAGCAATACCTTTGCAGGCACAATAGCGCCGGGCGAGGTGAAGCAAGTTGCATTTAGCACAACAGCAGACTTGAGTGTTCCGGGCGTTTATGATTTCAAATTATGGACAGCTTTAGCATCAGACCAAGATAAATGGGATGATACATTCAGCACCTGTAATACGGTAGAGCATCGCTTGGATCCACCGGTACCGACATTCTCACAGGATACAATCTGTTTGGGAACAAGTCCAGTGATTACAGCCAGTACGCCAGTGAATGGCGATAATACCTTGTGGTATTTGAAAGACACTTCAAAAACGCCTTTCTTTGTAGGTGGTCAATTGACAATTCCTAATTTGGATAGAGATACAGCATTGTGGGTTCAATCATCGACAGGATTCAAAGTGAATATTCCACCATACTTCAGTACTTTGGGTGGACAGCAAAACACCAATAATGGAAATGGTTTGGTCTTCGATGTATACAAAGACAAATGTGACTCGGTGATTATCGAGAGCGTGGATATGTATCCAACAGCACCAGGGTCAATTATCACTATACGCTTGGAGCGCAATGATGGGTCGATTATGAGAACCTATACGGGCATATTGCCATTTGCGGGAAGAAATCAAGTACAAGTAGATTGGACCGTTGGTCCGGGTACGGATTATAGAATTCGCTTGGTATCGACTTCGACGGGCATGATTTGGAATAGCGACGGAGGATTCTATCCATATCCAACACAAGCCAATGGTATGGTATCGATTACTGGCCCGACCAATCCAGGACCTGGCTTGGTAGAGAATTACAACTATTTCTATAATTGGAAATTGGCATGTAAGGGCTGTGAGAGTTCGCGCATTAAATTGCCAATCTATACAAAGGCGTCGCCGATTATAGATTTAGGAAAAGATACGACGGTGTGCAGCTATCCAAAATACATCTTAGCACCAAATCCAACCTCTAACTATACGAGCTATACATGGAATACAGGAGCGACTAGTTCGACATTGCATGCCAATGTAATCGGCAAGTATCGCTATTCATTGACGGTGACCAATAGTATTGGATGCGCTGGAACAGATAGTGCAGAAGTAACGGTTGGTCAATCCCCGATATTCAATATCAATGATACGGCGGGATGTGAAGGCGGTATTGTTCCTTTGGAGACTAAAGTGAAGCAATTGAGTGCTTATATCTATGCATGGAATTCTGGCCAAATCACGCCGAATATCAATGCGACACAGAGCGGTAAATATCAGGTGACGGTGTATGACATCTTCAATTTCTGTTACCAAGATGATACAGCTATTGTGGCCATGAATCCAAACCCTACGGTAGATTTAGGCAAGGATGGCATCTTCTGCGGCAATCCATATTTATTGGATGGAACGACGAAGTCCAGTGGACCGCATGATTATTTGTGGGACGATGCGAGTACAAATGCTCAAAGAGTAATCAGTACAGACGGCAAGGTGAATATATTGGTGACCAATCAATCGACGAAGTGCTTTACCAGAGATACGGTAGATGTGTCCTTGCGCAATAAGCCAAGTGTGAACTTGGGCAAAGATACGAGTGTATGTGGATTGAATTTGATCCTACAAGCACCAGCAGGTCTAGCTTATACATGGAGTACGACACAGATTTCACCGAATATCAATGTGACGACAGACAATACTTATTGGATTGAAGTGAGAGATACGACGACCAATTGTAAAAACCGCGATTCAATTCAAGTGAGCTTTAAGCAAGTACCTGTCTTTGATTTAGGTCCAGATGTGGTTCAATGTGGCGGAACAGTGCCATTGACAGCACCATCGGGCTTGAATTGGAATTGGGAGACACCGAGAGGTCCGGCGACGAGCCAATCAGTGACAGCGTTGAGCAGTGGATTCTATAAAATCACGGTAGATAATAGTTGTTACAATTATACCGATAGCATTAAAGTAGCCATTGAGTCATTGCCAGTGATTGATTTATTGCCAAACACGATATCTTCTTGTGGCAATGTACAAGTAACGGCAGCAACAGATGTACAAGGCATGGATATTACTTGGACGGGAGATAAGAAGGGCAATACTTTATTGATTGACAAATCTGGTTCATATAGTGTGGCGATGAAGAATAGCTGTGGCGTGGTGAATAAGACGATTCAAGCGCGCATAGACAGTCAAGCGAAGGCGGACTTCTATATCAATTATCCAGGTGTTCCGATGAGCATTGGTTTGATTGATGCGAGTGAAGGCGCATCGGATTATTCATGGGATTTTGGAGATGGCAATAGCAGCAGAGAACAAAACCCATCGCATACCTATACGAAAGATGGCGTATTTGCAGTGACTTTGACGGTTAGAAATGCATGTGGATCGAAGAGTGTAACGAAATACACCATTAAGATATTCCAGCAGTTCGTGGGCATCAAGGACAATATCAGCAATACGGGTATCAAATTGTATCCAAATCCGACGAGCAGTCAATTCACCTATGAGGTATCGGGCTTGCGCGAAGGACATTACCGCATTGAGTTGCGCGATGTACAGGGCAGAAATGTCTTTAGTGATAAGGTAGATACACAAAATGGGGTGATTAAGAAGCAAATGGATGTGACGCAATATTCAAAAGGTACCTATCGAATTGTATTGATAGACAGCCAAAACAAGAAGATTGAGCGCGCTATTGTGATAGAATAATTCTAAAAGTAAATCAACAAAGCCCCGCAATAGCGGGGCTTTTTTATTTTATATCTAATCTGAATAGTTTATAATATAAATTTGTTAACTGATTAATTTTCAGTTCAAAATATATTTGTCAATAAAAGTATTAAAAATATTTGTTTATTTAATTCTTATGATTATCTTCGTAATACTTTTTAATAGTGAGAGAAGTTGTTGTATGAATTCAATACAATATCGTGTATTAGATATTTAATTAAAAAATGTATGAAACATGATAATACTAGATATAGCTCTCAAGCCTTTCCAGCGGAAAGTTCTAAAAAAATATTGGCGACTGGCGACTGGCGACTGGCGACTGGCGATTGGCGATTGGCGATTGGCGATTGGCGATTGGCGATTGGCGATTGGCGATTGGCGATTGGCGATTGGCGATTGGCGATTGGCGAATTTAATGTTTTTTTAGCATTATGGAGGCATCAATTTATATTGAATGCTATTAAAAAAACATTCCAGCTAAAATCAGTAGATTATTTTGAATATGAGGGAACTCACCATTCTCCCGCTAGGGTTTTGACATACTGCCACTTATTTTTTAAATTTCAAAATTTATACTAATGAAAAATTCAAGATTATTTTATATATTTATATTTTTAAATTGCTTGTTTATGGATAACGTTCAGGCACAAGTTTATAATTCTTCCATACTATACGATACCCTGCCAAATCCCAATCCCTTGGCAAGTTCATTTACCGTTTTAGATGATGCCATTGAAACTTCGCCAGCTAATTCCATCGTATTGAGCACCAATATAGATGGCAATGGTGTATCGTCATTTAGATTATCTAGGATTCAATGCAATAATGGAAAACGGATTAAAGATTCTAAGTATACACATCCTAGCACAGGCGTGAATCTAATTGCAACAGATATGGATTTAGATGTTGGAGATGGGAGTATAATTGTTTGTGGTTCTGCTTCAACTTCACCCAATGAAAAGATGTTTTTAGCTAAAGTTAATGGTGGTAGTTTTAATTCTATGAACTATGCAGAATTTACGATTCCCTATTCGCCATTTTCACATACATACGCACTCGATGTGCTTGTGAGAACTCATGGGGTAAATGGGAGCACACAAAATTTGTATTATGTGGTTGGTTTTATGTCTGATGGCGTCGCCTCAAAGACAAGCAGCAAATTGCCGTTTTTAGCTTGTTTCAATAATAATTTGCAATTGCAATGGTATCGAACCAGTGTAGCCATGGTCAATCCTTATCCTTGGGATGTCTTTAATGCGATTACTGAAGTGAAGATTGGCGCATCGGGTTGGGGTATATTTGTATCTGGCACCACAACAAGGGATATGATTAATTCAACTACTTTAGAAAAAGCCATGACCCACGTGCATTTTGACTATAGTGGAAGTGAATTGAATCGACAATTTCATGTTACGAATTTCTCTGCTCCTGGCACAAGTCAAGATAGTTCAGTTATTGGAGATATAATATTTGATGAATCAAGGGATAGAGTCTATATTCTATCGCACAATAGAACGGATAAAGGCATTACAGTGGAAGAATTGGATGTAAATACTTTTACCATGGTCGCAAGTAATTCGTTTAGTCTCGTAAATCCCTATACAAGTGCCTTAATGGATTGCACGGGATTCAAATTGTATAAACACAGTGGGGATTCTCTGGGTGTAGTAGGATATGTTGATTTGGATTCGAGTCAGACTGGAATTGAAATGAGCATATTTCATACAATTTTTAGTAGACCAACAGTTGCTCCGAATGATGCTCAAGTGTTCCATTGTGAAGCAGATGTCACGGGGCTGGGCATCAATACCTATTTTTCAACCCTTCAATACGGTGCATCTAGCCCCGAGTCCTTTGTGCCTTCTTTGGCATATTATAATGCCAGTCGCGGTCTGTATATGATGACTAATTTTACTAATTATGATGATATAACACCCTTGTCAACCGGAGGCTCAAGCGGATATGCAACCTATCCCAGAATTATCAACGACCATGCTTATGATTATACAAGACAATTCTGTCCAATTGCCAATCCTGGCATAAGCACAAGAAGTAATACCATTTATAATTTTACAATTTCTACCTCAGATTCTATTACTTTTTATGATACTACTTCGGGAGCCTCGACGAGTTTAAGTGCTGTGGCCCAAGATATAACTACTATTAAATTATGTAATGTTTCTAGTATTAATGAATTTTTGAAAAGGTCGGATATTCAATCAATTATTCCAATTCAATTTGCTATTTATCCAACGCCTTCCAGTGATTATTTATATTTAAATCACGCAGATATGATAGATATTAAAAGTGTTGAGATTGTTGATATACAAGGAAAAAATGTGAACTATTATTTGATTTATATGACGATATCTTAAAGTTCGATGTGCAATCCTTTTCAAGCAGGGATCTATTTTATCAGGTTTATACAAAACACTGATAGTAATATAATTACACAGAAAATATTAATTAAATAATTTTATTACAATCTGCATCAAGTAATTCACTGCTTGATGCAGATTAAATTTGTGTAAGTTATGTCTGTTAGATTTTTTTTAATATGTTTTATTTTGCAATTAAACTCTTCAATTGCAAACAATGCTGGAACTTCCATGGAGTTTTCCTATGAGGTAATTGATTCCACCAACCGAATATATAAATTCAATTATTATCATTATCATAATTGTTTATCTGGATGGTATTCAATTGGAAATCCTGAGAATATTTATATAAAAAGTTTGGGCTCAAATGCCTTTAATGGTGATACTTTAGCAAAGGTAGCAATGAAATGTCTAAACCATCCAAACGGCTATGCGCGCAGCCAGGCTTGCCCTGGATCTCAAGATAATTGCGCTACAGGAGTATGGCCTCCCGTGGGTGCAGAGGGCTATCAACTCTACGTGTGGGAGGCTTATTTTACTTTCCCAAAAATATGGGATAAATATTTGATTTATCACCCCGAGGCTGCATATTGGTTTTATCCTGGACAGTTGAGTTCTAATTACGACCGATTGTTTGTCAATCCATATGGCGGTGGGAATTCTTGCGATTTCGTCGCACAAGCGACCATCGATTTTAGCAAGGCATCTTATAATAATAGCCCCACCAATCCCAATATCAACCTCATTCCGGTTTTTTGCAAGAATAAAAAAGTGATTCACAGTTTTAACAGCATTGACCCAGATGGAGATTCACTAGTCTATAATTTAAAGGATATTCAAGTGAGTACTTTTACACCAACCTATAAATTCGGTGCCCCTTTTATTACACAGCCGCATATCAATGGCACAACTACCCAACATCCCACACTGGATTGTGGCTATAGTTGGAATAGTCAAACAGGGGAATATAAGTGGAAACCCGATACCGTTCAATTTAGTCAAATAGATGTGCGCATTGATGAATATCGCAATAGTCAATTGATTGGCTCTTCCGAGCGCATTGCCATCTATATCGTCAAGGATGTATCATCTTGTTCGGAGATAGCACTCGATAGTGCACTTTCTCCTTCCTGTACCTTGTTTTCAAAATCATCGAATGTGAAGGATAGTTTTGGTTGTTATATCAATGATTATGTGCAATCTGAATTTGTGTTTTGCGAGAAAACACCGATGACAATCAATTTTAGGATAAATAATAAACAAAAGAAAATAGTCAAGCTGGATAATTATGCAGGCTATGGCAGTGCAGTAGATTTGGATACGAGCAAAGTGGATTCCATACGCGATTTTAGATTGACATGGTCCAATCCTATCTATGGCAAGCATTATGGCACTTTTGCCTTTACGGGTTGCCCGGATACCGGCATTTACAATACCAAATTTGATAATTATATCACCCTTCCATTCACGGTACTCAGAACACCGCGCCCTCATAGAGATACTTTGTTCTATTGTGCTATAGGCGGTGCGAAAGACTTGTATATCAGAAATCTGGATAGTGGGGTGACTGTTGATTGGAGCCATCACAGCGGATTTACATATAGCAATGCTGATTCGAGTCATGTGAAAATAGCCCTGACCCACGATACGACTTATTATATCTATTACAAATACTATGGAACTTCTTGTCCTTCCTGCAATATGATAGATACTGTTGTTGTGAAATTCGTTCCAGATTTTAGCCATACAACCCTGCCTTTAACGAGCACTGTATGCATCAGCAGCGGCAGTCAAGTGACCATCAAAGGAGATAGTATGAATGCGCCGTATAGCTATGCCTGGACGCCTATGCAGCGCATATTCCATCCAATAACAGGTCTGCTGTTAGATTCTGCAAGCAGCGCAACTATTGGCAATCCACGCCTCAAACCATTTGTCAGTTCAACCTATTATGTTGAGATTACCTCTAAAACAGGCTGTACTGTTTTGGATTCTGCCAGGGTGAATGTGGTTGATTCGGCCATCAATTTCAGCATCCAAGCTTCTAAGAAATATTGGTGCAATTGCGATACTGCGCAACTGCAAGCGGTGTCCAATACTTTTGTGGGCTGTAGTTTACAAGATTATCCCATCAACAATCCCATTAGTTACTCAATTACTTCAGGGAGCTCGTCGCCTTATCCCATTAAGCCCTATAACAATTACCCCTCGATATTTGGAGGGCATGGCGGCAAGAGTGTAAAGCATAGAATTTTGATAAAAAATGCAGAGCTCAAGGCTATGGGTGTGGCGGGAAAAAATATTAAGAGCCTGAGTTTTTATACAGATACAGTGAAGCAAGTGAAGTATAAAAATTTGCAAATCACGATGGCCTGCAGTGCAGAAGATACGATTCGCGCTGCCTTTGTTCCCACCACGGTATTTTACAGGGACAGTTTGATATTATTATCCGACATGGAGTATATACTCCCTTTGAAACAATTTGGGTATAATGTGGGGCTAGAAGAAAACTTATTTATAGAAATTTGCTTTAAGAATGATACGAATTATGTGAATGCCAATAGTCAATTAGAAGTTCAAACGACTGCATATCCATCAGTCGCTTTTACATACGGAAATAATGTTTGCGCATCCTATACATGGCTTGGCACGAGTAATCTGCGGCCTAAAATAAAGTTTGGCAAGACAAGTCCAAATCCAAGTGTTCCGAGTACATATAATTGGTCGCCCAATATAGGATTGAGCAGCAATATCATTTCTAATCCGGTGGTGAATCGCTGTGCGCCGATTATGTATACCTTGACAGCAGGCAAAGGCGTGTGTTCAATGAGCGATAGTATTTTTATACAGGCTGATACTATTTTAAATATTACAGCTAGAAAAGATACATTTATTTGCAGCAAGCGAACTGTCCAACTCAATGCAGATGCCATAGGCAGTCCGATTAGAGGTAGTGCACTCACTTATTTATGGCGTGCCTTTCCCAAAGACAGTTCATTGAAGGATTCAACAAGTTTGATTTCACTCGTTTCTCCAGATACAACAACAAGCTATATCATTTACATCACCAATGGAGCATGCATAAAGTCTGATACTGTGACCATAACAGTTGGTACACCTTTGAAAATTGCGATGAGTAAAAAAGATCCCACTTGCCTTGGTGCTAATGGAAAAGCAATTGCTAAGAGCAATAACGGAAATGCACCATTTAATTATATTTGGAGTCCATTCAATGTAAATCATGATACAATACAATCATTATTACAAGGCAAATATAAAGTAACTGTATTGGCTGCAGATGGCTGCGAAGGAAGGGATTCTGTGACTTTAGTAAATATTCAAAAGACGCTATCGATATCGCTGAGCAAAACGGATGTCACCTGTTTTGGAAAGAATGATGGCAGATTGAAAGCAAGTGTATTGAGTGCAGAGACTGGGCCATTTCAATATACATGGATTCCTAGTTTGGGGAATTCAGACAGTTTTTCAACGCTCAATGCTGGATGGCATAAAGTAACTATATTGGATACTCCAAGCAATTGCATTGGAAAGGATAGTATAGAGATTAAACAAGCTGCGAAGTTGATTGTGCAAGCAGACAGCATTGATGTGAGCTGTTATGGAATGGCTACGGGAAGTTTGACTACAGCGACTGTCGGTGGCACTTTGCCTTATAGTTATAGTTGGAGCGATACATCGTTGGGCAATGTTTCAAGCGCAATCAATAAAGTGGCCAAAACATATAGTGTGACCGTGACGGATAAAAATGGATGCAGAGATAGCAGTGCGACGAAGATTAATCAACCCAATGAACTCATCACTAGTTTATATAAAACGGATTCTGTGCAATGCTATGGGGATTCTAATGGCGTTGCCATCATTCAAGTGACAGGAGGAACTTATCCATATTCATATACTTGGTTGAATGGCAGTGGTCAAATAGATTCGAATGTCAATACCCTTAAAAAAGGAATCTATACAGTCGTGATTAAAGATAAATTCAACTGTCTGGATTCCATCAAATCGATTGCGATTGGCTCACCAGATAGCATATCTATTGATGCTACAGTAATACAGAATTTTTGTTTTGGACAAAATGCTGGAAAAATAAAACTCAATGTTCGTGGAGGTCGAATGCCTTATAGTTATTTGTGGAGTGATAATAGTATTGGAGATACTATAGCCAATCTTCAAGTGGGGACATATAGTGTTACGGTAAAAGACAATTCCTTATGCAGTCAAGTTAAAACCTTTATAATCACTCAGCCAACCTTGATAAAGCGAATAATTCAAACAGATTCTGTTCGATGTTTTAATGAGGCAAATGGGAAGGCTGTCGTTCATATCAGCGGAGGTATAAAGTCTTATACATATAATTGGAATGCGCTTCCCATTCAAACTGATAGCATAGCTATAGGATTGAAGCAGGGAATGTATCTATTAAATGCTTCGGACTCTAATGGATGTATGAGCCTAGATACAGTGTTGATTCGCCAACCTCAGCCGCTTGTTAGCGCTATACAAGCAGATAGTGTAACTTGTTTCAATAAGAGAGATGGGTTGATTTCCATGCAGACCCAAGGAGGCAATGGGAATTATAGTTATACAAATAATGGAATGAGTGTATTCTTTCCTATGACTAATTTAGATACCGGTTCCTATTTTATTATTACCAAGGATGCAAAGCAATGCGCGGACACCCAAATAGTGCGTATATACCAAGCTCCGAAAATTAGTGGCTTTATGATTACGGATTCCATTCGATGTGCAAGCAGCAAGAATGGCAAATCAAAAGTGGTGGCGACAGGAGGTACAGGAAAACTGACTTATCAGTGGACGAATGGCAGTCTTGCAGATAGTGCAATCAACCTAGTTAAAGGAAAAGTTGAAGTTACTATCAGCGACATTAAGAATTGTCAAGCGATATTCATAGATACTGTTAAAAGCCCACCTGCCATAAATATTGTGTTTAAAACAGGGGAATCCAATTGCAAAGGGTCATCGACAGGCTATATAAAAGCAATGGTAGGAGGCGGTGCACCACCTTATCTCTATCAATGGAATACCTCGCCGATTCTTTTTATGGATAGTATTTCTCAAATTAAAGCGGGTATTTATCAGTTGAAAATTACGGATAGCAAGGGTTGTGAAGATACGCTGAGCGCCATTCTTTCAGAGCCAATCAGTGAGATGGAGGTCATTTTAAAAACAAAAATAAATGCCACATGCTATAAGGCAGGGGATGGGCAAATAGAGGTAATGGTCAAAGGAGGACTTGCCCCATATCAGTATAAGTGGAATACAAACCCTGCACAATTCACAGCTTTGGCAAAGAATCTAAGTGCCAATGAACTTTATACTGTTACCGTAACAGACCAAAAGGGATGCGAGGATACAATGAGTTTTAGCATTGCGGAGCCGCAATTATTGACGATTGATAAAATAGAATTACAACATGTGCAGTGTCCAAAAGATCAAAATGGGTTTATTAAATTGACGATGAAAGGGGGAACAGTCAATGCCACTAGATCATATCAATTGTCTACGGATAGTGTTTTATGGATAAGCAATAGGATGTTGCAAAACTTATCAGGTGGCATATACAAAATATGGGTGCGAGATGCAAATGGATGCATTGCAACCACTCAAGCGGAGATAAAAGAGCCTGAGTTGCTTATTGTGCAGATTAACCCCTAGGGACACTTTTGTTAAAATGGGTCATGCTGTTTTATTGGTGCCACAAGTTCAAACGAAGTCCAATAATATACCCCAAGATTTAGTGTATAAATGGTCGCCTTCCATAGGATTGAGTTGCGCCGATTGTAAAACTCCAATAAGTGTTGTATTCCACGATCAGACTTATCGATTGACAACTATTCAAAATGGAACGTGCGAGGTTGAAACCATTACCAGAATCTATGTCGACCATGATGATGTTTATATCCCTAATGCATTCAGTCCAAATGGCAAAGGCCCAGAGGAAAATGAACAATTCAAGGTATATGGTCAAGGAATTTTAAAGGTGGAGATGATGATATTCAACCGCAGTGGGGAACGCGTATATACGGAAATGAGCAGCAATCCCGCATGGGATGGCAAATATAGAGGGGAGTTTGTCCAAGATGGGGTATATGTTTATACGATTGAAATCACTTTTTTAGGAGGACAGAAAGCGCGAAAGCATGGAAGTGTTACCGTTTTAAGGTAAAGAGATTATTGTACAATAAAAAGAAATTCAATCTATTGATTTTCAATTTAATTATTTTATGGGGACTTAAAAATTCTTATGCCTATTTTTGTAATTCACTATGAATTGGTTTAAAGACTTTATACCGAATTGGAAAGCTGCCTTGGCAGCGGATAAATGGATACTTCCAAAAATGGTATTCTTATTGACAGTTGGGAATTTTAATCCCTATTTATTTAGCATCATTTTACCTATTTTACAAAAGAGAGGGGACGATGATTCCTGACCCACTCTTGGATATGATCGACCCGAGCGATGTATCCAGAATGATATTTATGCTCTTGTATACAGGTTTATTTGTCACTATCTTATGGCTTTTAGCGTATCCAAAAGAGTTGAAAGTGGGGATGAAACTCTATGTCGTCATATCCTATATGCGCATGATTACGGTTTATATGATTCCGTTGGAGCCGCCATCAGGATTGATCTATCTCTCCGATCCAATTCTCGCGGCATCTGTCTATAAGGGGCATATCATCACCAAAGATTTATTTTTCTCTGGCCATACAGCTACGATTGTAAGTTGTTTTATGATGAATCATCACCCCATTCTGAAATGGTTGGTGGGATTTTTTGCAGTATCCATATCCTATTTGCTCTTGGTTCAACATATTCACTACACCGTAGATATAATCGGTGCTTGGATGTTTTCATTTCTTATCTATAAATTTCTCACTGCAGAAGAAAAATGATAAGATGGAATATCGCTCAGTGGTTTGAAAAGCGCTGGTGGAAAGATTATCTCTCCAAGCAGAATGCGGCAGAATACATTCAATGGAAAGAGCGCTATTGGCATCTCTTTATTCAAAAAATAGGCATTCATGTTTTGCCGAATCAAGTCATCTATGATTATGGCTGCGGTCCAGCGGGCATCAATATCATCTATCCGGAGCATGCGGTTTATGCGGTAGACCCGCTTATTGAAGACTATCAGCGCGATTATCCCGCATTATTTCCTCCAAGTAAAATTGTCTATAGCAATTCAACAATTGAGGATTTTAAACCGACCGTATTGGGGGATTGGATATTCAGCATCAATTGCATCAATCACGTCAATGACCTAGAAGCGGCATTAGCGATTATAGCACAAAGTGGGAAGGAGGATGCCACTTACATCATTTCAACCGATTTGCATTCAACGGGTTTTTTCAATTTTATATTGAAATATTTGCCCTTTGATATTCTCCATCCGATTCAATTGAATTACGAAGAGTACATGGAGGATTTTCATGCGTCAGGACTCGTGGTAGAGCGATCTATCAAGCTCAAGACAAAGTGGATGTTTGAATATTGGGTATTTGTTTTAAAGAAGCATTCAAGCAATTAATACTAAATTTACGATTATGAATAGAACAGATTTTAGTCCGAGCTCAAAAATATGGATTTACCAAAGTGAACGCCTTTTAGATGAACGGGAAGAGGCAATCATCAATGCGCGATTGGCTCAATTTGTGCAATCGTGGACGGCACATAGTCATGAGGTAAAAGGACATGGCGCAGTCTATCATCGCGCAATGATCGTATTGATGGCCGATGAAAGTCATACCCAGGTTTCTGGCTGTTCGATCGACAGTTCCGTGAAGTTTATCAAAGCGATGGGTGCGGAGATGGGCATTGATTTTTTTGATAGAAAACATCTGGTTGTCAAAGTGGATGGCGCATTGCAAATTGCCTTGATACAGGACATTCAATCGATGATTTCAAATGGCATCGAGCAGATTGAAGTCTTTGACAATTTGATTTTGACGAAAGAGGAATGGGATACTGCATGGTTAAAGCCCTTGAGTGAAAGCCGTTATAAGCGCATGTTCGACTTTATGAAAATTGCTCCTTCTCTATAATCAAGGCATCCATGGTAGATTGAATTATAGGTGCGATTCTATCAATGATGGGTTGAAGCGATTCAATTGGGGCATGCTCTCGCGCTAATTTCTCCAAGAGAGAGACATCATCTTCAATGTCATTCATTTCAAAATACTTTAAATTGGATTTTATTTTATGAATATTCAAGAAAACTTTTTTGCTGTCATTTTCTGCAGCACCAGCGCGAATAGCGGCTAAAGAAGGTCCAACGGTCGAGATAAACAATTCAATCATTTTGAAGATAAAACTTCGATTGTCTCTGCTGATTTTTTTTAGATTGTCTAGGGAATAATGTTGCATAACAAATCAATTTTTACGATTGACGATTAAGTCTGCAAAATTTTTCAATACGGCTTTTTTATCATGGGAAACACTGAGGAGCTCTAGCGATTTAAGCGCTTGTTCGTAATAAAAGAGCATCTTGTTCTCTGTGTATTCTTTGGCAAAAGAGGAAATGAATATCTTCTTTACATCATCTACTTTTTCTTGATTGAATTCAGTGGTTTGCATCCAATTGTGCAAGATTTCCTTTTCATATTTATGCTGGGTATTCATCGCTTTGATGAGGAGCAAGGTCTTTTTATTGTTGCAGATATCACCGCCAATTCGCTTTCCTACAGCCGCTTCTGAGCCGAAGGAGTCTAAGAGGTCATCTTGTATCTGAAAGGCGATGCCTATATTGATGCCAAATTGATAGAGGTGATTTAAATCTTCAACTGAAGCCATGCAGATCATGCCCGACATTTTTAAGCTGCAAGCCAAGAGAACCGCTGTTTTTAGTTCAATCATCTGCAAATACTCCATTTCAGAAACGGTAAATTCTGTCTCAAAATCCATGTCCATTTGCTGACCTTCACAGACTTCAAGCGCTGTCTGATTGAACAAATGCATGACTTCAGGTAAGATATGGGGATGGACGGAACAAATTTTCTGATAGGCGACAATTTGCATAGCATCACCAGAGAGGATTCCAGCATTGAGGCCATATTTGGCATGCACCGTTTCTCTACCTCTTCGGAGATTGGCCTTGTCCATGATATCGTCATGCACTAAGGTGAAATTGTGGAATATCTCGATGCCAATGGCCGGTTCTATGACTTGTTCAAAGGGGATATTATACATCTCAGCCACTGATAAAAATAAGGCAGGTCTAATGCGCTTGCTATCTAGGGAGAGGATGTATTCAATGGGTTGATATAGATGAATGGGCGTTTTTTTCTTCAGAGAAGAGGATAATGCCTCTTCAATGATTTGCTTTAATTGGACAATATCTCGCATAGAACAAACCTAATAATTTTCATGTAAATGGGGATGAAAATTTAGGGATAGATTTTTAGTTTTGGATAGCTGCATTTTTATTAAATTGCAAATACTTATACCCAAAGCGATATGAAAATGGATGCCCTAAACAAATAGCTATTTAAATGTAGGAATTTCTAGTTTTAATAAGAAATTAGACATTAAATTTCTCTTTTAGCTTATCCACTAAATAATAAACCATTGGGACTAAAAATACTGTCAAGATAAGAGAAGAAAGCAATCCTCCAATAATTACCCAAGCGAGTCCATTTTTCCATTCCGCCGCTGTTCCTGTTGCCATGGCAATTGGGAGCATGCCCACGACCATTGAAATAGTTGTCATGAGTATTGGCCTCATTCGGCCCTTTCCTGCTATTATTAGTGCTTCTTTAAAATGTTTGCCTTCGTCTTTTAATTGATTTGTATAATCCACAATTAAAATAGCGTTTTTTACAACTAGACCCATCAACATAATTAAGCCCAATAATGCAAATAAGCTCAAATTGCTCAAAGATAAATTCAATGCTAAAAAGGCCCCTATTGCAGCAACGGGAATGGAGAATAAGACGACCAAAGGATAAATAAAAGAGTTATAAAGTGCAACCATAATCAGGTAAATTAGTAAAAACGAAATAAGCAATACTGAACCCAATGCGCCAAAACTATCATTTTGTCTTTTAATATCGCTGCCCCAAGTCATCTGAATTCCCTCTGGCAATGGATTTTCTTTAAGATAAGCAACAACATCATCAGCAACTGTCCCAGATGGCTGCCCAATGCATCAGAAGTCAATGTAACTGAAGGTTGACGATCTTTTCGCTCTAACAAGGAGGGAGAATTATCTTGTTCTACATGTGCAAATTGCGAAACCTCAATATTTTGTCCCAATAGGTTGATGATTGAAAGATGCTGAACATCGTCGTAATTCTGTCGTTTAAACTCATCTAACCAAATTCTAATTGGATATTCTACGCCTTTTTCTGTCATTTTTGCATCATTATTTCCAGTAAAAGCGGTTCTTAAGTTCATTCCAACATAAGCCATATTTAATCCCAATCGCTGCATTTTATCATTATCAGGGATTACTTTGTATTCAGCACTTCCGGCTTCAACAGATAGTCGAACATTATCAGCACCAGGAATTTTTTCAATGGCGTTTTTTAATTCATTCCCAGCTTTCATCACTAAGTTTTGATTGCTACCACTTAATGTAATCTCTATAGGAGCAGAGCGCGGTATTAATCCTAGAGATGACATGGAGTAGTTTATACTAGGAAATTTGGATTTTAAATCTTCACGCAGTTTTTTCATAAAAGTTTCCGTGGGAACTTTTTTATGTCCTAGACTTTTGAGTTCTTCTTTCGCTTTCAATTGAATTGTTAATTCAGATTTATTGGCTGATCCAACACCTAGGCTTCCTATGCCTGTGCTGGGGCCACCAATATTGCTAAAAAGCGTTGCAACTTCTGGTTGTTGAAGAATGTATCTTTCAATATCTTGAGAGATTAAATTATTTTGATGAATGGATGTGGCCTTGTCAAATTCTAAAACCATTCTAAACTTTCCTTGATCGCCTGTTGAAATGAGTTCTTTGCCGATAATACCTTGTTTCATTATACCCAAAGTCATTAAGAAAAGCAGAAGAACGACGCCCGTAAAAATAATTTTGTGATTTAAAACCCATTCTAATTTTCGGCCATACCAATTGGTGAAATTTTCTAACTGATGTTCAAACAAAAGCAAGAATTTGTTGAAAATATTGGTAGGTTTTAAATCTTCTCTCTTTCCGATGCGCGAAGCTAGCCATGGGGTGAGCGTAAATCCTACGAGTAAACTAGTAAGCGTGGAAGTTACAACAACAATCGAAAACTGTTTGAGCATATCAGCAACAAATACTTGTAAAAAAAGGATAGGTAAAAATACAACAACATCAACAAGGGTGATGGATAGTGCAGCAAATCCTATTTCTAATCGACCATTCATGGCGGCCATTTGTTTGTCTTCTCCTTTGTCTAAATGCTTTTGTATGTTTTCTAAAACAACAACAGCGTCATCTACAAGAATTCCAATGATTAAGGACATGGCTAGTAGGGTCATTAAATTGAGTGTATAGCCCATTAGCCACATAACCGCAAATGCTGTAACTAAAGATGTTGGAATTGCAATGATTACAATAAAAGAATTTCTAAAACTTCTTAAAAATAAAAGCATCACTAAGGAGACAAGTATAACGGCTAATAGTAAATCAAATACAACAGAATTTACAGCTGCGATCGTGCTATCGGTGCTATCGTCAGCAATAATGAATTTTACACCTGAGTTGGTATAATCTTTTTCAATTAATTTAAATTTTTCGCGCACTAATCTTGATACATCAACAGCATTTGCATCACCTTGTTTTTTCAACAATAAGCCAATTCCATTTTTACCATTGTATCTGCTTATTGAACTGGTCTCTTTAATTCCATCAACAACTTCTGCAATATCTCGAACATAAATAGGGCTTCCAGCTAATATCATTGCCACTTGGACGTTTTTAATATCATTCAAGTTTGTAAATTTCCTGTTAAGCGCACTGAATTGCGCTCATTTTTTGTTTCCACTTTTCCCGCAGGTAAATCTAAGCCCGCTCGTTTGATTGCCTCAACAGCCTGTATCATTGATATTTTGTAAAGCTTGAGCTTGTCTTGATTTATTTTTACTTGAATTTCTCGCTCTTCTCCACCTAAAATTGTAATTTCTGCAACGCCTTTTATCTGTTGTATTTTTGGAAGAAATTCATCCTTCATTTTTTGATAAAACTCAGCAGGGGGCAATTCACTTGTTGCGCTTATGGATATTATCGGCAAATCATTAGGAGATACCTTGCTCATCATGGGGCTTTGTATATCATCAGGCAAATCTTTCTTTATATTGTCTATATAGCG
The DNA here is from genome assembly GCA_016713645.1 of Bacteroidota bacterium. Lineage (GTDB taxonomy): Bacteria > Bacteroidota > Bacteroidia > Chitinophagales > JADJOU01 > JADJOU01. The sequence goes on from JADJOU010000038.1 coordinate 69,663, forward strand.
CTGAGCATCTTGCATAGATTTGTCCAAATCGGTTCCGTACTTGAGATTTGCTATGATAATAGATGCATTCGGCAATGACTTTGTTACCAAATAATCTACACCTTCTAAATTAGATAATGCGTCTTCCAATTTCCTCGAAACAGAAGTTTCAACTTCGTTGGGTTCTGCGCCTGGATATAGCGTTTTAATTACGACTACGGGTTGATTAAAGTCTGGCATCAATTCATAACTCAGACTTTTGTAACCAATGATTCCCAAAAGTGTAAATATGCTGAATAGCACGATAATTAATGATGGCCTTTTGATGGATATTTCAGTAATGTTCATAATGCGCTTTTTTTATTTAACTATTACATTGGCTTGATCAAAAAGGTTGATGAATCCATTTGTGATAAGCAGATCTCCTTCTTTTATTCCAGCTGAAATGATGGCGTTGTTGGCTATTCTCTCAGCTATTGTAATATTTTTAAGAACAGCTTTCCCATTTTGATTCAAATAGACTTGAGGTTGGTTACTCGCTCCTATTATAGCAGAAGCAGGGATGATTAACCCTTTTTTTTGTATTTTATTTTGCATGTATACCTTTCCAAACATGCCTGATTTTATTTTCATGTCAGATGTATTGGATACAGTAAATTGAATGGGAAAACTACTTCCCAGATTGGCTTTGCTGCCAATCATAGTTGTTTTGCCATTGAGTAATATGTCGGGAAACGCATCGGCGTATATTTTGTAAGTATGATTAAGTGAAAATTTGTTTAGCTCATTTTCGTTCACATTGGCAGTGAATTTCAAAAGATGAATGTCGGTAATTTGCAATAAGGGTACTCCTGGCGCAGCAAAGGCGCCTTCTTCATTAAGTTTAGCCGTCACTACTCCACTAAAAGGCGCTTTGATAGTCGTTTTATATATTTGTTCGAGTATGCTGGCTTTTTGAATTATCGCTGCTTTTAAGTTCAATTCTACTTTCTCTAACTGAACACCTTGAATGGCATCCGCTTTTGCTAGTATTGTATAGCGATTTAAATCCGTTTCTAATCCTCCAATTTGCAGTTCTATCGTTTGCAACTGAAGTTTTATAAGTGAATTATCTAATTGAATTAAGGATTCCCCTTTTTGGACGATGCCTAAATCAACAAATATGGAATTGATTTTACCTTGTACTTCTGCGCTTATTTTTGATTCTCGATTGGGTTCGAAGGTTCCTGAAAATGAAAATTCTGATGTGATATTTTCATTTTTTATTGTGTCAATTTCTACATGAATTGCTTGTTCTTTATTGTATAGATATACTTTGCTATTTGTGATTTCTTTATTGCTTTTCAATTTTATAATCACAGCAGCTATTATAGCCAGCGGTATAATTATCAATAAGACTTTTTTAAGATAGATGTTTTAGTATTCATGGATTGAATTATTTTAATGAAGAAATGTTTCCGGTAATTTTTTTCAGTTCTAAGTCTGCCTTAAGGTAATCAATAATTGCAGAGAGATAGGTCTGCTGAGACTCGCGCAATGCATTGTCTGCTAGTATAATGTCTGTTAAACTCGCTTCACCTTGTTTTTGCAAAAGGATTGTTTGATTGTAAATTGTTGTGGCTAGTTCAACTTGATTGATGATTGTTTCCATTGATTTTTGAGCAATAGATCTTTGCATTTTTGTATTCTCAATCTGCATATTATTTTGGTCGTTGTTCGCATCAAATTGAAGTTTGTTGTTTTGGAGTTCCAGTTTTTTTTGATTTAATTTGCGTTGCGTAGTTGTGCCGCTAAATATTGGATAGGAGATTTGAATGCCGGCATAACCTATAGGATAGAATTTTAGGAAATCATTGGGTTGTTTGTCATATCCAAAACCAGAAGTCCCGAATAGACTGATAAAATTGATGGTAGGCATTGTTCTTGTATTACTGAGTGTATTAATTTCACTAGACAATAAGCGATTTTGTGTTTTTATAATTCGCATATCAAGAGTAGAAGCGACTGTATGTTCAACAGTATTTTGAAATTGAATGACAGTATCAATCAGTATTTGATGGTCTAATGAAAGACCCATCGAAAATTTCAACACATTTAATACTTGTTGATATTTGCTGCTGATGTTTTCTTTTTGATTCATCAATTGCGCCACTTGTAGTTTTACCTTTATGACATCGGTGCCTTTTGTTAATTTTTGTTCAAGAAGCAATTGCATATTGAGCAGCAGCTTCTGAGCATTCGTAATATTGCCGTCGATAAATACCATTTGCTGATGCGCATATTGGGCATTATAATATAAGTTGGTAATTTCGAAGTATAATTCTTCTTCTGTTTTTTTGAATTGCAGTTCTGTCAATTCTAATGCAATTTTCGAAGTTTGTATCGTTCCATATATCTGCGGATTGTAAAAAGGAACAGATAATTGAAGATTGGCGTTGATATTGTGTGGCACACCAAATTGTGCCTCTTTGAATTGGCCTTCTGGTGCCGAAGGACTAAATGTCGACAATGGAAGTAGTTGATATGGCAGATTTGTGAAGTACTTATAATCCGTGTTGGCTGTTAATTTTGGAATGAAATTGGCTTTGACTTCTTTTGACTTTTGTTTGCCAATGGCTATGTTATTATATCCCATCTGCAAACTTTTGTTATGAACTTTCGCCGTATCAATACATTGTTGTATCGTCCAGATTTGTGCATGGGCGGATTGAACGCCTATTTCAAAAATGAATAAGAATATTAATTGTATGTGAATGTTTACTAACCTCATGATTCAAATTTTTTTACTTGATGAGTATTAAATGACTTTCAGAAATCGCTTCAACCCAATGCAGAACCATTGGTTCAATATTGACGTAATCTCCTTGCATCAGTATCTCTTTTATTCCTTTTTCATTTTCAAATATTGCATGACCATCTATACAAATCAAAAGAGCAGGAATTTTAGTGACATGTTCTTTTAATTTTTCTCTTGGCTGAATTTTTATTGCTGTGGCATTGCCCAATTCGCTTTTAAAAAGAGAAGTTGCAGAAACTGGTTTTTCTTGTGTGTTTAATTCTTTGATATTCATATAAAATATTGATTAAATGTGGTGAATGAATTGTGTATTTTTTGGAATTGCTCTGCAGCTTTCAAATCGTCTTTAATTGCTGAAAGCTCGTTCACAAGCTCTATGTATGGCAATAGCCATTTATGAAGTTCATCGTGCGCCTTGCCCTCCATCGTGCAATTAGAAGTGAGTAAATTGATATTGGATTGTAAATTATTCGCCAGTGTTAGGTAATCATTGGATTTTTTTTCAGAGAAGGTATAAACTTCTTTTTCCATATTTCGAATGTGCGCCATCATATGGCTATCGACAATCCATTTTTTGCCATTGTCAAGTTGAATTTCTTCGATTTTATCTTCTTGAACTTGGGCTGTATGTGTTTCTATTATTTTTTTTTCAATGGGTTTTTCATTGGATGAGCTGCTGCAGCTAAAAAACATTATACTGATGATGGCGTATGTTGAAGCTAAAGTTTTCATAGTTTTCTATTTGTAAAAGTGAAATATGAAGTTATGGTCATTAAAAGCGTTATAGAAATCCGAAATATCATAGCACTAATTGTTTTTGATTCATAGAGACCTCCTGCATTTATATGCATCTTTAGGCGAATGAAAGCAATGATTAGAATAATCGCAGAAATTCCTAACAGCGATGTCGTCCATTTTCTCTGTTTGATCAGTCCATAAGTAGAAGCTAGGTAAATCAAGCTGCTGATGAAATTTGCCCAAACAACAAATAGCACATAGTTGCCCTCTTTCTCTCTAATGCCAAATAAGTCAAAGATTACGGAGGAACTAAGAAATAATGTGAGCACGCCAAATCCAATTAAAATAGCAAGCAAAATATATGATATGTACTTTCTCATTTTTCTAGCATTTTTAAAAGTCCATTCAGCACATTTTTGCCATCATTGACGAGATTTGATTTATTTCCAGAGAGTTTCCATTTTAATACGACCATGCGCATGCTTCCCATAATTATTGTTGTAATAGTGTCAGCACCCAATAAATCGCCAAAGAGGCCATCATTTTGACCTTTCACGATTAATTTGTTGATGTTTTTTTGCATAAGAGACATCATGGTTGATACCTTTTCACTTAATTCTTTATTAAACTGAAAAATTCCCTCAGAAAATATCACGCTAACTATTGCTGGTTTTTGAACAAAGGTTTTTAATTGAGATATAAATATTTCTTTCAGCAGTTCTGATGGAAGTTTTTCTTTGTCATCAATTATTGCAGAAATTCGCTCACTCATTTCAAAAATAAAATAGGTGAGTAATCCAAGCAGAATCTCATTTTTGCTTTTAAAATGTCTATATAATGCTGCTTCAGATAGGTTTAAGTCAGAAGCTAGATTTTTAATAGTCAATTCTTGAATTCCATACTTATCAATGCGAAGCGTAGCGGCTTCCATGATTTCTATTTGCCTTTCTGTAAACTCTTTGTTTCCCATTATTAAAACTTTAATTTGATAAATGAAATACCCAACCATATCACGGAAATTGTCATAGATATGGCACCAATCAATACTAATGCAGGCGGTAAACCAAAATACACCTCTGTCAATATTCCAATCGGCATCAATAAGCCCGTCATTGCTAACCACGAAATTGTTTTCACATTTTTGAGTTTATCGCTGAAATGAATCAATAGATAACCAATCAGAATATTTAAAAATGCAAATAAGTTTCCATGCACGTGAGCCAGTCGGCTCTCGAAATGCTTGCCAATACTGTATGAATTAATCCAATTTTCTTTGTCTGCTGAAAAGTCGCGCAGATATATCAATAGAAATCCATAAGCCATAAAGAATCCCATGGTTAGGAATCCAATTGCGATGTTGTTTTTGCCGTGCATAATCTTTTCAATTTAATGTAAGTGAGTATTCGCTCACAAATATAGCGTTATTTTTTTAGCAAAGGCATTTATTTATATTTATTAACTAAATTTTTACTTACCATTCTCAGTTTTGTCGCCAATAGCTATGGCTTTTTCGTTGATTATGCCTGACTTTCATTGTAGATATTTTCTTATTGGGTGTTTTTGATAAGTTGCAAAGGGCTATATTATTTGCAGGATGAATGTATATCCTTTGTGGCTGACATTTTATTGATGGCAAATAGGTTTTGTAAATCGAAAACCTGTTTTTGTTCATTATTTCAATGATTTGGTAAAAAGGTTGAATTTGCGGTTTAATTAGATTCTATGTTTGCATCATGATACATAAAAAAATACTCACCGCTGCGTTGGCAATAAGCTTTGCCTTTACGTCTTTTGCTCAAAACACTATTGAGCAATCACAGAAAAATAAAAATAAAGCTTGTAGTGATAAATTCAAAATTGAAGAGTCTAACATCGTTATCACCAACGATAAGTCTTTTCTAAGTGGATATTTTACCCTGAAATTTGAAAAGGGGAGTGATATTCCCAAGAAATGAAAATGGTCATGGAAATAGAGGATTGCAAGGGCAATATCAGTTTCATCTCTATTCCTTTGACTTTGGATACCAAATCTGGTCTTTGGATAGGAAAAGGTGGAATTACTCAATTACCGGGTTGTATTTATAGCGAAGGGAGTTTGACTTTATTGATGAATAATGAGTGCGGTGGGAATTATTTAGTGTCAAAAATGAAAATGATTTTAAAAATTAAAAAGTAACAAGAGAAAGGTGGTGCAGAATTTTTATTCAAAGTGAAGAAAATACGTTTAAGGCAGCTCCCTAAAAATAAGGTGAGTATTCAATTTCCCTTTGAGGTAAATTAGATTTCTGCATAATGAAATAATCATATTGCCAATTGTAATTTATTACAATTGGCAATATTCATTTAGTGCCAATCCATCAATTTGTACAATTCATTCACTTTATCTGTTGATAGTGAAACTTCATGATTCTCTGCAACTAATAAATATCCACCATTTGATTTTACATGTTCAGTAATTTGTCGAATGTTTACGATAAAGGATTTATGACATCGAAAAAAGTTGCGATTTTCCATCAAGATTTCTTCATACTTTTTCAGTCCTTTGCTCGCCGTTATCACTTTTCCCCCCAATCAAGGTAATCTCTGTATAGGCGCCTTCTGCTTTAAGAAACAGGATTTGGTTTGTCTCAATAAATTTTACGGAACTGACAGTATGAACGGCTAATTTTTGAGGCGCATTGACATTCAAATTGTCGCGCAAAATTTGATAATTTTTCTTTGTTCCATTTTTTTTGAATCGCTCAATGGCTTTTTCCAAATCCACAGGTTCTATCGGTTTCAATAAATAATCTACGGCAGAAAGTCTAAAGGCTTGCAGTGCATATTGATTATAAGCAGTCGTGAAGATAATAGAGAAGTCAATTTCATTTTCATCAAAAAAATCGAGTATTTCAAGCCTACTATAGCCAGGCATTTCAATGTCTAAAAAGACAATATCTGGTTTGTGCTTGCGAATGGCTTTGATGCCAGAAGGCAAGTCTGGACAAGAATCCAATACGTCTACCTCTTTGCAAAACTCTTCCAACATACTCGCTAAAAGTGTTCTAGCCATTTTCTCGTCCTCAATAATAATTGCTTTTAATTGCATTGTTTAATTTTTAATTTTATAATCCTATGGGAATGAATAAGCGAACTTGTGTCCCTAAGGAATTACCCTGCCCATCCATTTTGTCCTCTATTTCTAGAACTACTTTTTGTTTGTAATTTTTATTTAAAATTTCTAATCGCTGTTCATTGGCACGTGTAGAAAAGGAAGTGTGTTTTTCTTGTTTCACCTTTTTCATCTCTTCAGACTTTGCGCGCCCAATTCCATTGTCATCAATTATTACTTTCAAGAATTGTCCATCTTTCATCATTTGAATACTTAGCAATTTATTTCCCCTGCGATGCATTAATCCATGCTTTATTGCATTCTCCGCATAAGGTTGAATGAGCATCGATGGAATTTTAATCATTTCGACATCTACTGAATGATCTACCTTCAATTCAAAGACGAAGTCATCGTCAAAGCGCATTTTTTCAAGCTCCAAGTATAGGGTGAGCGCTTGAATTTCAGACTGAAGAGGGATAAATTCTTGCTCTGACATTTCGAGAATCATCCTAGTGAGTTTTGAAAATTTCCCTAGATAAACACTCGCATTTCGTTTGTCGTTGGTGAAGATATACGCCTGAATAGTATTGAGTGCATTGTAAAAAAAATGCGGATTCATTTGTGATTTTATTGAAGTCAAAATTGATTTTCCAAGCGATTGTTCCAATTCTACTTTTTGATTCAATAATTTAATTTGTCCAGAGAGCAGTGAAATTTGCCATTTATAATACGTGTATACTGCGATAGAGACGATTGTTATACAGAGCAGAATAAACCACCAATTCATCCAAAACGGTGCGCCAATGATAAATCTCACATCGCTTATGAGTATTTGGTTGCCCAGCTTAAATGTAACTATGTATTTGCCTGGCGAAAGTGCTTTAAACTGAAGACTTCTATTTTCTGGTGAGATGATTTTCCAATCCTCATCATTTAATTTATAAAAGAGTGGTTGTAATTGGACGCTACCAAAATCTAGCATTGAAAAGTGGATACTTATATCATTTTGTTTGTGATGAAAAGTTTTGTTTTGGAAATCTTGCTGTGGAATTTCATTGACTCGAAACTGATTGATTTGAAATATAGTTTCATCTGGATTTTCATTTTTAAAATTCAACTTCGACACGACAATTCCTTCTTTAGTAAGAAAGTAAATTTGACCATTTTCAAGGTATAAGTCATGTATAGCTGATGAGGAAATATTGATATCGACAATATGGTGACGCATTGAGGTCAAATTGATATAGTGCACAAATCGACTGCTGAGTATGATAATTTCTGAAGAAAACTGACGAACAAATTTTATATCATTAATTGGGAATGCCAAATTTCGAGTTGAGTAAAGTGAAGTTTTTATTCTCCTGTATCTGGTAAAAATTTCCTTTCGTACTCAATGCATATAATTGGCCTGAAAAAGTCAATATTTTAGAAGCATAAAAAGCTTCATCATTTATTTTTATCGTATCAATAGATGATGGAGTGATTTTATAAAAGCCTTTATTTCCAGAGCAATAGATGGCATTGTTTACCTTGTCAAAAGCGATGGCTCTACCTCGTATATTATTAATTAAGTAAGAAATAGCATTCTTGGATTGCTTATAACCCAATCGATACATCGAATCCCAATCTGATTTTTATTTGTTTTAAAATCAAGCGATTTTAACAGTGCACAATAGCCGTTGGCAATAAATGCATAATATTGATGGTCTATTCGGCATATTTCTTTAAGTGCTACATCATATTCACGTGGTGCAGCCAAATTGAGTTTTGGAAAAATTGTCATTCCCTTTGCAGAGTAAAATATATCGTTGCTTTCGCTATCAGCGTAGAGATAATAAAGTTCTGACGCAGCATTATCTTTAGCCAAGGGTAATTCAATTGTTTTATTGGGACTAAATTTTATAAAGGAGGCATCTTTATTCGCCACCAAAAAGTATTTTTCTGTTTTAACAATTTTGATGGGCATAAAATCTTTTGTTGGATATAATTTATGCTCAATATCCGTCATCAATAGTATGCCTTCGCTGGTCGTAGAAACCCAATAATTGCTTTGCCTGTCTTTTAAGAGCCCTGAAATACTTTGGCCATTAAATAAAAGGAATTGCATAGTATATCCTCTTCCATATTGATTATATATATAAGTTCCAGATGCCGTGTGAATCCAAAATTTTCCGTCGGTAAAATTTGCACCCTGAATGAGCTTGGGTTCTGGTATAGAAATAATTCTCAGATGGTTTAAGCCTCTGTCAAAGACATAAAGAGATTGATGGCTGTTTAATTTTGAAAGAACAAAAACAATGCTATCTGAGGCATATATCTGTTTAATCTTTTCATCCTTACCTAAGAAATAATCTGAATGATTTAGCTCCAGCTTGTCGTTCAAGCGATATAAAACATCTTCAAAGATGAAGTAAAAATCATTGCCAATCGCATAACTAGATTCAAAGAAATCAATATTCGTGGGAATAATTATATTCTTTATAAAGGGAGGTTGTTGATGTCGTAAATATCAATGCCATTATGCTGCACAATCATTAAGTATTTATCCGTTAGCGAATACGGCGCATAATTGAAAATTGATTTTTGTTCTAATGCATAAAGAATCACGGTAAACATAATACAGTCGACCATCAAAATTCTCATACCAAATTCTTCCAAATTTGTCTTCTTTGATACAGCTACCAGCAGTGGAAACTTGTGCATTGCATTTGTACGTTTTATAATCCATTCCATCATAGCGCGTTATTCCCTCTTGTGATGCAATCCATACGTAGCCCTTTGTATCTTGAAATATATTGTAAACAGCATTAGAGGGCAATCCATTTGATTGATTGATATGAATACTATATGGTTCTTGAGCATATCCTTGAACAAGGAAACACAATGTGATTAGAAAAAGTATGATGAGGCTTTGTCGCAAGGAATTCGAGATAATTGCAAAGATAAAAAGTTAGCTATGCAGTATTATCAAAATTTATGAACGATATCAATATTGAAATGAAAGTAGGTTGTGGATTTAAGAAAGTCTTCATAGTGTTCGCAAGTGTCTATTTAAAGGCATTTTGTATAATCAAAGTCGTTATAAAACCGAATGGTCATTTTGAGTAAAATTTCTTGTCTTTAATAAAACGACCTTCATAACCATCGGCAACTGTGCCATATTGCATTCAAATTTTAAAATCAATTTTATATTATGACAATAATTCTATTCGCCGCCTATATGGCAATGATTACAATGACATCAAATGCACAAAGTGCAAAATTTGAATGGGCAAGAAAAATGGGGGGGACTAATAGTGAAAGCGGGAACGCTATTGCTGTTGATAGTGCTGGAAATGTTTACACTGCTGGTAATTTTACTGTGACAGTTACCTTTGATCCCCTAAATATTATTATAGGCTCTAAGGGTTTCACAGATGTGTTTATTACAAAGCATGATGCATCTGGAGCAATTTTATGGGCTAAACAAATTGGAGGGGTAAGTGATGACCTTTTAAGAGGTATCGCAGTAAGTGGTGATTATGTCTACATCACGGGTAATTATAATCAGACTTGTGATTTTGACCCAGCTGGTTCAACCACTTTTAATATAACCTCTGCAGGCATAGGTGATATTTTTGTCGCTAAGTATGAAGCGTCAAGTGGCGGACTCGTATGGGCAAAAAGTATGGGTGGCGCAAGTGCTGATTTAGGTTTTGGCATAGCTGTAGATAAGAGTGGCAATGTGTATACTACGGGTAATTTTGCGGGATCTTGTGATTTCGATCCAGGTGCTGGTTCTACGCTTCTAGGTTCTGCAGGTTCTTCTGATATTTTTATCTCAAAATTAGACAAAGATGGCAATTTTGAATGGGCTAAAACAATGGGAGGAAACGGCGCAGATGGTGGTGTGAGTATTGCTACAGATTTAACGGGTAATGTATATTTTGCTGGTTCTTTCCGCGATTCAGCTGATTTCGATCCAAGTGCTTCTGTTTTAAGACTTAAATCATTTGGCGTTGGCGATGGTTTTGTCGCTAAATACAATAGTATGGGATTGATGCAATGGGCAAAGCAATTAGGAGGCACGGGAAATGAATATATTGAATTTATCACATTAGATAATTTGAATAATGTCATCACAACCGGCACTTATGAGAATGGTGCTGATTTCGACCCAGGAACGGCTACTTTTAACCTATCAGGCACGGGCAGAATATTTGTATCTAAATTAGACAATAATGGAAGTTTTATTTGGGCAAAAAAAATAGGATCTCTTGGCTCAGGCGAGCGCAGTAAATCAGTCGCAACAGATAAATTTGGAAGTGTTTACACAGTAGGTGATTTTTCTGGTACACAAGATTTCGACCCAAATTCGGGAACAGCAAATTTGACAAGTGTTGGCACTGATGTGTTTATTTCAAAATTAGACAGTGCTGGCAATTATAATGGGGCATATCGATTCGGCGGTGCAGGTGCTGACATTGGCAATGGTATTGCTGCAAGCCAAGATGGCAATATATATTCCACTGGGAGTTTCTTCGACACTTGCGATTTTGATCCTTCTGCTGCAATATTCAATCTTATTGGGTCAGGTAGTAATGATATTTTGTGCACAAACTCAGCCAATGTCTTATCAATAAAACGACTTCATTAACTGGCAATACTAATTGTATGGATACTTCTGCTTGTGTTTCAGTAACAATAAGTGCTACAACCAATGGCATTGACGATAATGCTGTGTCAAATCAAATCGCACTATATCCGAATCCTGCACAGAATCAAGTGAATTTAAATCATCTTCCAATAGGAGGAAATATCAAGCTTGTCAATATTTTGGGCCATGTTGTCATGGATTCAAAATTGTCAATGAGCAAATGAGTATTGATCTCAGTAATTTCGCAAGTGATTTGTATTTTATTCATATCAGTAAAAATGAATCAGAATATGGAATCAAGAAGCTTTTTATCAGTAAATAGATTTTAGTGAATGCGCATGGATTCATTTTTTCCTCAGTAGAGCAAAACAAAATTATACCATGTGATAAATTATTAAATGCCCAATGAGATCATTGATTTCATTGGGCATTTTTGCTTTTGGAGCGTTTTATTTGATTGCTAAATATTCATCCGTTTTTTGAATTGACTCCATGGAAGAGAATGTATATCTTCAGGTCTGTCAATGTTGCTAGATTGGTGCTTGCTTTAGACAAATCAATACAGTTTTTCCAACTGCTTTTGAATCTTTTCGGATTTGATAGAGTGATGGGAATCTGTAAAGACGACTTTTTTGTTTTTAATCAAAATGATTTGGGGATTGGTGTGTGACCTTTAATTCGGTCGCAATAAAATTGGAAACTTCCCGTCGGGATAGTAAATCTAAATAGTGAAAATCCACGTCATCTTCGATGAGGTGAAAACCATTGATTAAGCCCTCTTTCGCATGTGCACTGATTCCGCAGGTCACGCTATCTTTGAAAATAAGCTGAGGTCTTTGAGTAGAATCTTCCAAAATTTGAAGGACATCTTCTTTGGTCGTAATGTGTTTCCAGTTTTTCATTGTATGCTTTCTAATTGAAATCTCTAACATAAAGTTGGTCAATAAAATTCAAATTAATTTTTGTTGAAGCTTGGCCAGACTTTTTCAAGGCTATCGTGTGGCGCTTATCAATTTCGGCATCTATCAGCAGAAGTAAGGATGCTCAGACAAATTTATTTGCCACCATCTATATCTTTTATAAATTGAATAACCCCATTCATAAAGACTTTTTGATCATCCCACATGGACAAATGACTTCCATTGGGGCAATATAAATAGCGACCATTCTTTACGAGCTTACTTTGTTCTTCCATGGCTTTGGGATCCATCGTATCATATCGCGCACCGATCATCAGAGTGGGAATGCGAATTTCATGCAAGCGGTTTTGATATCCCAATGCGCGAGTCTGCCGCTGATGCCAAATTCACTGGGGCCTTGCATCATGGTATAGACTTCTCCATTGACGTGTTTCATGGCGCGGTTCAATCCATCTGGCCATTCACGCAATCTACAGATATGTTCGCGGTAATAATGGGGTATGAGCAATTCCATATAGCGAGGATTGTTGAAATCCTTTTTCGCTTCTAAGGCTTTGATTTCTGCGAGGGCTTCTGGATTCATTTGCTTCGCTAGCACTTCATCTGCATATTTGCCATAATCGGGCGCACTGGCCATCATATTCGATACCAATAGAGCTTTGAGATTGTTCTGATATTTCAAGGCGTATTCCATGGCGAGAATGCCGCCCCAGGAATTTCCGAGCAGATAGAAATTGGAACTATCGGCATGTATGGCTTGTCGAACCTGTTCGACTTCCTCCACAAATCGCGCCGTCGTCCATAGGCTGCTGTCTTTGGGTTGGTCGCTGTAGTAGGAACCCAATTGATCGTATTCATAAAATTCAAATCCCTCGCGCTGAAAATAGGTCTCGAAACACTCCATGTATTCATGTGTCATAGCTGGTCCGCCGTGCAATAAAAGTATCTTGATTTTGGGATGAGTGCCAAATCGCTTGGTCCATACTTTGAATTCACCGATAGGCGTTTGGATGGGAATCATCCTCACACCGGCTGATTCAATGCTATCGCCATAGTTGAAATAGTCATCTACGCCAATAAACTTTGAATTTTCAGGCTGGTGGCATGATGCTAAAAAGAGGAGGAAGAAGAGGAGGATGGGCATGTCAAATTAATTATACCAAATTTTGTTTAAAATATTTTTTATTCTTCTATGAATATAGGATGTTCAGTTGTATTTATTAGAATAAAACATTTATTCTCTCGCAAATTTAATCAGCGGTTTTATATTTCCTTTATCTCCTTCCCGTATCGCGCGTATGTATTTCTTCCTAATTTCATCTGCTTTGACCATATTGGAATGATTCCAAGAAAAGACTTCGTTTTTAAATATTGCCTCAATAATTATATCGGCCATCATTCTGGCATGTCTTCCATTTCCATTGGCAAAGCAATGAACATAGACAAGTCTATGTTTGAATCGAATCGCGATTTCATCATTGGAGTATGTTTTGTTTTCTATCCAAAATTTTGTGTCATCTAAAGTATTTTCAATTCCACACCAATATTCAACCATTTAACGCCGATGTTTTTTTCTGACTTTCTGAATTCCCCTGCCCAATTCCAGACGTTTCCAAACATTTTTTTATGCAAGGTTTTAATAAAGGCTTCTGTTAAAATTTGATCTTTACGGCGTTTTTTTCTCAAGACCCATTTCATGGCCTCTTCGATATTCAATTGCTCATGCTCATTTAATTCTTCGTGCGTGCCTATAGATTTGATCAATAAACCATCTTTCTCTTCCTCACTCAAAGGCGTTTGACCTTCTTCATAGACTAGTTCTAATCCCATAGTGATCGATTCATTTCTTTTTTTAGTTCATTGGTCAAATCTTCAATGGCGCGATTTATTTGTTCATCACTGTTTCCTTGATTTTCAAGTTTCATATTGTGACTCGTTCTCAACACTATTTTTTTAGCTAATTCTTCTGCTTTATCATGGACTAATTTTTCTATGGATCCTTTTTTGGGAACAAAGCCATAGACAAATTCCATATCCAATAATTCTCCGATGGCGCGCATGTTTTTTATCGAAATAGAACCATTGGCTTCTCTTTCTTCAACTTGCTTTGCTCCTTGTCTCGTCATATTTAGCCTTTCCCCCAATTGATCTAAAGTCATATTGAGCGCTGATCTAATTGCTGATATCCACCCATGATCGGGTATAATCACCTGTTCGGTTCCGATAAAAGGCTTGATCTTTTTATCTAACTGTTGGATTACTAATGTTTTTTGCGATCTCATGCTATTTGTATTTCAGTACAAAAGTAAACATATTTATTTACAATTTTACAAAATAGTTTACATATATGTTTACTAATTATTTTAAAAGTAAACGTATTTGTTTACAATTGAGCGGGAAGAATTCACTTTTCGAATCCTTCGTTGAAAAGAAAGATAGCTGAGAAAAAAGTAGGACTATTCTACATAGTTAACTCCTCGTCCTTCGTGCTCAGGGCATTTGCTATAGAGGAGGAGCGGAGTTTAAATTTAGTTAAAAGAGAGAGATATTATTGAACATAGTTGTTTTGTTTTCTATTCGATAATTTTCAGAATCAAATCTGAATTTTATTTTTTTATGGTCAGCCTTATCACTAAAAACACGTCCATACTTTAAGAATAAGTCGTGCTCAAATTTTGGCACTTGGCTTTTAATTGCATTTACAAAGTCTGACCACGTAAACGTGCCACTATTCAGTAGATTAGCCTTAATTGAGTCAAACTTCTCAGTCAGATCTTGAAATGTTGAAGTTGACACCTGGTACTCCAAAAATACTTGCCTAAATAAGTCAATCTCTTTTCGATTTGCTTTCAAATATTCATCAGGTGATTTTGTTAAATACTTATTAAATATTAAGTGATACTTTTTACTTAATGGTTCTATAGAACTATAAATTGCTACGTTATTTCTTTTAACAGGATTCCCATTAAAGTCACAATAACACCTACACTTATATAATTTCTTTTCCAGCTCACCTATTTGTGCGCTACTAGATAGACTAAAGTCCTCATAGTATATTTCGATATTTTCAAAAAGCTCTACTATTCCGTCCTCTGTTAAATAAAGATTCTTTGGTAATTCCATTGTAAATTAATTGATCAATTGTCGGTTTTAAAAATGGCTTACGGTTGCGCCTAGGCGAAGGTGGCTAAACGCAAATATAAAACTACGTCTTTTTAGCCACTTGCGCTTAGCCGCTTTTAGTGGCAGTTAATAAGATCAAAACACTGCAAGTATTGTAATATTCTTTTGAATAATTCTTTCTCGCACTTCGTCTATAAGCTTATTTAATTCTTTTAATTTTTCCGGAGCAAGTGCTTCTTGCGATTCAACATATTTCAAGTAATCGTCAACTTCTAACTTTAAGCTTTTTTTTATTTCTAATAATTCATTCTGATATTGCGACACTAAAATTGCTCTTATACTTCCGATTGCTGAATTTATAAATACTATTTCACTTACAGTTCGCGGCAAGTTAACTCCATTCAAGGAACGCCACCAAGGATAAAAGTTATTGTTTTTGTCTCTATTGTAATGTGCAAATAGTGCATTCCGACCTTTCTTTATTCCATCATATGATTTTAAAGCTTTTAAAATCGGAGATATACTCCACATAATATCTCTAATCAGAGTATCGTTTTTAGAAAAAGAATTTATAATATCTAGTTCATCATAAAAAGAACAAATTAATATGTAGTTGTATTTAACAATAGTACTGTAATTTCGCTTGTATGAGGAACTTTATGTTTATACAAATCTTTTATAGTATGAATCATTTCATCATAAAGCATATCAATGTTAAGTAATGATTCTAAAAGCTTTTTTTCCATTATTGTAGAATGTTGAAATTAATTGCCACTAACTTGTTTATATAGCTAATTTTTTCATCCATATCCCCCCAATTTGATTAGATAAGGATGATTTTCAGTCTCCATATTTCAAATATAGCGCTTAAATTTATATATGAATGAAGTAATTTTGACGGCCATTTATTCAATACAATTCAATCAAAAACGAATTTCGATGCTCTTCCCTTTTCACCACCAGCGGAATATCCTTGGTGTGATTTAAACCATCGGTCGGCAATATCATGGGTTCGATGCACATATAGTGTTTGGCGGGATCGCTGGGTAGGTAGACCACAGCGGTATTATAAGCTTCATCAAATCGAAGGTGGAATTTCAATCCGTCGTTGTCGATGTCGAAATGGGTGCAGCCCTTTTCGTCTTTGATTAAATCGGTATAGCCCGCATCGAAGTATTTGTCCTCGATATGAAATGCCTCATTGATGGGGAAGTTTTCGGGTATTTTGATGCGCCCATCTGCCAATAAATAGTCATTGGTGATGTATTCACTTTTTAGTGGCAACTTTAAAAATATATTTTTTGCGTTGGCTCGATTAATTTGAAAATAGGGATGAAATCCATAGGAGAGGGGAATCGGGAAATCGGTGTGGTTTTCTATTTCCACCGCAATCTCCATGCCTTTATCTGACAAAGTATGGATCATCGAAATCGTATGATTGAATGGAAAGTAGTGATAAAATGCCAATGACTCATTCCATTCGAATATGGCTGTATGTCTTGCAAATTCTGCAGTTGAATCGATGGATTTCGTCTTCCATAGATTGGATTTCAAAATGAATCCATGCATGATATAATCATTCCCATCTAGTTTTATAAAGGACTGGTTCTTGTCGATGATGGGCGGTTCTGCATGGTCCAATGGAATAAAATCTGTAGAGAGTCTATTGGCAAATGGGTACATAAAGGGATTCCCCGCCATGCGATCATTCGCGGCATATTCTTCCAAAGTAAAGGGAAACCAAAACACTTCTCTATCCTTGTATTTTAAAGAGGTGAGTGTATTGCCTATGTTGACTGCAATGGACGCACTCATCCCATTCGGTGATTTCAATTCGACAATTTCAAATTCTTTTTCAAAATGGAGTTGGTGGGTGAACATGGCGTCAATTTGAATGATTATAAATAGAATCTTTGCTTAAAGTTGTATGAATATCAAACATACTAAAAACGAATCAATTCTGTGAAGAGAAATTGGAGTAAGGGGTTGTTTTTTAACACAGAGTAACACAGAGATAAATGCACACAGAGTTGCACAGAGTTAAATGCACAAAGAGTGACACAGATTTAATTGAACACAGATTTTTTGAACACAACTTGTCCCTACAAAGTGTAGGGAGAGTTGCACAGAGAATATAACACAACTTGTCCCTACAAAGTGTAGGGAGAGTGACACAGAGTTAAATGCGCGCAGTGTTGCGCAGATTTTTTGCACACAACTTGTCCCTACAAAGTGTAGGGAGAGTTGCACAGCGTTAAATGCATACAGCGTTGCGCAGATACAAATCAATGCAGCGCTGGATTTATAGATTTAAGCCAATCTAATTGATATATAGTAATTTTAAAACTCTGTGCCCAACTCTGTGTAACTCTTTGTTAAACAAGCATGATCGATTTTTATTTCTCCCTAAAGAAGACATTGATCGGCACGCCTTTGAAATCAAACTCTTCACGCATTTGATTCTCGATATAGTGTCGATAACTCTCTCCAATTTGTTTTGGATAATTGCTGAAGAAGGCGAATGTCGGCACGAATGCAGGTAATTGAGTGACGTATTTAATCGTCACAAAACTTCCTCTATGACTCGGCGGTGCATGTTTGTCCGTGATTTTTTTGAGGAAATCATTGAGCACAGAAGTTTTGATTTTCTTGTGCAAATTTTCATATACCGTAAAGATATTTTCGATCACATTATAGATGCGCTGTTTTTCATGCACACTGGTAAATATGATGGGAATATCATTGAATGGTGCGAGTTTGGTTCTCAATTGCTCTTCAAATCCCTTCATAGTATTGGTCTCTTTAGTCACCAAATCCCATTTGTTGACGACGAGGATAATCCCTTTGCGCTTTTTCTCAGCGAGCTTATACAAACTCATATCTTGTCCTTCCAGTCCTGTTCTAGCATCGACCATCAAGATGATGATATCTGCTTCATCCATGGCTTTGATGGCGCGAATGACGGTATAGAATTCCAAGTTTTCACTCACTTTATTTTTCCGTCTGATACCCGCAGTATCGATGAGGATAAACTCTTTATCGAATTTATTATACCTCGAATTGATGGTATCTCTGGTTGTCCCAGCGACATTGGTGACGATATTGCGCTCTTCGCCCAAAAGTGCATTGATCATGCTCGACTTGCCCACATTGGGTTGACCGATGATGGCTACTTTTGGAATGCCCTCTAAATTCTCTTCTTCTTTTCCATCTACACGAATGGCAATAGCGTCTAGAAGATCTCCTGTTCCCGCGCCAGAAATAGATGAGATGAAAAATATATTTTCAAATCCAAGACTATAGAATTCACTTCCATCGTATAAGCGCTGTGTATTATCTACTTTATTGACGACGAGGATAACATCTTTTTTGTTTTTGCGCAAAAGGGTTGCAACAGCATCATCTAAATCGGTGATGCCCGTCGTGACATCCACCATGAAGAGGATAAGCGACGCTTCTTCCATCGCGATGAGGACTTGTTCGCGGATAGCAGATTCGAATACATCCACGGAGTTTGGCACAAAACCACCTGTATCGATGATATTGAATACTTTTCCTCCCCACTCTGATTCTCCATAGATGCGGTCTCTCGTGACTCCGCTCATATCATCGATGATGGCTTTTCGCTGTTCGATTAAGCGATTGAATATTGTTGATTTGCCCACATTCGGACGACCTATGATGGCTACTGTACTGCCCATTATATAATTGTTTTTGCTTTCACTAAGGCCGATTTCAAACCTTCTTTTTTTGTTCCCCCTGCAGTTGCATAATTGGGTTGACCTCCGCCACCGCCTTGTATTTCTTTGGCCAATTCTTTGACGATATTGCCCGCATGTAGATTTTTTTCTTTTAAAAGTCCATCATTGATGCAAACAGATATCATGGCTTTATCGGGTGTTTGAAATCCGAGTACCATAAATAAATTGGGGATGTCATTTTTCATTGCATTCGCCAAATCCCGCACGATGTCTGCATTGTCGAGGTTGATTTCTTCGATGATCATATTCAATCCCTGTTGCTCTTGCACTTTTCCCTTCAATTCTTCTTGGAGAATTTTGACTTGGATTTTTTGCAATTTCTCAATTTCTTTTCTCAATTTGCTGTTCTCGTCGATGAGGGATTCTATGCCTTTGAGAATGTTTTTCGGATTCTTGAGCGCTTCAGCAATATGGGATAATTGATTTTCTTTTTCTTCTAAATATGCAATGGCTGTCTGTCCAGTTGTCGCTTCAATTCTTCTTACACCAGCTGCAATGGAGCTCTCAGAGAGGATTTTGAACATGCCGATATTTCCAGTTGCATTGGTATGTGTACCGCCGCACAATTCGACAGAATAGTTTTTATCGAAGGTGATGACGCGCACAAATTCTCCATATTTCTCTCCGAATAAAGCCATAGCGCCTTTTGATTTTGCTTCTGCAATAGGCACTTGTCGCTCTTCTTGCAAGGCGATGTTCTCGCGTATTTTTTGATTGACGATGAGTTCAACCTGCGTCATTTCTTCTTGACTCATCTTTGAAAAATGAGAGAAGTCAAAGCGCAAATATTCGCTGTTTACCAAGGAACCTTTTTGCTCGACATGTTCGCCTAAAATGCTTCTCAGTGCTGCATGCAATAAGTGCGTAGCAGAGTGATTATTCATGGTCTGTTGTCTAGACTCTCTATTCACTTTTGCCGTGAAATTGGCAGAGATGATCTCCGGCAATTCTTGCACAAAATGCACAATCAAATCATTTTCTTTTTTCGTATCCGTGATATAGATGCGCTCGTGAATATTTTCGATATAGCCCGTGTCGCCCACCTGTCCGCCGCTCTCAGCATAGAATGGTGTTTGGTCAAAGACCAATTGATATTGGATTTTATCTTTGCTGCTGACCCTTCTGTATTTGCTTATTTTGATTTCTGCTTCAAGAAAATCATAGCCGATAAAATTTGTTTTGGCACTCGGTTGCAATTCAACCCAATCGTCATTTTCCACTTTGGATGCAGCTTTGCTGCGCTCTTTTTGTTCTTTGAGGGCGACTTCAAATTCCACTTCATCCACGGTCAAATTATTCTCTTGTGCGATGAGTACAGTCAAATCCTTAGGAAATCCGTAGGTGTCGAATAGCTCAAAAGCGGCTCTACCATTGATCGTTGTTGTATTTTGTTTTGCCAAATCTCTTTGAATATCTTCAAATCGCTTGACCCCTGCACTCAATGTTTTGAAGAAAGAGAGTTCCTCTTCTCTGATTACTTTAGTGACGAAAGCCTCTTGCTTGTGGAGCTCTGGGAATACTTCACTGAATTGTTTGGATATAACGGGAACCAATTCACAGAGGAATGGTTCGGTAAATTTCAAATAGGTATAGCCATATCGAACCGCTCTTCTGAGGATTCTTCTAATGACATATCCCGCATCTTTATTAGAGGGCAATTGACCATCTGCAATGGCGAAACTGATTGCCCTGATGTGATCTGCAATGACGCGAAATGCCACATCATGTTTTGTATCGCTGAAATGGTATTTTTCGCCACATAATTTTTCTGTAGCGGATATGGTGCCTGTAAATACATCCGAATCATAGTTGGATGATTTTCCTTGAATGACGCGCACAATTCGCTCGAAGCCCATACCAGTATCTACGTGCTGAGCAGGCAATACATCGAGGCTTTTATCTGCTTTGCGATTGAACTGAATAAAAACAACATTCCAAATTTCGATCACTTGAGCATGGTCATTATTGACGAGGTCTTTGCCATCGATTCCGGCTTTATCTTCTTCCTTTCTGCAATCGACGTGGATTTCAGTGCATGGTCCGCAAGGCCCAGTGTCGCCCATTTCCCAGAAATTGTCTTTTTTATTGCCGAGTAAAATTCTATCTTCTGCGATGAGGTTTTTCCAAATGTTATAACTCTCCATATCTCGCTCTAGGCATTCTTTGGCATCGCCTTCGAATATGGTGACATAGAGTTTTTCTTTGGGGATTTTATAGACTTCTGTGAGCAATTCCCAAGCCCATTCAATCGCTTCCTTTTTAAAATAATTACCAAAAGACCAATTGCCGAGCATTTCGAACATGGTATGGTGATATGTATCTACACCGACTTCCTCGAGGTCGTTGTGTTTCCCCGAAACGCGAAGGCATTTTTGGGTATCCGCTATCCTCGGATTGGCAGGTATGGCATTGCCGAGAAAGTAATCTTTGAATTGGTTCATGCCGGCATTGGTAAACATCAATGTCGGGTCATTCTTTACTACAATTGGCGCAGAGGGCACAATTTGGTGTTGTTTGGATGCAAAAAAGTCTAAAAAAGTTTTGCGTATTTCAGCCGCTGTCATATTCTTTGAAAAAAGGGCTAATATAAGGAGAAAAAATTGAACAAGTCAGTCAATATAGGGAATGAGGGCGCATATATTCGCTAGATTGAATATGCAAGGGCTATTGCAGACTTATTGAGCAGGAAGATTAATTCAATACTACGAAATTAAGTATTTTGTTTGTCGTTTAGATTCGTATTCTTTAAAAACCAGGCTGTTAGAAAGCTGGTAAAAGTTCCAAAAAGTCCAAAACCCACGGCAATCAAAGCTCCGGCAATTATCCTCCCTTCTGTTGTCACAGGGAATTTATCGCCATATCCGACTGTCGTAAGTGTTACATAGGCCCACCATAGCGCATCTTCGGCAGTTTTAATATTGCTATTGGGGACATGTTCCACTTGCAATATGGCAATGGAGGAAAAAATAATCATCAATAGGGAGATAATGGAAACCGTTGTAAACGCGCCTTGGGTCTTGTTTTTATAGACATGGTTGATGAGGTGTTTGGTGGAGCGAAAAGCGCGCAAAATTCGGACAATGCGTATGAGCCTCATCGCCCTTCCTGCCCTTAAATAGTGGAATGTGGGAATGCTGGCTATCAAATCGATCCAGCCCCATTTCATAAATTGCAATTTGTTTTCAGCTTGACTAAATCGCCTGATAAAATCGTAGAGAAAAACGAAGCATATCGCAGAGTCGATGTATTCTAAAAGCATGGTCGTCTCATGGGAGAGCGTGAAAAAGGTATCGATGAGCAATGCGCCAAGCACATAGACCGATAGGACGAGGATGACCATGTTTAATGGTGATGCTGATTTTTTCAGTTCATGTTCGTGTTGCTCTTCCATCTTGTTGATTCGCTTTTATTGTTGATTTCACTCTTGAATACATCTATTCAAGTGAATGAGCATCGAAAATATATCTTTTGAGTGTAATAACATAGGATTAATTGCAAATCCATATAGAATCAAATGAGTTCATATTTTTTTCCCGGCAAGGGGCGAACAATATTATTCAATTCCATCTCGAGCAATATCCCCGCAATAGCGCTTCCTGTGAGCTCTGACAAATAGCAAAGTTTGTCGATCTCGATGCCGCGGTTGTTTTGTATAATTTCATATACTTTTTTCTCTTGATCATTTCCCTCAAAATTAAACTCGCGTTGAACGGCTTTTTTCTTTTTTAGGGTATTCCCCCAATCCATATAATTCAAAAGATCTGCAGCAGATTCAACCATCTGCGCTTTATATGTTTTGATGAGAAAATTGCATCCTTCAGAGGTCTCTTCGCCCACTTTTCCTGGCAATGCCACCACTTCTCTATTGTAGGAATTGGCTATATTCGCTGTGATCACTGAACCGCCTTTGGTTTTAGTCTCTACGACGAGGGTAACATCGCTCAAACCGGCTATAATTCTATTGCGCATGGGGAAATTGGCTGGGACAATTTTACTTCTAGTAGTGAATTCTGTGAGCAATCCGCCGTTTTGAACTATTTCAACCGCATATTTTCGATGGGTCGCTGGATAGATGGAATTGAGTCCCGTGCCCATGACGGCAATATTTGGGATCTTGTTTTTGATGCAAGCTCGATGTGATTTAATGTCCACGCCATAGGCCAAGCCGCTTACGACCAATAATTCGGGAATAGTGCTCAATTCTTCCAATAAGGTATCTAAAAATCGCTGACTGTATTCGGTCGCATTTCTTGTTCCCACAATCGCCAAGACTTTCTTGTTTTCAATGGGCGAATTTCCCTTGTAAAACATGAGTAATGGGTGGTCTTTGCATTCCTTTAGCCTATGGGGATAGTTTTCATCCGTATGGAAATAGGTTTGAATTTGATTCTTTTCGATGAATTGCAATTCCTCCTCCGCCCTATCCATAGGGTCTTTTGACAGAATGGCATCGGCAGTAATGGCGCCGATATTGGGAATTTTCATCAATTTCGCTTTAGAACTGCGAAAGATGTTTTCAATCCCTCCGCAATAGCTGAGTAAGTATTGTATGGTCATACTCCCAACGCCCTCTATCATCGTTAGGGCGATATATTCTTGTATATATTTATTCACAGGTTAAAAAATACGAATTGCGCAAATCTATTTGTTTAATTTTACCTAAATTTAAAAAACATTCAATGTCATCAAAATTTAACTTTTGGTTTGTTATTTCATTTTTATCCATGCACGTCTACGGGCAGTCATATCGAAGTGCCGAGAATCCTATGTATTGGAAAAACAAAATGCCATTTTCTGATTATTGGCAACAAGATATTCACTATAGAATTTCAGCGAGTCTAGATGAGAAGAATGAAATCATCATAGGCCAAGAGTCCATCAACTATTACAATAATTCCACAGACACCTTGCGCGAATTGTATTTTAATTTATATCAAAATGCTTTTATCGATGGATCTTATTTATCTAACCTCACTGAGGCAAATGGCATCAAGCCTAAGTATGGCAAATGGGAAAAGGAAAAAAAGGGCAATGAAATCACCAGTTTGCAAGTAAACGGCATAGAGCAAGTCACAGAAATTGATGGGTCAATTATGAAAGTGCATTTGCGCAAGCCAATCCTGCCAAGCGATTCAGCGGGTATACAAGTGGTGTTTAAAACCTATTACAGCAATGGGGGAGAGGTGCGCAGGAGAATGAAATCTTTTTCTGTTCAAGGTGAAAAGCATTTTAACGGAGCCCATTGGTATCCTAGGCTGGCAGTGTATGATCGAAAATTTGGTTGGTGTACAGATCAGCATCTCAACAGAGAGTTTTATGGCGATTTTGGGACTTACCAAGTTGAATTGAATATGCCTGCAAATTATGTGGTGGAAGCGACTGGAACGCTCATGAATACAAAGGAAGTATTGCCCGATACCTTGAGAAGGCGATTGGATTTAAAAAATTATTGGATGAATAAATGGGATGATAAAATCACTTTTAAAATTCCCATTGAAAAAGGCGCCAGAAAAGTTTGGAAATACAATGCCATCAATGTCCATGATTTTGCATGGGTAGCAGGACCTTCTTATCGCATCATGGATAGCACTATCGCTGGAATTAAGGTGGTCGCTTTAGTTCAGGAGCCGCATGCTAGTGGTTGGAAAAATGCGGTGAATTATACGCATCGCGTCATGCAAATTTACAATAGAGATTTCGGGCAATATGGCTACCCAAAAATGGTTGTTGCCGATTGTCAAGATGGGATGGAATACCCGATGTTGACCATGGATGGCGGTGCAGACCCTGATTATAGAGGTCTTTTGGCGCATGAAGTTGGACATAATTGGTTCTACGGGATGGTGAATAATAATGAAACCTACCGCGCACTCTTAGATGAAGGGTTTACGCAATTCCTCACTTCATGGGCGATGGAGCATTTAGATGGAAAATACAAACCGATATCCCCTATCAAGAATAAGTATGTCGCTCATTTTTCAGACAGTGTTGCGACGAGAGAAGAAAAGGTCTATTGGTCATATATGAGCGATGCGATGCGCAATAATGATGCAATGATCAATACCCATTCGGATGGGTTTCACGGTGCACTGGGACAAGGTGGCGGGTATAGACATGTCTATTCAAAAACGGCGACCATGTTGTATAACTTGCAGTATGTATTAGGAGATGAATTGTTTCAAAATGCGATGAAACACTATTTTGACCAATGGTCGTATTGTCATCCCTATGTAGAGGATTTTAGAAGTTCAATGATTCAATATTCCAAGGTTGATTTAAACTGGTTTTTTGATCAATGGTTAGAGACGACAAAGAATATCGATTATAATATTGTTGGGGTTGAACAGACCATCGAAGATAGTGTTTACAATATAATTTTTGAGCGAAAAGGCTTGATGCAAATGCCGCTCGACTTTACTGTATATACTAAAAATGGCGCTACTCAAGATTTTCACATTCCAAATGCATGGTTTGTGAAAGAGACGAAGGCCAAAGTATTGCCGAGATGGATTGGTTGGGATGAAAAATTAAATAAGCGATATGAAGTTAAAGTCAAAGTCAATGGTGACTTGAAGAATATAAAAATTGATCCAACCGGAAGAATGGCGGATATCAATTTATTGGATAATTCATTGAAGACGCCGCGGGTGATTCGCCTTGATAGCAAGATCAATACATTCCCCAATCGCTTCCAATATGTGATGAATATTCGTCCAGATATTTGGTATAATAATTATGATGGGGTTAAATTGGGTGTGCATTTAGATGGAGGATATTTGCGCACCAAGCATTTGATGAATTTTGATTTATGGGTGAATACCAAAGTGGGCAAAGGCGCTATTCGTCCGATTGCCTATGCTGGAGCGCCATATTATGTGTTAAATTTTAGACACAATTATAGAAATACCATGGATGTTTGGTTTAAAAATGGCACATGGGGATATGATGCGCGATTCCTTGACGGATTGTGGTTGGCATCTGCATTTATCGATAAGAAGATAACCGATAAATTCTCTTTAAACCTTGCCTATAAGTGGATGAAGCGCAATAATATTTCTGATTTAGAATATTTGCATGTTAAATCTGATTGGGAAAATACGCAGGCGAATGGTAGTTTGATTTTTACCGCGAACTATCAAAATGGCAAGAACAAATGGAATGAAAACTTGACGATTCAAGTGCGAACTTCTGCCTTTACCGCAAGTACTTCTTATTCGTATTTATCAGCGAATTATTTATTCAATACCAAGGTCAAGAACTTAGATATTAGAACCCGCACTTATGGCAGATTGGGCGGTGGATCACTTACGCCGAGTGAATCTAAACTATATGCTGCTCAAGGAAGTCCAGAGGAAATGCAGGAGAATAAATACATGCGCTCTGTGACGGCTTTCCCATCTACTTTGTATGGTTTATATGATGGCAATTCAGACAATTTGCATTTCGGTGGTGGATTGAATTTGAGGGGTTATGTAGGACGGGATTTATTGGTCTTTGATAAGGTGGAAAATAAATTTGTAGAAATGTACAGCGCCAATTCAGGTGGATCTGTGAATATAGAGGTTGGCTTTGATAAATATTTCAATATACAAGCACCAAAAATTAAAGAGTATATCGGCTTCAATACCTATTTATTCACCGATTTGGGAATGATTGGCAATGTTCAATTGAAGAAAGGCGGAAATACCGTATTTTCTTTGCCACTATACGATGCAGGATTGGGTGCTGCTTTGACGTTTAAGAAATTCTGGGTATTGCAAAATATCAAACCATTGACTATACGCGTAGATTTTCCATTCCTCTTGAGCGAACCTGATGCGCGCGATAATGGCAAGCACTGGGCTGGAAGATGGGTGATTGGAATCAATAGAGCTTTTTAAATTGAGTGAAATAAAAAAATCGCGGTAAAATTTATCGCGATTTTTTATTCTTCTCCCTTGTTTATAGCTAAATGAATTATGCCTTTTTGACAAATTCTGATTTTATGGCCATTGCCCCAAAACCTTCGATTTTGCAGTCGATGTTGTGGTCGCCGTCAGTCAATTTAATGTTTTTCACTTTCGTGCCCGCTTTGATCGATTGCGACATTCCCTTGACAGGTAAGTTTTTTATCGTTATCACGGTATCGCCATTCTGAAGGATTGTTCCATTGGAGTCTTTTATAACGACTTCTTCGGATTGACGGAGCTCTTCTTCTTCAGTGGCATTCCATTCGTAAAAGCAATCCGGGCAAACGAAATTTTCTTCCATGGCATAGGTGTTTTCACTTTTACATTTTGGGCATTTAGGATATTCCATTTTTAGTATAATTTATGTTTAGTTTTTTATTCGATGTATTTGTTTCAAATTCCGATTTTAATTTGTCTCGTAATTCAGTTTGACTGTAATCGTCGCTGTCTTTCTCTTGGAAGAAGTATTGTATGAACCGCCCCAAGAGTATTCCTCAGAAGAGTTTTGTGCGACGATTTGAAATACGCCCATATCTGCCTTTTTTAAATCACCCAAATCACTGCCCGCATTTTCTGCAATTTTCTTAGCGCGGGATTGAGCGTCTTTCGTGGCTTGCGCAATCATTTCAATTTTGAGTGCCGCTAATTTTGTATAGTAATATTGAGGCATATTCGAGTAGAATTCGACGCCTTGATTGATCAATTCACTCACTTCTCGAGAAACGGCTTCTACCTTATTTACTTCTTTCGATTCTACTTGGATGTTTTGATTCAAGCGATAGCCCGTGAATTCTGATTTGGTTTTATTGCCATTGTTATTGTAAATTTCATCGTATTCTTTGTTGATTTCTATTGATGAGAAAACGATATTGCTCTCTTGTATTCCCTTGTCTATCAAATATTGTTTGATACTGGCTCTATCGCTTTCTAATTCTGCATATGCTTGTTTGAGATTGAGGTTCTTGCGAATAAATGAACCGCTCCAAACGATTAAGTCTGATTCAAAATCCTTGCTTCCCAAACCTGTTACTGAGATGGAATTGTTGTAGTCATTTCTATTTTTAAATGCTTTAGCTAAGACAAATGCAGCGATTACGATTGCTATTGCTATGAATAAATTATTAGAGTTTTCTCTCATGATGATCAGTCAAATTTTATTCAAATTTATTTGATTTTATTGAAACAAGCGTATAATATCGCAAATCAATGATATAGTGAATAAAAAAAGGCGAACAAAATGTCCGCCTTTTAATCATATGTTTAATCTGAATATAGTCTTAATGGCTTACCTCGATGAGGTTGCTCATCACTTTTTCTCCTTCAATTGCTAATTGTACGATATAAGTGCCTTGTTGAAATTGCTCGACTGATATAGTTTTAGCACTTTCTATCGCTCTTTCTTCTATTGATCTAAACACCGTTTTTCCGCTCATGTCGTAGATTTGAATGCTATAGTTTTTAGAGATTGGCGTACTCACTTGAATAGCGCTATTTGCTAGACTAGGAAACACAAATGCTTTTTCTTGTTCGATGCTTTCAAACAAAGCGCTTGGCAAATTATTCACTTTTTGTTTTGAGAAGTTGATATTCCCATTTGCTCCGCCGCCAAATCCAGTGAATATCATTTTATAGACATCACCCGCTGAATCTTGAACAAAATAGATGGTTGAATCAGCTAAAGACCATTTGTTTGTAACATTGTCAAACGATTTCCAATCATAACCAACTACGTCTCTCGTAGATTTAAAATCGGCGAGATTATAGGCTGATGTAGTCTTTAGCGTATATAATTTGATTGCTTTTCTCTTGAGATTGGTAAAAGCACCTACGACGCTGTATGCGCCAACAAAGGGAAGAACTGTTTGGTATTGATTGAAAAACAAATCCCAAGTTCCAGTGGCTGGCTCTAAGTCAAGATTCATATTTGTCTGAAGCGAATAATAGGCAAAGTTTTTTCCAGCAAAAGCAGAAGCACTAAGGCTATCCATGATTTCATTGGTGCCATTTAAATTCGCGTATTTGAAGAAATATTTTCCTTTATTGAATTTTTCAATCATCAATTTTCTATAAGTTCCATCTGACAATTTAATGGCATAGATATTATTTCCCGTGATGATGTGGCTAATTGGATCATATGTACCCCAACCCACATTAAATCCGCCACTGCTGATGGTGCTATTTCTTGAGAATGCACCAAATTTCCAACTCGTATCAGAATTTCTTAAAATGGTGGTAGAGGAGATTTTTCCAGTTGTATCAAATGTCGACCATTTAGAGGTATCGTTGGTAACAAGATAGAGATTGGTATTTTTTGAATTAATCATCATGGAGGATTCTATTCCTGAAACTTGAAATGCGATATCCCAGTTGGTATTGATTGTCTTCACAACCCCATTTTTAAAGGAGTAATAGACTTGGTTTATGTAACCAGGGCCAACACTTACCGAATCATCGATGACAGTTTGACTATACGATTTTACCATGGTGAAAATCGAGAAAATAATTAGTAGTGTTTTATTCATGTGATAATTGTTTTTTTGGCAAAGATATCTGCCTGACTCGGCGTGAGTGCATTCAAAAAGAAATAATGTTTATACAATTAGAAATTAAATGCGCTCAATAAACTCTGAGGACTGATTCCCGTGATTTTCTTGAAGTTGGCGCTGAAGTGACTCAGACAGGAATAGCCCAATTTTTCAGCTATTTCAGTGATATTATTATTATTTGAAGCGAGCAATGATTTTGCCCGCTCAATTTTTTGAATTTGAACATATTCAAATACCGTATTCTGATACATCTGTTTGAAGCCCTGTTTTAAATACTGTTCATTGATGCCACCCATTTTTGACAAGTCTTTGAGCAAGAAAGATTTTTCAATATTTTGATCCAACCAATTCTTGATTAAGACAATTTTTCTTGGTCTTCTTTTTTGAGTTTGATTTTCTTCTCGACGACAATTTCTTCCTCTGTGAGCAGACTAAATAATTTTGCGAGCATTTCCATGCCTTTACTCTGTATATATATCATTAAAGGCAAGCCAGTGAGCTTGGTCTCAGCAATTCTATGAATGGAATATTGAATTTGATGTTGTATATGCGCAATGCTCGTATTGTAGTCAAACAACCTGCCATAGATAATTTCTTTGAGCAAGAAGGGCATATCGTCTCCGCTGGGATCTCCGAGCATGAGCAGAAAATCGTGGTGTAAATCGATACTCAAAAAATAGAATGAATTGCTGGGTTTTTCAAGAAGGATAACCGAGTCTTCCGAATGGGCATTCAATTTTTCCTCTGCGACAATCAATTTAATGCGCACTGTCGGCTTTTCATCGATGATGGATGCATTGAAATTGGCAGCGAAAAAGGTAGACTGAATAGCAATCGGCGCAGCGATTTTAAAATGGATCAGTGAAAAGTCAAATCCTTTGGAAAGAGAGGAATGAAACAATCGCGCTGTGCCAAAATGATGTGGTAGACTTTGTTCAGTATCAAATTGATCTTTATTCTTTAAAACAAAGTCAATGAAATCATTAATTATATGTGGATTTTGGGTTAAGTCCATTACTGCTATTAAATGTACGCACAATTAGATCGCTGAAATTATAGATACGCCTTGGAAGCAAATGTTTTTTAAACAAAGCAGTGGGTAATAAAATTCAAAATTATTCAATTCCTGTAGTCGTTATGATGGAGGAAATTCCTCCATAGATATCATAAGACTCAGTCTTTACCCTACCTCCAAGTTGTGGCACAAACCAAACTTTACTATATAGAACCAAGTACCCTAAACTATTGGTCATTTGTTTTTTAAGGGCAATTTTTTCCATCTTTCTTTGAACTTTTTCTGCAAATGCTTTTTGCTGCCTGTTTACCACTTCATCGTTTGATTCAAATGAAAAATCCATTTTCCCTTTTGACCATGATTCTGATTCTATAATAAATGCTTTGTATTTTTGACCGCTTATTATAATTTCTTCTTCTCCAGTAATAATTGCATTCATGTTTTGATAAGCATGAGAGGAAAAAGATAATGTTTTACGAACATTTACATCAATTGTTTTATATACTGGTCTAGACTTTGTGCGTTCATAAGGACCATTAATTATATTTCCTGTGCCTGTTTCTATTGCTAGTCCTGACTCTCGCGTTGTCGTTGTATTCATATGTGAGAATACTTGTTTTTGGACAACAATATCTGACGTGCTTGGAAACATAAATCCAACATCTTCTGTAATAGGCAGTGTATCTCCTACTTTCATTTGCATTGGATAGAGTAAGGGACCTTGAATGCTTATTCCGAGTGGATTGTCTGGTGAGCCAACTGGCACTGCACCTTTATTTCTAAAGGAATAGATCGTATCTTTATAACAACCTACATAACTATAGTAATCTACATTGGCAACTTTGTATGCGATTTTAAATTCAACACCATTGCCGTTTTCGGAAGATTTCGTGGTAACAAAATTCATTGGATAATTACTACTAGGTTTAATTTCACCGCTCAGTACTTTTGCATTATATCCCGCAATAAGTGCATCTTTTTGTTCTGTCTTTGCTTTAATAAATATTGGGTCTGTCAATAATGGATTGGTATACGATTGAATATTGATAGTTGTTTTAGTACCAACTTTAATCGCAATGTTGCAATCTTGTGAAACGCCTTGAAACACAAAGAAGAGAGCAATAACCGCAGGAAATAGTTTCATGATTTTTTATTTTAGCTTAGTAATGGATAAGTAAATGTATTAAAATAAATATAAAGTGTAATAAAAAGAAAATAAATGATTTATTGTTAGATGATTTTTACTATACAATTGTCTTTTATTGACTTTTAATTCATTGTGAATTAGCAAGGAGGATAGAGGATTGTCTTAAATTATTGGCAAAAGATTGGATAGAATTATATAGATCAATTCATCCTCTTTGGCTTAATTGTTTTACCAATAAGAATAGTTTGTAACAAAAGTAGCCATTGAACAACCTCAAAGCACCCATCTTTGCATTAAATTAAACGCGATATGGAAATTTTGGCTACTTATCTTCAATCTTAATAGGGATATCACTGGGCTTGATAGGCAGTGGTGGCAGTATATTAACTGTTCCTGTATTGGTCTATCTTTTCTCTGTGGATGCGGTAGTGGCAACTTCCTATTCTCTCTTCATCGTCGGATTGACAAGTGCCATCGGATCGATCGAATATTTTAGAAAGGGCTTGGTCAATATCAAAACAGCTTTGGTATTCGGCGCACCATCTATTGTGGCCGTTTTTATGACTAGGGCTTATATCGTCCCAGCAATCCCGAAAGAGGTCTTTTCAATCGGTGATTTTATTGTTACCAAGAGTATTTTGATGATGTTGTTATTTGCAGTGCTTATGATTGCAGCGTCATATAGTATGATTAAAAAGGATAAAAAGAAGAAAGAAGAAGATCTCGGTCCGCAGAAATTTAATTATCCCGTTATCCTGATAGAAGGCGCTGTTGTTGGCATGGTGACTGGACTTGTAGGTGCTGGGGGTGGTTTCTTGATAATTCCCGCTCTAGTCTTACTTTCAAAATTACCAATGAAGGAAGCTGTGGGAACGTCTCTTGTTATCATTGCGGCAAAATCGCTCATCGGATTTTTTGGCGAAGGGGGAGATGCTGTAATTGATTGGTTGCTCATTTCAAAAGTAGCTTCGTTTGCCGTTGGGGGAATTTTTATCGGGATATATCTCTCCAAGAAAATCGATGGCGCTAAATTGAAACCCATATTTGGTTGGTTTGTCCTCATCATGGGTATTTATATTATCTTAAAAGAAACCTTGCTTAAATAAGCATTTATATATACACTATTATACATTTTATATCAATTAAATTTCAATCATATGGAAAATTCAATGAATCAAACTAGTAAAAATCAAATTATCGTCGATGTCCGAACTCCTGAAGAATGGCGTTTTGATGGGCATGCAAATTGTTCTGTCAATTATCCGTTGGATCAAATAGATCAAAAAATGGATGAATTGTTGAAATACGATAAAATTATTTTAGTCTGCAGAAGTGGAAATAGAGCGGGAATCGCCAAAGCAAAATTGCAACAGATGGGCTATACGAAATCTATTGAAAACCTAGGGCCGTGGCAGAATGTGCATTGCGCATAAATTACAAAGAGCATTTGACCCTACTTGTGTAACATAAGTAACCGTGTCTTGAGTCCTATCATACTATTTTTGCACCATAAAAATAAATCATCATGTTTTCATTTATTAAAAATTTATTTAAATCGAGTTCAGCAGATATCGCGCAATTGATTAAAGATGGCGCAGCAATCATTGACGTGAGAAGCAAGACGGAATTTGCAGCAGGTCATGTCAAAGGGTCTATTAATATTCCTTTGGATCAATTGAATGCGAGTACAGAGAAACTCAAATCGTATAATTACATCATCACCTGCTGCAGAAGCGGCAATAGAAGTGGAATGGCTAAAAATACCCTCGAGTCAAAAGGGTTTAGAAATGTAACAAACGGCGGTTCGTGGCAGAATGTAAATCAATATAAATAGTATGCAACGATTAAAAGTATTAATCCCAACTGACTTTTCTGTACAGGCAGAATACGCGTATCTTATGGTAAAGCGTTTAGAGGAAAAAATTCCTGTAGACATTCATTTCATTCATGTGATGAATGTACCTGATACTGTAACTATGGACTCAATAGGTCAAATTCAAACTTGTGGAGAAATCAGTATCGACTACGTTCTCTCTCAAAAAATGATGGCAGAGCGCAATATGAATCAGTTAAAATCCCTTTATGGCGAAGCTATTCATACGGATATCGTTTTGGGCAAATTGACGGATAAAATCCTTTCATATTCTGTCGAGAAGGAATTCGATTTAATTGTCATGGGGACAAAAGGCGCATGGGGAATCAAAGAAAAGATTTCTGGTTCTGAAACTCAAATTATAGCAAGGCAATCTAGCATTCCATTGCTTTCACTGATGTGCGATCGCTCTGATTTAGTAATAGAACACGTTTTATTGGTACACGACTTTTCAAATCCAAAGAATGAAAATTTAAAGTTGTTGCACAAACTCATTGCAGCTTTTCAAACAAAAGTGCATCTATTGCAGATTCTCACAAATGCCCATGATTCAAATGGTGAAAAACACCTCGCCAATATGGATACATACGCTCAACTCAACTCAATTGAGCAATATGAAAAACATCTCTTAAAAGATTCAGATGTAGAGCATGGTGTTATCCACTTTAATCAAATGCGTGAAATGGATGTAATCTGCATCGGCACGCATGGCAAAGGGGGATTTTTTCATCAAAGTGCCACAGAAAAATTGATCAATCATTTATATAAACCAATTTTATCCTATCACATACAATAATATGTTAGAATTAATTAGAGAACCTTGGACTTGGTGGGTATCTGGCACTGTAATAGCGACCATCATGTTTTCACTTTTATATTTTGGGCAATCCTTTGGATTTTCTTCCAATTTGAGAACCATCTGCGCTGCTGCTGGCGGCGGCAAGTTTGTGAAGTTTTTTGAATTCAATTGGAAATCGCAATTGTGGAATCTCGTATTTCTCATTGGCGCGGTGATGGGCGGTTATATTGCTCAGCATTATTTATCCAATGGCAATCCAGTTCAGATTTCTGAAAGCACCATTCAAGATTTGAGTTTATTGGGCATAAGTGCTCCTATTTCTAGTCAGCCAGAAGAATTGTTCGGACTTGAAGCCATCACCTCAATCAAGGGTTTTTTGATTTTAGCCATTGGTGGGTTGATGGTCGGGTTCGGCTCTAGATATGCTGGGGGATGCACCTTTGGACATGCCATCAGTGGTTTATCCGACTTGCAAATTCCATCGCTCATTGCAGTGATTGGTTTCTTTCTCGGTGGACTTTTGATGACCTATTTATTCCTCCCATTTATTTTTTAAGTATATGAAATTAATAAAGTTTTTATTCACTGGAATTATATTTGGCATTGTTATGGCCAAGTCTGAAGCCTTCTCTTGGTATAGGATTCAAGAGATGTTTCGCTTCCAATCTTTCCATATGTATGTAATTATCGGCACTGCTGTGACGCTTGGATTGATTGGTGTAGCGTTGATCAAGAAATTTAAATTGAGGGATATGAGTGGCAATCCCATTTTGTTTTTTCCAAAAGAAAAATCTGTTTGGAGATATCTCCTCGGTGGAACTATTTTTGGCTTGGGTTGGGCATTGAGCGGCGCTTGTCCGGGCCCTATGGTGGTCAATATCGGCTATGGGTATTACGCCATGATTATCGTATTTTTCTTTGCTATCGTCGGCACTTATTTATATGGTGCAATCAAAGATAAATTGCCGCATTAATTTATCAACTTCTTATTACTTTAATTTTATGCACATGAGATTTTTTATGTAATCATAACTTTTTTTATTGTTGTTCTGTCAGCTCATGGTCGCGATACGACGAAGATTTCGTTCAAAGAAATATTTACAAAATCTTCGATTAATTTTCACGCGAGAACATTGGCCATGGGGACCATCAATGAAGGGGCATTGAAAGATGATTATGCTATAGCTGCTGGATTGGGCGCTGGAATTACCACGAAATCATTTCATGGATTTCAATTGGGCGTAAGCAGTTTTGTAACTTATAATTTGACTTCATCGAATTTGTCGCAAAATGATTCTTTTACTGCTGCTCCCAATAGGTATGAAATTGGCATGTTTGATCTAACAAATCCAACGGATAAAGTCAATTTAATACGGATTGAAAACTTATTCCTCAAATATAATTTTTCAAAATCATCCATCACGGTGGGGAAAATGAAGTTGAACACGCCATTTATCAATCCGCAAGATGGTCGAATGAATACAACTTTGGAAGAAGGCATATGGTTGTCTTGGAATGAATCAAAATTGATTGCGTTTCAAGGCGGCTGGCTGTGGAATATCTCGCCCAGATCGACGACACGCTGGTATTCTGTTGAGCAATCCATCGGTCTATATCCTAGCGGTGTCAATGAAAAAGGACAGAAATCGAATTATGTTGGCAACCTGAAAAGCAATGGCATAATTATGGCAAATATTTCTGCACAACCCAATAAACATATAAAATTGAATGTTTGGAATATGATGGTCACCAATATTATAAATTCGGCGATGGGTGAAGTCAATACGTCGTTTGGCGATTCATTTAACTTTTATCAAGGGTTGATGTTTATTCATCAAAATGCGATCAATGATGGAGGAAATGCTGATCCGTCAAAGTCTTATCTTACAAAGGGGGCACAATCGAATATATTAAGTGCGCAAGTTGGCGTGAAGTATAAGTGGTTGAATAGTTCTGTCAATTATACGCATATCACTGGCGATGGAAGATATTTAAGTCCTCGAGAGTGGGGAAAGGATCCCTTCTATACTTTTATGCCGAGAGAGCGCAATGATGGATTGGGGAAGGTGCATGCTGTTGTGATTAAAACGACCTTGGCTTGCCATCATGAAAAAATCAAAACAGGAGTAGCTTATGGATATTTTTCGCTCCCCGATGTAAAAGATTTTAGACTGAATAAATATGGTATGCCATCTTATCATCAATTCAATCTCGATTTTTCATACAATTTTATAGCCTTTTTCAAAGGGATGGAATTGAAATTCAATGCAGCGATGAAAAAGATGATGGAGAAACTTATGATAATCTTAAGTATATTTACAACAAAGTCAATATGGTCAATATGAGTTTGACACTTGATTTCAATATTTAAATTTGATTGAGAATATGATTGTAAATAATTTGCGCGAAAGACTTGCAACAATTTTTGAAAGTAAACTAGTGGATGAAATCATTCAATTGGGTGAAGTGGAAGAGGTGAAAGAAGGCACTGTCATCATGGATTATGGCAAGAAAGTTCGATTTATGCCTATCATCATCAGCGGAACAATTAGAGTCATGCGAATGGATGAAGAGGACGAGAAATCATACTCTATTATTTGGGAAGCAATGAGAGTTGCGCCATGGCTTATACTTGCTGCATGGAAGCTAAATTGAGCGAAATCAAAGCAATTGCGGAGGACAATGTCGAACTCATAAAATTCCCATGAAAAATTGGATGAATGGTTGATCAATTATCCCAGTTGGAAGTCTTATGTATTCAGCAGTTTTACGCAGCGATTCAACGAATTATTGCGCTCCTTAGAGAGTGTCGCTTTTCATAAATTGGATGAGCGTTTGGTCAATTATTTGAGAAACAAAACCAAAATATCTGGTAAATCTTCGATTCAATTATCCCACAATCAAATCGCTGAAGAGCTTGGAACCAGCAGGGTAGTCATCTCGCGATTGCTCAAACAATTGGAAAACGATAAGAAATTATTGCTCTACCGAAATGAGATTAAATTGCTGAAAGGATTTTAATTTTAAAACGCCTATCGTTAATCATACAGCAGATTGCGGGTCAAGCCCGCAATGACGAACCGGGAGAACATCTCAAATCGCAAAACGTCATTCAAGAAATGGTTTCTGGGACTGCAATGGAATTAAGATTACAGAATTTTCAATCGTAACTCGTCAATCGTACATCGTAAATTTAAAAGTGGTGTCTGGGACAGCAATGGAATTAAGTATACAGAATCTTCAATCGTAACTCGTCAATCGTACATCGTCAATTTTTATGTGGTGTCTGGGACAGTAATGGAATTAAGTATACAGAATCTTCAATCGTACATCGTCAATCGTACATCGTCAATCGTACATCGTAAATCCCTAAGATTTTACTTCTTTCGTTCCATCTGCGTGAATGGCAAATCGACCAGCATGTCTATCATGGACTTGATCCCCGCGTTTCCAAGGCCATCCGCCGAATTGGGTATTGTGATAATCTTCGAAAGCTTGGTTGATTTCCTCTTTGGTATTCATCACAAATGGTCCATACTGCATGACGGGCTCATTGATTGGCCTTCCCTGCAATACCAATATCCTTGCTGGAGTATTTCCGTTTTGTAAGGCTATATCATGCTCTGCAAGCACTTCTATCGCATGGTATTTAGTGATTTTTTTACCTGCTAAATTTATTTCATCTCCTTCATAATAGTAAATGGTTCGATTGATTCCCGCAAAGGCCTTTGGCAAAGTCCAATGAGCACCAGGTTCTAAGTGAATATTCCAAATAGCGACTTCATTATTGGGGTCTGAAGCCCATGAATTCGGTGGGGGAGAAGGGGCTTTGTGGTTTTCCAGACTGCCAGCCATTACTTCGACTTCGATTTTTTTTCCATTCGAATCCGTATTGGAATATTTAGGAATGGCATCGCTCCAGAGCATTTTAAAATGGGCATCTACCATCTTATTTTTCTTGGGCAAATTCAACCAAATTTGAAACAATTCCATCGGGTTTTCTTTGTCTTCATAAATCAATGGAAACATCTCCGAATGCTGTACTCCTTTGCCAGCGGTCATCCATTGCACATCGCCCTGACCATATCTACCCGCAGCGCCGAGTGAATCTGCGTGATCGACGAATCCCTGGCGAACAACAGTGACCGTTTCAAATCCGCGGTGCGGATGTCCAGGAAAGCCAGGAACTCTTTTTCCATGATACATTCGATAACCATCCTTGATGATAAAGTCATCGCCGAGATGTCTTCCGTCCATTGAACCCACTGGGCCCATCTCTGCATTTCCCTTTGGGAATTTATCTTCGTGGTGTACGCAAAACAAAAATGGATCCTGCGTATCCCATTGAAATCCCAATGGTTTGATTTTTAAAATTGAATCTTCATCCTTCATTTTATTTGAATTTGGTTCACTAAATGCTTTTACTGTTTTAGCAATCCCTTCCATGCGCAAAGCGAGAATTGCTGCGAGGCCTATTCCCCATTTTCCGAAGAAATTTCTTCTGTCTAAATTATTTTTCATAGATAGGATATTTAGAAAAAGATAAAACGAATTTGTGCATAAAAAGATTCAATTTCAATAGAAATTTAGCCTCTTCTATATGGAACCTGTCGGAAAATCGTACAAATTCACCCCTGCGTCATATTGAAATAAACCTGCATCATCTGGGTCTGTATCGCCTTCTAGTTCGATACTTTCATAGCCATCTCTTTCTGATTCAAAGCAGACAAAAATATGCTCAATGGGGTGTTTTTTATTCGTTTGATTTGATGATTCGTTGGGACAGAGAATAAATCTCGGTGGCGAAATAATGGATTTCTTTAGATCAATTGTATTGCCCCAATTTGCATTTTCTCCGCTATTATATGAAAGCAAACCTCCTATAATAAAGGCGTTTTCTTGGAAATTGGTATTTTTGATGACGAAAGGTCTAAATGCCATGAGTCTCTTTGGATCATTATTCGGCAAAGCGTATGGTTCTTTGAATAGTGTAATGGTTTTTGAGCTATCTATTTGTCCGGATATTTTATTGCCGCTTTCATCTTGAATAATGATGTTTTCTTTTGGAACAAAATTTCCCGCGGTCTTTGAAAAACGACAAATAGGCATTAAAAAAGTTCTAAAATCTTCTGGTGAATTGGGTTTGAAATCAGCTGGAATTTGAATTCCTTTTGGCAAATGAATGGTTATGTCTTTGGAGGAAGCATCGCTAGGATTTATATGATCGTATAGCGAATCTCCAAATGGATTTTCACGACAGACTGAACTAGGCATGTCCATGACGGCTATATAATAAATGATATCAGAATCTTTGGTAGGTTGAATGAGAATGCATCTAGGTGCTGTATTAAAAATTGGATTGGCCATATTATTTTTTAGTTGTTCAAAAATAGTAAAATTTATGATAGAAGAAAGTATGTCTTCATCTTCCCTTTTCCCTTCACCTCCATTTCACCTCGTGGTTCAAATATAAAATCTACTTTTGTCTTTAAGCCCTTTCCTTTGGAGAGGGTTTGGGTGAGGCAGTTTTTAAAATCTTCACTCACATGTATCCTTCCCGCTTCGCCGTGGCTCTCCATTCTGGATGCTGTGTTC
This sequence comes from Bacteroidota bacterium, assembly GCA_016713645.1. Taxonomy (GTDB): domain Bacteria; phylum Bacteroidota; class Bacteroidia; order Chitinophagales; family JADJOU01; genus JADJOU01. The sequence continues at coordinate 109,632 of JADJOU010000038.1, forward strand.
ACTGAATCTCCCCAGAGGTCATAGGCGAATTTATTCTCACCAATCACGCCCGCAATCGCTCTTCCGCAATGTAATCCCACGCGGATTTGTAATTCTGAATTAGATACTTGTCGATAGACTTTCATGTATTCAATCACATCCAATGCAAATGCAGCAGCTTTTTCAGCATGGTCTTCACAATCAATGGGAACACCAGCAACTGCCATATAGGCATCACCGATGGTCTTGATTTTTTCCAATCCATGCTTGCGCGCGATCCGATCAAACTCAGAGAATATCTCGTTGAGCATGGACAATAATTCATCTGGTGTAATTTTTTGAGATAACTGCGTAAAACCAACGATATCGCTGAAGAAGACAGAGACGTGTTCATGTAAATCTGCAATTTGTTTTTCTCCTTCTAAAATCCGCTCCGCAATTTGTGCGGGAAGAATATTTAAAAGAATTTTTTCTTGCTCTTGAAAACGTGCTAACTTCACTTGTCGGTCGCGCTCGGCTTCCTCTACCTTGCGCCTATTCTCCATTAGTTGCGCTTGCTTGGTAGCTTCCTCGCTTTGGACTTCAAGGTACAGGGTATGATATTTCTTGAATTGAACTGCAAATTCTTCCCATCGTTTTTGCGTTTCGTATAAATCTGCAAGAACTTTAAAGAACACATATAAGTTCCTTTTCTCACCAATATCCTCAAATAGCGCAATAGCACTCAGAAAAGCTTCTTCAGCTTTATCAGTATCATAGCCATCGAACTCCTTATTGGCATAGAGCTGACCTATATTGCCGAGATTGTGTGCAATGCCAATTTTGCTCCCAATCTCCTCATAGATGGCGAGTGCCTTTTGGTAATAGGTGAGCGCTTGCGGATAGTCCGAAAGATTCCCATACACATTTCCTATATTGTGGAGATTTCTTGCAATACCATCTTTGCTCCCTATCTCCTTACAGATAGTGAGTGCCTTTTGGTAATAGGTGAGCGCTTGCGGTTTGTCCGAAAGAAACATATACACATTTCCTATATTGGTGAGATTGCTTGTAATGCCCACTTTGCTCCCAATCTCCTCATAGATAGCGAGTGCCTTTTGGTAATAGGTGAGGGCTTGCGGTTTGTCCGAAAGAGACAGATACACATTTCCTATATTGGTGAGATTTCTTGCAATGTCATTTTTGCTCCCTATCTCCTCAGAGATAGCGAGTGACTTCTGGTAATGGGTGAGCGCTTGAGGTAGTCCGAAAGAGACACATACACAATTCCTACGCTGCTGAGATTTTTGCAATGCCATTTTTGCTCCCTATCTCCTCATTGATAGCGAGAGCCTTTTGGTGATAGGTGAGCGCTTGCGGGTAGTCCGAAAGAAGCAGATACACATTTCCTATATTGCCGAGCGCCTTAGCATAGGTATCACCGGTGATATTCTTTTCTTCCGCGAGGTCGAGTGCGGCACGAGCAGAGGAGAGTGCCGTCTCAAGATCGCCACGTTTCCAGTTTCCAGCAGAGAGCGTTATAAGTGCCTCACAGTGGGTGGTATCTCTTTGACTTGCTGTTACGGTATCACCAGATTCGCCTATTTTTTCGAGCTCTGCCAGTAGCTCGACGGCAAGGGTTTCCGCTTCATCGTAGTTGCCGTTGTCGTAGCATTCATTTGCTTTTGTGAGCAGGGATTTGAGTTCTTCTATGGTCATATCATTAATTTACTCTTTCTAAAAAAATAAGTCTTCATCATTCCTTTTCCTTCACCTCCATTTCACCTCGTGGTTCAAATATAAAATCTACTTTTGTCTTTAAGCCCTTTCCTTTGGAGGGGGTTTGGGTGAGGCAGTTTTTAAAATCTTCGCTCACGTGTATCTTGCCTGATTCCCCATGGCTTTCCATGCGGGAGGCTGTAATGACGGAGTCTCCCCAAAGATCATAAGCAAATTTATTCTCTCCAATCACGCCTGCTATTGCTCTACCGCAGTGCATGCGCACAGTGGATTTATAAATCAGAATTACTTAATTGTTGATTATCATTCAGGCATTCACCCATACATCTTTGGTTGTTAGTGGAACATCACCGCCCATCTTTATATACATCATCATTTGATATTTATAGGCTGTTAACCATTTGATTGTGGTCTCAATGAGTGCTTCTCCAATAGGTGCTTCCTCACCCCATGGGTATTTGACCATTTTGTGTTGCCACTCATCATCATTGAGTGAAGCGACCAATTTAATTATATTTTCGAGTTGACGTTTCATCTCTTGCTCAAAATTATCTATGGTCACCATTGTTCGATTGGCTCTCAAGTTGGCAAAGAAGTCTTGGACACTCAATGATCCATCTGTCATCCAGTAGGATTGAAAATTATAACCACAGCCTGAGATATAATTCATCAATTCCTCCATCGTTCGCATATTCTCTTTGGGTCTATAATTGAGCATTTCGGGTTGGATGTTTTTTGATAATTGAATGATCATCCCGATTTCTTTTTCAACGAGCTTGATAAATTGTGTAGGTTTTAGCATATCTTTTTGTCGTGAAAGTACATATAAAATTCAAGTATGTGTCGTTTCATATAAAATATTATTTACTTAGTTTTTTTTCATCTATTCTAGGACTTTATAAGTTTTTTTTATCTTTTATTCTTTCATAAATTACAGAAATACAGCAAGTAGTGTAATTGTTAATAAGTTTTTGAATAATAAAATACAAAAAACTCTTTTTATATTTTATTTATTATTATTTTTGCCTCGTAAACGGAGATATATGTTTTCAAAATCTTGTGAATATGCCATCAAAGCCTTGATTTTTGTAGCGCAAAAATCAAACAGCGAGCAGCGCGCAAGTATTATTGATATTGCTCATGGTACAGAAGCTCCCATTCATTTTATAGCGAAGATCATGCAAGCCCTCAGTCGAAGAAAACTCGTCTTGTCTGTTAAAGGTCCAAATGGGGGTTTTTTTATGACAGAGAAAGAAAATCAAACTTCGCTCTCTGAAATTGTCAAGGTTTTTGACGGAGATTCTCTTTTTACAGATTGTGTGCTCGGACTAAAAGCATGCTCAGAAAAGACAAGTTGCCCGATGCACAGCGATTATAAATCAATTAAAGCGAATATCATTCACTTGATTGAGTTCAATACGATAGGAAGCATTCAAAAACGCATGGATATGCGATTATTTTTCACTCAAAAAGAACAAAACAATTTTTTATAACCAGATAAAGGATAAAAAGGTATTTTAATCTAAAATAATTTTATGAAAAATCTAATTGTAGACAATAAGAAAGAAACGAAATCATCCATGGATGCAAATTTCTTTATTGATTTGATGAAGTCTCCGATGAAGAAATGCTGCGGAGATTGCAAGAATAATGGGAATTGTCATAAAGGACAATCAAATGAAGCGCATTCAAATAGTGAAACTTCTAACGAGCAAAATAAAGCCAATTAGTAATTAGAATGAAAGTCTTCGCAAATACACCACTCCAAAAAACAACTTGCTATCACTGCGGTGATGCTTGTGCGCATAGTAAGATTGCGCTAGAGGAGAAAGTGTTTTGTTGCCAAGGCTGTAAGTCTGTCTACGAAATTCTCAGCCAAAATAATCTCTGTGATTATTACGCCATGAATCAACACCCTGGAATTGAAGCTAAAGTAGAGATTCGCAAAGATAAATTTCAATTCTTGGAAGATGAGGCCATTCAAAAGAAATTGCTTCAATTTGATAGCAAAGACCAATCTCAAATCACCTTTTATCTCCCTCAAATTCACTGCAGCAGTTGTCTTTGGCTATTGGAGCAAATTAGAGTGATCAATACGGGTATCATAGATACACGCGTGAATTTTAATTTAAAAGAGCTATTTGTTTCATTCGATAAAAACAAAACCAATCTGAGAGCGGTGGTGGAGACCTTAACCAGCATCGGGTATGAGCCGCATTTGAGTATGAATGAAATCTCTGAGCGCGACATGCATCAGATTGACCGTCAGAGATGGTATAAAATGGGCGTTGCTGGATTTTGCTTTGCCAATATCATGATGATCAGCGTCGCACAGTATTTTGCGATCATCAATACGATTGAGCCAATCATCAAGTCTTTCTTTCACATCCTCAGTGTCGCATTATCACTGCCTGTTTTATTCTACGCCGCTAGCGAATTCTTTGTCTCTGCTTATCACGGCATCAAGAATAAATTTCTCAATATCGATTTTCCTGTGGCGATGGCCTTGGTGATTACATTCACGAGAAGTTTGTATGAATTGTATTATGGACTAGGAGATGGGTATCTGGATAGTATGGCAGGTATCGTCTTTTTTATGCTCATTGGAAGATGGTTGCAATCGAGAACATATCAAACACTTTCTTTTGATCGGGATTATAAATCATTTTTCCCAATAGCCTTAAATGTAATCAAGGACAATAAAGTGATTCCGACAGAGATTTTCAGAATTCAAAAAAATGATATCATTCAAGTTCATCACAATGAAATCATCCCTATGGATGCAATTCTATCCAAAGGAAGTGCAAAAATCGATTATAGTTTTGTCAGTGGGGAGAATGAACCTATTTCAATTCAAATTGGCGAAATGATTTATGCAGGTGGCAAGCAATTGGGCGGGGTAGCTGAATTGCTGGTCATTAAAGAAGTTTCCCAATCCTATTTGACCAATCTTTGGAATAATCCAATTTTTAGTAAAAAAGAAACACCAAAGTCGACCATATATGATGCAATCGGCAAGTATTTTACTTATGTGGTTTTGGCGATTGGATTCGCAGCTGGCTTATATTGGTATTTGCAAGGTCAAAACACTTTGATGTGGAACGCCCTTACAACCGTTCTAATTGTAGCTTGTCCTTGTGCCTTGCTCTTATCTCATAATTTCACCAATGGCAATATTCTGAGAATTTTTGCAAAAAATAAATTCTATTTGAGATCCGCAGATGTCTTAGAAAGATGACAAGAATCAATCACCTTTGTATTTGATAAGACGGGCACCATTACGCAAGCGAATGCATCCAGGGTTTCTTATGCAGGCAATGTCATCAGCGATTCCATAAAAGTGGCTATTTCATCGCTGGCCAAACAATCATCGCATCCTTCTAGCACACTGATTGTATCTTATTTGAATTGCGATGAATCCATAGAAGTGGTTGATTTTACGGAGACGACCGGAATGGGGATTGAAGGATGGGTAGACGAACACCATATTAAAATTGGATCTTCAAATTTTGTCGGTGGCTCATTCAATGCAGAAGTCAATAAGACGAAAGTAGTCGTATATATTGATGGAGAAATCTTTGGCGATTTTATCATTTCAAATAAGTATCGATTGGGAATATCAAAATTATTGTCAAAATTAAAGGATCAATTCAGTTTGAGTTTGCTCTCTGGCGATAATAATGGAGAAGAAGAAAATGTGGAAGTGCTCATCGGAAAAGATAGTGATATTCTCTTTCATCAAAGTCCCCAACAAAAGATGGACTATATCGTGGATTTGCAGAAGAATCAACACTTAAATGTGATGATGATTGGCGATGGACTAAATGATGCTGGAGCACTCAAACAAAGTGATGTAGGTATTGCAGTAGCTGATGCAAAAAACACATTTACCCCATCTTCTGATGCGATTATAGATGCGTCGAGATTGGTTTGGTTAGATCGGTATATACATTTTGCGCAATTGGGAAAGCGAATCATTTTATTCACATTTTGCATATCTGCTATCTACAATGTAATAGGATTGTATTTCGCGATTCAAGGAACATTATCTCCTGTGATTGCCGCAATACTCATGCCTGCAAGTTCATTGAGCATTATATTGTTGACATATGGTTTGACGGATTGGGTTGCACGCGTAAAACATTTTAAAAATTAAAGCATATGAGTGTCATGATTATTTTATTATTAGTGAGTATATGCATCGCAGGGGGATTTCTTGCAGCGTTTCTCTGGAGTGTAAAGGATGGGCAATTCGATGATCCAGATAGTCCAGCCCAGCGCATGTTGCACGATTCACCTAAGAGTAAAATAAAAATTGAAAATTAAAAATTTAAACCAACAACCAATCCCTACACTTTGTAGGGACACGGCAACGAACACCTAACAACGAACAACCAACATCAACCAATAAACAAAAACCATTTTTATGAATTTAGACAAATTTTTCTACAACAATCGACTGCCGAAAATGTTTGCGATAGCATGTATTTTCTGGGGAGCAGTGGGCATGTTACTTGGAGTCATCGCAGCTTTTCAGCTGGCGTATCCAGTACTGAATTTTAGTGAGTACTTTCCACATCTGGCCTTTGGTCGATTGCGTCCAGTGCATACAAATGCGGTTATCTTTGCATTTGTAGGCAATGGGATTTTTACGGCGATGTATTATTCACTGCCCCGATTATTGAAGACGCCGATGTGGAGCAATGCCTTGGGGAAAATCCATTTCTGGGGATGGCAATTATTGATTGTTTTCGCTGCAGTCACCCTTCTTATGGGCTTTACAACAGGAAAAGAATACGCTGAATTGGAATGGCCATTAGACTTGATGATTACAGTCATTTGGGTCATTTTTGGTATCAATATGTTTGGAACGATTCTCACTAGACGAGAGCGGCATCTCTATGTGGCCATTTGGTTTTTCATCGCCTCTTGGGTGACTGTCGCCATGTTGCATATAGTAAACTCCATGGAATTCCCTGTTTCCTTTGTGAAATCATATTCATGGTATGCTGGGGTTCAAGATGCCTTGGTTCAATGGTGGTATGGTCATAATGCGGTGGCATTTTTTCTTGACTACGCCTTATTTAGGATTGATGTATTATTTCTTGCCGAAAGCGGCTGGTCGACCAGTGTATTCTTATAGATTGAGTATTGTACATTTTTGGAGTTTGATCTTTTTGTATATCTGGGCTGGCCCTCACCATTTATTGTATACGGCATTGCCAGATTGGGCGCAATCAGTTGGTACTGCTTTCTCGATCATGCTGATTATGCCGAGTTGGGGTGGTATGTTGAATGGATTATTTACCCTCAGAGGCGCATGGGATAAAGTAAGAGAGGATCCTGTTTTAAAATTCTTCGTTGTTGCTGTTACATGTTATGGTATGAGTACTTTCGAAGGTCCAATGTTGTCTTTGAAAAATGTCAATGCGATTTCTCACTATAGCGATTGGACTGTAGCTCACGTGCATATTGGAGCTTTGGGTTGGAATGGTTTCTTGACATTTGGTATGATGTATTGGTTGATACCTAAATTGTATTCGACTCAATTGTATTCTAAAAATTGGTTGCTACACATTTCTGGATTGGTACTTTAGGGATTATATTATATGCTATTCCCTATGTACTGGAGTGCTTTCCGTTCATATTTTATGATGAAGGCTTTTACCCCAGAAGGTCAATTGCAATATGAATTTATTGATATCGTCCAAACAGTCATGCCTTTCTATGTGATCAGAGCATTAGGTGGAACCATATTTTTTGATAGGTGTTTTAATTATGATTTACAATTTAATTAAAACGGCAAAGGTGGAACCTTCTTGGCGGAAGAAGAAGCGAGTGCAGCACCTTGACAAAAGAGTATCAAGCACCAGCAAATTCAATTTGGCATAGTTTTATTGAGCGCAAACCAATTTTATTGTTGGTCTTAAGTTTAGTGATGGTCGGCATCGGCGGTTTAGTAGAATTGATTCCAACTTTCTTGCAAAGGAAAATATCCCGACGATTTCTTCTGCAAAACCATATACACCGCTTGAATTGCAGGGAAGAGATATCTATATCAAAGAAGGTTGCTATAACTGCCATTCTCAAATGATACGACCATTTAGATGTGAAGTCATGCGCTATGGGGAATATTCCAAAGCAGGTGAATTTGTATACGATCATCCATTTCAATGGGGAAGTAAGCGAACTGGACCAGATTTAGCGAGAATAGGAGGAAAATATGGCGATAGTTGGCATATCAACCATATGTTGGAGCCTTCATCTATGGTACCAGGAACAATCATGCCTTCATATCCATCCCTATTTGAAAATCAATTGATAAGGGCAGCACGAATTCTAAGATTCATGCCATGCGCAAGATGGGTGTCCCATATCCTGATGGATATGAAAATATTGCCAATAGTGATTTAGATAAGCAAGCAAAACAGATATCTGAAAAATTGGCAAAAGAGAATAAAATTAAAATTTCAAGTGATAAGGAAATCCTTGCATTGGTTGCCTATTTACAGAGATTGGGTAAAGACATTAAATTACAAGATAAAAAATAAGATTATGAAATTTTCAACCTCTTTTAGAAACATTACGGGTGTAAGTGTATATCCACTTATCTCTCTTGTAATATTTGTCGCTTTTTTTTTCTCTTAGTCTTATTCTGGATGTACAGTATAGATGGCAAAGAGATGAAGAGAATTGAAAACCTCCCTTTTGACAGATCAAAAAAATTAAAACCATGACACAAAAAACAATAAAATTAATCGTTGCCGCACTTGCGGTGTTTGGTTCGCCAATTTATTTAAAAGCACAAGAAGCTTTGCCTGCTGCACCTGCTGCAGATACTGTTCAATTGGATATGAATATTATACTCACAGTTGTTGTATATTCTTATTGATTCCATTGTTTATGAGCAGTAAAACTTTTTTATTCTCCGTGAAACATTATGTGGCGAATAAATTTTAAAATCAGATAACAACAAAAGCATTATAAAGAGACAGTTGGATTTATGCTTGTATCTCTATCTGCGATGGCTCAGAAAGCTGCAGACCCAGCAGTTGCTCGAAAGCGGCTATCAAGCAAGGGTTTTCCCTCTGATTTTGTAACTGGGTATTATTAATTGTCATCGTCGTGAAGTACTCCCTCATCATGATGTATTCACTTGGCAATCGAATAAATTTATCAAACCGAGTGCTGAAAAGAAGGGCAAGTCGAACCAACAACAGAAATGTCGTTGAATCTTGGCTAGGCGCATTGGGCTAAAATGAATAATTTTTCAGAACAAGGAAGAAGAGAATGATATCGACACTGCTCACTCATACGATGGAATTCCGATAGAACTGGATAATGTTACGCCATCTTGGTTTTCGACTACTTTTTATCTATGCATTCTTTGGGCGATTTCCTATTTGTACACGCATCATGTGAGGCAAATCTGAGCCATTGCAAATTGAGGAATTCAATACTGAAATGGCTAAAGCAGAAGAAGAGAAAGCGATATTTTTAGCAAATCAGGCGAGCAATGTCGACGAGAAAGTACCGTCAAAATGTTGGATGCATCTGGCATTAGAAAAAGGCATTCATATTCAGCAAATGTGCAGCCTGTCATGCTGCCAATGCTGCAAGTACACCAGGTGGGGTAGGACCTAATTTGACCGATAATTATTGGATTCAGGTGGTTCTATTGTTGATGTATTTAAAACAGTTAAATATGGATGGCCCGAGAAGGGAATGATTTCTTGGAAAGATCAATTGACACCAACGCAATAGCTTAGTTGCTAGTTACGTTTTAAGCACCAAAGGCACGGTTGCTCAGGCGGAAAAGAACCACAAGGAGAGGAATACAAAGAAACAGCTGCTGGTGAAATGCCAACAGATCCTACAAAAGAAATAAAGTTGCTAAAATGGGAAATAATTGATAGGGCATGGGTATTTACCTGCATTTTGTGCAAAATTTATTCCTGTGCAGTCAATTATTGAATTAAATTTACCATAGCTATTTAATATAAAGAATTGTGGAGAGAAAGAAGATTTATTGCATGCGGAGACTTTTAGAGATCGAGTCAGCACAGTTACAGAGAAAGGCGGTAGGACTTGGATTTATGCCTTAAAACCCTTTGGTAAGTGGACGAATTATAGAAAGATAATTGCGTATTCCTATTTGCTCGTCTTTTTTATCATGCCTTTTATCAAAGTGAATGGATTACCTTTTCATGTTGATCAATTTACCTAAGGGGAAATTCATCCCTCTAGCAAGATTTTCTGGCCACAAGATTTTTCATCTTTGCAATCGCGATGATTACGTCATAATCTTCATCGTCCTATTTACGGTCGTCTTTTGGTCGATTGTTTTGCAGTTAGGTATGTCCTCAAACAGTCTTTTATGGAATTTGTCTTTAGACCAATAGAATGGCTTATAGAAGGCACCCCAGGACAACAGAAAAAATTGAATGAA
>JADJOU010000039.1 GCA_016713645.1 Bacteroidota bacterium
TTAAAATAAGTCTTCACGAATCAAAACTGCTGCATCCCACTCCATCCGCTTATACCGCTCTTTTTCACTCTTTTGACTTCATCAATTCCTCGCCACGATCGATGATTTTCCTTCATGCATCAAAAATGATTTCATCCGCATGTTGAATCGTAGTGAGTCGATGTGCTATAATAATACAGGTGCGGTCTACCATAATTTTCTGTATAGCTTCTTGCACCCACTTCTCATTCTCAGCATCCAATGCCGCTGTCGCCTCATCCAATATCAGAATAGGTGGATTCTTATAAACTGCCCTAGCTATCGTCATTCGCTGCCGTTCCCCCTCCACTCCAATTTCTCCGCCGCGCTCGACGACCACTTCTTCATATTGTTCGGCAATTTGAAATATAGCCATCTGCAATGCCGTCTTCGCCGCTTCCCTTTATTTGCTCGTATTGAACAGTCTCTGAGCCAAAGCCAATATTGCTTTTGACCGTATCATTGAATAAAATCGCCTCCTGACTTACGATACCCATGAGCTTGCGCAAATTATCTATTTTTATTTCCTTGATATTGATTCCATCAATTAAAATTTCCTCGCAATCGATATCATAAAATCTCGGGAGCAATCCACCAAAGTGCTCTTTCCCCGCCTAACTGCCCACCAAACCTACCACTTTTCCTCGTTTGATCTCCCCCAATGAAATATTCTTCAATACTTTTCGCTTGCCTTTATAGTATAGCCGAATTCTGCCTGCTTAAATACAATGGACCCTTAAAACCGAGTATCTCCCTTAGCATTTGCATGTTCCTGTATTGATTGGGAATTCTGCAGAAATTGACTCACGCGCTCATAACTCGCCAAGCCTTTTGAATATCATAGAATGCATTTGAAAACTTTTCGCCGGAGAGATGAGTTGGGAAAACACAATCATATAGGCGATGAAGCGCTCTGCATTCAATAGATTGGACTCAAAATCAAATAAACTCCAAAAACCAGCGATGCGCCAAAACCACATCACAAACAGACAATGATGATGGCTAAAAACTCCGTCAACGGGAGGATAAATCTCTTCGTCTATTGACGCGATTAAACGTATTGAAATAAGATTGATTGTCCTTTCTAAATTTTTCTCTTTGATATTCTTGTGCATTGAAACCCAAGTAAAATCATCTTTAAACCCAAGGATACTCTCAGTATCAATAATCGCGGTGAGTTTGCTAATCGTCTGCTGTCCTTCAGAACTCTCTCTTTAACGTCTTGCCAACTATCAATAAAAAAGCTGTGAAAACAATCATCAATAAAACAAACCTGTTTCAAGATCAATCGGGTGAACAACATATAAGAGAGATAAGCGAAGATCGTAATGGGTGAGACGATAATGGCCTCTAAAAGGCTCATCAATCCCGTCTGAATTTCTTTGAGGTCAGACGTCATCTTGGTGATGATTTTCCCCTTTTGCTGTGCTGATGCGAGAATCCCAAAGGCTTGCCCATCAATTTATCAAACATCGTCTATTCAATATCGCGCACTACGCCATTCTTAACGGGAGCGAGGGAACACGCCGCGGCATATCAAAAGTTTTTGTAAAACACAAAGGGCAACTTCAAAACAAAATAAAACCAAAGCAGCACTTCTTTCCATGCTCGATGATTTGTTGTGAAAGTGCATAATAAAATATTCATTGAGGTAAGTGGTGGATAAAGCAAATACAGGAGCTTTTGTATGCCAAGGGCATTTTGTCAAATATCAATTGCAAAAAAGGGACAATCATAATCAAGCTCACCAATGAAAACAAGACCGTGATAATGCTAAATATTGAACAAGACTTGACTTCGATAGGGTCAAAACGTTATTTTACACTGAGAAGATATCATGAATTGATCACGCTATTGGCCATTAAATACCCGCAATTTGAACTGCATTGGTTGCTGCGCCTTTGCGCAGATTATCCGAGACAATCCACAAACCTGATGGTATTCGGTTGGGTAAAATCTCTTCTAATCTCGCCGACAAATGATTATCCTTATCATGCGCCAAAATCGGCATAGGATATATTTGATGCGCAATATCGTCTTGCACGAAAATTCCCTTTGTTGCCTCTAAAGCTTCTACCACCTTATTTAAATCCACTTCTTGTTCAAACTCAATACTACACTCTCTGAACGTCCGCTGACTACTGGCACAACAACTGCGGTGGCAGTACCTTAATGGATCTATCGCGCATGATTTTGATGTTTCAAAACCATTTTCATCTCTTCCTTGGTATAGCCATTATCCATAAATACATCGATTTGTGGAATGAGATTTTGATCGATTTGATATTTATAGGCCATCTCGCCTAGTATATTCTCGCGCTCGTTATTCATTTGTGCAACGGCATTTGCACCTGTTCCCGTAACCGATTGATAGGTTGAAACCACCACTCTTTTTTTTTTATACAATTCATGCAATGGCTGTAAAACCTGCACCATTTGAATGGTCGAACAATTTGGATTGGCAATGATTTTATCTTCTTTTGTCAATACATCCGCATTGATTTCAGGAACGACCAATTTGTGATTGGGGCTCATTCTCCAGGCGGATGAATTGTCTATAACCGTCGTTCCAACGGCTGCAAAGAGCGGCGCCTTTTCCAATGAAATATCTCCACCAGCAGAGAACAAAGCAATTTGCGGTTTTTGTTGAATCGCATCTTCCATGGAGAGAATATTCCACGACTTATTCTTCCATTGAATTGTCTTACCTACACTGCGCTCTGAAGCTACAGGTAAAAGTTCAGTCACTGGAAAATTTCGCTCTTCCAATACTTGCAGCATTTTTGTTCCTACAAGTCCTGTTGCGCCGACGAGTGCTAGTTTCATATCTAAAAAATAATTGACGCGAAAGTAATGAAAACTGCGGGAATTTGGCGATAAACCACATAAAAAAAGCGCATCCTTATATGAATGCGCTTTTAAAGTGACCCCGGAGGGATTCAAACCCCCAACCCTCAGAGCCGAAATCTGATATTCTATTCAATTGAACTACGGAGCCTCTTCGTATCATGATATATCTACCATGTTCGATTGGGTCGCGAAAATAGGGATTTTAAAGAAATCCTTCAATTTATTTTTCTTCTTTCCATGCTACTACAAGCCTTTTTCATCGAGATTCAATTTAATATTTGATGGAATCGCTCCTTCTTTAAAATATATAATTAAAATTCGCATTCTATGAGATTGGGCATTTTCGTTTTATTGATTTTATGCGTTGGGCGTTTATTTGCACAACATCCCAATTTTTATTCAATCAATGATGAAAATGGTCTCCCTGTCAATGAAGTCTATCAAGTGATTCAGGACAAAAAGGGATTTATATGGATTGGCTGCGATATTGGTTTGTTTCGTTATGATGGATTTAAATTCAAAGTATATAAAAATGATAAGCAAAATGGCAGGAGCATTTCTTCTATCCAAATCGATGATCAAGACCAGATTTGGTGTCGAAATTTTACAGGACAAAATTTCATCGTCCGAGACGATTCACTCCACTTGCTTTATAGCTCTTCAATAAAAAATACCAGCCATAATAATTTTATCGTTGATAAGAAAAAAGTGCTTGGATCTTTGATGGAAATTCCTTTAAAAATGTGCTTCAAGATGGTAAGATTGTAAATGAAATCCAAGCGACTGAAAATCCCTCTGAAAGGCCGCTGATTACTTTTTTATACTACAACAACCACTCTATTTACTATTTTATAAAACCCGGTCGCTTATACAAAATCGACCTCACCAATAACGAACGTCTACTGATTAAAATCCTTGATTCAATCAATCTGGAATCAGGGTACTTTTTTATTCGCTCAGACTCATTGTATCTACTCAATTACTCCAACACACATGACAAATACGAGATTCTCAAGGTGATTCAAAACAAACTCAGTCATTTAAAATCATTGCATTTTGATAAGAAGCAAGTAAGGATTTATGAATTTCTCAACAAATCAAATCATACAGAGTGGATCTGCACTTCGAATGGCGTTTACATTTTAGATAGCAACTTGAATATTCATTCCAAACCGCTATTTCCTGGAAAAAATATCAGTTATGTCTATAGAGATCGAGAGGGTTTGTTTTGGTTTACCTCACTCCAAGATGGTATTTTTGTTATTCCTTCTTTAGATATTATTCGATATGATTTTCAAAACTCCCGATTGACTGAAGACAATTTAACTGCACTATCTATTTACGACAAGAAAAGTGTGATACTAGGCACTCATTCAGGCAATTTATTTAAGTTAGATCAAGCAACCAAAGAGATTACAAAACTGAATTATCCTCCTATCAAGACAATTAGCACGAAAAAAATTTACAACCAATTTCCTAACTTATATGTATCCCATGGTCCATTGACATGGCTAGACGCCACTAAAAATAAAGTGAAGCATTTCCTATTTTACAATATTCGCGACCTCATTGAATACAGGGATAGTTTTATTTTTATTTACCCAGAAAATATACATATCATCGCTAAAAAGGCAGTTGAAAACGGGTTGCGAAATAATTCAAGGATTATAATTCCATTCGGTGGGCGAGACTTACTATGGCACAAAGGAGAAGTGATTCTCAGTCTCAATGGAGGTACTTTTTCCTATAGCAATGGACAAGTCAAAGAAATCAAATTTAATGGAGAATCCATTTTTGCAACCTCTATGTCTTCTGACAGCAATCGATTATTCATTGGGACACTCAGTCATGGAATATTAGAATATACCGCCAATAAAAAACTAGTTAAATTCAATCATGTTTTGGGATTGAAAGAAAACGAAATAAAATTATTGAATTTTGATGGTGAAAATTTATGGATATGCACCAATCTATCATTATATCGATTCAATATACTATCCAACACCCTAGTCAATATTTCCAAATCCTATGGAATCAGCGGAAAAAACATCAGTTCTATTCAATGTGATGAAAATAAAATTTACTTAGCCACTTATAAAGGACTTATCGAATTTCCTCGAAATATTTCTAGGGATAATCCTGTTGCTCCCAATACTTTTATCGATTATATTCACTACCAAAATAAAAAATTATCCCCAGCAAAGGTTATTGAACTTCCAAGCGACAATAGCAATTTGGCAATTGGATTAATCTCTACCTCTCTTAGAAGCAAGGGGAATTATCAATACAAATACCGTTTATTGGGGCTTGATTCTAATTGGATAAACATTGAAGCCAGTCACAGTGAAATCGTTTACTCTTCTATTCCACCTGGAAGCTTTTTATTTCAAGCTAAAGCAATCAACGAAAATGAAATTGAGGGAAATCTCGTTGAAATATCCATTCACGTTGACAAGTTTTTTGTACAATGAATGGTGGTTCTATTTAATTATTTCTATTTGCGTCATATCCATATTTGCTCTATTATTTGTTATAAGAATTCGCTTCTTGAAACAAAGAGCCATAAGTGACAATATCCTTCAAGAATCTCAATTGACTGCCCTTAAGGCGCAAATGAATCCGCACTTCATATACAATGCCCTGAACTCGATTCAGGAGTTTATAATTAAAATGATATCAAAAATTCAAACTTTTATTTGAGCAAATTCAGCCACCTGATGCGAAAAGTACTAGATGCATCAGGGCGCGATAAAATAGACTTGCAGCAAGAAATTGAATTATTAGAGCATTATTTAGAACTAGAAAAACTTCGATTTGGCGATGACTTTACATTCAAAATCATCATTGATTCAAATGTTGAACCTGCCTTTATACAAATCCCTCCCTTGATTATTCAACCATTTATAGAAAATGCCATTAAACACGGTCTTTTGCACAAGAAGGGCATTAAAACGCTCCTCATTCATTTTGAATACCAGGAATGGTTAAAATGCACGATTACAGATAATGGCGTTGGAAGAATCCGCTCTGAAGAAATTCAAAACAGAAACATCGTCCAAAAGTCCTCGTTTGCCACAAAGGCGACTGAAAAGCGTATCGCCCTATTGAATAAATACTCCGATAAAAAATTCAACCTGCAAATAATTGATTTATACGAAGACCAAATTCCTAGTGGGACCAAAGTGATTATTGATTTCCCTGTAGACGGTTTGTGAACTCAAAATGGTATTTCATGAATTTTTCTATAATATCCCTATTTGCCTTTATACTTTTGTGAAATATGAGTGAAGCGACAATACCTTTGAGATGCATAATTATTGATGATGAATCCAACGCAAGAAATACCCTTGCTTCGTTTTTAAATGAATATTGCAAGAACATTGAAATCATTGCTATGGCATCCAATGTGCCTGAAGGCGTATTGGCCATTAACAAACTTCAACCAGATCTTGTATTTCTCGACATCGAAATGCCCGAGTACAATGGATTTGAATTATTCAATTTTATTCAGAAAATTAACTTCGAAATCATATTTGTAACGGCCTATAGTGAATATGCCATACGTGCATTTGAAGTGTCAGCCATCGACTACCTTCTGAAACCCTTAGAAATTGAATCCCTTCAAAAAGCTATCGAAAAGGTTGTCACCAAAAAACACCACTACAATATTCAAGAGCGCTTGCCCATTCTCAAAGATGCTATCAATCGCGAAGAAATAAAAAAAATTGCTCTACCAATGTTAGATGGTTTGCTCTTTGTAGAAGTAGATAAAATTATCCTTCTAGAAGCAGACGGATCTTATACAAGCCTCATCCTCTCTGATGGTTCCAAACTATACGTAAGTAAAAAATTAAAATTCTTCGAAGAGATTCTTCAAAACCGCAATAATTTCTTCCGCACCCATCGCTCTTTCTTAATCAATATCAACTTTATCAAAAAATTCTTAAAGGGAGAGAACAATATCATCATGGACAATGATTTTGTCGTTGCACTCGCTAGAGAGCGCAGACAAGAATTCGACGCCTTACTCAGCAGTATTTAATCTGACTTCAATAATCCACCTAAATCCTGAGCAAGATGCCCAGTGCTTTTGTGTTTAATCTATATAACCTTTTCAATCATAATAAAATTGATAACCAATTTACCGAGTTGATTCAATTTTTTACCGTTTATAAATCGAAACAAACCATTTATGAATCCACATATAAATCGCATGTGATTATAAAATACGTTTGCACCATAAAAATAATAGTACATGAAAACAAAACTTCTATCCCTCTTTATTTCTTTGAGCTTAATAACAAATGCTCAGATTTATGTCAAGAAAACAGCTACAGGCTCAAACAATGGAACCAGTTGGGTCAATGCCTATACTGATTTAAGAACTGCCATTACAGCTGCTGCCGCTAATTCTACAATATGGGTCGCCGCTGATACTTTTTTCCTTCCTACAGGTTCAAGATCAAACTCATTCTTAATTAATTCTAAATCATTGAATATCTATGGCGGTTTTCCCAATACTGGAACACCAAATGCATCCAATAGAAATCCTAGAACAAATTTCACTGTCTTGAGCGGCGATATCGGAAAAAATGATGCCCCCTTTACAGAAAATACAAGAAGAACAGATGGTGATAGATCTGATAATGCATATTCTGTTATAGGCATTACATTAAGTGGAGCAAACTCATATACCATTAATATAGATGGATTCGTGATTCAAGATGGAAACGCTGGTAATACGAATAATGGGGACGATGGATGGGGAGCGGGGATTGATTACTCCCGAAACGCAAATGGTTCTGGTACACATAATATCAATGTCACCAATTGCATTTTCAAACAAAACACTGCATATAAAGGCGCTGCATTCAATTACTATATGTATTATATAAACGTTGGCTATGTTAATTTGAATCTTACAAGCAATGTTTATACGCAAAATATCAGTGATGAATTCCCTGTCTTTCGGATCGATATTCTCAGGACCCAATAGCCAAGCAGTTTTAAAAGTAAACTTTACTTCTAATGCCGTTTATCGCAACACTTCGTTAACACCAAATACCGCGCTTTTCTCAGCTGTATGCCACAACAATAATGTATCTGGTTCTTTATTCGAATACCAAATTGGATTCAACACTTTTGTCAAAAATAGCATTACAAGTGGCGCTATCATTTGCGCTGAAGGAACGAAGCCGCTCAGCCCAAGCAATGCCAGTTCTTTGATTGTTACGAATAATATCTTTGCACTAAATTCTCTAAGCACTGGAATATTCAAAAGAACTGGATCAAAAGATTTCTCTAGCTATACGATTGTCGACAATAATATTTTCCAAGGAACTGATTCATTTCAAATACTCTACGGCACCAATAGAAACAAAGTCATAAACATTTCTTTTGTCGATACTTCAGCGAACAACTTCGCCCTTACAGGATGCTCTCCAGCTGCTAATGCAGGGGATCTAAGCGTGGATAGCAAAGCAGGCGGCACTTTCTACAGTTTAACTCCAGCTTCTAAAGATGTCCTCGGAAATACACGTATATTGTCTAGTAGCATTGACATAGGCGCTTATGAATATACAGGCAATGCATTCCCCTCTTCCTATACTTACTCAAAAAGTATCTGCTCGAAAGACAGTGTTTTATTTCATGGCGCTTATAGAAAATTAGCTGGGACTTACAAAGACACCTTGACAAATTACTTATCTTGTGACTCCATTGTCACTATGAATCTCTCAATAACAGCTTCTGCAGGCAGTTTTAATCGGTCAATCTGCATGAATGATAGTTTTCTATTCAATAATATTTACAGAAAAACACAAGGAATTTATCTCGACACCATCGTCAATTTCTTGGGATGTGATTCTTTTGTCTCATGCACACTACCAGTCTTTACTTATACACCTCCAATTATTGGCGTTCAAGCGCCTAATCTAGGAACACTCGTTGTTACAGGAGGTCCTTATAATGCATATGCGTGGTATAAAAATGACACCCAAGTGGCAGCTGGTGCGACCCAGACCACTTACAATTTTAATCTTGCGCCAGGCGAATACAAACTCATCGTCCTCAAAGCATTTGGGATGCAAGTTTGCACCACCGCTTCAAATCTATACAGCTACGGATTGCAATACACCATCAATGCGTCAGCAGGACCAAATGGCACAATTTCCCCATCAGGTGCGATTACAGCACTTTCTAATGAATCTAAGACATTCAATATCTCAGCCAATACTGGATTTATATTAGATAGTTTAATCGTAGATGGCATTTCAATTGTGCCCGTTTCTTCTTATTCATTTAATAATATCAGCGCAAATCATACTATTCGCGCTAGTTTTAAAGCCAATTCCACACCTTCAAGCTTAGTTGATCAGATAAACGAAATCCCTGTTATCTATCCCAATCCAATGAAAGACTTCTTTGAAATCAAAGCGAATAGAAATTTGAGTGAAATGCCTTCCCAGCTAATGGATGCAAATGGAAGAGTAATCCTCGAAAATATCGCTGCGAATATCCCAATCGATATATCTAATCTCACAAAGGGTATCTATATATTGAAGATGTCTTCAGGGAATAAAAATCGCCACTTCAAATTGATTAAAGAATAATTTACTCTTTTTAACTATAAAAAGCCACATGTGACATGTGGCTTTTTTATTTCTCAAATCCACGCTCTACAAGCCATTACATCAATCAAGCAACGCATTCGTTTTTTTCATCGTATTTTAATTTAGAAGGTCAATATCGAAATCAGCAAAAACAAACAAATATTGGCTTCAAATTTGCAAAGTTTTAATAAATACTATATTTTACCCATAACACATCCAAAACAACCCATGTAAATCACCAAAACACCCCAAGACTCTTTCGCCTCTATGATGGAGATTGTCTTGCCCAATGACACCAATTCTATTCACAACCTCCGTGGAGGTAAAATTCTTCACTGGATGGATATTTGCTCTGCTGTGAGCGCAGGCAGACACGCAGAGGCCGTAGTTGTAACCGTTACTGTAGACCAAGTCTCTTTTGCCAATCCAATTAAAATGGGCGATGTCGTCACCATCACATCTAAAGTCACTCGGGCATTCAATACTTCCATCGAGACTATAATTGAAGTATGGGCAGAAAATCTTCCCACGAAAACCCGCTACAAATGCAATGAGGCCTATTACACCTTTGTTGCTTTGGATAGCAATCTAAAGCCCAAACATGTTCCACCGATAGTACCACAAACAGCAGAAGAAATCGCAGAATACAACAAAGCCTCTCAAAGACGAGAACTGAGACTGCTCTTAGCTGGTAAAATAAAAGCAAGTGAAGCGAAAGAATTAAAAAGTCTCATTGAGGGATAATTAAAAAATATTAGAAACATAAATCGATGCATTATGAAGCCATTCACCCAATTTATCCTTGCAATATGTTTGTTAGCCAATAGCTTGAATGTTAATGGCCAGCAGTTTCTTGGCAATAGAATCTCCAATTTTACGAGTGCTGATGCCCTTCAATTAAATCCGGCAGCATCAGCAATAAGCGCGGTCTCTTTTGATATTAAGATACTAAGCACTGGCGCATACGTATATAATGAATATGGCTACATTATTAATGAGAGCATATTAAGTGCATTGGGAAAAACAATGCCGTATTTGTCGATTCTATAACAAAATATGGCAACACCGTTGATGCAGCGCAGAACCAAACAGGATTCAGTAAAGCCTATTCTACGATTTTGCCAATATTCAAGCCTTTTAACAATGTAGTCCAAATTGAAATTGGAGGACCAAGTTTTCTGGCCGAATAGGAAATATTGGATTTGGCATGTTCACCTATTTCAAGGCAAATTTCAATTCACTCAATGCCGATAAAATATTGAATTACGATACCCTTTCCGAATTAAATCACAAACAAGTCTATCCTATTGGCGCTATGAATGTCGTCAGCGGCGCATATTCAGAAATCGGATTAAATTTTTCTCATGCCTTTAAAACAGAGCGCGAACACAAAATTTCCCTTGGAATAAATGCCAAATTGCTTTTGGGACACGAAGCTGTATATATAGACAACAAGACCCCAACTACTTTCTATAAGAATCGCGATTCACTTTGGGTACAAGGTGGAGATATAGAATTGGGATTTGCAACAGGTTATGATTTAAACAAAAATTATAAAGCGGGTATTCAAGGACTGGGATTTGCCTTCGATCTTGGCATGTCTTATTTGTTTCCATCCAATGATAACCAAAAGCCTTATAGTGTTAAACTCGGAGTTTCCTTGTTGGATATTGGATTTATCAATTTTAATAAAAAACAACTGAGGCTCACGCACTTCAATTTACAGATGTCAGAGATTTTTCTAAACAATGCATATAAAGGGAATACCGCTCAAGTATCTATGGCTAGAACCATATCTTATCAGGGATTTGATGATTCTATGTATACCCCTTCAATCTAATTCTTTCCGCATTGGAAGTCCCACAAGTTTGCATATTCAAGCCGATTTTAATGTTGTGCGGAAATGTTTTTATCAATGTCAATTTTACAAGAAGAATCAGTCTTATGGCAAGACAATTTCAAAGATCTAATTCTATTATCCTCACCCCTAGGGTAGAATATAAATGGTTTGAAGTTGGAACTCCGTTGAGCCTAATCGAAGACCAGCTATTTGGACTCGGCATGTATATGAGGTTTGGCCCTTTAACAGTTGGCTCAGAGCAATTAAACGCATGGTTAATCAAACAATCCACCTTGCAAAGTGGCGATGTTTACTTGTCTTTGCGCGTTTTCCCTTTCAAGACTAAGAAAACTGCCCATTCAAGAACAAACGGACGCTCTAAAACGAATGACTATGGCTGCTACAAGTTCTAAGACCTTACAAGCACTTGCTTATAGAATCCCATAACTTAGTTGCAGTAATATCCCAAGAATAGTTTTTGGCATGCTCCAACCCTTTTTGAATATATTCTTTGCGCATGGTTGGATTTTCGATCAAAGAATGCATCGCCAGCGCAATCGATTCAATATCCTCCGGTGAAACTTTTATTGCTGCTTCACCGCTTGTTTCATTGGTCGCTGTCGTATTAGATGATATGACAGAAGTGCCGCATTGCATCGCCTCAATGATGGGAATTCCAAATCCCTCAAAAATTGACACATAGAGTAAAGCCTCTGCGCTCGCCATCAATCTATACAGAATATCTTGACTAACATGTCCAGTGAATACAACATCGATTTTGTAATTCATCGATTCATAAGTCTCAAAAATATCTTTAAAATGCCAAGCTTTTCGACCAGCGACAATCAACTTACATTCACTTCCCCATTTGGCTTTATACAAATCAAACGCAAGAAATACACTCTTTAAATTCTTTCGAGGATGAATCGCCCCATTAAATATAAAATACTTCTTCCCCTCTGAGAATTCAAGTCTAGTCTTTTCGCGCTCAGCCTCATTTAACGGTCGATACAATTCATTGGCCCCATTATAAACAACATCAATCTTAGTTAAATCCGCCCATACAATGCTGAGATATCGCGTTTCGTATAATTGGACACCGTTGCTATTCTCCTTGCCTTTGATGCATACTTGGGCGTAAAATACTGGTAAAATTTTCTTGCCCAAAATGGGACAAACAGCGGATAATGTTCAAATGCCAAATCATGTATGACGATATGCTGTGGGCATTTAGCGCGCAAACTCAAATATCCATCAGGAGAAAAAAACAAATCCGGCTGGATTTCCTTTAGGCATTTGGTCATGCTGAATTCAAACCAAATATACCAGAGAAATGGATGGCGCGCCGGCGGACCAATAACAATAGGAAACACATTTTTACTAAAGATAAACGACTCGTCATAAGGTCTATCAAATATAAAGTAGAAATCAAACTCAGGATGCGCGATAACCATGCGCTTTAGCGTTTCATAGCTAAACCATCAATTCCCTCTAATTTGTTTTTAATAAAAACCACCGTATTGACAGCTATTTTCTTTCTATTCAAAATTAGTGTATGTTTGTATCTGCAAATTTATGACTGCCTAGTATAGCAATGATATAAATTATTCCATGCTTCAACGAAAATTTATTCTACCCTTAACTTTTTTAATAGGAATTAACCTTCTTATCAAACCTTTTTGGGTTCTAGTCATAGAGCGGAAAATACAGTTATTGGTTGGAGAATCGCAATATGGATTGTATTTCTCCCTTTTTAGTTTGTCCTTTATCCTAAATGTCTTCCTAGACTTTGGAATTCAAATTTATAATACTAGGACAATATCCTCTCAAACAGCACAACCAAATGACTATTTTGGACAATGGGCTTGGATTAAATTGTTTTTTTTTTAGCAATTGCCTATTTTATCATTTCGATCTTTATAGCTTATTTCATTGGGTTTGAAGAGAAGCCATTCACTTACTTCTTCTTTGGGTATGTGCCAAGCAATTTTTACTGGCTTTTATCGCATTTTTTAGATCTACGATTATTGCCCATCAACAAAATTACCTCGATGCCTTCTTCTCTATATTTGATAAATTATTGATGATACTGCTGGTTTTGACTTTCCTACATTTTAGACATACCATTACTATATTTCAATTTGCACAAATTCAATTCACTGCTCTAGGTATTTCTTGCACACTCGGTGCTTTTTTTGTGAACAAGCATTTGAATATCTCTTCTGTCAAGCCAAAACATCAAATCTGTATTTCATTTTGCTCAAAGGTGCCTTCCCATATGCCCTTCTAGTGCTTTTTATGAGCATTTATCAAAGAATAGATGGACTCATGCTCGAGCCGAATGCTCCAAAATGGAGAAGAGCAAGCAGGTATTTACACTTCCATCTTTTAGAATACTCGACGCTGCATCAAATATGCTTATCCTATTCAGGGACCACGCTGCTTCCTCTTTTTCAGGCATTTACTGCAAAGATGTCCTCATAAAAATATGTGTATTGAGCACAATTATCATACTCGCAATTAGCGGCTCTCTTGCATTATTATCGTGGCTTTTTGGAATTGAGATTATGTCTGCAATGTACGGACAATCATCTAGAGAATGGGCAGAACCACTGCGATTTCTAATGATTGGTTTAATAGGGATAATGCTTGGTATTTGTTTATGGAACACTCATTTCCGCTACCGGGCAAAAATTAAACCGCTTATTTTTGGTTGCACTCGGATGTATATTAAAGTATTTCCTTAACACCTACTTAATTCCAAGATATGGCGCTACAGGTGCCGCCATTTCATTGCACTTACGCAGTGCGCGATGGGATTAGGCCACATGGCTCTCCGGAGTACTTTTTCCTAGAAAAATTTAAGTGGACTTTTTGTCCAGCGGTGATATTTGTTCCAATATTGAATGAATAAGCTCTCTGCTAGGCTCTATTTTTGAAGATCTAATTCATTTTTGACTTCCTGGATTTGGAACCATGCTCGACTGAAATTATCATCGGACACAATGAGTGTTTAGACTTCAAGGCTTTTCCTCCTCTGATAGTTCATGGTATGCCAAAAACAATAATTTTCTTGTGTAGAGTTAGCATTCATTTTTGCGTGTTTTTATTTATACCCCTATAACTGCAATATTTACTTGACTTATTGTGCAATTGGTGACAATTGCGCCTTCCCTTTTCCTCTTCTTCTATAGCAATCGTCTAACGCTCATTCATTCTTCTCTCCTTCGTTTGTAATATCTCATATTTCATAATATAAATGCCGATCAAGAAATATATGGCATACATGGTATTTTATAACGAACCAATGCTCCGAAATTATAACTATTAAAGCCAGCTACAAATGCAAATACAAAGAGAATAGTAAGAAGAAAAAAGACATTTTGCTTATCGAAAAAATAGAAAAGCGCCAAGATTTAGCCTTCTTTTTATAACTATAATGGCGAGAAACACAGAGAAGAATAGACTTTCAATTCCTGCGATAAGCATGACGGGGTTACGAACTCCAAAAGATAGGGTCGAAATAGCGTTACATTAATTACCTTGTTTTTTTATGATTCCTATATTCGTATAATCCATATCCTGGTGTAGGAGAAGACCCCCTGCACCCTCAGAACTATACCATTGTTGAAATCACTTTGGACTTGTCTTTTAAATTTTGCGTCTCAATTGTTCGTCTGAACTAGTCAATGAACTAATGACCAATGTGCCTCCTGCGATTCCAACAGAATTGCAAAAACAGGACCAATCAAAAAAATCGAACTTTCTAAACCAGATCACATTTTAAATTGTAAAACATACCAAACAATCAATTTTGGCAAAATTGCTGATGAACTAAAACTCTCGAATATTTTGTAAAAAGTAGGCACTCATTAACATCAAAAATAAGTGATAAACTACGGTCTAACATGAAATGCGAAATAAAAAACTGGCAGTCAATAGCAAAATACTGCCATGCGTAATGTGTCTTTAAATAAACTTTAAAATCCCCAGAAAAGGACAGAAGAATATAGAGGCTGATATAACCCATCGTCCTCATTTTAGAGGTATAAATCATAGCAATTTGTAAAAACTTCCAAAAGTAGCAAAAGAAACACCGCTAAAAAAGATTACGAAATTACAGGTGTAATTATTGAATGATATCAAGCCCAACCAGGGCATCTTAACGAAAAAAGTTTTTTATCATACTGAATTACTCAGAAAATACAAATATATACCCGCTATATTCCCTTGAGGAAGAATTCGTAATTGCCTTGACCACCAATGGTCAGTGACATTGATAATCTCTCATTTAAGTACTTAGACCCTGTATAATAAGCTAAGTATCGCCAGTTCCATAATAAAACTTATAAATCAACCCCGCTACAATCGCTCCAAAACACTTAGGAGTGCTTAAGCCTGGAAGGAAAAATTTCGAAATATTTGCCCTTTAAGCGCTTTGGAT
>JADJOU010000040.1 GCA_016713645.1 Bacteroidota bacterium
TGGGAATATAATTTTTTAACAAATGAAGGTATTTCTGGCATATCATATTCTGACGAATATCGAGTGAACAAATACGCTATCAAATGGCTCTGGCTCGCCTTTTCCGGATTTATTCTGTGCTGCATATACAGCAGATAAAAAGTAAACAATGGAATTAGCGGGATGTATCCAGCCACTGCAATGTAAAGACACATCTCCCTCTGCCCAAAATTTGCCAGAGGCATACCTCGTTTGAACAAGACCGTGTCGCCAACGCGCATATTTTACCTCTTGCCCTAAAATTTGAAACCCATTGTGCCCGAAATTACAGTGAGTGATTCTTCTTTGTTGAGTGTGTAGGCATCGTTGGTGCAGCATGCGGTTTGCAAAAATCCTTCGAGTATCACTTTTTTCTCCCCTTGGAATTGCTCAACTGTTTAAAACAATTTTCTCCCTATACAGTTTTCAATGGCATGTGGATATTTGATTTGCATAAATTTGTATTTTGTTTCTGTAAATACATAAATTTGGACATTGTCCAAAAAATATGAAAACAGAAGAAGAATTATCGCGAAAGCCCTAGAAATGTTTAATCTGAAAGGGATGGAATATGTTGGAATGAGAAGAGTTGGCAGCAATATTGGACATGCGAGTAAGTAATATCACCTATTATTTTCCCACTAAAAACGATCTAGTAAATCGATTTGTATGGACCTCAATAAGCTCTAATTAGTAAGAATGTCAAGGTTCAAGATGACCTGACATTAGCGCAATTTCTTATATGATGTTTAGCAAGTATTCAAAAATCATATTCAATACAGGTGTTTGTTGCTAAGTTTTGTTCATTTACTGGAACAGAATAAGAAGATAGCTGCTCGCTATAAAAAACGACGGGTGATAGGAATGCTGTTTTGCGTGAAAATATTCATTTTGCTCATCCAGTTTAAAAAGTTTAACAGAGCTTGATGAAATAGATATTGAATTTTTAGTTTCAAATATTGCACTCATTGTCAGATTTTAGTTTTACATCTGAATCAGCTATTTCATTAAAACATTTAAGTGAAGATAGAGTCCATCATTATATATTCATGATAGGACGAATTTAGCGCCCTATCAAACCAAAAGGAAGAGGAATTTGACGATTTCTTTGAAAATTGGGAGCCTATTTGAGTTTTTATTGGCAATCAAATGCATTAAAGCAATATCAGTAAACTCCCCGCTTGATTGCGGTCAACATTGCCTTGATTGGTATTGATGACATAATTGAAGTCAAATGTTCCAGATGCTTTCGATTCGTTCTATCAAACTTGGTGAAAATAAAAGATCCTGGTTTATTTACAACTACGGAATCGTGAAAGTGGGATATGCGTAGTCGTCAAAATAGTTTACACCTGTTGTAAACTCTGTGAAAATTTTCCTGGACTATTAAAAGACCTTGTAACTTAATTCTATATTGAAATTTAAACCGGTTATATCGATAAATTCAAGTTTCAATAATTCTAGCGTATTTCCATCTGGCAATTTCGTCGAAGTATAGTTGACGCCCTTTCCCGTATAGCATAATTCTTTATCCGCTAATGTTGTGGTTGTATTTCTATCGCATGAACTACTCTTTGAACAACTATTCGAGAGTGATAGTGAAATCATGCTGATTATAATGGCCGTTAATTTAAATTGTAATTTCATGTCGAATTGTTTTAAACAAAAATAATAAGGATTCTCAAGTTCTAAGTAAATTATTGTCGTTTTTTTTAACATCTTACTATTTGGCAAAGCACAAAATGCTTGTAATTCTGCTTCTCAATTCGATAATTTCATTTTGTAATTTATATGCATATTTCTTGACAAAAACTTCATATTCCGTTAATAATAGCCTTTTAAACTAGGACTAATTTTGCATAAAATTATACTCGTTATTACAATATCAAACAATTATAAAGAGAAATTCTGCTTTTCAATTCATGAATTGAGATCAAAGCGCTGTCTCGTTTTAATGCTCTTCACCCTGCGGCAAATCACTTCTCAACCACGACGAAATGCTCCGCAAATTTGCTGGATTTAAAATGGGCTCGCTGGTTATTGACAATAAATTAATATTGAATTTAGATGGGAAGAAGACTTGGATTTTTCACGGGGATGTTTTCGATATCACCATGCAGCATACAAAATGGCTGACACAAATGGGTTCGACGGGCTATGACTTATTGATTTTATTCAATGCTTTTTGCAATTCTATCTCTGATAAATTGGGGAACGGAAAAATTTCCCTTTCAAAAAATATTAAAAACAGCGTAAAGTCTGCGGTGAAATTTATCAACAACTTCGAACAAACAGCTGCAGATATTGCCATCTCAAATGGCTATGATTATGTTCCTTGTGGGCATATTCACCATCCAGAAATGAAAACAATCACCAATGAACATGGCAGTGTCAAGTATCTAAATTCTGGAGATTGGGTGGAGAACTTAACTGCTCTTGAATATAAATCGGGCAATTGGAAATTGTTCACCTACGATGAAAATGATTTTAAAGATTTTGAAACTGAGTCAGAGGACGAATTAGTCATGATGAGCAATACAGACATTTTCAATCAAATGCTCGAAGAATTTACTGTTTTATCCAATGCCAAAGAAATTAAATTTAGTTAAATGAAAATTCTATACGCAGTTCAAGGAACAGGAAATGGACATATTACCAGAGCCATTGAAATTATTCCCTATCTTCAATTGAAAGGGGACGTAGATATACTCATCAGTGGCGAACAAGCGGAGATTGATTTGCCATTTAAAGTCAAATATAGGTTTAAAGGGCTTTCATTTGTTTTTGGGAAAAAAGGAGGAATTGATTTATGGAATTCTTATTGGAATTTGAGTTCACTCAAACTTTTTAAAGCGATAAAATCACTCGACGTAAAAAAGTATGATTTGATTATCAGTGATTTTGAACCAATCTCATGCTGGGCTGCCATCAAGGCAAAAAAGCCCTGTATCGGTCTGAGCAATCAAGTCGCGACACTTCATCCACTTGCCCCGAGACCAAAGAAAACAGATTTGATTGGCAAACTAGTCATTCAAAATTATGCCCCCACGACCTATAATTACGGTTTTCATTTTAAGGCCCTAGACCATAATGTTTTTACACCCATTATTAGAAGGGAAGTGAGAGAAATCGTCCCTTCACATAAAGGGCATTATACGGTCTACTTACCTTCATATGACGATGAGAGAATCTATAAAACATTGAAATTGTTTAAAAGTGTCAAATGGCATGTATTCTCTAAGAAGTGCAAAAAAAAGTACAAGGAGGACAATGTGGTCTTTTTCCCGATTCAGACTGAGCCTTTCTTGTTGAGCATGGCTTCTTCTGAAGGAGTCTTGTGCAATGCGGGATTCGGCACCACGAGTGAAGCTCTTTTTCTCAAGAAAAAATTATTGGTCATACCGATGAAGAATCAATTTGAACAGCATTGCAACGCTGCGATGCTAGAGAGTATGGGCGTTCAAGTGCTCAAAAAATTGCATCCAGATTTGGCTTTTAAAATTTCTGATTGGCTAAAAGAAGACGAATATGTAGAAGTAGATTATCCGGATATCACGGAGAAAATTGTCGATACAATTGTGGAGAATCATGGTGGAAAAGCGTTAATGGATATGGATTTTGAATCGAATAACTATCCTTTATTTCAATAAATATGTATAAGGAAATTGTAAGTGCAAGTGAACAAAGTAAGATAAAGAGCAGTGATTTTGGAAGCGATTTTTATTGGGGCATTTCTGCTTCAGCTTTGCAAACAGAAGGTGCTCATAATATAGAAGGCAAAGGGTTCTCCATCTGGGATGAATTCGCTTCTAAGAGAAACAAAATTCTAAATAAGGATACACCAAGTGTCGCCGCAGATTTCTATTCAAAATATGAAGAAGATATTTCCATCATCAAAGCGTTGAATATTCCCAATTTTCGACTCTCATTTGCATGGTCGAGAATCATTCCAAATGGAACTGGCGTCATCAATCGCAGAGGATTGAATTATTACCACAAAGTAATCGATGCTTGCATTGCAAATGGGATCGAGCCATGGGTGACGCTCTATAACTGGGATTTGCCGTTGGAGTTGGAGGTAAAAGGGGGTTGGACCAATCGAGCAATAATCAATTGGTTTGTTGAATATGTGGAACTATGTGTCCGCGAATTTAAAGGGAAAGTGAAATATTGGATGGTCATCAATGAGCCCATGGCCATCGCTGGCGCTGGGCACTTCTTAGGCATTCATGCCCCTGGAAAGAAAGGAAAGTCCAACTTTCTATCTGCCATGCATCATGTCGCATTATGCCAATCTATTGGCCTCAGAACAATTAAATCTATACAACCAGATGCAATCGTGGGAACGACGTTTTCCTGTTCTTACATTACGCCTTATTCGAATTCTGACCGCGATAGAAGAGCTGCAAATAGAATTGACGCACTCTTGAATCGGGCTTTTATAGAACCTGCATTGGGGATGGGTTATCCAATCGATTCATTGCCATTTTTAAGCGATATAAAAAAATATTTTCAACCGGGTGATGAGGATCTATTGAAGGCGAATTTTGACTTTGTCGGAATTCAAAATTATACGAGAGAGGTAGTCAAAGCGAGTTTCTATATACCTTATCTCTTTGCGAAATTTGTTCCTGCCGATAAGCGCAAAGTCTATCATACCCTCATGGATTGGGAGGTCTATCCGGAATCTATCTATGAAATGATTAAAAAATTTGCTCAATACGAAGGAATCCCCAAATTGATCATCACTGAAAATGGCGCTTCGTTTCCAGATGAAATGATTGATGGAGAAGTGAATGACCGCGATAGAAAGCGTTTTATTCAATCATATCTTGAACAAGTGCTAAAAGCAAAAAATGAAGGATTAAATATTCATGGCTATTTTGTCTGGTCGTTGACTGATAATTTTGAATGGACCGAAGGCTATAGACAGCGATATGGATTGGTGTACATCGATTTTTATACACAAAAACGAACCATCAAAAATTCAGGATACTGGTATAGGGATTTCTTGTCGAAATAAAGATAAATGATTTACGATGTACGAAGTGTGAATTACGATATACGATTGACGAATTACGATTGGATTTGGTGGAATAAATGATTTTTGATTTACGACTTACAAGTTACGATTTAATGCAGTGGAATTAAGTGATTTTAAAGGTAGTATAAAATAGATTGTGTAAACAGGTTAGAATTGACAATTAACCCCTTTATTCGAAGTGGAGCGTAGCGGAACGAAGAAGAAGGGGTTATGAAACCCCTACAACTTTAAACAAATCTAAAATGAAAGACAAAACTGACTTACTAGAACAATTGCCAAAGGCTTTTCAAGCAATTCAAAAAACAAGAATCCCTTTTCAAGACTATTTTAATCAGCTATTCAAACAAGGCATAGAAGAGGATACTTCAGGGTGAGCCAGATGAGCATTTAGGCTATCAAAACACTCCAAAAGACGGCTATAATACTGGGAATAGCAGAAAATGGGACATTTCAAAAAACCGTTACGACTGAGAATGTAGGCGAAGTTGTCTTAAAGATCCAGTGATAGGAATGGAGAGTTTGAACCCATTATAATTCCAAAAGGACAAA
The DNA here is from genome assembly GCA_016713645.1 of Bacteroidota bacterium. GTDB lineage: Bacteria > Bacteroidota > Bacteroidia > Chitinophagales > JADJOU01 > JADJOU01. The sequence continues at coordinate 5,612 of JADJOU010000040.1, forward strand.
CCATTAGCGGGTAAAATTGAAGATGCGATTATAGGGAATGTGCAGCCGCGGTATGACCACTTCTGATGTTCGCAAACAGGTACTAGAAAATTATGGGCTAGAGATTTCAGAAACTACGGTTTCTAATATCACTGAGGGTATTATGGTATTGGCCAAGAATGGCAACTGCGAACCTTAGAGCCAGTCTATTTTACCGTTTGGATGGATGGAATTATAATAAAAATCAGAGAAGATGGGAAAGTGATTAACAAATGTGTTTATATTGTAATTGGGTTAACCCCAATGGGTTAAAGGAAGTACTAGGATTTTGGATTGAAAAACTGAGTCTGCCGCATTCTGGATGACTGTATTGACAGACTTGAAGGCAAGGGGTGTACAAGATATATTAATCGCCTGTACAGACAATCTAAAGGGATTACACAAGCAATTAAAGCGGTATTCCCTGAGACCGTCAACACAGCTTGCATTGTCCATCAAATTAGAAATAGCTGTAAATTTGTAGTATATAAAGATCGAAGACCATTTTGCGCGGACTTAAAAAGATCTATACTGCTATTAATGCTACCTCAGCATTGAAAGAATTAGAAATAGTAAAAGTCCAAATGGCAGTCAAAATATAAATACGCTATTACATCCTGGGAGGAAAATTGGGATAATTTATCTAACTATTTTGAATATCCATTGGAACTTAGAAAGATAATATACACAACGAATACAATCGAAAATCTAAATCGAGGCATAAGAAAATACACTAAGACCAAAACACAATTTCCAAATGAAAATTCAGCTTCAAAATCAGTTTATTTAGCAATAAAAAATATTGAAGAAGCTTGGACTAAACCAATTTTACATTGGGGACTGATATTACACCAATTTTTAATTATCTTTGAATCCAGATGTAAATTCTAAAAACCTGTTTACACAATTTAATTTACACTCTCATTTTAAATTTTTGATTTAAGACGAATGAATTACAAATGCTGCAGCTTACAACTTAAATCTCACAACTTACAACTCACCACTTACAACCAACACCCAACAACTGACAACCCTCATGCCCTCTCGCGTCAGCCCCAAACTCCAAACTCCAAACCCCAAACTCCAAACCCCAGACTCCAGACACCACTTTTAAGCTCCTGCACTCTCATTCAATTTCTCCGTATTCTCTGCAAATTTCAATGCATCGATCATGGCTTGGATATCGCCATTCACAAAGGTATCGAGATTGTAAACTTCATATTGATTCTATGATCGGTGATGCGGCCTTGAGGCCAGTTATAGGTGCGAATTTTCGCCGAGCGATCGCCCGTGCTCACCAAACTCTTTCGCTTAGAAGCGATATCGCCATGGTGTCTTTGATATTCTAAATCGTATAATTTCGTCGCCAACATTTGCATGGCGCGCGCCCTGTTTCCATGCTGTGAACGCTCTACTTGACAGACCACGACTAATCCTGAAGGCTTGTGCGTCAATTGCACTTTGGTCTCCACTTTATTGACGTTCCTGTCCGCCCGCTCCGCCAGATCGCGATGTAATCATCTCGATATCTGCGGGATGATCACCACTTCCACTACATCATCTACTTCTGTGGTGACTGCAACTGTTGCGCCGATGGCTGCACACGACCTTGAGATTCGGTTTTCGGTTACGATGAACTCGATGCACCCGATTCAAATTTCATATCGCCATAGACATTATTCCCTTTGAATTCCAAGATGACCTCGCGATAGCCAGCCACACTTCCATAGGTCTCATCGACTACTTCCACTTTCCATCCACGCCCTTCTGCGTATCGAATATACATGCGCATCAAATCCTCTGCGAAAATAAGCTTCGTCGCCACCCGTTCCCGCGCGAATCTCCACCATGGCATTCTTCTCGTCTTCTGGGTCCTTTGGAATGAGCATAAATCGAATCTCTTCCTCTAATTTTTCCTTGTAAGGCTCCTGTTCAGCCAATTCTTCCAAGGCCATTTCCTTGAGCTCTAGTCCTTCTCTGTTTTTCCAATTCTTTATTATTGGCGATGTTGGAAATCCGTCGCGCAATTCTATATGCTTTCTGTAATGTCTTCTATCTGCCTCTCTTTACAGAAAAAACAAGTAATTAACCATATCATTCATAATAGACAGGTCTAGCAAGTTTTCCCACTTCCTCAAAACGGATGTTACTAAGCTTTTCTAATCAGTCTAACACCAATGGTTGAATCTTCCCTGTATTTGCTTAGGGTGCAAAAATAAAAAAAAAACTACGAGGAATCGCGGCTTTTGGTGTCTATATGGTTTACTTGTTCGTTTTATGGAAGACAATCTTGCGCTCGTCCGCTAGCACCAAGTTTGAGCCCACAAAGCAAGCCTGTGTTGGCAATAAATCTGTGATGAAACCCCGTGATTTCAATTTTTTATACGTCGTCAAATTCATCGAATAGACCTTGGCCTCAGAGGCATAGACCAATACATCATTATTGTTACAAAGCGGCGGAGAGTAGGAATCCATGCTCTTTGACTAAATTTCCACTGCTGTCAAAAGACGAATATACCCAGTGGGGTCTGTGACATAGACTTTGCCCACGGACTCTTGAATATGCGTAGGGTCGAGGTTTTGACCCGAAGGCAATTTGATCTCCTTACCCCTAAATTTTACTTTCCCCGTGATGTCAAAGCGCTTGAGAATATCTTCCACATCATATGCCCAAATCCACCATCGCTGGAGAAAGTGACATGAATAGCTTCAGTAATTTCTAAATTGAGGACACCTAAATCGGCCAATCTCTGCATAGGTATTATTCCAAATCACAATTGTTCCCACATCAGACTCAGAATGATGACTCGCCCAGAGGGAGTCAACATCCATAGACAAATATCGCCCGTCTCATTGGAAACATAATTATGCAAGAAACCGTTTCTATCACTTACTCAGCTTCTTAAATCCCTTTGCATTAAAGGCAAATGTATTGAGTTGCTTGTCTACTAAAACCCCAATATTGCTATACGTGACAACTTTTGAAAGGGAGTAATTATACCCAAATGAATTTAAAGGGATGAGTAAAGAAAAAAATAGTGCTGAAAAACAAAAAGAGGGTAGTAATTTTTTTCGAGGAAATGTAATTCCATAGTGGGCTTATATTTAAATTTACAATGGGGAATTTGGTGATATTCCTTGTAATGCTTGTTGCTAGCAATTTACTACAAAACATCCATTTGTCAAATCAAAGCCAAGAATTCTTAAAATAATTAAAAAGGTACTGACCGCTAATCCCGAGGCGTCGAGTTGCGCATGACGTATCAATAATAGAGCCAATCCCCGAGGTTGATATATTTTGCCTTACTGCCTTCAATCTCTAGTTCTAGAGCGAGGTGTCTGTGCCCAAAAATAAAGGCATCGACACTTGAATCGCCTCTAAATATTCCGACAATAGACATAGAGCCATTCTTTTCTTTGGCAATAAATTCTTCTTTTTTTGTGT
>JADJOU010000041.1 GCA_016713645.1 Bacteroidota bacterium
AGTGTTGCCAGCTGCATTTTTAATCAACATGACGAAACCGCCGTCGCCGATGAAATTGGAACTGCTTCCTTGCGCCTCTGTGCCCAATCCGAGATTCTCTTCCCAATCCACGCATTTAACCGCCACGGTAAACGGCATCTTCGCTTTAAAACGAACAATACAAGAATTGAAATCGGTGTATGGAATGGGGTCTTTGCCGACAGGAACACCATTGACATACATTTCGAAATAGTTGTCGCCAAAGATATAAGCCGGATAGACCTCACCACTGGTATCGATATTGACAATCGAATTGCTCGAAAGTGCCGCAACGGCAGCAGTGCTATTGGCATAGGAATGGCCAGCGACGTATTGATTGTATAAATCAGATGCAAAGGGAAATGCGGTATTCGTGTAATTGACATCTGCTGGCAATGCCCATGTTTTATTATCCGATGAGTTGATGGTGCCCAATGCTGCAACTCGAACTCCCGCTGGGAATAAATTTGCCGTAGTTGTGGTTCCAGCACCCTGTGTGACGGACCCTGTGCCTGTATAGGCGCTATTGGTTATGGTGACTGATTTTGTACAGGCCATGCCCATGCAAAAAAATGAAATTAGGATGAAGTATTGTAGAGGATGATTCATGATTTTTTTTTGAAAATAAAAAATAGGTTTTGCCAAAGCTAATCAAAATACAGAAATGTGTTTATTGAAATATGCGAGATGCATATGAAGTTAGATATGCTAGTTTAATTGAATAATCATGCTCGAAGTCAACAAGTGGATGGAGACTTTCGTCTTAATCGAATACTAGAAAGATGGGCATTTGAAGTATGGAAGTTCATTTGAGTCTTTGATTATTCTGACTGTAATATTTTTATATCCCTTATTAGGTTTTGAATACTGCTTGGGTCGAGTCCGTTATAGATACCGCGAATGTGCCTTTGCTTGTCTACAAGAATAAAGTTTTCGGTATGTAAAAAAACGTCGTTTCCTTTTTTCACTCCTTCATCTTCTTCTACAAAATAGTATTTACGCCCCAACTCCTAGATTTCATCTTTATTTCCTGTTAAAAGTTTCCATCTATTAAAATGAACTTTTTTTTCTTCTGCATATTGTTTTAGTACGGGAACACTATCTCTTTCAGGGGTTACACTATGGGAAAGTAACAATATATCTTCGTCCTGTATAAATTCCTTTTGGATGTCTGCCATATTTTTTGTCATTTTAGGACAAATGCCAGGGCAAGTGGTAAAAAAGAAATCGGCAACACATATTTTTCCTTCCATATCTTTTTCTGTAAATGATTGATTATTTTGATTGATAAGTTTAAAAGGCCTGATTTGATGAAATGTTTTTGCGTTAGACATTTCCCATTTAGGGGTAAAATCCGGCGTGTCGTAATAAGGAAGTTTTTCCTGACTATTTTTGCAAGACCCCATAAATAAAAAAGCAAGCCAAAAAGCGCAATATTTCATTTCAGTTTTTCATTTTTTAAAGTATAGCATAGTGCAGATTTTTGAAGACCATACCTTATACCGTTTTTTACTTCATAATTAATATAGATTTTACCATTTTCACGCCAAGCTTTTTGCATGCCGATTTCGCGATCATTCGCGAAATTTAATTCGCAATATTGGCTTCCGCTTTCATACCATTGCTTTTGAATACCTTGTCGTTTGTCGTTAAAATAAAAAAATTCAAACTTCTTGTTTCCATTTTTCCAATAGCTTGCATGCAGTCCATAACCCTTTCCATCTCTATAATTCCGAAGGGTTTCCAATTTGCCATTCGGGAAAAATGTTTTGGTTGTTCCGTGCTGTTTACCTTGAAAATAAGAACCAATACTTTTTAAAGTATCTGTTTCATATACATTTTTTATAAAACCAGAATAGGGTTTACTACCAAAGTAATAAACCCCATTCTGCAATTTTAATGAAGTATTGTTTTGAAAAATAGTATCCTTTGGAATTTGCGAAACAACAACTTGTTCAAAAGAATTAATTGTTTTTTCTTCTTTCGGTTGAGGATATAGCCAAAATTGAAAATGCAGACTATAAGAATTGCATATTTAATTCGTGAAAGTTCCTTTATTTCCATAGTAACTCCGCTTTCAATAAATAATAACCTGAATTCAAATAATTTACATTTGATGCATGGTAGTGGTAAATGCCATTGGGGAAATCTTGAGTCGGACCAAAGTGACCGCCATATTCATCCAAACTTGGATAAATACCAGTAGTATCCTTTCTGCCATAAATTGGAAAACCATCGCGCAAAATCCAATCAATTTTGCATCGTCTACCGAAGTGTACTTGCCTGTAGTATGATAATGATAGTTTTTTTGAGGCGCTGGATGTGCACCAGCATAATCAAAAGTTGTCAGTGTCATTGCATCAAGAGAAACATTACCGCCTTCTCTATCATTAAAAATAGGTACTCCATTCAATGCCATACCAATTTCGCCTAAAGAAGTTGCTTCTTTGGAAGCTGCTTCATCTGGATTTGTAGGAATGGTCATAGAATAGTTTTGAGCTAAATCATTTCTGTATTTACATTTGGGGCATGTCCTGATGGAAAGGCTTCATACAAGGCATTTCCTATACCCCAGTAAGGTGTTTTGTGGTCTGGCAATCCATTGCTTTTGAGTGCAATGCTGCTTGTGTTGCCACTGCCACTTGTTGAAATAGTTATAGCACTTGTGCATTTTGACTGTACGACATTTAATACAGAAATATCACCCGTAGAAATAATATCGCCAGAGGCTATGTCATCTTTATTACAAGAATAGATTGTTAAACTCATCGCCAAAAGGCTTAAACCGAGCATGGATAATTTTAATTTTTTCATTTATTGGTTGATTTATATGATATACGTTTTACTTTTTTGAAGAATTTAATGTGGGCAGTATCTTTTGCAACTTTAAGGTTAGACGGTGGATTGTCTTACTTCCTTTCTTTGGCAGAAAATAAATGTGAAATTTCTTTTGTGAGTTCCTCAAAATCCCTTTCTTGATCTGGTTTACATATTTTTTATTTCTAAAAAATGATTGTAGTTGATATGTTCAGCAAGTATTTGTTGTGAACCAATTTTGGCGATTAGCGAATCTACTTTAGGGCCATTCGCAGCATGTTTGAGCTCTTCATACAAACTGCTTCTCAACGTATTCATGGTTGTTTCATTTTCGTTTATATCATGGCGATGCTGCTGAATATATACCTCGTAGTTTTTATTTGCTCTTTATCAAAATGCAGTTTTCTATAATTATATTTTTCGACCTTCTTTTCTTCGTGGTCTTTGGACAATATAAAAGATAGAATGCCATTTATAAGCACTAATCCGTAATTTATGAGGATAAAGAATTTAGATTTATTCATTGTATAATGTATTATTTGCGGTATATAACACTTTGAAATATCCCTGCTGTTTGAATAATTTTTACTTGTAGAAAAATAGAATGCTGTGCATATACATGATATTAGTAAACAAGCCACTGCTCACCCAAAATAGTGGTATTGCTTTTTGGCACTGTATTTTACTCAAAGTATTGCATAAAGGTTAGAATTTGGTTCAACCTGTTTTATCTTGGCGAGAAGATTGTATGCATCTGTCATATTGGTTATAGACGATTTTTTCATCGATGTCCTTTGGGGTTTAATAAGATTTCTAAATTTTTCTTTGCTCTTTGAAATAAGGATTCTAAAGCTTTTATGTTTAAGTTCATTATCTCAGCCGTTTCTGCTTGCGATTTATCTTCAATTTTCAACAAAATAATGGCTGTTTTTTGATTGTCAGAGAGCTGATTGATCGCATCAAATAGCATTTTATAACTTTCCCTTTGTTCTAATTCTATCCCTGGATGTTTAAAATTGGTGGGTTCATATTTAATTGTGCTATCATCTAAGCTAAGCATGTTTGAAAACAAACTTCTTTTTTGCGTCTTTTTAGCTTTTATAAAATCTAATGATTGGTTGATTGTAATTCTATAAATCCAAGTCTTTAAGCTTGATTGGTTTTTGAATGCATTGAGATGGTCATGCACTTTAACAAAAACATCTTGCATCACTTCTTCAGCATCTTCAATATTCTGAAGATATTGCAGGGCCAGGTTAAATACCATTTTTTGGTGTTCAAAGTAAATTTCGTCAAATGTCATTATAATGGCTTCACATCATACACTTGGATGTATTTAAGGTTTAGACGATTTTTAATTTGATTTCCTTTTGCAGGTGGTTTTTAAATATTGTGAACGGTTTGCAGCCACCCGCTGTTCGGGATTTGTGACTACTAATTTATAAATGTACTAAAAATATTCTTAGAAGATAAAATTTCATTTTGACTAGGATGCCCGAATGGCGGGTGACTGCTGTTATGCATCGTGCTTCTTTTTGTCAGTCTATGTTAAGCAATTTTTTATCCTCCCAGACGTCTTCATATCCGTTTGTCTATCAAAAACCGAAAACCAGGTGGAAGTCCAAGATATTTAATTATTGATGGTTTTAACTCAATCAAATGCTTAATGCAATATGGTTTAAAAAAATCAGCGTCATCTGAAAATCTTTGGCCTGACCAAATATACCACCCTGTTGTTCCATTTTCAATTGGGCTTCTTAATCTATTAATGGGATTTAAATCAGTCAATACATTATCGGCAATTCCAATTTTCAATTCCAAGTCAGCAAGCACCCAGTCAGAACCTATTCTATTGCATGTCTCATGTTGGTCTTTAAAAAGTTGTTCCCAATTTTCTTTCATGTACTGTGTTTTAGCATGATGCATAACTTGTTTATAGGCGCAACTCCCTTTCTCAAAATATTCATTTCCAAAGATCTAGACTCTCGTGTTTAAGCATTTGTGAATTAAAGTAAATAGCTAGAAGTATTTATAAGGGCCTATTGTTTCCCTTCCCCTCATTTTTTCTTCCACCAAATATATTTATTTTTAAAAGAATAAATACAATTTTTTGTATATCCATTTTATGGAAAAAATCTGGTTTAGATTTGCGTTAGCACTGAATCACCACATTGGCCAAACCCATAACTTTGCAAAGCCTTTCTATTTTATTTCCTTTAATTCTAAATAACCACTCTTCTCTCCCCAACTGTCATAGCTGGTCATTGAATAAACACCAAGTCCTGGAATAAACCAAGTTTCTGTGGATGTAACTATATATCCGTCTGCATTGGCATTTTCATTTTTCTTTAAAATGTCTTCAACTGCCTTTTGTCCTTTGGCGGCTTGTTTTTCATTTTTTAGCCTAATCCATTCGTTGTCTGATTTTACTTGCCACATCGTTCCGCCTGTCCAAAATTCCTCTCTTATTAAATAAGCTGTATAGTTGTTCCCGCTTACAGAGACATCTTTCTTTTCTTTAATCGTCCTATTTTTTAACCAAGTCTCAGCCATACTTGTTATTTCAATATTGGCTTTTACTTGCTCAGTCATGTATTTAGATACGGTGGTTTCAAAGTCTTTTTGAAATGCTCCAGTTCCAGTTAGATGTCCGTGCTCAGTCACTGTTCTCGATACTTCAACTCTATTTGGATAAGAGAAAGCAACATTGCCCGTAGTAAAGACATAAAATCCAATTTTTTGGTCAGGCAGGGTTTGCCCTACTTCAAGTTGATTGGGAATAGATTTGTCAAAGGATAAAGTATAACCAATTTGTTTCTTTTTGTCGGGAGAATAAGATATATTGTAAAAGGCATTTGTGTCCGTTTTGCCGTTATTTGTAAAAACATATCCTGCGCGGCTAATCAAATTGTCTTTATCGCAAACGCTATAATATGCGGTTGAAATATTCTGTTGTTTTGACTTAGTTACTTTGGTTTCAATTTCTGAAACACCACCGATACCAGCAGCTATTTTAATCACATTTGTTTGAATGTTATCTGTCCAAGGATTGTCTTTATAATATTTCTCTTTAATTTTTGCTTGATCTTTGGGTTTAGCCATAAAATATTGTCCTGTTTTGTAGATGGCAGGTGGTGGCGTTTGGGTGAAATACTTTAATTGCATTCCGTCCTTGAGTTTTAAGTTGGGACAGTTTTCTGTCTGTGCATAAGTTGAACTGAAAGTTAGCAGTCCAACAGCGATGCTTAAGATTACTTGTTTCATTTTTTTGTTATTTAATTATTATTGTTGAAGTGATTTTTTTGTCCTTATGGTTGTGCTAACTTGTTTATATATGCACCCTATTACTCCAATTCTTCAATTCCAATGATCTAAACTTTCGGGTTAATGCATTTGTATGAAGTATTTAGAAATATTTTATAGCGCATAATGTTTCCCTTCCCCTCATTTTTCTTACTTCAAATATATTTATTTAAAAAAGAAAAAATACAATTTTTTGTTTATCCATTTTATTGAAAAACTTCTCGTCTAGATTTGCGATATTCCTCGTCCTTTTGCTCTAGCTGCGCTACAGACGAGGACGAGCATCACGGGGTATGTGATTTTTTTAGTTTTCAATCTTGATGAGCAATTTCTTTATCATCGCCATTTGCCCGAGGTGGTAATAACTATGTTCAATCACGCCCTCTATATTTCTGAGGTAAGTCCCATACATTGGATTGATAAAAGCTTGGTCAAATACTTCATCATCCATGTTTTCAATCTTATCTGCAAACAATTCTGCATGGTGAAAAAAATTGACCACTAAATGTTCCAATCTAATGCAGACTGAATGGGCGGAAGATCGAAACTGTATTTGTCACTTATCTCGAGTTTCCCTGTTTCAAAGGCCTTCAATAGCCCACCCAAATAATAATTGATGTGGTAGGTCAATAAGGCTATGGTGTTGAGGTGCTCTATTTTTTGAGTCGCTTGTTGCCAATCTATATTCTGCAATTGATCGCGATAGTTGGTATTGGCTATCCAAGTCCCTGAAGACCTCAGGAGCTCGCTAATGCTGATTTCTTTTCATTGTAGTGTTGTAATTTGAAATTGAATGTATCGACTTTTTATGAATTACAAGCTATTTAAATTTAGGCTTTTCTATCAAATAGGCATAAGATCCACCATATCTGCCTGCACTGGCTTTTAGCCCAATGGCATTGGTCTTTTCAACCCATTCTTTTACACTTAGTTTATAACTGTTTAATCCAGCTTGGCTTTTAATTATGGCGAATTCGCCATAATTAAAACTTGGATTATAGATGCTTTCCCAAATCCCTAAAAAACTCAATGGTGTTCCTGTTTCGCAGCCAATCTGATATGAAAAATCCCATCTTTTGCCTTAAGCATATCAGTTAATGATATGTATTTCTGGTCTCCTTACTCAATAATAGCAATTGCAATACCCTTTACTTCAATAGTTTTAGTTTTTGTCATATTTTTTTCTATAAGTTTTTATTATACGCAGAAGAATGAGGAAATCTTTATACAAACATTTTCATGTAATCGACCTCATTTCAACACCCTCTCAATCCACTCCTCTAACTTATCCCTATCTGTCTGATAGATATATTCCGCTTCTATATACACCTTCTCGCGCTCTTGAATCTTATGATCGATAAAGGCCTTTAATCCATCATCATCCAATTTGCTGATCATCGGTCGGTGGTCGCGCTTCTGACGCAAACGGCCTAGGATGATTTCTTTGGGCGTTTGGATATAGACAACAGTTCCCTGCGCTTTCATCTCCTCCATATTGTCATAAAAACAAGGTGTTCCGCCGCCACAACTCACTACGATTTTCTTAAGGCTATATGTTTTGCGCAAACAATCTCGCTCGATCTCTCTGAATCTATCCTCTCCCCAAAATTGAAATATATCGTGGATTTTCATCGCTGTCTCGCGCTCGATTTCATGGTCCAAGTCCAACCAAGTATAACCCAATTTATTCGCCAATTTCTTGCCGATAAAACTCTTGCCACTGCCCATGAATCCAATCAAATAGATTCGAGCGAGGGATGGTTTGTCTTCTTGGGTCACCTCAGTCATACTTAACGCATTCAAATTATGCCCGAATAAATTTAATCGTCTTCACCGCATTCCCCGCTTGCAGCCTAATAATATAGACGCCCATCGTCAAATGCTCCAGCGATATCTCTCCGCGATTTGTATCCGCGGTATATGCCCCCATATTTTTGCCCTGCATATCTGTGATATTCACTTGTACAGGGGTTTGGATGCCATCGATATGCAAGGTATTCTTTTCGATAAATGCCTTAATCTCCATGCCGTTCTGCGCCGATTGAATGGAAGAAACAAAGGGACAAGCATTGCCCTGCTTTAACCCCAGACTCGTCACGCCGGAATTATTTGGGTCCAACCATTCCTTCAATCGCTGGCTGCTATTGGTCGAACCTGCAGGATTCCAATGCACACTCATTTTGCCATAGTAATCAAATATCGCGATGGTATTGCAATCTACGGTCGGTCCGCCTGTCAACGTTCCAACGACCAATCCATTTCGATTTAGCAAGGTCGAACCCGAACTGCCGCCCATGGTAAATGAATTTCCATTGGGGGTATTGGACCAAGATGCTTTCCAATGCGTATTTTGAATAAATCCGCCATAGGAGACGGAATTGGTGGGGATTTGTGAAGTCGCTATTTTCTTGATATCGCCGACGGGATGATTGATGGATACACTTTTCACCGAGGGGACATTCGCATTCGACCAGCCTGCAAAATTTGCCTGATAGGAGGTGGGAATCGCACTTTTTAATTCGACAAAACAAAAGTCGGAAGAGCTATCTCCACCGTCTATGGATTGTGCACGAACAATACTTCCCGCAATCGATTTTGTACTCGGTTCGTTTGAAGGATTGGCACAAGTGGGCGATTCATAATTGAAATAATAGATCCATTGATTGAATTGTGCTTCGGTGGTTCCCTCTGCGCAATGCGCTGCCGTGAGCACGTATGGCTTGCAATCTTGTGCGGTATTGTTCATAATGGTTCCTGTGCACCAAACAGTGCCTGTGATATTCTTGGCGAGTATCCGCACCACCGCTTTGTTCACCAAACGAAAACTATCTCCTTCACTGCAAGTGACATTCACCAAGCATGATTCAGCATCGTTGAAATTCTCAGCTGATTTTAAACCCCTGAAATAATGCGCAATTTCGCTGATTTCAAAGGGCTGTTCAATATGCATGTCGCGGGGTTCATAGTATTCAATGATACAGGATTCTCCTTCTATAATCGAAGTTGCAAAGAGGTTCGATGCATCATGATTGCGCGAAGTATAAGCGCCCAATATTTTTTTGTATGAAGGACTATAGATGTGCAAGGTTGCGCCGGGGGCGAGCTCGTATTTTGAAAAGTAGAGATTCAATCCCAAAGCCTTCGGAGATTGGATTTTCAACCGCCAAATCTTATCGCCATTGGGAAGCGTCGACCAAATTCCTTGTGTTGTTGTATTGATAGAAGTGGCGTGCAGTAAAGAGATTTGATAAGCGCGTCGAGATCCGTGGATGATGGAATCTATGCTAGTCCGCGCGATGTCGAATGAATATTCGGGGATGGATGCATTTATATACTCGCCGAATTCGATGCTTTTAGGGCGCAAGGATTCATTGGAAATTTGCGCTTGCGCGAAATTAAAAAGCGCAGTGATGCCTAAGATGATTTTGAAAAATTTCATCTTTAAAGGTAAGGTTTTCCTATAATTTGGAGAGAATATTTTGACTGGCGATGGTCGCGCCTGTCCAGGCATTTTGAAAATTAAATCCACCTGTGATGCCATCGATATTCAAGACTTCTCCTGCGAAATACATGCCTTTAAAGCGCTTGTGTTCATAGGATTTAAAGTCGATTTCTTCCAAAGCAACTCCACCCGCTGTCACAAATTCATCTTTGTGGGTGCTCTTGCCAAAGATATTGAACTTGGCCTGCGTCAATTCTTGCGCTATCGCCATCATCTCTTGTTTGGTGGCATCAGCCCAAATTCGCTCTTCAGGAATTTTGTGGAAGGTGCATATATTATTCCAATAGCGCTTGGGAATATTGAATTGGGGATTGCCCGCTATGCTGCGCTTGGAATGCGCCAATTTGTATTCATGCAGCGATTTTACAACTGCATCAACATCTTCATCGACAAATTGTACATGCAATTCAAAAGTGTACTTCATATCCGCGAGTTGAACTGCTCCCCAGGCCGATAATCGGAGAATCGCCGGTCCACTCAATCCCCAATGGGTGATGAGCATGGGCCCTTCGGATTCTAATTTGGTTTGCAAAATGCGCAAAGAGACATGCTCAAAGGCAAGGCCAGAGAGCTCTCGAAGTCGATGGTCTTTGGTATTGAATGAAAAGCGATGGCACGGGTTCGATGGTTTTGATGCCCATGTCGTTCAAGACTTTCCACATGGAGACATTGCTGCCCGTGGCGATGAGCACATAGTCGGCTTCTTGTATGCCTTGATTGGTATGTATTCGAAATTGATTTTCCCCGAGGTATTCGATCTGATCGACCTTGGTTTTTTTATGCAGCTTGACACCGCGATCGATGCTGTTTTTATAGAGGCAATTGGATATGGTTTTTGAATCATCGGTGATGGGAAATATGCGCCCATCTTCTTCAATTTTCAATTCTACGCCGCGCTTGCTAAACCAATCCATGGTATCGCCACAGGCATATTTCATAAAGGGACTGAGCAATTCTTTATTCCCTCTTGGATAGAAGGTGACCAGTTCTTTTGGGTCGAAACAGGCATGGGTGACATTGCATCTTCCCCCGCCGGAGATGATAATTTTGCGCATGACTTCATCGGTTGCTTCTAAGATCGAAATGTCGAGATTTTCCCGCGCGAGATTGGCTGCTGCAAAAAATCCAGCGGCGCCTCCTCCTATGATGATGAGTTTTTTCTTCATGTTCTCGAGGACAAATGTTCGAATTCTTTTTCAAATCCCGCATCATATTTTTTTCCTTGAATACTCCAATCGTATTGCATGACCCATTTTGATTTTTCCATGCCGCGCGGATATTTGATATCGAAGATGAGCCGCTGTAGGCGATTGGCGAAGTCGGTGAGGGTATCTTCTTCATAGAGAAAAGTGGGGCGCATGATTTCGGGAAAATGCTCGGGATAGGCCAAGCGATTGGGCAAGAGCGGAAAGACATCCAATGCCACTGCTTCTATAACACTGATGCCAAAAAAATCTTGGATACTCGTCACAGGCAATATATCTGCCGATGACACGAGTCGCACATATTCTTCCATCGTCTCTGCATAACCCCAATGGCTGATATGCTCTGCCAATATTTCTTTTGCGGTTTGAAATATCGCGGGTTGATTTTTAAAAGATTGTCCCAAGACGATGAGTTTGAATCGCACACCGCGTTCATGAAGTTCTATCAATGTATGGAAAAAGAATTCGGGATTTTTATCGAATTCCCAGCGGTGATTCCACAATAGAATTGCCTCTTTAGATGCCTGTTTCTCCGCGGGTCGAAGTGCCCGCAATTCTTGTAGATTCAATCCCAAATGCATGACGGATGATTTTACACGGATGGAATCAATGGTCTCTGTATTTTGATAGTCGGGAAATTGACCTAGAAAAGTCGGCAATGCACCGATAAAGGAATTCATATGATAAGCGGAATTGAACCAGATAAAATCTGCTGCCAATGCCGAAGTATAATTGATGAATCCATAGTGCTGGTCGCGCTTGGCGATGAGGTCTGGATCTGTTTTATTCCACGGCGTGGTGATTTGATTCTCATGAAAATACATGCCTATGCGCTCATCGGTCAATCGATGTCTGACGATAGAGAGAAAGACGGGCAGGTCCAACATATCCGAACAGAGGATGATATCGTAATGCTTATTCTTCGATAAAAATTGATTCGCCAAGGTAATCGCTGCTCCATGCATACGCCATTTCCAATGATGTCCACTCATGCTGAGGATATCGATCTCATGTGCACTATGCTTCTGCAATCCCTCCGCCCAGGCCTTGTGGGAGCCGGTGAAGAAGGGTTCGATGAGGAGGATGTTAATCATGGGGTCTGGTGTCTGGGGTCTGGAGTCTGGGGTGTGGTGTCTGGAGTCTGGTCCCTACACTGTGTAGGGATGGAGTTTGGTTCATTTGTGGAATTACTCATTCAAAATTTAAAATTCAAAATTCATAATTCTTACATCGTTTTATCCAAACAAATTCAGCCCCGGAATATTCGGAATCAAACCATCTGTCGCTTTGCGCATTTCTTCTTTGGCATAGGTCTCCGCTTGTTTTAAGGCATTGTTGACGGTCTCTTGAATGACAGACGCTGCTTGTTCTTTCGCGAGTGTATTGAATTGATCCGACAATTTGATGGATTTAATATCCTTGGTGGCAGACGCAATAACGGTCACATAACCTTGATGGTCGCTGACGATGAATTCTTTGTTGGCAAGGGCTTCCTTGACTTGCTCAATGCGCTTTTTGGCTTCGCTTATTTTTGAAAATAAATCAAACATAGGTATTTTTATATTTGGGAATATTTGTTTTGCGCATATTCCATGAAATAATTAAAATTGAGTTTTTCTCCGGAAATTCGCTTGCAGAGGTCTTCTGCGCTGTATAATTTTCCGTATTGATGCACATGGGTTCGCAACCATTGCAATATTTCTTTTGTCTCGCCTTTGGATACGAGCTCTTTGGCATTCGGGATATCTCGTTGAATACATGACCACCATTGAGCTGCATAAAAACTGCCGAGGGAATAAGTCGGGAAATAGCCAATGCCGCCATGACTCCAATGCACATCTTGCAATACACCGACGCCATCATGGGGAACATCAATGCCTAAATATTCTTTGTATTTTTCATTCCAGACGCGCTTGACATCTTTGACCGCCAGTTTGCCACTCACTATGTCTTTCTCGATTTCATATCGAATCATAACATGGAAATGGTAGGTCAATTCATCGGCTTCTGTGCGTATGAGTGATGGCTCGACTTTATTGACGCCTTTGTAAAATGATTCATTTGAAACAGCTCCCAATTGATTGGGAAAATGCGCTTTGAATAAGGGCCCAAATCCATCGATAAATTCCTTTGATCGTCCGATGCAATTTTCCCAGAATCTCGATTGACTCTCGTGTATGCCGAGTGAAATCGCTTCGCTGGTGGGCAATCCATAATCTGCATCGGGCAATCCCTGTTCGTAGAGGGCATGACCGCATTCGTGGATGGTGCTCCAAACGCTGTTGGCGAGGTCTTTTTCATCGACTCGGGTGGTCACGCGCACATCCAAGGCATTGAACGAAGTGCAGAATGGATGGGAGGAGAGGTCTTGTCGCCCCGATTTAAAATCATAGCCCAATTTCGCGAGCAGGGCTTCGCCAAAATTCAATTGTTCTTGTTTGGGGAATTGCTGCAAGAGGAAAGAATCATCTGCTTTTGCTTTGTCTTTGAGTGAAGCGAGCATGGGTTTTAATTTTGCCTTGACATCTTCGAATAGCGCGTCGAGTTCAGCGACCGTCATATCGGGTTCGTATTGATCGATGAGGGCATTATAGGGATGACCTTCATAGCCGAGCAATTCGCATTCTTCTCTGGTGATGGCGACAATCTTTTCCAAATAAGGTTGAAATAGGTTGAAGTCCTTGGCCTCCTTGGCTTTTTGCCAATTATTGAATGCCTCGGAAATGGTGCGGGATTTGTTTTCGACAAAGGCCGTGGTGAATTTTTTAGCCTTATTGTAATTCTTGAGTGTCAGTTCGACATTGCGCTTCTCTGCATGAGTGAGTTGGCTGTCTTTGATAGTGCCTCTAGTATTTCGCCCATTTCAGTCGCAGTTGATTTCTCATGGGCAATGCCCGCGAGGGTGGCCATTTGCTGTCCGCGGCGCGCAGCGCCATTTTCGGGCATATAGATTTCTTGGTCCCAAGACATCAATGCCATGGTATAATGGATATCGGCGATTTCGGATAATTTTTGCTTTAATTTTTGGTATATCATGATGTTTCAGTGTTTATGCAATGATAAGGAATTGTGGGCTTTTTGATGGGAAATTGTGTAAGATGTTGGTATTGAAAATGCCTGTCCCATTTAGAAATGGTCCGTCAGTTTGAGACATACGGACAGCATAGGTTATTACGAAAAGCTGATGGAAAGCCTCATTTCATGTTCACGCAGCAGACAAATTGCAATATTTCATGAAATTATAAACTATCTATTTCGTTGCAAACTAAATTAATATGATCTAAACCATATAGCAAAGCCGCTTCATCAATTTGCATCCATTGGAATAATTGTAAGATTAAATTATAATGATGTCGTGCATATTTGGTGTTTTTTATGGGTTGACCTGGCAAAAAGCAGATAGGTTCGTGATGCGCCATTCTATTTCTAATGTCATTGAGTTGAGCCAACTGATTAAAAATAAAATGTTGTTGTATTGAATACGGAGTTGATTTTGGTTTAGAAAGGAAATACATGCAACAGTACCCGTTTTGTAGCATTAATTGTTGTGCAAACATAAAACGCCAAAAGCCAAATCCCAGCTCTGCCACAACTTATGGTGACTATAAACCACAGTTTAGTTATTGCATCATTGATATTAACCTTTGTCAAATCGACATCCTGGTGTGTCGAACACTCCTCCAGGTATTGCTGCATCTCTTAACCCAGTCTTTTCCCAATGGAAGGGGCAAGCTGAATTCGTATTGAATTCCCCTTAGTGCTGCCTGGCAACTAATCACAGTAAAAAGCTCTTGGAGTGAGCAGTAAACTTTCTATAAAGTGTCAGCACTGCGGAGTATTGCCCCCACTAGCCAATAGATAGCGATTCATTCGGGCATTCGTCATGATGCAGGAGAAGTCACCATATCTCATGACCTTTTTGATTTAGTTTGCATTTTCAAAATTTTGAATTATCTTTGTGGCATCTTATTCCCATTAGTCCCTGAAGCAATTCAAACTAGTGGGTTTCGTTTTTATATACGATTGCCATTCAAATAAAATGGGCATCTTTTTTTCTTTTAATACTTCGAACTAAGCTATTTTTTTCAATCCAGTTTATTATACTTATCTATTTATTGGATGGTTAGTTGATCCAAAATTGAGAGGTATATTTAATTTCAAAAATAATGGATTTTGCGAAAAGAGAAATTATTCTTTAAAAGGCTATTGTGCTGTAAATGATAATTAAAATGGCTTTAAAGAGCAGTTCACCATAAGCGCCCTAGGCAAGGATAGACGAGTGGGAGCTAAGTCTTGAGTCAGGAGACTCAGGACAGCGTTGGTATTTGATAAACCGCATCACAGATGCTAATTTATTTAATTAAATTCTTATGAAACTAATAAGCATTGGGCATCAGCATTACAAATGCGGACGAGCGGGTAAGACTTAATTTAAGCAGCACACAGATGCTAGATTGCTAGCTTTTTTATGAAGTAAAGGAGAGCATTATGCAGATGTATAATTAAAAAAACAATAGGAATCCGCATTACAAATGCGGACAGGCAGAGGCCAGATGGTGTTTTTGAACTATTATTTATTTGAAAGATCATAACTAAAAGAATGAGGTCAATCCCAAGCCTGCCAAAATAGTTGGGAGCAATGCCCAATAGGTATTTTATCAAATCACTTTGACCATGATAGTTTGGCCGAATAGTATCTTGTACCAGCGTAAAACCAATGGTTCCCAAGGCAAACATGCAAAACCAGAAGTAAGATTGTCGATTGGACATAGGGATGATTTTTTGTGAGCGAATGATCTTGGCTGTAGATTTAGGGAGCATTCTATTTTGCTAGACTTTTTAATCCTCGAAATGCACTTCGCCAGTATCTAAGTCATAATAGGCGCCGATTATGGTTATTTTTTATCGCGAACAAGCTTGTGTAATATGGGGTTGAATTTTTTTAAGGTGGTGACGCCGTGGGTGATATTAGCTTGCACAGCTAGGTCTGGATTGGTTTTCAAACTGTCTAAATTTCTTTTCCTCGTCTTCGCGTTTTATATATTCCACGATTTTTTGAATGTGGTCATAATGTCTTTTATTGTCTGAATTGATAAACGCTTCAATCGCTCCGCACTTTTCATGTCCCAGCACCACGACCAATTTGCAATGTAGGTGTTCAACGGCATATTCTATACTTCTCAATTCATAATCTCCAATGACATTGCCTGCCGTTCGAATAGTAAAAATGTCACCAAGTCCCTGGTCAAAAATCAATTCGGGCGGCACTCTAGAATCCGAACAACTCACGATCGCAGGGAGTTCTGCCCTTTTGAGTTCTCTAATTCGCTTTAATGTCTCATCTGGATGAATGGGGAAGCCACTTGTAAATCGCTTATTTCCCGCCTTTAATTTTTCTAATGGAAGAAGGTCTTTTTCATTTTTATCTGTCGTCCCCTGCTTGCAGGAGTAGATAGAAACAATGAAAATAAGGAATAGTATTTTTTTCATGGTTTGAGAAATGGAAAGGTTTAGTTCAGTTTAATTGTTTTTAGAATATCTCTAAATTTCGGATCTTTTAAATTGCTCTCGTCTTGTTTTTGTGCCGACTCTATCATATAGTAGTAATTGCCTTTGTCAATCATATACATTTCAGAACAACTCAAATATTCTTTTCCTTCTTTTGTTTTTAATGAATAATAAAACTTTATATAAGTTGCAGTTATTCCATCTAGTTTTATTTCTATTGGACCTTCTTGAACTTTAAAGTTTGCAAACAACTTTTCAAATTGAGGGATGATAATATTCAAAATTTCAGTGAGCGATTTACCTTTTAAGTTTCCATAAGGTCTTGTATTAATCTTAATGGATGGATTGAGGTCTTCATAGGGTTCTTTGTACTTTGAAATAAATAAAAAGGGTATAGAAGCGCTCTTTTTTATCATATTATCAAATGCACTGTCTTGGAGTTTAATTTTATCCAAATTGGCATAGTAATCATCCACAGAATTCACCGTCCAAGTTTTTGGATAATCAATCTGGAAGCCAAGCACCTTATGTTTAAATTGATTTTGATCTTGGGATTGAGCTTTTATATAGCCAATTGAAATTAAAAGAATAAGAGATGTTACGATAATGTTCTTCATGAATTAGAAATCGCTTGTTTAATGGATATTCGAGAATGATATATTCTCAATATGTATAGTTATTGTTTTATCTATTTGAAAGCCTAATATATCCTGTTTTTTGACAAGCTATCAGTTCAATTAATTCGTTTTATAGAATTTGAAAATTTAGTTAGTTAAACGAAAATTGATGGATTATAGTTCAAAACCTATCAATCCTTTATATGAGGTCTTCAGCCCAACTTGGTTGTCTAATTGCTTCTTAAAGTTGAAACTCATTCTTGATAGCAGATCATGCTGTGAATGATACGTGGAATAGAAAGAATAGATTGCTTGTCTCTTGTGCTCTAGGCAGGGGCTGCAGATGAGTAGGAGCTGTGTTAGAAACACGAGCTACAAGCTCGCGGTAGCGTTGGGGATGCAGATGGGTAGGCTATATCGTTTAGTTAAGAGATATTATAGTTTTAATGAGATAATCTTTGAATAATTTAAATGTCTTTTTGCCTTCGGCGACTCACTTTTTGCCTTGATGCAAAAAGTAAGTCAAAGATCAAGGGCCGTTATAAAAATGACAAAGATCTACGGTACGGATTTTTTCCAGCGCGATTAAAGGTATTTGCCGTTCTCAACAGTTTTTCTATTCTATGGTCTGTCAATGCAAATACTAAATCGCTAAATGCCTGCAAACGCACAAATCCTCCCCTTGATCTTTAGTCATTTTCTAAAATGGCCCGCTTCGCGAATTTAATATTCTAATCTTTGTTTTTAATTAACTAAGTGTATACAATCAAGCTAGTTTATCACTCAAATTTTGCAAACGCAATTCCTGCACTATGCAAGGAGAAATGATGCATAGCGGGGATTACAGACTGTTGAGATACTAAAAATTAACTTATATCATTAGCATCAAAATTCATCATCCATTCAATCCCATATTTATCTCTAAACATGCCAAAGTATGAGCCCCAAGGACTATCTTCCATGGGCATTTCTATTTGCCCTCCAACTGAAAGTCCATTGAAAATTTTATCCGCCTCTTCTCTGCTCTCTGCGCTGATTGAAATCTTGCTTCTGTTTTCATTTTCGTTGGTTCGACCCATAAATTCAGGCACATCATTGGCCATTAATTTGTTCTTGCCAATAGGCAATTCAATATGCATGATTTTGTTTGCTTCACTTTCGGCAATCGGAAATTCATCACTTGCCATGTCTTTGAAGCGCATGATTTAAAGAATTCACCGCCGAAAACGGATTTGTAAAATAGGAAGGCTTCTTCGGCATTTCCGTTGAAATTGATGTGGGGATTGATGAGTGCCATATTTTGTGATGTTGATTTTTGATGTGTTTTGTTAGGATAAAGAGACTACTCGTCCCAAGCGCTCTGAGTTGAGGCTACAGACTAGTAAGAGCGGGACTGCTTAAGATACTAAAAGTCTTATCTATGGGTTTTAGTTTTTTTGTAACTTTTGTTTTAGGAAGTCTTGTTTGCGCCAACTTCTTTTTTTTGAAAAAGGCACTAATTAATTTTTTATCCTCGAGTGTCAGTGCATCTTGACTGCCAATAAAGTCAAAGTCTATTTGTTTATCTTTTAGTTTCATAAACTAATTTATTTAAAATACTTGTTGGTTAATTTTAATGCGATTACAAAAAATATATGAAAATATGATTAAATGATGACCAGCGGGGGTTATTCACTGTCTAAAATTTCCTTTACTTTATCTTCTAATACTTTTCTGTCAGGCAGATAGAGTTGATATTTAGAAACGAAAATCTTGTTTGAAATCCCACCCATTGCATATTCTACCAAAAATTCGTGCTTGTCTGCGGCTATAATTATTCCAATTGGTTCATTGTCTCCCTCTGTATTTTCCTCTTCTTTAAAATAATTCAGGTAAAGGTTCATTTGTCCAATATCTTGGTGCTTTACCTTTTTTGTTTTAAGGTCAATTAGCACAAAGCATTTTAAAATACGATGATAAAATACTAAATCAATAAATAGATGTTCATTATCAACAGTAATCTTGAATTGTCTTGCATGAAAAGAAAAGCCTTTGCCAAGTTCTAATAAGAATTGCTGTAAATTGTCAATGAGTTTTTTCTCCAATCCTCTTTCTTTTATTATTGCGTCCTTAGATATATTTAGGAATTCAAAAACATAAGGGTCTTTAATAATACTTGAAGTGCCTATTATTTGTCCTTTTTCAGCTAATTGCAAAACGCTCTTTTTGTCCTTACTTAAAGCCAAGCGTTCAAATAGAGCAGAATCAATTTGTCGTTTCATTTCTCTGAAAGTCCAATTTTCTTCAATTGATTGCTTCTCATAAAAACTTCTCGCCAAGTCGTCTGAAATGGTCAGTAGCTCAGCAAAATGGCTCCAACTCAATTTTCCAGACACTGTCTGGAATTTTTGTATTTGATATAAAACTGTCGGCAAAGGTAAATGTTGCTTTTACTAAAACCTTTTCCAAATCTTGTTTTCAGGTCTTTTGCTAGGCTTGTAAGTAATGAACTTCCATAATCAGCTTTTTCTTTGCCGTGTTGCTCAAACTCAACGATATGCCTACCAATTTCCCAATTGGCTTTCACCAATTCTGTATTGATTGCTTTAAATGCATTCTCTCTTGCTTTTTGCAATGTAGAGCCAATATTTTCAAGAAGTTCGTTATATTTATTTTTACTAGGTTTCATTTTTAATGGTCAAAATTAGTATTTATAAGATATTCTTGTTCCAGTCCTTTTTTATGTTTATGAATAGTTTTGATTAAAGCTGCCGCACAACCCAATACGTATTTGTAGCATTGCTTTCTATCAAAGTACTGCCAACTTGAAGCCGATAATCAAAACCGGCACGAGCGGAGAAGGTAAAGTCGGTCCCTTGATAGGAATCGTGAATCATGTCCAATAATTTCGTTTTTTTGCTTCTGTAATATGCGTCAGGTGATGGTTGCTATGCCATGCATAATTGCCGATGTTTTCTATAATGCTGATGGTCTTTCCATATTCGGGATGAATAAAGCTTCTTTCAAGTTCTTGGTCGGTCAAATTGTTTAATAAAACAGCCCATCTCGCATGGATTCCCTCGATCATTTTTAAGGATGGATGAATAGGCATGTTTTTGGTGTCGTGCAATTCGACCCAGCGGTCTTGAAAAATAGGGTTTTATAATGGGTTGGTCTTCTGTAAGTGTTAGTTTTAATCTTGTTAATGCATTCATATGACTGTCTGCGCAGTGGTGAATCACCTGTCTAATCGTCCAGCCTTCAGGTCGATAAGGCGTGTCGAGTTGCGCCTCGGTCAAAATGAATCACTTCAATAGTTAGCCTTAAGGGAAATGAAGAAATATCAGCTATCCACTTTTCTGTGATTTCTTTGGTTACGTGGGTTGGATAGTCAAACTTCCCGATGGAAATTTTAATTTTTCTATGTCTATCATGAGGGCTTGATTTTGATTGCTACTATTCGTTTGAATTCTTCAGTCAGGATGAATAACGATATCTTATTTCAAAATTAATGGATTTTGCGAAAGGTGAAATTATTCTTTATAGTCGATGAAATTGCTCAATGGTATGTGGAATGGGTAGAAGGAGACTACTCGTCTCGTGCTCTCTTAGCAGGGCTGTAGACACTTATGCAATATCGATACGTTAAGGAAAACTAATTTTATTGAGGGACAATTCGGAGATTTTGAATTTCAAGTTGCCTTCGGCGACTCACTTTTTGCCTTGATGCAAAAAGTAAGCAAAAAGATCAAGGGCCGTTATAAAAATGACAAAGATCTACGGTACGGATTTTTGCTCGCGCGATTAAAGGTATTTGCTGCTATCGATAGTTTTTTCAATTCAATGGTCTCTCAATGCAAATACTAAATCGCTAAATGCCTGCAAACGCACAAATCCTCCCCTTGATCTTTAGTCATTTTTCTAAAATGGCCCGCATTGCGCATTTCGGGCGTTTCCTAATGTTAATTAATTAGTATTGATTAAGGGCTCTTTTTTGAAGACTTGTCCAAATACTAAAAACCCTTTTCAAAAAGGTCGGTGTTTCCTTAACTTAACGACATTGGTCGAGTAGGAGCGGGGGGCTGTGAATATGCGTCAGCGATAGCCCGCTTCGCGTCTTTGCGGCCAACGAGCCGCAATCTCTCCGCCTAAAGAGCGGAGACTTAGGACAGCTGGAATAAAGCAAATTTTAGTTTTTATACTTCATGCTTTTTTCACACAGTGACTTGCTGTTTAAATAGAATAAACTCTTTTTGTTGTGGTCCGAAGTAGTTTTTGTCGAGCTTTATGTTTCTAATATCCAGTTCAATATTACTTTCTATGGGCAAATCCCAATCACCTTCCCAGCAGCTATACAATTCAATGTTTTCCGTCAAAGTCATTTCAGTTATAAAGTCGATGAGTTTTTGAGGGGATTTTTTATTCATATCTTCTTCTGGATCGTCAAAATCATTGCTGTCAAATAGCAATCCGCAGGAACAAGATGTATCAGAGCCAACGTAGTAAATATTTGTCTTCGTGAATTTTGGTCGCAAGGCAGTGGCTTCTTCTTCGCTGGGTTGTTCAAAATAGATATCTGTCTCGTTAGCAACGAAAGTCCCAAGTTCCAATTCCTTATTTGTCCCGATGTAAACTGCTAAGCACATTGTTTTCTATTGAAGAAATTATTCCACCAACCTTTTATTCGTTCAAAATTAAACCATTTGATTTTAATTTATTTGAAAAGCACTTAAATGAGCCCCGCTGCGTGTCTCCGTGCAGCGGAATAGATTGCATCGTGCTGTAGTTTTTATTTTGTCATTGAACCAAAGTTATTAGTGCGCGAAGCGGTTACTTCGGGATCGTCTTTGCTCCCTACACTGTGTAGGGACGCAATCTCTCCGCCCAAAGAGCGGAGTCGATATTGAGCTAATATTAAGTCGCTCGAAAAGGAGCTTATACTACACCTAGCACAGCTATTTAGTTAAGTTAAGATAAATTGATTTTTAGTAAAGATGCAATTAGGATTTTGAATGATCTTTTTGCCTTCGGCGACTCACTTTTTTTATTCATTCTTCTAATTGTAAAGTATTGTATTCATTAGCTACGCGATCTTGAAAAAAAAGTAAGCAAGAGTGGGATGCGCTAGCATAAGCATAGCAGAAATCAAGGCCGTTATAAAAATGATCCCTACACTGTGTAGGGACTCGCGCGATTAATGGTATTTGCTGCTATCGAAAAATTTTTCAAATCTTTGGTCTGTTAATGCAAATACTAAATCGCTAAATGCCTGCAAACGCACAAATCCTCCCCTTGTCCCTACACTGTGTAGGGATTAGTCATTTTTCTAAAATGGCCCGCATTGCGCATATCGGGCGTTTATTAAATCTAATAAATTAACTCTAATATTCTGGCTCATTCATAATGGTCTATGTTTCCTTAGCTTAACTACATTAGACTCAGGACAGCAGCGGCTTGTCCGTTCATATTGTCAACGTTAATACATGTCCAACGTGGTCGCTTAATTTTTTGTCTCCGTTCCAAGTTTTAATTTCTATTTGTTTGTTTGCGATAAAGTCGTTACTCAAAACAATATGGTCAACTGTGTCAGCAATGTTGGCAGTCGTGTTTGTCAGTCCGTAATTTGTAAATGCCTCCACAAGTGTTTGTCTAGCCTTTTTACTTGGCCAAGGTCGTCCTGAAAATGTTATATTGAAGTCGCCTGCAATACAAATCTGTCTGCCAGGAAATATCTTTTCAAAGTCTGTAAGTTGTCCGTTGAGGTCATTGTTGAAACGCGGTTGACGATTTGCAAAAACCCCAATTATAGAACCGTAAACGGTCAATATTCCATACGGTGTTTCAATATCTGTGCAAACGGCTGTATAACTGTCAAAAGTTTTGTACTGCGTATTCGTCTTATACTTTGTCAGAATGCACACTCTAATTTCGCCATCGCTATATTTAATGCCTTCAAAGTTGTTCGGTAAAAGGTCAGTAGAAACACAAGTATAGTTGTCAAGTTGGATGTTGGAACTTGTTTCAGTCAGCACCAAAATATCAGCGTCAATGTCAACTAACTTGTCGTGTATTTGCTGATTTTTTCGCTTCTCAAGTCTCTGTAAATTCCAAGTGGCTATTTTCATTTTGTAGTCAGTTGTTGTTGGTTGCAGTTTCCGTAAAATCACCGACAACTTTCCGCAGATTTGAGATGGGCATGGTTATTTTATCTCATTTATAATTATATTAGGCCAAGCAATATAATCTCCATATTGTCCTGTTTTGGCTTGAGCTCCTTGTTTTTTCCTTGCGATGTTAGTATCCATTTATCATTATCCTTCTCTATCCAATTCAATTTTTCAAATTTAATGAAGAGGTCTTTACTTGAAATTCCAATTTCTTTAGCTAATGCAGAAGTAGTAAGGTATTTTGCGTCAGCAGAAACTTTGTTTTCAGTTTTACGCTCTGATTGAGTTTCTGGTTTAATTTCGCTAGCTATGGGCTTTTTCTCGTAATTTTCTTTTCTACTATTGTTTTCATACTTTGGTTTATTAGCAAAAAACTGATAGCAAATCGATTTCAGTTTTTGATGATATATATTTTTTTGAAAAGCCAAGCATCGTACTTTCAAATTCAGGAACTTTCTTAAAGAGCAAGTCTGACTGTTCTATTACTCTTGCGAAATACGACCATGCACTATTGTCTAAATTATCTTCGCCAGTTACATTGGTAATCAAATTGCTTGCGATATTTCCAAGATGCGTGAATTTTGTCAATACGCCAGCTTCTATATTGATGTCTTGTGAATAATTATAGAGATTCATGGATGTCAAAATCGCTGATGATTCATTCGCATAGTATTTTGCATGCAATCTTTTTTCATATCTTATTTCAATATTGGGAAATTCCTTGAAAAAATTAAAGTCTTCTTGTTTCATGCTTTTAGATAGGTCATCTTCATTTTTTCCAAATACAACAGTAATTTCAAGATCAGGATTATCCTTTTTACTCCGCAATGTTGAAGCATAGCGGTCGTGAAGTTTTATATAAGGGGAAATGAGTACAATCCAATTGGTAGCCTTTTCAAGGATTTTTTCCAATTCGGAATTTAATTCATTACCAGTTAAGAATTTTGCCATATAAATAGAATTTTTGTTGTCATAAGGTTTTTTATCTTTCTTGAATTCTGTATACCTCAAAAGCACTTTGCATTCTCAAATTTAATTGATTTAATTAAATGAATATTTAATATTTATAGGCGAGTATCGATTAAACCGCATCACAGATGCTAATTTATTTAATTCAATTTCATGAAACAAATAAAGCGTTGGGCATACTCATTACAAATGATGACGAGCGGGGGAGCGCTGGCTTATGTTCGTTTTCTTTTCTGTCTATAAATATTGTTGCGATCAAAAGATACTTACAATTACATCAACAATATTCCAAATTTGCATACCTAATGCAATTTTAAAGAATGGTTGAAATAGCATAGCCAGTACTAAAAAAATAATTGTCAATTCCTTTTGTTTATTTTCGTTTGCTTGAAATGCTAATATTCCAAAGCCTAAAAGACCTGCATAACGAACAATTTGAAAATAACCATACGGCATATCCAAAAGGCAAATTAAAAATAAAATTGTCAATGCTATCTTAATAACTGTTTGCAACATTAAATTGAAATTTGGTCTGTAAATTCTTCGTGTAGTCCGTAATTGTTGAAGTCCACTAAATAGTCAATTTGATGTGGAAACTTTACAATTAGGGTTTGCTCGTCTGTTTTGAGTTTTGACTTTGTCATTTGTAAAAACATCATTTCACGTCCCTCAACTTTTACATCAGCTTGAATCATTCTTAATAGAACTTCAATTAGTAAAATTTCTTGATGTTCGTTTAAGTCATTTGTGACAATTTCTTGCAAATATTGGTTAATGGCATTTT
>JADJOU010000042.1 GCA_016713645.1 Bacteroidota bacterium
AGGAAAGGTTAAAATTAAAAAAGGCTATATCGATATCACATCAATATAGCCCCAGCATATGAAAAAAACTACACTAATACACTATTTTAAATTGCTTATTATATCCATTTTTATCCGTTAATTTCAATAAATATATTTGATGCGCATAATCGCTTAGATCAATTTTATTGCTAAAGTTTTTTAAGAATATTTTACCGCTCATATCTGTTAATACAAAATCATACCGCTTGTTTGAATCAAAAAGAAGCAGATTACCTTCAAGATAAACATAAGGCTCTTGACGGTTCTTTCCAACTGCATTTAATGAAATTACATTTGATTTTGCTATCGTGCCATCGAAATCAACTTGATTTAAAAAGTAGTATTGTACTGCTTGGAGCGGCTCTGCATCAATGAAATTGTACTGATGCCAATCATTTGAAAAACCCTCTGCTGTTAATTTTCCGATTGCTCTATAATCAAAGCCGTTGGTGCTTTTCATGATTTCAAAATAATGGCTATTCCTTTCAGAAACAGTTTCCCAAACAAGAGCGGCACTGTTATCCTCAAGTACACTTCCTGCAAAACGGGTGAGTTGCACAGGCAAAGCGGTTGAATTTTCCGGCTCCACCTGCTGGGGCGAATTGAGAAAAACCAGGTAGTTATTCCCCACAAGCGCATAATAATTATCACTGACGAAACAAGAATCACCCGATAAAACAGCATTGCTCCAATCCACAGTTCCAGATGGCGTTTTGAGCAATCTATAATTGTTGGAAAAGATATTGTTTGTATCATTTGGATAGACATTGACATTCAAAACATTTGGGTAAGCTTGAATATTGTAATTGAAGGTCGAGCCGCTAAAATTCCATTTTCCCTCGCTGGTCATGTCCGTATACTTCAAGAAAGCTTGAGAAGCCCCGCAGTTAAAACTAATTGTCCCCATCATATTGCAGGTGCCTGGATCCCCTGGAATAAACTCGCCAGTCGCTGTGCCCGTTCCCGACAAAATACTTAAATTGACAGGATTATATCCCTCTCCATTGATTGAGTCACCAACAGGGAAGAAGTAATTTCCATTGGATGGAATGTTCCGTTTTAGCTTGCCCTGAATATAATTGTTGTTGTTGTAATTTCCACTATCATTTGCAAGTTGATAGCCACTGATCGTATTTGTAATGCTCAATACATTTGAATTGGTCGCGACAATTCCATTATTTAAAATAAGAGATTGAGCAGTTAAATTTGAATTTAAAACCAGTTTATTTTGAAATGCTTTATTGATGATGACAAGATTCAAAGAATCGCCCATTGCATTTGAAGAAGAATACCCTTGTTCACCCAACCCCATGAAATGAACCGATGAGCCACCTTCATCAATATTATCTAAAAGAGAATTATTCGTCCATTGACCTTTGAGGAAAAGGGCGCCCCCATTCGTTGAATTAGTGGAAAGATTAAGACGAGATCCATTTTTAAGCCATAAATTTCCGTGAATAAAGCAGGTATCCGTATTCGTGAGCAATTTAAAGGTCTTACCTGAATCGACCACTAAATCTTGGCAGTTGGCAATAGAACCATATTTATTTGCATTTGCGGCATTTGAAGAAATACTCACTGAATATACGGAAGTATCTTTTACCCACACATTTGTAGTATAATCTGGCGTAGTCAAATTATCCCAATTATTGCAATTAAACCAATTGCTATCTTGCTGACCAGCCCAAATAGTAGTATCTCGATAGATTCCATTCACCGTAAATACACTATTGCAAGGAGAAAGTGCGCTAATGTTATCGGTATTGTCACCAGCTGCATTGGACCAATTAGCAGGATTGGAAAGACTTGCCAACAAACTAGCTTTTGTGCCAACTCGAGTGCCCGTATAATATTTGTAATAATTTCCTGAAGCCGTTGAACCTTGCACTTTAAGGCATTCCAAAGAAGCTGGTATTCTGCTTAGTCTAGTAGTGCCTGTTGTTGAACTTAAATCATCAGAGAACAATTTCCAAGCAGCACCAGTCATAAAACCAGCAACTACATTTCCATCCAAATTTGCATGTGTTCCAGCATAATCCCAAGTGCCTTGGACGATAAACATGCCATCTGGAGAAGAAGTGCTGATATTTGGACTGGATTTAGTAAGGCCACCATCATTTACGATGAGAAATTTGGAAGATGAATCTGCACCATTGATGCGCAAGGTATAAGCTAATCCTGTAGAAGGAACATCCATACAAATAATAGCTCCTCGAGGAATCGATGTAGTTCCATTCCAAGTAAACTCATGGGAATAGATATCATCATTATCATTGCCATTGCAATACCATTTATTGGAGCGAATATTTGAAGCATTCTTCAAATCATAACAAGCATTTGCTAGGCTAAATTTAGTTTGAGGCAAAATATCAATCAGGTTTGTGAACACGATTTTATCTCCGATTGCTGTATTGTTATCAAATGCAATAACGAATAAATCGCCTGCTCTCAACGTTGTAGTATTAATAATTTTAAACGAGTCACTCCATGCATCAAAATCCAATGAATCATTTCGCTCTGCTTTCAAAAACAAGCCGCTTCCAATTGCGATATGTTTTACGGCATTAAAACTCGCCAATCCATTCGCTGCTGTTGAAACATAAAGCATTCACTTTCATCGTACCAGTTGAACTTAGTTTGATATTGGTATTAAAATCGCGATCTCTATTATTGTTTGCATCTACAGCTTCCACTGTAATGGCAGGATTCATTATATTGTTCTTCCCAGTTGTTGTGGGCATTTGAACAAATTTCAGTTTTGTCGCTATGATATCAATTTTATTCGAATCATTGGCAGAGACGATTGCTGTTAGTCCAGGAGATTTTTGAGAAGAGCCAGGTGCTAAGAGCATATTTGCAGCCGAAAGAGAAAATCCAAAATCATCGCGATCGAGATTTCCCCCAGTATTGTTCAAAGAAGGCTGCAAACTCAATCTCATGGTGAGATTGGCGAATGAATCATCGTGCACATAAAGCAATGGAGAACCGGTAAAAACAATTTGATTTGCACTCAAGACACCTGTTGCAATGCGCGTACTATCATAAAATAGGGCAACTGATTGTATTGCATCAGACCAATCATTGACAGCATTTCCCAATGATTGAGCAAGCGTCAGCGAAGAAATAATAGTCGGGAAAGTATCTGAGTCTAGTGTATCCGATCCACCATCTCGAATAGAAAAACTCCATACTTTTACACCTTGATTCATTGCCAAAGGAGTGATTGAATTTTCCAAAGAGGAGATGACAGAAGCCTCCGAGGCGTCTACTTGAATGAAATCAGATTCAGATGAACTCGGCAGATTGGTCATGAAGCTATCGATGGAAGGAGTGGTCAAATAGCGTCTTTGATTGCCAGAACAATTCGCTTCGAATATCTTTAGATAATATTTCTTATTCGATGTAAGGCCAAGTAAAGTCGCTGAATTGCCATTGCTATTGTATACAATTTGAGCACCGCTGCCACTGTAATTATTATTTGCACTTGGATCTGTGGTATCAATCGGGTCATTGAAAAGTAAACTATCGCTTAAAATCAAAAGGCGCGCGTTTCCGCCAGTGCCACTTAAAAAATTAACCACAGCACTAGTAATTCCAGGCGATACAAGACTAATTGATGCCTGACTAGTTGGCACTTCACAGCGGGTCGTGAAATTGCCTAATAAGGCAGGACTTTTATAACAAATTCCCGATCCATTAAATTCATATATCGCTGCCGTGATAAGTGGTATTTGGATTCAAATTGGAAATAGAAAAGAATCGCCAACACCCCGATATACGGCATAATTTCCAGTTCCCAATTGACTGCTGAGCCGAATGTGCTATTGGCAGAATAAGTTGAACCAGATGTAGGATCCGCATTGACTGCACTTCCAGATTTAAGCAAGACCAATACACTATCGCCGGTCCCTCTTGTAAAAATTTAATTTGCACTTGTCGTTGCAATATTCGATGCTAAAATGCGGTAGCTTGATCCCTCGGCTGGGCGCAAGATGCCTGGCAATAAATGTAATATCATCTATAGGAAGTTCCCTCGTTCCACTCGTTCTCAGTGAATCCATTTTGAAATAATAGGTTCTATTGGTATTCAAACCTGTCAAGGAAGTGAGATTAAATGTATCGATATCGCCCAAAACGTCATTGTCGCCTTTATTAGCTGCTGGGAGTTGATGGAGCGTAGAAGCCACTGATGCAGGAATTCCAATCGTTGAAGAGGTAAGAATCTCGATACATCAATTCTCTGCCTAGAGCGGCGCCGGAAGCACCAGCATTAATCACCTTGACCAAATAGAAATGTTGAGTGTAGATGAAGCGCCATTTTAGTGCCAAACAAATTTGATTGACGCCATTGGTGGCATTGGAAGACCCTTGGACATAGATCGATGCATTTGTTGTGGATGTTGCATTATATCCATTAAATGGACCCTGTAGATGTTGATGCTGTGGCGGCGGCAATCGTAGCATTTCAATCAGGATTGGCTGCTTCCGAAGTGCTTGAGTGCTGATTGACTCATCACATGTGCCATTTCCAACCCTGTATACCCGCTGGATGAAGTAAAAGTTGTTGTTCCAAAATTGGTAAAATAGGAGATTCTTTGTGCTGGGGCAGCAGGTTTGACCAATGAGATTAAGCAAAATAAATCATAAAGTGGTCTTGTGTAAAATATTTCATCGTATAATAATTTATGGCACAAAAGTATTTATCGGGAGAATCAATCTAATTACAGAAACATTATAAATACATGAACAAATCCTCTTGATAATGTAATAAATAGGTTTACGTTTTGTGCAAGTTGTAATAGACTTAAGGAAAATTTGAAGAAGAATGAAAGACACCAATATGAATCCTCTATCTGCGTGCTTTTCAATTAATAACTATACTTGTTATATAAATAAAAAATCATGTTAGAATCTTTAAACTCAATTCTTTTGATATGTCGTTAAGAATTTTCAAACTTAAAATTGTATGAAAAAAATCATTTTTTTTATTTCTTTGATATTTCTCAATGCATTAGATGCACAAAACTTAGTTGATATTGAAATCATCACTAAGAATAATGACACAATCAATTCAAAATTAAAAGTCAAAACAACTTGGCTGCGGCCAGATGAAATTGATATTGGCGGTATAATAGACGGTTTGATTTATAAAAATAGTCAAGGAAAAAAAATGAAAATCTCTACCAATTATATCAAGCGCCTAAGAATTACCGATTTACAGAATAATGAGAGAATATTCTACAACGATGGGACTAAGACATTAAATGAATTGATGTACCAGGGCAAAATAAGGTGGTATCGAACATTCTCCACAAGCACTTATGATGGTCATTTAATAATATATGATTGTTTTGAAAATGAACATTATAGAAAGAGGGCTTTGAAGGAGTTTTATTTGGGCATAAAGGCAAAACTCAAAGAAAATAACTAGAAGATCAAGACCTGATTTAGAAGATTTATTGATCGAATGAAAATGGAACACGATATTATCATATTCATTTTAGAAAAAATACGACGAGGAAGTTCCTGTCGATATTGAAGATACAGAATAAAACTAGCGCAATTCATGTATTACTTGAACTAGCAAAAGGAGACTTAATGATTTTTTGTTTCGTTTACATCCTCTTATCAACTCCACCACCAAACCTGTCATCTCGGGCTCTGCTTCTGAAGCCTTTTGAAGGACAATGTCGTGACTGACTTCTTGCATTTATTGGTGGATAACCACAATCAGCTAGCTGGATATTCAACAACCTCCATGCCTGTGTCAAGCGACAATCACTTCGGCACCGCGCTCATGCCCACGGCATCACCTCCGATTAAGTGAAAAAAACTTATACTCTGCCGGTGTCTCAAAAGTAGGCTAGCGAACCAACTTGCAGAACTCCTTTCTCGCATCACGAATATTCATGCGCGCAATCTCAATCCATCTCAATCCATTGAGCATTATAAGTATACACATCATCAGGAAATCTCGGACCCAGTTCATCACGCAGTTCTTTCCGCACTTTTGTGGACTTCTCGGGTTTGAAGATTGATGTGGTCGCTGATGATGACCAAATCGCTTCCTGATTGGGATTCAATCCACCTTGCGGAGACATTGGAAGCTGATAAGGTTTTTCACGCCTAAGAATTTTCGTCAAGCGAATGGGATGGTCACCTGCGCCATAGTAAGCCCTCGTAATAATGAAAGCGTTCCACTCACACAGACAATATTCTTACCCCTGGTTTTCCCAAAAATCAATTACTCTGCCCTTTCACGGTAGATTGAGGAAAGTGAGGAATACGCTGTTTCGATTTGATGCACAATTTCTTTTCATGTGTCAATTGAGATAGACACAGAACCGAGCACGATCTATTTAGGATAAATTTTGTCTCTTCACTTATAAACTGGCTAAGCTATCATTTAATAAGTCAGTATATTCCTTGGTCAATTATTTTTATAGAGAGATACTAGAAGCGCAAACATTTACTTGTCTTTTTGATATCATCGCTCATCTCGTTCATATTTTAATTCTTTAGAACATCTCCAAATCCTGGCGTCATCAGTAAGATTGGTATTGATAATTTTAGAAATTCCGCGGAGATAAAAGGTATATCCATTGTCGGGACCAGTTTAATCTCCTTCAAAATCGAAAGGATGGCCTTGTCACTTTATTTTGCATCGCCAAACATATACCTCGATTAGTAAAGACAATTTTCATAGCAGGCTCGCTGTTTTACAAAATCATAATTCTGATGGCTGATTCCAATTTTCCTATAAAAGACAAATATTTGCACACGAGCGACAGAGACTTGAATAGCTGTTTTATTCACAACAATAGCCTTATTGATATCGCTCTCTACTCTACTAACGTTACCCCAATCGGCGATGAATACACTTACGATTGAGCACCTCATAATTTGCACTGTCGAATTTTGTTGCGCGATTTAGTAATAATCCATAGCCGGTTTATAAAGATCAAGCAGTTAAATCATCTCTCCTGCTCAAGAGCGATTCAATATTATTCGGATTGGTCTCTAAGCTCTCTTGAATTGATTTGTGCCTTTTTACTTAAATTTTTTTATCAAAACCTTCTTCACCATATACAACTGAAAATCAGATTTCTGAGCAGTGAACATGTCTACAGGTTCTTGAAATTTTGCTTTCTTTGTTTTTACTCACTTTCACTTCATAGGTTGAACGAGGCTGTTCATCACTGTTGTCATCATATTGGGTTTATTGCTTGCTATTCTCTGATTCAAATTTTTCCTTGGAAATAATATGATTTTTTGAGTTGAAATAAGTCGGATTCATGTTTCTTCAATTTGATGTGTCCAGCGTCGACAGTGCGCAATTCAATCGATTCAATTTTATTTCGCTCGCGGAAAATATCTTTAAGTTGTATTGGGTGCTTGGGTTCTTATTCCTTCTTATAGGTCATTGTGTTTCATCAGTGGAATCTTAATCACTTTGCCACTTTAGGACATATCCTTCCTTTCTGGAATATTGTTGATCTTCAAAATATCAGAGAGGCAATCAGAAGGTCTGCCTATTGAATAATAGTTCTCACCACCTTTGGAGTGTGGTATTGGATTTCTGTCCCTATTCTTGATTTGACATCGTAATAAGACTGCGAATTGTGATTTTACCATTTCAATTTTTCAACGGCGTAGCAATTTCTTTAAAATCATTGATATCGGCGATTAATCGGACGTAGTGCCATATACCAGAAATTGGATAGATGATCTCTCATACTTCGAACGGTATGAGAAAGTGTTTGAAGTAGCTTAATGAGCAAGCAATGATCACAAAGAAAAATTAGATCTCATCAAATCAAAATTAAGTCAATAATAATTGGGTTGAAACCTTCATTGACTTTGTCTAAAATGCCTTCCTTTAAATTGTGTAATTCATTTCCTCGGCGGAGCTGAGTCAATTTGAGAAGCAATCTTTGGTCTTTGGTATAGATTGCTGAGTATGGTTTCTGATAGGTTTGCCGACAATTTCGTTCCAATGGGCAATAATTTTCATCTCTTTGGCCTTTATTTGCATAATGAATTCTGAAACACTCTGAGCTAATATTGTTTCATAAAATATAAATTATGGTCGGGTTTACGCTCATCACCCTGCAAATGTATAAACTAATTTCTACCTCCCTTATGAAGATTGAAAATATATTTTACCATCCTACTTGTTTTACAAAATATTACTTGAATTGTTTGTTGCGTTTAAGCAGGATATGATGAAATTCACCCTTTTGGTGTTTAATTGCTCTATACTAGTTCAATTGTTTGGTCAGACAGCGATTTTGAAGGCAAAGTAACTGATGCACTCAATCGCCCGCTCAAAGACATCACCACATCTACCTCAAAAAGGACAAATCTATCCAAGCCTTGAGTAACCAAGATGGCAATTATACGCTCAAAATTCCCGCAGAGAAAAATGGACCCTGATTATCCGCGGATTGAACTTTAGGCAAATCGAACAAAAAATCAATCCCAAGGATGGAGAAACCCTCGACATCAATGGAATAATGGTCATCAAAGAATTGAAGACCACTATGGTCAAAACGGCAAAAAATCAGGACGAAGTCATGAATGAAATGGTGACGCCCAAATGAAGTCAATCCATCGGGGAATTTGGGAAAACGTACTCAAATTTCAAGGGGATCGGGGTGGCTGGCAATAATGAATTGGGCTCCTCTTATGCTACATCGCGGAGAACTGCAGTGAAAACCTCGTCTGTCAATGACATTTAAATCTATCTCCCTTTCCCAATCCACTCGGGACTTAGCAAAGAGGATTCAGTTTTGCCAATCCAATATGGTACAGAACATCAAATTCTCCTCAGGTGGATTGCCCCTAAATATGCGAAGTAAAATAACATATATGTACTCGTTATCAAATACGAAAAAACCCGATAAACTTCGCGGACGACAGGGAACTCAGTTTTCTCGGTGGTGCTGTTATTGTTACTTTGGAGAGGCGCTAGCAAAACGAAATACCACTTTTGTCGAAGCGGTTCGATTCAAATCAGCGCAATATCTTTTGGAGTTCATTGGATGTGAAAGGTCAATACCAACCTTCCTTTTGGACGCCACAAACCTATGTGACTCTAGGCCATCTCTCCTAAACTCTCCATCGGCTGTTTGACCTTAATTATTAAGCAATGCCTATTTTCACCTATGAAACAAGAACGACACGATTTGGTTTGGTAGAATTACACCTTGGTTTCTAGCGTAAAATATGAAAGAAATTCTGGTAACCAAATACCAAAACTTACGCGACCAGGCGTTTCTGCTACTCATAAAACCAATGACAGACAGAGGATTTTTTAAATTCAGCGGCGGCGCATTGCCACAGAGAGAATGACGCTACGATATCACGGGGTAAATATGTCATCGGAGAAGTAGAAACAGAATCGTGAGCAATTTCAATGATGAAGTCAGCCATTTTCCAGTTTGGGCAATTTTTCAAAATTGGGCGCGCAATCAAGTGGATACAGAAATTTACTATACGGGGATGAAAGCCTCCTTTCAATACAATAAACGCTTTTAATATCAACAGGTATTGGATGGAAATTTGAAACATATCAAAGACAAATTGAGTGAATGGACTATGACGGATTCTGCTTAGCTATTCCTTGCACCACTCTCAACCGATGAGAGATGAAATTGGAGAGCGTCATCAAATCCACCGGCGAAAATCAATTCACAGCGCGCTGAAAGGATATGTGCAAGAACCTTTGGACATGGGATGAAGATAGCGCCGCGTCGCTACGGATTTACCTATGGATTGAGGGTATAATTGCTGGTATTACAATAGAGAACTGCTGAAATCGGTCCAAGTACTCAATTCAATTATATCCCCAATGCAAGAAGAATTGGGTAATTACCGGTGCTGTTGGTTTGTATCCCCAACCTCCCTATTGCCAGAAATTGGGGATTTCAGCGGAAAAATGAGTCGAAGTCAAAGCGCAAAGTCTGCTTTTTACCCTACTGCTCCTGGAAGCGATTATTATTGTTGTTCAAAGCAAGAAATCGACCATTTAAATTCACCACAGAGGTGTATTACAAGCATCTCTGGGATGTGAATCAATGGGATTATCAAGCCGTCTGCTCACCAATTCGCTATGTGTCGCAAAACAATGCGGTGGCATACGCCACAGGTGTGGATTTTCGCGTACAAGGAGAATTGATGGAAGGAGCTGAGAGCTGGGTGAATCTGTATCCTTTATGCAGACCAAAGAGAATTTGTCGGAGGCTTGACTTTCTAATTTTTAAAAGATGATAGAGACTACATATTTCCTTAAATTTCATATATACCAATGAGATATTGTCGATTCTGATCCCCTATGAGCGGGGATATGTAGACAGACCTACCAACCAGCTCGTTTCATTCAAGTGTATTTTTTGAAGATTATGACCCAACCATCC
>JADJOU010000043.1 GCA_016713645.1 Bacteroidota bacterium
TCATGGGAATAGATATCATCATTATCATTGCCATTTGCAATACCATTTATTGGAGCGAAAATTTGGAAGCATTCCCCAAGTCTAACTGAAGCATTGCTAGGCTAAATTTAGTTTGAGGTAAAATATCAATCAGGTTTGTAGGCACGATTTTATCTCCAATTTGGAGTATTGTTATCAAAATGCATTAACGAATAAATCGCCTGCTCTCCAACGTTGTAGTAATAATATTTTAAACAAGAGTCACTCCATGCGTAAAATCCAATGAATGCGTTTCGCTCTGCTTTCAAAAACAAGCCGCTTCCAATTGCGATATATTTACGGAATTAAAACTCGCCAATCAATTAGCCGCTGTTGAAACATAAGCAGCCACTTTCATCGTACCAGTTAGACTGAGTTTGATATTGGCATTAAGCTCGCGGTCTCTGTTGTTAGCCGCATCTAAGCTTCCACTGTAATGGCAGGATTCATTGTATTGTTCTTCCAGTTGTTGTTGGGCATTTGGATAAATTTCAGTTTTGTCGCTATGATATCAAATTTTATTCGAATCATTGGCAGAGACGGTAGCTGTTAGTCCAGGAGATTTCTACCAGGAAGGCAAGGTGCCAACAGCATATTTGCACCCCGAAAGCGAAAATCCAAAATCATCGCGATCAAGATTGCCTCCAAGTATTGTTTTACAAAGACGGCTGCAAACTCAATCTCCGCCTTGGTGAGATTGGCGGATGAATCATCGTGTACAAAGCAAGGAGAGTCCGTAGAGAAAACAATTTGATTTGTACTCACGACACCCCCTGTTGCAACGCGCGTACTATCAGAGAATAGGGCAATAGATTGGATTGCATCAGACCAATCATTGACAGCGTTGCCCAATGATTGAGCAAGCGTCAGCGAAGAAATAATGGTCAGGAAAGTATCACCGAGTCTAGTGTATCCGATCCGCCATCGCGAATAGAAAAACTCCATACTTTTACGCCTTGATTTATTGCCAAGGTGTGATTGAAATTTTCCAAAGAAGAGATGACAGAAGCCTCTGAGGCGTCAACTTGAATAAAATCAGATTCAGATGAACTCGGCAGATTGGTCAAGAAGCTATCGATGGAAGGAGTGGTCAAATAGCGTCTTTGATTGCCAGCACAATTCGCTTGAATATCTTGAGATAATATTTCTTATTCGAAATAAAGGCCGAGTATAGTCTCTGGTGCCATTGCTATTGTAGACAACCCGAGCACCGCTGCCACTGTAATTATTATTTGCACTTGGATCTGTGGTATCAATCGGGTCATTGAAAAGTAAACTATCGCTTAAAATCAAAAGGCGCGCGTTTCCGCCAGTGCCACTTAAAAAATTAACCACAGCACTAGTAATTCCAGGCGATACAAGACTAATTGATGCCTGACCAGTTGGCACTTCACATCGAGTCGTAAAATTACCTAATAAGGCAGGACTTTTATAGCAAACTCCAGATCCATTGAATTCATATATAGCTGCGTGATAAGTGGTATTTGGATTTAAATTGGAGATGGAAAACGAATCTCCAACTCCTCGATAAATGGCATAATTTCCTGTTCCCAATTGGCTGCCTGATCCAAATATGCTATTGGCAGAATATGTTGAACCAGATGTAGGATCTGCATTGACTGCACTTCCAGATTTAAGCAAGACGAATACACACTATCGCCAGTCCCTCTTGTAAAATTTAATTTTCCACTTGTCGTTGCAATATTCGATGCCATAAATGCGGTAGCTTGTCCACTCGGCTGTGCGCAAGATGCGCCGGCAGTAAATGTAATATCATCATAGGAAGTTCCCACGCTCGTTCCACTCGTTCTCCAATGAATCCATTTGAAATAATAGGTTCTATTGGTATTCAAACCTGTCAATGTGAGATTAAAAGTATCGATATCGCCCAAGACGTCGTTATCGCCTTTATTATTGCTTGGAGCAGATGGAGCGTAGAAAGCCACTGATGCAGGAATTCCAATCCACGTTGAAGAGGTAGAATCTCTATACATCAATTCTCTACCTTGAGCAGCGCCGGAAGCGCCAGCATTAATCACCTTGACCAAATAGGAAATATTGAGTGTAGATGAAGTACCATTTTTAATTGCCAAACAAATTTGATTGACGCCATTGGTGGCATTGGAAGACCCTTGGACATAGATCGATGCATTTGTTGTGGATGTTGCATTATATCCATAAATGGACCCTGTAGATGTTGATGCTGTGGCGGCGGCAATCGTAGCATTTCCAGTAGGATTAGCTGCTTCAGCAAGTGCTTGAGTGCTGACTGACCCACCACTTATGCCATTCCAACCCTGTATACCCGCTGGATAAGAAGTAAAAGGTCGTTGTTCCAAAATTGGTAAAAAATGGGAGATTCTGCGCTGAAGGCAAGGTTTGACCAATGAGATTAAGCGTAAAAATCATGGTAAATAGGCTTGTGTAAAAATATTTCATCGTATAATAATTTATGGCACAAAAGTATTTTACGGGAGAATCAATCTAATTACAGAAACAATGTAAATACATGAACAAATCCTCTTGATAATGTAATAAATAGGTTTACGCTTTGTGCAAAGTTGTAATAGACTTAAGGAAAATTTGAAGAAGAATGAAAGACACCAATATGAATCCTCCTATTGCATGCTTTTCAATTAATGACTATACTTGTTATATAAATACCAAAAGACCATGTTAGAATCTTTAATCTCAATTCTTTTGATGTCGCAAAGAATTTTCAAATTAATAATTTGTATGAAAAAAAAATCATTTTTTATTTTCTTTGATATTTTCAATGCATTAGATGCACAAAACTTGTTGATATTGAAATCCATCACTAAGAATAATGACACGATCAATTCAAACTTAAAGTCAAAACAACTTGGCTGCGGCCAGATGAAATTGATATTGGCGGTATAATAGACGGTTTGATTTATAAAAATAGTCAAGGAAAAAAAATGAAAATCTCTACCAATTATATCCGACGCCTTGCGATTTACCGATTTACAGAATAAAGAGAGAATATTCTACAACGATGGGACTAAGACATTAAATGAATTGATGTACCAGGGCAAAATAAGGTGGTATCGAACATTCTCCACAAGCACTTATGATGGTCATTTAAATAATATATGATTGTTTTGAAAATGAACTTGATGAAAGAAGGGCTTGTGGGAGTTTTGATGGGCATAAAGGCAAAACTCAAGAAACCAACTAGAAGATCAAGAACTGATTTAGAAGATTTTATTGATCGAATGAAAATGGACTATAAGATATTATCATTTTCATACTAAAAAAAAATACGACGAGGAAGTTCCTGTCGATATTGAAGATACAATAAAACTAGCAATTCATGCATATTACTTGACCTAAAAAAAGAGACTTAATGATTTTTTGTTTCGTTTTACATCCTACTTATCAACTCCACCACCAAGCCTGTCATCTTGGGCTCTGCTTCTGAAGCCTTTTGAAGGACAATGTCGTGACTGACTTCTTGCATTTTATTGAGTGGATAGCCACAATCCGCTATGACGGATATTCCAAAAACCTCCATGCCCATGTGTCGAGCGACAATCACTTCTGGCACCGTGCTCATGCCCACAGCATCGCCTCCGATCAAGTGAAAAAACTTATACTCTGCCGGCGTCTCAAAGGTAGGACCTTGCACCCCGACATAGACTCCTTTCTCACACCGAATATTCATGCTGCGCGCTATCTCTAATCCCGCCTCAATCCATTGAGCATTATAAGTATGCATCATATCGGGAAATCTAGGACCCAATTCGTCGTAGTTCTTTCCGCGCAATGGATGCTCAGGTTGTAGATTGATGTGGTCGCTGATGATGACCAAATCGCCCACTTCCTGATTTGGATTCAATCCACCGGAGGCATTGGAAACGATGAGGTTTTTCACGCCTAATAATTTCATCAAGCGAATGGGATATGTCACCTGCGTCATGGTGTAGCCCTCGTAATAATGAAAGCGCCCACTCATACAGACAATATTCTTACCCTTGATTTTTCCAAAAATCAATTGACTCTTATGTCCTTTTACGGTAGATTGCGGAAAGTGGGGAATATCGCTGTATTCGATTTGATGTACAATTTCTATTTCATGTGTCAATTGAGATAGACCAGAACCGAGCACTATACCAATCTCAGGAACAAATTTTGTCTCTTCCCTTATATAGGCCAAGCTATCATTTAATAAGTCGATTATATTCATTGTCAATTTATTTTTATTGAGAGATACGAGAGCGCAAATATTTACTTGCAATACTTTTTGATATCATCGCTCGCTCGTTCATATTTTAATTCTTTAGACTTCTGCAAATCCTTGCATCCATCGAGCAGATTGGTATTGATAATTTTAGAAATTCCGCGGAGATAAAATGTATAACCATTGTCTGGAACCAATTTAATCGCCTCATCAAAATCTGCGATGGCCTTGTCATTTTTATTTTGCATCGCCAAGCATATACCACGATTGATAAAGACAATTTCGTAGCTTGAGCTCGCTTGATTTACAAAATCATAATTCTCTATGGCTGATTCTAATTTCCCTTGTAAAAAATAAATATTTGCTCGAGCTATATAGGCTTGAATTGCAGTTTTATTCACAACAATAGCCTTATTGATATCGCGCTCTGCTTCATCTAATTGCCCCAATCTCTGATAGACCACACTTCGATTGTAGAGCGCTTCATAATTTAAACTGTCCAATTCAATTACGCGATTGTAATAATCCATGGCCGATTTATAAGATCCCGCAGTTAAATCCATCTCTCCTGCTAGTCAAGAGCGATTCAATATTATTCGGATTGATCTCTAAGCTCTCTTGAATTGATTTATATGCCTTTTTGTAATTTTTTTTATCCAAACCTTCTTCGCCATATACAACTGAAACTCAGATTTCTGAGCAGTGAACGTATCTACAGGTTCTTGAAATTTTGCTTTCTTTGTTTTTTACTCACTTTCACTTCATCGAGTTGAACGAGGCTATTCGTATCGCGCAATGCATCCTTATTGGATTTGTTGCTTACGCCCTTCTCTGATTCAAAATTTTCCCTTGGGAAATAAATATGATTTTTTTTGAGTTTAAATAAATCGGATTCGTATTTCTTCAATTTGATGTGTCCAGCGTCGATAGTGCGCAATTCGATCAATTCAATTTTATTTCGCTCGCGAATATCTTCATAAGTTGCATTGGTCTTGAGTTCTTGTTCACTCTTGCTCACGGTCATATCTTCATCGATGGGAATCTTAATCACTTTGCCCACTTTAGGAATATCCTTCCCTGGAATATTGTTGATCTTCAAAATATCATAGACAGGCAATCCATAGAGCCGGCCTATTGAATAATAGTTCTCACCTGCTTTAATCGTATGGTATTTAAATTTCTGTTCCCTGTTTTTTGATTTGACATCGTAGTAAGACTGCGGAATTTTGATTTTCTGTTCAATTTTCAACGGCGTAGCAATTTCTTTAAAATCATTGATATCGGCGATTAATCGAGGCGTTGTGCCATAAACCCTAGAAATTGAATAGATGCTCTCTCCTTTTCGAACGGTATGAAAGAGTGTTTGAGCGCCTAAAGAGAAAGCAATAATTACAAAGAGAAAAAAGAAATTGAATCTCATCAAATCAAAATTAAGTCGATAATAATTGGGTTGGGGAAACCTTCATTGACTTTGTCTAAAATGCCTTCCTTTAAATTATGTAATTCATTTCTCAGCGGTGCTGAATCAATTTTGAGAAATAATCTTCTGTCTTTGATATAGATTTGCTGAGTGTGATTGCCGATGAGTTTGCCGACAATTTCGTTCCAATGGGCAATAATTTTCATCTCATTGGCCTTTTGTTGCATATTGAATTTCTGAAACATGGAGCCGATGGCTTGTTTCATCGAATACAAATTATGGTCATGGTTTCCGCTCATTGTCCTGCAAATGTATAAACTAATTTGTATCTCTCCTTTTGAAGATTGAAAATATATTTTACCATCTTTTCTTATTTTTACAAAATATTATGAAGATTGTTGCGTTTAAGCAGGATATGATGAAATTCACCCTTTTGGTTTTCCAATTGCTCTGTATAGCTCAATTGTTTGGCCAGACAGCC
Organism: Bacteroidota bacterium; assembly: GCA_016713645.1. Lineage (GTDB taxonomy): Bacteria > Bacteroidota > Bacteroidia > Chitinophagales > JADJOU01 > JADJOU01. The sequence goes on from JADJOU010000043.1 coordinate 6,121, forward strand.
GTGTTGAAAGGCAAAGTGACTGATGCGCTCAATCGCCCGCTCAAAGACATCACCATCTACCTCAAAGAGGACAAATCCATCCAAGCTTTGAGTAACCAAGATGGTAATTATACGCTCAAAATTCCCGCAGAGAGAAAGTGGACCCTGATTATCAGCAGATTGAACTTCAGGAAAATCGAAAAAAAAATCAATCCCAAGGATGGAGAAAACCTCGACATCAATGGAACGATGGTCATCAAAGAATTAAAGACGACTATTGTCAAAGGGGGTAAAAAAATCAGGACAGAAGTCAGCATGAATGAAATGGTGACGCGCACCGACCAAGTCAATCCATCAGGGAATTTGGAAAACATGCTCAAATTTCAAGGAATCGGGGTGGCTGGCAATAATGAATTGAGCTCCTCTTATTCTGTCCGCGGAGGAAACTTCGATGAAAACCTCGTCTATGTCAATGACTTTGAAATCTATCGCCCTTTTCTAATCCGCTCTGGACAGCAAGAGGGATTGAGTTTTGCCAATCCCAATATGGTGCAGAACATCAAATTCTCCTCAGGTGGATTTGCCCCAAAATATGGCGATAAAATAGCTTCCGTCCTCGATATCAAATACAAAAAACCAGATAAACTTCGGACGACAGGGGAACTCAGTTTTCTCGGTGGCGCGGTTACTTTGGAAGGCGCTAGCAAGAGCAGAAATACCACTTTTATCGGTGGATTTCGATTCAAATCAGCGCAATATCTTTTAGGTTCATTGGATGTGAAAGGTCAATACCAACCTTCCTTTTTGGACATACAAACCTATGTGACTCAGGCCATCTCTCCTAAACTCTCCATCGACTGGCTGACCAATTATTCCAGCAATGCTTACTATTTTGCACCTGAAACAAGAACGACTCGATTTGGTTTGGTAAATTACACCTTGGATTTCACCGTAAAATATGAAGGGTCTGAAAATGACAAATACCAAAACTTCATGACGGGAGTTTCTGCCACTTATAAAGCCAATGACAGGCAAGTTTTTAAACTATTGGCAGCACACTACCGCACACAAGAGAATGAGCGCTATGATATCACGGGTAAATATGTCATCGGAGAAGTGGAAACAGATATCAATAAACCCAATTTCAATGAAGTCAAGTCGGCCCTCGGATTTGGGCAATTTCAAAATTGGGCGCGCAATCAATTGAATACAGAAATTTACTATGCAGGAGCAAAAGCCTCCTTTCAATACAATAAGCATACAGTGTCAACGGGCATTGGTTGGAAATTTGAGCATATCAAAGATAAATTGAGTGAATGGACAATGACGGATTCTGCTGGCTATTCCTTGCCGCTCAACCACGATGAGATGAAATTGGAGAGCGTCATCAAATCCACCCATGAAATCAATTCACAGCGCGCTGAGGGATATGTGCAAGATGCCTGGACATGGGATAGAGATAGCGCCGCATCTTTTGGATTTACCTATGGATTGAGGTATAATTACTGGTATTACAATAAAGAATTGCTGATCAGTCCGCGTGCGCAATTCTATTATATCCCCAATACCAAGAAGAATTGGGTAATTACAGGTGCTGTTGGTTTATATCAACAACCTCCCTATTATAGAGAATTGAGGGATTTCAGCGGAAAAATCAATCCAGAAGTCAAAGCGCAAAAGTCCTTGCACTATATCCTCGGAAGTGATTTATTGTTCAAAGCGGGCAATCGACCATTTAAATTCACCACAGAATTGTATTACAAGCATCTCTGGGATGTGAATCAATACGATTATCAAAATGTCTTGATTCGCTATGTCGCAAAAAACAATGCGGTGGCATACGCCACAGGTGTGGATTTTCGCGTACAAGGAGAATTGGTGGAAGGAGCTGAGAGGTGGGTGAATCTATCCTTTATGCAGACCAAAGAATTTGTCGGAGGCTTGACTTTCTACAATTACAAAGATGATACAGGCGGCATATTCCCTTCAATTTCATATACCAATAGAGATATTGTCGATTCCATCCCCTATGAGCGGGGATATGTGAACAGACCTACCAACCAGCTCGTTTCATTCAATGTATTTTTTGAAGATTATATTCCCAACCATCCAGAATTCAGGGTGCATTTGAATTTATCCTATGGGAGCGGATTCCCATTTGGGCCTGTCAATAATGATAAATTCCGAAATGCATTTCAATTTCAATCATACAAGCGCGTAGATATTGGATTTTCTGCGATGTTATACGATATCAAAAAGCGCAAGGTGCAATATGAAAAAGTGCAATACAAACACCTCAAGTCCATTTGGGCGACATTAGAGGTATTCAACCTATTGGGCATATCCAATGAGGTCTCCAAAGAATGGATCAAGGATTATTCCAATCGAATCTATGCCATACCAAATTATTTGACGGGCAGAAGGGTGAATTTGCGGATTGTGGTGAAATTTTAATGGGCGCGTCATATGGCGAAAAATTTTCGCCCATATGACGTCACATGGCGAAAAACCACGTCGGGGCGCAAAAATAGGCGCAAAAATAGGGGCGAAAGATTTTTCGCCCCTATTTTTGCGCATTGGGGCGAAATTTTTCGCCGCACCATATGGGCGAAATGCTCGCCGCCACATATGGGCGAAAGATTCGCCGCCACATATGGGCGAAATTATTCGCCGCACCAAATGGGCGAAAAATTTTTCGCCCCTATGGGGCGGCGATGGGTTTAAATGGCCCGTATTTATGTTGTTTTTCACTGAATGGATCTGCGTATGGACCGAATGGATGGTCGACTGGTTTTTCTTTTATTTTTGGCCATATGGGCGAAAAATATTTCGCCCCTATGGCGCGACAATGGGTTTAAATGGCCCGTATTTATGTTGTTTTTCACTGAATGGATCTGCGTACGGACCGAATGGATGGTCGACTGGTTTTTCTTTGATCTTGGGCATATGGGCGAAAATTTTTCGCCCCTATGGCGCGACAATGGGTTTAAATGGCCCGTATTTATGTTGTTTTTCGCTGAATTGATCTGCGTATGGCCCGAATGGGTGATCGACAGGTTTTTCTTTAATCTTTGGCCAATCGCTGCTAATATCCATGCTAGGTCGCTGTTGTGAATTTACAAATGCCGCCAAATCCCATGCCTCCTCATCTGTCAATTGAGATTCAGGGAAATTCACCCCTTGTGGCATATTGTATTTGACATAGCCCGCAAAACGACTCATGCGAAACAATCCCGCACCCATATTATAAGAGTTTGCACCCCAAAGTGGCGGGTAGAGATACTCTACACTATCTGCCGCTAATATGCCTTGTCCATTTGCTTGATGACAAGATTGACATTTCGCTGCATAGATTTTTGCTCCTTGAACTGGATCAATCGCTCTATCGAGAAAGGGCAATACGAATATACCACTTCCTTTGGGCTTCTCTCCTTTCGGGACATCTTTGCCAACAAATTCTATATAGGCTTTAATGGCTTGCATTTCAGGGCTATTATTGTCCAAAGGCTGGCCATTTAAACTTCGCTCAAAGCAATCATTGACGCGTTTATAGATATCTTCAATCTGCCCGCTGCGCTGCGATATTTTGGATAGGTAGAAAACACTGCGCCGTAATTATTACCCCAAATTTTATTGCCCGCGTCGAGATGACAATTCTGACAATTCAACCCATTGCTAATTTTTCTAACTGAACCTCGCGGCCCAAAATATTTAGCCGTATGACTGACAAGCTCTCTGCCATATTGAAGCTTTTTGTATAAAGCTTCATCTTTGACTTTATAGATGTCTGCTGCCGCCCAATACGAATTCAATTCCTTCTTGGCTGCTTTCTCTTTATCCCATTCTAAGTTCGCTTTTTGATTGATCTCCAAGGCTTGCGGATCGACTTTTTCTCCCCAAGAAAAATGGACAGAATAAATAGACATCACGGCAAAGGCAATGATTCCAATTACGAGGAGAATGATTAATCCCGTCAGCCGCTGAATCTGTTTATAAAGATGGTCGACTAATTTGCGTTTATTTAAGTCTTCTTGCATGTTTAATTTGTAGATTTAGAGTGATGATAAATTGATTCATCCTCTTTCATAAATAATCCTAGTGCGGCAATTTATCTTGAAGTTTTCCGTAGACCCAAGTGCCTGCTGTGGCGCTCAATAAGGTGACGATGACGATGGTAAACCCGCTGCCGATTTGCGCATAGAGCGGCCCAGGACAAGCGCCTGTTATCGCCCAGCCAAAGCCAAATATCAATCCGCCGAATATCAACCCCTTGTGGTATTTCTTATCTTCCAATGCTATGGGAACCCCGTCGATTGTTTTCATTTTTAATTTCTTGATGATAAAAATGGAGAGCATCCCCACCATTACTGCTGAGCCGATTACTCCATACATAAAGAATGAGTGCAAATGAAACATCTCTTGAATGCGAAACCAACTGATGATCTCCGCTTTGACAAAGACGATTCCAAACATGATTCCAACGATTGCGTATTTTATATCTTTCATGATTAGAATAATTTAAAGATGAGTGGAACAAAGAAATTGGCCGAGATGAAACCACCCACCATAAAGGCGATGGTAGCAACCAGCGATGGCCATTGCAAATTGGACAATCCTGTAATGGAATGACCAGATGTGCATCCATTGGCATAGCGCGTGCCAAATCCTATCATAAAACCACCGATTACAAAAAAGATCAATCCGCGCATGGTGAATAGATTCTCCCAATTAAAAACTTGCGCAGGCAATAGGTCATTGAAATCGGTGATTCCATAGGAATTTAGTAAGGTCGCTGTGGCTGGAGCCACTTCAACTGGATTTGGATTATCTAAAAAAGTGGCTGCTAAAAATCCTCCGATAGTGATACCCGCAACAAAAAACAAATTCCAAGACTCTTTTTTCCAATCGTAATTGAATAAGGGAATATCAGCAGGGACGCAAGATGCGCAAATATGGCGCAAAGAGGAACTGAGTCCAAATGCTTTATTTCCAATAATCAAAAGTGTCGGCACGGTCAGTCCAATCAATGGACCAGCTACATACCAAGGCCAAGGTTGTTTGATGAATTCGAGTATATTCATAGGATATAATTAACTTTTTAAAGACATTTTACTTTGACAAACGAAATCTGTTCGAGGAATTTTAGTCTCTGCGATGGCTTTGAATCCACCAGCAATCTCCGTGAAATTTCTGTATCCTCTCGATAGCAAAATTGAAGATGCAATCATACTTCTATAACCTGCCGCGCAGTGAATATAGAAATGCTCTGAAGGATTGACATCTTTAATCCAATTATTAATATTCGCCAATGGCATGCTATAGGCTTCATTCACATGTTCTGCCTGATATTCGCTCTCTCTGCGCACATCAATGACTTTATCCTTGCCAATTTCAAGGCGCTTTTCGAATTCTTCTGCTGTAATTCTATTGACAGCATCAATTTCTTTTCCTGCATTTTTCCAAGCATCAAATCCACCTTTTAGATGACCGATGATGTGGTCAAATCCTACTCTAGTCAATCGAGTGACCGTCTCTTCTTCCATACCTAAATCTGTAATGAGGATGATAGGTTGTTTGACATCGCCAATCAAGGCGCCTACCCATGGAGCAAAATCTCCCGCGATGCCGATATTCACCGACTGAGGAATAAATCCCTGATAGAATACATCATTTGATCTTGTATCTAAAATCAATGCACCTGTTTCTTCAGCGGCTACTTCAAATTCAGCTGGACTCAATGCGCGCATACCGTGTTTGAGCACTTCGCCGAAACTCTCATAGCCCGATTTATTCATCGCCACATTCATTCCGAAATAAGCTGGAGGAGGCAATAAGCCATCTGTCACTTCTTTGACAAATTCTGCTTCCGTCATATTTGCACGGAGTGCATAATTACTTGCTTTTTGTTCGCCAATGGTAGAAACGGTTTCTTTACTCATGTTCTTGCCACAAGCACTTCCCGCGCCATGCGCTGGATAGACGATCACTGAATCTGGCAATGTCATCACCTTATCTCTCAATGAATGGAATAAAGTAGCGGCCAATTGATCTTGAGTCATATTCGCTGCTTTCTGCGCCAAATCAGGTCTTCCCACATCACCGATAAACAATGTATCACCACTGAATAGTGAATGTTCCTTGCCATTTTCATCTATCAATAAAAAGCATGAACTCTCCATGGTATGTCCTGGAGTGTGCAATACTTTGATCTTTACATTTCCCAATGGAAATTCTTGTCCGTCTGTCGCAGAAATACAATCAAATTTACAAGTCGCATTTGGTCCGTAGACGATAGGTGCACCTGTCTCTTTGCTCAAATCCACGTGTCCAGAGACAAAATCTGCATGGAAGTGGGTTTCAAAAATGTATTTCAATTTCACCCCATCTCTGTTCAATCTATCTGTATAGGGTTGTGTCTCTCTCAATGGGTCAATGATAGCCGCTTCTCCGTTTGAGGTAATGTAATAAGCACCTTGTGCTAAGCATCCTGTGTAAATTTGTTCTATTTGCATAAATCTATTTTTTTTAAATTTTGAATTGCAAAACTAGTGCTATGCCGATGGGCAATTGGCAACTAAAGTTACATAAACAATTATTATTGAAAGAAAATTTCCTTAGCCATAATATAAATTCCCATAACGAGCACAAACCAACCAAAGGCAGGCTTGAGTTTAGCGCCATCAATCTTCTTCGATAAATAAGTGCCAAGGAAAATGCCCATTATGGCAAATGATGAAATGATTCCCAAAAATTCCCAATCGATCATGGCTTCTCCCCCTTCGCCTGTAAATCCAATCAATGATTTCGCTGCAATGATAACTAGGGAAGTGCCCACGGCCTCTTTCATCGGCAATTTGCTCAATATCACGAGTGCTGGGATGATTAAGAACCCGCCGCCTGCACCGACTAATCCAGTCAGCACACCCACGACTGCGCCTTCTAATAATATAATGGGATAGTTAAATTTTTGAACCGCTTCATCATGGCCCGTTTTGGGCGCATCCTTTTTAATCATGCTATAGGAGGCTGCGATCATAAGCATGGCAAATAAGACCATCAATAATATGCTCTTGGTGAGCAGGAAGCCTGCGATTGTTCCTATTTCGTTGGGAATGGCTGGGACGATATAGGCGCGCGTCATGAATACGGCGACAATGGAAGGAATGCCGAAAACAATGGCTGTTTTGATATTGACCAATCCCTTGTTGAAATAAGAGAATGAGCCCACTGCGCTGGTCAGTCCAACGATAAAGAGGGAATAGGATGTTGCGATGACAGGGTTGATATAGAATAAGTAGACCAAAACGGGCACTGTGAGGATGCTGCCGCCACCGCCGATGAGGCCTAGGGTAATGCCGATTAAGATGGAGCAGAGGTAACCGATGTATTCCATATTTAATGTATTATTTGAATTTCAATCTTATCATTTTTTATTGAGATGAAATATTTAAACACGGAGTTTCACAGAGTTGTTTCACGCTTGTCCCTACAAAGTGTAGGGAGAGTTACACAGAGTTTTTCAATTCAAGTCCCACAAAGAGTAAATTTGAGATACCTTGAATATTGCGGTTAATACGTCGGCCAATTCCCCTTTCGGGGGTTAGGGGGCTCATTCCCCCTTCGGGGGTTAGGGGGCTATTTTATACCCATTCGCCTTCATCCACTCGTCGTTGTAGAATTTGCTCAAATATTTAGCGCCATTATCTGGGATGATGGTCACGATGGTAGCTGGTTTGGTCAAAGTCTTGGCCAATTCCATGGCAGCCCAAACATTGGCTCCGCCCGTTCCACCGCCGATGATGCCCTCTTCTCTCGCCAATCTTCGCGCTACTGTAAATGCATTGTCATCATTGAATTGAATCATATCATTCACCATCTTGAAATCCATGGCTTTATTGATATGGTCTTCTCCAACTCCTTCTACTTGATATGAACAAGAGCCCTCGTGGCTAATTTCTCCCGTCTTGAAATATTGATAATAGATCGAACCAAATGGATCGGGCATAAATGAAAATACCTCAGGATTTTGCTCTTTCAAATATTTGCTGATTCCGCTGATGGTGCCTCCTGTGCTGCCAGAAGCGACGAAGTGAGTCACTTTCCCTTCCGTTTGTCTCCAAATCTCTGGACCCGTTGAATGGTAATGCGCCAATGGATTGAGGGGGTTGTCGTATTGATTAATTCTAAAGCTATTCGGTGTTTCGTTGGCGATGCGGATAGCGGTATTTACATAATGATCCGGGGAATCAGGCGCTGCGCTTGTCGGCGTAACGACGATTTCAGCACCAAATGCTTTGAGGGCATTTTGCTTTTCGATACTCACTTTGTCTGGCATGGTCAAGATGACTTTATACCCTTTGATGGCGCCTATCATAGCGGCAGCTGCACCCGTATTTCCAGAGGTATTCTCGACGATGGTGCCACCTGGTTTTAAAAGGCCATTTTTCTCTGCATCGTCGATGATGAATCGAACGATTCTATCTTTGATACTCCCACTGGGATTGAAGAATTCGAGTTTTACATAAATATCCACTAATGGATTTGGACTCAATTTTTGCAGTTTGACGAGGGGCGTATTGCCGACAGTTTGAAGTATAGAATGGTTCATAGATGTTTAAAAAAAACAAATATACTATTTCAATCAATCTGCGGAGAAATAAAAGGGGAAATGGGGATAAAATGTCGAGTTATTGACGATTTACGATGTACGATGTACGATTTTATTTGGGGAATTGGTTTATTTACGATTGACGATATACGATGTACGATTGGGTTTGTGGAATTAGGGGATTCGATTGGGATTTACGAACTCTGATTTTTGCAAAGTGAGGGGCGATGCCGCCTCACTAATGTATGTCGCCCTTTCAGGGCTATGATTCTGAGCGAGCCCTGAAAGGGCGAAATATTCTCTGCGATGGGTAAAGCCCTTCGCAATAAAGAATGCAGCCTTTATTTTTAATCCCTTCTCAACTAAAGTTGTGGCGTAGAAAAATATTTTGGGGAAATATTGTGCTTTCAACTAAACCAATTCATCCGCTACACATTGTAGGGATTAAAAAAATTCAAAATTCATAATTCTATCGGTGTCTGTTGTGCTTTTCAAAGTATATTTTTGAGGAACACAGGTCAAAGGTCTATTTTTCATAAAATAATTACACTAGCTTTGTACAAAAAACTGAAATGCAAAGTCTAATATCAGATAATTTAGAAAAAATTAAAACATTATGCAGCACACATAATGTTGAATCTTTATTTGCTTTTGGTTCAGTCTGCACAGATCATTTTAGCGATAAAAGTGATATCGACCTTCTAATCTCTTTTAAGCCAATGGAATTCGGGGATTACGCAGACACTTATTTTGAATTGGCTGATAAATTCGAAGTTTTATTTCAACGACCTGTTGACTTAGTAACAGATAAATCACTATCAAATCCGTATTTTATACAATCAGTAAATCAGACAAAAACCTTGCTGTATGGATCATGAAATTAAAAAATACCTATTTGACATTCAAGAATCTATTGATTCTATTCAAAAATTTCATAGGAATATGCAGGAGGCTTCATTATCCTTAGATCGTTATTCCAAACTTGAATGCGCTTCCTAATTGAATGTTCTTCATAAACGTCATACCAAACTTGATTTGGAATCTGTTGTGCTTTCAACCAAACTAATTAAAAATTCAAAATTCATAATTCATAATTCTATCGGTGTCTGTTCTGCTTTCAACCAGACCAATTCAAAATTCAAAATTCAGAATTCAAAATTTTTTATTCTATTTTTGATATAAGTATGAAACCATTTCCTATCAATGATCACATCATTATGACAATTGCATCGCATTTTGGCAGGCAATGAGGAGTTATCAATAGGTGAAATTGGTCGAAAAAAAATTAATTATGGAAAAAATATGGGAAGCCAAATTGGCGAAGCATCGCGGCGAAGAGCGCATTGCGGTTGATAAACTCAAATACGGCGAATTCTAATGCTTAATCAGGGGTTTTAAAGTTCTTCCACACCATCGAGCACCACAAAATGAATGTTGATTATGTCCATCGACCGGAAATGGAAGCTGTAATTTATTTGTATTATAAAAAGCGCATTTAAGCTAAATCAAATGATAAAAAACGACTTAAAATCACTTTTTTATTCAAATAAGGTTTTTTATTTGACCTTATTTTGTATATTTGTTTCAATTATGGCATTAAATCCTTTTTCTGAAGAACAAATTATTGCACGACTCCAATTTGAAAATCCTTGGTGGGCAACTGGATATTTAGACGGATATTATCAGTCTTTTAAGCCAGGCTGTATTTTAATCTGTTCTACCCTTTGGTGAAAAATACAACGGTTCGCCGGGCAAGTGTTCTAATGGGTCCAAGACGCGTTGGAAAGACTGTTATGCTATATCATACAATAGCGCAATTAATTTCAGATGGCGTATCTCCTCAAAAAATTTTATATGCGTCTATTGAAACACCGATTTATAATAATATTTCACTTGATGCGCTTTTTACAATGGCAAAAAAAGCTACAGGAGATAAAGATTCAAATGGTTGGTATATATTTTTTGATGAAATCCAATATCTGAAAGAATGGGAAGTCCACTTAAAAACATTGGTTGATGTTTATCACCATACAAAATTTATAGCCAGTGGTTCTGCTGCGGCAGCATTAAAATTTAAAAGCAATGAGAGTGGTGCAGGGCGTTTTACAGACTTCATGCTCCCACCATTGACATTTCACGAGTTTATACACCTCAAAAATTTAGGCGCATTGATTAAAGCGGATACGATTAATTGGAAAGGGAATATTGCTATTTTTTTCATCGACGACAAACATCACAGAGTTAAACAAACATTTTATAAATTATGTGAATTATGGTGGTTATCCTGAAGTGATATTTAACCAAGAGATTCAAACAATGAGTGCATTATTTGCGCCACTTACTGCAGAATCTGACGGAATGGGAGCCATTGTAGAAACCGCCATTTTTAGCCAATGGATGCAACGAACTTCATTTATTCCCTATTATGCAAGATGGAAAAATGGAGAAGTTGATTTAGTTAATATAAGTAGAAAAACAAACAGACCGGATTGGGCAGTAGAAATTAAATGGAGCAACCGATTCTTTGAAGCGCCAAATGAGTTAAAGAGCCTTTCTTCATTTTGTGAAGAAAATAATTTAAAACAGGCGATGGTTACAACAATTGACAAATCAGGCATCAAGGAATATAAAAATATACAAATCCAATATTTACCAGCAGCAGTATACGCGTATAATGTAGGAAAAAACACATTAGAAAGTCAGAAGTGAAATGAATGATAAAGAAGATGCAGACGGCCTTTATGATGTGAAACAAAATCTAAAAATCACCAATAGACAAATTGCAAAATCAAATTCCATTTTCAAAATCCAATTTTTATATCTTTGACATAGAGTATGAACCATCCCCACTTGAATTGAATCTTCATGTATATGACAGTGCCGCGATATGGACTATATGAAAATAAGATAAAGTAGTAAAGGGATAAAAAAGATTTTTATGGAAAAAATATGGGAAGCCAAATTGGCGAAGCATCGCGGCAAAGAGCGCATTGCGGTGTATTTTAAGAAAGATCCAGAACTTATAGCGCGCATTAAAAAACTCGAAGGGGCGAGATGGAGTCCCAATCTCATGGCTTGGCATCTGCCCGATACGGAGGAAAATAGAATTCGCTTTAAGATTCCGTTGAAGGTCATCTTGCATCCAGATCACGCGTCAAAGATTGAGTCATTTAGGATGTGGATGCAGTCCAAGCGATTGAGCGAAAACACGATTCAGGTCTATATCGAAGCCTTGCGGGTATTTCTCCTCTTTTTCAACGAAAAATCGGTGCATGAAATGGATTATAACGATATCATTCGCTTTAATAATGAATACGTAATTGCGAACAAGCTCTCCCTTTCCTACCAAAACCAAATTGTTAATTCGGTTAAAAAGTTCTTCCAAACCATCGAGCACCACAAAATGAATTTTGACTATGTCCATCGACCGAAGAGAAAAGGCCTTGCCCAATGTGCTGAGCAAGGAGGAAGTGAAATTGATATTGGAGGCACACAGCAACCTCAAACATCAGGCTATGTTGTCACTGATATACAGTTGTGGCTTGCGGAGAAGTGTTGCTCCATCTCAAACCGCTGGATATAGATTCTAAGCGAAATATAGTCATTATCAGACAATCTAAAGGAAAGAAGGATCGAATAGTGCCACTATCCAACAAGATATTAGCACTCCTGAGAGAATATTACGCTCTTTACACTCCAAAAAAATGGCTATTCGAAGGCCACGAAGCTCAAAGTCAGTATGACGAGAGAAGCTTGTCTAATGTCTTAAAGCAAGCACTCGACAAAGCAAAAATTACCAAGCCAGTTAGTTTACATTGGTTGAGGCATTCCTATGCAACGCATTTATTAGAAGCGGGAACGGATTTGCGCTATATTCAAGAGATACTAGGTCATTCGAGCAGCAGGACAACGGAGATATACACCCATGTAAGCACAAAGAATATACAAAACATCAAAAGTCCATATGATGAATTGAGAGTTCTTTGTGTACATAATGCTTTTAATCATTTTGGAAATATTAGCAAAGGAACTTAGGAATATTGAAAGAAAAATTTTCATTAAGAATAAAAAAATAAGTTTTAAAATTATCTTTGTATTTATGAACTTTCGCATCTATATTGACACTTCGGTTATTGGAGGTTATTTTGATAAAGAATTTGAAGAACCAACAAAAATGTTTTTCAAATCACTTTTGAATCTCAATCTACCATATTAATATC